>NZ_JABUMR010000014.1:0-171999 GCF_013336725.1 Myxococcus sp. CA040A | reverse complement strand
GGAACCGGCAGCGTCAACACGCGCATCCCGGACCCTTGTGACAGGTGTTCGCCCGGGGGATGCAGGAGTCGCCACAGGGTTTGCTGCTGGGCCCACAGCGTCGGCAGCAGGCACCACCTCCGCCACCCCCTTCAGATGGGTATTCGCACGTCATCGAGTTTGGGTTGCATTCGCTCTCGCCCAAGCACTCGTCTTCAACGTGCCACTCCCGACGCCCCTCTTGGTCCGCCTTGCACCTGAGCACGGCGTACTCATCGCACTTGAGCGTTCCGGGCTCTTCGTTCGCACAAGAGTCGCCTCCAATGTCACACCCCTGCAGCGTCAATGCGGCCACCAGCAACACCATCAACCTGGTCATGGTCCCCCCGTCAGATGAACAAGCAGGGGCGCATGCTTTCAGCGTCGGGGGACACCTCGCAAGCCAGCTCTAGCCCTTGGGCTCGGGCCATAGGTCGAACTGGCCCACCGCAGTCTCCTGCCGTTCCCGCTGACGGGTTGAGTTCCGCGCGCAGCAGCAGACCTCGGGCGCAGAAGCTACTCCTCCTGCGCAGCCGATCCTTCGCATTGGTGGAAAATTCTATCCTTCCCTGGCACGGGGGTGGACCAACAGAGCGGCCCCGTTTGGTCGGCCGCTCGGCGAGGCCATTGACGGGCACCCACATCCCAGATTCCTGGGATGGACTCACCCGCCTGCGCCAACGCACTCTGGCGCCATCCTGATTTACCTACCACCAACCACCAACCGGAGAAACCACATGCACGGCTCAGCATGCCCACAACGCTTCAAGCGCAAGAGCGTCGCCTCCTCATGGTTCGTCCTGGCATCAGCAAGCCTGAGCATCATGCTCTATGGCTGTGGTGCAACTGAGCCGGCAACACATGAATCGCACGACACACAATCAGAAAGCACGCAGCAGCTCTTTGACATAAACGTAATCAACCCCAGCTTCGAGACAGGAGTAAACACATATCACCCAAGCATCAAACTTGCCCCCGGAAGCAACTTCCAAGGCTGGACCATCGGGGGTGGCGGCATTGATCTCATCATAAGCCTTTGGCAAGCGGCAGACGGTTCACGGAGTGTCGACCTCAACGCGACCTCGGCCGGTTCAATCACGCAGTTTATCGATGTCGAACTACCAACCTTCCCCTATACCGTTTACTTTTCAATGGCAGGCAATCCCGATTGCGGCGGAGGCGAGAAGCGCCTGCGCGTAGAGGCTGCTGGTCAGTCCCAAGAATTCAGCTTCAATACAACCGGAAAGACGCGAGGCAACATGGGCTGGCAGAATTTCACGTTCTCGTTCGTACCCAGTGCCACTCGCATACGCTTGGTGTTTCGCAGCCTTACGGATGGAGCCTGTGGCCCAGCTATCGACCACATCTCGATTCACACCATCTGAGACATGTCGCCCCAGTGCACACCCAAACTCGACGAGGGGAGAGCCAACATCAAAGATGTCGCATCTATGGCTCTGACCACAGATTAAGCTGCGCCTCGGACCGCTCCTTTCTGGTCCGAGGCGTTGGTATCGATTCCGGCCGAAGCAGCAGCCCTCTGGCGTAGGAGACAGAGGCCTTTCGAAGCCTGTCTTTCGCTCGCGCGAACTCGACCTCGTCGTCTCCCGCGTCGGCGTACGCCAGGGCAGCCGCAGTGAGCCGATCCCAAGGGGTCGCGTACGTCTCGGCCACGGGCGTGGACAGGGGCTGGCCCCGCGTCGAGCGCTTCTGGTGCGCGTGGCAATGCCGCCGCCCTGCCGCGGCGTTCCGCGTGCAATCGGCCACCGTGCACTGCTCGGGGGGACACGGCGTCACGTCTCCCTCCTCTCGTGGGCCTGCCAGGCCGCGTCGACATGGACTTCTCCCTCTTGGTCATTCACGGCGGTGCCCTCTCTCCTCACTGTTGCCCAGCTCGTCCGCATCGAGGCCTCCACCTTGCGCCGGGCCTCTCGGAGCTCCTCCACCGCTTCGGCCACCCAATCCGGAGCGGGCGGAGGCGGATGCCGCGCGCACCACTCGCGGACGGCCTCGCGGAGCACCTCGATGCGCGGGACACCACGCCGAGCAGCCTCCTCGTCCACCATGGCGAGCAGTTCCGGAGGGGCGATGCGTCCCTGCACCTCCTGCCAGTCGTCGATGCGGACCGCCCGCGTGTACTGGAGCGGCGCCTCCAGCGCCTGCCCGCGCTCCTTCCGTCGGGCGTGCAGCACGCACATGCCGCGCTTGCGGCTTGGGCGCCCACACCCCTCGACGCTGCACTCCCGCTTCGCGCAGTCCGCCATGGCTACCTCCCTTCCGCGCGCACCGCGGCCCTGTCACCGGCCACCACCAGGAGGAGGCCCGCGACGTCGAGCACCAGCGCGCGGCCAACCTCCCCCGTCAGCCAGAAGTTGACGCTCACGCACCACAGCGCGCCACCTGCCAGCCCGAGGGCCGCGCCCTGGGCCCGGAGCCACCGGCGGCGCCTCTTCTCCTCCAACGGCGTCAGCAGCATCACTTCCTCCTCGTGTCGGTGCTGCGGTAGGTGGCGGGCGTGGCCAGTGCCCGGACGTCGGCCGGTGACTTCGGGCGCTTCTCCGCGCGGACATCGAGCGCGGTCCGCACCACCTGGCCGTCGACGGCGGCGAGCGCCTCCTCAGGGGTGGTGACGATGGCGACGGTGAGCTCCGCGGCGCTGAGCTGGGCGTGCAGCTCCACCTGGGCCGGCTTCATCCGCCCGCCCTTCGCGGCCTTGACCTCGAGGAAGACGATGCGGCCCTTCCTCACGCAGAGCAGGTCCGGCACACCTGCGCCGTTGAGCTGGATGACGAGCCACCCGTTGGCGCGGAGGGCGTCGACGATGCCCGGCTCGTTGGCGTCGCGATTGAGGGCGAAACGGCGTCGGCAGCGGCTCATGGGCGTCTCCGGTAGAATGAGCCCGTGGGTGACCGAGCCCACGAACACGGGGGAAACACGACATGAGCAACAACACCGATAATGGCCGTCCTCTCGACACCACCGACTGGACGCAGGTCCGAAGCACCTGCAAGAAGTGCGGGCACGAAGGGCCCGTTGCTCCTGACTTCGGCCTCCGGACGCAGGAGGGAGTCGGCTGGCCTCAGTCGTGGTGCAATGCCTGCCGGGCTGCGACGAAGCGCTGACGTCATGGCTTGAGTCCTCCCTCTCGGATGCGGTCGTGGAGCTGGCAGGTGCAGGCGCTGTGTCCGTGGCTGCGGGAGAACCGGCACCCGTGCTCGTGGCGCCCGTACCTGTCGAGGGCGTTGGTCATCTTCCCCACCAGTGCCTCCAGCTCCGCGATGCGCTGGACGTGGTGCTGGTTGACGCGCTCCAGGTCGGGGTGGTTGCGGCACGTCATGGCGTTGCCTCCTCGGGGCGCAGGGCCCCATCCGCGTCCATCAGCAGCACGCGTCCCTTCCACCGCTCAGCGCTGCACAGCCGGACCATGTGAGCCGTGCCCTTGCCCAGGCCCGGGTCGGTGTGCGCGGCAGCCCAGCGCACCGTCCAGCCACGGCGCACGTAGCCGCGGAGGGCGCGGTGCATCTGCTCGTTGCGTCGCGGGCCGGCCTTCCCGCCCAGCGTCTTCCAATCCGCCGGCCACCGCTCGACGTCAGCGACGCGGAACCAGGGCCACTCCAGCGCGCATGCCGTCTCCCACAGCTTGTCGGCGCCGATGGCGGCGGGGCCGTCCTCCTTGCGGGTTCCGCCGGCACCGTGCATGAGACGCGCGCCAGGGCAGGCCACGAAGCGCCGCACGTACCGGCGCAACTCCGGCAGGTGCGCCAGCGTCAGGCCCGAGGAACCGGTGCCCAGGAGGATGAGCTTCGTGGCGCAGCTCATGGCCGCACCCACGTCGAGCGCCACCAGCCGAGGTGCGCCCGGTCAGCCACCATCGCGCGCGTGGCGTAGCCGAACCGCTCGCGACCAGCGCGCATCGCCCGGAATGTGGCGCGCAACCTGCGAGCGTGGAGGTAGTCGCGGCACAGCACCATCTCCACCAGCGCCCAGGTGAGCGGGCTCAAGGTGCCACCCCCTGGGCCTGACCGCGGCGAGACTCCACCCACGCGGCCACCGTGGCGTCGGAGAGCGGGAACACCTCGTCCATGGCTGCCTCACCGCAGAGCCGGCACAGCGGCTGTCCCCACACCGTGGCCCATGCTTCGCGTCCGCAGCCCGTGGGGCACGGGCCGCCCACCGGGTTCCACCCGCCACCGACGGCGAGGTCAGGTGCGCGCGTCTTCGCTGGCGCGCTGCCGGCCCGCTCTTCGGGCGTGGCGTTGGCCTCCCACCGGCGCACCAGGTCCGGCAGGGTGTCGACCCGCTGCTTGAACTGGGCCCGGAGTCCATTCTCCAGGCGTCGCAGCACCTCGGCGACGGGCCCCCGGGACAGGAGTTCACGCGCTGCGGCGTCGTCCCTGCCTGGGCGCCAGTCGTAGGGCACCCCCTTCACCTCGAGGTTGAGGCGGTTGACGCCGTCGGGGAGCGTCTCCTCCAGCGCATCTCCCGCCGTCGTCCCGCGCGGAGCGCTGGAGGGAGACTTGAGGGGCGGTGGCTGCGGCGCCACAGGGACGCGCTCGCGTGACGTCGTCTCCTCTGCCCTACGTGCTGGAGACTTCTTCTCCCTTCTCTGCTCTCCCTTCTCCCCGCCGTCCTCCCGCGCGGGAGATTGGAGGGATTCGCGCGGGGCGGTGGCGGGCTCGGCGGGGGCTCCCGCCGTCCTCCCGTCGGGCTTGGCGCGGTCGCGCTCCACCTTGGCGATGTGGGTGCCCTGCTCGTCGGCCCACGTGGCAACCACGAGGTCCTCGCCGTCGAGCACCAGCAGGCCCACCGCGAGGAGCCCCTCCACCAGCTTCCCGCGGCGCCCGCGCCAGCGCACCGCGCGCTCCACGGCGAGGGCGGCACCAGGCCCAGGGAAGCGGCCTTCGAGGCGCTCCCGGCCGCAGTAGGCCCAGAGGCGGAAGAGGTAGGCGTCGGCCTCGGGGCCCAGGAGGGCACAGAGGGCGTGCACCGGGTACTCCTCCGGAGCAGCCGAGCGAAACTTGAACCAGGGAAGGCAGGACGTCATCGCTCGGCCCTCATCTCGCCATCTGCGGCGAGCATGTACCGGATGTAGTCGACGAGTTCGCGCGTGGCGGTGAACCACTCACCATGGAGTCGGATGGCCGCGAAGCGCTCATGCAGAATCCGCTCCAGCCCCTGGTCGCCGACGACTTCGCCGCAGTACTTGAGCTCCACGGCGTTCCCCGTCTGGAGCTCCTGCATCCGCACACGCGGATTGCGCGAGAACCCAATCTTGATGGGGCCACCATCTCCGGCCTGGACGAAGTAGACGAAGGACGGCTCCGGCTGCGACGGTGGCGAGGCGCGCCGAAGCGTTTGTTGCGGCGGGGGCGGTTGGGGCAGTGAAGGCGGTGACACCTCCATGTGCCGAACCAGCGCCTGAGCCTGGAAGTACGTAGCCTCCGTGAGGCGATTGACGCTGGCATCGGCACGCCGGCGCGCCTCGCGCTCTTGCGCAAGCTCAGCCCGAAGGTGGGCGAGTTGAATCTCATGCGGGCACTGGCTCATGGAGTGGGCTCCGGAGTGGCGACAGGTGCGGAAGGAAGAAGGGGCGACGGCGCGCTGCAGGCCGAGCACCACCGGTCCCGGGGTGCTGGCGGCAACACCCACCCGCCGCGCACGCCGGCCTCGCTGAACACCCACGGCTCGCCACAGGCCGGGAGGACAGGCTGGTTGCGGATCACCGGCCACCTCCGAAGAGGCTGCCCTGACGTGGCACCTCGGGCTTGCTCGGCGCAGGGGCGACGTTCCCCACGCGGCACCGGGCAATCTCCAGGTACTCGGCGGACTGCTCGACTCCGACGAAGCGCAGCCCTTCGTGGAGCGCCGCCAGCCCGGTGGTGCCACTACCGGTGAACGGGTCCAGGACGATCCCACCCGGCGGTGTGACGAGCCGCACAAGCCAGCGCATCAGCGCGACGGGCTTGACGGTGGGGTGGACGTTCCGAGCGCCCCCGGTTCTCCCAGCTCCTGCGCGCGGGCTTGCTGCGCCGGGGCTCCCGTCCTCGCGGTCCGTCGCTTCGCCACCGCTACGCACGGGGAGGGACTCGCAGCCCTCGTCACGCTCGGCGCGAGACGCCTTGGCGACGTAAAAGAAGCGAGACGCGCCACCACTGTCGACGCCGCGGGCTGGCACGCACGCCTCCTGCCCCTGGAACTCGCCGAACGTATTCTTGAACTTCGCGGCACGCCGACGCGTGGGGTTGGCACCGCTGGTGAGCATGCCAGTCTGCGCGTCGAGCGCCGCGGCGGCTTCCTCGTCGAGCACGACGTTCGCGGGCCAGCGGCCCGAAGGCTGGACGTAGTCGCCAGGGACGCCCCGCCCTGGCGCGAACATGCCTTGCCCCTTCGCGTCACGGGCATCACCAACCAGTCCTCCAGCGCGGCCTCCAGCGCTGTAGGCGCCACCGTTGAGGTTGTCGGTGGTTTCGATTCGGCACCCGTCGATGTTCAGCGCTCCGGTGCCGTGGGCCTGGACGTTCGCCGCGACGGTGCCCGCCAGCGACTTGCGCGCAAGGATGATGGGTTCCCACGCGGGCTTGAGAGCCGTGCCGCGCCCGTCGCCCAGGTTCATCGACTTGGGAAACCCGGTGCCGTACATCCACGACAGGGTGTCCCGGATGTCAAAGCCCGCGTCTTCGATGGCGCAGGCGATGCGATGGAACGTGCGCGATCCGCCGAAGGCAACCAGGTAGCCACCCGGCTTGAGCACGCGCAGCATGGCTGCCCACGTTTCGGGCCGGAACGACACGCCGGCCGAGTCCCAGGACTTGCCCATGAAACCGAGCTCGTAGGGCGGGTCCGTCACCACGGCGTCCACCGACTCAGGGGGCATCGTAGGAAGAACGGCCAGCGAATCGCCGTGGACCAGGGTCCACTTCGCGGCGTGAGAGAGAACCTCGGAGAATGACGACGCTGGGCACGTCATGGCCGTGCCTCCGCGCCGCACACGTGCCGCGTGCAGCTGCACTTCCACCCCTGGCAGGAGCTGCACTTCACCAGCGCCTTGGTGCACCCGGGCTGGGCACACTTCTTCAACACACGCTCCTTGAGCCCATCGCGGACGATGGGGACGGAGCACCCGGAGGCCTTCGCCCGGTACGCCGTCCACCTCTCCTCGTCCTCGCGCACCACCTGGCCGTACCCGGCGCGCACCTGGGCCTGGACGTCGGGCGGCAGCTGCCACACCTCACCCTCACCGCGCAGCTCGCACGGCACGGACGCGGGCAGCGTGACGACGTCCTCCAGCCACAGCGTCACCGGACCCCAGTACCAGGGGCTGCTGACGAAGTGCTGGAACCGTTGGTGCTGGGGCGCGGCCGGGTACTCGGACACCACCGCAAGCCGGCCCACGGCAACAACCACGCGCGTCGGGAGCTCGTCCTCGGGCGGGGTGCAGATGGCCACCTCGCGGCGGAACCACTCCACGAGGTCGTCGTCCCTGCCCTTGCCCGCGCAGACGGCCACGTACGCACCCGGGCCGACACCCGCGGGCACGCTGGGCAGGTTGAGGATGGCCATGCAGCGCGCGGCCACCGCACGGGCCCAGGCAGGCGCCACGGTGACGGCGATGAGCGGCGCACGCTCTGAGGGAGGCCAGGCGTTCATGACGGCGCGTACTCCTCGCCCGCCTGGGGCGCGTCGAACCAGTAATCGCCACGGAGACTCCAGCCCTCGCCCAGCGTCGAGCGCAGCAGCGCCTCCAGCGTCACCCGTCCCCAGGCCAGCGCTCCGCCGACGGGGATGGCGTTGCCGATGGCCTCGCGCCAGCGCGCGTCGCTGTTGCCGGCGAGGATGAGCGGCGCACCCTGGTGCACGTGGGGCAGCCCCTGGAGGACAGCCAGCTCCAGCGTGGTGAGCGGCCGGTGCCAGCAGCCGGAGAGCGGCGAGAGGATGGCCGGCGCCGGCGTGCCCTTCGGCGGCTCCCAGCCCTCGGCCAGGAGCTGCAGCGCGAGCTTGATGTCGATGACGAGCCGGGGCGGCGGCATCCGCGGGTCAGCGACGCACGCCGGCCCGTTGTCGAGCTGGAGGCTCCCCGTCACCGTCCAGCCGGGGTTGGACCAGTCGAGGACGCCGTAGAAGCCGTTGTACACGTGGCACCCGAGGCCCAGGCGCTCCACGCGTTCGTCGGCGACGGCCGCCTGCGCGTTGCCCCCGGACACGGTGGCCCTCCCCGGCACGGTGGGGCTCGGCTGGTGCCAGTCACCCACGCCGAAGAGTCCCGGGCGGCCCTTGAACCCTTCAGCGCCCTCCCCCGTCTTGCCCAGGCCGAGCTGCTCGAGCGCGCGCGGGTCGCCGACGGACACCGGAGAACTGCCGCCGGACACCCATGACGTCGCGATGATGGTGCCACTGGGCCCGTCCCAGCCGATGACACCGGCAGCGCCTGGCCGTGCGTCCGCGCGCATCGCCAGCGCCTCGACGGCGCGGGCGTCAGCGACGGACGGGGCCCCTGTCTGGAGGTCCGTGTCCGCCGTCACCGTGCCAGCGGCCTGCGCCCAGTCACGAACTCGGTAATGGTTCGCGTGCCGCCCGCCGCGGTCGTGCGTGAGACCCAGTGCCTCCAGCGGCCGTGGGTCCTCGACCGCGCACAGCCCCGCGCCACCCGGCCCGGAGACGGTGGGCGCCGACTCAGCCCAGGCCTGCACGGGATGCCGGCGGTGCACCTCGCGCCGCTGCTGGCCTTCCTCCACGGGGTTGCCGAGCTGCTCCTCGACGAGAACCCGGAAGGCCGCCGTGTCCATGCCCGTCGGCCAGAGGCCGCGAGCCTGGAGAGTCTCCACCACCTGCCCGCGCTTCGGCAGGTCGCGCCAGTCGCCGCCCGGGGGGATGAGCGCCAGGCGCACGGCGTTGAGCCAGGAGACGCGGGGGAGCCGGTGCATGCGCCCTGCCCGCGGGTCATCCGGCCAGGGCAGCGGGCCGAGCACCTCACCCACGCCGCGCAGCCGCTGCGCGGGCGGCATGTCCACCTGCACCGGGCACTGCGCCACGTCGCGCGCCGCAAGAGTGAAGCGCTCGCGCGTCTGGGCGAGCCCGCCCTCCTCGCCCAGGTTGTGCGTCCGGACGTCCACCTCGTAGTTGGCCTCGCGCAAGAGGCGAATCGTCTTCCCCAGCACCTTCCGGCACCGCGTGCGGAAGCTGGGCACGTTCTCCACCACGATGAGCGCGGGCCTGTTGCGCGGGTCCGGGTAGGCCGCCAACACCAGCTTCGTGGACAGGTACATGAGCTCGTTCATGTCCTGGTACTTGGCGCTGGCGGCCATGTCCGCCGGCAACAGGCGCGACGCGCCCTTGCAGGGAGGGCTCTTCTTCACCTTGGTGGGCGCGAGCGGCCCCCAGAAGTCTCGAAGTGCCTCGGGCGTAAGGGTGGCGATGTCCGCGCAGAGGGCAGGCGCCCCCGTGAGGTACCGGAAGTCCTCACAGCACTTCGCGTCGAAGTCGACGCCCCCCAGGTTGCGCCAGGAGGCGGTGAATCCATTTACCTCCGCGCGGGACATGTCGCCGCCCATCGCTCCAGGGCCGGAGCCGCAGAACAGGTAGCCGACCGTGTACTCGTGGTGGGTGCTCGTGCAACTCATGGGCGGCAGCTCCGACGGAAGGCGGCGCGCACCAGGGCGGCGGCACCGAGAACGAGGACAACGGACACGACGGACTTGAGCGCGGCGTGCCACTGGTGGGCGTCCGCGCGGGCGGACAGCCCGGCCACGCACGAGGACGCGAGCGCGAGCCCGGCGAGGGCCACGGTGCCGACGCGGGGGCTCACCGGGACGCCTCCGCCTTGGCGCGCTGCCATTCCTCGCGGACCTGGGCGAGGACGTCCTCACGAAGGGTCCACAGCCCCTGGGCACCGCGACAGGCCACGGGACGGATGGGCGTCGCTTCTGTCAGCCACAGCCCCGTGTCGCCCATGTACCAGCGGCTCTCGCGGTAGGGAGTGCCGCGCGTGACGGCCTCCACCCGCGCCACCCCGATGATGGTTCCGGCCGGGTGCTCGCCCTCCGGAGGCACGACGAGTTTGAACTCCTCGGCCATCGCCGCCGCGTTGTCCTCGTCCCACTTCAGGCCGTTGTGGATGGCGAGCCAGGAACCCACCGGAGGCGCAGGGAAGCGCGCGCCTCGGTTCTCCACGTCCTTGCCCCCGTGGAAGATGGCCCAGCCCCACGGCCGCCAGAGCGTGAGTCCGCGGATGCGCTCAGTCATGGGGGAACTCCCGGACGCGCAGGTACTCGGGCCACTCGGCCATGTCCCCACCCTTCGAGTCGTTGAGGCGGACGACGCGCCCGTTCAGTCCCTCGACGTGGCGGTGGTTTCCGAAGCGCGTCCCCGACGGCCACTCGCGGTCCGGCGTGAAGGGGTCCTCTCCCGGAGCCGGCTCGCGAATCACCGGCACCTCGCCGAGCTGCTTCACGAAGGACGGCACGGCAGCATCGCGGCACTGGCGGACGACGTCGCGCACCCACTCCACGTGGCACGGGCGCGCCTTGTTGCCGGACTCGCCCCCGACGATGACCCAGTCGAGGAACCGAGAATGCGCGCTCACCAGCGCCTGCCGGCTCAGGCCGCACTCGGCCCCGGCGGCCTTGGCCTCGGCGTAGCTCTGGTAGGGGAATCGCCACCATCCGCGGACAGGCCACATGAACTTCCGCAGGTCCAGCGGGCCCACGAGCGGCTCCGCCGACACGAAGCGGTAGCGGAATCCATCAGCCTGGAGCAAGCGCGGGACCATCTCGTCAGCCGTGGCCTGGTCGCTGACGCTCGTGCCCAGCCACACCAGCGGGCGCACGTCCTCGGGCACCAGCGCCCAGTTCTCGGGGCGCTTCGTGAGGAGGAGCCAGTCGAGGCCACCTGCCGCAGCTCCGCACCCGGCACACGTTCCTGGGTCCTGGCCGGGCGAGGGCTGGAGGCACCGGCCGCTCCGCTCGTTCGAGCACACGAAGTGCGTCGCGCGGATGACGCCCCAGAGGCGCTCGCGCGCGCTGGCCATGGCGTCGCGGGCCTCGGCGACGCGGAGAGCGGCCGCGCCGCCATCCCGGATGGAGTCGGGGACGTCGGCCGGCACCTCAAGCACGTCCGCCAAGGAGGAGCAGAACACCCGGCGACGCACGCCAGCCGCAGCGGCCTGACGCGCCCAGGTGACGGGCTTCTTCCAGTAGTCGGCGGACATCATCGTCCGCGTTCCGCCCTGCCAAACCTCGCCCCAGGTCGTGCGCGAGGTCCTCACCGGGGTCTGCGTCATCGCGTAGCACGACGCGCATCCCACGTGGACCTTGGAGCAGCCCATCCAGATGTTGAACGTCGCATCGCACCACTCGATGGCGGTCGTGTCACCCACGGGGAGCCTCCTTCGCGTTGAGGTCCGGGCCCGCGCACTTGGCGCCGGCGTCAGTCGGATGGGCGGGGCGGATGATGAGAAAGAAGGCGTCCTTGCCGGGCGGCTCGAAGCGCGCCACGGAGCGGTCGATGACCTTGCCGCACGTACAGACGACGGGGCCCGAGCGGATGACCTTCCCCTTCAACGTGAGTCCCTGCGGCACGGTGCTCACGCGTCGCTCCGGCGCTTCCGCTCGGTGGGCGTCGCGAGCCCCTCGCCCGCGTCTTCTTCCTCGACGTCGAAGATGCCGCGCTGCCGGTCTCGAAACTCGCCCTTCTGGCGGATGACCTTCGAGAGATGCCGGGCCTGCATGGACAGGTCCGACTCCGACTTCTTGAAGTCCTTCATCGCCGCGGTCTTCTCCTCGCGGACGGTGTCGAGCTTGTCGAGGACGGCGGCCAGCTCCGTGGACTTCTCCAGCAACTGGTCTCGGGTGTACGGCACGAACTCCTGGGTGGACTCGCTCATGACTCGGCTCCTTCCGTGGTGGTGAGGGGGTGACGGGCCGCCTCGCGCAGCCCGGTGGCGGTAGGCACCAGCGAGCGCGCAGTCATCGCGTCGCGGTCCAGGCAGCCCTTGCGCACCAGCGCCTTGAGGTGGTCGTTCACCCCGTTGGTGGAGGTGATGCGGAACGCCTGGCCAATCTCGCGGACGCTGGGCGAGTAGCCGCGGCGCTCCCTCACGTCGACGATGAAGCGGAGGATTTCCCGCTGGCGTCCCGTGAGCTCGTTCTTCGCGGCGTCGGTGGTTGCACCAGGGTCAGCCGCAGGCCGGCGACGCGTGGGAGCACAGTACGGGCACGTCATGACAGGACCTCCTCGGGTGGGTATTCGGTGGTGATGTCGAAGTCGTCGACGGTGAGCCCGGCCGCGTCGGCCTGGGCCTCAATGGCGGCGAAGGCCTTGGCCTGGGCCTCCTCGTTGGTGGCCGCGTCCTCCACCACGGACTTCAGTCCGTCAGCGTGGATGGTGACGCGGCGGCCCTCTGGCCCACGCGTCTCGCGGTACAGCAATTGCCTGGGCGCGAGGCACGTGCTCATGCCGCACCGGCCTTCGCGCGAAAGAGGACGGGCTCGGTGCTGTTGGGCAGGTACAGCGGGTGCTGCGGGTGGCCGTCCTTCGTGACCTTGAAGGCGTAGACGTCCGCATGTGCCGTGAGCACGCGGAGCACTGGGCGCGGGCGCTCGCGCACCACCTGCGCCTTGCTCTCGGCGTGGAGCGTCCCCCACGCAGCCATGACCCGACCGACGGCGCCGCCGGCCCCCTGGCCGAAGTCCGCGCCGGACACCAACTGCGCCAGCCACGCGTCGTTGTCCGGGCCCACCGCGCCGGGCAGCAGGGTGAGCGCGTCCGGGTCCGTGGCCCGCCACGCACAGAGGTTGCCCTTCACGAGAGCGCCGAAGCCCCAGCGCTTCGCGAACCCCACCTCCTTGCGGATGGTGTTGTCGTCCAGCTTCTCGTCGGCGGTGCTCGGGTTGTGGCCGATGATGACGAGCGCTGGCGCGTCGCTCCACCGGCGGCCCAGCACGTACCGGTAGCACCGGTCCTCGCTCAACACGGCCCAGGTGTTCGCGCACGCGGTCATCGCGACACCCGGCCCAGGAAGTTGGCCACGTAGCCGTCAACGGCCCGGCGCGCGTCAGTCGCCTTGAGCGCCCAGGCCGAGGCCACGACGTCGCCGTCAGCGGTGAGTGCGTTGGCGCGCCAGCCACTCACCCCGCGCGTCACCATGACGGCGATGGCCGGGACGACCTGGTTGACCCGCTCGTACGCGGGCGGAGTCAGCGCGCTCCAGTCCTGCCGGACGGGGGCGCTCATGACGCCACCGCCTGGGGCTGGGCCTGCTGCTCTGCCGCCAGCTCCGCGCGGAGCATGAGGACGAGGCGCGGCCACACGGCAGCAGTGAAGGCATCGACGACGCGGGCCTTCGCGGTGTTCACGCCCAGCTTGCCGGCGACGTAGCCGACGTCGAGCCTCGACGCCCACGAGCGGAAGCAGGAGGAGCCCGTGGAGGTCCACCGGAAGCCGTAGCCGCCCCAGTCCGACAGGGCGAAGAAGGACCCATCCGAGCGGAGGACGACGTCCGCGAGCCAGTCACCCGCCTCGGTGCGCACCACGTACTGCCACACGGTGGGGGCACTCGGCGCGACCTGCGCTGCCACCTTGCCCTCCAACTCGTCGACGCGGGCGAGCAGGTCCCGGACGTCCTCCCATGACGCGGCGAGGAAGCGCGCATCCGGGTTGGCGATGTCAGTCACGCGGCCCCGGCCCACGGAGGTGTCCGGCACCACAAGCTCGGACATGTTGTGGAGGATGCCGTCGACGCTGAAGACGGGCTGGGCGGACTGCATACCCCAGCGGTGGAACTCCATGACCGACGAGGCGCCACGCCCGTGCAGCCCGACCTCGTTCGAGCCGAGATAGCCGAACCAGAACCACGGCCCCTTCGTGGTGGCGACATGCCGCGTACGGATGGCGGCGAGCTTCTCCGGCCAGGTGGGCGTGCTCATCGCGAGCCTCGCTTCCCGCGCACGGACTCGGGCTGCAACTCGCCGGACTCGAAGACGCGGACGGGGAACCACTCCGTGCCGCCCTTGTCCGACACAGCCAGCACCGGGCGCTCACCGACGAGCTCGCCGTAGCGCTGCTCGAGGCGCTTCACCGTCCAGAGGCGGGCCGGCACGTCGCGGTCCCGCTCGCCGGCACTTCGGATGTCGTACGTCCGCCCGACGAGGACGGAGGTCGTGGCGCCGCTCATCGCCCCCTCCCGCTCTTGGCCAGAACGGCGGAGACCAGCCCAACGTCACGGGAGGGGCCGCGACGCTTCGCGGGTTGGGGGCGGAGGCGCTCCAACTCTGAGACGAGGGCAGCGCAGTCGTGCGCGTCCAGGACGACGGACCGCCCGGCCGCCGCACCGGAACGAAGGGTGGCCTCGAGGAAGACAGGGAGCCCACGGGGGGAGTTTCCCCGCGTCACGCCGGCGTCACGCGTTCGTGTCCGCTGCTGTCCCTTCCTGTCCCTTCCTGTCCGCTCCAGAGGGGGCGCTGTCCTCTGGAGTCCGCTCCTGTCCGCTCCTGTCCGCTCCTGTCCGGAGCCTCGCGTTGTTCTATCCGTACAACAATGGCAAGCGCGTCTGTATTGGCTGGTACTCACCCTGGGGCTGCGTGGGGGGCTATTCCACCTTCGGCAACCACGTGGGGGATTGGGAGCACGCGACGGTGCGCTTCGTGGAGGGCCGGCCGTCGCAGGTCTACCTGAGCCAGCACTCCAACGGGCAGACCTTCACCTATGGCGACAAGGGCATGGGCTTGCTGGGCTGGCGGCCGGAGCTCTTCTCCGCCCAGGGCTCCCACGGCGTCTACGCGGATGCCGCCCGACACATCTACCGGCAGTTGCCCAACGGCGACTTCCTGGCGGATGACACCGGACGCGGCATCGCCTGGGACACGTGGAGCGCGCTGGTGCCCTTCGACTGGCGCACGCCGGGCACCTTCGAGGGGAGCCTGGCGTGGCTGAACCGCACCGAGCGCTGGGGCAACCCGAAGTCGGGCTGCGAGGTCTCCGAGCCCATCGCGGGGGAGTGCGTCCTCAACGACGGGCCCACCGGCCCCATGTCGAAGAGCGCGTCACGGCCGGACTTCCTGCCCCTCGACTGACACGAGAGGGGCACTCGCCTTGCGGCCCTAGTTGATGGGGTACGCGTGGACGAAGAGGAAGACGAGCATGCCCTGGAACAGCGCGAAGCCGAGCACCACGGGCCCTCGCAGCGCGGGGTGCCGGCCGAGCCAGGCTCCCAGGGGCAGGAAGGCGGGCCACACGGCCGCGCTGTAGCGGCCCAGGCCCACCAGCCCGACGGTCCACAACACGAGCATCAGCGGAAGGCCAAAGGCCGCCAGCGCCCACCAGCGCCGGCGCGCCAGGAGCAGCAAGGCCCCCACGCCGGGGATGAAGGAGAGCGCCACGTAGAGGCTGACCTCGGGCGCCCAGTCACCCTTCCACCAGGTCAGCAGCCCCGCCCAGGCCCCCGCCCACTCGCCTCCGCGCACCTTCCACCAGATCTGCGGGTCTCCGAACTTCCGCCAGAGGAAGACGAAGTAGAGCGAGGTCATCACCAGCGGTATCGCCAGCGCGAGCATGTCGCGGTGGAACCACGCCCGAAGCCCGCCCCCACGAGAGCGCACCTGCTGGAACAAGAGGGACAGGCCCGCCGCCAGGGACAGGTGCCGCGCCAGACCGCCGAAGCCCAGGGCGAGCGCCGCCCACCAGTGACGGCCGCGCAGGCTCAAGAGCAGCGCGAGCGCGGTGAGGAACACCATCCACGACTCGGGGTAGCCCGCGGACTGGAAGAAGGCGAAGGGATACGCCGTGAAGAGCAGCAGCGAGACACGGGCCGTCTCCTCGCCTTCCAGCGCGCGAAACAGCCGATACAGGACGATGAGTCCCAACAACCCGGCGACGTTGGCCACCAGCACCAGCGAGACCTGGATGCTCAGGCCCGTGGCGTCTCGCACCCACCGCCCCAACATGGGCAGCAACGGGAAGAAGTTCGTGGCCTGGGGGCGCTCATAACCCTTCTGCGCGATCTCCATGTACCAACCACAGTCCCACCGACAGAACGCATCCAGCCCCGCCGGGCCCACCTGCTGGAAGGGCGCTCGGTGGAGCCTGTTGTCGAACGCGAGCGATACGCGCGCGAGCAGCAACAAGGCCAGACGGCTGAAGAAGAAGAGCCCCACGGGAAAGGCCAGCTCCGCGCCCAGCACGCGCAACCGCGCGCCCAGGGACATAGGCAGTGGCGCCTCTCCTGAAACAGGAACATCGGTGGACATGCGGTGGAGAAATCCGAGGGTGCGGGAACGGCGGACACCCTACCCTACTCCCTCGCCCTTCACAGCGGGGAAGACCCCGGCGGCCGTGCCCAGAACGGCCCCGGGAATGGTAGTCTCATCTGTCTCGCCCAGGTTGCGCGGGTGCGAGGAGCCTGGGAGGTCCACATCATGCGTGCAAAGGCTGGCTGGGTCGCGACCGCGGGAGTCGTGACGGCCCTTGGAGTCGCCGCGCTGCTGCGCCAGGAGCTGACGGCGCGAATCCATCCGCCTCCTCCGGCCGCCATCACGCCCGTCCCCCTCCAACCCGCGGCCCCTCCCGCGAGCCCCTCCGCGCCCAGGCCTCGTCCACCGCTGACACCTCCCACGCGCGATGGGACGGGACTCGCCGAGGTCCACGTCGTCTCCGCCCAGGACCAGCGGCCTCTCGCGGGGGCCATGGTCGCCATCATTCGCGAGCCCGTCGACCTGGCCAATCCCTTGGAGTCCGCGCTCACGGATGAGCAGGGTCTGGCGCGGTTCCCCGCTGCGCTCCCCGGTCACTTCCACCTCTGCGCGCGCGGCGCGGGGCATGGCGAGGACTGCGTGCCGGACGTGGGGCTCGTCGCCGGAGGAACCATCACCGCCCACCTGGCGCTGCCTCCTGGCGCCACCGTCACCGGACAGGTGCTCAAGCTCGATGGGACGCCCGCCCAGGGGGTGCGATTGATGGCCAGGGGCGAGCGCTCGGTCGAGAAGTGGATGCCCACCCAGGCCGTCACGGACGCGCAAGGCCACTACCGCCTGGATGGCGTTTCGCCGGGCCCCGTCTACATCCAGCCCTTCTCCCCCGAGGGCCAGGGGCTGGGTCGCGACCTCGACGTCAAAGCGGGAGAGGAGGCTCGGCTGGACATCCAGTTCGCGGGCTTCACCACCGTGACAGTCCAACCCTCGCGCAGCCGCAATCGCCGCTGGTCCCGGTTCAAGAAGTCCAACAACGTGGATGTCATCGAATCCGTCTCCGTCGCCGCTCCGCTGAGGCGTCAGGACGATGGCAGCTGGAGCGGCAACGTCGAGTCGGGAAGCCACACCGCGCACGTAAGCGGCGTCCACGGCTGGTCGACCCTCGACGGATGGAAGAAGGTGGAATTGGCCCCCGGAGTCCCGCTGTCCATCAAGGTTCCGTATGACTCGAACGTCCACGGAGTCACCATCGGGCCACCCCATCCTCCGGTGCCGCACTACTTCGAGCTGGCGGGTCATGTCCTCATGCCGGACGGCACGCCCGCGAAGGGGGCACGCATCTCCGTGATGAAGCCCACCCAGTACTGGAGAGGCTGCAGTCAGAGCCCTCGTTACTTCAGCCAGATCCGCTTCGAGGGCTCAGCCTTCGTGGTGAATCCCGTCGTGGGGACGCAGACCGTCGTCCATGCGTGGCTCGATGACGGCCGCGCCGGCAGCGTCACCGTCACGGCCACCGAGGGCCAGAGGGTGGTCGCGGACATCCGCTTGGAGGACACCGGCGCCGTCGTCGGCCACGTCGACGTCACCCAGGAGGGGACGTATGTCGTGGGCCCGCGCCTGAACGTCGACGACTGGATCTACCACCCCATGTCCTTCCGGGGGGCGGACGGGCGCTTCATCGTGGCGGGTCTTCCCCCGGGAGAGCACTTCCTGACGATGGAGGGGAGTCTCGACAAGCGCCCCTTCGTCATCGAGGGCGGGGCTCGCACGGACCTGGGACACCTCAAGGCGGACACGCTGGCCCGGACGCCCTGACTCGCGCGAAGCCCTCGCGTCGGGTCCCGGCGCGCCTCGGCGAGGGCCGAAGCGCTCGGGCGACACTTCAGAGCACGGTGCGGATGGACCGGTCCCCGGCGATGTACTGGTTCAGCGTGTAGCCGAAGTCCGACGTACAGCCGGCATCCACCTTGCGGAGCAGCGCATACAGCGCGCGGCCCACCGGGACGGTATCGAGCACGGACCTCACGCTGAAATGCTCTTCATGCGCGGTGACCTTGAGGTCCTCGTCGAGCACGACCTTGTGCACCGCTTGATAGGTGAAGGAATCCCCGACCAGCTTCTGCCAGGGGCGCCACAGGAGGAAGTGCTTGAAGACCAGCGTGCACGTCACGTCGGCCAGCACGACGTGCGAGCCGTCCGGACGGACGGTCTCCGCGACATCCCCGAACACGATGCGGCAGTCCGTGAGGAACGTCCGGTTGACGTAGACGAGCCGCCGGATGCTCTCGATTCCCTGCACCGTGAGGAGCGGATCCTGGAAGGTGGCATCGGGATGGTAGTGCTTCGTCGCGGCCGCCCGAGGCGGGCGCTCGTCGACGCCATAGAGGATGGGCAGGATGCTCCGGACGAGCTCCGCCGCACTGCTTCGGGACTCATGGAGAGACAGGGTGGAATGCGCGACATCCCTCATCTGGGATACCTCCGACTGGGGTGGTGAAGCTGCTTCGAGCCCGAGCACGCATCAAGCCCGGACAGAAAAACCACGCGGCGGCGCCAGGCCCGTCAGCGCGCCCTGGAGCAGCGCGGAGCGCGGGGAACTCAGCGGCAGGGCTGGCGGCATGGAAGGCGCGACGGTCACCGCGGCGTTGCGAGGCGCTCCCCAGCGGTCGCCCCGAACAAGCATGACGGCGTCGCGCGCGACCCCCGCGCCAATGACAGCCACACGACGTCGACGGAAGGGGGTTCGCCCTGTGGGAATGGCACGCATTCGGAGGCCGGGATGGTCTCCGTTCGGGCGGGGGCTCGTAATCGCCTGTCAGTCGCGGATGGCTGTCGGCTGCTGGACGGCGACCTTTCCGGACACGGCACCCCTTCATTTCGGCGACGACAAGGCTCCGGCGCGCGAGCACGCCGGAGCCCCTTGCAACCATCGACTCAGGTCAAGGCAGCGGCGGCAGCGTCAGCACGCCGTTGCACTGGCCGGGGGAAGCAGGCACGCCGGCGCCGCCCCACGGCGCGCCCGTGTTCACCGTCACGCTGCCGCTGGGCGGCGGCGGACACCCGAAGCCCGAGGCCTGGCGCACGGTGACGTTGACGTTGGCCGGCAGGTTGTAGAGGACGTCGGTGCCCGCCCCCACGCACATGTTGCGCGTCTGCGTCCCACCGGTGGGGATCGGAATCTCCAGCTCCAGGCAGATGGGCAGCACGGTGCCGGGCGGCAGCGACGCGGCGTTCACCACCACGCGCAGACAGGCGGGGTTGGTCTTTTCGATGTCCGCATTGACGAAGCCAATCTCGCTGGTGTTGCCCCCGAAGCCGGTGGACGAGATGCGGCTGCAGTCGTCAGGGTCACACGTGACGGTCTCACGCACCCCGCACTGCGTCGGGTTGGGCGCCCGCGTGGCGGGGGCGGCCTGCTGGTTCCACACGTTGGTGCCGACACCCATGGACCACAGCGCGATGGAGCTCGGCGCGGAGCCGGCCATGTCGTTGGTGAGCGGGATGAAGATGCGGGCCGTCGCGCCCGCGCGCAGCTTGAGCAGGGTGCCCTTGGCGTCGCGCACCTCCGTGTAGATGGCGCCACGCGACTCCAGGAAGACCGTCTGGCCCGCGCGGTTGATGGCGGCGTCCGCGCCCGGCATCGCGAGCAGGCCCGTGTCGATGTAGCGCACGCCCACCGTGAACGGGGGGAGGGGCTGCTCACCGGAGGGTCCCTGGAGCGCGCTCAGGTTCACCTGGATGGAGGCGCCGCTGCGCGGGTCCGCCACCGTGGGGGTGCCGCCAGTGAAGGTCTGACGGTGGAGCGTGTGGAGCACGAACCGGGCCCCGAGCACGTTGCGCGTGATGGCGCCGACGTGGGGCATGTACCCCGGCGCGGTGATGGTCAGCGCGGAGCCCATCGGCGCCGGCGCGGACACGGAGAACGAGCCATCCGCGGCCGTGAGCGTCCCAATGCCACGCAGGTCCACCATCGCGCCAGCGACCGGCGCGCCCGTGGCCGTCGTGACGACGCCACAGGCCGTCAGGCCCGTCGACGAGGGCGTACACTGGACGAGCGGACGCGCCTGCTCCACGGAGGGCTGAGGCTCGACCTCCGCGTCAGGCGCGCCACAGCCGCCACCGAGCACCACCGCGCCTCCGAGCAGACCGCACAACCACAGCCACTGCTTGCCAGCGATTCTCGACAGAGACATCACATACCTCCGGATTGGGAGAGAGGTGGCATCGGGCTCGATGACACCCAGGAGCACGATATGTGATTCGTCTGACGTTGCCACGACTGGCACAGGCGTTCCAATCCCGGCGTCAATATCCATCCAAACACAGCCATGCCACACACGACCCACGGCAGGCGGGACCCTCATGTGACATGAAGCGCTACAAACAATGCCTCTCAGCTGGCGGCGTGTGACATGAAATGCCACAAACATCGACGTCCGACCCCAGCGCATACGGGATTCCCGCAAGCGCCGGGGCGAACCAGGTCTCATCATTTCGCCAGTGTGGCTTTCCTTCCGCCCGGCGGCCGCGGCGCCCCCAGGAGTTCGGCGAGCCGCGGGTTCTTGTGGCGCAGCGCTTCCTGGGCGGGGGTCTTCTCCCCCGCGTCCTTGCGCGTGACGTCCGCGCCCGCGCGAAGGAGGAGCTCGATGACCGGCTCCCGGTCCAGGAAGCACACGTGCTGGTGCAGCGGTGTCCAGCCGTCGCCCCCGTTGGGGTCGGCGCCCACGTCGAGCAGTGCCTGGGCCACCTCAGGCACCTGGGCGTTGAAGAGCGGGGTGCGTCCATTCTCGTCGAGCGCGTCCACCTGGGCTCCGCCCTTGACGAGCACGGGGATGCAGGAGACCGCGCCATCCTCGGCCGCGAGGTGCAGCGGCGTGGCCGACTCGGCGGCGACGGCGGACGTGGAGAGTCCCAGGGCGAGCAACTCCCGCACCAGCGCCGCGTCATCCACGCGGGCGGCCAGGTGGAGCAGCCCCTGCTCATCCTCGTCCTGGACGTCCAGGTTCGCGCCCAGCGCGCGCAAGGCCAGCACCCGGGCCACTCGACCTCCGCCGAAGCCCGGGCCGAAGAACGGGGCGGCGTCCTGCCCCGCCGCGAGCAGCAGGCCCGCGTCAAGCTGACGGGCCTTTCTCCCCTT
Source organism: Myxococcus sp. CA040A (assembly GCF_013336725.1). NCBI lineage: Bacteria > Pseudomonadati > Myxococcota > Myxococcia > Myxococcales > Myxococcaceae > Myxococcus > Myxococcus sp. CA040A. The sequence continues at coordinate 150,666 of NZ_JABUMR010000014.1, read as the reverse complement.
GGGCCGCGCCGCCGGCTTCTGCTTTCGCAGCCACGCCACGAAGCCCTCGTCGGAGAAGGCCCCCTGCAGACCGCTGAAGCAATCCGGGCCGTCGTCCTCCACGTCGAGGGTTCGCTGCTCGGGCGCCGCTTCCAGCACGGCGAGCAGCTTCTCGTAGCCCTTCGTCCCCGGGCCCTTCCGCAAGGTGCGCCAGGCGTCGAGCCCCCGGCGCGCCCGCGCATGGTCCGGCAGCGGGCGCAGCCCCTCGGCCTCCTCCAACGCGGCCTCCACGGCGTCGAGCTGGGCGTCCGTGGGACTGCCCCCGACGACCTCCTCCGCCCACAGGCTCAGGGCCAGCGAGCGCGCCCGCTGGGCATCGCTCAGGTCGCCACCGGCCCGGGTGCCTCGCGTCAGCTCGAGGACGCGGTCCCTGGCCCTCCAGTGCTCCGCCTTCAGCGTTCGCTCCCAGCGACGAGGATCGGTGCGACGCGAGGCGTCCAGCGCCCAGCTCAGGGAGTGCAACGCCATCAGTCGGTCTGGCTCGGCCTCCAGCACCTGGCGCAGAAGGGGAACCGCGTCATCCAGTTGAGGCGGCGACTCGTCGAGCAGGCCGTCCACCTTCTTCATCAGCCTGGCGACATCCATCTTCTTCGGGGGCTTGGGGGCATGAGACATGGCGGACCGAAAATACCGCCCATACCCGCCGCCGGGCTCACCTTTTCACCCGTGGACGATCGAGGAATCCGCCGGCTCCCGTGAATCCCCGGATTCATTCCGATACACAGACAGACATCCACCAGAACCCAGGGATTCCCGAGTGGGTCAGACGCTCCTCCTGCCAGCCCATTCCAAGCCATCCATGAAAAGACCTCGGCCGGCGGGAGCTCAGAACGTCACCGTGAACGCGAGGCTGGCGCGCATTGGCATCCATTCCTCGCTCAGGGCGGCGTCAGCTTCGAGCCCTGAGCGCCCCACCTCACACCTCGCGTCCGCGAGCTACACGCGAGGCTCGACGACTGGCGCGGGGACGGTGGGCTTCTCCGTCTCCTCGGGAACGACGTCCGTCGCCGGCTCCGCGCAGAGCGTGGAGCCATTCATCAAGCAGCGACCTCCGTCGTCCAGGTCGAACTGCCAGCGGTGGCGAGGACAGACGAGGTACTTGCCCTCCTCCACCCAGCCCTCCGCCAGGTCCGCGCCCTGATGCGGACAGAACCGCTGCACGGAGAAGCGCTTCTGCCCCACGGACACCACCGTCCGCTCGCGCTGCGACTCCGTGGAGCGCACGCCTTCGCAGAAGGCGCGCATGTCTTCGATTTCCACCCCCAGGAAGCCATGGAGGATGGGCTCGTAGACGTCTGGCGACCGGCTCAGCCGCAGGCGGAACGACAGCAGGAAGTCCTCCCACGTCAGCTTCCTGTCGAGCACTCGCACCATGTCCGCAGCGGAGACCTTCATCGTGTAGCGCGTCGTCTCGCGAAGCTCGGAGACCTCGTCCACGCGCCGGCCCTTGAAGTCCACCCGCAACAACCGCTCCGGCAACTCCGTCAGCTCCACGTACAGAGGCATGCCCACGCGCTCGTGCAGGTCCAACAGGTCCAGCTTGCGCTGCAGCTCCACGCGCAGCCGCGCGTGAATCTCATCCACCTCCGCGCGCAGCATGTTGCGGCGGCGCTCCCGGAACAGCGGCGCCATGTCGTCCGCGTATTTCCGGAGGTACGCATCGAAGCCCTCCTGAGTCACGCGCTCCTGGTCCAGCGAGACGAAGTCCAGCGAGCCGATGTCCAGCACGTCCCCGGGCATCGGCTCCAGGTACTTCGACGCGGCCCCCGGCAGGCGCTGCTCCAGGAACCGGAACAGCGTGGTGGCATTGGGGAAGATGTTCACCTTCTCGAAGTTGAGGTGGAACAGCGTCGGGTCCAGGAAGCACGCCGGCCCCGCGGACGCGAGGTAGGCCCGAGGGCGCACCACCTCCAGCGCCCGCGCCACCGCCTCGAACTTGCTGTCGCGCTTCTTCAGCGAGATGGCCGCGTACGTCTCCGGCGAGTACTCGTAACAGGTGGGATGCCAGATGGCGCCGGAGAACTGGGCCGTGAAGACGTCGATGGGCCCCTCCTCCTCGGTGATGCGCGCCAGGCGGTCATGCAGCTTGCAGTCGTTGAGGTTGATGAAGCACTGGCCGTCCCCTCGCACCATGACGGCCGAGTCCCGGTTGGTGCCCTGCTCCGACACGTAGAGCTTGAGGTAGCCCCCCTTGAAGGGGATTTCGCGGCCATCCTCACAGGCGATGACGCGCTTGCAGCCGTACTTCGCGAAGATGTCCTGCAGCTCCGAGCGCAGGAAACGAGGAATCACCACCGTGAAGTCGCGGCGCTGGAGCGTGGCCAGGAACTCCGGGTCGAAGTGGTCCTTGTGCTCGTGGCTGACGTAGAGGAAGCGCTCCCGGCCCGGCGTCTCCAGCAGCTCGCGCACGCGCGGCGCCAGGTGGTGGTTGCGCGGCAGCTGCATCCACGCCGAGTCGAAGGCTCCCCGCTCGGTGAGCCACGGGTCCATGACGACGACGCTCCGCGCGGTTTCCACGGCGAAGCCCGCATGGCCCAGGAAGGTGATTCGCATGAACGCCGCCCCTCGCCCGAAGTGGACCGGCGAAGCGCCGCGCCCACACCCTCGGATGCCGTCCGCTCCCGCGCCGGCGCGAAGAAGGCTGCGCGTTCCCGGACACTCCGGCCACCTGCCTTGGGGTCTCGCACCTCGTTGGCGCGGAGACATGAAGCCCCCAGACACGAAAAAGGGCGCGGAAGGCTTCCGCCCTCCGCGCCCTGACACGGCCGCGTCCACCGCGGTCCGTGACGCCCCATCAACTACGGCTGGATTTCACGAACGGACAGCCACTTGAAGTCGACGTCCTCCGCGTTGTCCCAGCGGAACGTGGCGATGGGGCCACCCCAGGTGATGGGCATGGGACCGACGGAACCACCGCAGTGCTCGGCGTCACCGCCCCAGTCCCCCGCGTCGACCATGTCGTGGACCTTCTTCCACGTCACCTTGTCGGCGTTCTCGTTGACGTACAGCTCCAGCCGCACGGCCTCCTTGCCGCTGACGGTGGTGTTGCGCATCACCGCCTTGAAGCCCACCCAGCGGCCCTTCAACGCCGACGTCGCGGGCTTGTAGGGCGCCTGCTCGTAGGACACGTGCCACGTCTCCTTCTGCCAGCGGGCACGGCCGTCATAGTGCAGACCGCCCTTGTAGCTGCTGCCCTCACAGCCCGACTCCTTGTCGTTGTGCTTCCCGCCCCGCGCGTACCAGTCGAAGTTGTCCGAGCCGTCGGAGGCGGAGTTGAGCTTCACGAAGCCCGTCATCTCCAGGTTCTTCCAATCGTTCGCCGCCTGCATGTAGCCACGGCTGGCCAGCACGTCCCGGTCATAGGTGGGGATCTTCGCCGCCGAGTAACCCGTCGACGTGGTGACACCCATGCGAACCTGGCTGCTCTTCATCTTCCAGGAGCCATCCGAGTTGCGGGTGATGGTGCCCTGGGGATCGAACCGCGAGTCCGACGTGGGGTTGTCCGACAGCGCCCAGGCCTCGCCCCCTGCCTTGGAGGGATAGAGCATCGTCACGCCAAACTTGTCCGCGCCTGGCTGCTCGGGCGTGGGGTCCGGATTGGGAGTTGGCGTCGGATCCGGATCGGGCGTCGGTGTCGGATCCGGATTGGGCGTTGGCGTCGGGTCCGGATTGGGCGTTGGCGTCGGGTCCGGATTGGGCGTTGGCGTTGGGTCCGGCGTAGGCGTGGGGTCAGGCGTGGGGACCGTGGGCTGCTCGGAAGGCGACTCGGTGCCACCACCGGGGGACGTCGTACCAGAGGAGTCAGCGCCACAAGCCGTGGCGGACAGGGCAAGCAAGGCCCCGCAAATCGAGGAGAGAAGACGGTTCCGGGTCAAAAGGGCGGTCCTTCTTCGAGGGGCCACGAGAGTGACAGGAGCCGCGGACGCCAATCGCCCTGCGAGCCCTCGCCGCGCCCATCCCGCCGGAGGCCAGAAATGCCTCCGGGCGCGGACGCCTGGTTGGTCTCAATGGCCCGGTGACTGTCGAGTTCCAACCGGACGGGCCGAAACCCACCACGTCCCGCAACCCTTCCCCAGCCAGCGTCGCCCGCTCCAGCCCCCCTCGGGCCGGCCCCTCCCGGGACAGGCCTCCATCCGCTCCCGGCATCCCTTAGGTTTTCTCGATGGAGCGCAACCGGAATCCCTATTTGTCGATGAGAACGGGCGCTCTTATCTGAAATCCACCTATGGAATCCCTACAAACCGTCGGCAGTCCCGCCCTGTGGGGCGGCTTCATTGCCTTCGTCATCGCCATGCTCGCCCTGGACCTGGGCGTCTTCCACCGGAAGGCCCACGCGGTCGGCTTCAAGGAGGCGCTGGGCTGGAGCACGGTGTGGATCAGCCTGGCGCTCGTGTTCAACGCGGGGCTGTGGTGGAAGTTCGGCGGGGGTCCGGCGGTGGAGTTCCTCACCGGCTACCTCATCGAGAAGTCGCTCTCCGTCGACAACATCTTCGTCTTCGTCGTCATCTTCTCCGCGCTGCGAATCCCCGCGCTGTACCAGCACCGGGTGCTCTTCTGGGGCATCCTCAGCGCGCTGGTCCTGCGGGCCATCATGATCTTCGCGGGCGTGGCCATGCTGGAGCGCTTCCACTGGCTCATCTACGTCTTCGGCGCGTTCCTCATCCTCACGGGCCTGAAGCTCTTCTTCCAGCGCAACAAGGAGGACCACCCGGAGGACGGGTGGATGATGAAGATGGCGCGGCGGACCATCCCCTCCACGCCCCGCTTCGACGGGCACCACTTCTTCACCGTGGAGAACGGCCGCAAGCTGGCCACGCCGCTGTTGATGGCGCTCATCCTGGTGGAGGCGTCGGACATCCTCTTCGCGCTCGACTCCATCCCCGCCATCTTCGCCGTCACGCGGGATCCATTCATCGTCTTCACGTCCAACATCTTCGCCATCCTCGGCCTGCGCTCGCTGTTCTTCCTCCTGGCCGGGGCGGTGGAGAAGTTCAGCTACCTGAAGGTGGGCCTGTCGGGCGTGCTCGTCTTCGTGGGCACGAAGATGGCCATCATCGACTTCGTGAAGATCCACCCCGCGGTGTCCCTGGGCGTCATCGCCGGCCTGCTGGGCGTCAGCATCGTCGCGTCGCTGATCAAGTCGCGGAACACGCCGCCCCACGCGCCGGTGACGCCCGGCGCCGAGCCGCTCGCCAAGCCGTCGGAGGGCTGAAGTCCACCCCGCACGGGGAACTCGCGGCGCGCCTGGGAGTCCATGCCCGGGCGCGCCGAGCCGACGCTCCGAAGAGACGTCCGGCACCGCCTGAGCCGAAAAGCGAAGAGGCCGTGAACCCTTGGGTTTCCCCTTGGATTCACGGCCTCTTCTGTTGGGCGCAGCAGGGCTTGAACCTGCGACCCCTGCCGTGTGAAGGCAGTGCTCTACCACTGAGCTATGCGCCCGCGCTTCGTGTGCGACCGAGACGCGACGAGGGGGTAAATGCCATCTGCCCCCGTGGGTGTCAACGCAATTTCAACTACAGCCCATCCAGCTTCTCTTCCAGTTCGCGCAGCCGACGCTTGAGTCCGGAGAGCTGCTTTCCCACGGCCTTGAACTCGCTGCGCGGCGCGAAGTGGAACGCCTTCAACAGCTCCTCCTGGCCCCGATCCAGCGCCTGTTTGCCACGCTGAACCTTGCCAATGGCGTTGGCGATGGCCATGGCGCGACTCTCGTCGGCCATCAGCTTCTCCACCGCCTTGCTGGAGACCTCCAGCGCCTGCTTCTTCAAGTCGTCACGGATACCCATGATTGCCCCCCGGCCTACGGCTCGTCGACGAACTGCGTCTGCAGCTTCGCGAAGACTCGGTCCGCGATGCCCTTGTACTTCATGCGCTCGATGAGCGGCTGCAGGTCACCCTTCATGGTGATGCGGCGCTTGAGCACCGCCTCCACCGGGTCCAACGTCCCCTGGAGCAGCTGCTTCCAGACGGTGTACGGGGCGCGCGCCAGATAGATGGGCTCGAGCTCATCCAGGTCGTCCGGGTCCGCGAGCACACGCGCCTTCTCGATGCGGCAGTCACCGGGGACGACGTGGATGACGAACGCCTTCGCCAGCTTGCCGGGCTCCGCTTCGATGACCGCCCCGAAGTCGCCCTTCCAGCCCCTGCCGGCCACCGCGCACTCGGGATCTTCGTTCGTGAGCCGGACCGCTTCGTCCAGCCACTCTTTCGACGGGAACTTCGCCATGCCCCACTAACCTCTCCGGAAGATGCTCTTGATGCTCGAGAGGAGGCCCCGGTCATCGTTGGTGCCGTTGGAGCTGGGCACCGGCTGGGTGTCGCGCTTGATGACGACCTCCTGGAGCGCCTTCTTGAGCTGCTCCGGGGTGTCTCGGGTCGCCAGGTCCACCTTCCGCATGCCGCTGGCCTCTTCCACCATCACCTGGAGCAGACACTCCTCGGTGAGGCGGAAGTCGATCTTGCGACCGGCGGCGGCGGAAGGAACGCGGACGGTGCCCAGGTACTCGTTGTCCACCATCAGGTCGCTGTCGCCCTGGAAGATGTCCAGCTCGATGAAGGGCGCGCCGGGCTCCTTGGGAGGAGGCAGGCGGAAGCTCTTCACCATGGGGATGAGCGAGTTCTTCTCGATGATGCGCTTCACGCGGCCATTGGGCAGCGCGTAGCCAATGGGCATGGACAGCGCGTCCAGCAGCGTCACCGCGTCGATGCTTCCCAGCGAGTCACCCAGCAGCGCCGCGCCCAGGGCCACGCACTCGTCGGGGTGCACGCCCTTGCGAGGCGGCTTGCCGAAGTGCGCCTGGATCTTCTGCTGCACGAGCGGCATCCGGCTCTGCCCGCCGACGAGGATGATCTCGTCGATCTCCGAGCGGGCGATGCCCTTCTCCGCCAGCACGCGATCACAGATGTCGAACGTCCGGTCCACCAGGTCGCCGGTGAGGCTGTTGAGGAACTCGCGCGTCAGGGGGATGCGCAGGTCCAACGGCTTGCCCTTGCGCTCGTCGATGAAGGGCAGGTCGATGACGACGTTGGGGATGAGCGTCAGGTCGATCTTCGCCGCCTCGGCGGCGTTCTTGATGCGCTGGAGCGCGATGGGGTTCTCGGCGAGGTCGACCTTGGTCTCCTCGCGGAAGCGCTCCAGCACGTACTCCATGATGCGGTTGTCGAAGTCCGCGCCGCCCAGGAAGGTATCGCCGCCCGTCGCGAGCACCTCGAAGACATTGCCGGACAGGTGCAGGACGGAGACGTCGAAGGTGCCGCCGCCCAGGTCATAGACGAGGATCTTCTGGTCCAGGCCCCGGTTGAAACCGTAGGCCAGCGCCGCCGCCGTCGGCTCGTTGACGATGCGCTTGACGTCGAAGCCGGCCAGCCGGCCCGCCTCCTTCACCGCCTGGCGCTGGTTGTCGTTGTAGTAGGCCGGGACGGAGATGACGGCCGCGTCGATGGGACCGCCCAGGAACTGCTCGGCGATGGTCTTCAGCTGGGACAACACGAAGCTGGAGACCTGGGGCAGCGAGTAGAGCTTGCCGTCCAACATCACCGCGGCGTCACCGCCAGGGCCTTCGACGATGTCGTACGGGAAGGCACCGCGGAGGTCTTCCACGGACTTTGAATGGTACTTCCGTCCGATGAGCCGCTTGGTCCCCCACAGCGTGTTGCGGGGGTTGGTGACCATCTGATCCTTGGCCACCCCACCCACCAGCAGGTCACCCTTGGACGACAGGGCGACGACGGAGGGGAGGATGAGATTGCCGCGGTCCGTGGGGACGATCTTCGGGATGCGGTTGCGCACGGACGCCACCAGCGTGTTGGTGGTGCCCAGGTCAATCCCGACGATGCGAGGTCTGTCCGCCATGAAGTTCACAGGCGCGGGTCACAAGACGCACGCCCTCGTCCCACTCTGTATCACGTCGCGACTTCGCGCGCGCGTTTCTGGGCGTCCGCTCAGTCCTCCGGCTCGGACCCCATCGGCCCAGGCCCAGCCAACCCCAGGGGGAGCCCCCCCAGTACCGCCTCGGCGGAAGCCAGGACGAGCCGATCATAGGGAGCCCCCTCCCCGGCTGGCAGCTCTTCCAGGAAGCGGGACGGCCGCAGGAGGATGCGCTCCCCCTCCCGGGGCAGCACCGACAAGGGGTACACCAGCGCCAGGTGGTCCCGGGCCCGGGTGGTGGCGACGTAGAAGAGTCGTCGCTCCTCCTCTTCCTCCTCCGCCGAGCGGGCGGCCTGGGACATGGGAAACCGCCCGTCCACCAGCCAGAGGACGAAGACGGCCCGCCACTCCAGCCCCTTGGACTGATGGACGGTGGTGAGTGTCAGGACCTCTCCGGGAGCCCCGGCCCCCAGGGCATCCTTCGCGGCGAACTCCGCGACGAGCGCGAGCTCCGACAGGAAGCGGGGCAGGTCCTCGAACCGGCGCGCGTACTCGGCCAGCTGCCGCAGGTCGTCCTCCCGGCCTTCCTCGGGTGAGGACTCCGCCGCGAGGACCTCCGCGTACCCTCCCGCCAGCACCTCCTCGATGAGAAGACCCGGGTCAGCCGCGGCCTCCGGACGTCCGAGCCGACCCATCAGCTGAGCGAAGCGCTCGAAGCCCGGGCGCGACTTGCGCGACAGATGGGTCCGGACCTCGTCGCGCGCGAGGCCTTCCGCCAGGGACAGTCCCTCCGGCAGCGCGCGCAGGGACGTCCACAGGTGCTCCGCCGTCGTGGGCCCCACCCCGGGCACCGCGCGCACCACCCGCTTGAAGGCGAGCTCATCCCCGGGGTTGTTCACCAGCCGCAGGTGGGCCAGCACGTCCTTGACGTGGGGCTGCTCGAAGAACCGCACGCCCGAGCGGACCCGGAACGGGATGCCCAGGCGCGTGAGCTCCAGTTGGAGTTCGAGCGAGTGGTTGTGCGCGCGATAGAGGACGGCCATCGCCTCCAGGGACAGGCCCCCGTCGCGCAGCTCCAGGACGCGGCGGGCCACCCAGGCGGCCTGGTCGGCGGCGTCGAGCGCGGGGACGACGACGGGACGGGCCCCCGAAGGACGCTCCGCGACGAGCGTCTTGGGAAACTGCCGCTCGTTGCGGGAGATGGCCGCGTTGGCGAGCTGGAGGACCTCAGGGGTCGAGCGGTAGTTGCGCGTGAGCGTGAAGACGGCGCAGCCGGGATGGCGCTCGGGAAAGCCGATGATGTTGGAGAAGTCCGCGCCCCGGAAGCTGTAGATGGATTGGCAGTCGTCCCCCACCACCGTCAAGTCACGACGCTCTCCGGCGAGCAGATCCACCAGCTCTCCCTGCAGCTTGTTGGTGTCCTGGTACTCGTCCACGAGGACGCTGTGGAAGCGTTCGGTGAGCTGGGCGCGCACCGTGGGGTGTTCGGTGAGCAGCCGCTTCAGGTTGAGCAGCAGGTCATCGAAGTCCATCAGGTGCAGCTGCGCCTTGCGCTGCCGGTAGCGCGCCGCCGTCGCGAGGATTTCCGGGGCCAGGGGAAGAAACTGGGGCCGCCGGTCGAAGAGGACCTCGGAGACGGCCTGCTGGAGATTGGTGGCCAACGACACCAGGTCCAACACCAGCTCCGGTCGGGGGAAGCGCTTGTCGCTCTTGAGCTTGCGCTCGGCCAGACAGGTGACCATCAAGTCCCGGGCGTCCTCCCGGTCCAGCACGGTGAAGCGGTCCGAGTAGCCCAGCATCCCCGCGTGCTGGCGCAGGAGCAGGTGCGCCGCGTGGTGGAAGGTCCCTCCGAGGATGCGCCGCACGTCCGCGAACGAGCCCGCCAGGTCCGCCACCCGCCGGGTCATCTCACGCGCGGCCTTGTTGGTGAAGGTCAGCAGCAGGAGGTTCTCGGGCTGGACGCCACGCTCCAGCAGACGCGCCACGCGGAACGTGAGCGTGCGCGTCTTGCCGGAGCCCGCGCCGGCGATGACCAGCACTGGCCCGGCCTCCGCCTCCACCGCCCGCAGCTGCTCCTCGTTGAGCAGGCCGGCGTAGTCGATGCGCGACGAGGCGCTCGTCGGAGCGACGGTCCGAGGGGTGGGCAGGGTGACCATGGGGCGGCGAACTCTAACCGCCCCGCCCTCCGGGGACGAACGGATCAGTCGGCTCAGGGCACCGGCTTGAGCGCCGTCAGCCGCGCGGAGGCCGCCTCGCGGACCTGGGGCGAGGGGTCTCTCTCCCGCGCCAGCTCCAGGAGCAACCGTCCCACCTGCGGCAGCTTCGTTCCCACCGTGGCCAGCGCCGCGGTGCGCTCCTTCACCCCACCCTCCAGCCGCTCGCTGACACCCCGGTCCGCGCAGGTGCGCACGCCCGGGCTCTGCTCACGCAGGAGCAGCTCCGCGTCCGCCAGTCGCGCCTCGGCCAGCCGCCGCGCCTCCTCCGCCCGACGCTCGAACTCGGCCAGGTCCTCGGGAAACTCGCTGGACGCCGCGCGGGCACGGGAGATGGCCCCGGCCGCGAAGCGAGCGTTGACGGCCGCCGCGCACAGCTGCCGCGCGGAGGCCAGGGGCACGCGGCCCTCCGCCGTCACCGTCTCCTCGCGCGCCACGCCCAGCGCCCACACGGCGAGCTGCCGCGCGGCCACCGCCGCGGAGAACGGCTGCTTGCGCGCCTCGCGGATGTCCACCCAGCGGCGCAGGACGACGGGGTCCGGCACGCCCGTATCGAAGGCGCGCTGGTACTCCGTGGAGGCCTGGGCGAGCTGACCGGAGAGGTCCAGCAGCACCGCCACCGTGAGGTACATCTCCGCGCTGCCGGCCCGCTCGCGCAGGGCGTCCAGCCGCGAGGCCACCTCGTAGTCGGCCACCGGACGCGGCAGCGAGGCCAGCACCGTGCGCAGCGACTCCAGCGCGTTCTGCCGGATGAGCGGATTGCGCGCGGAGCGCAGCGCATCCAGCAGCGGATCCACCGCGCGCACGGACACATGCTGCCCCATCTCCTCGGCCGCCTGCCACCGGTCCAACGCATCCGGCGCCACCATGGCGCGCTTCAGGTCCTCCAAATCGCGCAGGTAGTGCCCCACGTACGCCGCCTGCACCAGCGGCTCCGGCTGGGCCAGCGCTGCCTTCTCCGCGCGAGCGCGAGCCAGCCTCGCCGGAAAACCCGTGAGCTTGGGCCCCAGGGGATGCGCCTTCACCCGGGCCTCGGCCTCGTCCACCAGACCCGAGACGAGCAGCCCTTCCACTTCCAGCTCCAGCAGGAGGCCGCGCGCCTCCTCGCGGTGCGTCCCCGCCGGGAAGTCCTTGAGGTACGCGAAGAGCTTCGCCGCGCCCCCGGACCTGGCCTGCTCGAAGGCCTGCCCGTCCAGCCGCGACTCCACCTCCATGCGGCGCGGATCATCCGGGCGCTCGCGCAGGTACTCGGCCAGACGCCGGGGGTCCTGCGTCGTCGCCAACTCCCGCGTCTCCACCTCCGCCATCAGTCGCTTCGCCTCGTCGCGCTGCAGGCCCTCCGGGTGCTCCTGGAGGAACTGTCGCCACGCGGCCACCGTGGCGGCCTCCTTCGCGGCGTTGAAGCGCAGCCCTTCCAACAGCGTCTTCGCGGTGCGCGTGTGCGGCGCGTCCGGGTACACCTCCAGGAAGCGCTTGTAGGCGAGCACCGTGTGGAGCTTCTTCGCGTCCTCGAACTCCAGCTCCTCCAAGCGCGACTCGGCGGCGTCCGCGTCCGGGTGGGTCGGGTTCTCACGCAGGAAGGCGCGGTAGCCCTCCACGGTGTCGGTCCTGGCGGCGCGGTCATACGGCGACGGCAGACAGCCAGCGGACAGCAGGAGGATGGCGAGGGCTCGGCGGAGGGAGACCATTCTCCTGGGAGCAATACCGCACCCGGGCGCCCCCGGAAACCCGAGCCGTCACGGACGGTTGCCTGGGTAGGTTTTTTGACGACACAAGCCACCGGGGCGACCATGGGTGCCTCAGGACGCTACAGGGAGGTCGCGCATGCGGTGGCTCACGCTGATGGGAATCCTCGCGATGACGGCGACGGGCTGCGCCACCCCGTCGAACCGGCTGGAGCCGTGGCTGGACTCCTACGCCGTGCGCTACCGCTCCGCGTCTCCGCCCGCCTTTCCGCGCGAGTCGCTCTCCAGCCCCGTGGCCCCCAAGGCCCAGACGGCCGAGCGGAAGGCCGCCCCCGTCAAGCGCACGCCCGCGCGCGCCACCGCCGCCCGCCCCGCGAAGGGCAAGCCCGCCACCGTTCCGGCGAGCACGCGCGTGCGGCCCGCCTCGGCCGATGCGCGCGCGACGGTGCTCGCGTCGGCCCGCTCGCTGGTGGGCAAGCCCCAGGTGACGCTCGACGGGCGCAAGTACCCGGCGGACTGCACGGGACTCATCGAGGGCGTCTACGCCCAGGCGGGCCTGTCCTTCCGAGGGACGCTCAAGCCCGGCGACAACGGCGTCACCGCCCTCTACCGCTACGCCCGCGCGAATGGCCGCGTGTACTCGGAAGGTCGCCCCGCGGCGGGGGACCTGGTCTTCTTCAACGAGACGTATGACCAGAACCGGGACGGCCGCCGCAACGACGGCCTCACGCACGTGGGCATCGTCGACTCCGTGGATGCGCAGGGCACCGTCACCGTCATCCACCGGGTGCGCCGGGGCGTCGTGCGCTACCGGATGAACCTGGCCCGCCCTCACCTGCCCAGGGACCCCAAGACGGGCGCGGTGCTCAACGACCTGCTGCGCCACGCGGGTCCGAACAAGGACCCGGTCCTCACCGGCCAGCTCTTCGCCTCGTTCGGCAGCGTGCTGCCTCCCAGCCCCGCGACGAAGAAGCCCGCCCCCGTCCCCGTCGCCTCGCTGCGGTAGAACGACGAGGCGCCCGGCCCCCAGAGGGACCGAGCGCCAGGACGCACGACGTGCTCGCGACTCAGGACGCGCGAGCGGTGCGGTCCCACGCGGCGCGCTGCGAGTTGCGCAGGAAGCGCCAGAAGCCCACGACGATGGCCAGGTTCATGGTGACGAAATAGTAGGCCACCGAGGCGACTCGCTTCGCCGCGCCGCGCTTCAGCACCCCCACCTTTCCGAGGTAGGCCAGGGCATAGAACAGGCCCTGCCCCAGGAGGGTGAAGCGGTAGAACACGCTGTCGAGCAGGAACAGGTTGGCGATCAGCGCCAGTCCCATCAGCGCGGGCGCGCACCAGCGCAAGAGCTTGTGCGACCAGAACGCGAACGCGGGGAAGCCCGCGGTGGGCAGGAGCAAGCCCGGCACCATGCGGAGGCTCTGGAAGTTGCCCGCGGCGATTCTCGCGCGACGGCCGAACTCCTTGCCGTAGTCCTCCGTCGTCTCCTCATGGGCGACGGCCTCTTCCTCGTAGGCGACCTTGTAGCCTTTCTCGAGGATGCGCAGCGGGATGACGAAGTCGTCGACGATGGTGGACGGCGGCAGCTCCGTGAACAGCGTGCGACGGATGGCGTACAGGCCTCCGTTGGCCCCCACCACCGCGCCCCGGCGCCCCTCGTACATCTTGATGAGGGACTCGTAGCTCCAGTACGCGCTCTCCTCGTAGTCCTGCTTCGTCGGATTGTAGAGGCGCAGCTTGCCGCAGACGGCCCCGACTTCAGGGTCCTCGAAGTGGCGCACGAGCTTCTGGATGGCCTCCGGTTCAATCATCGTGTTCGCGTCCGAGAGGACCACGATGTCGCCCTTCGCCGTTGGAATGCAGCGATTGAGCACCGTCGTCTTGCCCGCGCGCGGCGCCGGCGACAACCGCACCCGCTCATCCTGGCACTGGAGGACCCGCTCGTTCGTTCCATCCGTCGAGCCGTCCGAGCCAATCACCACCTCGAAGCGCTCCGCCGGATACTCGAGCGCGAGGCTGTTCTCCAGCTTCTGCTCGATGCAGGACACCTCGTTGTACGCGGCCACGACGAGGCTCACCGACGGAGCCGGCCCCCGACTGGCCGCCAGGCTCCGACGCGGCGCCCCACCCCGCATCGCCCGGATGTTCTGCGCCACCTGCGCCGCCCCATCCAGCACGAACAGGCTCAATGGGTAGAGAAAGTACGTGTGCGCCAACAGCAGCGCGGCACACCAGAAGAAGACCTCCGCCATCGACCATGCCTCCCAAGACCCAGTCCCCGACTCCGCACGGGTGACCAGCAAGAGGCATGCCCCGCGTACGGGCGCGCGTTCCGCCCGAAGAACCTGGGAAAGGCGAGGATCATCGCCACGGAGGGACTGGACTTTCTCCAGCCTGCCTCGGGACGCGACGGACGTCGTTTCAGGGCTGGAAGCCCGTGGCATCCAACTGTTCGAGCAGCTTGCGCGCCAGCTCGTGGTTCGGATTGAGGGCAATCACTTCGTCCAGGAGTGAACGCGCCGCCTCCGGCTTCTTCTGACGCAGGGCCAGGCGAGCACCCAGGACATGGGCGCGCAGGAGCGTGCCGTCGGCCTGGCGCAATGCCTCCAGCTCGCTCACGGATTGGGCCACGGAGTCCGGAGGAGAACCCGAGCTGAGCACGTACTCGGCCTTGGCCACGGTACTCCAGATTTTCGGGGCGCTCTCCACGTTGCGCAGGCGCTCCGCCAGGGCCAGGGCATCCGGAGCCGCCGTCACTCCGGCGTGCAGGGCCAGCGCCTTCACCCGAGCCGCCAGGGCCGGGGCGGGCTCCACCTCCGGCGCGGCTTCCAGCTCCGAGGCGAGGACGTCTACTTCCTTGCGAAGCGTGTCGACCTCGACCCGCAGCGGGCCGCTGAGTTGAACGACTTCTGCCGTCGATTCCCGCAGCACGTTGACCCGGCTCTCCCAGTCCACCGACTCACGGGTCCGGGTGAGGATCTCGATTTCGCGCTGGAGGTATTCGCTCCGCATTCGAAGTCGCTCGGCCTGTGACTGGAGCTCACCCAGACGCAGGGACAGCGCGCCGACGAGTTCGGCCCGTGCCTCGGTGTACTTGGGATGGACGGTCGTCAGCCCCCGGAGGGTCTTGATGGCCTGGTCCCTGGAGGTCGCGTCATCCCTCCGAAGCAGCGCCGCCGCGCGGTCCTTGTCCGCCACCGCGTCCGCCGGCATGTTCGCGTTGCGATCCCTCCAGGCCGGATAGGCGAGCACTCCCGCGAGGAGCACTCCCGCCGCCACCAGCAACCCGAGCCACAGCCGGGAGGAGCGACTCGACGGGGCCATCCCGGGGAACTCCGAGTCGTCCCTGCCCGCCGCCAGCAACTCGGGAGGAAGCGACACGGGGACCCGGCGCGAGGACGGGGTTCTCGGCTCGGAGGCTCCGAGACTGGCTCCCGCGCCAAAGGTCCCGACACCCGACATGTCCTCGGGCGGCAACCGCACACTCCCGGACGGGGCCCCAGGCCCCAGGGCCGCGCCGTACAGCGTCGTCTTGCGCTCCACCGGCGCCGAAAGCAGGCCCGTGGGCGACGACTCGGAACCGATGGCTCCGTAGCTCTGGGTGCCGCCAGGGGCATCCCCATAGGCGCGAGTCTGGGCCTCACCCGCGAGCGACGGTGCCTCGCCGGGGGCGGAGGGTGTGGACTGAGCGGCCATCGCGCCGAACGTCAGGGTCCGTCCAAGGGACGCAGGGGCCTCGGTCGAGCCCCCCGTCATCGGCGCAATCGAGGGCGGCACGGAGCTTCCCTGGGCCGCGAGACCGAAGACCTGGGTGGACTGCCTCACACCCCCGGCGGAGGAGCCCTGGCCCGAGGGGTCCCCACTCGATGCGTGCGCCGGGCCCGGCACCGCGCCGAAGGTCTGCGTCGTGTTCGGCACGGAGCCGTGCGGGCCCGCATCCGCGCGCACCGGAGGCACCGCGCCGAACGTCTGCGTCGTGTTCGGCACCGCCCCGTGCGGGCCCGAACTCACCGGAGGCGCCGCACCGAAGGTCTGCGTCGTATTGGGCACCGCGCCGTGCGGGCCCGCACTCACCGGAGGCACCGCGCCGAAGGTCTGCGTCGTGTTCGGCACCACCCCGTGGGGGCCCGGATCCGAGCGCACCGGAGGCACCGCGCCGAACGTCTGCGTCGTGTTTGGCACCGCCCCGTGCGGCCCTGCACTCACCGGAGGCACAGCTCCAAACGTCTGCGTCGTGTTCGGCACCGCCCCGTGCGGGCCTGAATCCGAGCGCACGGGAGGCACTACACCGAACGTCTGCGTCGTGTTCGGCACTGTGCCATGCGGGCCTGAATCCGAACGCACCGGAGGCGCTGCACCGAACGTCTGCGTCGTGTTCGGCACTGCGCCGTGCTGCCCCGAACTCACCGGAGGCACCGCGCCAAACGTCTGTGTCGTGTTCGGCACCGCGCCGTGCGGCCCCGAATCCGTGCGCACCGACGGCACCGCGCCAAACGTCTGCGTCGTGTTCGGCACCGCGCCGTGCGGCCCTGCACTCACCGGAGGCACAGCTCCAAACGTCTGCGTCGTGTTCGGCACCGCGCCGTGCGGCCCTGCACTCACCGGAGGCACAGCTCCAAACGTCTGCGTCGTGTTTGGCACCGACCCCTGGGAACCCGCACCCGCGCGCACCGGCGGCACCGCACCAAAAGTCTGCGTCGTGTTCGGCACGGCGCCATGCGGGCCCGAATCCGCGCGCACCGGCGGCACCGCGCCAAACGTCTGCGTCGTGTTCGGCACCGCGCCATGTGCAGCGGCCCCCGCGTCCACAGGAGGAACCGCACCGGACGCGCCCTGATTCTGGCCCGAGCCGAAGATCTGCGTCCTCAGCATGCTCGACGCGGCGGGACTCGAGGCCGAGGCCCACGAGCCGCTCGGTGTGCGTGGCCCCGCGGGGTCCACCGGTGGCGGACGCGGAGCCTCCGCCTGCGGCGAGGCCATGAACACATGGCCACAACGCGTGCACTGGACCGATGCCCCTCCCGGCGGCAGCAGGCGGGGATCAAGGACATACTGCATCGAGCACTGAGGGCAGGCGATCTGCACGTCGCGTGCTTACCACACGGGCCCGGCATCCGGAGTCGGCCCCAACAGGGTGGCCGCCTGGAGGGTCTTCAACCGGGCAGCACCCACCCCGGGAACCTCGTCCACCGCGTCCCAGCTCCTGAAGCCACCCGCCGCCTCACGGGCCTCCACCAGCCCCCGCGCCAGCGACGACCCCACGCCCGGCAAGAGCGCCAGCTCCTCCTCCGTCGCGGCGTTCAGGTCCAACCGCCGCCCCAGCGCCAACGCCGTGGCCCCCGTCGGCACCTCACCCTCGCCACACGTGGCCACGCCATCAGCCCGAAGCCGCACGGACTCTGGAGCACAATCCAGCGCTGGCTCGGAATCCGGCCAGCGCCAGCGAGCCACCGCCCCCAGCCCGATCACTCCCAGCGCGACGACGGCGAGCGCGGCGGTGCGCCCTGCCACCGGCTCAGACCTTCTCGCCCTTGAGCGCGGCCGTCTCCGACACGGTGGCGACACCCTCGGGAGGCAGCGGCTGATCCAACCCGAACGCCGTGTGCAGCGCCCGCACCGCCAGCTCCGTGTACTTGGCGTGGACCACGCACGACACCTTGATCTCCGAGGTGGAGATGATCTGGATGTTGATGCCCTCGGAGGACAGCGCCGTGAACATCCGCGCCGCCACGCCCGAGTGGTTGCGCATGCCCACGCCGACGATGGACACCTTGGCGATGTTCTCGTCCGTCTCGATGCCGGCGGCGTGAATCTCCTTCACCGCCTCGCGCACCACCTCCTGCGCCTTGAGGAAGTCCGACTTGCCCACCGTGAAGGTCAGGTCCGTGCGCCCATCCCGCGACGGGTTCTGGACGATGAGGTCCACCACGATGTGCTTCTCGTCGAGCGGTCCGAAGATCTTCGCGGCGACGCCCGGCACGTCCGGCACGCCACAGACGGTGATCTTCGCCTCGTTCCGGTCATACGCCACGCCGCGGACCAGCACGTCCTCCATGGACTTGTCCTCCTCACACACGAGTGTGCCCGGGTCCTGGGAGAACGACGACTTCACCCAGAGCGGCACCTTGTACTTCATGGCGAATTCGACGGAGCGGATCTGCAACACCTTCGCGCCCACGCTCGCCAGCTCCAGCATCTCCTCGTAGGCGATGCGCTCCAGCTTGCGCGCGGCGGGGACCATGTTCGGGTCCGTGGTGTAGACGCCGTCGACGTCCGTGTAGATTTCACAGGCATCCGCGCTGAGCGCCGCCGCCACCGCCACCGCCGTGGTGTCCGAGCCACCGCGCCCCAACGTCGTGACGCTGCCCTCCTCGTCCACGCCCTGGAAGCCCGCGACCACCACGATGTGCCCCTTGGACAGGGCCGCGCGGATGGGCTGCGCGTCGATGCTCTTGATGCGCGCCTTGGAGAAGGTGCTGTCGGTGACGATGCGCACCTGATGCCCCAGGAAGCTTGTCGCCTTGCCCCCCTGCGCATGGATGGCCATCGCCACCAGTCCGATGGAGACCTGCTCGCCGGTGGCCACCACCACGTCCTGCTCCCGCTCGTCTGGCCGGTCGGTGATCTGCGCCACGAGCTTGAGCAGCCGGTTGGTCTCTCCCGACATCGCGGAGACGACGACCACCACGTCATGACCCGCCGCCTGGGCAGCCAGACAGCGGCGAGCGACATTCTTCATCCGCTCGGTGTCACCCACGGAGGTACCGCCATACTTCTGGACGATCAGCGCCACGGAGTCCGTGACCTCCCTCTTCAGTCGGCGGACCTATACGAGCACCGCTCCCGGGTGTAAAGCCCCGCTGCCGAAGACCCTGAATCCGCCATCCCTTTGGAGCCCCAATGTCGCGCCCCCGCATCCTCATCGACGGAGACACCCTGACGCTGGAGCAGATCCTCCAGGTCGCCCGGAACGAGGTCACAGTGGAGCTGGCCCCCGAGGCCGCCGCCCGCGTCCGCGCCGCCCGCGCGCTCGTGGACCGGGTCGCCGCCGGTGACACGCCTTCCTACGGCATCAACACCGGCTTCGGCACCCTGGCCGAGGTCCGCATCGACAAGAAGGACCTGCGCGACCTCCAGCGCAACCTCATCCTCTCCCACGCCTGCGGCGTCGGCACGCCCATGCCCCTCCACGAGGCCCGCGCGCTGCTGCTCCTGCGCTGCAACGTGCTCGCCAAGGGGTACTCCGGCATCCGCTCGGAGACGCTCGCCCTGGCGCTGGACATGCTGAACCGGGACGTCGTCCCCGTCGTCCCCGAGCGCGGCAGCGTGGGCGCCTCCGGTGACCTGGCGCCGCTGGCCCACCTGGCGCTCGTCTTCATCGGCGAGGGCGAGGCCTTCCACCAGGGACAGCGGCTGCCCGCGCGCAAGGCCCTGGAGCTGGCCGGCCTCCAGCCCGTCATCCTCGAGGCCAAGGAGGGCCTGGCCCTGGTGAATGGCACCCAGGCCATGTGTGCCGTGGGCACCCTCCTCCAGCTTCGCGCCGAGTCCCTCGCGGAGCTGGCCGACGTGGCCGGAGCGATGACGCTGGAAGGCCTGCTCGGCAGCCACAAGCCGTTCATCCCGGAGATTCACGACATCCGAGCCCATCCGGGCCAGAAGGCCTGTGCGGCGAACCTGCGGCGCATCCTGGTCCACAGCGAGCTGGTGGAGACGCACGTCAACTGCAGCAAGGTGCAGGACCCCTACTCGCTGCGCTGCATGCCCCAGGTGCACGGCGCGGCGCGCGAGGGCCTGTCCTTCGCCCGGCGCATCCTCGAGGTGGAGGTCAACAGCGCCACGGACAACCCGCTCGTCTTCACGGAGACGGAGCGCATCGTCTCCGGCGGCAACTTCCACGGCCAGCCCATCTCCCTGGCCATGGACGTGGTGGCCATGGCGCTCACCCAGTTGTCGTCCATCAGCGAGCGGCGCGTGGAGCAGTTGGTGAACCCGTCCCTGTCGGGCCTGCCCGCGTTCCTGGCGAAGAACTCCGGGCTCAACTCGGGCTTCATGATTGCCCAGGTGACGAGCGCGGCGCTGGTGGCCGAGTCGCGAGTGCTCAGCCACCCCGCGTCGGTGGACTCGATTCCGTCGTCGGCGGGCCGCGAGGACCATGTGTCCATGGGCATGACGGCGGCGCTCAAGGGCCGGCAGGTGGGTGAATTCGCCCGCTCGTGTCTGGCCATCGAGCTGCTCGTGGCCGCGCAGGCCCTGGACTTCCGCCTGCCGGGGAAGCCGGGCAAGGGCGCGCTGGCCGCCTACGAGGTCATCCGCTCCAAGGTGCCGCACATGGACCGGGACAGGGAGCTGCACAAGGACATCGAGGCCGTCAGCCAGCTGGTCGACTCCGGCGAGCTGCTCGCGGCCGTGCGCTCCGCCACCGCCTGAGCCACGCATTGCTGAAGCACGACGGCCCGCTTCCGGAGACACTCCGGGGCGGGCCGTCTTCATTCACGCGGGGCGTGCTCAGCCGCAGGTGTAGTTATAGGTGATGACGAACGCCGTCACCCGGCCCCACTGGCCGTAGTTGCTACAATCACAGCTCCGCGTGCCCACCAGCGTCGAGTACGACGCGTCGGAGTAATACTCCCGATCATAGGCAATGCCATTGCAGTTGGGCACCGCGTCCTCGCGCGAGGTGAGGTCCTGGGCCTCGGTGTCTTCCACCGCCGCACCACCGCAGCCAGCCAGCATCAACCCCACCGCAAGCAACGCACCGCTGACGAACCTTCCAGCCTGCATTCGTGCCTCCAGGGACAGTCCATGGTCTGTACGACCTTTCCAGTTTAGCACACTGGGCAGGTTGAGAGAATCTCCCCAGGCATGAGAGGGGATGCCGCATCGAGTCGAGTCCCCTTCAAGTTTCAACGACGCGCGGGACCTCCCCGGCCATGCCGGGTGGGAACGGGGTTCTCGGCATCGCGAAAACACTCTCGGGGATGTCTCCGACAAATACGTTCGGGAAATCACGCACCGAGACGTGCTGCTTGTCGTTGCCGGAAACCATGCGGAGCAGCAGGTTGGTTCCAGCCTGGAGGTAGAGCGTCAGGGGCGCCTTGTGCGGCCTTTCGATGGTCCAGACATCAGCCAACTGGCCCAGCACAGGGTCACATCCGGCATGACGCGCGTTCCCGTCCATCAATACGGCGCGAGGCAGGAACAACTCATGGAACGATGACCTTTCATCCGGCAACAAGGTCTCACAAAGGTGTTCCCCGATGGGGGTCACCTTCTTCCAGTAGACCATCTTCCTCTTGAAGCCCTGGCCGCGCGCGACATCGCCGACCTCCGACATCCAGAGATGCTCCCCCCTCTCCTTCTCGGGCCAGGGATTGAACAGGCCGTCAATCCGGCAGACATCGCGAGCGTAGTTGAACCAGCAGTAGCCAGAAGTCATCTGATCGCCAGGCAGCATGGGCGACCAATAGGAGACATAGGCGCTGCTCCACTGCATTGGCAGGAGCGGCGGAGGGGGATGTGCTTGCATGGCCGAGCTAGTTCATCCTTCCAAGCTTGTACCACACATTCTGCTTCCGTTGGATTCGCTGCAGCTCGTCGTAAGGGACCGAATCGAAATACAGCTTCTCCGCCATGTCCGGCGGATAGAGGCTGGGAAATTTCTGATGCATGTAGCGGGCATACTGGGCCCGCAAGAAGAAGATGAAGCGAGGATTGCTCAGCATCTCGTAGTTCGCGATGGACATGTCCTGCATCGCATCCGCCTGCACCTTCCGCTGGCGGGTGAACTCCGGGAGCACGACCTCAAGGTCATGGGCGTGTTTGTCCAGCAGGGTGGAGAAGACATAGGCATCTTCCAGGGCCATGTTCATGCCTTGCCCCATGAAGGGCGCGGTGGCATGCGCCGCATCGCCCATCAGCACTGCATTCCCACGATAGTGAAAGGTGCTGGAGCGAACATTGACGAGGTCGTTGCTGGGCAGTGTCATGAACTGCTCCAGCATTTCTTGCCGGCGGGCCGGAGGCAGGCCCCCGAAATAGTGGTTGAAGAAGGCGCGCAGGGTGTCTCCATCTTGCGTCGCCAGGCTCAGGGCGCCCGTGTATGGCAGACAAATCGCGAAGCTGATGCTATCGCCGGGGATGGTCGCCGCGCGGCCGGCGAAGGTCCCCTTGGAGTCCATGCCAAAAAAATACAACAGGTCCTTCCGATAGCCCAGTTCCGCGGCATTGGTGAGGACCAGCGTCTTGTAGCCGTGGCGGAAGAAGGTCTGTTTGAATTCGAAGCGCCGCAGGCCGCTCTGCATGGACTGGCGTACCGCGGAATGTGCGCCATCCGCGCCGATGATCAAATCCCCTTGATGGCGCTGGACCCCGCCGTCGTTTTCCTGGACGAGGACTGACTTCTTCTCCAGGTCGACACCCAGGCATCTTGATTCGAAGTGATACTTCACACCGAGAAGGGCGGCGTGCTTGTTCAACAGCCTTTGAAACGCCAACCGATCCAGGGACAGAGGGGAAATCCCCTCGGACGGAGTGAGTTCGCGGATCCTGTACTTTCCGCCAACGGAGAAGGCCATGCCGGCGATGGGTTCGCCGCACCGATTCAACTCTTGTGGCTCAATCCCGGCCCGCAGCACCGCCTTGATGCCCCTGACGTTCATGCTGACGCCGATGGCGCGCGAGCTGGTCATCTCCAGGGCGGAGAAGGTGTTCTGCAGCGGGTCTCTCCGCCTTTCGACGACACGAACGTCGTACCCACGCCGCGCCAGATAAATGGCGGTCAGGCTGCCTGCCAGTCCGCCGCCCACAATGATGGCTTTGTGCATTCAGGCCTCCCTTGGAATGTTCCCCTGGGCCAGATCGGTCAGTTGACGATTGAAGAACTCCAACATTTCTATCGGTGCCACGCCGACAAGGTCCACGCCAATACCGCGGGCCACCTGCGCCAATGTCAGGCATTTCTGAGCCAGCATCTGGCATCCTGAGGCGTAATCGCCGCCGACCTGGCCCTTGACTGGCTCGGGCACTGGCGGTCCGGCATTGCGCCCGGGCAGACCCGACGGCGTATTCATCAAGGTGATCGACAAAGGGCGCAGCAGACCCGTCATGATGTCGATGGAGGCATTCATCAAGCGGGAGCGGCGCAAACTGCCCAGCGGTTTTTGCGCGAAATGATGGGCCATCAGTAGCACCATCAACTCATGACACCCTTGATACAGGCCCATCAGCGACCTGGCATCCTCGTTCACCACCTGGACACAATCGTCACGTGGCTCCAGGGCCGGATTCCTCAATGCCGGTACGGCGGGCTCAAACGGCTTCTTCTGGGCGCTGAATCGGGCGGCCATGCGGCGCAGTCTTTGGAAATGCGAGGACTCGAAGGATGGGGCGTCGACCGCGACACCCTCTCCCTGCTCGGTGACATAGTCGATGGAGAAGATCGCGCTGTCCCGATCAAAGACCTCCAGCTGATACCCCGGGAACAGCTTGTTCGTCAGTTCATTCAAGAAGAGATGATGTTCCCCGCCGCGTTTGCCGGGGCGGGTATCGAACAGGTCAGGCAGCTCACGAATCCCCTGGCGAATCGAGCTGTAGAAATCCGCGATGGACTTTCCTGGCACGGGGATATGTCCAGGCCATTCAAAACGAACGAACCGGGCGAGCACATGCTCCGAGAAGGGCTCGAAGGAGAACTCGGTATCCAGACCAAAATGGAGCCGCGCCTGCGCTCCCACCATGGGGGTGCCCGCATGGAAGGGTTCGCCCAAGGCCATCAGCACATTGTTCACCACCAGATAGTGAATCATCTCTTCATGCGCGATTTCCAGCAACGTACCGCGCACACCACTGTTGCGGCGCCTGTCCTCGGTGCCGCAGGCCAGCTCCAGCTCCGCCATCTGCCAACGGCCCGCCTGAACCTGCTTGAGCCCTTGTTCGTAGTTGGGAATGGAGTAGGCGGAATACAGATACTGAAACAGCAGGGACAGCTCCAGGTCGATCGCTCTCTTCAACTCCTTGACCAGGTGGGCCCTACTGCTGATCGGCTGCGGACCAGGAGGCTCAGGAAGGGAGGTCCTGGAGGCCGCTTCGAGGTGCGTCAGGTATTTCAGGAACAGCTTGGACTTGGGCAGGGAGAGTTCCCTGGTGCTCGGCATGTAGTAGCTTTTGTCCCGGTTGAGCGGATCGCACATCTGCCACATCAGCCGGGAATACGTTTCGCATTTACAGCGGTCCGCCAGGCTGAACACCTTGTTCGACATGAAGGGGTATACCAGCTCGTAATAGCTCATGACGTGCTGATACAAGAATGCATAGTCCACCTGCTCGGCGGGGACCTCATCCAGGTGCCAGTCGTCGGGCAATACCCTGACGCCAATGGACTGGCTGTCTTCTCCGGCGCGCAGCGCAACGCGAGTCGCGCCAGGGCGTTGGCCCGTGAGGGTGACTTGCGCATAGCCAGCCCCCATGGCCGACGAAGTCAGGTGCGCGGTCAGCATGCCGGAGTCTTCAGCCTGCACCGCGAGCGCCGAGTGCGATGCCAGTTCGCCACGGAGGCGGCTTTGCACGGTGATGGTCTCCGGGAAGGCCTGGTCCTTCCGCTTGTTGGGCGCCTCCAGAAACAGGTGGTTGCTGTCGGACTGCACCACCCAATCGGCTTCTCTCCACTGGGCGTGTTCGCTTGTCAGGAGAAGTGAATCCGTGGCGGAGTTCAACAACGGCACATCCAGCACGCCATGATGGCGCCAATAATCGAGGTAGAGTTTTTCAGGGATTCTGGCAACCAGTGCGCCGGACTGATTGAGGAGTGCAAGATCTCCCAGCGGCAATTTTCCGCCCAGGCCATGGGTGGGATGTTGGTCCGAGACAGGTTGGGCGCTTCGAGTCGTGAAAGGGATGGCGGTCGGCATGTTGAGAGACACCCGGTCCGACTGAACCCTCACCACGACCGGTCCCAGGCCGGGCTGGCGTGGCAACAGCAGACGCCCCGCCGGATAGGTTTCCAGCTCATGCCGGCACCACAGGCCCACGGTGCCAATCAGGTCATAAAAGACAGGTGAATCCGCTCCCCGCGGCGTCGACATGTTGAACAAGGCGTACTGGACCGTCAGTCCCTGTACCTCGTCGCCCTCCAGCGCTTGCAGAACGGCCTCCAGGCCGGGGGATGGGGAGGCTTGCGACGTGGGTAGAAACTGGGAGTCGTTTTTTGAAACGGAGAATTGAAACAGCCGCGAGCGGGTGAACTCTTCGGCGAGGAAGTGGTCGTTGCGCTCGACGATATGCCCTGTCCCCACCCAACGAACGGAATGAGCCCGCGGAATGGTCGCCGTGAGCAAAGCCGGGGTGTGAGGCGTGGCGTGCCTGTCGCTCAGCGTCACCTGTCCGGCGTATATCAAGGTGGTGTCGGCCCGGCTGGGGTTGTTGTCCACCCATCGGGCGCGGTTGAACGTCGTGCGAAGGTATTCGTTGTAGTTTCCCCAGAGCGCCAGTTGGGCCCCCACCAGACTGTCGCTGGTGTCGAGGTCCCCTTCCCGCAACTGCACGCCCGTGATCCTGACGTTTTCCCAGGAGAAGTGATTGTTGCCGCCGAAATTGTAGCCGGCTGCCTCGCTGAAGATTCCTCCGGAGTCCGCCCTCCCCTCCGCGTCATACCTGGGAGCCAGTTGTTTCAGGTGCTCATGGAATTCGGAGGGCGGCCGGCGAAGATCAAACGGAGCACCTTCCATGAGGACGGTATTGGTGGCGATGTCGATCTGGCCATGCGTGTTTCGATTCGCGGTTGGAACATTGGCGCGAGCAAAGCCTCGAAAGAACAGCCGAGGAAAATAGAGAATACTCATGGCGCTCGACAAGCGGTGCTGCGAGGGCTTTGTTGATACCGGTTCTCTGAAGCGCTGGTGAGCTGTTCCAGCAAGAGCCGAACTGCTTGATGCGCGCTGAGCAGTCCACCTTCCATCCAGCCGCCATGCGGCGTGTAGGCATCCGAGCAGGCGATGACACCATCGCGATGAACCAGGGCGGTGGGCTGATCCGCCTTGGATTCCAGACAGAACTCCACTCCATGTGGCCAATGCTTGTGAAAATGGTCCTTGATGGGAGGTAGGGGCTTTCCACCGAGGGGGAGAACCTGTTCCAGGCAGGCGCGCACCCTCTTCAAATAGACGTCCTCGCCTTGCTCCAGGCTGTCCTGCCAATACGTCGCATTTTCGCCGTCGGTGTAGAATTGTACGTATTTTTCGCCCTTGAAGTAGATCTTCCTCAAGGGGTTGTTAACCACCAGGACCTTGTCTGTCATCTGACAGTCTCGCCACCAGGCGCTATTGAAGGTCAGAAACCCCTTGAACAATGGCAGGGAGCCATATTGGTAGGGACTCCAGTGGGTGGGAAAGCCGAGATTGAGCGGTGTCATGGCGGAGGGTGGGATGGCCAATATGACGTGCCGCGCCCGATGTATTTGTATGTTGTCCTGATGACTGAAGGCGAGGCCGTATCCATCTCCAGAGCGCGAAACGGAGAGCAGCCGGTGTTCCATCCGAAACTCGACCCGGCCCTCCTGTGCCTGACACTGAAGGCGCGCCAGCAACTGGCCGTAGCCTTCCGGGGCATAGCGCCATTGGTTGCTTGCGTCATCCACCAGGCATTGCGTTTCCGGGTGCTTCTTGATGATGCTGTATGCCATGGACGCGGAGACCATCGGCAGAAGGAGGGCGTCATACCCCATGGCCGTGATGATCCTCCTGGCCTCCCCTTCCCCCAGGTAGTGGCTGACGAATTCCAGGAATGAGGCCTGGGGGTGTTCATCCAGCATGGGGAGCAGGCCGAGCAAGGTCGTCCTCAGCGTCCCCTGCATGTCGTCTTGAAATATGGCCTGAGTGAATGGGTAGGTCTCATGTTGATGTTGGAAACAGTGCATGAGCGCCTGGAAGCGTGGATGCAGCTGCGGCGAGTAGCGAGCGGCGCCCAGTTCGGTGATTTCCCCACCGTCCAGCTTTCTTGACTGGATGCGGCCTCCCACGCGGGCATTCAAATCAAACACTCTGACGCGCAGACGGTTGCTCAGGGGGGAAGTCGCCAATCCGGTGGCGCAGGTCAGCCCTCCGATTCCGGCACCAACAATGCAGACATCTGAATAATGTGTCATCTCAAGGTTCTGGACAGAAGAGGGACCGCTGGGGCGGATCCTCATCGTGCTGAGCAAGAAGCATGGCTCAACCCTCGGAATCCAGCCGACGAAGATTTGATGGTCCCTGGAGTAAGTCATGCTCGCCGGCTGGATACAATCGACCAGGCAGTACTAGGAGAATGTTGATAAACGCCGCCCCAATAGTTAACGGGCTTTGCCAATCACTCTCGACTGCTCAGGAAGCGGAAATGCGACGGCCCGCCCTGGAGACATTCCGGGGCGGGCCGTTTTCTATTCACGACGACGTCTGCTCACTCAGACCTCGGGCGGGTACTCCTTGGGGCACAGATCCGTGGCGGAGGAGTAGCTCGACGTCTGTCCCCATCGCGTCCAGCGACCACAACCGCAGCCCATGTATCCCACCATCGCCGTGTGCGCCGCGTTGGAGTAGTAGATGGTCCCCGCCGTGGAGCCCGTACAATCGGGAACCAGGGCCTCACGCGAAGTGAGGTCTGGTGCCTCGGTGTCTTCCACCGTGGGGCCACCACAACCAGCCAGCATCAATCCCACCGCAAGCAACGCACCGCTGACGTACTTTCCAGCCTGCATTCGTGCCTCCAGGGACAGCCTATGGGTTGTACGGCCTTCCCAGACTAACACACGTGGAGTGATTCCCCATCCCGCCGCCCCGCAAGGGAATGCGCCAGGGGCTCAGAAGCGAGGCAGTCCGCTGTCGTCCCGGTATGACAAGGAATAGACGGAGGCCCCCATCTGGGCCATGCCCGCGGGGGCGTCCAGCGGGGCCACCCGAACCTCCACGAACACCAGCCGTCCGTCGCGCTGGGCACGCACCGCTTCGGCCAATACGGGCGCCACCTGCTCCGGCTTCTCGATGAGCAAGGTCAAGGACTGACCTGGAGCCCCCAGCGCATCACAGACGGCCGGGTAGTTCCACTTCGGGATGTCATTGTAGACGGACTCCGGACCGACGATGAGGCGCTCGATGGTGTAGCCCGCGTTGTTGATGAGGAAGACGAGGGGCTTGAGCTTCAAATGCAGCAACGTGGAGAGCTCCTGGGCCGTCATGATGAAGGAGCCGTCGCCGATGAAGAGCAGGTGGCGCCGTTCCGGGGCCGCCGCCAGGCTGGTGCCCAGCAACGCCGGCAGCGTGTAGCCGATGGAGCACCACAGCGGCTGGGCCACCCAGCTCACGCCTCGGGGAAGCTGCGTGGATGAAAAGCCCACCATGGGGCTGCCCGCCTCGACGACGAGGACATCCTCCGGCTCCAGCAACCCCGCGAGCGCGGGCCAGAGCTGCGCGTGGGTCAGCGGCGTCCCGGTCTTGGGGATGGGCACTGGCGCCCGGGCTGCCGCCGTGGCTCGCAGCCGGGCCGAGCGGGGAACAAAGTCCTGGGCCCCCCGAGCGCCCAGCGACTCCGTCAACGCCTCCAGCACCTCGCTCAACACCAATCCGCTGTACAGGGACGGTGGCACACCCTGCGTCCCCTGCCCCAGCGCGGCGCTGAAGAGCTGGAGATCCACCAGCCGGGCGGACTCCAGGCGATGAGAGAAGGAGTGCGTGTTGAGGTCCGTGAAGCGCGTGCCCAGGCCCACCACGCAGTCCGCGCCGTCCACCCAGTCCCGCACGTATGCATCGGACAGGCGCCCGCCATAGAAGCCGAGGAACGCCGGATGCTCCTCGTCGACCAGGCCCCGCGCTGAGCTGAGCAACGCGATAGGAAGTCGGCCGGCCTCCGCCATCGCGAGCACCTTCGGCGCGAGGCCGAAGCGCTGGATATCGCTGTCCACCAGCAGCGCGCACCGCCGGGCCCCCCTCAACCTTGGCACCAGCTTTTCGAGGAGCAGCCGAAGACTGTCGGGGTCGCTCCGTGGAGCCTCCTGCACCAGCGGCGCCTCGGGAGCTGGGACGTGCTGGAAGGTCACGTCGGAGGGGAGCTGGAGATACACGGGCCGCCGCTCCCGAAGACACGTGCGCAGCACCCGGTCGATCTCCTGGGGTGCATTCGCCTGTGTCAGCACCGCATGCGCCACGGTGAAGGGCGCCACGCTCGCCAGCGTGTTGCCGAAGTCTCCATCCCCCAGGCTGTGGTGGATCACGGAGCGCTTCTGGAGATGGGACAGCGGAGGGGCTCCGGTGATGGCCACCACGGGCACTCGCTCGGCATACGCGCCGGCGATGCCGTTGATGGTGCTCAGCTCCCCCACGCCGTAGGCCGTCAGCAGCGCGGCGACCCCTCGCATGCGGGCATACCCGTCCGCGGCGTAGGCGGCATTGAGTTCGTTGCAGCACCCGACCCACCGCAGCCCCGGATGCTTGAGCAACTGCTCGAGCACGCCCAGGTTGAAGTCTCCCGGGACGCCGAAGACATGGTGGATGCCCAGCTCCTGCAAGCGGGCCAGCAGATAATCTCCGACGGAGACGGACACTTCTCGCGACTTCATGATGGGATGGCTCACGGCGATTCCTCCCCGCACAAGGGACTCGCTCGGGCATCTCCAGATACCCAAGGTCACCGTGAAAGGATTTGCACCGCGAGCCTCACAACTCAATCCATGAAAACCCTACCCTCCCCTGCCCGTCGGCTTCCCGTCAGTCCAAGCGGCGGATACTGAAACAGAGAATGTTTGCACAAGGATTGAGCCACCTCGGGGCACACAGACACTCCCCGCAGAAGGACCTCCTGCGGGGACGTCTCAATCAACCGTGCGGGCGTGTCAGGGATAACGGGGGACGTTTGGCTCGGGCTCCGGGAGCGGAATGAATTCCGTCTCACCCGGGACCTGGCCGATGCGCCCCGCGAGCCAGTCTTCCTTGGCCTGCTCGATGCGCTCCTTCGAGCTGGAGACGAAGTTCCACCAGATGTGACGCGGCCCATCCATGGGCTCGCCGCCAAAGAGCAACAAGCGCGAGCGCGTGGCCCCGCCGCCCCGGGCGACGACGTCCGCGCCCGGACGCAGCACCAGGAGCTGACCGGGACCGAAGCTCTCGCCGCCGACCTCCACCTGCCCCTCCGCGATGAACAGGCCCCGCTCCTCATGCACTGAAGGCACGGGAAGCCGGGTGCCCACGTCGAGCGTCACGTCCGCGTAGAACAGCTCTGACTGCGTCTTCGCCGGAGAACGCTCGCCGAACAGCTCGCCTGCGATGAGCCTCAGCTCCAGGCCGTGGTCCTGGATGACCGGAAGCGCCTCCACCGGCGTGTGTACGAAGGACGGCGCGTCCTCCTCGTCCTTGCCGGGCAGCGCCACCCAGAACTGGATGCCGAACAGCCGGTTCGCCTTCACGCGCGCCTCCGGCGGCGTGCGCTCCGAGTGGACGATGCCGCGTCCCGCCACCATCCAGTTCACCGCGCCGGGCCGGATGGTCTGCACCACGCCCAGCGAGTCCCGGTGCAGGACCTCGCCGTCGAACAGATACGTCACCGTGGCCAGGCCAATGTGCGGATGGGGCCGCACGTCGAGCCCCTTGCCCGCCTGGAGCACCGAGGGCCCCATCTGGTCCAGGAAGATGAACGGGCCCACCATCCGCCGCCGCGACGACGGCAGCGCCCGGCGCACCTCGAAGCCATCCCCCAGGTCCCGCGTGCGCGGAACGATGACGGTCTCCAGCGCGGAGCCAGGCTCCGCGTCGACATAGGGTTCCTCGGGCATCTTCCAGGCCATCGGCTCACACTCCTGTAAAAATTCGCTCCGTCCGGACATGCCATGGGTAGGTCCGGACACTCCAGACCCATGAGACTGCGTCACCGTCACGGGCATTTCCACGAAAGCGAATGCCAGTATTTACGGCTCACACCGTATCCACGGAAGATTCCGCATTCCCTTCCAACCGTCACTCCCTCGACGGAGGGAGGGAAGAGTCCCTCTCCCCTGGAGGATGATGTGAAACCCCGGTGCACTGCCGTTCGAGCTGGTTCGCTGAGAAGCGTTGTCTTGACGTTGCTGCTGGCGGGAGTCTTTTCAAGCCGAGAAGCCGTGGCGGCGCCCTTCACGCTCTTCGAAAGCGGACAGGTGCGGCCCCTGGCCCTCTCCCCTGACGGCAGGCTGCTGTTCGCCGTCAACACGCCGGACAACCGCCTGGAGATCTTCCGCGTCGGCAACAGTGGCCTCAGCCACCGGGGCTCGGTGCCGGTGGGCCTGGAGCCCGTGGCCGTCGCCGCGAGGACGAACGACGAGGTCTGGGTCGTCAACCACCTGTCTGACAGCGTCAGCATCGTCCGCGTGGACGGTGAGGGAAACAGCGGCATCGTGACGCGCACGCTGCTCGTGGGTGACGAGCCTCGCGACCTGGTCTTCGCGGGCCCGGGCCGGCGGCGCGCGTTCATCACCGCGGCGCATCGCGGACAGAACGCGCCGTTCGACCCCCAGCTCACCACGCCGGGCGTGGGCCGGGCCGACGTCTGGGTCTTCGACTCGGACCACCTGGGCAGCTCGCTGGGCGGCACGCCGCTCACCATCCTGTCGCTGTTCGCCGACACGCCCCGGGCCCTGGCGACGACGCCCGACGGCTCGCGGGTGTACGCGGCGGCCTTCCACTCCGGCAATCGCACCACGGTGCTGCATGAGGCGGCCATTCCCAACGGTGGAGAGGCCGCGGGCGGCGTTCCGAGCCCCAACACCAACTTCGCGGGTGTCCCCGCCCCGGAGGTCTCCGTCATCGTCAAGTACAACGGGCAGGACTGGGTGGACGTGGTGAACCGCTCGTGGACGCCGCAGGTGCGCCTGTCCCTGCCGGACAAGGACGTCTTCGCCATCGACGCCACCTCCAACCCGCCCGCGCCGCTCACCGGCAGCGGGAGCGTCTACGCCGGCGTGGGCACCATCCTGTTCAACATGGTGGTCAACCCCGCCAACGGGAAGGTGTACGTCAGCAACACCGAGGCCCGGAATGACCTGCGCTTCGAGGGGCCCGGCACCTTCGCCAACACCACGCTGCGCGGCCACATCCACGAGAGCCGCATCACCGTGCTCGGCCCCACCAGCGTCACGCCGCGCCACCTCAACAAGCACATCAACTACGGCACCTGCTGCGCGCCCACGCCCAATCCGGAGAGCGAGAAGAGCCTCGCGCAGCCGCTGGGCATGGCGGTGACCTCCGACGGCGCCACGCTGTTCGTCACGGCCTTCGGCTCCTCGAAGCTGGGCATCTACTCCACCGCGGCGCTGGAGGCGGACACCTTCGTGCCGAACGCCGCGAACCAGATTCAGCTCACCGGCGGCGGCCCCACGGGGCTGGTGCTGGACGAGGCGCGGCGGCGGCTCTACGTGCTCACCCGCTTCGACAACGCCATCTCCGTCATCAACACGACGACTCGCCAGGAGATCGCCCACCTGCCCATGTACAACCCGGAGCCCTCGAGTGTGGTGGAGGGCCGTCCGTTCCTCTACGACGCCCGGAACAGCTCCAGCCACGGCGACTCCTCGTGCGCCAGCTGCCACATCTTCGGCGACTTCGACAGCCTGGCCTGGGACCTGGGCAACCCGGACGGCGCGGTGAAGAACAACCCCAGCCCCGTCGTCCCCATCATGCCCGAGTTCGGCAGCGATCCGACGTTCGGTCAGAGCACGGCCTTCCACCCGCTGAAGGGCCCGATGACGA
Source organism: Myxococcus sp. CA040A (assembly GCF_013336725.1). Classification (NCBI taxonomy): domain Bacteria; kingdom Pseudomonadati; phylum Myxococcota; class Myxococcia; order Myxococcales; family Myxococcaceae; genus Myxococcus; species Myxococcus sp. CA040A. The sequence goes on along the minus strand of NZ_JABUMR010000014.1, from coordinate 118,127 downwards.
CGCAGAGCCTCCGAGGCATGGCCAACCACGGCCCCATGCACTGGCGAGGAGACCGCAACGGCGGAGACAGCGCGGCGAACGCCCAGCCCAACAACGGCTCCTTCAATGAGTCGGAGGCCTTCAAGCAGTTCAACCCGGCCTTCATGGACCTGTTGGGCCGCAACGCCCAGCTCACGCCGCAGCAGCTCCAGAAGTTCACCGACTTCGCGCTCCAGGTCGTCTATCCGCCCAACCCCATCCGCAAGCTGGACAACTCCCTCACGTCCACGCAGCAGGCGGGCCGGGACTTCTTCCTGAACACGACGACGTTCTTCCACGGGCCCTGCGGCTCGTGCCACACGCTCGACCCCAACGCGAACCCTGGCGAAGGTGTCTTCAAGGGCTTCTTTGGCACGGACGGTCGGTCGTCGTTCGATGTGGTGCCGCAGTTTCCCAAGGTGCCGCACCTGCGCAACGCGTACCAGAAGGTCGGAATGTTCGGCGCGCCCTTCGCCACGGGCAATCTGCCCGTGGACCCCTTCATGGGAGACCAGGTGCGCGGCTTCGGCTTCAACAGCGACGGCACCGTTCCCACCCTCTTCACGTTCAACAGCGGCTTCGACTTCCACCCCATCTTCAACTCGGTGGGCATCCCGAACACGCCGGAGGGCGTCGCGGCGAAGAAGAACATGGAGCAGTTCATCTTCGTGTTCGACACGAACCTGGCGCCCATCGTCGGCCAGCAGGTGACGCTGACGGCAGCCCAGGCCGCCGTGGTGGGGCCGCGCATCAACCTGCTGGTGGCGCGAGCGAACGCGGGCGAGTGCGACCTGGTCGCCAAGGGCCGGGTGGGCCCGCACGATGCGGGCTTCCTCTACGTGGGAGGAGGTCAGTTCATCGTCGACCGACAGGGTCTGCCAGGAGTGTCGGATGCGAACCTTCGCGCCGCCACCACGGCGAGCAACGGCGTGCTGACGTACACGTGCGTGCCTCCGGGCTCGGGAACGCGCATCGGCATCGACCGGGACCTCGACGGCTTCCGCGATGGCGACGAGCGCTCCGCTGGCACGAACCCGGCGGACCCGACGAGTCACCCGTAATAAACTGAAACACAACTCAACGGGATCCGCCTCATCAGGGCGGGGAGGACCAGCCAATCTTGCGCATGTCTCGGCAAGCCTCCTAGATATGACTCACGCGTTCCGCCCCGTCTCATCGGCTGCCGTGCCCCCCGCGGCAGCCGTCGCTTTCTCATCCTGTGAGGGCGACGCGTTGACATGCTCGACGCCCTCTCCTTGTCGGCTCCCTCTCCGGCTTCTCTTCCCTCCAACATCGCGGACGCCTTCGAAGCCCAGGTGGCGCTGCGTCCTCACGCTGTCGCGGTCAGCAGCGACAGCGTGAGCCTGACGTATGCGGGACTCGACGCGCGGGCGAACCAGCTCGCGTGGCGCCTGCGCGCCCAGGGCATCTGTCGAGAGCATCCCCAGGTGGGCGTCTGTCTCCCGCGCTCGGCGGAGCTGCTGGTCACCCTCCTCGCCATCGTCAAGGCGGGCGGCGCCTACGTTCCGCTCGATCCCGACTACCCGTCCGAGCGACTGCGGTTGATGGCGGAGGACGCGGGGGTCCACGCCATCGTCACGCAGACGGGCCTGCGCTCCCGCCTGCCGTCGGGCGGTGTACCCACGCTGTGCCTGGACGCGCTGGAGGCGGAGCTGGACGCGCTTCCCGCGCATCCGCCCGAGCGGGAGGTCTGCCCGGACGACCTCGCCTACGTGGTCTTCACATCGGGCTCCACGGGCAAACCCAAGGGCGTCTGTGTTCCCCACCGGGGCGTGTTGCGGCTGGTGCTGGGCGCCAACTACGTGGACGTGGGCCCCGACGACGTGCTGCTGCAGCTCGCGCCCGTGGCCTTCGATGCGTCGACCTTTGAAATCTGGGGAGCGCTCCTCAATGGCGCGCGGCTCGCCGTGTTCACCCAGGGCGCCGCGGGGCTGGACGAGCTGGGTCCCTTCCTGGAGGCGCAGGGAGTGACAGTGGTCTGGGTGACGACGGGCCTCTTCCATCAACTCGTCGAGTTGGGCCTTCCTGGAATGGGCCGCGTGCGCGAGCTGCTCACGGGAGGCGAGGTCCTCTCCGTGCCCCATGCGAGCAAGGCGCTGGAGCAGCTTCCGCACACCCGGCTGGTCAACTTCTACGGGCCCACCGAGAACACGACCTTCACCAGCTTCCACCCGATGCGCGGAGGACTGGAGACAGATGACACCACGGCCGTCGCCATTGGCCGCGCCGTCTCCGGGACGCGGATGTATGTACTGGACGAGGCGCTGCGGCCCGTTCCCGTCGGAACCGTGGGTGAGCTGTACACGGGGGGTCTGGGCCTCGCGTGGGGATACTGGGAGCGCGCGGACCTGACGGGAGAGCGCTTCCTGCCCGACCCCCGGAGCGATACGCCCGGTGGGCGGATGTACCGCACCGGAGATCTGGTGCGGCAGCGCGTCGATGGAGTCATGGAGTTCATCGGCCGTCGCGATCACCAGGTGAAGCTGCGTGGCTTCCGAATCGAGCTGGGGGAAGTGGAGAGTGCGCTGCGCCAGCATTCCTCCGTGCTGGAGGCACTCGCGCTCGTGCGAGAGGACTCGCCGGGAGACCGGAGGCTGGTCGCGTACGTCGTCGCGCGAGCGTCCTCCGTCGAGCTGCGCGAGCACGTGCAACGCCTGCTCCCCGGTTACATGGTGCCCGCCGCCATCGTGGTGCTGGACGCACTGCCACTCACGCCCAACGGCAAGGTGGACCGCGCGTTGCTGCCCACACCCCAGGCGCACTCCGAGGACTTCATCGCGCCGGAGTCGGCCCTGGAGACCGCCGTCGCGCGCATCTGGGCGGAGGTGTTGGGCATGGACGCCGTGAGCGCCACCGCGAACTTCTTCGACCTGGGGGGCCACTCGCTGCTCGCCACGCAGGTCATCACCCGGATGCGCGAGGAGACACGGTTCCACCTTCCGCTGCGTGCGCTCTTCGATAGGCCCGTCCTTCGCGAGCTGTGCGCCAATCTCGAGGAGACCACGAGCGCGTTCTCCGAGGACCTCATCCGACCCGCCCAGGGCGAGGCGCGCCTGAGCCCATCGTTCGCGCAGCAGCGCCTGTGGTTCCTCGACCAGTGGATGCCGGACACGGCCGTGTACTCGCTGCCCATGGCGTTCAGGTTGGAGGGGCCTCTCGACGTCACGGCCCTGGAGCAAAGCCTCCAGGCACTGGTTGACCATCACGAGTCCCTGCGCACGACCTTCCCGGGCGAAGGCGCTCCCGTGCAACTCGTGGCGGAGTCCGTGTCCGTGCGGCTGGAGCGGAGCGCCGTGAGTTCAGTCGAACAGGCCCACGCCCTGCTGCATGCCGCGGCGGAACGACCGTTCGACCTCGCACGTGGTCCGCTCTTTCGAGCGCTGCTGGTGACGACCGCTGCTCACGAACATGAGCATCTGTTGCTGCTCAACCTCCACCACATCATCTCCGACGGCTGGTCCTTCGGCGTCCTCTACCAGGAGCTCTCCGCCGAGTACCTCGCTCGCCTTCAGGGCGTGGCCTCCTCCCTCGCCCCTCTCTCCATCCAGTACGCCGACTTCTCCTCCTGGCAGCGTCACTGGCTCTCCGGCGACACCCTCTCCTCTCAGCTCTCCTTCTGGACTCGCCTCCTCGACGGCGTCCCTCACGTCCTCTCTCTTCCCTCTGACTTTCCTCGTCCCTCTCTTCAATCCTTCGCGGGCTCCACTCACCGCTTCTCTCTTCCCCTCCTCCTTCGCGACTCCCTCGATTCCCTCTCTCGTCTCCACGGTGCCACCCTCTTCATGGCACTGCTCTCCTCCTTCCAGCTCCTTCTCTCCCGCTACTCCGGCCAGCTCGACTTCCTCGTCGGCTCTCCCATCGCCAACCGCACCCGTCCTCAGCTCGAATCCCTCATCGGCTTCTTCGTCAACACCCTCCCTCTCCCCGCTCGCCTCTCCGGCAACCCTTCCTTCCTCGACGTCCTCCTTCGCACTCGCGACTCCTGCCTCGGTGCCTACTCCCACCAGGAGCTTCCCTTCGAGAAGCTCGTCGAGGAACTCCACGTCCAGCGCGAGCCCGGACGCAGTCCGTTGGTCCAGGTCCTGTTCGCGCTCCAGAACGCTCCCGGGGGACAGCTTCAGCTTCCAGGGCTCCAGGTCGCTCCGCTGGAGCTGGGAACACGGACGTCGCGGTTCGAGCTGTTCCTCGCGCTGGAGGAATCCCCCGAGGGACTCCGGGGCTCCATCGAGTACTCCACCGCGCTGTTCGCTCCGCGCACCATCGAACGGATGGCGGAGCACTTCGTGCGACTCGTCGAGGCGTTCGTCCGGGAACCCGAGCGTCCTTGCGGACAAGTGCCGCTCCTCTCCGACGACGAGCAACGCCAGTGGCTCATCGACTGGAACCACACGGCGCGCGCCTACCCGTCCGAGTCGTCTCTCGTGCGCCTCTTCAATGCACAGGTGGCGCTGCGGCCCGAAGCCGTGGCGGTTCGACATGGAGAGCGCGCGCTCACCTATGCCCAGCTCGATGCGCGCGCCAATGCGCTGGCCCGGGTGCTGCGAGCCCAGGGCGTCAACCGACGGCATCCGCAGGTGGGCGTGTGCCTGCCTCGGTCCCCGGAGCTCATCGTCGCGTTCCTCGCGAGCCTCAAGGCCGGCGGAGCGTACGTTCCGCTCGACCCCGAGCACCCCACCGAGCGACTGGCCTTCATGGCCCATGACGCCCGACTCGCGGCCATCATCTCTCACGATGCGCTGAGCACGCGGCTTCCCGAGGGACCATGGCACGTGGTGAACCTGGATCGGCTCGGGGATGCGCTGGAGGGTTCGGCGTCAAACCCGTGGGTGGATGACAGCACCGCCGATGACCTGGCGCACATCATCTACACCTCCGGGTCCACGGGGCGCCCCAAGGGTGTCTGCATTCCACACCGGGGTGTGGTTCGCATGGCGCTCGACGCGGACCAGGTCCGCCTGGGGCCAGACGACCGGGTCGCCCAGGTGACCACGGTGACGTTCGACCTCTCCACCTTGGAGATCTGGGGTGCGCTGCTCAACGGCGCCGCGCTCGTCATCTTCGACAAGGAAGACGTCATCCAGCCCGACGTCTTCGCGCGCCGACTGCGGGAGGAGCGCATCTCCGCGCTGGTCGTCGCGACCGCCATCTTCCACCACACCGCGCGCACGCACCCTGATGCGTTCGCGGGGTTGCGCTGGGTCATCTTCGGAGGAGAGGCCGCCGACGCAACGACTGTTCAACGCGTGCTCACGCACGGAGCACCGGTCGCATTGGTGAACGGCTACGGCCCCACCGAGAACACCACGTACAGCACCTGGTATCAGGCCCAGCCCTCCACCGAGCTGTCGGTCCCCATTGGAAGGCCTGTCTCCAACAGCACCGCCTATGTGCTCGATGCGAATCTGCAACCTGTTCCTCAGGGTGTCGCGGGTGAGCTGTTCGTCGGAGGCGACGGCCTCGCCTGGGGCTATTGGGACAGACCCGACCTCACCGCCGAGCGCTTCATTCCCCATCCCTTCAGCACGACTCCGGGTGCGCGCCTCTATCGCACGGGCGACCTCGTTCGCTTCCGTCAGGACGGAGAGCTGGACTTCATCGGCCGCCGCGACAACCAGGTGAAGCTGCGCGGCTTCCGCATCGAACTGGGTGAAGTCGAGGCCGCGCTGCGTGCCCATCCCGACGTACGCGACGCCGTCGTGCTCGTGCGAGAGGACTCGCCGGGTGACAAACGATTGGTCGCATACGTCGTGACGCGAAGCGCCGGGACACTGTTGCGTGAGCACCTGGGACAACAGCTTCCCAGCTACATGGTGCCCTCGGCGGTCGTCGCCCTCGACGCGCTTCCACTCACACCCAATGGCAAGGTGGATCGCCGCGCATTGCCGGCGCCTGAGTTCGGAGCGTTGGAGACGGACTCGTTCGTCGCTCCACGCACGGAGCTGGAGTCGCGGCTCGCGGCCATCTGGGGCGCTGTGCTTCAGCTCGACAGCGTCAGCGTCACCGCGAACTTCTTCGACCTGGGCGGGCACTCCTTGCTCGCCACCCAGGTCATCTCTCGCATCCAGGAGCACCTGGGCACGCTGATTCCCGTTCGCGCGCTATTCGAGGCACCCTCCATCGAGGCCCTTGCTCGCGTCGTCGAGCAGCGCCGAAACGCCGTTTCTGCTCCGACAGACGTGGCCCTCGTCCCGACGGTGAGCAGAGATGCGCCGCTATCGCTCTCCTTCGCGCAGGAGCGTCTCTGGTTTCTCAGCCAGCTCCATGAGCAGCAGGCCGTCTACAACATGCCCTTCGCGCTGCGTCTGGAGGGCGCTCTCGACGTCGCCGCGCTCCACGACAGCCTCCGCGCGCTCGTCCTTCGTCACGAGGCTCTCCGCACTCACTTCCCCGGCGAGGGAGCTCCCTTTCAGCACATCTCCGACGCTCCCGACTTCGACTGGGGACTCGTCGACCTCTCGTCGTCTCCCAACCCCGACGACGAAGCCTTTCGCCTGCTCCAGTTCGATGCCGAGGCTCCCTTCAACCTCGCCCTCGGTCCTCTCTTCCGTGCGCGCCTCTTCCTCCTCGCGCCTCAGCGGCATCTGCTGCTGCTCAACCTCCACCACATCATCTCCGACGGCTGGTCCTTCGGCGTCCTCTACCAGGAGCTCTCCGCCGAGTACCTCGCTCGCCTCCAGGGTGTGGCCTCACCTCTGCCCCCGCTCTCCATCCAGTACGCCGACTTCTCCTCCTGGCAGCGTCACTGGCTCTCCGGCGACACCCTCTCCTCTCAGCTCTCCTTCTGGACTCGCCTCCTCGACGGCGTCCCTCACGTCCTCTCTCTTCCCTCTGACTTTCCTCGTCCTTCTCTCCAATCCTTCGAGGGCTCCACTCACCGTTTCTCTCTTCCCCTCCACCTTCGCGACTCCCTCGACTCCCTCTCTCGTCTCCACGGTGCCACCCTCTTCATGGCACTGCTCTCCTCCTTCCAGCTCCTCCTCTCCCGCTACTCCAGCCAGCTCGACTTCCTCGTCGGCTCTCCCATCGCCAACCGCACCCGCCCTCAGCTCGAATCCCTCATCGGCTTCTTCGTCAACACCCTCCCTCTCCCCGCTCGCCTCTCCGGCAACCCTTCCTTCCTCGACGTCCTCCTCCGGACTCGCGACTCCTGCCTCGGTGCCTACTCCCACCAGGAGCTTCCCTTCGAGAAGCTCGTCGAGGAGCTCCGCGTCCAGCGCTCCCTGAGCCATGGCCCTCTCGTCCAGGTCATGTTCGCTCTCCAGAACGCACCCGGTGCACCGCCGTCCTTCCCGGGGCTCAGCGTCGAACACGTCGAACTCCATCCCCGAACGTCCAAGTTCGACCTCACGCTCTCCTTGGAGGAGTCCTCGGATGGCCTTCACGGCGTTTTCGAGTTCGCCACCGCGCTCTTCGCGCCAGCCACCGTCGCGCGCATGGCGGACCACCTTCGCAGGCTGATGGAGCAGGTCGTCCGGACTCCGCACGTCTCCATCCACTCACTGGACCTGCTCTCCGCCGACGAGCGTCGCCAGTGGCTCGTCGAATGGAACGACACCGGCCGGCCGTATCCGGCCCACTCGTCCATCGTCGAATGCTTCGCCACCCAGGCCGTGCTGCGTCCCGACGCCATCGCCGTGCAGTACGGCTCCGACTCGCTCTCGTACGACGAGCTGGATGCTCGCTCGAACCAGCTCGCTCGCATCCTTCGTGCTCACGGAATTGGCAGGGCGCGACCTCAGGTCGGAGTCTGCCTGCCCCGCTCTCCCGAGCTGATTGTCACGCTGCTCGCCATCCTCAAGGCGGGCGGAGCCTACGTCCCGCTCGACCCGGATTTCCCCTCTGAGCGTCTCGACTTCATGGCTCGCGACGCACAAGTCGTCGCCGTCGTCACTCACGAGTCGCGCAGAGAGAGCGTGCCTTCGGGTGATTGGCGACTCCTGAGCCTTGACCTGCTTCGCGAAGCGCTGAGTGCGAGCAGCAAGGCGCCGTTGGAGTGCGACCTCGGTCCAGATGACCTGGCGCACATCCTCTACACCTCGGGTTCGACGGGCCGACCCAAGGGTGTCTGCATCCCCCACCGAGGCGTCCTCCGTCTCGTCCTCAACTCCAATGACGTTCAACTCGGGCCCGACGACCGCGTCGCCCAGGCCGCCACCGTCGCCTTCGACGCCTCTACCTTCGAAATCTGGGGCGCCCTCCTCAATGGCGCCGCCCTCGTCATCCTCGACAAGGATGACGTCATCGACCCGGCTGTCCTCGCCCGTCGTCTCCGCGACGAGCGCATCTCCGCCCTCGTCCTCACCACTTCTCTCTTCAACCTCGTTTCCCGCTCCGAGCCTTCCGCCTTCTCTCGCCTCCGCTTCGTCCTCATCGGCGGTGAGAACGCGGACCCCTCCTCCATCAACCGCGTCCTCTCCTCCGGGCCTCCTCAGCGACTGGTCAACGGCTACGGCCCCACCGAAAACACCACCGCCAGCACGTGGCACCCCACCCTCTGCCACCAGGAACTCTCCGTCCCCATCGGCAGGCCCATCGCCAACAGCACCGCCTATGTGCTCGACGTGCATTTGCAGCCCGTGCCCATGGGCGTCACTGGGGAACTCTTCGTCGGTGGCGATGGCCTCGCCTGGGGCTACTGGAACAAGCCCGACCTCACCGCCGAGCGCTTCATTCCCCATCCCTTCAGCGCGGCTCCCGGCGCTCGCCTCTACCGCACCGGTGACCTCGTCCGCCTTCGCACTGACGGTGCTCTCGACTTCATCGGCCGCCGCGACAACCAGGTGAAGCTGCGTGGCTTCCGCATCGAACTGGGTGAAGTCGAGTCCGCCATCCGGGCTCACCCCGACGTGCGCGACGCCGTCGTACTCGTGAGGGAGGACGCGCCAGGTGACAAGCGACTGGTCGCCTACGTCGCGACGGAGCTCGCCGGCTCCGTGTTGCGCGAGCACCTGGGGAAACAACTTCCCAGCCACATGGTTCCCTCGACGGTCATCGTCCTCGCCGCGCTGCCCCTCACGCCCAACGGGAAGATCGACCACCGCGCACTCCCCGCGCCCGAGGCGAATCGCCTCGACGGTGAGACGTTCGTCGCTCCACGCACGGAGCTGGAGTCGCAGCTCGCAGTCATCTGGGCAGCGGTGCTTCAGCTCGACAAGGTCAGCGTCACCGCGAACTTCTTCGATCTCGGTGGGCATTCCTTGCTCGCCACGCAGATCATCTCGCGGAGCCAGGAACGTCTTGGTGTTCCGCTGGCCGTGCGGATGCTCTTCGAAGCACCGACCATCGAGTCCTTCGCACAGGCCGTGGAGCTGCGCCTCCAATCAGCGCAGACGGTTCAGAACACCTCGCTCATTTCGACGGTGAGCAGGGATGCACCGCTGCCGCTCTCGTTCGCGCAGGAGCGCCTCTGGTTCCTCAACCAGTTCCATGAGCAGCAGGCCGTCTACAACATGCCCTTCGCGCTGCGTCTGGAGGGTGCTCTCGACGTCGCCGCGCTCCACGACAGCCTCCGCGCGCTCGTCCTTCGTCACGAGTCCCTCCGCACTCGCTTCCCGGGCGACGGCGCGCCTTCCCAACGCATCTCCGACGCTCCCGACTTCGACTGGGGGATCATCGACCTCTCGGCCTCTCCCAACCCCGACGACGAAGCCTTTCGCCTGCTCCAACTCGATGCCGAGGCTTCCTTCAACCTCGCCCTCGGTCCTCTCTTCCGTGCGCGCCTCTTCCTCCTCGCGCCTCAGCGGCATCTGCTGCTGCTCAACCTCCACCACATCATCTCCGACGGCTGGTCCTTCGGCGTCCTCTACCAGGAGCTCTCCGCCGAGTACCTCGCTCGCCTCCAGGGTGTGGCCTCACCTCTGCCCCCGCTCTCCATCCAGTACGCCGACTTCTCCTCCTGGCAGCGTCACTGGCTCTCCGGCGACACCCTCTCCTCTCAGCTCTCCTTCTGGACTCGCCTCCTCGACGGCGTCCCTCACGTCCTCTCTCTTCCCTCTGACTTTCCTCGTCCCTCTCTCCAATCCTTCGAGGGCTCCACTCACCGCTTCTCCCTTCCCCTCCACCTTCGCGACTCCCTCGACTCCCTCTCTCGTCTCCACGGTGCCACCCTCTTCATGGCACTGCTCTCCTCCTTCCAACTCCTCCTCTCCCGCTACTCCGGCCAGCTCGACTTCCTCGTCGGCTCTCCCATCGCCAATCGCACCCGCCCTCAGCTCGAATCCCTCATCGGCTTCTTCGTCAACACACTCCCTCTCCCTGCCCGCCTCTCCGGCAACCCCTCCTTCATCGACGTCCTCCTCCGGACTCGCGACTCCTGCCTCGGTGCTTACTCCCACCAGGAGCTTCCCTTCGAGAAGCTCGTCGAGGAACTCCACGTCCAGCGCTCCTTGAGCCATGGCCCTCTCGTTCAGGTCATGTTCGCTCTCCAGAATGCTCCGGCTGGACAGCTTCAGCTCCCTGGGCTCGTGGTCGATACACTGGAGTTGCACCCGCGCACGTCGAAGTTCGACCTCACCCTGTCGCTGGAAGAGACGCCTCACGGACTCAACGGTGTCTTCGAGTTCGCCACCGCGCTCTTCACGCCCGCGACCATCTCGCGCATGGCGGGCCATCTCCGCGGCTTGATGGAGCAGGTCGTCCGGACTCCGCACGCCTCCATCCACTCCCTGGAGCTGCTCTCAACCGACGAGCGTCGCCAGTGGCTCGTCGAATGGAACGACACCGGCCGGCCGTATCCGGCCCATTCGTCCATCGTCGAGCGATTCGCCACCCAGGCCGCGCTGCGTCCCGACGCCATCGCCGTGCAGCACGGCTCCGACTCGCTCTCGTATGGCGAACTCGACATGCGCTCCACTCGACTCGCGCGCATCCTCCGTGCGCAGGGGGTCGACAGAGCACGTCCCCAGGTCGGGGTCTGCCTGCCCCGCTCTCCCGAGTTGATCGTCACGCTGCTCGCCATACTCAAGGCAGGCGGCGCCTACGTCCCGCTCGACCCTGACTACCCTTCCGAGCGCCTCGACTTCATGGCTCGCGACTCACAGGTCCAGCGCATCGTCACGCAGACCTCGCTGTCCGTGCGCGTTCCCCACGGTGACATCGAGCCGCTGTGCATCGATGCCCTGCCACCTGTCTCCGATGACGAGCTTCCTCGGCTCACTCACGACATGGGGCCCGACGATCTCGCTTACGTCACCTACACCTCGGGCTCGACGGGTCGCCCCAAGGGTGTCTGCATTCCCCACCGCGCCGTCCTTCGACTCGTCCTCGACTCCGACTACGTCCAGCTCGGACATGATGACCGCGTCGCCCAGGCCGCCACTGTCGCCTTCGACGCCTCTACCTTCGAAATCTGGGGCGCCCTCCTCAACGGCTCCTCCCTCGTCATCCTCGACAAGGATGACGTCATCGACCCCTCCATCCTCTCCCGCCGTCTCCTCGATGAGCGCATCTCCGCTCTCTTCCTCACCACCGCTCTCTTCAACCTCGTCTCGCGCTCCGAGCCCTCCGCCTTCTCCCGTCTCCGCTTCCTCCTCTTCGGCGGCGAGAACGCGGACACCTCCTGCGTCAACCGCGTCCTCTCTCTCGGGCCTCCTCAGCGTCTCCTCCACGTCTACGGCCCTACCGAGAACACCACCTTCAGCTCCTGGCACCCCGTCCTCCTCCACCACGAGCTCTCCGTTCCCATCGGCAGGCCCATCGCCAACAGCACCGCCTATGTGCTCGACGTGCATTTTCAGCCCGTGCCCATGGGTGTCACCGGGGAACTCTTCGTCGGTGGCGATGGCCTTGCCTGGGGCTACTGGGACAGGCCCGACCTCACCGCCGAGCGCTTCATTCCCCATCCCTTCAGCTCGGCTCCCGGCGCTCGCCTCTACCGCACCGGTGACCTCGTCCGCCTTCGCCACGACGGCGCTCTCGACTTCATCGGTCGCCGCGACAACCAGGTGAAGCTGCGCGGCTTCCGCATCGAGCTTGGCGAAGTCGAGTCCGCGCTCCGCTCACACCCCGACGTGCGCGATGCCATCGTCCTTGTGCGCGAAGACACGCCGGGAGACAGGCGCCTCGTCGGCTACGTCGCGACGGAGTTGGAGCTGTCGTCCACGGTTCTTCGCACCTTCCTGCAGGGGACCCTGCCTTCGCACATGGTCCCCTCCGACTTCGTGGTGCTCCCCGCACTCCCGCTCACGGCGAACGGCAAGGTCGATCACCGGGCGCTTCCCCGACCCTCCGCTGCCGGGGATGACTCGAATGCACGCGTGGCGCCGCGCACTCCCCTGGAAGAGGACATCGCCGCACTGTGGGCGCAGGTCCTCGGCCGCGAGTCCATCAGCGTGACGGCGAGCTTCTTCGACCTGGGTGGACACTCGCTGCTCGCCGCACAGCTCGTCGCGAAGCTGTCCGAGCGCTTCGGCTTCAAGGTCCCGCTCCAGGTCCTCTTCCAGAGTCCCACTGTGGCGGCGCTCGCCTCCTGGGTTCAAGACAAGCTGACGCCCGGTGAACTCGACACCGCGCCCGCCCTTCCCGACGGTATCGTCTTGCTCCAACGCGGACGCGACGACCTCCCGCCACTCCTGTGCATGCACCCGATTGGCGGAACCGTCTTCTGCTACCAGGACCTCGTGCGCGCGCTCGGTCCGGAGCGCTCCGTCTACGGCTTCCAGGCCCCGGGAGTGAATGGCGAATGCGAGCCACTGCAGACCATCGAGCAGCTCGCCTCCGTCCACCTGAACGCCCTGCTCCAACTGCGTCCGCGCCCGCCGTACTACCTCGTGGGCCTGTCGATGGGCGGCACCATCGTCTACGAGATGGCGCAGACCCTGCGGCGTCTGGGAGTCCCACCCTCGCTGCTCGTGTTCCTCGACACGCCAGGGCCAGGTCAGCTCCCCAAGCGCTTCGAGGACGACGCGGAGCTGCTCGCCGCCACGTTCGGTGACTCGTCGGAGGCGCTCATCACCCTCCTGCGCGGACTGGACCCGCAGGCCCAGATGCTCGAGGTGCTGCGACGCGCCCGCGACGGCGCCGTGGTGCCCGACTCGTTCTCCCTCGTGGACCTCCAGGTCTTCCTCTCCGTCTGGAAGGCCCACATGCGCGCGCTGTTCAGCTACGCGCCGTCGCCCACCGAGGGCACCGCCATCTACCTGCGCGCCCAGGAGTACGTCCCGCCACACCCTCGACACCCCGAGCGACCGTGGCAGGAACTCGTCAAAGGCGGACTGGAACTCATCGGCGTCCCCGGCAATCACCAGACGATGATTGAGCCGCCCCAGGTCACCGTGATGGCCCGGCACCTGAACGACTTCATGCGAAGACTCGAAGAAGCGGTCCTCCCGAAGTCGACGGGGACTTGAGCGCCCCCTTCGCGAGTCGACTCACCCGTTTACCCCTCCCGCGTCCCGTGCGAAAAATCGCCCATGCCCAACTGGAAGCACCTGCAGAAGCTCAACAATGGCGAGGCCATCTGGTACTCCGACCCCCAGCTCGAACTGAAGGGCGAGGTCTGGCTCTACTCGGCGGGTGGTGAGCTGCGGGTCTGGAGCGACGGAACCCTCTCCAAGAATCAGCCCGAGGCGTTGAAGGTCACCACACCCGTGAAGGCGCGATTCACGCTCTTCAAGCCCATGTCGTTGCTCTTCGTCGACGTGGAAGTACGAGGAGCCCAGGCCGTGGTCCGACGCGGCACCATCAACGGCGCCTTCAACGTCTCGCTCCTCGACGCGACCACGGGCGAAGCCCTGGTGGCCCGCTATCGCGCGCTCGGCTTCCGCGATGCCAACCCGTGGAACGCGACGAAGAAGCGCGTGGTGATTCGCGAATACATCAAGGGCGACTCCACGTTCTGGGCCATGAAGGTCGATGGGCCTGTCATCATGGACGGCTACGACAAGGAGACCGCCACCGAGAGCCACGAGGCGGCCATCGAGCGGGCGGAGAAGCGCATCCGAGCCAAGGAGAAGGCTGGCTTCGTCCTGCGGACCATCGATCTCCGGGATGCCTCGCATCCCAATCCGGAACCGAAGGCACCCAAGGGCGCGCCGAAGAAGGCCTCCGCGCCCAAGGGCCCGTCGTTCACGAAGCCCAAGAACGCCTACGAGGCCGTCGACACGGCCATCGCGATGCTGAAGGACCTCCACGACCGCTACCCCAAGGCGCACTTCGTCGCGGAGCACCTCGACGTGAAGAAGGAGCCCGAGCGCATGGACTCCCTCGACCAGCAGCTGTCCATCTTCAAGCGCCAGTACAAGCACCGCATCGGGAGCTGGGAGGGAGCGAAGGCGCTCAAGCCCCTGAAGAAGGAGTCGAGCTGGGACTACTTCCAGCGCGTGTACGGCACTGTCACGTGGATCGTGGACAACGCCATGGACCGCGGCCTGCCCACGTTTCCCTGCGGCAACGTCACGGGCGGCGGTTGGAGCTGCCTGGAGATCGCCGACGACGTGTACGACATCGACGGGCTCGTCGAGGCCACCGAGAACAAGGACCTGGAGAACCTCTTCGTGTTCCACGGCGGGTGGCACGTCGGCCGGTCCTTCGCCTTCGACCAGCGCACGACGTCACCCACGGGCGAGCACGCCGTCATTTCCTTCGACGAGGGCATCCAGGACCTCCCCAGGAAGACCCCGGCGGGTCGAATCCAGCCCTTCGGGCTCTGGCTTCACAAGCATGTGACCCGGCTGATCCACATCGCCGAGGAAAACCTGCGCGAAGGGCTCTGAGCTTCACGGGCCTGAAGCGGAGGAGAGACGGTGGGCGCAAGCGAGGCGCCCACCAGGAGTCCAGAGCGGGGGCCTGCCTGCTCCCCGGGTATCCGGACACCCAAATCGCCAGGAAAGACGGGAAGTTGAGGGACCGGCCAAGCGCGTGTTACGACCGCTTCCGGCCATTCTCCTCCTCTCAGAACTGGCCCCCGGAGCCGGCCTTCCATGAGCGAGCGCAACGACATCCCGCGACCCCCCGTCACGGTCGCCCCTCCTCCGCCTTCAGGGGCGCCCGCGAAGTCCGGCCCCAGCGCCACCGAAGTGCTGACGCAGTCCGTGCAGGCCGCGCCCCAGGCGACGCCCGCGCCCAGTGCGGAAGACGAGGCCCGCGAGCGCATCGCCTCGCTGGAGCGCGAGGCACGGACGCTGAGCACCACGGATGGTCCCGCGGCCGCCCAGCTCTTCCATGAGGTGGGCCTGCTCTGGGAGGAGCCGCTCAAGAACCCCCGCAACGCGGCGGTCGCCTTCCAGAACGCGTACAAGCTGGCGCCCCGGTACCTGGTCAACATCCGCGCCGCGCGGCGACTCTTCGCGGACGTGGGCAACTGGCAGATGGTCATCCAACTGCTCGACGCGGAGCTGGCCGCCACCGAGGACGCGCGCCACCAGGCCGCGCTCCTGTTCGAGAAGGGCATCGTCCTCCAGGAGCGGCTGTCCCGCGACGACGAGGCCAGCGCCTGCCTGCGCCAGTGCCTGGAGCGGCGGCCCACAGACGTCGTGGTGCTCACGCAGCTCGAGTCCGTCTACGCCGCGCGCAACGACGCCGCCGCGCTGGTGGAAGTCTACCGGTTGCTCGCCGCCACCATGCAGCAGCCGTCGCTGCGCGCGCACTACCTGACCTCCGCGGGCCTGCTGCTCGACGAGCGCCTCAAGCAGCGCGAGCCCGCCGCCGCTCTGCTGCGCGAGGCCTTCGCGCTGGACCGCTCGGATCCGCTGCTGCTCGCCGCGCTCAAGCATGTGGCCGAGCGAGAGGGACGCACCGAGGAGCTGCTCGCGGCGCTGACCGCCGAGGCCACCGCGCTGGGCTCACAGGCCGCGCCCGCCTATCTGCAGATCGCCAAGGTGCATGAGCGCCTGGGACAGAAGGAAGAGGCCCTGGCGGCGCTGCTGGACGCACGCCACGCCGCACCCAATGAGCCGCTGGTGCTCAGCGAGCTGGCCGGCATCTACGAGACGCAGGGCCGTTACGAGGAGCTGGCGGACGTGCTGCTGGCGCGCGTGGGTTCGCTCAACGACGAGAGCGAGCTGGTGGCCACCAACCTGCGACTGGCCGCGCTGTACGAGGAGGTCCTCAAGCGCGAGGTGGACGCGGCGGCGCGGTATCAGGCCATCGTCGCGCGCATCCCCGGCCACGCGGCGGCGCTCGCGGGTCTGGGCAAGCTGAACTACCGGATGCAGAACTGGGAGGGGCTGGTCGCCGTCTTCGACGCGGAGGTCGCCGCCGCCGAGGACGCCAAGCAGAAGGCCGCGCGCATGTACAAGGCCGCGGAGATCCTCGAGGAGCGGCTGGGCCGGCAGGAAGACGCCATCTCCCGCTACAACTCCTGCCTCCAGTTGCAGCCCGGCTACCTTCCCGCGCAGAAGGCGCTCACCCGCCTCTATGAGCGCCAGGGTCGCTTCGCGGAGCTGGTGGCGATGTTCGAGCAGGACCTGCTCCAGACGTCGGACAGGGATCAGCTCATCACCACGCTCAACAAGATGGCGGGCGTGTACGAGGACCGGCTGGGAGACCTGGACCACGCCATCGAGTGCATGAAGCGCATCCTCGACCTGGCGTCGGACCACCTGCCCACCATCCGCAACCTGGCGCGGCTGTACGAGCGCGCGGGCCGCTACCGGGAGCTGCTGGAGACGCATGACCTGGAGGCGTCGCTCGCGGGCGACACCAAGCAGGTGCTGTCGCTCCTGCACCGCAACGCGGAGATCCTCGACGAGAACCTGAAGGACCGCCCGGGCGCCATCTCCGCCTACGAGCGCGTGCTGGCGCTGTCCCCGTCGTACCTGCCCGCGCTCAAGGCGCTGGGCCGGCTGTACGCGCAGGATGGCCGCTGGGCGAAGCTGGTGGACATGTACCGGGCGGAGTCGGAGAGCTCGCCCTCCACCGACCAGGCCGCGGCGCTCATCTACAAGATTGGCGAGCTGTACGAGCAGCGGCTGTCGCAGGAGAACGAGGCCATTGCGTCGTACCAGGAGGCGCTGATGCTGGCGCCCAGCTACTTCCCGGCGCTGCGCGCGCTGGCCCGCATCTACCGGGCGCAGGGCGCGTGGGAGAACCTGGTGGAGATGCTGCGCGAGGAGGCCGCCAACCGCACGGACCCGCTGGAGCGCGCCAACGCGCTCTTCCAGGCCGCCGCCATCTGGGAGGACGCCCTCAAGCGGCCGGAGCTGGCCATCGAGACGTACCAGGAAGTGCTGCGCCTGACGCCGGGCCACGCCGCCACCCTGCGCGCCCTGGAGCGCCTGTTCCTCGCGCAGGACAACGTGAAGGAGCTGGTGTCCATCCTGGACCGCGAGACGCAGGTGGGCGGCACGCCCACGGCCAAGGTGACGGCATACCTGAAGCTGGCGCGACTGTACCTGGACCGCTTCCAGGAGCCCTCGCGCGCGGCGCTGTGCTGCGAAGCGGTGCTCGGCCTGGACGCGGGCAACCTCACCGCCCTCACCCTGCTGGAGCGCATTCGCGCGTCGGACCGGCCGCGCCGCGCGGAGCTGCGTCAGCGCATCGCCGAGCGCGTGAATGATCCACGCCTGGCCACCGCGCTGCGGCTGTCCGCCGCGGTGGACCTGGACAAGGGCCCCGCCGAGGGCACGCTGGAGGCGTACAAGCGCGCCTTCGAGGCGGACCCTGGCGACGCGCGGCTGGCCTTCGCGCTGGAGCGCTCGCTCAAGCTCGCCGGTGACGTGTCGGGCCTGGCCCGGCTCTACACGCTGCGACTGGCGCACGCGCGCGACGCGGAAGAGGCGCTGGAGATGCTCCTGCGCACGGCGGAGCTGGCGGAGATCCGCTTCGGCGACCTGGAGCGCGCGGCGGCCCTCTACAAGCAGGCGCTGGAGCTGCATCCGCAGTGCCTCCCGGCGCTGCAGGGCACGCGGCGCGTGGCGATGCGGCGCGGAGACGCGGCCGAGGCCCGGGCCGCGCTGGAGACGGAGGCCCGACTCAGCAAGGACCCGCGCGGCGCCATCGATGCGTTCATCGGCGCGGCGCGGCTGGCGTCGTTCGTCCAGAAGGACACCGACGGCGCGGCGGCCCTCTACAAGCAGGCGCTCGAGAGAGATCCGCTACACCCGGCCGCGCAGGCGGGCCTGGAGGAGCTGCTCGCCCACCGTGGAGGCTCCGCGGACCTGGCCGCGCTGCACGAGCGGCGCGCTGACGCGAAGCTGGCGCAGAAGGACCACACCGCGGCGGCCACGGGCTTCGTGAGCGCGGCGCGACTGCACCACGCGGCCCTGGGAGACCGGACGCGCGCGGTGGCGCTGCTGGAGAAGGCCCTGGCCGCGCAGCCGGGCCACATCGAGGCGCTGGAGCTGCGCGGCTCGCTGCTCCTGGAGGCACAGCAGTACGCGGAGGCCGCGGCCATGCTGAGCCAGCGCGTGCAGCAGGGCGGAGACGCCCGGACGCTCGCGCCCTTCCACCTCACGCTGGGTTCGCTGTACCAGACGCACCTGAATGATCCGGGCCGCGCGTCCTCGCACCTGATGACGGTGCTCTCCGCGCAGCCGCGCCATCTGGAGGCGCTGGAGCGGCTGGCCACGCTGCATGCCCACGGCCGCAACTGGTCGGGCGCGGTGGACTGCCTGCACAAGCTGCTTCAGCAGGAGCTGCCCGCCGAGTCGCGCGCGCGCTTCACGCTGGAGCTGGCGCGCACGTATGACGAAGGCCTGGGCGACGCGGGCGCGGCCACGCCGCTGTATCGCCGCGCGCTGGAGCTGACGCCGGGAGACCCGACGCTGGTGGACCGGCTGGTGACGCTGTACGAGCGCGCGCGCAACCTGCCGGAGCTGGCGCAGTTGCTGGAGGCGCAGGCGCAGACGACGGCGGCCACGGACCCGAAGCGCGCGGCGGCGCTGCGGATCCGCGTGGCGGAGCTGTTCGCCGGCCCGTTGTCCGAGCCCGCGCGCGCCACCGCGCTGTACCGGCAGGTGGTGGAAGGCGACGGCACCAACCTCACGGCGCGCACCGCGCTGGCGGGCCTGTATGCACGGGACACTTCGTCCGTGCCGCTCGCCGTCGAGGAGCACCGGCAGATCCTCCGCCAGGACCCGACGCGGGTGGACAGCCTGCACGCGCTGTTCAAGCTGTGGGAGGGCCTGAAGCAGCTCGACAAGGCCTTCTGCGTGGCGTCCGTGCTCCAGTTCCTGCGCTCCACGAACGAGGCGGAGCTGGCCTTCTACACGGAGGGCCGCACCCGGCTGGCGCAGGAGGTTCGCGAGGGGCTCACGTCGACGGACGTGGACTCCATGCTGCTGCACCCGGGCGTCCGGGGGCCGCTGCTGGAGGTGCTGCGCGCCATGGGCGACCAGCTCGAGAAGGTCTACCCCCCGAGCTTCGACATCGTCGGCGTCAACCCCAAGACGGACAAGCTCAAGACGGACAGCGCCGTCTACAAGGCCATCCGCACCGTCGCGCAGGTGTTCGGCGTGGAGGAGTTCGACGCATACCAGGCGCGGCGCGGCCTCACGGTGCTGGAGACCACCGAGCCGTTGTCGGTGTGCATTGGCCAGGACGTGGTGCGGCGCTTCAACGCGCGCGAGCAGAAGTTCCTCCTGGGGCGCGCGGCGCTGGGCCTGTTGAACAAGGCGGCCGTGCTGGAGAAGCTGTCACAGGGCGAGACGGCGGAGCTGTTCGGCAGCGCCATCCGCATCCACGCGCAGCAGTTCTCCGCGCTCGGCCGTCGCAACGACGAGACGGTGAAGCAGCTGCGCAAGGCCTTCTCGCGCAAGGCCATCAAGGCGCTAGAGGGGCCGGCGATGGCCCTGGGCGACGTGCAGAAGCTGGAGCTGGCGCCTTGGCTGGACGCGCTGGACTACTCGGCGGACCGCGCCGGTCTGCTCATCGCCGGCGACGTGTCCGTGGGCCTGGGCATGGTGCTGCGCGAGGACCCGAACTTCGCGGGCGCCCGGTTGGACACCCCGGAGCCCATGATTCAGGCCGTGCGCGAGGGTGAGCGGCTGCGCACCCTGCTCGCCTGGTCCTTCACCGACGACTTCTTCCGGCTGCGTCAGCGGCTGGGACTGTCGCTGTAGTCGAGGCGCACGGCGGGAGGGCTGCTACTCCCGCCGCAGCACCGCGCCCTCGGGGAGCCCGCCGATGATTCGCGCGACGGCTTCCTCCACGGGACCACCCTCCGCGGCCTCCACGGTGATCTTCACCCGGTAGTCCTTCCCCGGGTCGAACTCCGGATACGAGCCGATGGCCACGTGCGGCATGTTCAGCGCCACGTTGTCCAGGACGGCGGCGATGTCGCTCTCGCCCAGTCGCAGGTACAGGCAACTGAGTACCACCGGGGTGCCGCTCAGCCGCGCCAGAACCGTCTCCAATTGCATCCGGAAGAGCTGGGGCACGCCGGGCAGGAGGAACACGTCCCCCACTGTCAGCACGGGGTACCAGGTGCCCGCCTGGGGCAGCAGCACCGCTCCCTCCGGGGCGTCCGCCAGCCGCATCCCCTCTGGCGTCACCTTGCCATCGGGCGCTCGCGCCTCGATGAGGGACACCATCTCCGGCAACCGCACCACGGGCTTGCCCAGGGCCAGCGCCACCGCCCGCACCGTGACGTCGTCGTGCGTGGGGCCAATGCCGCCGCTGGTGAACACGTAGCGAGCCCGCTGACGCGCCCGGTTCATCGCATCGACGATGGCGTCCACGTCGTCCAGGATGGTTTCCACCGAGCGCAGGACGATGCCCACCTCGCGCAGCCTCTTGATGAGGTGCGGGCCGTTCTGGTCCTGGACCTTCGCCGTCAGGACCTCGTTGCCGATGATGATTGCCGCCGCGCCAGTGCGCTCCATAGGAAGGGCGGACTGTAGCGCAACGGCCGGGGAGTCCGCCGCGCGAGTCACGAGGATCCGTCGTCGCGTCAGAATTCCGAGGCGCGACAGACCCCCTCCGGAGGGCCTCTCTCCCCGGGGGACAAGGGCATCCGGATTGCATTTCCGGGAGGCATGCGCTCCATGCCCCCCCGGTCCGCCCGACGTCCGTCCGCCCTGCTCCTCGCGTCGCTGCTGTCCCTCGCCGCCTGCGGTGACGACGCGGTGAGCGACCCACCCCTCGACTCGTCCATCGAGCACTACGAGGACTCGGGCGAAACGTTTCGCGTGACGTACGACGAGGGCTGGATGGCGTTCGACCAGCACCGCTCCGCCGAGTTCGAGAGCGGAGCACCTCGGACGCTTCGCCTGTGCGGGCTGAACGACCCGTCGAGCGTCGTGGCCGACGACGAGACCTCCGCATGTGTCTCCGTGCGCTTCGACACGGAGGTCCTCGGCGCGGGCCCCGTGACGCTCACGGTGGCGGGCGACGCCATCGCCGCCCCCACGGACTCGTTCCGGAACATCACCTTCACCCCACGCAAGGGACATTCCCCGGAGATCCTGGCGGTCTTCGTGGCGACGGGCTGCTACGGCACCGTCCCCAAGGAAGCCCTGACGCAAGAGGTGGCCGGGCAGCTCGTCCTTGAGGAGAACAGCGACACCCGGGTCCGCGGGCGCCTGGTGCTGCGCAGCGTCGGGAAGACGGCGGGCCGCTGCTCGGGAGATGGGGCGGAGGTCGCGCTGAGCTTCGACGTCGCGCGCTGACCCGCTCCTTCAGCGCTTGCGGCCCAGCAGCTTGCGAATCTCCGCCAGCGACGCCGCCGTCACCGCTTCAATCCCCTGCTCACCGTCGATGTGGACGATGCGCTCCTTCTTCGCGCGGCGGCGGATGGCGGCCAGGTACTGCTTGGCGATTCGCCGCTGGGCCTCGTCCGCTTCGAACAGCTCCGCGGCCCCGCCACGCGCCGCCCGGCGCTTCGCCGCCACCTCTGGCGCCACACCGACGAACAGCGTCAGGTCCGGGGACACCGCGTACCCGTTCACCGCCTCCACCCAGGCCATGGGCAGCGACGCCCCCTGGTAGGCCAGCGAGGACAGGACGTACCGGTCGCACAGGACGAGCTTCCCCTCCTCGAGGGCGGGCAGCACCCGCGCCGCGAGGTGGTCCGTCCGGTCCGCCGCGAAGAGCAGCGCCAGCGTCTCCGGCGCCAGCGGGCCCGCGCCATTCGGCAGGCCCAGCCGTCCGGTGAGGGCCTGGCGAATCAACGTTCCCACGGGGCCATCCGAGGGCTCACGCGTGGTGAGCACCGCGTGCCCTTCGGCGCGGAGGGCGGAGGCCAGCCGCTCCGCCTGCGTGGTGGTGCCGGCTCCGTCGAGCCCCTCCAGGACGATGAACCGCCCCCGTCGGGCGGACTTGCGGGCCGCGCTCACCGGGGCAGCAGCGCCGCGGGGTCGTCGAGCCGCAGCTGGCTGCGCAGCTCCAGCAGCGTCTGGAAGCGCGTCAGCTCGTCGGCCAGCACGCGTCGCCCCACCACGTAGCGGCGCAACGCGTACGCCAGCAGGCCCAGCGCCAGCAGCGTCACACCCCAGGCCATCAGCGGGGTGCGAAGGGAGTCATAGAACAGCTTGCCAGCGGCCCCCGCGAACATGAGGGCCGCCAGGGTGGCGACCCCCGTGTGGGCGAAGTGGGTGGTGCTCTGGCGGACGGACAGGCTCTCCTGGAGCTGGTCGAGCTGCGTCCTCAAATCCTGGGTATCGGCGCTCATCACGGAGCCGGGCACCCTACAGCAGCCTGTCCCACGCGTCGAGTCACTCGCCCCTGGCGACTCCAACCTTCTGGGTCCCAACTAATTCCAGCGACACCGCAACGGGCGAGCGAGGGAGCCCTCGCGAATGGCTCATCCACCCCATCACCCGAGCGCACGGCGTCAAGCAGGTTGGCTTGCCAGCCCCGGACGCAGACGCTACATGCGCCAACACATGCAGACTCGCGAGCGGACCGAATCCTCCATGCGCCCTGACGACCTCCAGATCTCCTCCATCGAGGACGCCATCCGCGACATCCGCGACGGCAAGTTCGTCATCGTCGCGGACGACGAGGACCGGGAGAACGAGGGCGACCTCATCATGGCGGCGGAGAAGGTGACGCCGGAGCACCTGGCCTTCATGGTGCGCCACACCAGCGGTATCGTCTGCATGCCCATGCTGGCGGACCGGCTGGACGCCCTGCGGTTGCCTCAGATGGTGGCGGACAACAACGAGTCCCACCGCACCGCCTTCACCGTCTCCGTGGACTACCGGCATGGCACGACGACGGGCGTGTCAGCGGCGGACCGGGCGAAGACCATCCTGGCCCTGGCGGATCCGGAGAGCCAGGCGAACGACTTCCTGCGCCCCGGCCACATCTTCCCGCTGCGTTACCGCGATGGTGGCGTGTTGCGCCGCGCCGGCCACACCGAGGCCACCGTGGACCTCTCGCGGCTGGCGGGCCTGGGCTCCTCCGGCATCCTGTGCGAGCTGGTGAAGGACGACGGCACCATGATGCGGATGCCGGACCTCAAGGCCTTCGCCCTGGAGCACAAGCTGGCCGTCATCACCATCGCCGACCTCATCGAGTACCGCCGCCGCAAGGACCGGCTGGTGCGCCGCGAGCCCGGCCAGCACACCGTCACCACGCGCTACGGCGACTTCACCGCGCTCACGTACACGTGGCTGCCGGACGGCGCCAAGTCGCTGGTGCTGGTGAAGGGTGACCCCGCCTCCCGCCCGAGCGCCCTGGTGCGCCTGCACGCCGCCTGCACCCTGGGCGACGTGTTCGGCTCCCCCACCTGCAACTGCAACGTGCTGTTGGACCAGTCGCTCGCGCGCATCGCCCGCGAGGGCACCGGCGTCCTGGTCTACCTGCCCGGGATGCACGGGGGCGACTTCGGCATCAGCCACAAGCGCAACACGGACGGCAGCGCCGACATCCGCACGGGCCCGCACGAGACGAGAGACCTGGGCATGGGCTGCCAGATCCTCAATGACCTGGGCGTGCGCTCGCTCCAGGTGATGACCAACACGGACATCACCTACCGCGGGCTCGCCGGCTTCGGCCTCACCATCGACAAGCGCGTCCCGCTGCTCGCGGACTGAAGCACCCGCGCTCGGAAAACCCGGGGGCTCCCCTCCTACGGGAGCCCCGCCCTGCCGCAGCGCGCGTCGTCAGCCCAGGTCCGACAGGGCCTCGCGCACGGCGTCCAGGTTCGCGGGCAGTTGCACGGGAGGGTTCGCATAGCGGCTGGTGACGTCCGCCAGCGTGCCCCGGTGGTAGCCCACCTTGAAGTCCGCGAACTTCAGCCCGTGCGCGGTGGACACCACCGCCACGCGAGAGCCCTTCGCGATGACTCCCTGGGCCACCAGCTTCTCCAGCGCCGCGAGCGCCACGCCCGTCTGGGGACAGGTGAAGGTGCCCTCCTTGTCCGCGCGCGCGGCGGCGTTGGACAGCTCCGACTCGGTGGCTTCCTCCACCACGCCATCGAAGGCCTTGAGGATTCGCACCGCGCGTCGGAAGGACACCGGGTTGCCAATCTGGATGGCGGACGCCAGCGTGCTCCGCGCCTGCATGGGCACCAGCTCCTTGAACCCGCCCCGGAAGGATTGGGTCAGCGGATTGGCGCGCTCCGCCTGTGCGACGGCGATGCGCGGCCGGCGGGTGATGAGCCCCAGCTCCAGCATCAGCTCGAAGCCCTTGCCCAGCGCACTGGCGTTGCCCAGGTTGCCGCCCGGAATCACCACCCAGTCCGGAGGCTCCCAGCCCAGGTCCTGGCACAGCTCCACGGCGACCATCTTCTGCCCCTCGATGCGCAGCGAGTTCATCGAGTTGGCCAGGTACAGGCCCGTGTCCGCCGTCACCGCCTGCACCAGTCGCATGCAGCCATCGAAGTCCGTGTCGAGCGACAGCACGCGCGCGCCATTGGCGATGGGCTGCACGAGCTGCGCGAGGGAGACCTTGTCCCGGGGCAGGAACACCACCGCCGGAATGCCCGCCGCCGCGCAGTACGCGGACAGCGCCGCGGAGGTGTCACCGGTGGACGCGCACGCCACGGCCCGCAGCGGCACGCCCTGGGCCCGCATGTGCTTCACGGCGGAGACGAGGACCGTCATGCCCCAGTCCTTGAAGCTGCCCGTGGGCGACACGCCGCATTCCTTCAAGTCCAACGCGGCCAGCCCCAGCTCCGACGCCATGCGCGGCAGGGGCTTCAAGGGCACGCGGCCCTCGCCCAGGGAGACGATGTCCTCCACGGGAAGCTGGGGGTAGGCCCACTCGCGCTTGCCCCACACGCCCGAGCCATCCGGCAGCCGCGCCGAGCCGAAGCGCGACTCGAAGCGCCGCTTCCACTCCGCCGCGGGCACGGCTCGCAGGGCCGCCACGTCGTGACGCACCTCCAGGAGCCCCTCGCAGCGAGGGCACCGGTAGACGACGTCCAGGAGCGAGGCGCGGAAGTCACAGCCCTCGCTGCACGCGTACTCCGCCCGGAAGCCGGGCTCCGAGGCGCTCACGCCCCCTCCTGGAGCCGGGTGCCGCACTCGGAGCAGGCGCGTCCGGGACGCCCTCGGGTATGGCACGAGGGGCAGGCCATCCACCCGTCCTCCTCCCCCTTCGCCGCCACGGCGGTCGCCGCGGGCCGAGCGCGCGGCAGTCGCATGCCACAGTTGTCGCAGAGCAGTCCCACCGCCTGCACGTTGCGGCAGTAGCGGCAGGTGACGGCGCCCAGCGGTGCCGGGGTCCTCACGCCGTCATCCTGCGCACGCCCCGTGTCCAACTCCTCGAGCGCCGCCACGGGCATCTCACCCGTCGGTGCCGCGCGCGTCAGCTCCAGGTCCTGCACCACCTGGGCCGGCAGATCCGGCCCGCTGCGCAAGCGCGTTCCATCCAGCTCCGGCAGCACGGGCGCGTCCACCGCGTCACGGCCCCCCGCATGCGGCGTCAGCTCCAGCTCCGGCAGCTGTGCCACGGGGGGAGTCGCCACATTCACGGCGGTGGGAAACCGCTTTCCGCAGACGTCACATTCGGTCCCTTCGGGCTGAACGTGGTCGCAGACCGGGCAGATGATCATTGCGCGACGTTAGCGGGCGGCCCTGCTCGGGGGCAACGCGCCTTCGAGGGCCCTGACGGCATTCAAGCATCCGGGCGGACCATCCCTTCCTCCGCGCCAGACCAAGGCCGCCCCCCGCGAGCTTTCAGGGGAGAACCGGACGAGGCGGTCCCCCCGTCATCGGGACGAAGCGGACGGGAAGCAGGGACTCCACCTGGGGCAAGGCCCCCGGCTCTCGTGCTCGATGGATGCGCAGCAGCTCCTGGGTGCCCCCCGTGGGCCCCACGGGGATGACCATCCAGCCACCGCGATGGAGCTGGCCAAGCAGCGTGCTGGGAACCTCGGCCGGCGCGGCGGTGACGAGGATGGCATCAAAGGGCGCCTGCTCCGGCCAGCCCTCGGTGCCATCGCCTTGGCGGAAGTAGATGTTCTCGAAGCCCAGTCGCAGCAGCCGCCATCGCGCCGAGCGGGCGAGTTCTGGGACGATCTCCACCGTGTACACCTCGCGGCAGAGCAGCGACAGGACCGCCGTCTGGTAGCCGGAGCCGGTGCCTATCTCCAGGACGCGCTCATGCCCCTTCAAGGCCAGCGCTTCGGTCATCAGCGCCACGACATAGGGCTGGCTGATGGTCTGGCCATGGCCGATGGGGAGCGGCACGTCGGCGCCGGCCTCGAGACGCTCTGCCTCCGACACGAAGTCCGCGCGCGTCAGTCGCGAGATGGCTTCCAGCACCCGTCCATCACGGATGCCCTGACTCGACAGGTACTCGGCGCGTCCCCGATCACCCATGCCTTGAGTCTAACCATGTCGGGGTGGGCGGGCAGGGACTCCGGCGCCCTACCAGGGTCGGTGCGTTGCGCCCCCACGGTGTTCGAGCCCCGGGCCTGTGCTTCCCGCAGCAGCTCGGCCAGTGGGTGGGGGGACGGGCAGCGCGAGGCGAACGCCCTACCCCACCCGAGCCAGCGCGAGTCGTCCTTCCCAGCGTTCATCGAGCGCCTTCACCAGACTCTGATGCTCGGGGGACTCCATCTCCGGGTCTCTGGCGAGGATGCGTCGGGCCTCGACCTGCGCCATCGACAGCAGGTCTCCGTCCCGCGCCAGGTTGGCCACCGCCAATTCCGGCAGGCCGCTCTGCCGCGTGCCCATGAATTCGCCGGGCCCGCGAATCTCCAGGTCCTTCTCCGCGATGACGAAGCCGTCGCTGCTCTGCTCCATCACCGCCAGCCGCTCGACGGACTCCATCGAGCGCGCGCTGTTGGCCACCAGGTAGCAGAAGCTGGCCGCCGCGCCACGGCCCACGCGCCCCCGGAGCTGGTGGAGCTGCGACAGGCCGAAGCGCTCCGCCGCCTCCACCACCATCACCGAGGCGTTGGGCACATCCACTCCGACCTCCACCACCGTGGTGCACACGAGGACCTGCAGCCGCTTCTCGCGGAAGTCCTCCATCACCGCGTCCTTCTCCTCGGCCTTCATCCGCCCGTGCAGCAAGCCGACGCTCGCCTGGGGGAAGGCCAACCGCAGCTTCTCCACGCCGCGCGTCGCGTCCTCCAGGTCCAGCTTCTCCGACTCCTCCACCAGCGGATACACGACGTAGGCCTGGTGCCCCTTGGTCAACTCGGTGGCGATGGCTTCGTAGACGCGCGCGCGCTGCTTGTCGTTGAAGACGCGCGTGTTGATGGGCGTTCGTCCCGGCGGGAGCTGGTCGATGATGGAGAGGTCCAGGTCCCCGTACAGCGTCATGGCCAGCGTGCGGGGAATGGGGGTGGCCGTCATCACCAGCACGTCCGGCTTGGGGCCCTTGCTCATCAGCGAGTGCCGCTGAAGCACGCCGAAGCGGTGCTGTTCGTCGATGACCGCGAGCCCCAGCCGAGCGAAGGCGATGTCCTGCTGGATGAGGGCATGCGTGCCCACTGCCAGGTGGATGTCGCCCCGGGCCACGGCCTCGCGCACCTGTCGCTTCGACTTCGCCGTCCCCGCCGCGCTGAGCAACCCCACCTGGAAGCCCAGCGGCGCCAGCACCTTGCGGAAGGTGCGCTCGTGCTGCTCGGCCAGGATTTCCGTCGGGGCCATCACCGCGACTTGATAGCCGTCCAGCAGCGCGACAATCGCGGCGACCATCGCCACCGCCGTCTTGCCGCTGCCCACGTCACCCTGCACCAACCGGTTCATCGGCTCGGCGCGGGCCATGTCCCGACTCAGCTCTTCCACCACTCGTGCCTGGGCGCCGGTGAGCTGGAACGGCAGCGCGGCGCGGGCCTTCTCCAGGCGAGGCGCGGACACATCGAAGCAGATGCCTTCCTCCGCCTTGATGCCCTGACGCTTGAGGGCCATGCCCAACTGGAGGAAGAACAGCTCGTCGAACGCGAGCCTGCGATGAGCCGGGCTCTGGTGCGCGTCGAGTGACTCCAGGTCCGCCGCGTCCGGTGGGAAGTGGATGAAGCGCAGCGCCTCCGGCAACCCCATCAACTCCAGCCGGCGACGCAGGTCCGCGGGCAGCGGGTCCTCCAGTTCGTGCGCGTACTGCTCGCCGACGCGCGCCGCCAGTTCGCGGAAGGAGCGCTGCTCGCCTCGCTCGAAGCCGGGGTACACGGGGACGATGCGGTTGAAGTGGACCGAGGTGGCGGACTCCATGTCTTCCGCGGGCTCGATTTCCGGGTGCGCCATCTCGCGACCATTCATCGTCGCGCGCACTTCACCGGAGAGGACGATGCGCTTGCCCACCGTGAAGCGGCTCTTGAGCCAGGGGCCCGCGTGGAAGTACGTCGCGGCGATGCTGCCCGAGCGGTCTCCCACCACGGCGCGGAACATCCGCCGCCCCTGCTTGCCCGGGACGTAGTCCGCGACCTTCACCATGCCCACGGTGACACCGCGCTCCCCAGGCTCCAGTTCGGCGATGGTGCGCAGACGTCTGCGGTCCTCGTAGCAGCGCGGCAGCAGGAAGAGGATGTCGCCCATCCGGCGAAGGCCCTTCTTGTCCAGCGCGGAGATGAGCCGAGGCCCCAGGCGCTTGCCGAGCGTCTTCAGCGGCGAGGACAGCGGACCGGAGCGAGGCGCGATGGACAGAAGCTTCGCCTCGGAGCGGGACGCCTCCGCCGCCACGGCGCGCTTCTTCTTGCGCTGCTCCTTCTTCGCCTTGGCTGGAGGGGCCCCGGACTCCGCGCCCGTGTCGAGCGAGGCCTGTCGGGCGCCACGTCCCCCCGGGCGCATCTCTCCCCGAGCAGTTTGCACGTTGCCGGGTCGTGCAAGGCCCGCCTCCGCGCCATAGGACCGAGGGTTCGCCGTCGGCGACGCGACACCGGTCGCCGAGCGGGGCGCGGGAGCCTTCGCGCGAGGCGTGGGAGGCAGTGGGTCGTTCGACTTCCACGGAGGAGTCTGCACGTAGCCCGGAGGCGGCGCGACAGGGCCACTCTCCACCCCCACGCGCGTTCGGCCACGGGCGACAGGCTCCAGCAAGGCCTCCTGTCCGCGAGCATTCACGGGGTCGCCACCGCGCCCCAGCGCACTTGCAGGCGCCCTGTCCTGTCCGCGTGTCCGAGTGGCGTCTCCGGTTCGCCCGGGCTCACTCGCAGGCGCCCTGTCCTGCCCGCGCGTCCGTGAGGTGTCTCCGGTTCGCCCGGGTTCACCAGGTCCCTCGGACCTCGGAGCGGCCTGGGCGATTCCGTCCAGTTCGACGGGCAACACGACGCCGCTGAGCTTCAGCGCCATGACCACGCGACGCAGCGCGGCCTTGCGGCGTTCGGGCGTGGGATGGTCCACATAGGGCAACGCCGCGCGCAGGTGCCCAAGCGCCTCGGAGTCCACACCACTGGCTCCCGCCAGCGCGCGCTCCATGACGGACGTCAGGTCCTTCAAGGTCGCGAGCATGGCGAAGTCACGCTGGCACGCGTACCGAAGGGGTCCCACAAGACTGGCGAGCGGATGGTTCACGCGTGAGTCACGTCCATCCATCCTACGGAACGGGGGTGACGTCTCCCAGAAAACGCGACCGGGGAAGCGAGCTCAGGCCCGCTCCCCCGTCGGCTTTCTCTCGAGAAGGATACCGCTGACGTTCAGCCCTCGCTGGGCGGGGCCTCGTCCTCGGGGTCTTCGAAGCGAATCTCCTGGACCTCCAACTCACGCGTCCCACCCGGACTCTGCACCGTGGCGATATCGCCCTTGCGCTTGCCGATGAGAGCCCGAGCCACCGGCGACGTGACGGCGAGCCACCGCTTCTTCAGGTCGGCCTCCAGCTCACCCACGAGACGGTAGGTGACGGGCTTGTCCGTCTCCGTGTCCAGCAGGTCCACGGTCGCCCCGAAGACGACCTTGTCGCCACCCAGCTTGCTGGTGTCGATGACCTCGGCGCGCGCAATCCAGTCGTTGAGGTCCAGGATGCGTCCCTCGATGTGCGACTGCTTCTCCTTCGCCGCGTGGTA
This sequence comes from Myxococcus sp. CA040A, assembly GCF_013336725.1. Lineage (NCBI taxonomy): Bacteria > Pseudomonadati > Myxococcota > Myxococcia > Myxococcales > Myxococcaceae > Myxococcus > Myxococcus sp. CA040A. The sequence goes on along the minus strand of NZ_JABUMR010000014.1, from coordinate 87,814 downwards.
CTCGGCGTTCTCGCGCAGGTCCCCATGGGCCCGGGCGACCTCGATCTCCCGTGAAATTTTACCCCGCTCGACAGACTGCAAATGCTTGAGCTCCGTCTTGAGCTTGCGCAGTCCTGAGGGGGTCATCGGGATGTTGTCGCTCCCGCTCGCCATCGACACAGCTCCTTCCACCACTCCCTGGTTCACTAAAGATTGAGGGCCGGCGCTCCTCCCGGAGCCCGGCCCCCACCATGAAGTGCTCAATGTAGGGAACCCGTGACATGCAGGTCAACGAAAGCCGTACATGACACCCTCCGGGCCGCTGGGCGCACGCGGGGTGACCCGCTAGGCTGCCCCGCGTGCTGTCCGTCCAGGAACTCCGCGCGCTCGCCGCGTCACTGCCCGCCAAGGACTTCGAGCGGCAGCTCGGGCCCTTCGCCCTCATCCAGCGCCCTCCCTCGGAAGCCTCGGCGGCGGTGCTCGCGCCCACCCGCATGGCGGACCCCGAGGACATCAGCCTCGGAATGATGACCCTGCTGTTCGAATTCGAACACCTGCGCGTCGTGACGCTCCCCCCGCTCCACTCGACGGACCACCTGAGCATCGGCCGGCGCATGGACTGCGACTTCGTCATTGACGACGCGTCCGTCTCCAAGCAGCACGCGGAGCTGCGCTGGGACGAGGCCGAGAACCGCTGCACGGTGAAGGACCTGGGCTCCACCAACGGCACCTTCCTCAACGCCGGCACGCTGGGAACCCGCGTGGCCACGCTGCGCGACGGCGACATCCTCAGCTTCGGCAACGTCCAGTTCTGGTACCTGGAGGCCAGGACGCTGCACGAACGGCTGCGAGCAGGCGAGGCCACGGGCCTGGGCTCGCGCAGCGGTTAGCGCTCGCGTCGAGACGCGCTGGATGGGTAGCTTTCCCCCAGGAGCCCGAACGTCATGACGCAGAGTCCGCCGCGCGACGAGCGCGACTACTACGAGCGCATCTACACGCTCGTCGAACAGGTACCGTGGGGCAAGGTGGCCACGTACGGAGACATCGCGACCCTCCTCGGCGAGGAAGGCTGCGATGCCCGCGTCGTGGGCCATGCGCTGGGCGCGCTGGGTGCTCGCTCGGCCACCGTCCCCTGGCAGCGCATCATCAACCGCACGGGTGGCATCAGCCTGGACGGACACAGACAGCGCGAGCTGCTGGAAGCAGAGGGCGTCGCCTTCGACGAGAAGGGCCACGCGAAGATGGACGCGCACCACTGGAGCGGCCCGAGCGAGGAGTGGGCTCGCGCCCATGGCTTCAAGACGCTCCCACGCCCCGTGGAGAAACCGTCGTCCGCGCAGCTCTCCTTGTTCTGATCGCCGGAAACTCCGACGAGGGCTCGGTTTCCCGCCTGCTTGCCTGCGGGAATAAACGCGCGAGAGTCAGGTCCTTTCCCCAGACCGGATTCCGCCATGTCGCTCGCGCTCTTCCGCTGGAGTGTCATCCTCACGTGCCTGTTCACGACCGTCGCCTTCGCCGGTGAGTCCCGTCCCCGGCGTCAGAAGGTGAAGGCCGCGAAGCTCGTGCGGGTCGAAGGCGGCCACCGGCTGCATCGCGACACGGCGACGGCCCTCGAACGCATGGCCACCGAAGCGACGAAGGACGGTCTGGTGTTGCGAGTCACCAGCGGCTACCGCTCCCTGCGCGAGCAACGGTGGCTCTACGAAGAGTACCGCCGGGGCCGTGGCAACAAGGCGGCGCGGCCCGGACGCTCCAACCACCAGCGAGGGCTCGCGGTGGACCTCGTCATCGGTCAGCGCACCTCGAAGCGCTACCTCTGGCTGGAGGCCAACGCGTGCCGCTTCGGCTTCCGCCGCACGGTGCCCTCGGAGCCGTGGCATTGGGAGTACCGCCCCAGCAGCACCTTCCCTCCCGTGGTCGGCTTCGACTGCCTGGGCAATCCCACGCGCCCTCCCGTGTCCCCGGAACCGGTGGCGCGCAAGGACCCGAGCTGAGGCTCACGCGCGCCCCGCTCGGCGCGACACAGCGCGGCGTGGCGGCTTCGCGGTAGACTGCTCCTCTCCAGGGCGCGGACGTCGGACGCTCCGGTGACACCGGGACGTCACGAAGACGTCACGGGCCCTCGCTGTCAGCGGCTTCGCGGTGCGTTTCATGAGGGGGTGAACCAGCATGGAGGCCGCCACGATGAATCCATTGGAGATGTCGGGCCCGCAGTTCCTCGAGCTGTTCGCCGCGCTCTTCGCGTTCGCGTTCCTGGTGGGACTCCTGCTGCGCTACCTGCTGCGCCAGCCCGGAGGTGACCCCGGTGCCCTGCCGCGGAACCCGGACCCCTATGAAATCGCCATGCTCTCCGGGCCGAAGGCCGTGGTCCACGCGGCCCTGGCCAGGCTCCTCCACGACGGCTCGGTTCGCATGCATGGGGCGCGACTCGAGGCCACCGGTTCTCGCCGCCCGGACGCCGCCTTCATCGAGCGCATCGTCTGCCGAGCCGTCACCGATGGCGAGGTCAAGTCGTCCGAGCTGCTGGCGCGCGCCGAGCCCGCCATCCAACAGCTCAAGCCCGCACTCATCGAGCGCGGATGGCTCGTCGATGACACCTGGGGCTGGCGCGCCCGCTGGTTGCCGCCGCTCCCCACCCTCGCGGTGCTCCTGCTGGGCCTGACGAAGATCTCCGTGGGCCTGGAGCGCGACAAGCCCGTGGCCATCCTCGTGGTGTTCTGCTGCGTGGCCACGGCCGGCATCGGGCTCCTCGCGCGGCGGGTCTGGACGAGCCGCCAGGGAGACTCGGTGTTTCAGAAGCTGCGGTGGCGGGAACAGCCCCTGAGGACCGCCGCGCGCAGCGCCGAGGCCCCCGAGATGCTGAACGGGCACGACGTCGGCATGGCCGTGGCCCTCTTCGGCCTGGGCGCGATGTCCACGAGTGACTTCGAGTTGATGCGCCGGGAAGTGGATCCCGGGAGCAACTCCTTCGGGTTCGGCGATTCGTCCAGCGGAGGCGATGGCTGCGGCGGAGGCGATGGCGGCGGGGGTGGCTGCGGCGGCTGCGGAGGTGGCGATTGACGAGCCTGTCGCTCCAGGGTGTCGGCATCGGCTGGCGCAGGGAGCTCGCGCTGTTCATCGACCGGCTGCCAACCCCGGGCTTCGTGGAGGTCCTCGCCGAACACCTGCCTGACTCGGGCGCCGTGCCCGAACCCCTGATGCGCCTGCGCGAGCGAGGAGTGCCGGTGGTGTTGCACGCCGTCTCGCTGGGACTGGGCTCCGCGGAGCCACCCGACTCCCGGCGCCTCGCCTGGCTCGCGCGACAAGCCGAACGCGTGGGCGCAGTGTGTGTCAGCGAGCACCTCGCGTTCGTGCGCGCCGGAGGGCTCGAGTCAGGACACCTGCTGCCCCTGCCCCGCTCCGAGGAGGCGCTGGACGTGCTCGCGGAGAACGTGCTGCGCGCCCAGGCGGCGCTGCCGGTGCCGCTGGCGCTGGAGAACGTGGCCTCGCTGTTCGAGTGGCCCGACGCCGCGTTCTCGGAGGCGGAGCTGCTCGCCGGAGTGCTCGCGCGCACCAGCGCCTCGCTGCTGCTGGACGTGGCCAATCTCCACGCCCACGTGCTCAACCACGCCACCGATGCCGACGCGGTGCTGGCCTGTGTACCGCGCGAGCGACTGGCCTATGTCCACGTGGCGGGCGGCGTCCAGCGGGACGGCCTGTACCACGACACGCATGCGCACCCGGTGCCGAGCGGCCCGCTGGCCTTGCTGGAGCAGTTGTCGGCACGGCTCGGGCCGGTGCCGGTGATGCTCGAGCGCGATGACCGGTTTCCCGCTCCAGCGGAGCTCGCCTCCGAGCTCTCCGCGATGGAAGCCGCGCTCCGGCGCGGAGTCTCGCGATGGCATGCGGAGTCCCACGGATGAGCGCGCGCGAGCGGCTGGCCCGGGACCAGGCGGAGCTCGTCAAGGCCCTGGGCGTGGGCGCGCCCGTGCCCTCCGGCTTCGACACGGCTCGCGTGCTCGCGGCGTCCGAATCCCTGCTTCACAAGCGCCGTCGCGGTGTGGAGCGTGCATGGCCTTCGCTCGCGGCCGCGCTGGGCACGGACTTCAGGGCTCGCTTCGAGCCGTGGGCGCGCGCGCATCCCATGTCCGTGGAGCCCGACTCGCTCGCGGAGGGACGGCGCTTCGCGGCATCGCTCCAGGAGGAGGGACGACTGCCTCCCTCGATGTCCGGGGTCCTGATGGACTTCGATGCGCGCTGGCGGCTGACCTCGGCGGGCGAGCGGGTGCGACGCCGGGGCTTCTGGCTCGTGGTCCGGTGGGACATCACGACGCGGCGCTTCCGGGTGGCCTTGCGTCTGCCCGGAGGACGGGGGCTGCGGTGAGCGTGGAGCGTCAACACCGCCCCTCCCGCCGGAACGACACCGTGGGGGGGCATGATTCTGGCGCCCATCTCGACTAGCCTTGCGACTTCATCCCGAGCCGAGGGGGCGCATGCTCGTCGTGCCATCCATCCTGGATGCAGTCACCGTTCACGCAGAAGGGGCGCTGTGTACTCGCATCGCCACCTTGCAGCTCGTGGAGGACCGCGTCCCCACCGAAATCCAGCTCAACGGACTTCCGATGTCACTGCGCCCCGGAACCCTCCGGGCCGCGATACGACAGGGCCCTCCCGGGCTCTCCATCCGCGCCATCCGGCCGACTTTCGACGTCCAGCTCCCGCCCGAGGTCGACGTCCCCGGTGAGCACCGCGCCCTCGAGGAGGCGCTCGCGCGAGTCTCGGATGTAGCGGCACGGCTGGAGGGCGTTCAACGCGAGCTCCAGTCCATCGGCAAGCTCAAGCCCACCTTCGCGCCGCCGAAGAAGGACGCCTATGTCCCTCACGAGGCCCCGCTGGCGGCGCTGCTGGCGCTCACGTCCTTCGTGGACACGGAGCTGACGTCCCTGAACGCGCGGAGACTGGAGCTGGAGCAGGCGCACCGTGACGCGGAGGCCGATGTCCGGCTGCGGCGCCAGCGACTGCACGAGGCCTCTTCATCCGTGCGGGGCGAGCGGGCCCGCGTGTACCGCGCCGCCGTCCTCACCTTGTCCGGCAACCCCTGGCCCCGGGAGACTCCCGCGCTCATCTCGCTGGAGTACGCCGTCCCGGGAGCGCGCTGGGTGCCGACCTATGACCTGCGCCTGCCCCGGACGCTGGAGGAAGGCACGCTGCGGATGCGCGCTTCCATCATTCAACGCACGGGCGAGGACTGGACGGGCGTGAAGCTCGCGGTGTCCACGGCCGCGCTGGACCGCAAGGCCGAGGTCCCCGAGCTGAAGGCGCTGCGCATCGGCCGCCGCCAACCCCCGCCGCCTCGCTCTGGCTGGCGCGAGCCGCCTCCCGGCCTGGACGAGCTCTTCGCCGGCTACGACACCCTCCGGCAGGCCGCCACCAGCCCCCAGTCCGCGCCGAGGGACGAGCCCGTCTCCGGTGGCCTCTACGATTCGTCTGGCATGGAGAAGGAAGCCGCGCCCAAGGGCGGGCGCGCACTCCCGAAGCCCATGGCTCCGCAGAAACGCTCCGTGGGCAGCGCCTCGGCCTCCGCGCCACCTCCACCGCCCGCGCCCGCGGCGGCTCCGCGAAACATGGCGCCAGGCTCCCGGGGAGGTTCGACCCAGGCCGGGGAGTTTGAGTCGCTCAGGCGCTCTCGCGGCTCGGTGGCCCCCGCGGAGATGGATGACGAGCAGCTCGACATGCCGCAGGACGCGGAGGAGGAAGGAGGCTCCTCGCGCGTGTACGCCGACATGGCGGATGGGAGCCTGGGAGGAGGCGGGGCGCAGGACCGCCCGAGCGCGGTGCCCCGACTGGAACCCTCGGACTCGTTGCTGGACTATGACCGCCTGTCGCTGACACCCGCGGACGACCTGGACGGACGTGGCCGGCTGCGTCCCCGCCCGTCGCACGTCACCCGGGAGATCCTCGCGCTGTCGGCCGTGCAGATTCAGGTCAACATCCTCTCGTTCATCGCGGTGAGCGAGCAGGAGGTCAACAGCCTCTGGCGCGTCCCGACGCCCACGTGGACGGTGCCGCCCCGCGAGTCCGCGATGCACTTCGATGCGCGCTTCGACCTGGAGACGCGCGCGGATGTGCCTTCGGACGCGGCGTGGCACACGCTGCCGGTGCTGTCCGTGCCGGTGGGCCTGTCCGCCGAGTACGTCTGCGTGCCCTCGGTGGAGTCCCGCGCGTTCCGCACGGTGCGGGTGGAGAATCGGACGCCCTATCCGCTGCTCGCGGGCCCGGTGGACGTCACGCTGGGCGATGAGTTCCTGATGACGTCGCCCTTGCCCACCATGCCCCCAGGCTCCACGCAGCGACTGGGGCTGGGCGTGGAGGAGTCCATCAAGGTCGCGCGCAACACGCGCTTCGACGAGGCCACCGGTGGCATCTTCGGTGGCGCGACGATGCTGACCCACCACATCTCGGTGGAGCTGGCCAACCGGATGTCCAACCGGATTCTCGTCGAGGTGTGCGAGCGAGTGCCCGCCGTCCCCACGGGGTTCGAGAAGGACATCAAGGTGGAGGAGACGGAGGTCGCGCCGGTCTGGCAGAAGCGCACGCCGTTGCCAGGAGAAGTCCCGGTGGAGGGCGAGCGCGCGTGGCGCGTGGTGCTCCAGCCGGGTGAGGCCCAGACACTCAAGGCGACGTGGACCGTGAAGATTCCCGCCAGCAAGATGCTCGGCGGCGGAAACCGGAGGACATGATGAGCACGCCCCTCACCCTGCCGGTGGTCAAGGTCACCGTCCTGGAAGACCGCGCGCTCGTCGAGCGCCGAGGTGAAGTTCCCCTGGTGCCAGGTGCCCAGCGCCTGGTCATCGCGGGGTTGTCTCCGCTGGCGGTGGACCGCTCGCTCCAGGCGAAGCTGGCCGGAGGCACCGTGTCCCAGGCGCGCGTGCGGCGCGCGAAGAAGCCCCAGCCTCCCGAAGCCCGACGCGAGCACGCCACCGAGCTGGGCCGGCGCGTGGCGGAATTGGAGCGACAGGAGCGTCAGGCCCGCGCGGACCGGGAGCGACTGAGCACGCGCCAGGGCCTGCTGACCACGGCGCACGCGGACGTGTACCGCGCCATCTCCGAGCAGGCCGGTGGTGGCAAGGCGCAGGCGGAGGAATGGAAGCAGCAACTGGACACCGTGCGCCAGGCGCTCGAGGTCGCGGACGAGGCACTTCGCGGTGCGCTGCGCGAGGAGCAGCGGCTGCAGCGGCAGCTCGAGGAAGCGAAGCGAGCGCTGGCGGGGACGCAGCAGGCGGAGGCGAAGCTGGACGTCCACGCCGAGCTGGAAGTGGGCCACCCCGCGGGAGGCACCGCGCTCCTGTCCATCACATACCTGGTGCCGTGCGCGGCGTGGCGTCCGGCCTATCGCGCGACGCTGGAGCAAGCCGCCAGCGGCACGGGCCAGACGGTGCGGCTGGAGTGCGAGGCAGTGGTGTGGCAGCGCACGGAGGAGGAGTGGAAGGACGTGGAGCTGGCGTTCTCCACGGCGCGGCCGACGCTGGGCGCCACCCCTCCCCGGCTGGAGACGGACTGGCTCTTCCTGCGCGACAAGACGGAGCGCGAGAAGCAGGTGGTGGAAGTCTCCATGCGCGAGGAGGTCATCCAGACCACGGGCGAAGGTGGCGGAGGAAAGCGCGACGAGGGCCTTCCGGGCATGGACGACGGCGGCGAGGCCCTGACGCTCGCGGCGACCCACCGCACCACGGTGCCCTCGGACGGTGAGCCTCACCGCGTCCCGATGTTCCACTTCACCGCGCCCGCGGCCTCCGAGCTGCTGGTCTGCCCGGAGCTGTCCCCGCTGGCGCACCGCGTGGCCCGCTTCGACAACGTGGGGCCGGCGGTGTTGCTGGCGGGTCCCGTGGACCTGGTGCGGGTCAGTGGCTACGTGGGCCGCTCGCAGTTGCGCTTCACGGGCAAGGGCGAGCGCGTGCGACTGGGCTTCGGCAGCGAGGATGCGCTCCGGGTGGCCCGGCAGACGGACCTGCAGGAAGAGACGAGCCGCCTGACGGGGCGCAAGGTGAAGACGCACCACGTGAAGATGTTCCTCTCCAACATGAGCGCGCAGCCCGCATCGGTGGCGCTGGAGGAACGGATTCCCGTGTCCGAGGTGGAGACCGTGGAGGTGAATCTCCTGAAGGACGGCACGAAGCCAGCGCCCACGCGGGTCAGCGCGGACGGCATCGCCCGGTTCGAGGTGACGGCCGCGCCGCGTTCCCAGCAGGAATTGACCTTGGTCTATACGGTGTCCAGCGCCTCGAAGGTCGCGGGGCTGTAGAGGAGGTTTGTCATGCGTACCCTGTTCGGCCTGCTGTTCGCCCTGGGCCCGGCCTTCACTGCCGGGGCCTCCTCGCCACCGCCGGGCACCGCGTCGGACATGGCGCAACGGCCCCCGCAGCTCTCGGTGGAGTTCGGGGGCTCGTGGGCGCGGGTGCAGCACCCGACGGCCTACATGCTCGATTGGAGAGACAGGACGAGCACGCTGGGGGCTCGCGCCAGCGCGATGCGCCTGGCGGGCGGGCTGCACTTCAACATGGTGCGGAGCTCGGACCGGAGCGACTGGTGGTGGACCAACGGCGTGGAGTGGTACCTGACGGGGGGTGACCTGCAGGTCCTCTCGGTGCGGCCGGGGTTCGAGAAGCGCTTCGCGCTGACGGGCAAGCTGCTCTTGGGCCTCAGTCTCTTCGGCTCGGCGTCCGAGGTGAGCCTCGCCTCCGGGCGCATGTTCGCAACGGAGCCTGACGGGACGGCGGCCCCGGAACCCGACTCGGGCGCCTTCCAGCGTCGCGTCCGGAAATGGACCTTCGGTGGAGGCGGCTCGGCGGCGCTCCAGTACCAGCTCAACCGCTGGGTCCACACCCGCGTCAACGTGGGCTACACGCAGTACGTGAAGCAGGCCCGGAACTTCGGAATGGTGGCGGACTCGGAGCCCGACACATTCTCCGTCTCGCTCAGCGGCCCCTGGGCCGCCGCGTACGTGGGCGTGAGTCTCTGAGTCACGACTGAAACCCCGAGCCGCGCTTGGGGAGTCAGTGCTGCACGACGGCGATGTAGTTGCCGTAGCGCGTCTGGATTTCGGAGACGTACTTCACCGGCTCGGAGCCCCGGCAGTAGCCGTGTCGCGCGCGGCGATAGTGCTGGGGCTTCTCCAGCAGGAGCATGGCCTTCTCCACGTTGCCGAACCAGCGGTTGGGGTCCCAGCCCTGCTCCTGCGCCAGCCGCCGCGCGTCCAGCACGTGGCCCAGTCCCGCGTTGTAGGAGGCCAGCGCGAAGCGCAGCCGCTGCTTGAAGGGAATCTCCGGAGCGATGCGGCCGATGAGCTGGTGCATGTACTTCACGCCCGCGTGGATGCCCTGCTCCGGGTCCTCGAGCTTCCGGAAGCCCAGCTCCTTGCCCGTGCCGGGCATCACCTGGAAGAGACCCTGCGCGCCAACCCAGCTTCGCGCCCGAGGGTCGAAGCGGCTCTCCTGGAACATCTGCGCCACCATCAATCGCCAGTCCAGGCCGTAGCGCTGCGAGTAGGACTGCACCAGCACGTCATAGGGAGAGATGGCACCGGTGAGGACCGCCTCGTCCGTCGTCGCGGGAGCCTCGCTCCGGTGGCCCTCGAAGTAGCGGCGCCGGGCCAGGTTGTACTCGGTGCCCCGGTAGGTCTTCTGCACGAAGCCATCCAGGAAGGCGCGCAGCTTCACGTTCTGCGGACGCACGGCGAAGGCGATGCCGTGGTGCCCCTCCGTGCCGGCGCGAGGCCCCTGCCCCGGTAGCGTCACTCCAGCCTCCACGTCATCGCGGTACACGCGCTCGGCGGCGAGGATGTGGCTGTCTGTCACGGTGAAGGGAATCTCTCCGCGCGCCACCTGGTCGATGAGGGTCTCCGCGTCCTGGTCCTCGGGTGCCTCGACGACCGTGAAGCCGTGCTGGGTCGCCGCGTCCTTGAGCGTGGCGAAGTGACTGGATGAGCGCCGGACGTGGACAGCCTGGCCCTTCAGGGCCGCCAGGGATTCGAGCTTCGGCGCCCCCACGCGCTGCACGATGACTTCGTCCACGAAGAGGTAGGGGCGGCTGAAGGCCACCTCGCGCTGACGCTCCGGCGTCACGGTGAGCGCGGCGGCGACCACGTCTCCCCTGCCCTCCTTCAACCAGGTGACGAGTTCTTCATACGAAGGAGGCACCACGACCTCCAGCCGTACCTTGAGCGCGGCGGCGGCGAGCTTCGCCATCTCATAGTCGAAGCCCGCCTGGTCGCCTCGGTGGAGAAAGTACGTGACGGGGCTGTTGCGCGTGAGGACCCGCAGCACGCCGCGCTTGCGAATGGCGTCGAGGTCCCCCGTGAAGCGCTGCTCCCTGTGGTCGGTGAGCGCGCGCTCCACGAGGAAGGCATCGAGGGCACCGCGCAGCGCGGGGTTCTCCGGCCGCACGGCCCAGGCGAGGGCGCGCTTCTCCGCGATGGGAAAGAGGCCCTCCACATCCGGGTTGTACGTCTCGATGGCCGCGAGGAGGTGACTGTCCACGACGGTGAGCGGGACTTCACCTCGTGAGACCTTCCAGGCGAGTTCCTCGGAGTCGGTGCTCTCGGGCACGGGCTCGATGGTGAGCCCCGAGGCCTTCTCCTTCGCGAGAGCGGCGAGCGACGCGGCGAAGGTGGAGCTGGCGCGAACGTGAACGGCGCGGCCCGCGAGTTCCTCTGGCTTGCGAGGAAGTCCGGCGGCACCCCGCTTGCCCACGACGACTTCATTCACCAGGGCCAGGGGACGGGTGAACGCGAGGTCCTTGGTGCGCTCGGGGGTGACGGTCAGGTCCGCGGCGATGACATCTCCGCGCCCCTCTCGCAGCGAGGGGATTAGCTGATCGAAGCGCTCCATTGCGAGGAACTCGACGGACATGCCGTGCTTCTCGGCGAAGCGCTCCAGCAGCGCGCGGTCCTGCGAGCGGGGCGTGCCCTGACGTGGCAGGAAGTCCTCGTCGGTGCCTTCCACGAGGACACGCAGCACACCGCGCTTGCGCAGCGCGGGGAGGTCTCCGGTGAAGGGAGGCTCGGGCGGCTTCGTGGGCTCGGCGGCGACCTGAGCCACCTCGGCGGGGAGCGGCAGGGCCTGCTCGGGGAACGGATGGTCCTCCGGCTCCACGGCGGCGACAGGCGGGGGCGGTGCTGGCGGCGGAGCGGGCAGCTCCTGCTTGCAGGCGGTGACACTCACGAACAGCGCGGCCATGAGCAGCCACTGCGACGCGCCTCGGCACTGACGAGAAGAAGACTCCATGGGTGCTTCCCCTCCTCCGGACCGTGTCCAACGTCGCGGACCCGACCCTCGTCCCCCGTCTAGCCGAGGTCGTGGGGTGAAATCACGCAGGCCCCTGAAATGCGCACCGGGAGGGCCATGAGAGGCCACTCAGCCTCACCTGGAGTACGGGAGTGCGCGGGCTCGTGGGTGTAGCGTGGAGGGACGCATGAAGACGAAGAGCTCGCCACCCATCGCCCTGCTCGAAGGGCGCAAGACGCTCCCGATCATCGAGACGTACTTCGAGCTGAATCACCTGAAGCAGCTCTTCCGTCAGGGGTGGTTGCGCGTGGGGATTGCGCCGGAGCGATGCGAGAGCGTGGCCGAGCACTCGCTGTTCGTCGCGTTGCTCTCGCTGTTCATCGTGGACAGTCACTTCCCGGAAGCGGACGCGGGGCGGGCGATGCGCATTGCCCTGTTGCATGACCTGGGCGAGGCGTATGTCGGCGACCTCACGCCCCATGACGGAGTGGGACGCGAGGACAAGCACGCGATGGAGCGTCGGGCGATGGAGCAGCTCGTGGGCAAGCTACCGCGGGGCGCGGAGTACCTGGCGCTGTGGGACGAATACGAGCAGGGCAGCTCGTTCGAGGGACGGCTGGTGCGGCAGGTGGACCGGCTGGAGATGGGCCTCCAGGCGTGCGTCTACGAGCACCAGGGCGCTGGAGACCTGTCGGAGTTCTTCGCGTCGGTGGAGAAGGCGCTGGAGGCGCCGGAGCTGCGTGCGGTGCTCGCGGAGCTGGAAGCACTGAGGCCCGACTGAGTTTGTAACGCGAGGCTCAGCCGAACCAACGACCGGACTCTGGGGCGAAGACGCGCACGCGCTCGGCGAGCGTGGGCGGGAGGCGCTCGCGAATCAGGGCGTGTACTTCCTGCGGGCCGAGTGACTGGCTGAAGTGCATGAGGACGATGGATTCGTTGTGGAAGCGGTCGGCCTGGGCGATGAGTTCGTCGAGGTGGAGGTGGGCGCGGTCTCTCGCATCCTGCACGGGGCGCTTCGGGTCGACGAAGGTGGCTTCGAGGATGAGGACGCGCGAGTCGAACAGGGAGGGCTCGGTCTCCAGCACGCGGGCGAGCGTGTCGGTGGCGTAGGCCAGCTCCAGATGGTCCACCTCGGTGAGGAGGTTCTCGCCGGCCCTGCGACGCTGGGCGATTTCCTGCGGTGGCAGGCCGAGGAACTCGGGGCGCAGCTTGGAGACGCGGCGGATGAACTGGTAGCCGAGCGAAGGGACGGGGTGGTGCGTGCGGAAGGCGCGGACGTGAAGCCCCTGCCCGAGCGGCTGGACGTCACCGGGGAGCATGGGGACGGTCCGCACGTCCATGGATGTGTGATGGAGGCGGGTGAGCACGCCGAGGGCCTCACGGACGGGGGCCTCGATTTCGGCGGGGAGAAAGACTTGAGGTTCGCCCTTCCCCAGCAGCCGACGGATGCCCAGCAGAGAGCCGAGCCCGCTGGCGTGGTCCGGGTGGGCATGACTGAGGAAGATGCGGTCGGTGCCCGCGAAGGAGCGGATGGGGATGCCCGCGTCGAGCACCACGTCCAGTTCGGGGACCTGGAGGGAGGTGTAGACGCCGCCGACAGAGATGCCTCGGACGGTATAGGGGCCTGCCTGGACCTCGGTGAGCATCGCCATGTTTATGGCGTGACTGGCGCCCTGGTCGCAACCCACGTTGGGGCGTGGGTGTCATCCGCGTCATGATGGGTGAGGAAGGAGGACCGCGGATGGAGCGATCCCGACGACGGCGAAGGATGTGGGCCTGGGCGCTGCTGCTCGCGGCCTGCGCGGGCACGCCTGAGCGCACGTCGACAGGGCGCTACGAGTTCGACTCGGCATCCAACAGTTGTCGACAGCGGCCGGAGCTGTGCGCGCGCATCGCTGGAGAGGAAGCTGTCGTCCCTCCTGTCCGGCCGATTCAGGCCATGGTCTCCGCCACCCGGACCGCCGCCGCCGCGATTCGCGTGCTCGACTCCGCCACCCAGGCGCTCATCGAGGAGCGCCTCAAGGAGTGCGCGGACCAGGCTCGCTCCTCCGTGCTTCTCGAACACCGGGGCGGACGGGCCCCCACGCGCAGCGAGTGCAATGAGTCGCGCATCGACGAAGCATCCAACCGCCGCATGACCCTGGCCATGCAGCTCGGGTGCCTCATGCATCGCGTGGCACTCGATTGTAGTGAAGCGGCGCTGGAGAAAATTATCCCAGGAGGCTTCAGCCGCGAGCAGCGCTACCGTTACGACAGATCACGCAGGGCTCTCGCGATGGTCAGCGAGGAAGAAGCTCGCGGTCTCCTCAAATCGGGCTGCGGCAATGAGCTGAAGGGAACACTGGTTCCCGATCTCGTCATCCACAACGGAGATCCACTCAGCGCCCATGCCATCTACGACTTCAAGTTTCCCTGCATCGCAACGAACGTGACACCGTGGAGCGAGTACCCCGTAGGCCACGAATACGAAGAATTGACTCAGAAGGCGATTTATGAGGAAGCCTTGGGTGCCCCTGCCGCACGAGTCCTTCCTCGCTGGGGAATTCTGCCATGAGTGATCATTACCCGCGGATTCGCCTCACATATGGCGAGCTCCTTCTGGTGCGCGAAGGGTTGAGCCTCGTTTTCTTCATGGACCACCCTCATCAGGAGATTGCTCAAGCGGTCGTCGCGGCAATGGAGGCGTATCTGCAGGCGGTCGGCCCCAACGCCATCGGGAGATATGCCAGCGAGGATGGCGAATGGATTGACCTGACAGAACAGGAGTGGTCATTCGTCCGCGCGAAGCTGCTCGAACGAAAAGCGCCGCTGCTCCTGCTGCACGATTCTGAAGACGGACGCTATCAATACCGGTTCGAGTACTTCGGCAAACCGCACGACGCCACGCTAGGCCCTGAAAAACGCCACCCTGTCTGCGCGATGCGCTGCTGGCTTCCGACCGAATACCTGGAGCAGCACGGTCCCGCCGAAGTGCGAGAACTGGCGCTCAAGCTCGCGAACCTCCTGCCGTTCTGCTCGGGGCATGTGGGCCTCGCCTTCAATGGTGAACTCGATGTCGCCGGGATGGTGGCCGAGGTCCGCAAGGGGTGCTTTCGCTACCCAGGGCTCGACCTGCTTCCCCTAGAGCACGTCTCCTGGGAGCTCGGCACCCGCGTGCGAGGACCTTCCTGGCTCACCTTCCTCGGCCAGCCGGCACTCGCGGGCCTTGGTGGCGTGTCGGCACTCCGTGAGCAACTCCGCGCGCCAGGCACCACCGTCGACGCCCTTCCCGGAGACAGCGCCATCATCACCCTGGGCTCCTGGCCCGAGGCCGGTGACACCCTGCACGACAACACCCTGCCCGCATACCGCGAGCTGGCCCGCGTCCTGGAGCCCTGGCTCTTTCACGAGAAACATCCCTACAGCCTCGGACTCCCCGCGGACGAGTTGCTTCGATGGGAGCGTCGCTTCCTCGATTGAGGCACGCCGAACTCACGTGTCGAAACGAAAGGTCGTCTCCTGGCTGGAGGCTCGCGTCTCGAACCGCTGACAGAATGCGTTGAGTTCTTCGTAGGAGGCCGTCGGCAAGACCTCCCGAAACTCCAGGTGCTTCACGAGGCAGAAGAGCGTGACCTCCAGAAAGCTCAGGTCCCGATCCGGTGGAAGCGCGGCAAGCACCGGCGCCGTGTTCTCCTCCAGCCACGACATCATGCTGACCAGCCCCGTTCGCATCTTCGACTGATGGGCACTCTCTCCCGTGCCCCCCAGCTTGGACATGATCAGCGTCACTTCCGTCGACATGGCCTGAAGTACGAGCTCCTGCGCATTCGCAAGCACCGGCGCCTCCAGGTCCTCGGGCCAGACCACGCGAGGCGTGAGGCTCGACATCCGACGAAGCTCCCGGCAGACGTTGAGCGCCCCGAACCAGACTCCTCGGGACGTCTGCATGACCGGAATCCGCAGTGCGGGGTTGCCCCCGTAGTCCTCCGGATTCGAGGACAGGAGGTCTCGCAGGACACGGAAGGAGTAGTCGACACGCAGCTCCGCGGCGAACATCCGCGCGATGCGTGTGAAGTGAGAACTCGAGCGGCCGATAATGACAGGCGTGGTGACGTCTTCGCGCGCGACAGTCATCCGTGTTCCTCCGAGCCAACGAGCAACCAACTGCCAGCGACAACTCCACACCCAGGCCGAGGGGAGCACCCACCCCGATGAAAGCCGGTCAGGTCGACGACTTCTCGCACCCCGGTGCCAACCCGAGGGCAGCCCGCACTTCGGCGGTGGTGCGCCCCGCCCAGTAGCGCCGGTGGTTCTCCGCCGTCGCGAAGCTGCGCGTCTCCATCCGGTCCACGTAGAGCGTGCCATCCAGATGGTCCAGCTCGTGCTGGAGGATGCGCGCGTACCACCCCGTCGCCCGAATCGTCACCGGCCTGCCCTGCTCGTCCAGCGCATCCACCCGCACGCCTCGCGCCCGAGCCACGAGCGCCGCGAAGCCCGCGACACTCAGGCAGCCCTCATGAAACTCGGCGGGCGTCGCATCTTCCACCGTCAACTTTGGATTGATGAGCACGTGGAATGGCACCGGCGTCCGCTCCCGGTCCGACAGGTCCGAGGGCGACACACCGGCCTGGTACTCGGCCCGGTCCTCGACAACCACCAGCCTCAGGCCCACACCGACCTGCGGCGCAGCGAGTCCTACTCCTGGCGCATCTCGCATCGTGTCGCGCATCAACACGATGAGCCGCTGAATCTCGGGACTGCCAATCTCCTCCGGCGTCAGGTCTCGCGCCTTCTGCCGAAGCACGGGTTCTCCTGCTTGGACGATCTTGAGCACCATGACGCAAGCGTAGCAGGGCCCCTCACGACGACCTCAATCGAAAGCGCGACCTGTCGGCCATCAACCCGCCACGATTCCCGCACACCTGAACAGCCACGCGTCACGACAGGAAGCGTTCTGCATCACACGACTCCAGTCCGCGGGAACGCGTGGGCACGCAATCCCGAAGCCTCTCTTCCGTAGGGCTCGCGACCCGGGAATTGAAGCCGGGTAGACTTTCGAGGACAGAGGGCCGGCTCTGGAAGCCCCCACGGCGGCAACCCGTGGAACTTGCCAGGGAATGTGGGAGTCGCGATGCAGCGGTTTCGGCGCTTCGGGTGGGCCGCCCTGGTCTCACTCGTCATCCACGCGGCCCTGCTCGCCCTGCTTTGGGACGAGACGCCGCCTGTGCGTCCCTCACCGGCTCCCTCGCGCCCGCCTCCCGTGTTCGTGGAGGTCATCACCGCACCGCGAGCCGAGCCTCCCGCACCCGCGAACCAACCCCCATCGACGACGCCACAGCGGCCCTCCCTTCCCCCCATCAAGCCTTCGCCCGCCGAGCCCCCTCCTCCTGCTCGCGAGAACGCTGAAGCCTCAGCCCAGCCCCCGGAAGCGGCCTCCAACAGCGTCGCCTCGCGGCCCGGAACACCGCCCGATGCCGTGACCGAGGGGCAAGAACAGGCGCCCGAGACCGTATCTCCAGACGAGCTGTCCCACCCGACCGCTGCACGTGGCTCCCCGACGACAGCCCCATCCGAGGGTCCCCTCGATACGCGACCCGAGGCACTCCCTCTCGCGACGGGCCCCACGGAGGCCAGTGCCGCTCCGCACAACACCCCGCCTCCTGTCGCCGCGCGCGACGAGCCCGACTTTCGGCACGCGGATACCCCCATGGGATTGCTCGCCGGAGAGACCGCTCCTCGCGGGCCACGTCGTCCGGCGGACCACCTCTTTCCCCTGCCCTCCCTTCTCACGCCCGGAGGCGACTCTAGGCCCTCGGGCATCCCCATTCAGAGCGGGCGCACCCTTCGCCCCGGAGACGCAGGCCCATCGCGCGAAGCCCTCGCCGCCGAGGAACGCGGGCGTGTCAGTGGCCGAGTACAAGGCGTCATCGACGACCAACAGGCCACCCTGCGCGTGGCGAACGGGTTGATCGACCCGTACTTCAGTCGACTGCGCAAGGCGCTCGAGAAGGGCCTCGAGGACGCTCCGGTGTTCCCGGGCACGAGCCTGCTCCATCAGGCCAAGACCTCCTGGGCCTCGCAATCGAAGAACTACGGAGCCACGGGCAACCCGGGCGGCCCCACCCCCAACGCCCCTACCGGGTCAGAGCAACTCCAGGCCCTCCAGAACCGATTGGGCGACTCCTCCGGCGACTATTCGATGGAGGGCCTGCGCGGTCGCGTCCAGGCGGGCGACGAGATGCAGAAGCTCGCGGGCGGTGGAGGGGCGAAGCTCATCGTCACCCTTGAGTTGCATCAGGACTCGGATGGCACCTTGCGTGACGCGAAGCTCGTGACGCTGAGCGGCAATCCGGCCTACGACGCCTTCGTGCTGAATGGCGTGCCCTTCTCGCTCGCGAAGCTCGGTGCTCCTCCCGATGGGGCGCGAGGCGTGAAGGCCACTGGCATCCACACGCTCTGGTCCGTCGAGGGGCGCGTCGTCTACTTCCGCAAGCTCAAGGAGCTCAAGGGACAGGACAGCCTCTACGTCGCCTCAGCCGTGGCCGCGGGCCTCCTGGCGGGCCGCTTCGAGGAGACCACGGGCGAAATCGAGGTCATCGACTTCCGCAACCCGCGCTTCGTCTGTCAGCCCAGGCTCCTGCGAGTCTACTGACCCAGCGGCCCCCCATTGGCTCGACTCGGGCGGGGGGACTAGGCTGTGCGGCCATGGCTCGCCGCAAGAAGGCCGATGAGATAGCCGATCGCGTCCGCAACCTGCTTGCAATGGACGCAGCCGGCATCATGCGCCGACTGGAAGCTCGACGTGACGAGATGTTCGCCCTCTTCTCGCGCCTGCGCAGTCGAGAGCCGCTGCTCGACACCATCGCCTCGCGCTACGCCGACGGCGCGTTCGAACAGCTCATCCACCTTCCTGAGCAAGAACAGGCCGTCATCGACCGGTACTACAGCAACCTGGACGAGCTGCGCTGGTACTTCACGTACACCGAGGACATGCCCGGCACCGCGCAGGTGAACTTCATCAAGCTGCACAAGCGGCTGGAGGAGGCGTACCGGGTGCTGGTCGTGACGCTCGGCCCCCCTGCCTCCGCGGATGGCGCCCGAGTCGTCGACGTCGAGGTCCTCAGCCGCGAGGACAAAGAGAGCGTCCCCGAGAAGACCCTGGTCCGGCGCGCGCTCCCCAGGCAGCGCCGCGCATCACCGGGCTGACGTGCTGGCGGGCACGGCCCTCAGGCCACGTGGGCCTGGAGCACTTCCTCGGCGTCAACGGGCGCTTCCGAGCGCTCACGAGGCGCGAGCTTCCGCATGGAGGCCTTGCCCACCACCACGTCGACCATCTTCCGCACGCGCGTCCAGACACTCTCCTGCACGTAGGGGATGCCGTACTTCTCGCAGAGGGCGCGGACCTTCGGCTGCGCCTCGCGGTACTTGAGCATCGGCAGGTCGGGCCAGATGTGGTGCTCAATCTGGTAGTTGAGCCACAGGTGCGCGAAGTCGTTCAGGTCTCCGCCCGTCCGGTAGTTCGCGCTGCCGATGACCTGCTGGACGTAGCGCTCGCCCTTGTTCGCGGGCTTGTCGTCGAAGCGGTACAGGTCCTCGCCAGTGTGGTTGGGACCGACCACCAGGAAGGTGTGGACGCTGGTGAGCACGTCCGCCATCAACGAGTTGCAGAACGCGCTGAACGCGGCCCACGGGCCGATGACGAGGAACAGCGCGGGGAAGAGTACGAACTGGACGGCGGCATACGGCAGGTAGCACTGGAGCAGGAGTTCCTTCCACTCGGCTCCCGTGAGGGCCCCACCGTCACGGCGGCCCTTGCGGCGCAGGGCGCTCAGCGTCTCGGGCGCGTAGTACGAGGCGCGCCAGGTGAGCGCCAGCAGCGTGAGCTGGATGTAGCGCAGCGCCAGGGGCCGGGACGGGTTGCGCAGCGTGCCTTCGGCGTTGCGCTCCAGGAGGTCCGGGTCCGCGTCTTCGCCCGTATGCGAGTGGTGCAGGACGTTGTGCTCGAAAACCCAGGCCTCGGGCAGCATCCAGTCGAGCCAGTCGAGGTAGCGCCGGCCGCCCTTGGCGAAGCCCTTGCCGGTGCGTGACGCGGGCAGGCCCGGGACGCGGTCATAGCCCCGGTGTCCCACGTGGTGCATGAGGAGCCAGCGCGTGGAGCGGCCCAGGCTGAGCGCGGCGGCGCTGAACGGATTGGGGGCCAGCCAGCAGGTGGCGATGCCCAGCAGCGTGCCCACACGGCCCCAGCGCTCGATTTTACGAAGATGCTTCGCGTCCGCTTCCCCCAGGTTCGCGTCGAGCTCCTGCCGCAACGCCTTCAACTCTCGGTGGAAACCCTCCACGTCCACGGACGCGGGATTGAAGGCGGGGGGCAAGGACGACGACATGCGGCGGGCTCCTCGGACGAGGCGTCAGACGGGGGGACGGAGCAACGCGTCAACGGTAGCCGCCAGAGGGGGCCCCGGGAAGCGTTTCCGACCACCCTGCCCGAGCCTGCACCTACCGTGTGGGGCCTGACCCTATGGCAGGAAGACAGAAGCTCTCCCGCCTCACCGCAATCCACCGCTGTGGAGGGTCAAACCGCAATGAGGTGTCAATGCCGACCTTGACGCCAGACACAATGATGCCAGGTGTTTGGGAATCGGGAGCGCGCTGCGTTAGCGTCAGCCTCCCGTGGCGACCCGCCACGCGGACTCTGGGGGAATGACATGGGCCTTGGTGAGGATTTGCGACTGCTGTCGGAGCAGGTCCGGAAGCGTCAGGCGTTCATCAAGGGCGAAGAGGCCACGAAACAAGCCCTCATCCTCCCTTTCATCCAGGCACTCGGCTACGACATCTACGACCCGACGGAGACGCAGCCCGAATACGTCGCGGACTTCGCCAAGAAGCGCGGCGGCGTCATGGAGAAGGTCGACTACGCACTGCACCTGAAAGGGCAGCCGGCCCTGTTCATCGAGTGCAAGGCCACGGACGCCGCTCCGGAAGACCATGATGGCCAACTCGCCCGCTACTTCAATGCCACGCCTTCCGTGCGCATCGGGGTGGTGACGAATGGCATTCGCTACCGGTTCTTCACCGACCTTCAGTCTCCCAATGTGATGGATGCGGTGCCCTTCCTGGAGTTCAACGTCCTCGCGTTCACCGACCGGGACGTGGAGCTGCTCCGTCCTTTCACCAAGGAGTTCTTCGACGCGACATCCATCCAGGGCCACGCAGAGGAAATCATCTTCGTGGGCAAGGTGACGGCACTCATCAACGAGCTGCTCCGAAACCCTTCGGAGAGCTTCGTCCGGTTCCTACTGGCCGAGGTCGAGCTGGTCTCGGGGCGCGTCACGCGCAGCGTCGTCGAGCGGTTCGTTCCCATCGTCAAGAAGTCCATCCAGACGACCCTGCTGGACATGATGACGAAGTCCATCCAGCAGGAGATCGCCCAGAACTCGCCTCCCCCGCCGACCGTCACGGCGATTCCGGCGGAAGCCCTCCAGCGCGCCGCGGAGGCCAGCGAAGCACCCGGCGTCGCCCAGGTCGAGACGACCGAGGTGGAACTGGAGATCTTCCGGATCGTCCAGCGCATGTGTTCCGAATCCGCGCTCAGGCAATCCATCAGCTACAAGGATTCGACGACCTACTTCGGCATCAACCTGGGCAAGGTGACGTCCTGGTTCCTGCGTGCCTTCACCAACGGGAAGAAGAAGTCCCTGGTGACGAGACTCCCGCTGGAGCAGGCCGCGATGCTGTCCCCTGGCTTCGAGGTCGAGTCGGCGCCGGATGGCATCGGCAAGAGCCGCGTCTACTTCAATGCGGCCACAGACATCGAGAAGCTCCGCTCCTTGGTCCTGGTCGCCTATGAAGAAGAGGCACGGCGCCAGAGCAGCTCCCCCGTCGACGGAGGTGGCTCCACCTCCGAATCCGCTTCCGGAGCCTGAAGCGTCGGAGCAGCGCACCGCACATGTCAGCAGAATCCACTGAACGACTGGAATCGCTTGATGCACTCGTCTACGCGTTGAGCATGGGGCGCAAGAAGATCGCGCTTCTCGTGGGATCTGCCCTGTCCATGGCAGACAAGCCCGGGGCCCCTGGAGTCCCCGGCACCACCGAGATGCTCAAGCTCGCCCAACGGGCAGTCGGCACCGAACTCCAGGCGAAGTTCGAGGCCGCCATCGCCCAGGATGACGGCACCCAGAAGTACCAGCACGCCATGCGATTCCTGCTGAAGTGGCATGATCAGCAGACCGTCAACCAGGTCGTCCGCGAGGCCGTGCTTCAATCGCGGCTCGACCCAGCCGCCAGCGGCGTACGGCCCGATCAGGAGCTTGATCGGGACACGCCCGGATGGGCCCCTCCAGCGGCAACGCGGGATCTCGGCAGGCTGGTCGTCGCACATCGCGACCGCTTCGGGCCCATCCTGACCACGAACTTCGACCCACTGCTCACCATCGCCATTCGCCAGGCCGGCGGCCGAGTCTCCCAGACCATCCTTCATGCGGACGGGCGCCTGGATGCGGTCAGAACCGAAAGCGATGACCACGCTATCGTGCACCTGCACGGATACTGGAACGGCGCGGATACGCTCCACACCAAGGCTCAGTTGACCCAGGAGCGAAACCACCTCAAAGCCTCCATCCACACGCTCCTTCGCGAGTACACGCTCCTCGTCGTCGGGTACGGAGGATGGGACGACATCATCACTCGCGCCCTCGCGGAGTGTGGTTACGACACCCTCGCGAATGTCGACATCGTCTGGGCTTTCTACGAGTCAAAACCGGAAGAGATACAACATCGATACAAGCGGCTCTTCTCAAGCATCAGCTCGCTCTATGGCCGCGGGTGGTTTCGCGAGTACGGAGGCATCAACTGCCACGTGCTTTTCAAGGCCCTACATGACGCCATGGACCGTCGCGTGGGCGCCTCGACTCGGCCCGCCCTCCCCATCGTCGCTTCAGCACCACCTGCCCCGTCCAGCCCGACGATAGGCGACCGGGGAGCCGTTCTGCCCGCGCCTCCCCATGCGCCCTCCGTGCCCAGTCCCGCGCCTGAAGTTACGGTGAAGCGTCCCCGCAAGGCGCGCTCGGTCAAGGCAGCCAAAGAAGCGACGCCTCCTCCTGAGTCCCGGCCACACACAGCCCGGCTCCTGGCGAGTCTGGCACTGGTCGGGGTGGTGGGAACCCTGGGCCATGAGTGGGTGACGCGTGCCCCTGAACGAAGCCCTCAAGGAGACCGGCCTGGGACCGGGCTCGACCCTGTCGTCCGGCAACCCGCCAGGGTCGCACCTCCGCCACGTACCGAGAGCCCCATCACTCTCGCCCCAGTCCCCTTCGGTCCGCCCGCTACCCTGGAGGCATTGCGAACGCAGAATCGAGTCAGGCTCCTGGTGCGAAGTCCCCAGGGAATCCAAACGTCGGAGATGCCCGACAGAAGCTACGCATTCGTGTCCCTGGACCAAGCCTATCTGCTGCGCTCGGCCAGAATCCTCGAGAAGTCCTCGGCGGAAGCGTTCGAGATTCATCACCTCCAGGGCGACGCGTTCTGCCTGGTGGGCTACGTGCAACCGACCACTGCCAAGGCGCTGGACATGGGCCGTCCGGTCAATGTCGTCATGTCGCCCAGGGCCACTGCGGACAGAAATCAGGTCGTCAGCATCCCCTTCAAGCGAATCGTCACCATCGGATCCAGGACAGACGATGGACGAAGGGTCCTGCTCCTCAATCTCGAGGAGAGCGGCCGTCAGGCGATTTGGGGGCCCTGACGTCCCACCAAGTCTCAAACTTTCAACGAAGCTCTTCCTCTTCAAATCCATCCATGTACAGAACCCTGGTCGTCGTCGTCCTGGCAACGCTACTCATCGGAGCAGACGAAGGCGGTTGCGGAGACTCCTCCGACCCCGTGCCACTTCCCCTGGTGGAATGCACACCCGACTCATGCACGGGATGCTGCCAGGGCACCACCTGCATCGCGGGCACCGCCACGAGCGCATGCGGAAACAGTGGTGTCTTCTGCTCGGCATGCCTCGGCCTGACCACCTGCAATGTCGAGCGCCGTGAGTGTGAGGTGGACTCCGCCGCTCTCATCGCCATCCAACCCACCCAGGCAGTCCTCTCTCCCCGAGACCCGACTGACGACAGCGACTGGGACCTGGACGGCTCCGTCCCCGACGTTGTCGTCGAGCTTCGCTGTCCGAATCCTGGCGGCGAACCGCTGGTCACTCGCACACCCGAGATCTCCAGCCTGACTCCTCAGTGGACCACGGGCGGCTGCAGCGTGTCGGCGGAGCTGCTGCTCACCCACCCCATTGAAATCAAGGTCTTCGACATCGACACCCTGTTCGACGACGAGGTCGCGACGCTCAGCCATACCCTGACGCGCGAAGAGCTCAAGGTAGGAACGATCTCCGTGTCCATGTCTCCTGCCATCAACTCGCTGACACTGACCTTCACACGGGCGCGTTGAGCCGAACTCCACGGCCCTCAGCGCCGCATACCCCACGATTGTCTTTCAGCCAGCCAAACTCCGCTAGACGGACTCTGCCTTTAAAACCCGCTTGGGAGAGCCGATGCGCGGAGGCATCCACGCAAACGGCCCCGCTCCCACGGGGGAACGGGGCCGTTCGGAACATCCCGAAGCGCGTCCTACCGCCGAGTCTTTCCCGGCACCGTGCTGGTGATGCCCAGGTACTCTTGCAGCGGCTTCACATCCAGGTCCGTGCGCTTGAGCGCCTCCAACGCGCCCACCGCCATGCGCGCCGCCTGCACCGTCGTGTAATACGGCACCGAGTGCATCAATGCCTCACGGCGGATGGAGAAGCTGTCGGAGATCTCCTGCTTGCCGAAGGTCGTGTTGATGACCAACACAATCTCCCCGTCGACAATCTTGTCGACGATGTTCGGCCGGCCCTCCTTCACCTTCTGCACCACCTGCGCGTCGATTCCCTTCGTCGCCAGGTACTTGTGCGTCCCCGCCGTCACGATGAGCGAGAAGCCCATGGACCGCAGCCGCCGCGCCAGGTCCACCACCGCCGGCTTGTCGTCATCCTTGACCGAGATGAACACCTTGCCGCTCTTGGGCAGCTTCACCCCCGCCGCCAACTGGCTCTTGGCGAAGGCCGTCGCGTAGTCCTGCGCCAGCCCCATCACCTCGCCCGTGGACTTCATCTCGGGCCCGAGAATCACGTCCACGCCCGCGAAGCGCGCGAAGGGGAACACGCTCTCCTTCACCGCCACGTGCCGCATCTCCGGCTCCTGCGTCGCGTTGAGCTCCTTCAGCGTCTTGCCCACCATGCACAGCGCGGCGATCTTCGCCATCGCTACACCCGTGGCCTTCGAGATGAACGGCACCGTGCGGCTCGCACGCGGGTTCACTTCCAGGATGTAGATGGTCTTTCCCTGGATGGCGAACTGCACGTTCATCAGGCCCACCACGCCCAACTCCCGCGCGAGCGCGATGGCCTGGTCCTTCATCCGCTCCACCAGGTCCGGCGGCAGCGAGTGCGGCGGCAGCGTCGCCGCCGCGTCACCCGAGTGCACACCCGCCTCCTGGATGTGCTCCAGCACTCCGCCAATCATCACCGCACCCGTCCGGTCCGCGACCAGGTCCAGGTCCACCTCAATCGCGTCCTTCAGGAAGCGATCAATCAGCACCGGATGCTCGGGAGACGCACTCACCGCCTCGCGCATGTACCGCTCCAGGCTGGACGCGTCGTACACCGTCTCCATCGCGCGCCCACCCAGCACGTACGAGGGACGCACCATCACCGGGTAGCCGATGCGCTCGGCCACCTTGAACGCCTCCGCGTGGCTGCGCGCCACCCCGTTCTCCGGCTGCGTCAGCCCCAGCTTCTCGATGAGCGTGCTGAAGCGCTCGCGGTCCTCCGCCCGGTCGATGGCGTCCGGCGACGTGCCGAGAATCGGCAGGCCCGCCTTCTCCAGCGGCACGGAGATGCGCAGCGGCGTCTGGCCGCCGAACTGGACGATGGCGCCCACCGGCTTCTCGCGCTGCGAGACCTCCAGCACGTCTTCAATCGTCAGCGGCTCGAAGTAGAGCCGGTCCGACGTGTCGTAGTCCGTGGACACCGTCTCCGGGTTGCAGTTGACCATCACCGTCTCGTACCCGGCCTCGCGCAGCGCGAAGGCCGCGTGCACGCACGCGTAGTCGAACTCGATGCCCTGACCGATGCGGATGGGCCCGCTGCCCAGGATGAGCACCTTCTGGCGGTCCGTCGGCGGCGCCTCGTCCTCTTCCTCGTAGGTCGAGTACAGGTACGGCGTGAAGGCCTCGAACTCCGCGGCGCACGTGTCCACCCGCTTGAACACGGGACGGATGTTGCGCGCGTGCCGGTGCGCCCGCACCTCCTCCTCCGGGTAGCCGAGCAGCTTGCCCAGGTACTTGTCGGAGAAGCCGTGCGCCTTCGCCTGCCGGAGCACCTCGTCCGGGAGCTGATCCAACCGGCCGTACTCCTGGATGGACTGGCCCTCGCGAACCAGCATCTCGATGTAGCGCAGGAACCACGGGTCGATGTTGGACAGCGCGTTCACGTCCTCCACCGTCAGGCCCTCACGGAACGCCTGGGCCACGAACCAGGGCCGCTCCGGGCGCGGAATCCGCAGCGCCTCGCGCAGCACCTTCTCGCGCTCCTCCTTCTCCACGGGCAGCTCGGGCGGCTCCAGCCCCACCCGCCCCAACTCCATGGAGCGCAGCGCCTTCATGTACGCCTCGGGGAAGGTCCGGCCAATGGCCATCACCTCGCCCACCGAGCGCATGCTCGTGGTCAGCGTCCGGTCCGCGTGCGGGAACTTCTCGAAGTTGAAGCGCGGAATCTTCACCACCACGTAGTCCAGCGTCGGCTCGAACGAGGCCGGCGTGTCACGGGTGATGTCGTTACGCAGCTCGTCCAGCGTGTAGCCCAGCGCCAGCTTCGCGGCGATCTTCGCGATGGGATACCCCGTCGCCTTCGACGCCAGCGCGCTGGAGCGAGACACGCGCGGGTTCATCTCGATGACCACCATGCGGCCATCTTTCGGATGGATGCCGAACTGGATGTTCGAGCCACCCGTCTCGACGCCAATCTCCCGGATGATGGCCAGCGACGCCTGCCGCATCCGCTGGTACTCGCGGTCCGTCAGCGTCTGCGCGGGCGCCACGGTGATGGAGTCACCCGTGTGCACTCCCATCGGGTCCAGGTTCTCAATCGAGCAGACGATGATGACGTTGTCCGCCGTGTCGCGGACCACCTCCAGCTCGTACTCCTTCCAGCCGAGCACGCTCTCCTCCACGAGGATGGTGGAGTTGGGGCTCGCCTTCAGGCCCGAGCGGCAGATGCTCTCGAACTCCTCGCGGTTGTACGCGATGCCACCGCCGGTGCCGCCGAGCGTGAACGAGGGGCGGATGATGGCCGGGAAGCCAATCTCCTCCACCAGCGCCATCGCCTCCGTCAGCGTCGTCGCGTAGCCGCTCTTCGGCAGCGCCACGCCGATCTTCTGCATGGCCGCCTTGAAGAGCTTCCGGTCCTCCGCCTTGTTGATGGCCTCCAGCGAGGCACCAATCAGGCGCACCCCGTACTTCTCCAGGATGCCCTGCTCGGCCAGGGCCTTGGCCAGGTTGAGCGCCGTCTGACCTCCCATCGTCGGCAGCAGCGAGTCCGGCCGCTCGGCGGCGAGGATGCGCTCCGCCACTTCCACGGTGATGGGCTCGATGTAGGTGCGAAAGGCGAATTCTGGGTCGGTCATCACCGTGGCGGGGTTGCTGTTGAGCAGCACCACCTCCACGCCTTCATCCCGGAGAGCCTTGATGGCTTGAGTACCGGAGTAGTCGAACTCGACGGCCTGGCCGATGACAATCGGGCCCGAGCCAATCACCAGAACCTTGCGGATATCGGTACGCTTAGGCATCGGGGCGCCCCAATACCAACGTCTGACTCCGCATGCACGGATGTTATGTGGCACGTGACGTCCGTCCGCCCGGACGCCCGGTTTCCACAGCCGACTCCCAGACGCCCGGTGCCCAGGCTCTGCTACGCTCCGCCCGTCCTCGGAGGTCGCATGCGTCGCTGGTCCCTGGCCCTCATCCTCTCCCTCTCCGCGCCCGCGCTCGCCCAGGCGCCGGAGACTCCCGAGCCCGCCGCCGCGCCGCCCGCCCAGGAGCCCGCCCCCCAGGCGCCCGCCTCCTCGGCCCCCGTGAAGGCCGAGTCCCCTCCCGCCCCGACCCCCAAGCCCGTCGAGGCCGCGCCCACCCCGGCCCAGCCCGCCGCCGAGACGACGCCTCCCCCCGCGCCCAAGCCCGCCGTGGAGAAGGCTCCTACCCCCAAGCCCGCCGCGGAGACGACGCCTCCCGCGCCCAGGCCCACCGCGGAGAAGGCCCCCGCGCCTCCTCCCGCGCCCAAGCCCGCGACAGCGGCCACGCCGCCACCCGCCCAGCCCATGGCGCCGCCCACGACGGCCGCCATGCCACCACAAGCCCAGCCCAAGGCCGACCTCGCGCTGCCCCCGCCCGTTCCGGATGAGGGACCGGTGTCGGCGACAGAAGTGAAGATGCGCGACATCCAGACGAGCGCGCGCTTCCTCTTCCAGTGCCTGCTGACGGGCGACGTGCGCAGCACCGCCAACGAGCTGTTCTACCCGTTCCAGCTCGAGGAGAAGCGCTTCGGCACACCCGAGGAGCTGGTGGCCGCATGGGTGAAGCAGCTGCGCCTCAAGCGCACAGACCTGGTCACCCTCTTCGACGTGGAGGTGATGACGCTGGAGGCGATGGAGAAGAAGTATGGCAAGGCCCCCGCCCGGCTCGGGCTGGACCTGCGCAACATGAAGGACATCTGGGTCGCCGTGGGCAACCTCTCCGGCCGCGCCGGCGTCTTCGTCTACAAGCCGTACGGCGACGAGCACCGCGCCTTCGCCTACACGGATTGAGCCTCACCCCGGCGACACCCTCTGGGGGACGCCGGGGCGCCAAGCCGGGGTTTCAGCGCAGCGCCTGGACCAGCTCGCCCAGCCGCGTAAGCCCCTTGCCGAGCACCTCGCGCGAGGTGGCGAAGCTCATGCGGATGTACCCCTCCGCGCCGAACGGGTCTCCCGGCACGGCGGCCACGCGGAAGTCGTCGAGGAGGATCTCCGACAGCTGCAGGGAGCCCGTCACGGCCTTGCCCTTGTAGGGCCGTCCGTAGAGGCCCCGGACGTCCGCGAGCGCGTAGAAGGCGCCCTCCGGCATCCGGCACCGCACCCCGTCCAGCGCGTTGAGGCCGCCCACGAAGAAGTCCCGGCGCGCGCGGTACTCCGTCACCATCATCGCGATGGTGTCCGGAGGCCCCTGCAGCGCGGCCAGCGCGGCCTTCTGGCCAATGGACGAAGCGTTGGAGGTGGACTGGTCCTGCACCAGCTGCATCGCGGACAGCACCGGCCGGGGCCCCGCCGCGTAGCCCATGCGCCAGCCCGTCATGGAGTACGCCTTGCTCATCCCGTTGACGACCACCAGCCGGGGCACCAGGTCCGGCGCCACGTCGCTGATGCCCAGCCGCTCGCCCGTGTAGAGGAGCTTCTCGTAGATGTCGTCCGTGACGATGAGGCAGTCATGGCCGCGCACGGCGTCGGCGATGCCCTCCAGCGCGGCGCGCGAGTACACCGCGCCCGTGGGGTTGCCCGGGCTGTTGATGATGACGGCGCGCGTGCGCGGCGTGAGCGCGCGGCGGATGGCGTCCGGGTCCGGCGCGAAGCCGTCCTCCTCGCGCGTGGCGACGATGATGGGCGTGGCACCCGCCAGCCGCACCATGTCCGGATAGCTGACCCAGTACGGCGAGAAGATGAGGACCTCGTCGCCCTCGTCCAGCACCGCCTGGCAGAAGTTGTAGAGCGCCTGCTTGCCACCGGACGTGACGAGCACCTGCTCCGGCGTGAAGCGCAGCCCGTTGTCGCGCTCCAGCTTGCGGCAGATGGCCTCGCGCAGCTCGGGGATTCCCGCCGTGGCCGTGTACTTCGTGAAGCCGGCCTTCAGCGCGTCGATGGCCGCCTGCTTGATGTAGTCCGGGGTGTCGAAGTCCGGCTCGCCGGCCGCCAGGGCCACCACGTCCACGCCTTGGGCCGCGAGCGCCTTGGCGCGGGAGTTGAGAGCGAGCGTTGGAGACGGCTTGATGGCCTGGAGCCGACGGGCGAGTTTCATGCGCGAATGCGTAGCGCGGCGGCGCCGGCCCGACAAGTGCCGCGAAGGGGGCTACGTCTTCCGCGCGAACTTCGCCTTCAGGGCCTCGTGCACGTTGGGCGGAACCAGCCCCGTGACGTCACCGTTGAAAGAGGCGACTTCCCGCACGAGCTGGGAGGAGATGTAGAAGTAGTCCTCCCCGGTCATCATGAAGACAGTCTCCACCGTGGGCGCCAGCTTGCGATTCATGTTGGCGAGCTGGAACTCGTATTCGAAGTCCGACACCGCCCGGAGCCCCCGGACGATGACGCTCACCCCCCGGCGCTTGACGTAGTCCACCAGGAGACCGTGGAATGCGTCGACCTCCACCCTCGGGTCCTTCACGGCGTCGCGAATCAAGTCGCGTCGCTCGTCCTCGGTGAAGAGCGGGGTCTTCTTCGGGTTCACCGCGATGGCGACAATGACCTTGTCGAACATCTTCAGGCTGCGCTGAATGAGGCTCAGGTGCCCGTTGGTGAGCGGATCGAACGAACCTGGGTAGATGGCGACCGGCATGTGACAGGGAGTCTCGAACGGCCCCGGATGCCGGTCAAGCAATGGTCAGGGCGCCCGGTAGAAGCTCACCAGGGTGTCCCCGAACCGACGCTGGTCCTCCAGGGTCAACCCCGCATGGGCATCCGGGGCATTCTCCCGCTTGTCGTGCTCCACCACGAGCATTCCGCCCGGCGAAAGCAGCGCCGCCCCCGTCACCCCGTCCAGCACCGTCTCGACGACGCGCGCGGCATAGGGCGGGTCCGCGAAGATGAGCTCGAAGCGCTCGTTGCGCCGCTGCAGGAACGCGAGCGCCCGGACCACCGGCTGGGCGAGCAGCTCCACCTGGCTCGTGAAGCCCAGGCCGTCCGTGTTCTGCCGACAGAGGGCCTGGGCCTCCCGGTCCTGGTCCACCAGCACCACGTTCCCCGCGCCCCGGGACAGGGCCTCCAGGCCCAGCGCGCCGGTACCCGCGTACAGGTCCAGGACTTTCTGCCCGTCCAGGAACTGGCCCAGCACGTTGAAGATGGTCTCCCGGACACGGTCCGCCGTGGGGCGGATGTGAAGCGATGTGGACTTGGGGCCGGCAATGGCCCGGCCCTTCGCGGAGCCTGAGACGATTCGCATGGCGGCCCTTCTACACCGCGCGGCGGCTACTCGCCCCGGTTCTCCGCGAGGAAGCGCATGACGGAGCCGCCCGTGCCCACCGCGCCCAGCGCGGCGAAGACCTCCGACGCCTCCGCGAACGACAGCGCCTCCAGTCGCTCCCTCGCCTTCGGCTCCAGGGGCGGCAGGCTGTCCTCCAGCACGCTCAGCAGCTCTCCAGCCGCCACACCCGAGGCCGCCGACTTCTCCTCCACGCTCGCGCGGATGTCCGCGGACCAGGAGCCCAGCGCGAGCCGCTCGAAGGGGCCCACGCAGTCCACCTTGCGAGCACCGGCCGCGACATACGTCGGCAGCGTCCGGGGGAAGCCCTCGCGCACGTCGCCCACGCAGACCGCCGCGCCGTACTCCGCGGCCAGGTCCACCACGGAGCGCAGCATGCCCACGTCCGGCTCGCCGCCGCCCAGGTCCCGCTCCGAGACTCGCACGAAGCGCACCGGCACCTTCCACTGCTTGAGCCCCTCCAGGAGCGTGCGGTACGCGTCCAGCAGGCCGCCATTCGCCGGGGCCGGGGCGCTCAGCTCCAGGGACAGCTCGCGCTCCGTCACGGGGCCCACCAGAGCGTTGACGGCCTCCACGGCGGCGTAGGAGTCCAGCCGCGACAGGTCCAGCGACACCAGCGAGAAGCCCGCGTCCACCACCCGGAAGATGCCCTCGCGCAGCGGACCGAGCGAGTCCTCGTCCGCCGTCGTCACCCGCACGGGGCCCGCCTGGAGGAACAGGGGCCGCGAGTGCTCCGCCTCCATCGCGGCCTCGTGTACCGCGGCGACGAAGCGCTCCGCCGCGCCCCGGTCCGCCGTGGGGTGGGGACACGCCAGTCCGAGCACCGCGTCCTCGGAGCGCGCCGCGCGCAGCAGTCCGGGCAGCGCGCCCTTCGCCTGCACCGGCAGGCAGGGCAGCGCCACGGGGAAGCGCTCCAGCGCGCGCAGCGGCTCACGCGGGTTGAGCAGCGGAATGCGAGAGCCCGGGCCCACTCGGGCCACCGTGTTGCCGGGTCGCAATGACAGCACCTTGTCCAGCACGCTCATGGGGCGCGGAGAATCGTCCGCCCGCTGGGCCCAGCGCAAGGTGAAGCTTGAGGGAGCGTCCGTTGCGCTACGCGGCCCCCACCCACGAGGGCAGGTCGGCGAGCGCCCGCTCTCAATGCACCTCGCCCAGATGGGCATAGGTCTCGCTCTCTATCTGGATGGTGGTGTGGTCGATGCCGAACCTGTCGAACAGGTCATGCTTCACCGCCGAGAGAATCTCGTCGTTGTTGCAGACCATGGGGTCCAGCACCACCAGGTGCGCGGACAGCGCGTACACGCCGCTGGAGATGGTCCACACGTGCAGGTCATGCACCGCCGTCACGCCGGGCACGCGCAGGAGCAGCTCCTTCACCTGCGGCATGTCCACGTGCGAGGGCACCGCCTCCATCAGCACGTCCACCGCGTCGCGCACCAGCCGCACCGCGCCCACCACGATGACCACCGAGATGACCGCGGAGATGATGGCGTCCACCACGAACCAGCCGGTCAGCGCCATGATGCCCGCGCCAATCAGCACGCCCACCGAGGACAGCGTGTCCCCGAGCACGTGCAGGAACGCCCCCCGGACATTCATCGAGTGCGTGCGGTGCAGGAAGCCCAGCGCGCCCAGGTTCGCGAAGAGGCCCACCGTGGCCACCACCGCCATGGGCCCCAGCTTCACCGGCGTGGGCGTCTGGAAACGCTCCCAGGCCTCGAAGAGGATGAAGCCGGTGATGCCCAGGAGCAGCACGCCGTTGAGCAGCGCGCTCAAAATCTCCATCCGGTAGTAGCCGTACGTCTTCTTCACGTCCGCCGGCTTGCCCGCGAACCACAGGGCGACGAGGCTCAGCCCCAGCGCGGACACGTCCGTCAGCATGTGGCCCGCGTCCGACATCAGGGCCAGCGACTGCGTCAACCAGCCCCCCACCGCCTCCGCCAGGGCGATGGTCGCCGTCAGGACGAGCGCGAAGATGAGCCTCGTGCGGTCCTTGCGTCGCTCCTCCGCCACCCCACCCTTCCGGGGGCCATGCCCATGCCCGTGCCCATGGTGATGATGACCGTGGTCATGCCCGTGGTCGTGGTCATGCCCATGCCCTGCCCCGCCGCGAGTGTGAGTGGAGGTAGTCACGGGAGAGAGAAGTGCGGATACAGCCCGGTCCTGAGGTATGAGAAGTGAGAAACGCGATTCCGACGGCCCGGTTCCCTCCCCGGTGCGCGGGCCGGACGGAGGTAGGGATGGACTTCGAGAAGCACCAGAGCCTGCACACCATCATCATGCTGAGAGATGTCATCCGCAAGTGGTGGCAGATGGAGCTCTCCTTCGCGGATCGGCATGGCGTGGTGCACGAGTGGCAGCGTGGGGACATTGCCCCGCCCCCCAATCCGTTCTGCCGAATCTCCCTCTTCTCGAAGGAAGGCCTGCGGCGCTGCAGCCAGTCGGTCCGGGTGCTGCACGAGAAGTTCCGGGGCAACAAGAAGGTGCGCCGCTCGCTCTTCCACGACTGCCACCTCAACTTCAGCATCGTGGGCGCGCCGCTCTACGTGGACAACGAATACGCGGGCTGTCTCTTCGTGGAGGGCTTCGCCCGGCAGATGCTCAACGCGCGCGACGTGGAGGTGCTGCGCTCGCGGCTGCTCCAGTTCGCGCCACCGTTCTCCGACCTGGACCGCGCCGACGAGCGCGTGCCCGTCCTGGACGGCTCGGAGCTGGCGAAGCTGTCGGACCTGCTGGAGTTCGCGGCGCAGGAGATCGCCACCCACGAGTCGGAGCTGGCGCGGCGCGAGGAGCAGGCCCCGCCCCCGTCCCCCGAGGCGCTGGAGCGCTACCGCTTCGAGAAGATCATCGGCCGCTCCGGGCCGATGATGGAGATCTTCCGGCTGATGGAGAAGGTGGCCAACTCCGACTCCACCGTCCTCATCAACGGCGAGTCGGGCACGGGCAAGGAGCTGGTGGCGCGGGCCATCCATCACAACGGTCCGCGCAAGGACCAGCCGTTCGTGGTGCAGAACTGCTCCGCCTTCAACGACAACCTGCTGGAGAGCGCCCTCTTCGGCCACACGCGCGGCGCCTTCACCGGCGCGCTGCGCGACAAGAAGGGCCTGTTCGAGGTGGCCGACGGCGGCACCTTCTTCCTGGACGAGGTGGGCGACATGTCCCCCGCCCTCCAGGTGAAGCTCTTGCGCGTGCTCCAGGAAGGCACCTTCCTGCCCGTGGGTGGCACGCACCACAAGGAGGTCAACGTCCGCGTCGTCGCCGCCACGCACAAGGACCTGGGCGAGCTGGTGAAGCGGGGCGAGTTCCGCGAGGACCTCTTCTACCGCATCAACGTCATCCGCCTGCAGCTCCCGCCGCTGCGCGAGCGCCGCGATGACCTGCCCGTCCTCATCGACCACTTCCTGCGCAAGCACCACCGCGAGGGCCAGCGCACCCGAGGGCTGTCCACCGAGGCCCTGGCCATCCTCGGCGCCTACGCGTGGCCGGGGAACATCCGCGAGCTGGAGAACGAAATCGAGCGGCTGCTCGTGCTCGGCGGAGACCTGGAGATGCTGCCCGCGGAGCTCTTGTCCAGCCGCATCCGCGACGCCGTCGTCCCCGGCGGAGGGCCGTTCATCCCCCCGCGCGCCCACGGCCGGCTGCACGAGGCGGTGGAGGCGCTGGAGCGGGAGATGATTCACCAGGGCCTGTTGCGCACGCGCAACAACAAGAGCCGCCTGGCGCGAGAGCTGGGCATCAGCCGCTCCAACCTCATCTTGAAGATCGCCCGCTACGGCTTGGACAGGGGCCTGCCCGAGGACGACGAGGCGGAGGCGGAGGCATGAGCGCGCAGGCCGTCTACTTCCATCAGGACTTCCTGCACGTCCCGGACGGCGCGGAGCTGTACTACCAGGTCACCGGCGACGGTGAGCCGGGCGTGGTGCTGTGCGACGGGCTGGGCTGTGACGGCTTCGCCTGGAAGTACCTGGCGCCCTACCTCTCACGGCGCCACCGAGTGCTGCGCTGGCACTACCGAGGCCACGGCCGCTCCGGCATCCCCGAGGACCGCGAGCGCATCGGGATGCTGTACACCTGCGATGATTTGCAGCGGGTGATGGACGCGGCGGGGATGGAGCGCGCCGTCCTCTTCGGCCACTCCATGGGGGTGCAGGTGGCGCTGGAGTTCCACCGCCGCTACGCCAGCCGCGTGCAGGGCCTGGTGCTGTTGTGTGGCAGCTACGGCAACCCACTGGACACCTTCCACGACTCCACCGTCCTCAAGAAGATGTTCCCCACCCTTCGCCGGGTGGTGGAGCGCTTCCCCGAGCAGTCCGCCCGGCTCATCCACGCGGCGCTGCGCACGGAGCTGGCGGTGCAGCTCGCCATCTCCCTGGAGATGAATCGCGAGCGCATCGCCCGGAACGACCTGGCGCCGTACTTCGAGCACCTGGCCCGCATGGACCCCGTCGTCTTCGTGCGGACGCTCGACTCGCTGTCCGAGCACTCCGCCTGGGACCACCTGCTGCACGTGGACGTCCCATCCCTCGTCGTCGCCGGCGAGCGCGACAAGTTCACCCCCGGCTGGTTGTCCCGGAAGATGGCCGCCCGGATTCCCGACGCCGAGCTGGTCCTCATCCCCGACGGCACCCACACCGCCCCCCTGGAGGCCCCGGGGCTGGTCGAGGTCCGCATCGAACGCTTCCTCCGCGAGCGGCTGGGCATGCCTTCCACCCCCGGCTCCCTGGGCGGCAAGGCCTGGAATTCCTCCCCAGTGGGTTCCTGAGGGTGACGCCCGGGTGACGAGATGCCCCGGATACCCGGCCTTTACCCTGTCGGGCGGGGTGTACCCCCTGGCTGAACGTCCGGGGAGCATCCGCGCTCATTGCAGGAGCCGCACTCACGGCATATAAGCCCCCGCCTTCCGGGTTCCGGTGGGGATCGGGAGACCTGTCCACAACGCGGCTTCCCCCCCGCCATTCACCTCAGTTTGGTTCGTATGATTCCTCGCGAAAACATCCGTAACGTCGCCATCGTCGCCCACGTCGACCATGGCAAGACCACGCTCGTCGATCACCTGCTGCGGCAGGCGGGCACTTTCCGTAGCAACGAGCACGTCGCCGAACGGGTGATGGACTCCAACGACCTCGAGCGCGAGAAGGGCATCACCATCCTCGCGAAGAACACCGCGGTCAGCTACAAGGGCATGCAGATCAACATCATCGACACCCCGGGCCACGCCGACTTCGGTGGTGAGGTGGAGCGCGGTCTGCGCCTCGTCGATGGCGTCATCCTGCTGGTGGACGCGGCCGAAGGTCCCCTGCCCCAGACGCGCTTCGTGCTCACCAAGGCGCTCGCCATGGGCCTGAAGACGGTGCTGGTCATCAACAAGATCGACCGTCAGGACGCTCGCGCTCCCGAAGTGTTGGATCTGGTCTACTCGCTCTACATCGACCTGGGCGCGGACGATAAGCAGTTGGAGATGCCCGTCCTGTACACCGTGGCCCGTCAGGGTCAGGCGTCCACGTCGCTCGAGGTGCCCGGCAAGACGCTGGAGCCCTTGTACGACGCCATCATCAAGCACATCCCGCCCCCGTCCGCGTCGGAAGAGAAGACGCCGCAGCTGCTGGTGGCGAACCTGGACTACGACGACTACGTCGGCCGCCTCGCGGTGGGTCGCGTGCAGGCCGGTCGCTTCACGCCGAACATGCCCGTCTCCGTCGTGCGCGAGGGTGGCAAGGTCGAGCAGGGGAAGATCGTCAAGCTGTTCGGCTTCTCCGGTCTGAAGCGCGTCGAAATCCAGGACGCGGGCCCCGGTGAAATCGTCTCCATCGCCGGCATCGAGGACGTGTCCATCGGCGACACGTTCGGCGACCCGGAGAAGCCCGTGGCGCTGCCGCGCATCACCGTGGATGAGCCCACGATGATGATGATCTTCAAGGTCAACGACGGGCCGCTGGCGGGCAAGGAAGGCAAGTTCGTCACCTCCCGCAACCTGCGTGAGCGCCTGTACCGCGAGGCCTACCGCAACGTGGCCGTGCGCGTGGAGGACACGGAGACGCCTGACGCGTTCCGCGTCGTCGGCCGTGGCGAACTCGCGCTGGCCGTCATCATCGAGAACATGCGCCGCGAGGGCTACGAGCTGACGGCCTCCAACCCGGAGCCGATCACCAAGCACATCGACGGCGTGCTGCACGAGCCGATGGAGCTGGTGTTCTGCGACGTGCCGGAGACCAGCGTCGGCGTGGTGACGGAGCGCATGGGGCCTCGCAAGGGCCGCATGTCGGACATGGCGCCGCTGGGCTCGGGCCGCACCCGCCTCCAGTTCCGCATCCCCGCGCGCGGCCTCATCGGGTTCCGCTCGGAGTTCCTCACGATTACGCGCGGTGAGGGCATCATGAGCAGCCAGTTCGACGGCTTCGAGCCGTGGTTCGGCTACATCCCGAAGCGGCAGAACGGCGCCATCGTGTCGGACCGCCTGGGCGACACCGTGCCCTACGCGCTGTTCAGCATCCAGGAGCGCGGCTACCTGTTCGTCCCCGCCGGCATCACCGTGTACGAGGGGATGATCATCGGCGAGCACGCTCACCCGTCCGAGCTGAACGTCAACTGCTGCCGCGAGAAGAAGCTCACCAACATCCGCGCCGCTGGCCGCGACGAGAACGTCATCCTCGTCCCGCCCCGCGAGATGGGGCTGGAGAAGGCCCTGGAGTGGATCGCCGACGACGAGCTCGTGGAAGTGACGCCCAAGTCCGTGCGCATGCGCAAGAAGTCGCTGGCCGTGGGCGAGCGCTACCGCGCCGAGCGCGACCGCAAGCGTGAAGAGCGCGCGGCCGACGCCGAGTAGTCCCGACGCCGGCCCCAGGCCGGTGTAGCACCCAGGGCCCGTTCCCGATTTCGGGGGCGGGCCCTTCGTGCGTCCGGGCTCAAGGGGTGGCTGGCCGTCCCGGTCGGGTCCACATCCAACCCCTCGCACTCCGGTGACACGCGCACCGAGGCTCCCGTGGTGGAGCGCACCCGGGCGGGGCCTCCGCGGTTCGGGTCAGCGGTCGCCGGTTCCTCGCGGGGGTGCCAGTCGCTCGAAGATGGCGCGCAGTTGCTCCAGCTCCGCCACGTCGAGCTGGAGCAGTTCGGGCGGTGGCTCGTACATCCCCTCCTGGAGCTGACGCCGGGCCTTCGCGCCACGCGGGGTCAGCGCCACGCGCTTCACCCGCCGGTCCTTCGGGTCCGCTGTCCTCGCGGCCAGCCCTCGCGCCTCCAGTCGGTCGACCATCCAGGTCGCATTGGAGGCATCACACCCCCACTCCTCCGCCAACGCGCGCATCACCTTCCCCGCTCCCACCTCGAGGCTGGAAAGCGCGCGAGCATCGTTGGGAGTGAGGCCCAGCCGCTCCAACACCCGGTCTCGCTGGGCGCGCGTGCGCATGAAGAAGCCGAAGCAGTGCCGCCAGACCTCTTCCGCCAGCGCGTCCTTCCGTTTCGAGCCGTCCCCAGCCATGGACCGAATGTGCCTCGCACCCACCTCGATTGCGAGGCCTCCTTCACATAATTTAACGGATTCAATAGTTGAATGACTTCAACCTTCTCCCAATCATCCCGGTGACGACGGGCCGGGGATTCGGTCTTCGCCGACGCCGGGCCCGACGGAGGTCACCATGGGGAAGAAGCGGTCGCTCTACATCCTGCTGTACTGCAGCTTGTTGTTCGGGCTGGTGCTCGGCGCGGGCATCAACGAAGCCCTGTTCGTGATGCCGGCCTGGTTCCAGGCGCCCCCCACGTCCCTGCTGCTGATTCGGGAGCGGGCCGGGAGCGCGATGGCCTTCTGGCTGCCACTCCAGGCGGCGTTGCTCGGGACGCTCGTCGCATCGCTCGTGCTCAACTGGCGCTCACCGGTTCGTCGCAAGCTGCTCGCGGGAGCCCTGGGTGCCTACGTCCTGGTCTGGGTCCTGTCGGGGGCGATCTTCGCCCCGGAGATCAACGCCCTGGCCGCCGCGGGGGCGCAGGGGCCCTACGACGGGGAGCTGGCGGCGCGCGGACAACGCTGGCTCCAGCTCTCCTGGAGCCGCCATGTCGTGCTCGCGCTGGGCTGGGTCCTGGTGGGTGGCGCCATCTCGAAGTGGGAGGCGGCGTCATGACGAGCCACGGCCCGTTGAGTGGCAAGGTCGCCATCGTCCTCGGCGCCAGCCGGGGCATCGGCGCGGTGACGGCCCGGAGTTTCGCGGACGCGGGCGCCTCCGTGGTGCTGGCGGCGCGTTCCGAGGACGCCCTGCGCGCGCTCGCCGCTGACATCGAAGCGCAGGGAGGCACCGCCCTCCCCGTCCCCACGGACCTGGGCGACGAGGCGTCCATCGAGGCCCTGGTCCGCACCACCGTCGCGCGGTTCGGTCGGCTGGACGCGGCCTTCAACAACGCCGCGGATGGGCACATGCCCGCGCCCCTGGCGAAGCTCTCCGTCGAGGACCTGGACCGCGCCTGGCGCATCAACGTGCGAGGCTTCTTCCTCGCCATGAAGCATCAGCTCACCGCGATGCTCGCGTCCGGCGGGGGTGCCATCGTCAACATGGCGTCCACCGCGGGGCTCCAGGGTGTCCGGGGCATGGGCGGCTACAGCGCGACCAAACACGCCATCATCGGGCTCACGCGCTCCGCCGCGCTCGACTACGCGGACCAGGGCATCCGGCTCAACGTCGTCGCCCCGGGGCCCATCCTCACCGGCCGCATCCAGCAGCTCCCCGAGGAGCGCCGGGCCCCCATCGTCCGCGCGGTGCCCATGGGACGTATCGGAACGCCAGAAGAGGTCGCTCGGGCCGTGACCTGGCTGTGCTCGGACGCGGCGTCGTTCATCACGGGAACGACGCTCGCTGTCGACGGAGGCAGGCTCGCGGGCGCCTGAGCGCGGTGGGGCTCAGAACGTGTACTTCACCTTCGGGAAGATGGCGAAGGAGGTGATGTTGGGGCCGATGACGTAGCGGGCCAGCAGGTCCGCGCCCACGGAGAAGTGGTCCATGCCCGTGGCGTACTCCAGCCCCACACCCACGCCCGCGTTGGGCGAGCTGATGGCCCGGCCCGGATCTCCCTCGTCCGGGTCCACCGGCGCGGGGTCCATCCGTGTGTAGCCAGCGACGAGCTTGGGCGTCAGGTACAGCCGGTCCATCAGCCGCACGTGGTACGCGGCTGTGACGTCCAGGAACTGCATGGTGAAGTTGTCGGAGAGCGCGCACGTCTCCGTGCCCGGCAGATAGCCCGCGAAGCAGTTCTGCGCGGACGAGCCCATGCCGAAGTGCGCGCCCAGCGAGATGCGCTCCGTCAGGTCATAGCCCACCCCGAGCTGCAGGTAGGTCTGCGCGTTCGAGTACGCGTTCTCACCGCCCACGGTGAAGAACACGCCGATGTTGGTGTCGGTGTAGAAGCCGCGGCGCGGCTGAAAGTCCACCCCTTCCGGGGGCGTGGCCGCGAGGGCCGGAGTCGACAGCAGCGCAAGCGCGGCAACCAGCTGGGACTTCTTCACGGGTCCTCCCCACGCGGTGCCCTCCCGGTCCAACCGGAAGCGGCGCCGGACGTTAGTGACGCCCCCCTCACTTCGGCAATGAGGGGCTGAAATGAAAGTGGCGTGGACCGTTCCGTCCACGCCACTTGAGGGACGCTCAGGGCGTCCCGACAGCGCTCGCGTCCGCTATCAGCCCTCGCCCTCGGAACCGGCGGGCGAGAACATCCACGGATACGTCACCGCCACCACGCCGCCGCCCTTGGGCTCCGGGAACTTCCAGCGACGGATGCGGGAAATCATGCACTGCTCCGCGCGGGAGTTGCCCAGCGTCGACTCGGAGACGGTGGCGTCGGAGACCGCGCCCGTCGGGTCGATGGTGAACGCCACCGCGACCTTGCCCGCCAGACTCGGCTCCTTGTTCAGCTCCGACTCGTAGCAGTACTTGATCTCATTCTGGTGCCGCCGGATGACCTTGGCGATGACGTCCTTGTCCAGGCCGCCGACCACGGTCGTCTTGCCCGGGATGACCTTGGTGATGGACTTGCCACGGCCACCCAGGTCGATGCCGCCCGAGCCACCCGCGCCACGTCCGTCCCCCTTCGTGCCCAGGCCACCGATGCCCATGGCCGTGCCGCCACCACCGGTGCCTCCGCCACGAGAGCCCAGACCACCCACGCCCTGCGCGTCACCCATGGCCGCGCCGCCCTTGAGGCCACCCAGCGCGTTGTTCAGGCCGGTGCCGAAACCGCCCGGGCCGAACACGTCCGAGGCGCCGCCCTTCATGCCCTTGAACGCGCCCAGCAGGCCGACCTTGCCCACCACCTGGCGGTCCTTCTCCTTCTTCGTCTTGTCGACGACGGGCGTGCCGGGCTTGGACGGAGCCGCTTCCGCCTGCTTCGCGTCCTCCTTGCCGAACTTGCCCTCCTCGTCCTTCGCCTTCACGCCCTCCTCCACGCCGGTGAGCTGGAGCTTCTTCTGCTCCAGCTTCTTCTCCGGCGTGACGAGGAACTTCGCCACGCGCTGCTGGGACTCGAAGATGTCGTCGTGCGGCGCCCGCTCCGCGCGCGGCGTCAGCGCCATCGCCAGCACCACCGCCACGCCCGCCATCAGGCAGATGGTGGCGATCTTGAAGAACGTGTAGTCCGCCTCCACCAGCGCGTTGGCCGCGATGACCGGCGACGGTTTCACGTACCGCGCCACGAAGGCCACCGTGCCGAGCGACACCTCCACCCGGTCATGCAGGCCCAGCTTGAAGACCTGCTCCTTGTCCTCCGCCGTCCCGGTGAGCTGCCCCGCCGCGCGCAGCGCGTCCTTCGACTTCACGTTCCCACGCTCGGTGACGATGGCACCCGAGCCCGCAGGCACGTGCACCTCCAGCACGTCCCCCCGGCTCACCGCCAGCTCGTACCGCTTGCCCACCGAGGGCACATAGACGTTGAAGAAGTTCTTCTTCCCCTCGCCGATGGTGACGGGGACACCGTCCTTGAAGTGCTGCACCTGCAGCAGCGTGTCACCCCACAGCATCGACACCTGGAGCACCTTCTCCCGGGCCGTGGGCATCGCCTCGAGCGGGAGCTGCTCCTGCAGGTGGGGAAGCACCGCGCGCCTGGGCGCCACGGCGACAGGCGAAACCGGAGCAGGCCGCTCCACCCGTGCCGCCGGAGGCGGAGGTGGAGGCCCCACGCGATTCACCGCGGGCGGAGTCACCCGCTCGGCGCGCAGTCCGCCCACGGACTGGGCAGGCTCCGAGCGAGGGCTCGTGAAGACGAACCCTCCGCGCGTCTGGCCTGCTCCCGCCGAGGGCGGTGTCACCACCTGCGGTATCGCCATGGGCACCGGTGTCGGCGCCCGCTGCGTCACCGAGCCCTGGAAGCGCGGTCCGGACACCTTGGCTCCCGCGGGAGCCTGGCGCTCGGGTGGGTCGCCTCCGAAGAGGACCTCCACCCGCGTGCCGCCCACGCGAAGCACGTCCCCGGGTTTGAGCGCCGTGGGGATGACCAGCTTCTGGCCACTCACCTCCGTGCCGCCCTCGCTCCCGAGGTCGATGGCCGTGACCGAGCCGTCCTTGTCTACCTTGAGCATCACATGGAGATTGGAGACCCGCGGATCCTGAATCTTCACCGCCGCTTGGGCGCCCGACCCCACGATAACGCTCTCCGCCTCCGACACGGTTTCCACCGTGGAGCCATCAGGCCCCGTGATTCGAAGGGTCAAGCCGTTGTTCTTCGCCGCCGCCATGAGGATTCTTCCTTCTTCCCTTCCGCTCCCGAAAACGCCTGACCGCCGCCGCTAGAGGTTGTCGACGGACTTCTGAAGCTCCGGGTCGAAGTTCTCCCGGACCTTGATGAGACTCTGGAAGTCCGTCTTCTTGCGGTGGAGCACGTATGAGCCTTCCGGCTTCGTCAGCTCGCCCTCCACCGCGACATCGGTGAAATCGATCACCGTCTTCTTCCGGAAGACCGTGCGGTCCTCCTCCTGGACGATCTTCACCGTGTCCTTCGATTGACCCTGCTCCTGCGCCATCGCCACTGGCGCACTGAACAGCAGCCCCACCACCGTCACCGTCGATGCCAGACGCCTCATACCCAGCCCTCCTGTTGCTTCCTCGGGTGTGACAGCGGGTTCTCGAAGAGGTACCCGCGAGTCCTTGCACGGGGCGATCCAAATCCAAGTCCCTGAATCCTATGGAACTCGCTCGCCGCCTTCCACGTGGGGGCCTGGAGGATGGAAAAAACTTCCCCCAGACCCTGTCATCCCTGCCGTCCTACTTCGTGGGCGGAGCGCTCGCACCCTGGGGCGCCGGCACTGGTGCGGGAGCAGACGTGCCCGTGCCCTCACCGCTCGGCTGCGCGGCCTCCGCTGGAGCGCTCTCGGTTGCCTCGGGCGTCGTCGCCCCTTCGGCGGCCCCGGCGCCTTCCGCGGGGGGAGGCGTGGCCTCCGTGGGCGCGTTCGCGTCCTGCGGGAGCTGGTTCAGCATGGAGCCCGCGCCACCGGTGGCTTCGTCCTTCTTCTCGCCTTCCGCGCCGGCGGTGGCGGCCTCCGGCGGTGGGGCCTTGAGCATGTTCTGGAGGCCCTGGACCTTGGCGGTGATCATCTGCCGCTCTTGTTCAGTGGTGGACTCCAGTGACTTGCAGCGGTCCAGGAAGGCCACGGCGCGCTCCCAGCCCGTGCGGTCCGAGGCGAAGGCCCATCCCGCGCCGCACACGGCCTCGGGCAGGTCCGCGCGATTGGCGAGCACCTTCTCGAACGCCTCGCCCGCCGCGATGCCCTTCTTCGAGTCGCGCCCCTTCTGTCCATCCAGCGCCCAGGCCAGCGACAGGCGCGCCTCCGTGGAGTCCGGCTCCAGTTCGAGCGCGCGGGTGAAGGCCCGCTCGGCGCCCGCGTAGTCGCGGTAGCTGAGCGCCAGGGCACCGAGGTTGAGGTGGCCCGGGGCGTACTTCTCGTCGAGCGACACGGCCTTCTGGAACTGCGCGAGCGCGCGCGGCCGCTCGTCGAGCTTCAGGTAGACCATGCCCAGCAGGTTGTAGAGGGACGGGTCCTTCTCCGCGTGCTTGCGCGCGGTGCCCACGAGCAGCTCCGCGAGGCGGTACTTCTCGCGAGCGTAGGCCACGTACGCCAGGTTCTTGTACGCGTCCGGGTGGTCCTTGTTGCGCTCCAGCACGCGGCGCGCCGTGAGCTCGGACTGGTCCAGCTTGCCCAGTTGTCGGTAGGTCGCGGAGAGGCCGTTGAGCAGTGCCGCGTCGTGCGCGTGGCCGGGCGCCTTCAGCGCCTTCTCGAAGAGGGCAATCGCATCATCCCCCCGCTCCTGCTTGCGGTAGACGCTGGCCAGGTTGACCACCGAGGGCGTGTGCGCCGGCTCCAGCAGGAGCACCTTCTCGTAGGCGTTGCGCGCGTCGTCCACGCGGCCCTGGCGCTCGGCGATGACGCCCAGGTTGAACTGCGAGTTGAGGCTCTGCGGCGACTTCGCCAGCACCTTCTCGAAGCCCTGACGGGCGGCGTCCAGGTCTC
The DNA here is from genome assembly GCF_013336725.1 of Myxococcus sp. CA040A. NCBI lineage: Bacteria > Pseudomonadati > Myxococcota > Myxococcia > Myxococcales > Myxococcaceae > Myxococcus > Myxococcus sp. CA040A. Next base: position 43,813 of record NZ_JABUMR010000014.1, on the reverse strand, counting down.
CGGCCTCATAGGCCTGGATGGCCTGGGTGAAGTGGTCGGAGGCGCTGGCCTCCTTCGCCTCCGGCCGCGCGAGCTGGGAGGGCGTCGTCGAGGAGGCCGGCGCGGAGGGCGCCTGCTTCGTCGGCAGCGCGGAGGGCTTCTGCTGAGGACCCGAAGCGCACCCGGCCGTGAAGGCCAGCGAGCCGACGACGAGCGAGCGGAACCATTTCATCGGCATCATTCCCGTGGAAGTCTTCGACGTGTCGCGAGTCATGGCCGCACCTCCTGCACCGCGGCCGTGGGTGCCTGCGTTCTGTCCTCGGAGGCTGGCGGCTTCGGAGCGCCGTCCTTCGGCTCGGCGGGAGCCGTGGGGGCGTTCGAGTCCGGGGGCGGCGCCGGCGTGGCGGTGGCGCCCGCGGCCCCTCCGGGCTCCTTCGCGAGGTCGGCCGTCGCGAGCGTGTCGCTGCTGCGGTAGCCCACCTGCCTCACCTGCGCATAGGCGCCCGGGTGGAAGCGGTTCACCTGGTCCTGCGCGGCCAGCGTCCAGGGGCCGTAGAGCCCCAGCTCGTAGGACTTCTCCAGCGCCTTCTCCAGCGCCTCGTTGGCCTTGTCCTCGAGGGGCAGCGCGAGGTTCTCCAGCTCCGCGCGGTACATGCCGAGCTGGTCCTCATCGAGCCCCGTCGGGTCCGGCGAGTCCATGATGTTGCGAGCGAAGTCCGCGTAGGCCAGGCCGATGCGCGTCAGCGAGGCGATGCCCCACTCGCCCGAGCCCGTGGAGAGCACCGCGAGGTACTCCTTCTCGATGCGCTGGATTTCGCGCTGCTTGGCGGCCAGGTCCCTGCGGATGGTGCTCACCCGCGTGAAGCGGATGTCCGAGTAGCGCTTCCACGTGGGCTCCAGCGCCAGGAAGCGCGCGTGGGCGTACGCGTTGAGCGGCGCGTCCTCCTTGCGCACCGCCTCGGGCAGCCGACCGTACGCGCGCACCAACTCCGCCTGCACGCGCTCCTGCTCGCGCGCGTTCTTGAGCTGCTGCCACGCGAGCAGCTCGTGGTAGCGCGCCAGGTAGAGCTGCGCGGGCGTCGCACGCGAGTCCCGTCCGTAGCCGTCCGCGAAGGAGGCGAACGCACGGGCCGCCTCGCTCCACTTGCGCTCCTTCTCCCAGACGAGCGCGGCCGAGTAGGCCACCTGCGGCACGTCCTTGCGCTCACGGAAGCGCGTCACGTAGGCGTTGTAGGCGGCCACGGCCTTCTGGGCCTCGCCGGCGCCCTCCCACCATACGCCCGCGTTGAACTGGGCATCCGCCACCCAGGCCCCCGCCTCGGCCACCAGCGCCTTGCGCTCGGCGGCCTTCTGCGAGCGGCGCGAGTCCGCATCCTCCTCGCCCCCCGGCGTGTCGCTCTTCTTCGCCGTCGTCTTCGCGCGAGCGTCCTTCGCCTTCTTCCCGTCGGCCTCGCCGGCCTTGAGCGCGGCGTCGTACTGGGCCACGAAGGACTCGGCCAGCGTCGCCGCCTTGCGGTAGTCGGCGACCTTCTCGTAGAGGCCCGCCAGCGTGTAGCGCGCCTTCAGCTCGAAGGGGCTGCGCGGGTATTCGGCCAGGACGCGCTCACCCGCCTCGATGCCCCGGTCCAGCTCGCCGGCCTCCTGGGCAATGGACATGGCGTAGACGAGCGCGCGGTCCGCGTTCTCCGACCTGGGGAACTCCTTCACGAACTTGAGGAACTCCTCGGCGGCCTTCTTCGGGTTCTTCTCCTGCTTGTAGACGACCTCGTCCACCCACTTGTAGTGGCTGCCCTCCACCACGCGGCCCACGCGAAGCGCGAAGTCGGAGCCGGGCTTGGCCAGCTTCTTGTTGTCGAGGAACTTGCGCGACAGCGTGGCGAGCTCCAGCCACTCCTGGCGGCTCTCCAGCACGTACATGGTGAGGTCCGCGGCGTCACGCGAGCGACGCTCCTCGGGGAACTTCTCGATGATTTCGCCGAAGCGCCGCGCCGCGTCCACGAAGTGGCTGCGGTCATAGAGGATGACGGCCGCCTGGTAGCGCAGGTCGATTTCGTCCTGCGTGTCCGGGTAGAGCTTCACGTACGTGTCGCACGCGGAGACCAGCCGCTCCTCGAACTTCGTGAGGGACTCCTCTTCCTTCTCCTTCGCGTCACGCTTGACGATCTTCTGCCGCGCGACGTCGCCCTTGTCCTTCTTCTCGTCGACCTTCTGGCCGTCCTTGAGGTCGCTCTTCGCGAGCTGACCGCGCTCGATTTTGACCAGCTTGTCGTAGGCGAGGATGGCGTTGAACGCGGCGCTCTTGCGGTAGCTCTCGCTGGAGACCTCTCGCGCGGAGTCGCGGTCCGGAATCTTGAACGCCACCACCGCGTCGTACTCGGCCGCGGCGGCCTGCCACTCCTCGAGCGCCCAGAGGATTTCCGCGTAGAAGAAGCGGAGGTTGAAGGCGGAGTCCGCCACGTACTCCGGGTTGGAGCTGGAGGCGAACGCCTCCACGTACTGCTTGTAGATGTCGCGCGCGAGCCGGTACGTCTCCACCTGGCGCGTCTTCTGCGCCTCCTGGTGGTACTCCGTCACCATCACCCGCATCGCCTCTTCCGTGACGTTGAAGGCGTTGCGCAGCACGGGGGCCTTGCCCTCGTTGGACTTCCACCACTCGCCCCCCGGGCTGTAGAGGTCCACCATCCGCTTCATCTCCTTGCGGACCTGCTGCCGCTGGCGCAGACCCTCGAAGGCGCGGACGACGGCCTGCTGGTACTCGGGCGCGCTGACGCCCATGGGTTCGTCGTCGATGAGCGTGCGGTAGAGCAGGATGGCGCTGTCGAAGTGACCCGCGTCCACCAGGCCCGCGGCCGTCTTGGCGATGAGCCGGCCCTGGCGCTTCGCCGGCGCCTTCTCGCGGAAGTACGAGATGGCCTGCTTGGGCTGATCCAACTGGACGTAGAAGACCGTCAAGTCATTGAGCGCCTCGGTGCGCAGGTCCCCCAGCTCCGGCTGCTTCGCGGCGTAGTCCACGACTTCGTGCAGCTTCTTCAGGCCCGCGTCGTAGTCGCCGGTGTTGTAGTCACACCAGGACAGCTTGTAGACGGCGTAGCCGTAGATCTTCGGCACCCCGGAGTCGCGGGCCTTCTCGTAGTTGGCCTTGGCGGGGATGAGCTTGTTCGACTCGAAGTAGTGATTGCCGAGCTGGATGTACGCGTCCGGCACGAACTGCGAGCGAGGGAAGTCCTTGATGAGCTCCTCGTAGCGGGCCACGGCGTCGTCACGCCGGCCCAGCTCGTAGAGGTTGTAGCCCATGGAGAAGAGGACCTCGTCGCGCTGCGGGTACTGCGGGTATCCCCGGAGGATGTCCTCGTAGATGCCCATCGTCTCCGTGCGGTAGCGCTCGCTCTCGCGATGGTCCTGCTTGGGGGCCTCCAGCTTCTCGCCCCGCGCCTGGGCCGCGTCGAACTTCTTCTCCTCCGCGAGGAAGCGGTCCATCTCCAACTGGTAGAGGTACTTGGACTTCTCCCAGTACAGCTCCGACAGGCGGTAGAGCATCTCCGCCTTCTGCTGATTGCCGTCCTGGAGCTTGGGGATGAGGCGCTTGAAGGCTTCAATCGCCTCGTCGCGCTTCTTGTCCGCCAGCGCGTTCTTGCGCGAGTCCGCGATGCGAGGAATGTCGGCGAACTTGGCGGTGGCGGGCTTCACGCGCGCCGGACCGCGCCGCACGTCCTCCGGCGCGACACCCGGCGGTGGCGCCGCCTTCTCCTCCGCCTTCTTCGCCTGGGCGCCCTTCTTCGCCGCGCCCGCCGCACCGGACGTCTTCGACGCCGACGACGCCGCGGGCTTCTTCATCGCCTTGCGCGCTGGCGCTTCCGCCGCCTCTCCCACCCCGCCGCCAGTAGCGAGCGCCACGCCCACCGCCAGCGCACCGAAACGAAGCACCACCTTCATGCGAGCTCCCGACTGTGAAGCCGCCCCGACCACCGAGCAGCCGTTCGCCCGGGCACGAGGGACGAACGAAAGTAGACGCGCACTCCACGAATGAGAAGTGGCGTGGAACGCCTCTTGCGATGGCATGCAGCGCACCAACAACGCCGAAGGGGACCACCCCGGCACCTGATGTGCGCCAAGGAGGTCCCCTCGTGGACGATGTCTGGGCAACCGTGGCCCATGGCGTCACGGCTGTTGTTGCTCGGCTGTCTTCGCCGGGCAGCCACGCTTCAGCGTGTACTGGTAGTAGCCAATCTCGTCGATCCAGAACTCGCCCTGGAACTTCCAGTAGTTCCACGCCGCGCCCGGCATCTTCGGCCGGTACAGCGACTGACGCGTGAGCAGCGCCTTCTGGTCCACGCCCGCCTGCAGCAAGTCCTTCTCGTCCAGCGCCGTCTGCACGCGGATGATTTCGGCCTGGTCGGAGAAGGTCCGCAGGTTGTCCGCCGCCTCGCGAATGCGGCTGCGCGCCAGCGTGCCGCCCACCTGGAGCAGCGTGCCGCGCACGTCCTCCAGCGAGGCCACCGTCTGCGTCGCCAGGGGTGTGCCGCGCCACGGGCCGCCGCTCAAGTCCCGCTTCTCCTCATCCAGCTTCGCCAGCACGCGCATCACCTCGCGGATGCGCTCGTTGTTGCGCAGCCACAGGTACACCGGGCGCGGCAGCCGGCGATTCTCCGCGGCCACCAGGTTGTAGGCCTGCACCAGGTCGCCGTCCTCGGCGGTGAAGGGCTCCAACTGCTTGGCCATGGGGCCATACAGCTCGTCGAAGGCCGCCAGCGTCGTCTTCACCTCGTCGTAGAGGCACGAGTAGTAATAGACGGTCGACTTGAGGATCCACGACTCCGGCTGGAAGGCCCCGGCGAACTGCGGCGCATGCAGCGCCTGGAGGCTGCCGAGCGCTCCACCGAAGTCCTCGTTCTGGAAGCGCGCGAAGCCGTTCTCGAAGAGAGACTGGTCCCAGTAGCGCGTGTAGCGCGGCACCTTCTCGTAGGCGACGGTGGCGTCGGCGTACTCGCCACGGCGGTAGTGCAGCCGGCCCAGGCCGATGAGGGCCAGGTGCTGCGTCGCCTTCAGCTCCACCTGCGGTTCATTCGACGACAGCGAGGCGTTGAAGGCGGCCAGCGCCTCCTTGTCCAGCGCCTCACCCTCGCCGGGGCGGCCGGGGAAGCGCGGGTCCGCGAGCACCACGCCCAGCAGGTAACGCGCCTTCGCGTAGACGCGGCTGTCCTTCGGCACCGCCTCCAGCAGAGAGCGCGCCTCCTCGAAGCGCATGCGACGCTGGCTCACCGTGCCCACCAGGTAGTTGATGCGGGCGAGCACTTCCTTGGGCAGCGTCACCCACTTGTCCCGCACCTCCTCCGAGTACGCCTGGTTGAGGATGCTGGGGATGAGGTTCTGCTCGTCCAACTGCTGCTGCATGTCCACCAGCCCCTCCACCGCCTTGAGGTACGAGGGGTGCGAGGGCCCGGCGTTGACGATGGCCGCGTAGGAGATGAAGGCCGAGACGGGCAGGCCCTTCTTCGCCAGCGACTGCGCGAGGAAGAACTCCGCCTTGCCCTTCGTGTCCGCGTCACCACCGGACTCCGAGACCTGGAAGAAGAGCGGCGCGGCGGTGTCGAAGTCACCGGCATTGAAGGCGGCCAGCGCGCGGTTGTAGCCACCCGAGTCCTGCTGGGCGGCCACCGCGAACGGCGCCAGGACGACGAGGATGTGGAGCAGTCGTTTCATGGCGAGTCGTGCCTTCATGGCGAAATCAGAAGAGGAACGAGAAGCCTGCGTAGAAGCTGATGTTGTTGAGGACGTCGGAGGACGGCTCGGCCACCAAATCCCGGCCGAGGATGATGTCCTCGCGGTAATTCTTCTTCGTCTTCGGATCCACGCCGTCGAACTTCTCGTACTTGCAGCTGCCACTGAGCTGCAGCGAGCTGAACTCCTGGCCACCGGCGCGCGCGGCCTCCAGCGTCTCGAAGTCCGCCAGGTTGCAGCCGTCCACCTTGTCCACGCGCGCCGTGTAGATGAGGTCCCTCACCTCCAGGCGCAGCGCGTACGACTCGCCGAACTGGAGCCGGAACCCACCGCCCACCGAGCCGAGGAACTTATTGCCCGTGTCACCGAAGCGCGCCGGCACGTTGTAGCGCTGCCCGTCGACCTCGTTGGAGACCTCCGGTCGGATGAGGTGCCGCGTGGAGCCCACGCCCGCGCCGCCGCTCAGCACCAGGCTGAACTGCGCCAGCTTGTCGTCGAGGAACGCGAACTTCCCGTACAGCGGCGTCACCTCCACGCCCGCCTGCGCGCCCCAGACGAGCAGCAGCGACGAGGCGGCCTGGGCCTGCTCGCGCACCTTGTCGATGAGCTCCAGGTTGAAGTCGCTCTCGTTGGTGTGCCAGTTGTACTGGCCCGTCACCTGGAGCGCGAAGTTCTCCTGCAGGTGGTAGCTGTAGTGCAGCGCCGTGCCCGCGTGGTTGGTGTACTTGCCGTTCACCTGGACGACGGCCGGGTACAGCGCCAGCTCGTGCTTGCTCTCGTCCGCGAAGCGCTTCTTCTGGACGATGTGCAGCGACACGTTCGGGTTGTAGAGCGGCGCGCCATTCACCAGTCGCTGCTGCTGGACGTCCGTGGTGCGCGGTGCCTCGTCCGATGAGGCCAGCACCGGCGCGTCTTCCGGCGTCACCGGCGCGTCCACGTCGCGCGCGCGCTCGGGCTCGGACAGCACGGGCTGCTCGTCCTGTGCGTCATCCATGGGCGCGAGCGCGGGCTCGATTTTCGGCGCCTCGACGGCCTCCGTGGGCACGGTGGGATCCGGACGTGACGTCGGAGCGCGAGGCACCTCCGGCTTCGGCTCCGGAGGCCGCGCGGGAGGCGGAGGCACGGACGTCTCCGCGCCCGGCCCGGGCACGGACGGAGCCTCCTCCGCCTGGGCGAGCACGACAGCGGGCGTCGGGAAGCGCGGAGGGGCGGCCTGGGCCGCCGCCGCGACGAGGAGCGCGAGGGACAGAATCGGTCGCATGGTTTTCAGGAAGCCCTAGAAGGAAAAGGTGTAGCCGAGGTCGAACTGCACCAGGTGCGTGAGGCCGGGACTGGAGGCGACATCACCCGTCACCCGCCCCGCCTCCCAGTCGTCGCGGACCAGGTTGACGCGGTAGTTGTCGCGGAACACCCAGTCGCGCAGCTCCAGCCGCACGCCGTGCTTTTCGAGGATGAAGAAGCGGAAGCCCACCGCCGCGGACACCACCGGCGCCACGCGCGTCTCGCGCACCCAGTAGTTCTCCGAAGCGGAGCCCCGGTCGTCCAACGAGGTGCGGTTGTCACAGACGCCCAGATCCCGATCCACCACCTGCGAGCACTGGATGACGGAGTTGCGCTGGAAGCTGCCCACCCCGCCGCCCGCCCAGACGTACGCCTGGAAGTGCGCGGGCAGGTCGGACACCAGGCTCAGCTTTCCGTAGATGGGCGCCCACCGGACGCCGGCCACCCCGTGGAAGTTCATCTCCCAGAGGTCCTCCAGCTCGTCCGTGACGCGCTTGTCCTCGCGCGCCAGGAAGCTCTCGGAGATGGAGCGCGCCAGGCCCGTGTGGCGGCTGGCCGCATAACCGGCGCGCGCCTCCACGGCGAACGTGTTGAAGAGGTTGTAGGCGACGCCGGCGGAGAAGAAGTAGTGCGCCGTCAGGTGCGTCTGGAGGGGCAACCCCACCCCCAGCGACGCCTCCAGGTGTCCGCCCGGCTCGTACAGCCGATTGCGGACAACGACGTTGTCGAGGACGGCCTCGTCATCCTGCGCGGCGGCCCCAGTGGCCGCCAGCCAGATCAGCAGTGGAGCAAAGACGCGGAGCGTGCGTGCGTTCATGGTTCCTGCCCGGCCCAAGGGGATGGGCCGCCGTGTGCGGGAGTCCAAAGCCTCCCCCATCCAGGGCGCCTGCGTCACCCGACGCCAGGTGCCTTCGTGGCGCATCCATGTGCGCACGGCTTCCACTCACGACAAGCCACGGAACCCACGGGGCGGAATTATTTTCACCCTCGGGCAACCGCGCCGCCCACCGGTCAACGTTTCGAGGCGGAGAAACGCCCACGCCTGGGCACGACACAGGCCACGGCTTCCCACCGGGAGCACCCCCGTGCCCCTCCGGCCTCCGTGAAGCCCGCAAAAGAAAACGCCCCGCCCGGATGCCCGACGAATCGGGCCCGGAAGCGGGGCGTCAGGAGCGCTTCAGAGGAAGACGCTCAGCAGCGGATCAACCGCGGCGCGCGGCCTTGTGCTGCTCGCGCATCGCCACCTTGATGCTGGGGCGCAGGAAGACGATGGCGTTGTTGTGGCCGGGGACGGCGCCCTTGACCAGCACAAGGCCCTTCTCCAGATCCACTTCGACGACGGTCAGGTTCTGCGTGGTGACCTGCTCCACGCCGTAGTGACCCGGCATCTTCTTGTTGGGGTACACGCGGCCCGGCGTCTTACGCTGACCGATGGCGCCCGGGTGACGCTGATACTCGTGCGTACCGTGCGTCTTGGTCTGCGAACCCTTGAAGCTCCAGCGGCGCATGACGCCGGAGAAGCCACGACCCTTGGTCACGCCCGTGACATCCACGAGCTGACCCTTGGAGAAGAGGTCCGCCTTGACGGCGTCGCCGACGTTGAAGGAGGTGGCCTCCTCCACCGTGACGCGGAACTCCTTCACGTGGCGGCGATACGGGACGTTGGCCTTCTTGAAGAAGCCCCGCTCGCACTTGTTCAGAATCTTCTCGCGAATCTCACCAAAGCCCAGGGTGACCGCGGAGTACTGATCCTTCTCCGGGGTACGCTTGCCCACGACCTGGCAGGTGCTCACGTCGATGACCGTCACGGGAACGAGGTTGCCCTCGTCATTGAACACCTGGGTCATCCCGATTTTCTTGCCAATCAGACCCTTCACGTCGTCCTCACACTGCCAGCGCGCGTAGGCGCGGAAAAACCCAATAAAATCAATGATCTGGCCCGCGAACTACACTGCGGTCCCCAGGAAGCGGCGCAATGTAGCAGACATACCCCCCACGTCAAGCACTACGGGCGGGGGGGTACCTCACTGAGCGCGATCAAGCCTTGGGTAGAAGGCCGCGAGCTGCGCGTCAGCGATGCGCTGAGCGTACACGTCCTCGCCCAGCAGGAACAGCGCTTGATCCAGATAATCCTCGGCCGCCTTCACCTGTTCCTCCAACGTGGCGATGGTTTGATCCACTTCCGCCATGCGCTGGTCGTGCTCGGCCAGCCGGGCCTCGGCCTCGTCCTCCATCTCCAACAGGCGCTTGTGCGCCAGGATGCCGGGGGCGCCGGGCTGACCGGGCTCCGGGGTGAGGGCGGTGGACAGCCGGAGGTCCAGGTCCTCGACTTCCCGGCCGAGCCGCATCTGGGTGAGGCGGTTCTTCTTGAGGTTGGTGCGCGCGACGTCGATGCGGGCAACGTCCTGTCGCGTCAGCTCCATGTCGGCGATCTTCTTCTCCAGCTTGATGAGGCCATCGGCGGCGTAGCGCAGCTCCGCGCGCCGGGTGGCGAGCGTCTTGCGCAGGTCGTTGACCTTGCCGTCGATGGCGTCCACCGCCTTCTTCCATTTGCGGACGATGGCCTGGTGGCCGACCTTCTCCGCTTCCTGCTCGTCGAGGAACGCCTGATAGGCGGCGTCCTCATCGTTCATCTCCTGCTCGAGCGCCGCCAGTTCGTCACGGCGCGCCACCACCGCTTCCTCCGCCTTGTAGACACGGTCCATGGAGCGGGGGCAGTTCGGCTTGCCCGGGAGCCTGTCCCGGGCGAGGTCGCCGAGCTGAAAGATGAGATCGTCGTAGCTCTCCTTCGCCATGGGCGGATTTCTACGCCCAACACGCGGGGACTGTCACCGGGAGAGCGAGCGCCCGACGCGCGTTTTCAGGAGTCGGCGGGCGCGGCGGCGGCGGTGGAGCTGGCCATGGTGGACGCGGCCAGGGCTCCTTCGGCCAGGGCGAGCAGCTCCCGGGCACGGTCCTGCTCCTCGGTGCGGTTGAGCTCGCAGACCCACGCCGAGGACAGGTCCGCCTGCTGCCGGGCCAGCTCGGCGGTCGTCTCGTAGCGCGCGGCGGACGCTCGGGCGAAGGCGCCCTCCCGCCGCAGCTCCAGGAGCGTGTCCGCGTCCAGCTCGATTTCCTCGGGAGGCACCGGCAGGGGCCCCCGTCCCAGCGCCGCCAGTCGCGCGAGCAGCCGCGAGGCGTGCGCCCGGCAGAACGCGGCGAGCACCATCAGCCTCGCGCGGACCCTGGCGTCCATGATCCGCTCGGCGAGCATCGTCATCCGCCGGGCGGAGACGACCTCCGCCTCCCACGCGGCCGCCAGTGCCGCGGCCAGCCGGGTATGCCTCGCACCCATCTACGTCCCCCGATCCCTACCCACTTCGAGCCCAACGTAGGGATGGGTGCCGCCGGATTCAACCGAGTGCGCGCTCGACCATCCAGTACCCACCAGCGGCGAGGATGCACACGGACAACACTCGCACCGCCCCGCGGTGCACCGAGGGCCTGCGTTGGAGCATGCGAAGAGGCGGCAGCAGCACCACGACGACCAGGGCCTGCCCCAGCTCCACGCCCAGGTTGAAGCCCACCAGCCCCTTCACCACCGAGTCCCCCAGGCCATAGCCCGCCAGCACGCTCGCGAAGCCGAAGCCGTGCACCAGCCCGAAGAGGAAGGTGATGAGCGCCCGGTGGCGGTGCTCGCGCAGCACCAGGTTCTCCACCGCCACATAGATGATGGACGCGGCGATGGCGGCCTCCACCCAGCGCACCCGATCTCCGTCGAGCACCACCCAGCCGAGCGCGGTGGCCCCCAGCGTAATCGAGTGCGCCACGGTGAAGGACGTCACCAGGAGCAGCACCCGCTTGAGCCCGCCTCCCACCAGCAGCACCGCGAGCAGGAAGGCGAGGTGGTCCACGCCCTCGAAGATGTGGCGCAGGCCCAGCCCCACCCAGCCGCCAAACCCGCTGACGGCCGACGAGGCCCCCTGCCCCGGCCCGGGAATGGCCAGCGACGGCTGCGCGGCGTCCGCGAAGAGCGCCCCGGGCATTTCCCCCTCCACCGCGCTGCCGAGGATGACCCGGTAGCCCGCGGGCAGCACCGACAGCACGGCATAGCGCTGCTGAAGCGGCCCCTCCGGACACGTGAAAATCGCCGACAGCTCCACGAAGGTCTGCCGGAGGAGCGCCGCGTGGGACGTGCGCGCGCAGGGCTGGCCGCCGGCGGTGAGCGGCATCGCGTCCCATACGCCGACTTCCAGCGAGGGCCTGCGGGCGTCGAGATCCGCCTGGGACACCGTGCCGTCCCCGTCCGCGTCGGCCGGGGCGAGCAGGCCCAGCGTGCCCGAGGTGAGGGTGACGACCTGGCGCACCTCGGCCTCGGCGGGCCCGGCGCGACGCACCTGGGTGTAGAGGATGTCGGCGTCGTGGGCGGAGGCGGCGCTCGGAAGCAGCAACAGGCCCGCGAGCAGCGCTCCCCAGGGAAACTTCGTCATGGCGCGCGAGCCTGCCGCCCCGGCGCGCCCGCGTCCACCGCACCCTGGTCTATTCCGGAATGATCTCCAGCTGGACCTGCTGCCGACCACTCAGGCCGCCATGCCGCGCGCCGCAGCGGGGACAGAAGATGAGCTGATCCCACTCCCAGAGCAGCTTCACGTCCTCCCCACAGCACAGCATGGGAATCACGCGCAGCAGCTCGTCCGGCTCCGGCTCCATGGGGCCCGGCAGCGACTCCGGCGCCACCGCGACGAACGTGGGACTGGGGTTGAGCGACAGCGTGCGCGAGACGTGCGCGAGCTGCTCGTAGCGGACGTGGTTGGCCCACGCGCGCGCCACCGACTCCAGATGTGTCTGCTGCGCCGGGGTGAGGAAGCCGTCCGCCTCCGCGCGGTGGCCACAGTAGGGGCAGCGCCACACGGGCAGCCCCTCCTCGCTCTCGTGCGCGTTCTCCAGCGCGAAGAACGCCTGCAGCTTGTGCAGCAACGCGCGAGCGTCATGCGGGCCTGGCCGCGTCTTGAACGGGCGCATGCAACTGGGACACTCGCGGCGCGTGAAGCCCGCGGTATCCCGAGGCAGCTCCACGCCCTCCGCCTCCAGGCCCTGGCCGCTCATGACAGCGCCGTCCGCCGGCCCCGCGACACCACGCCCACCACGAAGGCGAGCAGCGCGAAGAGCAGGAACAGGTGCACCCAGTACCCTTCGGTGGAACCCGCGGTGAGCCCCAGCCCCCACAGCACCATCAGGATCATCCCTATCGTCCAGTACACGCGGCACCTCCCCTGTCCCCTACCCGGACCGGCGCAAGCTAGGAACGCGAATGCCCACCGGCAACCCAGGGCCGCCTCCCGTCCTTTTCACAGGAAGCAAAGTTCCCTGTCCGGGCATTTTTTCCGACCGGTGAGAAGCCGCTCACCCCGTGAGGCCGTCGGAGTTCCAAGAGATCTAAAGGAGATAGAGGCGCGCAACCCCCGCCAAGGGCGCTGGCATGGCGCCTGCTTGGGTGTCTCCCCGTCGGAGTCAACGCGAGTGAGTGACTCCGTGAGCGCTGTGGCACGGGTTGCTGGGGAGGGTGGGATGAGGGGTTGGACGGTGGCGGTGACGACGGCTGCGATGCTGGTGGGAACGGGTGCCCAGGCCTTTCCGGTGCAGGTGCCTTCAGGTCCGCAGGGTGAGCCCGCGGAGGTGACGCAGCTGCGCACCCGGCTGGAGCAGCGGGAGCTGGAGCTGAAGACGGCGCTGGCGAAGCTGCAGGCGTACGAGGACGAGGCGCTCCACGCGGAGGCGGAGCGGCTGGGCGTGGTGGAGCTGGTGAAGGCGTCGGGCCTGCCGGTGCACCAGCAGCGCCGGCTGTCGGTGGCCATCGTCCGCGAGGCCCAGCGCAACAACGTGGACCCGCTCCTGGTGGTCGCCGTCATCAAGTGCGAGAGCTCCTTCAACAACTACGCGGTGTCCCACGTGGGTGCCATGGGACTGATGCAGGTGATGCCGGACACGGGCACGTGGCTGGCGGACAAGGCCGGCTTCCGGCTGGGCCGCAGCACCAACCTGTTCGACGCGGAGACGAACGTGGCGCTGGGCACCGCGTACCTGGCCAACCTCATCGAGCGCTTCGGCTCCGTGGAGAAGGCTTTGGTCGCCTACAACGCGGGCCCCGGACTGGCCCGGCGCATCCTCGCGAAGAAGGAAGCGCGCACGAAGTTCATGGCCGGCTACCCCACCAAGGTGGTGAAGGAGTTCCGGAAGCTGAAGGCCCACCAGGAGCGTCAGCTCACCCTGGCCGATCAGCAGAAGACGATTGACCGCCAGGGTTGATCGCCAGGCAACACCCCGGGCGCCCGTCACCTGACAGTCGCGTCAAAGTTACCAAGCGGGGGCTGAAATTCCTTCCCGCCCCGGTGCAGTGTTCGCGCCCGGCGGTGCACCCCATGGATTTTCCATGGGTTTTCCGGTCGCTGGACTGGCCCGGAATGTGCTCCTGCCGCCGTGCCCAATTCGTTGGCACAGCGCGCACACGGCATCCAAGGGAGAGCACAGCAATGGCGGGTTTGCAGATCCACCGCGAGGACGTCGCAGGTCACGTCACCCTTCGTTTGGAAGGGGTACTGGACGGGAAGACGGCCCAGGAGGTCGAGACGTCTCTGGAGGGGCTGAAGGGGTGTGAGGTGGTGCTGGACTTCACCCATCTGCGCGAGTTCAAGGACAGCGCGGTGGGGGTGTTGACGCGGAACATGGCGAACTCGGTGAAGCTGCGCGGGCTGGCCACGCATCACGAGCGGATGTTCCGCTACTTCGGGGTGGGCGCCAGCGTCGCGCCACGGCGGCCATACTACACCCCGGAGGACGTGCTCTCCCTCTGAGCCGACAAGGGAGCGGGCGTCCCTGGAGGGCGCCCCGGAGTCTGGCGTGTTGGCACCCGGAGGAGTCGGCTAGAGTGGCGGCAGATGAACCAGCCCGCCCGCGTTCTCGCCGCCGCCGCCCCCTCCCCCGCAACCGCGCGCACGGCGATGGAACGCATCGCCGCCGAGCTTGGCCGGGCCGTCCAGGGCAAGGAAGCCCAGGCCCGGCTGGTGGCGACGTGCCTGGTCTCTGGTGGGCACCTGTTGCTGGAGGACGTGCCGGGTGTCGGGAAGACCACGTTGGCGGAGGCCCTGGCCCGCGCGTGCGGGCTGAGCTTCTCGCGGGTCCAGTTCACCGCGGACCTGATGCCGGCCGACATCCTGGGCGCGCAGATCTTCCACGCGCAGACGGCCACCTTCCAGTTCCGCCCCGGTCCCCTCTTCCGCCAGTTGGTGCTCGCGGATGAGCTGAACCGCGCCCCGCCCCGCACGCAGTCCGCGCTGCTGGAGGCCATGGCGCAGGGCCAGGTGTCGCTGGATGGGAGCACCCACGCGCTGCCCTCGCCCTTCACCGTGGTGGCCACGCAGAACCCGGTGGACTTCTCCGGCACCTATCCCCTGCCGGATTCCCAACTGGACCGCTTCATGCTGCGCCTGTCGCTGGGGCACCCCGCACCGGACGTGGAGGCGAAGCTTCTGGCCACCCGAGGGCGCGCGCCGCCCCTGGATGCCGTGCAGACGGTGTCCAGCCCCGAGGAAGTGGCCCAGCTGCGAGAGCTCTCCGCGGAGCTGCGGCTGGATGGCACGGTGGCCGACTACGTGGTGCGACTGGCGCGGGCCACGCGTGAGCACGGCGACATCGAGCGAGGCGCTTCCACCCGCGCGGTGCTGGCGTTGGGCGCGGCGGCTCGGACGCAGGCGCTGTGGGAGGCGCGTGACTTCGTGACGCCTGGGGACGTGCGGGCGGTGCTGGTGCCGTGCTGGGCGCACCGCGTGCTCTTGCGCAGCGCCGTGCAGGGCGTGGCGGCGCGGGACGAGGCGGCGCACCTGCTGGAGGAGCTCACCCGAAAGGTGCCGGCGCCGCGGTGAAGCTCCGCCTGAAGCAACGCTGGGCGCGCCTTCGCGTCTGGCTGCGGCCCCCGCGCACCCTCAAGGTGACGCGCATCGGTCGCACCTACCTGGTGGTGACGTTCGGCGTGGGCCTGGGCGCGCTCAACACCGGCAACAACCTGCTGTACCTGCTGCTGGGCCTGCTTTTGAGCATGGTGGTGGTGTCCGGAGTGTTGTCGGAGCGGTGCATCCGGGACATCTCCGTGCGGCGTGTGGGCACGGACGCGGCCTTCGCCGCCGAGCCCTTCGCCTTCCGCTGGGCCGTGTCCCGCAAGCAGGGCCATGCCTTCGCCCTCACCTTCTCGGAAGCGGACTCCCCGCTGGTGGGCGGGGGCGGCGTGGGCTACCTGCCGGCGAACGTGGAGCACGTGGTGCGGGCCGACCTCACCGCGCCTCGACGGGGGCCGGTGCGACTGACGGGCGTGCGCGTCACGACGACGTGGCCCCTGGGCCTGTTCGCCAAGACGCGCGTGCTCCCGCTCGAAGGCCTGCTGCTCGTCTACCCCCGGCGCGCCTATGCGTGCCAGGAGCCGGGGGACGCGGAGCGCGGGCCCGCGGGCGACGCGGGCAACCCCCGCCGCAACGACGGCAGCGGAGACGTGACGGGCCTGCGGGAGCTGGCCGAGGGTGAGGACGCGCGCCGCATCCACTGGCTCAAGAGCGCGTCTGCGGGGAAGCTGCTGCGCGTGGAGCGCGAGCGCGAGGAGCGCCGCACCTGGGTGCTCGCCGTGGAGCCGGGACTCGAGGGCGCGGCGCTGGAGCGCCGCTGCGAGGAAGTGGCCGCGCTGGCCCACCGGCTGCTCGAGGAGGGCCATGAGGTGGGGCTCAACACCACCGACCAGCGGCTGCGCTCCGGTGCGGGCTCCGCTCAGGAGAAACGCATCCTCCGGGCCCTGGCGTGGCTGGGCTTCGAGGGGCTTCGCGAAGAAGAAGAGGAGGCGGCATGACGCGGGGCACCCGGCTGCGACTGGTGCTGCGGGACGTGGCCTCCGGGTGCGCCTTCGCTTCGATGGCCGTATCGGGCCAGCTCCCGCTGTGGACGCTGGGCCTCTTCGCCTTCGCGCTGGTGGCGGCCCTGTTCGGCAAGCGCCTGTTCGCCCGGCGCGCGAAGCTCACCGCGCTGCTGCTGCTGGGCGTGGCGGCCGTGCTGGCGGTGAATGTCACGTCCGGGGCCCTGAACCTGGTGGTCGCGGCCTGTGCCTTCGCCGGCCTCATCTCCGCGCATCGGCTGCTGTCCGCGCCGGACCCGGCCACGGATGGACAGGTGCACCTGTCCGGGCTGTTGATGGTGGCCGGTGGCGCGGCGCTGTCGGGCGAGCTGGTCTACGGCCTGTTCCTGGTGGCCTTCAGCGTGCTGTCCAGCGTGTCGATGGCGCTGGGCGTGGTGGAAGCCGCCGTGCCGGAGGGCGAGCCCATCCCGGTGCGCGCCGTGCTCCGCCCTCTGGGCACGGGCGTCACCTTCGCGGTGGCGGGGGCGATGGCCTTCTTCATCCTCTTCCCCCGCCTGAACTGGAACATGACGGGCCCGCGCGCCGCGCCGGGATTGGGCCCCGCGACCGCGGGCTTCTCCAACACCGTGCGGCTGGGCGGCGCGGGCACCATCAAGGACAACCCGCGCATCGTCCTGCGCGCGACGCTGAGCCCGGACCCCGGAGTGGACGCGCTCGGTTCTTACTGGGTGGGCCGCACCTACGACATCTTCGACGGGATGGAGTGGACGAACGCGGGAGGCGTGCGTCGCGAGCGCGAGCCGCTCCTCACGCTGCGCCCCGGCGGGGACAACCTCATCCACCAGCGCGTGGAGCTGCTGCCCGCGTACGGCGCCCGCACACTCATCGCCCTGGAGACGCCGTCGCGGCTGGGCAACGCGGTGGCCAATGGCAGCACCGGCAGCCGGCGCACCTCGCTCCAGGAGCTGGCGGGTGGCGAAGCGCGTTTCCTGGAGGCGGGCGTCTCCTACGCATACGAGGCCTACAGCCTGCCTCCGGGCGGCAGCGGCGACTCCTTCCGGAAGCTGCCCTCCGAGGAGCAGGACGCGCTGCTGGCGCTGCCGGAGGCGTTGGATCCTCGCGTCGCGCAGACGGCGGCGCGCGTGCTCAATGGCGAGCGAGAGCCCATGGCCGCGGCGCAGAAGCTGGCCACGTGGCTCCAGCGTGAGCACGCGTACACGCTGGAGCAGAATGGCGAGCGGGAGGATCCGCTGGCGGACTTCCTCTTCGACCGCAAGGCCGGACACTGCGAGCACTTCGCCACCGCGCTCACGCTGATGCTGCGCACCCAGGGCATCCGCGCGCGGCTGGCCACGGGCTTCTTCGGTGGAGAGCGCGTCAATGACGGCTACGTCCTGCGGGCCGGCGACGCGCACGCATGGACCCACGTGCTGGTGCCCGAGCGGGGCTTCGTCACCGTGGACGCGACGCCGCCCGCTCACCGCCCCAGCCAGGGCTCACGGCTGCTCCAGCGGCTGCTCGGGCTGTATGAAGCGCTGGAGTCGCGGTGGCGCAACTCCGTCGTCGACTACTCCTTCCGGGACCAGGTGGACGTGGCGCGCGCGCTGGTGCGCCCGCCGAAGGGCGCCGAGAACACCGCGAGGAGCCGCCTGCCTCCTGCCCGGGCCTGGGGCGCCGCCCTGGTGGCGGGCATGGTCGTCTATGCGGCGTGGCGACTGGTGACGCGGCTGGCGGGGCGGCCTCGCCCGCACGCGGCCACGCGCTTCGTCGACGCGGTGGAGGCGATGCTCGTCCCGGCGCGACTGGTGCGTGGCGAGGGCGAGACGCTCGAGGACCTGGATGCGCGGCTGGCTCGCGAGGGACATCCGCTGGCGCTCGCGCTGGCACCCGTCACCCGGCGCTACCTGGAAGCGCGCTTCGGTGGACGCCCCCTGCGCCAGGGCGAAGCGGACCAGCTGCTGCGCGCCCTCCAGCAATCCGTCGCGGCCCACGTGAAGCTGGAGGCCCAACGGGCCCGCGCGTCGGAGCCCCGGGCTCGCGCGTCCTGACGCTCGCGAGTCCGGATGCCCCCCGGGCGTCCCTTCGCGCGCGGAAAATGCTCCCGGCCAGCATCCGGCGCCGTCGTTAGCCGTTCTTCACGGGAAGACGACAGCGGCCCAGGCGGCCCTGTCGCCAGGGGTTCCCTTGCCTGGCTGCTGGGCCCCCTCGCTCGCTTCGCGTCAACGGCCGAAGGGCCCTGGCGCTCCTCTTGAGGAGGCGTGTCGTGCACAGACGGGCACATTCTACAGCCGAGAAGTCGCGGCGAGTTCCCAGAGCGGCCGTAACCGTTACAGCCCTCCTTCTTTGTACATGAGCGCAGCATCCGCCAACCCCCCGCAGACATTGGGGAAGGTGTGGGACTTCGCGCTGGCACCGCGGTTGCTCCTGACAGCCTTCGTTCAGTCGTCAAGCGGTCCGAAAACCTAGCGGCCTCGTCAGCGAGGCCCCACGTCGGGAGAAACCATCCATGCAGGCGTCCACCGAGCAGTCGTCCAACTCCGGCTCCCTGGCGATGTACCTCTCGGAGATCAACCACTACAACCTCCTCACCGTGGAGGAAGAGCAGGCACTTGCGCGCAGCTTCATCCGCGGCGAGCTGGCCGCCGGCCACCGGTTGGTCACCTCCAACCTGCGCTTCGTGGTGAAGGTCGCCTACGAGTACCGCTCCTACGGCATCAAGATGTCGGACCTCATCCAGGAGGGGAACATCGGCCTGATGAAGGCCGTGCAGAAGTTCGACCCGGACAAGGGCATCCGCCTCATCTCCTACGCGGTGTGGTGGATTCGCGCGTACATCCAGAACTACATCCTCAAGAGCTGGTCGCTGGTGAAGCTCGGCACCACGCAGGCGCAGCGGAAGCTGTTCTTCAGCCTGGCGCGCACGCGCCGCGAGCTGGAGAAGTTTGGCAACGGCGAGGCCGTGGTGAACGTGGAGGAGATTGCCCGCCGCCTGCACGTGAAGCCGGGCGAGGTGCGGGAGATGGAGCAGCGCATGGGCGGCCGGGACTTGTCCCTGGACGCGCCCATGGGTGAGGACGGTGGCAACAGCCACGTGGACTTCGTGGTGAGCGCCGCCGCGCCGCAGGATGACGAGTTCGCGGACAAGGAAGAGGCGGGCCTCATCAACGCCCGCGTCCGCACCGCGCTGATGCGGTTGGACCCCCGCGAGCGCTTCATCATCGAGCAGCGGGTGATGAACGAGCGCCCCATGACGCTCAAGGAGCTGGGCGAGCATTTCGGGTTCTCCCGGGAGCGTGCCCGTCAGCTGGAGATTCGCGCCAAGGACAAGCTGAAGGCGGAGCTGGCGGCGCTGATGGCGGAGGTGGATCCGGACGCTGCGGCGATGCAGCAGTGAGCCGTGTCTGACGCGGCAGGTCGGTCCCGCTGAGTGCGGGACGCCAGGCGCCTCCTCCCCACTCGGGGTGGGGGCGCTTGTCATTTGTGGGCCATCACTTCGCTGGCGGGCGGGGCCCTGCTAGAAGGGGCCGGATTCCCTCGTAAGGAGCCTTTCGCTTGGCCCACGGTACCCCGCCGGTCGTCGACGAGCGCGTCCCGATCTCGCAATCGCACGCGCCGCACCTGCACATCCCGTACGTCCCACCTGAACAGTCGCCCACGGAGATGACGATTCGAGCCCTGGTGCTCGGCTCGGTCCTGGGCATCGTGTTCGCCGCCTCGTCCGTGTACCTGGCCATCAAGGTCGGCCTCACGGTGTCGGCGTCGATTCCGGTGGCGGTGCTCTCCATCGCCATCTTCCGGGCGCTGGGCAAGTCGAACATCCTGGAGAACACCATCGTCCAGACGACGGGCTCGGCGGGTGAGTCGCTGGCCTTCGGCGTCGCCGCGGCGCTGCCCGCCCTGCTGCTCCTGGGCTACGACATCAGCCTGACGCACGCCTTCCTCGTGGCGGCGCTGGGCGGTGTGCTCGGCGTGCTGATGATGATTCCGCTGCGCCAGGGCCTCATCGTCCAGGAGCACGGCAAGCTGCCCTACCCTGAAGGGACAGCCAGCGCGGACGTGCTCATCGTCGGTGAGCAGGGCGGCACCAACGCGCGCACGGTCATCATCGGCTTCCTGGTGGGCGGCATCTACAAGTTCGCCTACTCCGGCATGAAGCTGTTCCGCGAGGTGCTGAGCACGCCGCTCAAGGGACTCAAGAGCGCGACGCTGTCGACCGAGGTGAGCCCGGAGCTGCTCGGCGTGGGCTACATCATCGGCCCGCGCGTGGCGGCCATCACCTTCGCCGGTGGCGTGCTGAGCTACCTCATCCTCATCCCCGCCATCTCCTTCTTCGGCGCGGGGCTGGACCAGCCGCTGCTGGTGCACAACGGCGCGCTCATCCGGGACATGTCCCCGGACCAGATTCGCAACGCCTACGTGCTCTACATCGGCGCGGGCGCCGTGGCGACCGGCGGCCTCATCAGCCTCATCCGCTCGCTGCCGACCATCATCGGCGCGTTCAAGCGCGGCGTGGAGTCGCTCAAGGCTTCGCGCGGGCAAGGCGGCGGACCGCAGCTGCTTCGCACCGAGCAGGACCTCCCCATCACCGTGGTGCTGGTGGGCAGCGTGGCCCTGGTGCTCCTCATCTGGCTGGCGCCGCCGCTGGAGGTGAACTTCATCTCCGCCATCCTCATCATCGTCTTCGGCTTCTTCTTCGTGACGGTGAGCGCGCGAATCACCGGTGAGATTGGCAGCTCCTCCAACCCCATCTCCGGCATGGTGGTGGCCACGCTGCTCGTCACCTGCCTCGTGTACCTGCTGCTCGGGTGGACCAGCTCCGAGGACCGCTTCATGGCCCTCACCACGGCGGCCATCGTCGGCATCGCCGCCTCCAACGGCGGCACCACCGCGCAGGACTTGAAGACGGCCTACCTGGTGGGCGGCACCCCCAAGAAGCAGCAGATCGCCCTCTTCGTGGGCGTGCTGACCAGCGCCATGTTCATCGGCCTGGTGCTGGTGACGCTGAACAAGGGCGCCACCGTGACGATTCCGGAGCCGCACCCCGGCGTGCAAGTCACGGAGATGACCCAGGAGACGCGCACGCAGTACACCTTCCCGTGGGCCGTGTCCGCGCAGTCCCTGACGTCGCGCGGGCTGGACGAGGCCGCGCTGCGCAAGGCGGCCTGGGCGCAGGGCTATGACCTGGCCTCGCAGGGCGGAGCGATGGAGCTGCGCAGCTGGCGGCAGGTGAGCGCGCAGGACGTCAGCGGCGTGACGCTGAGCCCCACGGGCGGCTCGCAGGTGAAGGTGTCGGAGCTCGGCGCCATCACCGAGGGCCCCCAGCGCACCTTCAAGGAAGGCTACGTGCGCGGCGCGGACACTCCGGTGCCCGCGGGCAAGTACCTGGTGGATGACGGCGGCAGCATCCAGTACGTGGTGGACCCGGGCATCGGCGGCCGTATCAGCTCCTACGAGGGGCAGGCCCTCACCCGCTACGCCGCGCCCAAGGCTCAGCTGTTCTCGCTCATCATCGACGGCATCCTCACGCAGCGGCTGCCGTGGGACCTGGTGCTGCTGGGCGTGTTCATCGCGCTGATGCTGGAGCTGTGCGGCGTGTCCTCACTGCCCTTCGCGGTGGGCGTGTACCTGCCCATCAGCAGCAGCGCGCCGCTCTTCGTCGGCGGCATGGTGCGCTACCTCGTGGACCGCCTGCGCGGTGGCAGCGAGTCCGACTTCTCGCCGGGCACCCTGCTCTCCTCCGGCTACATCGCCGGTGGCTCGATTGCCGGCGTGCTCATCGCCTTCCTCGAAATCGCCACGGATGGCGCGGGCTCACGCGCCATCAACCTGCCGGCAGTGTTCGGCCACGAGGGCGCCTTCGGTGGCTTCCTCAACGCGGTGGGCGAGAGCGAGCTGGCGAGTCCCCTCTGGTCCAACCTGTGGGGCCTGCTCTTCTTCGCCGGCCTGACGCTGTTCCTGCTGCGCTCCGCCCTCAAGGGCACCAGCGCCGCGGTGTCACCGCCGCCCGGTAAGTAGGCCTGTGAGGTGACGGCGCTCCCATGTCTGGGAGCGCCGTTCCTCCAGACACCGTTGAAATCCGAAACGGCTGGCGGCCTTAGAAGTTCGTGTTCTGCGAGCTGTTGACGAGCCTGAGATAGTCGCAGGTGCCGCTCGCGTCCCAGCTCACCCGGAAGAAGCCCCGGTTGCTCAGGGCCTGCTCCCAGAGCGCGGAGACGGCGGCGTTGGGGATGCAGGTGTAGACAACCGGGCTGGTGCCACCTGGCGGGGTGGACCACGAGTCGAAGCTGCGCGTGCCGGTCATCAGGTCTTCACGGAAGGACGCGGACGAGGTCGACGTCGCGTCCTCACGGAAGCCGACGAAATTGCCGTAGCAGAGTCCCGAGCCATCCGCGTTCTTCTGGCAGAAGACTGTCTGTGATTGGAGTCCTCCCCACGCGACGGGAGCGAGCCCCAGGACAGCGAGCGCCACCCCAGGGAACAGAACTCCGCGGAGAAGGGGCTTCGAAAAAGAGAGCTGCTTCATGTTGTGACTCCTGAGCCTTGCGTCGTTCGACTGCTCAAAGGGAAGTGAGACTTACGGCAGGCCATCGAAACCCGGCGCGGGGACGAGCCGGTCCTGGTTGATGGCGACGACGAGTTGCTTGCGGAGCGCGTCCGCCTCGGGGCGACCTCGAAGGTGGACGAGTTCACGTCGAATCTCGAGAACGTCCTCGGCTGTCATGCGCCCGCTGGAGACCACCCGGTCCACCATCATGCCCGCACGCGCCACGGCCTCGCGCTGCTCCGAAGACGGCTCTGGCGCGGTGGGAACGGGAGCCTCCGGCTCGGAAGAGCCCGCGACGGGCCCTCCCGACTCCTTCAGCAAGGTGGCCACCCGCAAGGCCATGGCCTCCTGGTCCTCGACGGAGAGACGACTCTCCCGCGGAGCGAGGATGGTGGCGGTGCCCACCGGGCTCGCTCCAGTCGCGTGGGAGCTGGACTCCAGCGCCCGGCGCAGCGAACCCACTTCGTCGGTGAGCTGCTCCATTCGCTGCGCCTGGGATTGCTGCGCCTGGCTCACCGCGAGCCAGCACCCCACGGCGCACCCCACCGCTGTGGTCAGGCTTGGAAGCCAGCCAC
The DNA here is from genome assembly GCF_013336725.1 of Myxococcus sp. CA040A. NCBI lineage: Bacteria > Pseudomonadati > Myxococcota > Myxococcia > Myxococcales > Myxococcaceae > Myxococcus > Myxococcus sp. CA040A. The sequence goes on along the minus strand of NZ_JABUMR010000014.1, from coordinate 20,847 downwards.
GCAACACCTGGGTTGTCATGGAGTGGATCAGAAATGCGAGTACTGGCTGCCGTTGATCAGGAACAGCGAATAGCACTCACCCGCGGCCGACCAGTAGATGGAGAAGAAGCCCCCGTGGTTCATGGCCTTGCTCCACTGCGCCGCCGTCGCCGTATTGGCCGTGCAGTTGAAGTACGTCGTCGTCGTGCCCGAGGTGAGGGCCGCGGAGAAGTACGGCGCGGCGTTGCTCACCCGGGTGAAGGACGCCTGGGTGCTGGCGCCGACGTGGTTGCGAAAGCCAAGGAGACTGCCGTGGCACCGACCGGAGCCATCCGCGTTCTTGTAGCAGTTCGCGGACTCGGTCTCGAAACCAGCGAAGGCAGCGGGAGCGGCCAACAGCGTCGCGACACAGAAAGCCGAGGCTCCGTGCTTCAAGACATCATGCATGTGAATTCCTTGCTCAAGGGAGGCCAGGTGTTTCTGGCCCCTTGAAAAGAACTCTACGAAGAGCCTCTGACACACCACTTCAGAGCGGCGCGATGGAGTCCGGCACCTGCTCCCGCTCGGGCGCAGCCTGCGTGGACGTGGTGCCCTCCGCGCATACGTACTCCGTGCGCAGCGGCGTGACGAAGCCCACCGTGCCCACGTAGACGAGCGCGCCCCACCAGGGCCAGTACACGTCCACGCGCGACACCCCGTGGCGACACTCCGCCGCCGACACGTTGGCCGTCGACAGCCCGTACACCAGGCTCACGCCCGTGCGCGCCTCCGGGAGCCCATCTCGCGGGGCGCCCGTCCGCACGCTCATCCGGAAGCACCCCGTCAGCCCCAGCAGCAACACCCCACAGGCCATGACTCGCAGCATGCGCTCGACACTCCTCCCGGTACGCCGGCCCACGCAAGATACCCGGTAATTCCAGGGCGACGGCGTCGAGGTAGACCCATGTCATCCAAGTCCGCGAACTTCCAACCGCCGCCGGCTGGGGCCCCAGAGGATTTCGCGGTAGGCTGGTGATACCGCCCGAGCGGAGAGTTGCACGCGCATGGCCCATCCCCAAAAGACCCAGGAAGCGAGCACGGAGCCGGAGCAGACGCCGGAGGTCCGCGAGAAGGTGGAGCTGGCGCGCACGTTCGCGTTCCACCTGCTCAAGGGCATCAAGCAGATTGGCATGTACCGCCACAACGATGCGCGCTTCCCGGAGTTCCTCGCCAAGGCGCTGGAGTCCATCACCCAGTACACCGAGAAGTACGGGCCCCTGTCGCTCAAGGTCGAGCAGCAGAACCTGACGCTGCACAACGACTCGCTCTTCACCGAGGACACGCCGCTCCCGTACAAGTTCTTCCGCGACGGCATCCGTCAGCTCATCTTCCGTCCCGGCCTGGCCGTGGAGGAGCTGGTCACCTTCACGATGATTTCCCTGTCGGAGCCGGAGCGCGGCGCCGAGGACGTGCTGGCCCAGCTGTGGCGCGCCGGCATGGAGCACGTCGAGTACGTCGTGGTGGAAGGCTTCTCCATGGAGAACGCCAGCGAGGAGGAGGTGCAGGTCGAGGTGGACAAGGTGGTGGGTTACCTCTACGCGCGCCTCCAGACGAACTCGGACGACTACCTGCGTTTCGCTCGCGTGTCCGCGGAGGACCTGGACGCGAAGCTGGACGGCGTGGAGCAGATTCGCGGCCTCGTCGTCGGCGGGCGGCATGCGTCGGATGACCTGAAGGCGAAGCTCCAGCGCGAGGTGTCGGAGGAAGAAGGCGCGCGGCTGTTCCCCAAGCTGGTGAGCGCCGTGTTCCAGGTGGTGGAAGGCGGCGTCGAGGACGGCGCGCTGCTCGAGGAAATCTTCGTGCAGTTGCTGGACATGCTGCTGCTCCAGGACGACTTCGGCACCATCAATCAAATCGTCCTCAAGCTGCGCGCGCTGTCGCAGAAGGAAGGCGGCGCGCCGCTGGAGAAGCTGCTCGAGTCCTTCCTGCACAAGATGGGCGAGGAGCAGCGGTTGATGCGCCTGGGCGAGTCGCTCAAGGGCTCGCGTCCCAAGCACCCCGCGGACGTGACGCGCTACCTCCAGGCGTTGGGCCGCGACTCCGTCATCCCCCTGCTCACGGTGCTGGAGACGTTGGAGATTCCGGAGAACCGCGCGCTGTTGTGTGACGCGCTGGCCGTCGTCGCGCGAGAGCTGCCGGAGCCCTTCGTGGCGCGGCTGGTCTCAGACCGTCCGCAGACGGTGCGCGACATGGTGTACGTGCTGGAGAAGAGCAACCACCCCGAGCGCATCAAGATGTTCGGCCAGGTGCTCAAGAGCCCCAACCTGGTGGTGAAGCTGGAGGTGCTCAACATCATCGGGCGCGGGCGCACGGGCGAGGCACGCCGCCTCATCTTCGAGGCGCTCGCGGACCCCGTCTCCCAGGTGCGCATGGTGGCGGCGCGGATGCTGCCGGAGTTTGATCGCGACAAGGCGTTCTCCGACTTGATGCGCCTGATTCGAGAGCCCGCGTTCGACAAGAAGACCCCCGACGAGCGCACCGCGTTCTACGCGGCCGTCGGTGCGACGGGCACGCCGGGCGCGCTCTCGCACATGCAGCAACTGCTGGCGGTGAAGCCCTCGTTGCTCAACAAGAAGCGCGTGCTGGAAGACAAGATGCTGGCCGTCGCCGGGCTCCAGGGCGCCTGCTCCATCCAGAGCTACAAAATGATGCAGGCCATCGTCGAGGACCGCACCCAGCCGGTGGAACTGCTCACGGCGGCGCGCAAGGCGATGTACCAGACGCGCAAGACGCTGTTCGGTGACTCGGCGCTCCCAGAGGAGGCATAAGCCCATGGCTGAGAACCTCAAAATCACCCAGAGCCAGGACGAGAGCACCAACGAGTTCGGCCGCGAGCACAACGAGAAGCTCCAGGCCCTCTCGCGCTCCATGGTCGCCGGCCTCTACATGCTGGTGCGCTCCGTGAAGATGTATGACCCGGAGAACGGCGTCTTCCAGAAGCCACTGCACCAGCTCCAGGACATCATCAACCAGATCATCGGCAAGGAAGGCCGACTGGAGCTGGCGGGCGTCAAGGACTCCTTCTACCTGAACAGCATGCTGGTGAAGGTGGACCTGAACTCCATCGAGAACCAGCGATATCTCCTGACGGAGATGCGCGCCAAGGACGTCGGCGGCTTCACGCTCACCAAGCCGGTGACGGTGCCGGACCTGAAGAACTTCATCTGGATCTTCAGCAAGGAGCAGTCGAGCACCTCCGAGGAGGACGGACTCGCGGGCCGCAAGCTGCTCAACATGCGGGTGGCCAAGTTCTCCAAGCTCAAGGAGAAGCTCGACAAGGACATGAACAACGTGGGCGACCAGAAGGTCGATCGCAAGAAGTACGCGATGACCGTCTACGCCCGCTCGGTGTTCTTCCTCAGCAAGTACCTGGAGTCGGTGCGCGCGGGCAAACCCATCAACGCGTCCAAGGCCCTGCGGCTGGTGCAGGACTTCGTGGACATCAGCTACGAGCAGAAGACCCACTTCCTGGGCATGACGACGATGCGGCGCGAGGACGACTACCTCGTGTACCACCAGGTCAACGTGTGCCTGATGTGCATCGTCTTCGGCGCGGAGCTGGGGCTCACGAAGCCGCAGCTGCGAGACCTGGGCTACATCGCCCTCTTCCACGACGCGGGCATGACGACGCTGCCGGAGGAGCTGGCCACCAAGCGCGGGGCGCTGACTCCGGAGGAGCGCGTGGCGGTGCAGCGCGCGCCGCTCATCTCCGTGCGCAACATCCTCATGGAGAAGGGCTTCAGTCGCTCCACCCTGCTGCGCGTCGTGACGACCTTCGAGCACAAGACGGACTTCGGTACCGCGGTGCGCGACTCGCGCGGCAACATCCAGATGATCATCCCGAAGACGAACCTCGGGGCCTACGCGAAGATCATCGCCATCTGCGACGCGTACGACGCGCTCACCTCCAAGCGCCCGTACCGCGATGCCTACGGCCCGGAAGTCGCGCTGATGCTGATGTGGACGGAGATGCGCAACAAGTTCGACCCCGAGCTGCTCGAGGTCTTCATGCGCGTCATGGCCATCCAGCCCGTGAAGGTGCTGTCCAAGCGACAGCAGTCACTCAGCGTTTCCGGCTTGTAGCCGCCGCGCGCTTCTTCGTCGTCGTCTTCCGGGCGGGAGCCTTCTTCGGCTTCGCCTTCGGCTCGGGCTCCGGTGGCGCCTGGGGGCCCCGCAGCAGCTCGAGCGCGGCGGTGAAGTCTTCGGGAAGGGGCGCCTCCAGCGAGAGCGCCTTGCCCGTGCGCGGGTGCGCGAAGGCCAGCTTCCACGCGTGCAGGGCCTGGCGTCCCAACCGCTCCTGCGCGGCCGCGGACTCACCCTTCGGCTTGCGCCCGGCGCCGTACAGCGTGTCCCCGAGCAACGGGTGGCCAGCCTCCGTGAGGTGGACGCGAATCTGATGCGTCCGGCCGGTGAGCAGATCCACCTCCACCAGCGCGGCGCCGTCAAAGGCCTCGAGCACGCGGAAGACGGTGATGGCCGGCTTGCCCTCTCGCACCTTCCCGGTGAAGCGCTGACGGTTCACCGGGTGGCGGCCATAGAGCGTCTCGATGCGCCCTTGCGCGGGGGGCACGCCGTGAACCAGCGCCAGATACGTCTTGGTGACTTCGCGCCCCTTGAAGGACTTCTGGAGCGCGACGAGAGCCCGCTCGCTCTTGGCGACGACGAGGCAGCCCGTGGTGTCCTTGTCCAGGCGGTGGACGATGCCGGGGCGCAGCTCGCCGCCGACGCCAGCCAGGTCCTTCACGCGATGCAAGAGCGCGTTGACCAGGGTTCCCGTCGCGTGTCCCGCGCCCGGGTGCACCACCATGCCCGCCGCCTTGTCGACGACGACGAGGTCCTTGTCCTCGTGCAACACGGACAGGGGCAGCTCCTCGGCCTGAGGAGCGGCGGCCACGGGGGCCGGAACGTGGAGGGTGAGAAGCTCGCCACCGCGCAGGCGCATCGCCGCCTTCACGGGCCTGCCGTCGACGAGCACGTGCCCATCGTCGATGAGGCCCCGGATGCGCGAACGCGTCAGGTCGGTGAAGACGGTGGCGAGGTACTGGTCGATGCGCTCTCCGCGTGAGGCCGGCGGGGCGCGATGATCTCGGGTGTCGGGCGCTGCCACGTGGAGCGGACTACCAGATCTTCGACTTCACGTGCGCCTTGGAGCGCAACACGATGTCGTTGATGGCGCGCTCGAAGAAGTTCGCGTTCGTGTAGACATCCTGGCTGACGCGGCTCTTGTAGAGCTCACGTCCCTCTTCCAGCTCCTCCTTGAGGACCTCGAAGAGGTTGTCCTGCTCGATACCCTTGATGATCTTCTGCTCGTTGTAGAGCGAGATATCCGAGGCAATCGCACGGGCGAGCCGCATCGCCTTGATCTTTTCCTCGTCCGTCATCGTCCTCCCTACATAGGCACCGCTCGGAGGGGAGTCAACTTTCCTTGTGGTACGAGCGCAGGTTGGCAGCTCCCCGGGTCAGCATCACTTCTTGCCCGACTTCTCAGAAGCCAAGCCCAGATAGCTCCTGGACACCTGGAGCGGATCCAACCCCAGCTCGCGGGCCAGGTTCATGAGGATTCCTCGCAGGTACACGGGCGGGGGCAGCAGCGTGTAACGGTCCGCCTCCACGTTCTCCAGATGACGCAAGGAGATACGGGTGCGATCCGCCACCTGATGGAGCGTGAAGCCCCGAGTCTCCCGGACCCTGCGCAGCAGCTCGCCGTTGAACTCGGCGTCGGCGGGGATGTCCGGGAGGCGCGGACGGACATCGCGCACGCGGGCGGAGACCTGGGCCAGGGCGGCTTCGGCCGTGGCGATGGCCGAGTCCTGGGAGAGCACCTGTGCCTCTCCCAGCTGACGGCCCGAGCCGCCCCGGGTCTGCGCGGACGCCCCCGTGCCAGACGCGGTCGAAGGCATGGAACGGGATGTGCCCGTCGACCGACCTGTCGTTGGCGTCACGACGATGGACGTGGCCGGCTCGGGCGCGGGGGGCTCCGCCGACACGGGTGCAACCGGCTGCGCGGAAGCGTCCTGCGCGTTCGACGCAACGGGAGCCTCATCGACCGAGGGATCTTCGGTGGGTGCTGGCGTCGATGCGATGGGGCTCGCCGGAACCTCGGTGCCTTGAGCCTCCGCGCTCGCACCGGCCGACTCCGCCGTGCTCATGCTGGAGCCCTCGGTGCTCGACGCCGCCTGGGCAGCGACCGCACTCGCGCGGATGGCAGCCTCGACGCTTGGCTCGGTCTGGGCGCTCGTCGCGCTCGCGGTGTCGGGAGCCTCGGTGCTCGACGCCGCCTGAGCTGCCACCGAACTCGCGCTGTCGGGAGCCTCGGTGCTCGACGCCGCCTGGGCAGTTACGACACTCGCGCTGTCGGGAACCTCGGTGCTCGACGCCGCCTGGGCAGTTGCCACACTCGCGCTGCTGGGCGCCTCGACGCCCGGCACGGACTGGGCGCTCGTCGCGCTCGCGGTGTCGGGAGCCTCGGAGTTCGACGCCTCGGCGGCGGCACTGGCCGGAACGACGGCCGACGACGTGGCGGAGGACGAATCCGCGCTTGTTTCCACCGAAGCGGAACCCGCCGCGCTCGACTGCGCCACGACGCTCTCCGCCGTCCGCGCCTCCGCGACATTCGCCGGGGCAGACTCACCGCGCGCGGGCGAAGACCCGACGTCCACCCTGCCCGCCGCGGGCATGCCCACGAACCCACCGCCGAACGGCGCGGACTGCAAGGAGCTGGTCACGTACGACAGCGAATAGCCACTGACGAAGCTGGCCCGGAACGCCGCCGGCCCACTCAGCTCGGGCTCCGGCTCCTCCGTCCCCTTCCCTGCCTCGGAGGCAGAGGACGAAGCCGACGACTCCACCGCGCTCGCGAGCGCCTCGGCCGCGCGCTGCACGGGGCCGGAGTCCTTCGCGGGTGCCATCACGGCCTCGGCCACCTTGCGCGCGGGCAGGCCCAGGTCCTTGTCGTACTCGACGCGCAGGTCGGCGTCCGTGAGGATCTCCATCGCCTCCGTCATCCGGGCGCGGAGGGCGTCCACCTGATCCGCATCCACGAGCGCGTACACCGCGATGGAGTCCGGCGCATAGAGTTCCATCAACCGCGAATAGGCGGCGTGGATCTCCTCCATCTGCGCGGTGACAGGGACCTCCAGGAGCTCGTAATAGGTCTGCTGCGCGAAGGGCTTCATGGCGTGGCGGGAATGGGCGTTCCGTCGATTGCGAGCAAGCGCGAGGCGATGCGTTGAATGGCCAGAGCCGCCGGGGAGTCCGGCCGCTCAATCAATACGGGGCGCCGCTTTCGCACCGCGCGCCACGCCTCATCGTCATACCGGATGGCACCCAGGTCATCCATGTCGATCCCAAAGAACTTCTTCCACGCGGAGGCCACGGCTGTTCCCACGTTCAGGTCCGCGTCCGTCCGGGCCTGGTTCACCACCAGCCGGATGCGGAAGGCCGCCAGCTCTCGCTCCAGTCGCTCCGCACCCACGGGGTCCTTGCGCCTCACCTGCTCGAGCACGTCATGCAGCGTGCGCAGCGAGCCCTCCCGGGTCGTCAGGGCGCTGTCCACCAGGTCCCCGATGCCGTACTCGGCCTCCATCTGCTGCAACCGCCGGAAGAAGGCCGCCTTCGCGAAGCGGTATGCGTTCTCCACCGACGTGGGCTCGGGCAACACCACCAGCAGCCCATGGTCCGCCATGATGAAGAAGTCGATGGTGTTGAAGCTCGTGCCCGCGCCCAGGTCCAGGATGAGGTAGTCCGCCTGCGCCCCCAGCAGCGTCTTCAAGAGCTTCTGCTTCTGCGCGTACTTGAGGTTGGCCGCGTCCAGCGCGTCCTGCGCGCCCGCGATGAGCGACAGCCGAGGCACCCCTGTCGGGACGATGACGTCCTCCAGCCGCGCCTTGTTGCGCCGCAAGAAGTCGGACAGCGTCGCCTCCGGCTGCCCCACACCCAGACACGTGTGAAGGTTGGCCCCGCCCAGGTCCGCGTCCACCAGCAACACGTTCAGCCCGGACTGCGCCAGCGCCACGCCCAGGTTGGCGGACACCATCGACTTGCCAATGCCACCCTTCCCGCCGCCCACGGCGATGATGCGACGGGGCCGCGCACGTCGTCCCAATCCCGGCGGCCCCGACTGCACCGGCTCGGAGGTCGGGGTCCCCAGGGCACGGGCATCGGCCAGGGGCGCTCGCGAAGGTTTGGACATGGGCGGTCGCATCAAAGCCCGTCCTACCGCCCGAGTCGACTCCCCGCCAATCCCCGGCCATTTCGTCGATCAATCCCCCCACCACCGAGAGGGATGACACCCAGATTTACAGGGCTCGCATGGCTGACCAGTGAACAGGCGACCGAGCGCTTCGCCCTACTCGTCCAGCAGCTCCACGTTCCAGTACGACGCGTCCGCGAGGTGCAGGAAAGGCAACCACTCCTGATACGTCACCTTGCGCGAAGCGCCTCGGAACAGCGGAGTCCAGCGCGGGCGCACCGGCTTCTTGAGCAGTCTCATGTCGGCCTGCTCCGGCGTGCGGCCCCCCTTCTTCAGGTTGCACGGCACGCACGAGCACACGACATTCTCCCACGTCGTCTTGCCGCCCTGGGTCCGAGGCATGACGTGGTCCAGGTTCAAATCGCTGCGGGGGAGGTTCTTGCCACAGTACTGACAGGTGTCCGCGTCGCGCGCGTAGATGTTGAGCCGGGAGAAACGCACCCTCCCGCGCGGGAGATGGTCATACGCGCTGAGCACCAGCACCCGGGGAACGCGGATGGTCCGGTTGATGGTGGTGATGCAGTCGTTGGTGGCGCTCAGTGCCGCCCAATCGGCGAACTCGTAGAGTCGGTACTGCTGGTCAATCGCCTTGGCGACGCCCTGATACAGCAGCGAGAACGCCCGCTTCACCGACGTGACGTGCACCGGTTGGTAGTACCGGTTGAGTACGAGGACGGCGCTGTTGATCATGGTGGTTTCCCGGGACTTGCGGTCGCCACGCTTTCAGCGACCGACGCGAGTTCCTCCTTCGCGAGACAGCGGACGTCGAGGACCACCTCGCCATCCGCGATCCTGCCAATAACCGGCACTTCGCCGCCGCGCAGGCGTTCGAGGAATGATTCCGGTGCACCTACGGTGAGGCTGCACGCGAAGGAAGGCAACCGGGCCAGCGGCATGGCACCCCCGCCCACCTGTCCCACCACCCCGTCCACCCGGGCACTCACACCCTGTTCGGCCAGCAACGCCTGGAGCCGCAGCGCCCGTGCGCGCAGCTCCTCGGACGACTGGGCAAGCAGTCTGTAGGTGGGCACGGCCTCCGGCCTGCCGTCCCGGTACAGCTCCAACGTGGCCTCCAGCGCGGCCACCGTCAGCTTGTCCACACGCAACGCCCGCGTCAGCGGGTGCGCCTTGATGCGCGACACCAGCGCGGAACGTCCCACCACCACGCCCGCCTGCGGCCCGCCCAGCAGCTTGTCCCCGGAGAACGCCACCACGTCCGCCCCCGCGGCCACGACTCCGGGCACCGTGGGCTCCTGGCTCAAGCCCTCTCCCGCCATGGGCACCAGCGCCCCCGAGCCCAGGTCCTGGAACACGGGCACGCCGCGCTGCCGCCCGAGCGCGGACAGCTCCGCCACGCTCGCCTCCTCCGTGAAGCCCACCACCGCGAAGTTGGAGCGGTGCACCTTCAGCAACAGCCCCGTCTCCGCGCCCACCACGCTCGAGTAGTCCGCCACGCGCGTGCGGTTCGTGGTCCCCACCTCCACCAGCTTCGCGCCCGACTGACGCATGACATCCGGCACGCGGAAGCCACCGCCAATCTCCACCAGCTCCCCGCGCGACACGATGCACTCGCGCCCCCCCGCCAGCGCCGCCAACACCAGCAATACGGCCCCCGCGCAGTTGTTGACGACGAGCGCATCCTCCGCGCCGGTCAACTGACGCAACAGCCCCACCACCGGCGCATACCTGCTGCCGCGCTCGCCTTCGTCCAGGTCGTATTCGAGGTTCGAGTACCCTCGCGCCACCTCGGCCACCCGCGCCACCGCCTCGGGCGCGAGCGGCGCGCGACCCAGGTTGGTGTGCAGCACCACGCCCGTCGCGTTCAGCACGGGACGCAGGCCCGGCGTGGCCAGCGTGCTCAGCGCCTCGCCCACGTCCGCGTCCTCGAAGGAGCGCGGCTCACCCTGGAGCAGCCGGGCCCGCGCGCGCTCCACTGCCAACCTCAGCGCGGACACGGCCCTGGCCCTGGGGACACCCGCAAGCAGCGGCTCCAGCGAAGGCCGCCGCAGGAGCTGCTCGATGGAGGGGAGGGCGCGCAAGAGCGCGTTCTTCCCACCGTCTACATTGTTCGACGGGGGTCCCACGTCTCCGAGTCTAGGAGACGTGGCACCCAATCTCCAAACGACGGGGAGGTGTCAGGCAGGTGACGGCCCGCTCGCGCCCGGGTGCCGCGCGGTGCTCCGCGCTCGACTCAGGGGGGCGTCAGGTACAGGCTGATTTCCTCGGTCGCCCCAGGCAGCCGGATGTGCTTCTCGAACCGCAGCCCCAGCCGCGACAGCACCTTGATGGAGCTGGCGTTGTCGTTCGAGACGATGGCCGCGATGCGCTTCAAGCCGAAGTCGCGCAACCCGTGAGCGAGCGTGGCGGAGACAGCCTCCTGGGCGTAGCCCTGCCCCCAATACGCGGGCAGCAGCGCATAGCCGATGTCCACGTGCTCCAGCGAGTCGCGCTTGAGCAGGCCACACATCCCCAGCGGCGCGCCGTCCGACTTGCGCTCCACCAGGTACAGGCCGAAGCCATGGCGCTCGTACGACACCTGGGGGCCGTTGCGGATGTAGCCCCACGCGTCCTCGAGCGTCTTCACACCCCGGTCGCCAATGAAGCGCAGCCACGCTGGCTCATTCACCAACACCAGGATGAAGGGCGCATCCGCCTGCGTCACCCTGCGCAGGACGAGCCGCTCCGTCTCCAGGACTTTCATGCGAAGATCTCCTCGGAAAGCCCGAGGCAGCCCTGGACGGAAGTGTCCAGACACGTCAGCCTGCGAGCCACCTTGGAGGATGTACCACGGATGTCCACCCCCTCGAGCCCCGACTCCCGGTTCCAGATTGAAGTCCTCAAGCTGCTGCTCCAGGTCGCCAGTGGCGACGAGGGCGTGAGCCGCCAGGAAATCGACCACATCATGGATACCGCGCGAGGCATGAGCGTGCCGTTGCCGGAGCTGGCCGAGCTGGCGAAGTGCCTCCAGAACGGAATCCCACTGCCCGCCCCCAACCTGGGAGTCCTCCGCTCCAATCCCCAGGCGGTCGTCGAGGCGACGCACGCCCTCATCTCCAGCGATGGCCACATCCATCCGAGTGAAATCGAGATGCTGCGGCAGATTCGCGAGATGCTCGGTGTCGCGGGCTGACTGAGCGTGGACGCGGGCCGGGAGGAGCGCTCCCGGCACCGTGTCCGTCCAGCGACTACGCGTCGACTTCGTCGACTTCCAGCTCGCTGCCCGCGCCACTCAACAGCTCCAGCAGCTCCGCCGCGCCGCCCTCGCTGTCCTTCAGCGAGGTGAGCTTGCCGCCGCCGAGGAACTGCATGATGAACTGCTTGCGCATCTCGCAGCGTCCGCCCTGAATCTCGCCCAGGACGGTCAACGTGTTCGGCTCGCCCTCGCCGACAATCTGGTCGGCGACGTGGCAGTTGCCCAGCACGAGCACGATGGAGTGCAGCTCCGCCGTGCCGACCTTCAGGTCGCCGAGGACGAGCAGGCCGCCGGGGCCCTTCACCACCAGGGTCTCCACGTCCATGTCACCCGTCACGACGACACAATCGCGTGTCTCCAGCGTGCGCGACTGGGCCGTCAACTCTTCGTGGAGTTCGATGCCGGTTCGCAGCATCGCGGAGATGTCGACGGGGGCCGCGAGCAGCGCGTCCTCGTCCAGCGCGGTCAGTCTCTCGTCCGCGGCTGCAAGTGCATCGGCGTGGTCCTGGAGCTTCTTGGGGAGCTGAGTCATGTCTACCGTCGTGAATACCCCAGATCAGGCCGGGAGGAAGCCACCATCGACGGCGAGTGTGGCCCTCGTCACGAATCCGGCCCCCCGGGCACGCGGTTGGAGCGTCGCGAAGGTGACTTCCTCCTCGGTGGCCATGCGACCCATCGGGTGCTCCGCCACCAGCGAGGGGACCACCGGCTCGGCCTGACGGGGTCCAGGGGGACAGGCACGACCCACTCCGTCGCGAGGAAGCCCGGGGGCGCCCGGCCCCCAAGCCTCGCGGTAGGATTTTCCGCTGGGGCCGCTCAGGGCCGGAGCTTGACGTGCAGCAGGTCCAGCCGGCGCAGGCGGGGCGTGTACCAGGTCCCATCCAACTCGAAGGGCGCGGCCAGGCTTCCCGTCGCGATGACCCCGTCACCCACGGGCGCCAGGTGGAGGCCCGACTGGAGAGGATCCAACACGCGCACCCAGCGCGTCGCCAGACTGGGAGCGAAGCCCGCCAGCGTGGGGCGGTCGGGTGCCACGTCCTCGGGGAGCCCCACGGAGCCGAGCCCCAACAGGCGACCCCACCCGGACTGAGTCGTCGTGATGTTGCCCGACGCGTCCACGACGAGCGAGCCGAAGCTCAGGCTGCGGCCCCTGTCGTCCTGGAACTGCCTTAGCGCCGCCTCCGCGCCCGTCGCGCTCAGCCGCCCCAACAGGGCGTCACGCTGCCCGTCGTAGAAGTCGTCCGGCTCCAGGCTCGCGTAGGACGTGCCCGCGAAGGTGAAGCGACCGTCGAAGTTCCCCGTGAAGGCCACGCTCCCGTCTGGAAGGACGCCCACCTCGAGCACGTCCGCGTAGTGGCCGTAGGTCGTGGGCAGCAGCCAGGCCCACAGCGGCGCACCGCTCACGCTCCACCGCGCCACGAACGGGCCCTGGCCTGTGATTGCGCCTGCGCCAAAGTCGGTGCCCTGGGCCGCCCAGCCACCGACGGTGACGTTCTCCTGGGCGTCCACGGCCACGCTCACCGCCTGGGTGCCACGCAGCGACTGCCCGGCCAGCACCCGCGCCCACTGGTAGGCACCGTCCCACTGGACCTTCAGGACGAAGGAGTTGGGGCCCTCGTCGTCATAGGGGCGCGGCTTGCCGGAGTAGACAGGCCCGGCTCCGAAGTCGGCATGCCCCCAGAAGCCGCCCGTCACCACGGCGCTGCCATGCGCGTCCGTCGCCAGGTCGTACACGGGGATGATGTTGTCCTCGGGGCCGTCCTCTCCCTGGCTCCAGGACCGGTAGCCCCGCGTCCAGTCCACCGCGCCCGTGGGCGTGAGCTTCATCAGGAACATGCCCCGCCCCTGTGGCAGCGGGCCCTTGCCCAGGTCAGGTGCGCCGGAGTACTCGCCCGCGGCGAGCACGTTGCCCAGGGTGGTCACCGCCACCTTCCTGAAGGTGACCCCCGGGTGCGCGAACTCGCGCGTCCACGCAACGCCGCCGTCCGCGCGGTGGAGCGTGACGACGTCCGTCTCCGCCGCCGAGTATGGCCCATCCTGCGTCTGCTCCACCGCGCTGAGCACGGCGAAGCCACCATCCGGCGCGGGGGCTGTGTGAATCGCGCGCTCCGCCTCGGGACGGTTTGACTGCTTCACCCAAGTGGTGGTCCCCGCCGGCTGCGTGCCTCGGTACGAGCAGAACGGCGCGCTCTCCGTGACGACGACCAGGCGGGGCGCGGCGTCCAAAATCTGCTCCCTCGACGCATCCACCGACGCGAAGCTCAGACCGTCGTTCGAGGAGGGATATAGCTGGAAGGCATGGCGGCCCGAGGTGGTGACGGTGGCCGTCACGTCGTACTCCACCCACTCGTCCTTCTTCACCGCCCACGCGTCGGCGAGGACTTCATTGACGAAGGGCGGAGGGTGAGACCAGGTGGTCTCCTTCGGGTCGAACGGAACGGACTTGAGGAGTCGGGGCGCGCGGTCCGAGGCCTCCAGCGCATACAACTGGAGCAACACGCGGCGCACCTGTCCCGGCGGCAACTGCACGTCGAAGTCGAGGTAGCTGTAGAACCCCGGCCGCGTGTCCACCTTCAGCGACGCCTCGCGGTGGAACGTCGTGTCCGGACGGTACTGGTCGATATAGGTGTCGTGCAGCGGGTAGAGGGTCGTCGAGACAATCTCCCGACGCGTCAGGCACGCATCCCCCGGCGCCGTGCGGGACGCACCCGTCCAGACGAGGAGCTGAGGCCCGGGCACGGAGGAGGACTCCCGGGAGACGAACGTCACCGGGGTGGTCGAGTTCCCATACAACCCGAACGAGACGTCGCCATTGCCTCGCACCAGGTCCGTCACGTCGTATTCCACGGTGCCGAGGGGCGAGAGGAACGGAACATAGGACAGCACGCCGCCCACCCGCTGCGGGCGCGTATTCCAGGTGACGCTCGACTCATTCCAGGCCCCCTGAATCGCATACACGGAGGGACCTCCCGCCGTGCCCTCGTCGGAGACGTTCAAACGCAGAATCGCGCGTTGGACGGTCTCCGTCAGGCCTTGCACCGAGAAGCGCAGATACGCCTCGCGCTTCTGGCCATTGTCCACCCACAGCTTCCGCGACGTGCCTCCGGCCGAGGAGCCCGGCGCGGCCTCGGAGACATACGTGTCGGCGCTCGCGTTGAAGAGCGTGGGCGGACCCGACACCGGGAGCGGCGTGGGACGGTGCGGAGGATGGTCCTCCGCCGACTCAACGGTGAGGACGAGCTGGGGACGCAGCGCGGCGTTTGGATGTTCGCTCGACGCAATCGTCACTCCATCCGTGCTGTCGGGCCGCAGGTGGATGTCGGTATAGGCGTTCTGGGAGATGTGCAGGTCGGAGATATCCAGCTCAATCCAGGTGCCGCTCGTCACTGCGCCCGCGCTGGCGAGGATGTTGTTGGCCGGGGGCGGACGTGTGTTCCACGTCGTCAGCTCGTTCCAGTTGCGTCCATCCAACCGGGGGTCATGCGCGGTGGGCCCATCCGACGAGCCATCCAACGCGTAGACCCGCAGTCGCGCCGTCGTCAGCGTCCCCTCGAACGGGGTGATGAGGAAGCGAAGGTACGCCTCCGACTCTGGAGACCGATCCACCTCCATCGTCGGTGACGAGCCAAAGCTCGTCGTCGGTGACGTCGCCACCACGTGCGTGTCCGCCGCCGCGATGAACGTCACCGTCTGTGTATTGAGTTCGTCACGCCGCTGGCCGTCCGGGGCCACATCCAGGGTGGAAGCAGACACTTCACCCTGGGAACTCCCACACCCACCCAGGAGTGCGAGCGCCATTCCCAGACTCCAACCCACCACTCCGCCTGTCACGTATCTCACGTCATCTCTCCTTCGGGTCCAGCCAGGACGATGCGTGAGCAACAGGTGCGCCAATCCATCTGTCCGTTGGAAGTCTCGCGGGGTGCCCGCATCGCTCAAGGGCGGAGCTTGAAGTGCAGCAAGTCCGAGCGACGCTCGCGGGGCGTGTACCAGGTGCCCTCCAGCTCGAAGGGCGTCTTGAGGTCCGCGGTCACCACGAGGCCATCACTCACCGGAGACAGGAGGAGCTGCGACTGGAGCGGATCGAACACGCGAACCCAGCGCGTCCGCAGGTCGACGCCGAAGCCCGCCACCGTCGGGCGCAACGACGCACCCTCTTCCGTCGGACCGACGTCCCCGAGCCCCAGCCTGCTTCCGCCTCCAAGCTGCGACGTCACGACGTTCCCCGACGCATCCACCACCAGGTCATGGAAGTCGACGTCCTGGAGCTGCCTCAGCGTCACCTCGGCGCCCGTCGCGCTCAGGCGGCCCAGCATCGTGTCGCGCGGCCCGCCATCGTATTCGTCCGGCTCCCTGCTCGCGTACTCCTGCCCGGCGAACGTGAAGCGGCCTCCAAATTTCCCCGTGAAGACGACGCCGCCGTCGGGCAACAACGCCAGCGTGGACAGCCCACTGAAATAGACCGGGATGACCCGGGACCAGACAGGTGCACCGCTCGCGTCCCAGCGCGCCACGAAGGCGCCGTTCTGGGTGATGGCGCCCGCTCCAAAGTCCGTGCCCTGCCCCGCCCAGCCGCCGACGGTGACGCTCTCCTCCGCGTCCACCGCCACGCTTGTCGCCTGGGCGCCCCGGAGCGAGTCCGACGTCAGCGTGCGCGCCCACTGATAGGCGCCGTCCCACTGGAGCTTCAGGACGAAGGAGTTCGGATACGTGTCGTCATACGGGAACGGCTTGCCGGAATAGACGGGCCCCGCTCCGAAGTCCGTGTAGCCCCAGAAGGTCCCCACCACGAGCGCGCTGCCATGCGCGTCCGTCGCCAGGTCGAGCACCTGCATCGGGTTGTCGACGGACTCGTCCATCCGCTGGAACCACGCCTTGTAGCCACGCGTCCAGACCACCCCGCCCGTGGGCGAAAGCTTCATCACGAACATGCCCTGCCCTCGCGGCAGCGCGCCCGTGCCCAGGTCCGGTGCACCGAGGTAGCTCCCCGCCACCAGGACGTTGCCCTGCTTCGTCACCACCACGCGCTCGAAGGACACCTGCGACTGGGAGAACGCGCGGCTCCACGCGACGCTCCCATCCGCGCGGTGAAGGGTGACGACATCCGTCCGCTCGGAAGACAGGGGACCGGTCACCGGTTGCTCCACCCTGCTGATGACGACGAAGCCGCCGTCGAGCGCGGGGGCCGAGTGAGTCGAAAGCTCCGCCGAGGGGTCGCTCGACTGAGTCACCCACGCCGTCGAGCCTGATGGAGGCGTGCCCTGGTAGGAACAGAAGGGCTCGCTTTCGGTGATGACCACCAGTCGCGGCGCGACGGAGAGCAGCCCTCGCTCCTCCATCTCGGACGAGGCGAAGCGCATCCCATCCGCGGAACCATCGAGCAACGCGAAGGCGTGACGCCCCGACGTCGTCACCACGTCCGTCACGTCCAGCTCCACCCACTGGTCCTTCTTCAGCGCCCCCAGGTCCCCCACCACGCCCCCCATGATGGCGGGCTTGCGATACCAGTCCGTCGTCGCCTCATCGAACGGCGCGGCCTTGAACAACCGGGGCCCATTCCCGGAGGCATCCAGTGCATAGAGGCGCAGCAACACGCGGCGGACCGGCGCCGCCCCCAGTTGTACGTCGAACTCCAGGTAGCTCTCCGCGCGCGGTGACGCATCCACACGCAACGAGGCCTCGCGGTAATGCTGCGTGGTGGGGCTGTCCGGCGTGACGAAGGTGTCCTGCGACGCGAGGATGGAGGTCGCGAGGACCTCCTGGCGTGTCAGGCAGTCATCCGTCGGAGCAGTCCGGGGCGCCCCCGTCCAGACGAGCAATTGGGGCTCGAGCGCGAGGACCTCTCGCGAGTGGAACGACACCTCGTCGCCGGAGTTCGCATACAGGCCGAAGGTGACGTCGCCATCGCCTCGCACCTGTTCCGTCACGTCGTAGTCCGCGAAGCCGAACGGCGCGAGGAACGGTGCGCGGTCCAGCGAGCCGCCCACCTTCGTCGGGCGCGTGTTCCAGGTGACAGCCTCGCTCCATGCCCCCTGCGTGGCGAAGACCGAGGGCCCTCCCTCCGTGCCATCCTCGCGAACGCGCAGGCGCAACACCGCGCGCTGCACCGTTTCCGTCAGCCCCTGCACGGAGAAGCGAAGATGCGCCTCTCGCTCCGGCGTGCTCCCGACGCGAAGCGCCTCCGACACACCACCGGCCGAGGAGTCCGGCACATCCACGGAGACAAACGTGTCAGCGCTCGGAGCGAACGAAACGGGCGTACCCGACACCGGGAGTGGCTCGGGGCGCGGAGGCGGATGGTCCTTCGCGGACTCGATGGTGAGGACGAGCTGGGGGCGCAGCGCGGGGTCCGGGTGTTCGCTCGACGCGAGCGTCATGCCATCCGGGCTGTCTCCCCCCATGAAGATGTCGAGATAGCTGCTCTGGGAAACGTGCAGGTCGCTGACATCCAGCTCCATCCACGTCCCGCTGGCGACGGGGCCCGCGCTGACGAGCGCCCAATAGCCGCCCCACTGAGGACGGGTGTCCCACGTCGTCAGTTCGTTCCATGTCCGGACACCCGGAGGGTCGTAGACGGTGGGCCCGTCCTCCGTGCCCTCCAGCACGTACAGGCGAAGGCGCGCGGTCGTCATCGTGCCCTCGAAGGGCTGGATGAGGAACCGGAGGTAGGCTTCGGCATCGGGCGAGCGACCGAGCACCAGCGTCTCCGAGGAGCCGAAGCTCGTCGTCGGAGACGTCGCCACGACGTGCGTGTCCGCCGCCGCGACGAACGTCAACGTCCGGGTGACGAGTTCCTCACGCCGGCCATCTGGAGGAGCGACCACCTCCGTGGAACTCGGCGCCACACCTTGGGAAGCCCCGCACCCACTCAGGAGCGCGAACAGCACTCCCCAGCCCCTCCAACCCGCCCCGACAGTCATCCGCCTCACGTCACCGCTCCCTTGAGACCAGAGGAGACGATGGGTGAGCAACAGTCACGCCAGTCAGGGCCGGTGCGCTCCCTCTACCTGGTGGGCGAGGGAGCGAGCACCGTGTCCCGCGGCGTCAGTACACGTTGTACTTGCGGCGCAGCGCCTCGTGCTCTTCCGCGTTGCGCGAGGGGCGCAGCGTCTTCTGCGCGTCGTGCAGGTAGTACCAGAACTCGCTCGGCGTGGGCGCCATGGCGGCCTGGAGCGACGCCACCGTGGGCGCGCCGATGGGACCCGGGGGCAGGCCCTTGCGATGACGCGTGTTGTACGGGTCCTCGGGGTCCCTCAGTCGCTGGAGGAACGCCTTGCGGTCATTCCACTGCGCCAGCACGTACCGCGACGTCGCGTCCACGCCGAGCGGATAGCCCTTGTCCACGCGCTTCCAGAGGATGCCCGCGACCAGCGGACGCTGGTCCGGCACGGGCTCCTCGCGCTCCAGCATGGAGGCCATCACCACCACCTCATGCAGCGTTCTCCCGCTCTTGGAGATGGCGTCCCGGTTGGGCGTGTAGAAGCGCTCCCCGAAGGCATTCAACTGACGCTGGATGAGGTCCTCGACGTCGAACTTCCCCGGAATCACGCCGTAGGACTCCGGGTACAGGTAGCCCTCCAGCGTGGTGGTGGGCAGGGGGAACGGCGCGGTGAAGCGACTGGGATTGCTGGCCGCGGTGATGTACGCGCCCGCGGTGATGAAGCCCGCCGCCGTGAGCGCCGCGTCGGTGTCCCGCAGGCGCCAGCCCTCCACCACCAGGAACGGGATATCGTCGGGGAGCGGGTTGCCCTCCAGCACCGTGGCCAGCTCCGCCACCGTCATGGACGGACTCACCGGGTGTCGTCCCGCCTTGGGCGAGAACGAGCCACGACGGAAGAGATGCCAGCGCCACACCCGCGCATCACGGATGAGGCCCTGGTTGGCGAGCAGCACGCCCAGACCTCTCCCGGAGGTGCCCTTGGGGACGGTGAACTCCACGGGGGTCGCGCCGGGGGCCGCGACGGCTTGATGCGCCGCCTGCTCCACCCACCAGAACGCACCCACACCCGCAGCCGCCAACAGCACGAAGACCACTGCCAGACTCACGAGGACTTTCTTCATCGCGGCGCAGGGTAGCACCGTCGTCCCGCCGTGCATCCATTCGAGTCACCGGATGTCCGCTCCCGGGCGCTGGCCCGGCCACCAACCAGGCGGCACGGGCCACGGCCCTCCTAATCCCCCTGCCTCGGGTCATCCGTTCCGGCTGGCCGCCAGGTGCGAACTCCCTCGCGAACGTGCGCGTGACGATGGCGACAAAACGCGGCGGCGTCCTTTGTCCAGAGGGTCAGCCCCTCTCAACCTTTCGTATAGGAGCCAGAGAGACAGGGGCCGATGGCAGGTCATGAACACGGGGCACATCTTCGCAACCGTTGCATCTACCCACGACCCGAGGACCCTCGTATGGCCACTCAAGCCGGCAAGCTCCAGGGCAGCTACCTTTCGACTCGCGACGGAACCCAGATCTACTTCAAGGACTGGGGTCCCAAGGACGGACAACCCATCGTCTTCTCCCATGGCTGGCCGCTCACGGCCGATGCCTGGGAAGACCAGATGATGTACCTGTCCGAACGAGGCTTCCGCACCATCGCGCATGATCGTCGTGGCAACGGGCGTTCGTCACAGCCCTGGGAAGGCCACGACATGGACCACTTCGCGGATGACCTCGCGGAGCTGACCGCCGCGCTCGACTTGCGCAAGGCCGTGCACGTCGGCCACTCGACGGGCGGCGGCGAGGTGGCGCGGTACATCGGCCGCCACGGGACTTCTCGCGTCGCCAAGGCCGTGCTCATTGGCGCCGTGCCTCCCATCATGCTCAAGACGGACTGGCACCCGAACGGCCTGCCCATGAAGGTCTTCGACGACATCCGCTCAGGCGTGTGTGGCGACCGCTCCACCTTCTACAAAGACCTGAGCATGGCGTTCTACGGCTTCAACCGGCCGGGAGCGAAGGTCTCCGAGGGCCTGAGGGAGAGCTTCCGCCTTCAGGGTCTGCAGGGCTCGCTGAAGTCCGAGTACGACACCATCAAGGCCTTCTCGGAGACGGACTTCCGCGCGGACCTGGCGAAGTTCGACGTGCCCACGTTGGTGATGCACGGCGACGACGACCAGATTGTCCCCTTCGAGGGCGCGGGGAAGATTACCGCCACGCTCGTGAAGGGCGCGCAGTTGAAGGTCTACAAGGGCTTCCCCCACGGCATGTGCTCGACCCACAAGGACGTCATCAACGAGGACCTGCTGCTATTCATCAAGGGCTAGCGGCAATGCCGATCAGTTAAGGGCGAGAAGGATCATACTGCCGCGACCGCATACAAGGAGGCGGTTGCGTGGGAAGAGGTCCATTCGGGTATTTGCCCTCTGCGGATGAGGGGGCGTTCGACCGGCTGTG
>NZ_JABUMR010000013.1:0-174077 GCF_013336725.1 Myxococcus sp. CA040A | reverse complement strand
CGCTGAAGAGGCTCGACTCGCCGAAGAGGTGCGGGTCCGCGCGGAGGAAGAGCGACGCGCTGAGGAGACTCGGCTCGCGGCAGAGGCTCGGCTCGCGGAGGAAGCTCGGGTTCGTGCGGAGGAAGAGCGACTCGCTGAAGAGGCCCGGCTCGCCGAGGAGCGCCGCGAGGAAGAGGCACGGCTCGCTGAAGAGGCCCGACTCGCTGAGGAGCGCCGCGAGGAAGAGGCACGACTCGCTGAAGAGGCACGACTCGCTGAGGAGCGCCGCGAGGAAGAGGCACGACTCGCTGAAGAGGCCCGACTCGCTGAGGAGCGCCGCGAGGAAGAGGCCCGGCTCGCTGAAGAGGCCCGGCTCGCTGAAGAGGCGCGGCTCGCTGAAGAGCGCCGCGAGGAAGAGGCTCGGCTCGCTGAGGAGGCCCGGCTGGCGGAAGAGGGTCGACTCCGAGCCGAGGAAGAGCGCCTCGCGGAAGAAGCCCGGCTGACGGAAGAGGCTCGGCTCCGCGCCGAGGAAGAACAGCGCGCCGAGGAAGCCCGTCTGGCCGAAGAAGCTCGGCTCCGCGCCGAGGAAGAACAGCGTACCGAAATCATCCGCCTGGCCGAAGAAGCCCAGCTTCTCGCAGAGGAAGAGCGACTCGCCGAGGAGGCCCGGCTCGAGGAAGAGGCCCGGCTCGCGGAAGAGGCGCGTCACGCGGAGGAAGTCCGTCTCGAAGTCGAGCGTCGCCGCGCGGATGCGGTGCGGCGCGCGAAGGAAGTGCGTCACGCTGAACAGGCCCGCCTCGCGGAGGAGCAGCGCCTCGCCGACGAGGCACGGCAAGCCGAGGAAGCCCGCCTCGCCGCCGAAGCCCTTCAGTCCGACGAGCAGCACATCGCCGAAGAGGCCCGGCTCGCGCCGGAGCAGGCCCTCCAGCTCCCCGCGCCCTCGGCCCCCGACGCTGACGCCTCGGACGACATCGACGCGCTCACTCTCGACGTCGGGGACATCATCCCCGCGGATCCCGATGAGCCGCCTCCCGCGAACCCCTTCCCCCGCGCCTCCAACGTCCCGCCGCTCGCGGCGTCTTCGTCCCAGGCGAGCCTCCCCCTCCATGCCGAAAGCCGCGAAGCCTTGCGAACGGCCCGGGAGCGCGCCCAGGCGGAGCTCCTCCACGACATGGAAGAGGCGCTGCGGCGCTCGAAGTCCCAGCCGCTCGAGCCCTGGCTCGCGGACGAGCCTCCGGGCACCGTGCCTCCCACCCGGACCCGGGACCGAGTCCCCGTCCAGGACGAGTCCTGGCGCGCGAAGGAGACCCTCCTCACGCCGCCGGCCGAGTCCGAGTCCGACCTGCCGCTGCTCGAACTCGAACCCGAGCCCGAGCCCGAGCTCTGGGCCGCCGCGGATCCGCTGCCCACACCGCCCTCCCTGCCTCCACGCACCGTCGCGGGGCCGCCCGTCCTCACCCCTGTCGCCCTGGACGGCCCTCCCGTCCTCATGCCCGTGGAGCCCGAGGAGAGCCCCGACGAGGAGTCTGTCGAGCAGGAGACCGACGACAGCCTGTGGGCCACCCGTCCCGCCCCTGTCGCCGCGCCGCCGCCGCTGCGCCTGGGGCCCACGCCCCCCAAGAGCGGCAGGGCCACCGAGGACGACCTCTGGCGCATCGTCTCATTCGACAAGGACGAGGCCGCCGAAACGCTGACCGCCTCCTTCGAGGCCGCGCTCCAGCACGTGGATGCCCACCTGGAGACGCTCGTCCGCTCGGATGTCAATCAGGCGAACGTCGACGAGCCTCCCGTTGAAGGCATCGTCGAGGCGACCATTGAATCGGACTTCGAGACCTTCCCCGGTGACAACACCGGCCCAACTGGCGAGACTGCGTGGTCCGAGCCGTCCGGTGATCTAGACGACTGGGATTTCGACGAGGACGACGTGGCGGCAGATCCCTCCAATCCCGACGAGGCAGCGAAGCTGCGGCGCCAGCGCCTGCTGCGCCGTGCCATGGAGAACATGGGCGTCCTCGGGAATCGGGGCGCCCCGGCCACCACCGCCGCGACGCCCGTGGCCGAGCCCGGCCCCACCGCTCCGGTCGCCGCCCCCTCCGAGCCCCCCAAGCCGGACGAGGCGCGCCACGCCCAGCAGATCGAGCAGCGCTTCGCCGACATCCAGGCCCGCCGCGACCACTTCTACGTGCTGGGCGTTTCCCAGGACTCAACGAGGGATCAGGTCAAGGCCGCCTTCCTCAGCCTGGCCAAGGTCTTCCACCCGGACCGCCTGCCGCCGACGCTGCCGCACCTCGCGCAGAAGATCACCTCCGTCTTCGAGGGCATCCGCGAGGCGTACGAGGTCCTCTACGACGATGCCCGCCGCAAGGCCTACATCCAGACGCTCCAGGCCCAGCAGTCGATGCCCAAGGCGCCCCAGTCCGGAGGCTCGTCGTCCCGTCCCGCGCCGGGCCGGCCGGAGAGCAGCCCCGACGACCTCTACAAGATGGGCGAGGTCTACTTCCGCAAGCGCGACTTCACCACCGCGTCGGACCACTACGAGCGCGCCTACGCGCTGGACCCCAAGGCGACCTACCTGGCCGCGCGCGCCTGGGCCATCTACATGGACCCCGCGCGCAAGGCGGACATGGCCAAGGCCAAGCAGATGATGGCGGATGCGGTCCGCACCGACCCGAACTGTGACCGTGCCCACTACCAGCTGGGCGTCATCGCCCGCGTGGAGGGCGACATGGACCGGGCCGAGCGCCACTTCCGGGACGCGGTCCGCTCCAACTCCAAGCACCTGGAGGCGAACCAGGAGCTGCGGCTGATCGACATGCGGAAGAAGAACCCACCCAAGAAGGGGGGATTCTTCCGCTGAGGCCGCCTCCGGCGCCCCAGGTCGTACCCCGGCGGATGGGAGCCTCTGCCGGGGGCTCGCGCTACCCTCCGGGGACTGCTCGCACCCCCTGGTTGAACGGGGGGCAGCCAGCTTCCCCGCCGCTCCAACCCATTGACATGCCTGGAAAGCGGGCAGGATGCTCCCCCGCGCCGGGCACTTCCGCGAATCGTCCTCCGTGATGAAAGGCAAGTAACGTGGCCAAGCAGCACCTGCTCCTGGTGGATGGGGACGCGAAGAGTCTTCGCGTGATGGAGGTCAGCCTGAAGAAGGCCGGCTTCTCCGTGACGACGGCCATCCACGGCAAGGACGCCATCGAGAAGGTGCAGATCAGCCCGCCGGATCTGGTGCTCGCGGACACCAAGATGCCGGAGATGGACGGCTTCGAGCTGTGCAAGGCGCTCAAGTCGGATGAGCGCTTCAAGTTCATCCCGTTCGTCTTCCTGACGAGTCAGAAGTCGGTCGAGTTCAAGGTGCGCGGCCTGGAGCTTGGCGGCGACGACTACCTGACCAAGCCGATCTACATCAAAGAGATCGTCACCCGCGTGAAGATGATCCTCCAGAAGGCGGAGAAGGAGAGGATCGAAAAGCGGGAGACGACGAAGGGTGGCTTCGCCGGCAGCCTCGCCGACATGGGCGTGGTGGACCTGGTCCAGACGTTCGAGATTGGCCGCAAGACGGGCGTCATCTCCATCCAGGGCGAGCGCACCGGCACCGTCTACTTCAAGGAAGGTCGCGTCATCGACGCGGAGCTGGGCCGGCTCAAGGGCGAGAACGCCTTCTACCGGCTGCTCAACACCTTCGAAGGCCAGTTCGACGTCCAGTTCACCTCGCTGGACCGGCCCGAGCGCATCGAGATCTCCACGCAGGGTCTGCTGATGGAGGGCATGCGGCGCCTCGACGAGTGGGGGCGCATGCTCGAGCAGCTGCCTCCGCTGGAGACGGTGTTCGAGATCGACTACCACCAGCTCGCCGACCGCCTCTCGGAGATTCCGGACGAGGTGAACGGGCTGTTGCGCCTGTTCGACGGCAAGCGCGCGCTGAGCCGCGTGGTGGAGGACTCGGACTTCGAGGACCTGGCCGCGCTGGGCATCATCAGCAAGCTGTACTTCGAGGGGCTCATCCGCGAGCTGGGCAACGCGCCGCTGGAGCCGGTGCAGAGCACCAAGCCCGGCATCGAGCAGTGGCTCAACGCGGCCCCGCTACCGAGCGCCCCCGTGGAGCCCGCGCCGCAGGCCCCCGTCGCCGCGCCCGTGGAGCCGGAGCCGCCCGCCGTCGTCGCGCACGTAGAGCCGGAGCCGCCCGCCGTGCGCGCCATGCCGCACAGCGTGCTCGCGCCGCCCGCGGGAGTGGAGGAGGAGCCCGTCACGGCCCCGCCCGAGGAGCACTTCGCTCCCGCGCCGGCGGTGCCCGCCAACGTCGTCGTCTTCCACGCGCGCCCCAAGCGCCAGGGCCCGGCGTACGAAGACCCGGCGGATGCGGATGGCGAAGCGCCCACGCTGCCGCCCGTGGTGGCGGAAGGCTCGTCCTTCCTCGTGGAGCCGCCGCCGGCCCACCGCGCCGTGGAGCATGCGCATCGCAGCCTGCTGCTCGACTGGAGCCGGGTAGACACGGAGGGCATCAGCGCGCCCACGACCTGGGGACCGGGCTCGGTGTGGTCGCCGGGGCCGAGGGGCTTCGGAACAAACGGGGGTTCCTCGGCGCACGCCCTGTCATCGAGCGCTCCCGCCGTGGAGCCCGCGCCCGCGCCGCGCGCCCCCATCTTCGGTGGGGCGGCGGTGGGGCCCAATCCCTTCCCGCCCGTTCCGCCTCCGACGCCCGCGCCTCCGTCTTCCGAGGTGACGCTGGTGAGCGGCGGTGAGTCCTCGTCCGTCGACGTCGACACCATCGCGGAGGTCGAGGAAGTCCCCGCGTCCGCGCCGCCGCAGCTCGCGCTTCCTCCGTACCCGGGGCACGGTGTTCCCGAGCGCCCCGTCGTCGCGCCCGTCATCCCCGAGGAGCCGCCGACGCCGTCCGCGCCGCCTCCGGCCCTGGTCACCCCGGTGACGCCGACGCCCGTCATCACCGCCGCTGCGTCGCCCACGCCGTCCGTGACGCCGTCGAGTCCTGCTTCCTCCGACTCCGACGTGGCTCCCGTTCGCCCCAAGCGCACGGGGCTCTACGTCGCGGGGGCGCTGGCCCTCATCGGCGCGGTGGCGGCGGTGGTCGTCATCGGAGGTCGAGGCGAGAAGCCGCAAGACACGCCGCCTCCCGAGCCGCCGAAGGTGGGGACCGTCCAGACGCCTCCTCCGTCCCAGGGCTCGGACGTCGTTCCGCCCGTGCCCACCGAGGCCGACTCGGGCACCCCCGTCGTCGAGGCGCCCGCCACCGCGACGGATTCCGGCACGCCCGTCGTCGAGGCGCCCGCCACCTCAACGGACTCCGGCACGCTCGTTGTCGAGACGCCCGTGGCCGCCGGGCCGGACGCGGGCACCGCCGTGGTGGAGGCGCCGCCCGCGGTGGCCGACTCCGGCACGCCCCCTCCTCCCGCCGTGGACCCCGAGGTGGAGTACGCGGGGCTCATCAAGCAGGCGCGGTCCGCCACCGTCGGAAGTCGCTACAAGTCCGCGGCGGCGTTCTACCGCAAGGCGCTGCTCTTCAAGCCAGGCTCCACCGAGGCGAAGGCCGGACTGGGCATCGCCCTGGTCAACGGCTTCGAGTCGGATGCGGCCTTCCGCGAGGCCACGAAGCTGCTCATCGAGGTCGTGCGCGATGACGAGCGGAACTCGCGCGCCTGGCTGTCGCTGGGCATGGCCTACCAGTCCATCGGGAAGAATTCCCAGGCGGCCGACGCCTACAAGAAGTATTTGATGCTGGAACCCTCGGGGGCATCCGCCAACGAGGCCCGCGCGATGCTCAAGATGCTCGGCAACTGAGTGGGCGGCGGACCTCCCGGTACCTTCCCCGTCCTGCTGGAAGTGAAGTGAGTCGCCTTGCTCGTCCTCGGCCTGGAAACCTCCTGTGATGAGACCGCCGCCGCCGTCGTGGAGGACGGGCGGCGGGTGCTGTCGGACGTCGTCTCCACCCAGGTGGACATCCACCGGCGCTGGGGCGGCGTGGTGCCGGAGCTGGCCTCCCGCAACCACATCGTCCAGGTGATGCCGGTCATCCACGAGGCCCTGACGCGCGCCCAGAAGACGCTCGACGACGTGGACCTCATCGCCGTCACCTCCGGTCCGGGCCT
The DNA here is from genome assembly GCF_013336725.1 of Myxococcus sp. CA040A. NCBI lineage: Bacteria > Pseudomonadati > Myxococcota > Myxococcia > Myxococcales > Myxococcaceae > Myxococcus > Myxococcus sp. CA040A. The sequence continues at coordinate 168,000 of NZ_JABUMR010000013.1, read as the reverse complement.
CATCGGCGCGCTGCTGGTGGGACTCCAGGTGGCCAAGGGGCTGAGCCTCGCCACCGGCAAGCCCTTCGTCGGCGCCAATCACCTGGAGGGCCACCTGCTGGCCATCCGCTTGCTCGAGGATGCACCGGAGCCGCCGTTCCTCGGCCTCGTCGTCTCGGGTGGACACACCAGCCTCTACGACGTTCAGGCGTTCGGCCACTACAAGCTGGTGGGCAGCACGCGCGATGACGCGGCGGGCGAGGCCTACGACAAGACGGCGCGCATCCTCGGGTTGCCGTACCCGGGGGGACAGCCCATCGACGAACTCGCGAAGAAGGGTGACCCGGCGGCCATCCGCTTCCCGCGCGCGCTGCCGGGGGACAACTTCGACGTGTCCTTCTCCGGGTTGAAGACGGCGGTGCTCCACCACGTGCAGAAGCACGGCGTGCCCCAGGGACAGGCGCTGAACGACTTGTGCGCTTCGTTCCAGGAGGCGGTGGCGGACGTGCTGTCGAAGAAGCTGGTGGCAGCCGCGCGTCGGCTGGGCCACCGGAACCTCGTGCTGTGCGGAGGCGTGGCGGCCAACTCGCGCCTGAGGGCGCTGTGTCAGCAGCGCGCCGAGGAGCGGGGGCTGCGCATGTTCCTGCCGCCGGTGCGGTTGTGCACGGACAATGGCGCGATGATCGCCGTCGCGGGGTATGAGGCCTGGCGCCGCGGTCTGCGCGGAGACTTCCGTCTGGCGGCTGACCCCGCCTGGCGCATGTGAGCAAGGACACCCGGTTGGAATCGCCCAGAGACATCCTCAAGCGCCATGGCCTGCGCGCGAAGTACAGCTGGGGCCAGAACTTCCTCGGAGACGAGGAGGCCCTCGAGGCCATCGCGGACGCGCTGAACCTGCGCCCGGGTGAGCCCGTCGTCGAGCTGGGGCCCGGCCTGGGCCACCTCACCCGCTTCCTCGCCGCCACCGGTGCGCTCGTCACCGCGGTGGAGCGGGACAGGGACATGGTGACGGTGCTGGAGAAGGAGGCCATCCCCGGGGTGCGCGTGGTGGCGGGCAACGCCGCCACCGTGGACTTCGCCGAGGTCGCCGGAGCCCCCGAGGTCGCCGTCGCCGGCAACCTTCCGTATCACCTCACCAGCTCCATCCTCTTTCGCGTGCTGGAGCAGCGAGCCCGTGTCTCGCGCGCCGTCTTCACGCTGCAGAAGGAAGTGGTCGAGCGGCTCGCCGCCGAGCCCGGCACGCGCGAGTACGGCCTGCTCACCGTGCTGCTCGGGCTGCACTTCGACGCGGAGAATGTCCTCACGTTGGAGGCGTGGCGTTTCCATCCGCCGCCGAAGGTGGACTCCGCGGTGCTGTCACTCACGCGCCGCAAGACGCCGCGCGCGCCCATCATCGACGAGGCGCGCTTCACCCGCGTGGTGAAGGCGTCATTCGCCCAGCGCCGCAAGACGCTGCTCAACTCGCTCAAGTCCGACAAGTCGCTCGGCACGCCCGCGGTGATGCTGGCCGCGCTGGAGACGGCGGGAATCGACCCGATGCGCCGCGCGGAGACGCTCGCGCCGGAGGAGTTCGCCGCGATAGAGCGCGCGCTCGGCCCCGTGGCTCCGGGCACGGTGACTCCCAAGGTGGACCTGTCCGACGAGGGTGGGGCGGAGGAGTAGGGGAGGGGCGGGCACTCGCCCGCCTGCCTGACTACCTGCAGCGCGTTCCGAGGGCCTGGAGCAGCCCGCCCTGTTGCTCCAGGAACGCGCGGAACTCCGCCTCCGGGATTCGCATGCGGGCCAGCACGTCGCGGAGGATTTCCTCCACGGTGCCGTCCTTGCGCCGCTTCAGCTCCAGGGCCGTCTTCAACAGCACCACGCCGTAGAGCGGGTCTGCTTCCACGGGAGGCTGCTCTGCCGGTGCCTTGGGCGCGGCGCTCTGGCGGGCCTCTTCGAGCCGCACCACCGTCTTCGCCCGCTGCCTTCCACTCATGACTGAAGGGCACCCCGCGCACACACCATGGAATCGGCGCGACCGTAAGGGGATGCCCCCCACAGCGTCAAGCGAGCGCTGGGGGTTCCCGTCATCGCCCAGGCCGTGGAAAATTGCCGATCCATCCGGCCATGTTGTGTTATCCGCGCCCCCACGCGAGGCCCCGCGTCCTCGTCAGAGGCGGGCATGGGCCGCACCGCGCATTCCGGGTCGGGAGGCCTCGGCGGATGGACTACCGGTACATCGTGGTCGAGGGGCCCATTGGCGTCGGAAAGACGAGCCTCTCCAACATCCTCTCGGAGCGGCTGAGCGCGCGGCGCGTCCTTGAAGTCGTGGAGGAGAACCCCTTCCTCTCCAACTTCTATACGGACCGGCAGAAGTTCGGGTTCCAGACGCAGATCTTCTTCCTCCTGTCGCGCTTCCGGCAGCAGCAGGAGCTGTTCCAGCAGGACCTCTTCCGCTCCGTCACGGTCAGCGACTACCTGTTCGCCAAGGACCGCATCTTCGCCCACCTCAACCTGGACGCCCACGAGCTGGCCCTCTACGAGCGCGTCTTCGAGGCGCTCGGGCCTCGCGTCACCAAGCCCGACGTCGTCGTCTACCTCCAGGCCCGCCTCGACGTGCTGCTCCAGCGCATCAAGAAGCGGGGCCGCGAGTTCGAACGCAAGTTCGACTCCACGTACCTGGAGGGCCTCGTCCACGCGTACAACAACTTCTTCTTCCACTACACGGAGACGCCGCTCCTCGTGGTGGATACGTCGGATATTGATTTCGTGAATAACGAGGCGGACCGGGAAGACCTGCTCGCCGCCATCCGGAAGGCGAAGCCGGGGACGCAGCACTACCTCCCCAAGGCATCCCGGCGGCCCTGATTTCGGGCTCCTGGTGGGTTGCCCGCTGATGAAGTCCCACGGGCGCCCTGGGGGCGTTAGACTGCTGGGGCCGACTTCGTGGCTTCCGGCGATCCCTTCCTGGGACGGCGAGGGGCAGCGAAGCGGCTTGAGCCGTATCCACCCTCACCCATCAGGAGGTGAACCGTGAAGGACAAGGTCACCATCCATTCGCTGAAGCGCTTCAAGCAGATCGGCCAGAAGATCTGCATGGTCACCGCTTACGACGCCACGTTCGCCCACATCCTGGACCAATCGGGTGCGGACGTATTGCTCGTCGGTGACTCGCTGGGCATGGTCGTCCAGGGACATGACTCCACGCTGCCCGTGACGATGGACCAGATGGTCTACCACTCGGCGGCCGTCACCCGGGGCGCCAGGAGGGCGCACGTGGTGGGAGACCTGCCCTTCTTGAGCTACCAGGTCTCCGCGCATGAGGCCGTCCGCAACGCGGGCCGGCTGGTGACGGAAGGCGGCGTGGGCAGCGTGAAGCTCGAGGGTGGCGCCGAGTTCGCGGACGTCGTCCGCGCCATCGTCCGCGCCAGCATCCCCGTCATGGGGCACCTGGGGCTGACGCCTCAGTCGGTCCACAAGATGGGCGGCTATGTCGTCCAGGGCCGCGACGAGGAGCAGGCGCGCAAGATTCTCGACGATGCGCTGGCCCTGGAGGCCGCAGGCGCCTACGCGCTGGTGCTGGAGGGCGTGCCGCTGGAGCTGGCGCGCACGATTACGCAGAGCCTGAGCATCCCCACCATCGGCATTGGCGCGGGACGTTATTGCGACGGACAGGTGCTCGTCTGTTACGACCTCTTGGGAATGAACCCGGACTTCAAGCCCAAGTTCGTCAAGCGCTACGCCAACCTGCACGGCTCCATCACCGAGGCCGCCGGCGCGTTCTTCACGGAGATCCGCCAGGGCGCGTTCCCGGACGAGGACCACTCGTTCAAGGCGAGCAAGAGCATCCGCCTGGTGGCCCCCGCGGCCCTGGGCGCGGGCAAGGCCCTCGAGGGCGAGGTCGCAGCTCCCGCCGAGGGTGAGGAGAAGGTCGGCCCCGTCTACGGGATTCCGGTCTAGCCATGGCGCCCGCCGTCCTCCGCACCGTGGATGAAGTGAAGACGTGGGCGGCGGGGCTGCGCCGTGAGGGGCGCCGGCTCGCGCTGGTGCCCACCATGGGCTTCTTGCACGAAGGGCACCTCTCGCTCATCCGCGAGGGGCGCCGTCGCGCCGACGTGGTGGCCGTCTCCATCTTCGTCAATCCCACCCAGTTCGGTCCCCGCGAGGACCTCTCGCGTTATCCGCGCGACTTCGACGGCGACCTGGCCAAGTGTGGCGAAGCGGGCGCCGACGTCGTCTTCGCGCCCGTGCCCGAGGCCATGTACCCGCCCGGCTACGAGACCTACGTCGAGGTGACGGAGGTCAGCCAGGGCCTGTGTGGCGCCCGCCGTCCGGGGCATTTCCGGGGCGTGGCCACCATCGTCACCCAGTTGCTGGCGCTCTTCCGGGCCGACGCGGCCTTGTTCGGGGAGAAGGACTACCAGCAGCTCCAGGTCATCCGGGCGCTCAACCGGGACCTGCACCTGGGCGCGGACATCGTCGGGATGCCGACGGTTCGCGAGCCCGACGGGCTGGCGATGAGCAGCCGAAATGCCTACCTGTCCTCCGAGGAGCGGCAGCGAGCGCTGTCCCTGTCGCGAGGCCTCCGGGCCGCGCTGACGTTGCTTCAGGGCGGCAGGCGGGATGCGGAGGCGCTGACGGGCGCTGTCCGGCACGAGCTGTCGTCCGCCGGGCTGCGTGAGGACTACGTGGAGCTGGTGGACGCCCAGCGACTCACGCCGCTTGCGTCGGTGGCCCCCGGACAGGCCGCTCGGCTGCTGGTGGCGGCCTTCAGCGGCAATACACGCCTCATCGACAACATGGCGCTTGGCGGTTAGGAGACCCAGGACACGTATGGCATCGGGTGGAAAGTCGAAGGGGCCGGCTGGCGGCGAGCAGGGAATCAAGGTCGTCGCCGAGAACCGGCGTGCGCGCTTCGACTACACCGTGGACGAAAAGGTGGAAGCCGGTCTGGAGCTGACGGGAAGCGAGGTGAAGTCGCTGCGACAAGGGGAGGCCAACCTCTCGGACGCGTACGCCCTGCCCAAGGGCAGTGAGCTGTTCTTGCTCAATGCCCACATCGGTTCCTACAAGTCCGCCAGTGTGTTCGACCATCTGCCCACGCGCGGCCGGAAGCTGCTGATGCACCGGGCCGAGATTGACCGGTGGACCACCAAGGTGCGGGAGCGTGGTTATTCCATCATCCCGCTTGTGCTGTATTTCAAGCAGGGGCGCGCCAAGGTGGAGCTGGGGCTCTGTCGGGGCAAGACACACGAAGACAGACGCCACGATATCAAGGAACGGGAGACGAAGCGGGAGATGGACCGGGCCGTGCGCCGTCGTTGAGCGCGCCCGCATTTCTCTCCGCCGTACACCGGATGGACGACACGAAGGATTTGGACAAGAAGGAGCGGCTGCTCGCCTCGCTGGACCAGGGGATGGTGATGATCCACCTGGACGCGCGAAGGCCGGGCGTGCTCGTTCCCGCATCACTCCGGGGAGAGGCCCATCTGCGCCTCAACCTGTCGTACCGCTTCGACCCACCGGACCTTACGGTGGGCGAGTGGGGTGTGCGTTGCACGTTGAGTTTCTCGGGCTCGCGCTTCACGGTGGCGGTGCCGTGGTCGGCGCTGTTCGCCATCGCCAGCCACGTGACGAAGGAGTCGTGGATGTACATGGAGGACATGCCGCCGGAGCTGCTTCAGCAGCCCGCCGCCGCGCGTCCTCCGCCGCAGCCGCTCCCCGTCCCCGTGGCCGCCGAGCGTCCGCGCACCTTCCTGCGCGAAGTGCCCACCGAGCCCGTGGATGAGGTGGCGCCACCGCCACCGCCTCCGTCGGAAGTCCCGCCGCCCGAAGGGCCGAAGGACGACTCGCCTCCGCCGCGTCGGAGTCATCTGCGTCTGGTGAAGTGAGCGAACCCTGGGGGCCACGCGACACGGCGTGGCCCGCGCGGGGTGATGCTCCTCAGCGCTGCAGCTTCACTTCGAGCTGCGCGGCCTTGGCTCCGGGGAAGGTGCCCTTCCAGGTGCGGTAGCCCTTGTGGCGTACCTGCACGGAGACGGGGCCCGCCGGATACAGGTTGTCGAGCGCGAGGGGCGTCGTCCCCACGGGCTTGTCGTCCACCAGCACCGTCGCACCCGAGGGCTCGCTCATGAGCATGAGCACGGGCGCGGCCATGGGCTGATTCACGCTGGCCATGAGTCGCCCCGTGAGTTGGGTGCGGTGGGGCCAGAGCCACACGCTGCCGCCCACCGCCGCCGCGAGGCCCACGAGCGCGATGACATATCGACCCCAGCGTTTCGGGACGCTGGAGGCGGGCACCGCGTCGAAGGTGCTCTCCGGACGCGGAGCGCGTTCTTCCAGCTCCAGGGCCTCCGGGCCCGCGCGAAGCACGCTCGGCGCCGAGGGCCTGCGCGGTGCGCCTTCGATGCTGTCGGCGAGGGACTGCGTGCCGGAGGCCACCTCTCGAAGAACAGGTTGCGGCGGGGGACGCCGCGCGGAGGCGGCAGATACTCCGACCACGGCGCTGCCTTGAGGCCCCGGAGGTGTCGTCCCGTAGAGCTTCGTCTTGGCGACCGGTGCAGGCGGCGCGGCGACGTTTCCGGGAGAAGGGCCACGAGCGGGGGGCGGAGCGTGGCTCCCCTTCGAATGGCTGGGAGCGCCCTGAGACGCGGGCGCATGCGAGGACTCATCCCCGAAGGAGGGAGATGCATCCGCCGCGAGAAACCCGGAGCCATGCTCATCCGGAGTCGAGAATGCGCCCGGGGCCGGTGGTGCGAGCCGTGCGGCACAGACGGCGCAGGGCGCGCGAGGTGCGGACAACGGCGAGCCACAGCGAACGCAGCGGTGGATGAGCCGTCCACTCGAGCTCAGCTCGATACCCGCCAGCTCCGAGGCCTCGTCCGCCTCCGACGAGAAGGGAGGCACTTCCGGAGCGAGCGACATCGACGGGGCAGCTTCCGAAGACGCGTCGCTGGCTGTCTCGCCCTGCTCCTTCAGCGTGGGAGGCAAGGGCAGCGTGGACAGGAAGGCGGTGAGGGCATGCGCGGTCGCGGGTTCACCCGACCGGGCGAGCCACCGCGCGAGCACCTCGGCCACGGCCTCTGGTGAGGCAAAGCGAGCCTCGGGCGCGCGGGCCATCATGCGCTGCACCGCGGCGGCGAGCGGCGCGGGCACGTCCGGTGGTAGCGGCGGCACGTCCCGCGAGACGATGGCCACCGCGACGGAGCCCGGTTGCGACGTGGCCGCGAAGGGATGCGCGCCGGTGAGCAGCTCATGGAAGACGATGCCCAGGGAGAACTGGTCGCTCAGCGCGGTGGCGGGTTCTCCCTGGAGGACCTCGGGGGCGCTGTAGGCCTCCTTGCCCTTGAAGAGCCCCGGTTCGGTGAAGGACGCACCGTTGAACCGCGCGATGCCGAAGTCCGTCACCTTCACCTCGCCCTCGCGGGACACGAGGATGTTGGACGGAGACACGTCCCGGTGCGCCACCAACAGTGGACGACCCTCGTGGAGCTTGCGGTAGGCGTGGTGCAGGCCCGCGAGCGCCTGGAGCGTGACGAAGGCCGCGAGGTGCGGAGGAAAGCGCTGTCGCTGCCGCGCGGCGAGGCGCAGCAACACGCCCAAATCCCACCCGTCCACCAGCTCCATCACCAGGAAGAGGCCCGAGGGGCTCTCGCCCACGTCGAACACGGTGGCGATGTTCTGGTGCTGCAACTGTGTGGCGAGTCGGGCCTCGGCCAGGAACATCCGCGCGATGTCGGGCTCCTGGGCCAGGTGCGGGAGGATGCGCTTGATGGCGACGGTGCGCTCGAAGCCCTCCGCGCCCCGGGCCACGCCGAGGAACAGCTCCGCCATGCCTCCGGAGGCCAGGGGCCTGACGAGCCGATAGCGTTCGTTCACGGCGGGCTCTCCGGGGCAGCCGCTCTCAGGCGGTGGGGGGCTGGGTGAGGTCGCGCAGCAGCTTCCAGGGGTAGATGCCGGTGGTGTGGCCATCGCTGAAGGCGAAAGTCAGCGCGTAGTTGCCCACCGGGTGGACCTGCTTGACGCGCAGGTCCGCGGGCACCTTGGTCTGGTCCAGCGTGCGCTGGTTCGTCCACTCGTCCACGCAGCCAGCGCAGGGGCACTGCTGACGGAGCGTCTGTGCGGAGACGCCCGATTTCGTGCCGTCGTCCCACGTCAGCTCCAGGTGGGAGCCGTCGGGTGACAGGCGGGCGTCCGTCGCGGTGGCGGAGGGAGTCGAGGGTTTGATGCGGTCCCAGAAGCTCAACGTTGCACCTTTCGAAATCTCAACAGCGGTGCGCCCTCCCTAGCATCCTTCCGGGTCGGGGGCGCGCGACTCACGAGGCGAGCTTGACGGGCAGCCGGTGGCCTTCCAGCCGCACGCCCTTCTTGGCCACCACCCGTTGCAGGGCCGCCACCACCTGCGGGTCCAACTGCGCGCCGGTGAGGCTGTCGAGAATCTCCATCGCCTTCTCCAGCGGCATGGCCTTCTGATACGGGCGCGTGGAGGTGCAGGCGTCGAAGGTGTCCGCGCAGGCGACGATGCGGGCCAGCAGGGGAATGTCGTCGCCTCGGAGCTTGTCGGGATAGCCCGTGCCGTCCCACCGCTCGTGGTGGTGGCGCACGCACGCGCGCACCGCGCCCAGGAAGCTCACCGGGCCGATGATGGCGTCGCCGATGGCCGGGTGCTCGCGCATGATGGCCATCTCCTGGTCTGTCAGCTTCGTCTGCTTGCAGAGGATGGACTCGACGATGCCAATCTTGCCGATGTCGTGGAGGATGCCGCCGTACTGGAGCTGTCGCAGCTCGCGCTCGGTGAGGTTCAGCTCCCGGCCAATCTCCACCGACAGGTCACCCACCCGCTGGCTGTGGCCGCGCGTGTACGCGTCCTTGGAGTCGATGGAGTTGGCCAGCGCGACGATGGTCTCGAGATAGCCCTTCTCCAGGCTCTCGTAGAGACCGCGGTTCTCCATGTCGTACGCGAGCAGCTGCTTGCTCATGTAGTTGAACGTCTGGGCCAGCTCGCCCACCTCGTTCTTCTGCGGAATCTTCACCTCCACGCCGAACTTCCCGCGCGCCAGCTCCAGGGCGCCGTCGGTGAAGACCTTCAGGGGGCGGGTGAGGTTGCGCGAGAAGAGGGCCGCCATCACCAGGGCGACGAGGATGGCCGCGCCCAGCCCCAGGAGGATGCGGCGCTCCATCGTCTCCACCTGGCGATAGGCGTGCTCCACCGGCTGCTCGGAGACGATGGCCCAGCCCGTCTCGGGCAGCACGGTGTATGCCGCCACCACCGCGTCGCGGCCCTCGCCGAAGTTGCCCACGTGGAACAGCTCCGCGTCGGGCGTGCTGGCCAACTGCCGCAGCAGGTGCGCCACGGGGCTGCGCTGGGAGACATCTCCGCCCAGTGCCGCCACGCCGCCTCCGCCGACGACGAGGTGGCCGCGATGGTCCGACAGGTACGCGAAGCCCGTGCTGCCCACGCGCTCCTGCTCCAGCATCTGTCGCAGGCCCGCCAGTGACAGGTCCGCGGTGATGAAGCCCTTCACCGGCTCGCCCACGGGGAACGCCAGCGTCACCACCGGCCCACCGCCGCCGGTCGCCACCACGTCGGAGTAGCGAGGCCCCTCCATGCCGCCCTCGAGCAGCGCGCGACCGCGCTCCTCGTGCGAGGCGAGCGCGGTGGGCGGCACGTCGTGACGCGAGAAGGCCTGGAGTCCGGGGAGTCGCTTCCCATCCGGGCCGAAGACGGTGAGGGCCAGCACTTCGCGTCGCTGGGAGAGCACCGAGGCCAGGTGCGTCTGCTGCGCTTCCAGGGGCAAGCCGAAGAAGTCCGGCACGCGGGCCAGGCCCATGACGGCCTCGGTGGGCTCGCCCAGGAAGATTTCGGCCTTGAGGCGCAGTTGCTTCACGCGCTCCTGCGCCAGCTCCTGCGCGTCGCGCACCAGCAGCTCGCGGGTATGTGTGACGGACAGCCACCCCACCATCAGCGTGGGGACGATGCTCACCACGAGCATCAACAGGAGGATGGCTTTGAACAGGCGCACGGGGCGACTCCTCCAGGGACTACTGCCACTGGCCCTTCTGGACTTCGAGTTTGAGTCGCTCGGGGACGAGCTCGAACCGACGGACCACCGACGGCTCGGACCGGCCCGAGGCGCCCACCGCCCGCACCGTCCACCAGTAACGCCCCGCGGGCAGCACTGGCAGCTTCAGCTCCGGCGACGTGGCCGTCTGCGTGACGACGGCCGCGCCCTGCATGTCTCGGGCGACTTCGACCTCATAACGCTCCACGCCCGTCACCGCCGCCCACGTCAGCTTCACCGGACCCAGGTGTCCCTTCGCGTCCGCGCGTCGCTTCAGCACCGCGCCCTGCTCGGGCTGCTCGGGCTGAGGGGGCGCGAGCGGCGTGGCGGGGACTACGGGAGGTCGTCCCTTCTCCACGAGCACGGTTTCACCTGGAGCGACGGGCCGCGTGACGCCCTCGGCCTCCACGCGGACCGGCGGGCCTCGGGTGACGCTGACGGTGGTGGTGCCCGCGTCCGGCTCCACGTGCACGCTGAAGGTGGAAGGGTGGGGCGCTCGCCCCCCGGACACCAGCGTCCCGGCCGCATTGGCCGCCTCGGACGCCTGCGCATAACGCGCGGTGCGGAAGTAGACCTCGGCTTCACTCAGCCGTGCCTCCGCTTCCGGCAGGACTCCGGTGCCCTTGGCCTGTGCGACGAGGGTACGCGCCGTCTCCAGGGCCTTGAGGGCCAGCCCCCGCTCCTGACCGGGGAGCTTCAGCCGCGTGCCCGGCGCGACGGCATCCGAGGACAGGCTGTTGAGGGCGCGCAGCTCCGCGGTGGCGTTCGCGTCTCCGAGCACGCGCTCGGCCACTTCCCGCAGGGACTCCTGGGGGCCCACCACGGTGGTGTCCGGGGGCGCGGCGCTCAGCCACGCGAGCAGGAGCAGTGCCGTCTTCATTGGAAGACAATCTCCCTTCCTGCCTGGATGGTGGCCGCGGGCGTGTTGACGGAGAGCGACTGCGTGGAGGGGCGCTCCAGTTCCGCGTCGATGCGGCCGCGCAGCACCGTCAGGTCCGTGCGCGGACGGCCCGGCCTCGGACGCGTCTCCGCGATTCCAATGAGCGAGTCACCGCCCAGGTGCACCATGCTCCCGTTGCCGCTGAAGACGAGGTCCGCGCCCGCGCCCGCCTCGGTGCGCACCTTGTCGTTCTCGAACAAGGGGACGCCGTCGCTGGCGGTGCTCCACTCGTCGGCGATGGAGCGTTTGATTTGGACGTTCCCTTTCAACCCTCGCAGGTGCGCGCGGGGCACGGGCGCCGGAGTCGTGGACGTCGTGGGCACGGCGGGCGCGTCCTCGGCGGTGCAGCCGAGCGGCGAAGCCGGGAGCGCGAGCGCGAGCAGCATGGGAAGCCAACGTCGACCATTCACGAGAAGGGGACCGTCCGGAAATCAGGTTCCCCCAGGCTAGTCCAATCGGCGGTGTCGCAGGCAGGGGAGGTCGCGACGGATGCGCGCTTGGAGTTCCAGGTCCACCGGCGCGACGGCCAGGCCCTCGCCCTCCGACGCCCTCGCCGTCACCAACCCCCAGGGGTCCACCACCATGGCGTGGCCATACGTCTGCCGTTGCGCCGAATGCCTGCCGCCCTGGGCGGGCGCCAGCACGTACGCCTGGTTTTCGATGGCGCGCGCCCGCAGCAGCACCTCCCAGTGGTCCTTGCCCGTCATCATCGTGAAGGCCGCCGGCACCGCCAGCAGCGTCGCCCCGTCCTTGGACAGCCGGCGGTACAGCTCAGGGAATCTCAAATCGTAGCAAACCGAGAGCCCGAGCCGCCCCACCTCCGTGTCCGCCGCGACGACCTCCGTCCCCGGCGCCACCGCCGCGGACTCCTGATAGGTCGCACCATCCCCCACCTCGACGTCGAACAGGTGCATCTTCCGGTAGACGGCCCGCCGCTCGCCATCCGGGCCGAAGAGGACGCTGGTGTTGTAGAGCCGCCCGCCAGGGGCGCCCGTTTCCAGGACGCTGCCTGCCAGGAGCGTCACCTTCCGCTCGCGCGCCAGCTCCGCCATCCGGGCGAGGGTGGGGCCATCCAGGCCCTCCGCCGCGCCCTGCCGTTCGGGCTCGGGTCCCATCCAGGAAAAGTTCTCTGGCAGTCCCACCAGGCGGGCGCCCAGGTCGCAGGCGCGCCGGACGAGCCGGGTGGCGACTTCCACGTTGTGAGCCTTGTCCGCGGTGGACACCATCTGGGCGGCGGCGATGAGGTGCATGGGCGCGTTATAACGCCCGCCCGGCACGCGGAACCCCTGGGAATTCCTTGCCCTGTTGGCCAGGTTTCACGGGACCCGAGAGGGAGCGTCCTTCCTTTACACCCCGCTGGGGCGTGTGTTACGGACGCGCCCGACATTTTTCGATGTGCACCTCGAAAAGTGGGCCGCCGTGCCCGCTTTTCGCGTTTTTGGAGCCTGGTTTCCCAGTTATGTCGGAGAAGAACCTCAAGCAGACGGTGGAGGAACGGGCCCTTTCGGTGCTCGAGCCCCTCGTTGCGGGCGAGGGCCTGGAACTCGTGGACCTGGAGTTCATCCGGGAACGCGAGGGCTGGGTGTTGCGGCTCTTCATCGACAAGCCAGGGGGCCGGGTGGGACTGGACGAGTGCAGTCAGGTGTCCCGCGCGGTGGACCCGGTGCTGGACGTGGAGGACTTCATTCCCCACGAGTACAGCCTGGAGGTCTCCAGCCCCGGGGTGGACCGGCCGTTGAGGAAGCCGACCCACTTCGCGCAAGTTCAGGGGCAGAAGGTGAAAGTGAAGACGTTCGGGCCGGTGGGCGAGCCGCCGCGAAAGAGCTTCACTGGCACGCTGACCGGGGTGGCGGGCGACAGTATCTCGGTGGAGGTGGAAGGTGCCGGAACCTTCCACATCCTCTTCAAGGACATCGCCAAGGCGAACCTGGAGTTCGAGTTCTAGACGTCGACATACAGGGCACCCTGCCGCGCGGGGGGCCCGTGGACCCATTCAGGAGAAGACAATGCCTACGCAACAAGCCAACCCGACCGTCAACCTCAACCTTGTCCTGGACCAGGTCGCCAAGGACAAGGGCATCGACCGGGCTGTGCTGATTGCCACCCTCGAGGATGCGATGAAGACCGCGGCCAAGAAGCACTTTGGCCAGGACCGCAACCTCGAGGCCAAGTACGACGCGGACAAGGGCGTGGTGGAGCTGTTCCAGGCCATCACCGTGGTCGAGGAGATCACCGACCCGGTTCAAGCGGTCAATCAGATCAACCTGACCGAGTCGCACAAGAAGGGCATGGAAGTGGAGCCCGGCGACGAGCTCGTCTTCCAGATCTTCTACCGGGACGAGGACGCCAACGAGGCCAAGGCCCAGGACGACCAGTACGGCGACATCCTCCGGCTGAAGACCTTCCGCCGCGGCTTCGGCCGCATCGCCGCGCAGACGGCCAAGCAGGTCATCCTGCAGCGCACGCGGGACGCGGAGCGCGAGAACGTCTTCAACGAGTACAAGGACCGCAAGAACGAGATCGTCACCGGCATCGCCCGCCGGTTCGAGCGCGGCAACATCATCGTGGACCTGGGCCGCGCCGAGGCCGTGCTGCCGGTGCGCGAGCAGGTCCCGCGTGAGACGTACCGCCCCGGCGACCGCGTCCAGGCCTACGTGCTGGACGTGCTGCGCGAGTCCAAGGGCCCGCAGATCGTCCTCAGCCGCGCCTCCGTGAACCTGCTCACCAAGCTGTTCGAGATGGAGGTGCCCGAAATCGCCGAGGGCATCGTCGTCATCGAGGCGGCCGCGCGTGAGCCGGGTGGCCGCGCGAAGATCGCCGTCTCCAGCCGCGACTCGGACGTGGACCCGGTGGGCGCGTGCGTGGGCATGAAGGGCAGCCGCGTGCAGGCGGTGGTGCAGGAGCTGCGCGGGGAGAAGATCGACATCGTCCCGTACGATGAAGACCCGGCGCGCTTCGTGTGCTCGGCGCTGGCGCCCGCGGAGGTCAGCCGCGTCATCATCGACGAGGCCAACCACGCCATGGAGCTCATCGTCCCGGACGACCAGCTCAGCCTGGCCATTGGCCGGCGCGGGCAGAATGTGCGCCTGGCCGCCCAGCTGACGGGCTGGAAGCTGGACATCAACAGCGAGAGCCGCGTGCGCGAGATGCGCGAGTTCGCCAGCCGCTCGCTGGGCGCGCTGCCGGGCGTCAACGAGATGCTGGTGGAGACGCTCTACGCCCACGGCTTCCGGCAGGCCCGGGACGTGGCGGAGGCCAACGCGGAGATGCTGGCGCAGATCCCCGGCGTGGACCCCGCCCGTGTCCCCTCCATGCAGGAGGAGGCCCGCAGGCGCATGGTGGAAGACCAGGCGGAGCTGTCCCGCATGGATTATGAAAGGGAGCAGGCCCGGCTGGCCGAGGCGCGCCGCCACCCCGACGAGCTGTCCCAGACCGAGCGCATGGCTCGCGTGCGCGGCGTTGGCGAGAAGACCATCGAACAGCTCGTGGCGTCTGGCTACCGCACTGTGGAGGACATCGCCAACGAGAAGGACCTGGCGAAGCTGGGCGACGTTCCGGGTGTGGGCATCAAGAAGGCCCGCCAGCTCAAGAGCGCGGCGGAAAACTACCTCGTGGAGGAGGCCAAGCTGCGCACGGAGCTGAACGCCGAGCGCGGTATTACGACGGCGACCCTGGACGGTGGCGCGGAAGCCACCAAGTCGCCGTAAGCTAGGAATAGTGAAGAGGAGAGGGGATGTGGGGCGCCCAGCAGGTCGCTTGGTACCAGCGGAGCAGAGCGCGCGGTCAGGCCCGGTCCGGATGTGCGTCGGATGCGGGTCCAAGCGACCGCAGGCGGAGCTCACCCGGTTCGTGATAGGGCCTGGGGGCGCTGTCGTGGTGGACAGGGAGCGGCGGCTGCCCGGACGGGGCGCCTACCTGTGCGGTGTCGGTTGTATGACGGCAGCGCTGAAGCGGAAGGCGTTTGGTCGGGCCTTTCGCGGGAAGGCGGGGTTGGTAGACCCGTCGCAGCTCGGGTAGGCATAGGAGCCTGCGCCATGAGGGCGGAGGGGTGTTGGGGGGGAGTGGGTGTTAAGGACCACTCGCACACATTTTCGGGTTTGAGCTAGGGTGCTGCGCCCCGGAGTCGCCGGGTGCGGCAGGCCAACAAGGGCAATATGTCGAAGAAGCGCGTCCACGAAATCGCCAAGGAGCTCAAGGGCCACGGCATTGAGCTCGACAACAAGGAGGTCGTAAACGAGCTGTCCGCGCTCGGTTACGACGTCAAGAGCCATTCGTCCTCCCTCGATGACGACCAGGCGACCGCCGCCGTCCAGAAGATCCTGGACAAGCGCAAGCCGAAGCAGGCAGCGCCTCCCGTGACGGCGAAGGGGTTCGTGGTGCGCCGCAAGGTGGGCCCGCCCGCGGGCTCCGCCGAAGCGGGCATGGAGTCGCACTCCGCGGACTCCCATGACCACTACGATTCCGGACCCGTTGAGTCCGCTCATCCCCCCGTCGAGGCCTACCAGCCTCCCGAGGAGGCGCCTCGCGCCGTGGAGCCCCCGCCCGTCGCTGTCGAGACGGCTCCGGCTCCCTCCGTGGAGGAGTCTCCCGCCGTCACCGCCGCGCCCGCGGCTCCGACGGCTCCCCCGGTGACCGAGCAGCAGCCCGCTCAGGCCGCCACGCCTCCAGCCGCAACGGAGGCTCCCAAGGCCCCGGTCGAGGCGCCTCGCGCCCCCGCCGCTCCCCCAGCTGCCGCCGCGCAGCCTCGTTCCCCTTCTCAGGAGAGTACCCACTTGCCCCAACCCCCTCCGCGCTCGCCGGTTCCGCCGACTGTCCGGACGTCTTCTCCCCCGTCTTCGTCCGCGACCGTCGTGTCTCGGGGCCCCGCGCCGGGCTACGGGCAGCGGAGCGGTCCCTCGGGCGGTGGTCGTCCGGGTGGCCCGGGTGGTCCTGGTGGACGTCCCGGTGGTCCGGGCGGTCCGGGTGGGCGTCCCGGTGGTCCGGGCGGTCCGGGTGGACGTCCCGGTGGTCCGGGCGGTCCGGGTGGGCGTCCCGGTGGTCCGGGCGGTCGTCCGAGCTATCCGTCGTACCAGAGCCAGAGCACGCGTCCCGGCCAGGGGCCGGTGCGTCCCAGCTCCGCTCCTGGAGCGCAGGCCTCCGCGGGCGGCACCGCCGCGCCGCAGGGTCCCACCATCATGGTGGGCGGTGTGCCGCACGCCCAGGTGTCTCCGACGGGCGGTCAGGCGCGTCCCACGGCCACTCAGGCCGTCGTCATCTCGCGCCCGCTCATCCAGGTGCGTCGGGTCACCCCCACGGCCGGCCAGGCGAAGCAGTACCCCATGGCTCCGGGCCGCGCGGGCATCCCCGAGCGCCGTGAGTACAAGGTGGTTCCGGACCATCTGGGCCGGGGCCGCGAACTGGTGGACGTCTCCAAGAACAAGGAGCGTGGCCAGCGCAAGCGCACCAGTGGCGATACGACCAGCGTGTCCAAGCAGGAACTGACGGACATGGTCTGGGGCCGCGTCACCATCCCCATCCGTGGCAAGAAGAAGAAGCCCACGAAGAAGGGTGCCAAGACGCAGATCACCCAGATGGCCGAGGAGAAGAAGGTCATCAAGCTGCAGGAGGGCATTTCGGTGTCCGACCTGGGCCAGCGCATGGGTATCCGCAGCGCGGAGCTCATCAAGAAGCTGATGGCGCAGGGGAAGATGGCCACGGCCAACCAGCTGGTGGACGCCGACACGGCGGAGACCATCGCCAGCGACTACGGCTGGAAGATCGAGCGCGTGGGCTTCGAGGTGGAAGACTACCTGCCCGAGGTGGAGGCCCGTCCCGAGGACGAGCGTCCGCGTCCGCCGGTCGTCACCATCATGGGCCACGTCGACCACGGCAAGACGAGCTTGCTCGACGCCATCCGCAGCGCCAACGTGGCGTCGGGCGAGGCGGGCGGCATCACCCAGCACATCGGTGCGTACAGCATCACCACCGCGCGGGGTGACGTCACCTTCCTGGATACGCCGGGTCACGAGGCCTTCACGTCCATGCGCGCCCGCGGCGCCAACGTGACGGACATCGTGGTGCTGGTGGTGGCCGCCGACGACGGCGTGATGCCGCAGACGGTGGAGGCCATCAAGCACGCGAAGGCGGCGGAAGTCCCCATCGTCGTCGCCATCAACAAGATGGACGTGCCCGGCGCCAACCCGGACCGCGTGAAGAAGGACCTGGCCGCACACGAGCTCGTCCCGGAAGAGTGGGGCGGCGACACCATCATGGTTCCCGTTTCGGCCAAGACGAAGCAGAACCTGGACCTGCTGCTGGAGAACCTGGCGCTGCAGGCCGAGGTCCTCGAGCTCACGTCCAACCCGAACCGCCCGTCGGTCGGCGCCATCATCGAGGCCAAGCTGGACCGCGGCCGTGGCCCGGTCGCCACGGTGCTGGTGCAGGAAGGCACGCTCAAGCTGGGCGACGCCGTCGTCACCGGCTCGCACTACGGCCGAGTCCGCGCGATGAACAACAGCCGCGGCGAGATGGTGAAGGAAGTCAAGCCGGGCTACTGCGCGGAGGTCATCGGCCTGTCCGGTGTTCCCACCGCGGGCGACGCCATCAACGTGGTGGCGGACGAGAAGGCGGCCAAGCAGATCGCCGAGCACCGCAACATGAAGGAGCGGCAGACCGAGCTCGGCAAGGTCAGTCGTGAGTCCCTGGAGCAGTTGTTCGCCAAGACGAAGGCGGGCGGCGGTCCCAAGGAGCTGCGCGTCGTCATCAAGGCGGACGTGCAGGGCTCGGCCGAGGCCGTCAAGCAGGCCGTCCAGAAGCTCTCCACCCACAAGGTCAAGGTGGAGGTCGTCCACTCCGGAGTGGGCGCCATCACCGAGGGCGACGTGATGCGGGCGGCCGCCTCCAAGGGCGTGGTGCTCGGCTTCAACGTCCACCCGGAGTCGGGTGCGGAGGCCGCGGCCAAGGCTCAGGAAGTCAACCTGCAGAGCTACACCATCATCTACGAGCTCATCGACGGGGTGCGCTTGGAGATGGAGGGCCTGCTGGAGCCCATCCGCACGGAGAAGAAGCTGGGCCGCGCGGAGGTCCGCAACACCTTCAACGTTCCTCGCCTGGGCACCATCGCCGGCGCGGCGGTGTTGGATGGTGTGATGAAGCGAGGCGCCATCGTTCGCCTCATCCGCGAGAACAAGCAGCTGTTCGCCGGGAAGATGGCGTCGCTGCGGCGCTTCAAGGACGACGTCAAGGAGGTCGCTCAGGGCTTCGAGTGCGGTATCGGCATCGAGAACTTCAACGACCTCAAGGCCGGCGACATCATCGAGGCCTACGAGATCGAAGAGACCCGGCAGAGCCTCACCTAGTCTTCCGCCGCGTGTCCTCTCGCCCCCGGGAAGGCCCCACCTTCCCGGGGAGGTTTCGCCCTGGGGGCCTCGCGCAGTCGCCAGGTCCCCCGGGGTCGGGGGATTGGCATGTTCGTAGGTGTCGCACGTCTGACCCTCCAGATTCCGGACAGCGGCTCGCTGAAGTCCAAGCGACAGGTGTTGCGCCGGGTGACGGACCGGGTGAAGGCCCGCTTCAACGTGGCCGTGGCCGAGGTGGACGACCAGGACCTCTGGCAGAAGGCCTCGCTTGCCCTCTCGGTGGTGGGCAATGACCGCCGCCACGTGGACGAGCAGTTGGAGAAGGTCATCCACTTCATCGAGGAGATGTACGTGGCCCCGCTGATGGCGCGGGAGACGGAAATCCTCGCCTTTGGAGATCAGCTCTTCGCCGCGGGCAACACCGCGGATTCCAGGGCCTCGCGGTCCGCTCTGGACGACGAAGACGAAGCACCGCTGTCGCCGGAAGCGGCAGCGGCCCAGTCGGAGGCGGCGATCGCTCGCTTCCTGCGGGGCGAGCGGGCCTCCCTGGCGGAGGCCGAGGGGTTGGGTGAGTGGGAGCGCCGTCATGACGGCGACAACGACGGCGACCCCGGTACGGGTCGCCCGTCACCGTCGGGCGGTGGACGGATGACGCTGGACGAGGCGCGGGTTCGAGCCCGCTCCCTGCGCAACCCGCGAGACTGGGAGAAGAAATGACGACGCATTCCCGACCCGAGCGAGTGGGGCAGGAAATCCAGGTGGCCATCGGCGACCTGCTGACCCGGGGCGAGCTGAGAGATCCGCGCATCGGCTACATCACGATTACCGGGGTGAAGGTCTCCCCGGACCTGCGTGTGGCCCGTGTCTTCTATTCGATGATTGGCACGGCCGAGGAGCGCTCGGACACGCAGAAGGGGCTGGAGGCGGCCAAGGGCTTCGTGCGCCGCCACGTCACGTCGGCCGTCAACCTGCGCGTGTCGCCGGAGATCTTCTTCTCGTTCGACGAATCCGTGGGCGAGGGGGACAAGATCGACCGTCTGCTTCGCGAGGTCCGGAGCAAGGAAGGCTGGTAGTTCCAGCCCCGGGCCCACAATATTGGCGCGACATGGACGGCGTCCTCGTCATCGATAAGCCCTCTGGCCCCACGTCCTTCGACGTGGTGCGACAGGTGCGCTCGCTGTTGAAGATCAAGAAGGTGGGCCACACGGGGACGTTGGACCCCATGGCCACCGGAGTGTTGCCCCTGTGTCTGGGAGAGGCCACCAAGGTGGCTGGCTTCATCACCGAGGGCGACAAGGCCTACGACGCTACGGTGCGCCTGGGAGCGGAGACGGACACCCAGGACGCGCAGGGGCAGGTGACGGCGCGCGCGCCGGTGCCCGTGTTGACGCCCGCACTCCTGGAGGCCGCGCTGTCGCGCTTCCGGGGGAGCTTCGACCAGATCCCGCCCATGTATTCGGCGGTGAAGGTGGCTGGCAAGCGCCTGTACGAGCTGGCCCGCGCGGGTGAGGAAGTGGAGCGCGCCGCCCGCCACGTGACGGTGTACGAACTGGTGCTGCGGGACTTCTCCGCGGACCGGCTCCATCTGTCCGTGCGCTGCTCCAAGGGCTTCTTCGTGCGCACCCTGGCCTTCGACCTGGGACGGGTGCTGGGCTGCGGGGCACACCTGGAGGCGCTGCGGCGCACGGCCAGCGGGCCGTTCCCCCTGGCACGCTCGCTGCCGCTGGCGGACGTGCCTGCCCTGCTGAAGGACGGGACGCTGGCCTCACGGCTGGTGCCCATCGCCGAGGCCCTGGTCGACCTGCCCGAGGTGCGGGTAGGGGCCGACGACGCCAAGCGCGTGTCGCACGGCGTGCCGGTGGAGGTTTCTCCCTCCTTGCTGCGCCCAGGGAGGCTGCGCGTGACGGGCCCCGACGGCGCGCTGCTGGCGGTGGCGGAGGGCGTGGGCGGACGGCTGCGGTACCTGCGAGTGCTCGTCTAGGCCCGGCTGCCCCCCGGCTGTGCGTCTTCACACGCTCCACCCCCCGCGAGGCGCACGGGCAGGCGGCCAAGGTTGACCCTGGGTAGGGTGAAGCTTATAAGCCCCCCGCTCGTTAGAAGTGGAGCATGAGACCCGGTCTGTACCCCTCCGCGGACCTGGGCGACTCAAGTGGAATCACTCCGGAGCGGGGTACGAAAGACGAGAATCACATGTCGCTGCATCAGGAGCGCAAGTCGGAGCTGGTGACGAAGTTCAGGACCCACGAGACGGACACCGGGTCCCCTGAAGTGCAGGTGGCGCTGCTGTCCGAGCGCATCAACCAGCTCACCGAGCACTTCAAGACGCACAAGAAGGACCACCACTCCCGCCGCGGTCTGCTGAAGCTGGTCGGTCAGCGTCGCCGGCTTCTGGACTACCTGAAGTCGAAGGACGTCACCCGCTACAAGAAGCTCATCGAGAGCCTCGGCATCCGCAAGTAGGCATCTCGGCAGGACCCGGGGCGCTGGTTCAACCAGCGCCCCGCGCGTTTCAGACGTTGAAGTGGCAGCAGAGAAGCAGTTGAGAAGCGGTGGGTGGTGGCGGGCGAGGGAGTGGTGCCGACGGAGGTTTTGGTTTCCGTTCGGACCGGCTGACACGGTTGTCGGCCGGTGCGATCAGGGATCAAAAGTTCCGAGACATCCCTCCGGCGCTCCGCAAGCGCCCTTCCGCAGTACAGGCTGGCGGTTGCCTGTCATGTGCCTGTTTCGGGCCTTGGCGACCGCTCATACACCCCGAGGGCCCTCCCGGGGTGCCAGGTCCCTCGCGGGCCAGGTGCGTGCGGTGGGGTCCTCGCCCGAAGAATACCGAGGCAAGGACATGCTGAAGAAGAGCGTCAAGATTGGCGAGAGCGAGCTGAGCATCGAAGTGGGTCGTCTGGCCAAGCAGGCGGATGGCTCCGTGGTGGTTCGCTATGGCGACACCATGCTGCTCGTGACGGCGGTGAGCGCGCGGGAGAAGAAGGACATCGACTTCCTGCCGCTGACGGTGGAGTACCAGGAGAAGCTGTACTCGGCGGGCCGCATCCCCGGCAGCTACTTCAAGCGCGAGGGCCGGCTGACGGAGAAGGAGACGCTGGCCTCCCGCGTGGTGGACCGCTCCCTGCGTCCGCTGTTCCCGGAAGGCTACGCGTACGAGACGCAGGTCATTGCCAGCGTCATCTCCGCGGACCCGGAGAACGAGGGCGACGTGCACGGCATCACCGGCGCCTCCGCGGCGCTGTGGGTGTCGGACATCCCGTTCGACGGTCCCCTCGCCGGCATCCGCGTGGGCCGCGTGGGCGGTCAGCTGGTGGCCAACCCCACCGCGAAGCAGCGTGAGCAGAGCGACCTGGACCTGGTCATGGCGGTCAGCCGCAAGGCCATCGTCATGGTGGAAGGCGGCGCGGAAGAGGTGACCGAGGCGGACATGGTCGCCGCGCTGGACTTCGGCTTCCAGGCCGCCCAGCCCGCGCTGGACATGCAGGACGAGCTGCGCCGCGAGCTGAACAAGCAGGTGCGCTCGTTCGACAAGCCGGCCTCCGTGGACGAGGGCCTGCGCTCCAAGGTGCGCGAGCTGGCGATGAACGGCATCAAGGCCGGCTACGCCATCAAGGAGAAGGGCGCCCGCTACGAGTCGCTCTCCAAGACGAAGAAGGAGACCATCGCGAAGCTCAAGGAGCAGCTCGCCGAGGCCTACTCCCCGCTGGTGGAGAAGCACGCCAAGCAGGTGGTGGAAGACCTCAAGTACGAGCACATGCGCGAGATGACGGTCAACGGTGGCCGCATCGGCGACCGCGGTCACGACGTGGTCCGCACGATTACGAACGAAGTGGGCGTGCTGCCGCGCACCCACGGCAGCGCGGTCTTCACCCGTGGCGAGACGCAGGCGCTCGTGGTGGCCACGCTGGGCACCAGCGATGACGAGCAGCGGCTGGAGATGCTGGGTGGCATGTCCTTCAAGCGCTTCATGCTGCACTACAACTTCCCCCCGTTCAGCGTGAATGAGACGAAGCCGCTGCGCGGCCCGGGCCGTCGTGAAATCGGCCACGGCGCGCTGGCGGAGCGCGCGCTGCGCAACATGGTGCCCAAGAGCGAGTCCTTCCCGTACACGGTTCGCCTCGTGTCGGACATCCTCGAGTCCAACGGCTCCTCGTCCATGGCCTCCGTGTGCGGTGGCACGCTGGCGCTGATGGACGCGGGTGTTCCCATCACCTCGCCGGTGGCCGGCATCGCCATGGGTCTGGTGAAGGAGGGCGACAAGATCGCCATCCTGTCGGACATCCTCGGTGACGAGGACCACCTGGGCGACATGGACTTCAAGGTGTGCGGCACCAGCAAGGGCATCACGTCCATCCAGATGGACATCAAGATCACCGGCCTCACCACGGAGATCATGAGCCGCGCGCTGGAACAGGCGCGTCAGGGCCGCATCCACATCCTGGGCGAGATGCTCAAGACGCTGGCGCAGCCCCGCAAGGAAATCAGCCAGTACGCGCCCCGCATCACCACCATCCAGATTCGTCCCGAGTTCATCAAGAACGTCATCGGGCCGGGCGGCAAGGTCATCAAGGACATCATCGCTCGCACGGGCGCGGCGATTAACATCGAGGACTCTGGCCGGGTGGACATCGCCAGCGCGAACGGCGAGGCCGTGAAGGCCGCCATCGCGATGATTCAGGCGCTGACCCGCGAGGCGGAAATCGGGAAGATCTACACGGGCACCGTGCGGAAGATCGCCGAGTTCGGCGCCTTCGTGGAGCTGTTCCCGGGCACCGACGGCCTCATCCACATCTCCGAGCTGTCCGACAAGCGCGTCAAGAGCGTCTCCGACGTGCTGAGGGAGGGCGACGAGGTGCTGGTGAAGGTCGTCAGCATCGACAAGACGGGCAAGATTCGCCTGTCGCGCAAGGAGGCGATGGCGGAGCGCGCGGCGACCCAGCAGCAGGGTGCCGCTGACGCTGTCGCCGCGCAGCCGGCCCCCGAGGCCACCCAGCCCGACGCGAAGGCCTGATTGTCGCCTCGCTCCCGGGCCTCCTCACGAGGTCCGGAGTAGCTCCAACGCCCCCTTCCGCCACCGCGCGGCAGGGGGCGTTTTCGTTTTGGCGGGCGCTGGCTTAGACCTGGAGCTGGGGGCCGTGCGTTGGAGGTGCGAGCCCCGCCTTCTGGAGGCCCCGTTGCCGCCCCGCCCGCCGCCCGCCGGACCCTCGACTTCCACTGGCTTCGTCACCGACGTCTCGCGCCTGCTGGGCGCCTTCCGGTGGGCCTTCATGCCCCTGGGGCTGCTGGCCCTGGTGGCGGTGGGCGTGCACGCGGCGGCGGACACGCTGGATGACAGGCTGGTGGCGGTGGTGGACCGCGTGGACGCGGCCTTCGATGGACTGGTGGGCCGCTACGACGTGACGGCCCCCATGGTGGAGTGGGTGTCGCTGGAGCTGCGCACGCGCATCGCTCGCATCCTGGCCCTGACGTGGGAGCTGGCCGCGGACCTGGTGCTGGCGCTGCCCGCCCTGGGCTACCGCGAGGCGACGGCGGCCGCCGTGAAGCCCGCGGAGTCGTGGCGCGCGGCCCTGGAGGGGCAGGAAGCAAAGCCCTCGTGGCGCGCGCTGTGGCAGCGCTGTCTGCGCCAGCCCACGCCCATGCGCTGGCTGCGCCCCCTGGCCACCGCGGCGGTGGTGGTGGCGGGCGCGTGCACGGTGGCGAAGCTGATGCAAGGCACGGTGTACCTGTCCTGGCGCGAGCTGATGGGGGACCAGGTCGCTGACTGGGGCGCGAGAGGCCTGTCCGTGGGGGCGCTGGTGGGCGTGCTGGCCACGCTCGGGTGGCGCGCGGTGCTGCGCAACCTTCAACACGCGGACGCGGCCTGCGCACAGGAGCGCGGCCGACGGGCCTTCACCCGAGGCCTCCTGGGTTGCGCGGTGGTGGTGCCGCTGGCACTGGCCGCCGTGCTGGACGCCACTCCACTCGTTTCCTTCCTGCGCTGAGGACCGCCATGTTCCCGAGCCGGGCCAGGGGGCTGCTGGACTTCTGCATGGCGGTGCTGTGCGTGTGGACGGCGTACCACCACACGCCCGCGGGCGCGCTGGTGCGCAAGGCCTCCGCCTGGGCCTTCTCCGCGAAGAGCACCGCGCGGCCCCTGCTGGCGTACTACGACGGCATGACGGGCACCTCGCTGGCCGCGCCCATGCTGGCGCCCGAGGTGTCCCTGGTGCGTCCGCTGACGGATGCGGAGTCGCTGGCCTGGGGCACGCACCTGGCATTGAAGGGCCTGGATGCGCGAGCGAGGGAGCCCTTCGCCGCGCTGGCCCAGGAACTGGGGATTCCCATGGACCGGCTGTTGGACCCGGTGGAAGGGCCCGTCGCCGCGCGCAGGCTTCACGCGGCGCTCGAGGCGGACTTCCCCCGCGAGGAGGCGCGCCTCACGGCCCTCTTCGTCGGCCGCATCCCCGCGCGTTATGCCCAGGAGCGCGTGGTGGCGGAAGGTGGCGCGCCGACGCTGGAGTCACTGAACCGGCAGCTTCCTCCGGGTTTCGAGACGGCCTCGGTGGGCGCGGCGCAGGCGCTGGCGTTGTCCACCGCATTCGGGCTCGCGTGGCCCGTGTCGGAGAGCGCCCGGGTGACGAGCCCCTTCGGCGAGCGGCACCACCCCGTGCTGGGAATGCGGCGGATGCACACGGGCGTGGACCTCAGCGTACCCACGGGGACGGCGGTATCGGCCGTGGCGGAGGGTGTGGTGCGGCGCGCGAGCGAGGACGCGGTGAATGGCCGCGTCCTGGTCCTGGACCATGGCCGTGGCGTGACGACAGCGTACTGCCACAACTCGGAGCTGCTGGTCCGGGTGGGGGAGCGGGTGGAGCGCGGACAGCTCATCGCCCGCTCCGGCAACACCGGGCGCTCCACGGGGCCCCACCTCCACTACCAGCTGGAACTCGCCTCCCGGCCCATGGACCCCCTCAAGTTCCGCGCCTCCGTCCGCGCCGTGTCCGGCGATTCCTCGCGCTGAGGATTCCAGCCAGGCCTCGAAGTCCGGGAGCGTGCCGGGGTCTGGGGGCTTGCCGGGCTGTCGTCGCTTTCGCGGACTACCCGTGACGTTGGAGCGGGAACTGGAGACGGGGCAGGGGTGTGGTACATCGGCGCCATGGCCTCGTCCCTCACCGTGCAGGTGCGCCGCGTGCGTGCCCATCCGGAGCCCTTGCCGCTTCCCCGCTACGAGACGGCGCTCGCCGCCGGGCTGGATTTGAGAGCGGACATCGAGGGGGAGCGGGTGCTCGCGCCGCTGGCGCGGATGGCGGTTCCCACGGGCCTCGCGCTGGGGCTCCCCCCGGGCTACGAGGGGCAGGTACGACCTCGCTCCGGCCTGGCGCTGCGCCACGGAATCACGCTGCTCAACTCCCCCGGGACGGTGGATGCGGACTACCGGGGGGAGGTGCAGGTCATCCTGGTGAATCTCTCCAGCGAGCCCTTCACCCTGCGTCGGGGCGACCGGGTGGCCCAGCTGGTGGTGGCGCCGGTGACGTCCGCCACGCTGGAAGAAGTGGAGGTCCTCGACGCGACGTCGCGGGGGGGGAACGGCTTCGGTTCCACCGGCCGGTAGCGCGAGAGCCGACGGCATCGTTCCTTGATGACAGGGGAGCGTGCAGAATATGAGGCCGGACCGCACCCCCGCTCGCGGTCCTCCTTCGACCGGCCCCTGGAGTCCGACTGCTTTGCTCTGCTACCGCTGCGGCAGCCACGTCCCCGAGACGACCGACACCTGTCCCACCTGCGGGATGAAGTACGACGCGGCCGCGCGACAATCGGCCGGTGTCGTCCGCAAGCGCGGCCTGGAGGGCGCCCCCTACAAGCCAGGGGACGTCGTCGCAGGCCGCTACGCCATCCAGGAGGTGGTGGGCTCCGGCCCCATGGGCTTCGTCTTCCGCGCACAGGACGAGGAGATCGACGTCGAGGTCGCGCTGAAGACGGTCCACCCGCGACTCGTCCAGCAGCCCGAGGAGCGCACCCAGTTCTCGTTCTCCATGCGGGTGGGCAAGAAGCTCAACCACCCGAACCTGCTGCGCGTCTACGAAGAGGGGCTCGACGGTGAGCGGCCCTTTTTCACCATGCAGTTGCTGGAGGGGATGACGCTGCGGCGGATGATGGAGCAGCGTGCCTCGCGCGGGCAGCTCTTCTCGCTGAAGGACGTGGAGCCGCTGCTGGCGCAGATGGCGGCGGCGCTGGACGCGGCCCATCGCTTCGGCCCCCACTCCGACCTCAAGCCGGAGAACGTCATCGTCCTTCCGGACCTGCTGAAGGTGACGGACTACGGGCTCGGCCTCGCCGTGCCGCAGCTTCCCTTCGTCCAGGCGCAGAAGGGGCATCGCGCGGATATCTACGTCGCTCCCGAGTACGTGGCGGGCGGTGAGCTGGACACGCGCATGGACGTGTACTCGCTGGGCGTGGTGATGGGGGAGATGGTCGCGGGCCTCGTGCCCGTCGAGGGCGTGGTGCCCGGGTTGACCTCGCTGCACCCAGACCTGCCCACGTCCTTCGAGGCGCTCTACCGGCGCGCGCTCAACATCAACCCGCTGGCCCGTCCGAAGACGGCGGGTGAGCTGCACGCGGAGTTCGCCAGCATCCTCGCGCGCGCCCCCGCGGCGGTCGCCACGCATGTGCGCGGCGTGCCGCCTCCCGCGGGCTCGGCGCAGGCCGCCGCGGTGCGGATGTCCGCGCGTCCGCCGCCTCCGGTGCCCACGGACATGATGCCGGTGCCCACGGGCATCGTGACCTCGGCGCCGAAGCCTTCCGCGCCCGTCGAGGAGGAGCCGCCTCCGCCCGATGCCACGCAGCCGCTCGACGCGGCGACGCTGGCCGCCATCATCGGCGCGAACCCCGGCGCATCCCAGCACCTCACGGAGCAGGCGCTGCCGTTCATCACCGCGTCCGCCGCGCGGGCCGCCATGGATTCGCCTCAAGGTGGGCGCTCGGCTTCCGAAGCGTCGGCGAAGGGACGGGCTGCCTCGGAATCGTCACAGGGGGGGCGTTCCTCCAGGGGAGCCTCCGAGCCCGCTCACGGTGGGCGCCTGCCCCCCGAGCCCGCTCGTGCGGGTGGGCCCGCGCCGCGTGCCTCCGGACCGATGCCGGCTGCTCAGCCGCGCGCGGCGCCTCGGGCCCAGGAGTCGGACGCGGGGCAGGAGCCGGCCCCTGCGGTTTCCGGTGCCCGCTCGGCGCGCGCGTTGGAGTCCTCGCCCTCGGCCTCCGGGCCTCGGCCCATGTCGCGGACATTGGATGCGGCGCCCGCGGTGCCGGTGCCGGCCATCCGCACCGCGCGCACACTGGAGTCGCCCGCGGTGTCGGGGGCACGCACGGGGCCTCGCTCGCTCGACTCCCATCCTTCCATGTCGGGCGCTCGCACGTTGGACTCGCCCATGACCTCGGCGGCGCGCTCGGCGCCTCGCATCGCGCCCACCCACCGGTCCACCCGTCCGTCGAAGTCCTCGGCCTCCCGCCGTCGCTCGGCATTCATCTGGATGGTGGTGTTGACCGTGGGCGGGCTCGCGCTGGGGGCCGGTGGCGGTTACCTGTTGCTGCGCTACCTGCGCTCGGCCCAGCGGACAGCGCCGGTGGTGCCCATGGGAGGGCCGTCTGCACGCCAGGCTGCACCGGAAGCCAATGCTCCTCCCCTCGTCGCGCTGGCGGGAGGGTGTCCCGATGGCATGCGGGTGGTGAGTGGCGGGTACTTCCGCCGGGGAAAGGCGCGGGACGACGACCAGGGGCAGGTGGAGGAGCCTTTCGAGGAAAGCATCCAGGTGGACTCCTTCTGCATGGACGAGTTCGAGTACTCGAACTCGAACAAGCGGGGAGGGAGTCCTCGGGTGGAGGTGACCTGGGAACAGGCGCGCGGGCTGTGTGAGGCCGCGGAGAAGCGGCTCTGCACGGAAGAGGAGTGGGAGAAGGCATGCAAGGGACCGGGCAACGCGCGCTACGCATACGGCGACGATTACGTTCAAGGCGCGTGCAATACGAAGGTCTCGCTCCAGGAAACGCCTCCCACGGTCGCCCCCTCCGGGACGTTCACGCAATGCGTGTCACGGGGTTATGGCGTGGCGGACCTCTCCGGGAACGTGGCGGAGTGGACGAGCACCCGCGTCCCCAACCGGGGTGTCGTGCAGAAGGGCGGCTCGTTCAACGACTCGCAGCTCGCCTCGAGGTGCAGCGCGCGGGCCTTCATCGCTCCGGAGAAGACCGCCCTCTCGGTCGGCTTCCGGTGCTGCGCGAGCGTGAAGCCATGAACGGGCGGACCCTCGCGCTCCTGCTCCTGCTGGTGCCGGTGGTAGCGGGGGCTCAAGGGGCAGCCCGTCCCCGCGTGGTGGCGGTGAAGTCCGCCAACCTGGCGCCCTATGCC
Source organism: Myxococcus sp. CA040A (assembly GCF_013336725.1). Classification (NCBI taxonomy): domain Bacteria; kingdom Pseudomonadati; phylum Myxococcota; class Myxococcia; order Myxococcales; family Myxococcaceae; genus Myxococcus; species Myxococcus sp. CA040A. The sequence continues at coordinate 139,329 of NZ_JABUMR010000013.1, read as the reverse complement.
TCCGTCATCGCTGGCTTCGCCGCGGAGGCGCGCGCGGAGGTGCAGGAGATGACGCTGGACGAGAGTCCCGGCGCCGCCGCGCGCATCTTCAAGAAGCTGGCGGCCCAGAAGCCCGCGTTGGTGCTGGCCCTGGGGCCACTGGCCGCCAACGCCGCGCGCCGCTCCCTGGGCGAGGACATCCCCGTCCTCTTCGCCATGGTGCCGTACTTCGAGAAGTACGGACTGGAAGGCCCCAACGTCACCGGCATTTCGCTTACCAGTGACCTGGGGCCGGAGCTGGAGGCGCTGCTCGCGGTGGCGCCCAAGGCCCGGCGCGTGGGCATGGTGCATGACCCCCGCTTCTCCGCCAGCACCGTGACGCAGGCGCAGACGTCCGCCGCGTCCCGGAGCCTGTCCATCCTCCCGCTGGAGGTGGACTCACCAGGGAAGGTGGAGAAGGTGCTGGAGGGCGCGGCGGGCCGCGTGGACGCGCTGCTGATGGTGGCGGACAAGACGGTGGGCAACGCCGCCGTCGTGCAGCAGCTCATCGCCTTCGCGCAGGCGAAGCGGCTGCCGCTCGTGGCGCTCACGCCCAGCCAGGTGAAGGAGGGCGCGTCCCTCGCGCTGTCCCCCAGCCCCATGGCCATTGGCCTGCAAGCGGGCCGGCTGGCCAATCGCATCATCCACGAGAAGATTGACCCGGGGGCGCTGGCGGTGGCGCAGCCAGAGGGGTTGGACCTGTCCATCAATCTCACCACCGCCCGGAAGTTGGGTCCGTCCTCCGAGTCCGTGCTGGAGTTGCTCCGGTTCGCGGCGCGGAAGGACTTTGCCGTGAAGGTCTACGAGTGATTCCGCGATACAGCCGACAGGAGATGTCCAACCTCTGGAACGACGTGGCCCGCTTGCGCCGGTGGCGCGATGTGGAGCTCGCCGCGCTGGAGGGCATGGTGGAGGCGGGGTTGGCCCCGCGCGAGGCGCTGGAGGATTGCCTCCAGAAAGCCGGAGACTTCACGCCCGCGGATGCCGCGCGCATCGACGAAATCGAGCGCACCACCAAGCACGACGTCATCGCCTTCCTCACCTTCATGGAGGAGCGGGTGGGCCCCAGTGCCCGCTGGCTGCACCTGGGAATGACGTCCTCGGACGTGCTGGACACGTCCCTGGCGATGACGCTGCGCGACGCCGTGGACCTCATCCTCCAGGACATGGAGCGGGTGATGGCGGCGGTGGAGAAGCGCGCCTTCGAGCACAAGCACACGCTCCAGATGGGCCGCAGCCACGGCATCCACGCGGAGCCGGTGACGTTCGGCCACAAGCTGGCCATCTGGTACGACGAGCTTCGCCGCGCCCGCACGCGCCTGCTGCACGCGCGGGAGACCATCGCCACGGGCAAGATTTCCGGCGCGGTGGGCACGTTCGCGCACCTGCCTCCGGCAGTGGAGGAGCACGTCTGCAAGAAGCTGGGCCTCAAGGCCGCGCCCGCCTCCAGCCAGGTGGTGCAGCGTGACAGGCACGCCGAGTACTTCACGGCGCTGGCGCTGTTGGGCTCCAGCATCGAGAAGTTCGCCGTGGAGATTCGCCACCTGCAGCGCACCGAGGTGCGCGAGGCGGAGGAGCCCTTCACCGCCGGACAGAAGGGCTCCAGCGCGATGCCACACAAGCGCAACCCCATCCTGTCGGAGAACCTCACGGGACTGGCGCGCCTGCTGCGCGGCTACGCGGTGAGCGCCATGGAGGATGTGGCGCTGTGGCACGAGCGGGACATCTCCCACTCCTCCGTGGAGCGCGTCATCGGCCCGGACGCCACCATCCTCGCGGACTTCATGCTGGTGCGCTTCGCCCGGCTGATGGAGGACCTGCGCGTCTACCCGGAGCAGATGAAGAAGAACCTGGAGCTGCTCGGCGGCGTGGTGAACTCGCAGCGGCTCCTGCTGGAGCTGGCGCGCAAAGGCATGGACCGGCAGGCCGCCTACGTCATCGTCCAGCGCAACGCGATGAAGCTCTACGAGGAGGGCGTGGACTTCCGGCAGGCGCTGCTCGCGGACGAGGACCTGCGCAAGATGATGACGCCCGAGGAGATCAACGACTGCTTCTCCCCGGGCTACCACACGCGGCACATGGACGACGTCTTCCGCCGCGTCTTCGGCCGGAGCGAGTAGCGGACGGCCGTCCCACAGGCTCGCTGGGAGGGCTACTTCAGGTAGCCCTTCTGGCGCAGGTTCCGTTCGATTCGCGCGTGCACGTCGCCCGGTTCGAGCGCGAGTGTCGTCCCCGTAATCTGCTCGAAGGCCGCCACGTACTTGGTGGCCAGCTCCACTCGGACGTCATCGGGGATGGGCGGAGGCGTGCCCTGACCGGAGAAGTTCCGCTCGCGGATGAGCCACTGGCGGATGTTCTCCTTGTCCAGCATGCGCTGGTCCTCGCCCTTGGCGAAGCGGGCCTCGTACTCGTCCGCCACCCAGTAGCGGCTGGAGTCCGGGGTGTGCATCTCGTCGATGACGTAGAGGTCGTCGCCCACCTTGCCGAACTCGTACTTGGTATCGACGAGGATGAGGCCGCGCGTGCGCGCCCACTTCTGCCCTTCCGCGAACAGTCCGCGCGCCGCCTCGGTGATGCGGGCCCAGTCGCGAGCGCTGGCCAGGCCCCGCGCGAGGATTTCCTTCTCCGAGATGGGCTCGTCGTGCAGCCCGTACTCCGCCTTGGTGGACGGGGTGATGATGGGCTCGGGGAAGGCCGCGTCCTTGCGCATGCCGGTGGGGAAGGGCAGGCCGTAGGCGGTGTGCGTGCCCTTCTCGTAGTCGCGCCACAGGCTGCCGGTGAGGTAGCTGCGGATGACGACTTCCACCGTGAAGGGCTGGCAGGCGCGCGCCACGGTGACGTTGGCGTCCGGCACGTCGAGCACGTGGTTGGGGCAGATGTGCTTCGTGCGCTCGAACCAGAAGGCCGCGAGCCGGTTGAGCACCTCGCCCTTGAAGGGGATGGTGGTCAGCACGTGGTCGAACGCGGAGAGCCGGTCCGTCGTCACCAGGACGAGCGTGTCGCCGCTCCGGTACGTGTCGCGGACCTTGCCGCGGTAGTGCTGGCCGAGCGCCGGCAGATTCGTCTGCTGGAGCGTGTGGGGGAGCTGAGCGTGAAGAGCGGAGGTATTCACTGGCGCCTCGCGGCCCGCCCCTCTGGAAAGTGGGGCACGGCGAGAGAAGGGTGGGCCTGTTGCTGAGGCGCGGGACTCTACTGGAGCGTGGCCGGCATGGAAGCAGGACCGTAGGCCGCCGCCAGGTAGAGGAACGCCGGGTTGACGCGCAGGATGCCGTCCACGTAGGCGACCGCATAAGGCGCTCCGGACGCCCGGTCCACCTGGACCGCGCTCTCCGGATGGATGCCCCAGTGCGCGAGCAGCGTGCGGGCCACCAGCTCCGCGGCTTCTCGCTCGGACAGTCCCTGCAGGCTCTCCCGTCGGTCTTCCGGCCAACGCTCGGCCGCACGGGCTTCCAACACCAGCTCGATGCCCTTGCCCGCGTCCGGCGCCTGGAACAGGTCCATGCGCGAATCGAAGCCTGGCGCGGCGAGCAACTCACCGTGCTGGCTGATGGGGAAGAGCACCAGCGCCTGCGCCGCCTGCCCGGCCTCCAGGTCCGACTGACGGGCCACCTCGCGGAACATCTCGAGGCGCGTCGCGGGGGACTCGAACTCCAGGAACTCTGGCGGATGCGACAGCGCCTGACGGGCACTCATGGTCGCGCGCACGGGCGTGCCCGCACCGCCACAAGCGGTGAGCACGGAGACGAGCGAGAGGAGCAACCCAGGGAGCCAGCGACGCATACGGGCGGGAATATACCGATCTGCTTCAGGATCAACCAGTGAAACTCGGAGGCATGCGTCCTGAGGAGCATCTCGCCTCTGTCCCGCACCTGACGCACTCACAGACACCCTGGATGCGGGGGTCCGCGCATGGCCCTCTGGTCCTTTTGGACCCGGCCACGTGCTCGGCTCGCGTCGCGGAGCGGCTCGACGTGAAGGGTGACGCGGTGTTGGCGGACATGGCCGTGACGGAAGGCTCGTCCCGAGGGCTGCGTGTACGTGGCTGGCACCGCATCTCGCACCTGACTCCACGCGCTGGAGCGGACGGCGATGCGGGCGAAGCAGACCCGAGGCGAGGCGGAGCGGTGGCTCACGGCCTTCAAGCGTGGGGTCGCGCGGTGGCGCGGGGCACCTCTCCCTGAGGATTCAATCAGGGAAGAGAAGACCCCGGCGCCGCTGCGAGTACGACGGCGGGGACTTAAGCCGCGTCCTTCTTGTACGTCTCGCCGTGGTGCTTCTCGCACAGGCCGGCCTTGAACGTCTTGATGCGGCAACCGTCCTTGGAGCAGGTGCGGTAGCGCGAGTGGGGCAGGTCGCCCTGGCGCCACTGCTTGAAGTGGAAGAAGCAGTAGCTCTTGGCGCGGTAGGGGCGCTTGCAGCCCTCCACGGTGCAAGCCTTCTTGCCACTGCCCTTGGCGGTGCGGGGCCAGTGGGTGAGCTTCTTCTGGGTCGTCGGGGTGGCCTCGGCCATTGTGGAACCTCTCCTGCGAAACGATGCGGGTACCTCGGCGCCACGAGCACGTGGACCATCCGCCGGGTACGAAAAAGGCGCACTGTCTAGCGCCCATGCCACCCGAACGCAAGGAGACGCCGGAAGACCGGTGTCCGCGAGGGGTGTCAAGGCGCCGGGGCGCCGTCCTCGGAACCCGGGGCGGTCGGCTCGACTTCCGGAGCCGTGGGCGGGAGCGTCTTTGCTCGGGGAACGGGCGACAGCAGGTCGTCCAGCACGGACTGCGCCCGGGTGGGCCGCCGCCCCTGCCGTCGGGAGGCCAGGGTGGGCGCGGGGGGCTGCTCGCTCGGCATCTCCTCCAGGCGGACCTTGAGCCGCATCGGCTTGCCCAGCCGGTGGATGCGCAGCCGCACGTCATGGCCCACGCCGCGGGCGGCCACCTGCCAGCGCAGGGTGTGCGCTCGCCGCACGCGCCGCGTGTCGAGCCCGATGATGACGTCGCCGTGGAGCAGGCCCGCGCGCTCGCCCGGACCGCCCTCCACCACCTCCGTCACCACCACGCCCTGGCCCTGGCCCAGGTTGAAGGCCTCGGCGACCTCGGGCGAGTAGTCCTGCACGCTGATGCCCAGCCAGCCCCGGCGCACGCGCCCGTGGGCCCGCAGCTGCGGAATCACCGTCTTGGCGATGTCGATGGGGATGGCGAAGCCGATGCCCTGGCCCGCCACGTTGACGGCGTTGGCCACCGCCACCACGTCGCCGTGCAGGTCGAGCACGGGGCCCCCGGAGTTGCCCGGGTTGATGGAGGCGTCCATCTGCATGTAGTCGAAGTCGCCGTCGCGCCCGTTGGGCGTCACGTCCGTGCGACCCATGAAGCTGACAACGCCCACCGTGACGGAGTGGGAGAGTCCGAACGGGTTGCCGATGACGACAATCCAATCCGCCGAGCGCACGTGCGACGCGGACGCAAGCCGCAGCACGGGCAGCTTTCGCGGGGCCTCGATTTTCAGCAGCGCGCAGTCGGTGCGGGAGTCCTCGCCCACCACCTGCGCGACGTACTCCTCGACGTAGCCGCGCGGGTGCATCACCGAGATGACGACCTCCGACGCGCCCTCCACCACGTGAGCGCTGGTGAGGATGTAGCCGTCGGCGTGGATGATGAAGCCGGAGCCAATGCCCTTCTGGGGCTCCTCGCCCGACACCGACGCTTCGTCCGTCAGTTGTCGGGTGGTGATGGAGACCACCGACGGCATCGCCTTGCGAGCCACGTCACTCAGCGTGGCCCGCTGGTTGTCCAGCGAACGGTTCTGGGCTTCGAGCCACAGACGCCCGCGCCCGCGCCCGGCGGCCTGCGCTGGGGTCGCCAGCGCGCACACCAGCGCGGTGAGGATGACGACACTCTTGATGAAAGGCGCCCTGCCCATGCCCCGCCTCCGCCCCGACCGACCGTCCACCACCCACGCAACCTAGGGAGGGGAGACCTGTCGCGGAAGCGGACCTGTCGGCCAGGCTACTTCTTCTGCGCGATGATGCGGTTGACCGCTGCCCGGTCCTCCGCGCTGATGCGCTCGCGCGGGGCGGCGGGCGTCGTGCGGGAGACAGCGCCCTTCGCGTCCTCGTAGGCGTCCTCCAGCCCGTCCTTCATCCGGTCCACGGTGTCCGGCTTCACGGTGCGCTTCCAGGCCCGCTCCATGTGTTGCAAGGGCGTGCGGCCGTCCACCTCTCCCGTCGACAGGAAGATGCCGAGCCCCACCGCGCAGACCGTCCAGACGATGAACTTCAAAGCTCCCATGCTCACAGCCTCCTACGTCTTCTTACATGGGGCGGAGACGGGTGGCCAGTTTCCGACCGCGTGTATGTGATCCGCGCTGACAGGGCGACTCGCGGCACTTAATGTCCGCCGGCTTGCAGCCCGAAGAGCTCTTTCAGGCCGCCCGTGAAAGGGCGGCACAGCTGGACGTGGGGCGTGGAGACGCGGTGGTGGAACGCGTCCGAGCCGCCGCGTCCTCGTTGTTCAGCCGGATTCCCGAGCCGCCGGTGTACCGCCGCGCCGAGGACCCTTCACGCAAGGCGGCGCAGGCGTTGCTGCCGGAGATGGAGAAGGTGTTGGCGGAGGCGCTGGCGGCGGGCAGAGACCCGTCGATGGCGCCCGCGCTGGAGAAGCTGGTGGCCGCGTTGCTCGCGCATGGCGAGGCGCTTTGTCACACGGCGGGCGGGCGGTTGGAGGCGGCCGAGATTGCCTGGCGGCGCGCGCTGGAATTGGAGCGGGCCGCGCATCCCACGCGGCACCTGGTGACGGCGCCTCCGCGTCCTCCGCCGGTGTTCGACAAGTCGGGGGGAGGCTCGCGGTATGACCCTCGGCCCGCGCCGCAGGCGAGCGTGAAGCTCGTGTGTCCCAACACCGGCTGCAAGCGGGTGGGGGACTACGCCTTCCTGACGAGCCACGCGTACAACCGCTTCGTGTGCCCGGTGTGCGGCACGCCGTTCCTGGCGTACTTCGGCGAGCTGCGAGGGTTGGAGGTGGAGGTCCGCCGCAGCTCGAAGCGCTACTTCTTCACGGTGGACGAGGTGGGCACCACCAACTCCTCGCGCATCGAGTTCGAGGAAGCAGGCGGGCAGGAGTTCCCCGCCGCGCGCAGGGATTTGCTCGCGTTCCTCTACACGGAGGCGCGGGAGCTGAAGGTCGTGGTGAACCTCACCAACCAGCGGCTCATGTGGGTGAGCCCCGCGTCCTCGTGTTTCGTGGCGACGGTGGCGTTTGGCGAGGGAGCGCCGGAGCTGGTGGCCTTCCGTGCGTACCGCGATGACGTTCTGCGGAAGAGCGCGCTCGGGCGCGGGTTCATCCGGGGCTACTATCGCTGGGGTCCGGACGTGGCGCGGTGGGTGTCGCGGAGACCGGTGGCCCGAAGCGGAGTGCGCTGGGTGTTGAGTCAGGTGCATGACCGCCTGACCAGGAGTGGATTCTCGTGACGCAGGAAGGAATCGGCGCGCCGCCGCCAGCGAGGCCGCCGAGCGGCGGGACGAAGCTGTTCATGGGCCTGATTGCCGGGCTCGGGTTGGCGGGCGTGGTGTACCTGGGCGTGCTGGAGGCCCGGCGCTCGCAGTTGGTTCCGGATGGCGCGGCGACTCCCTCGTTCGAGCTGCAGCGTCACGAGGGCGGCGTGCTGAAGTTGGAGGACCTCCGCGGCCAGGTGGTGATGCTGGACTTCTGGGCGACGTGGTGCCCGCCGTGTCGCGAGGAGATGCCCGCGCTGGTGAAGCTGGCGAAGGAGTACGAGTCCCAGGGACTCGTCTTCCTGGCCGCCAGTCGGGATGACGGGGACATGGCGCCCCAGCTGGTGGACAACTTCATGCGGCGCCACCTGCCCGACTTGAAGCCCTACGTCGTGTACGCCGGGGACGACATGGCGCGGGCCTTCCAGGTCAGCGCGCTGCCGACGCTCTACTTCCTGGACCGTGAGGGCAAGGTGACGGACGCGCAGCGCGGCGCCCTGTCCGAGGACGCCCTGCGCCGTCGCATCGAGCGGGCGCTCAAGCAACAGTAGCAGCGACTCGCGACGGGACACGCCGCCGCGTCGTGGCCGGACCGCACCCATGAGAAGGGCGCCGATGTCCTCGTGGGACAAGGGCGCGTCGTCCCACTTCATGGCCCGACGACGTGCATGAGCAGGGCGCCGATGTCCTCATGGGACAAGGGCGCCTCATCCCGTCTCATGGCCCGACGATGCGCATGAGAAGGGCGCCGACGTCCTCGTGGGACAAGGGCGCGTCGTCCCACTTCATGGCCCGACGATGCGCATGAGAAAGGCGCCGATGTCCTCGTGGGACATGGGCGCCTCGGTTCTCGACGGTGACCCGACTACTTCCCGGGTGTCTGTGGCGGCGGCTTGGTGTCCGTAGCAGCAGGCTTCGCCGCGGGAGCAGGTGAGGCCGGAGTCGTCGCCGGCTTGCCATCCGACGCCGGAGGCTTCGCCGTGGGGGCCGCTCCCGGCGCGGGCGTCGTCGCGCCCGTGGGTTTGCTGGCGGGAGCCGCGCCCGGAGTCGCCGGGGCCTGCTTGCCAGCGGGAGGCTGCTGTCCCGCCGGGACGACGGTCTCCCGACCCTCGGTCTCCACTTCGGAGCGCACGAGCTTGAAGTCGACGCGGCGGTTCTTCGCGCGACCCAGCGCGGTGTCGTTGGTGGCGATGGGCCTGTCGAAGCCGAAGCCCTCCGAACTCAGTCGCTTGCGGTCGATGCTCTTGGACACGAGGTACTCGAGCACCGAGCGCGCACGCTTGTCGGACAGGCCCATGTTGAGCTGCCGCGAGCCCCGGTTGTCCGTGTGACCTTCGATGAGCACCGGCCCCAGGGTGGGGTTCTTCCGGAGCACCGTCGCCACCTCGTCCAGCAGCGGATAGGAGCGCTTCTGGATGACTGCGGAGCCCGTCTCGAAGAGCACGTTGCCCTTGATGCGGATGCGGTCCGACTCGACGAAGACGTACGGAGGCGAATCGAACGGGCAGCCGTTGTTCTCCGGCGGGCCGAACTGCTCGGGGCAGTCATCCTCGTTGTCTGGCACTTCGTCGCCGTCCGTGTCCGGGCAGCCGTCGTAGTCCTTGGGGCCGGGCTTGTCCGGGCACTTGTCGAACTCGTCGGTGATGCCGTCGCCGTCGGTGTCCACCTCGGGGCAACCCTTGCGCTCCTTGAGGCCCTTCACGTCGGGGCAGCTGTCCTCGCCGTCCACCACGCCGTCGCCGTCATTGTCCGGGTCGGGGCATCCGTCGCTGTCCTGGAAGCCGTCCTTGTCCTCGGCCTCGTTGGGGCAGCGGTCCCTCACGTCGGGCACGTTGTCGCCATCGGAGTCCTGGAAGCGCTCGTCGTAGCGCAGCCCGAACATGACGCGCAGGGCCTCACGCCCGTAGCCGGTGGTGAGGTTGAGGCCCCGGCCCACGTTCAGCTCCAGTCCCCAGTTGCCCCAGATTTTCGCGCGGGCACCGACGAGCAGCTCCCACGGCGTCTTCAGCGAGTCGGACTGGTCGAAGTTGAAGGGGCGCACCAGCGGCGTGCCCAGGTGCATCTCCGCCGTGGCCTGCACGTCCGTGAAGCGGCCCATGTTGGGCAACTCGCCGATGATGCCGGCGCCGAGCGTCAGCTCGTCGTCCACCAACAGGTTCAGGTACTGCGCATGCTTGCGCAGCTTCACACCCGCGTTGCCCACCACGCGGATGGGGATGGGCAGCACGTCGAAGCGCTGCTCCACCGCGAGGCGCGGCGCGAAGACGAAGCCCCGCTCACCCGTGAAGCTGTCCGCGTCACCCGTCGGCGCGCGGACCTCCGCGATGAGCGACAGGCCCACGGGGAACTTCTCGCGGTCCAGCAGATGGATGCGCGGCACCAGTCGGATGTCGCCCAGCGTCGTGCGGCTCACCCCGGCGGCGCCCGGGAAGTCCGGCGCGTCCAGCGCATCTCTCAAGAGATTGAAGTTGTCGCCCTGGAGGAGCGTGAAGGGCAGGTCGATGCCCAGCTCCAATCGCTCATGGAGCTGGTAGGCGAAGAGCAGGTGGGCGTCGAGCCGGTACGGCAGCAGGTCGCCCAGCTTCTCGTCACCCAGCTTCAGGGCGAGGATGCGCCAGTTGAAGTCGAACAGCAGCGCGCCGCGGAAGCTGCCGACGGGCTCGCTATTGCTCGTGCCCTCCAGCGCGATGCCGCTGTTCTGCGCGGGCGTGGGCTTGACGGGAACGGCGTCGAAGCCTCGGGAGAAAGGGTCGTGTTCCGCGTGGACCGCCGCCGAGGCCAGGAGCAGGCCCATCAGGACGAATCGGACGGCGGAGCCGCTCAGGGGCCGCCACCGTGGAGAGTGGCCGGAGCTGGTGCCTCGCATGATGGCAGCTCATACCATCCGGTCCCGAGGGGCGGAAACAAATGACCCACCCCTCGGGACAAAATACAGCCCTGCGCTACTTCTCCATGAAGGACTGCGCGGGAATGACGGTGATGGCGTCCGGGCTCACGGGGAGCTTGTAGGGGACGATGACCTTGTCCAGCGCCAGCAGCTCCTCGGACTTGTCGGACGCGTAGGTGATGGGCGAGGGCTGGCCGGTGCGCAGGGCGTCGGCGAGCTTCTCCGCGTCCTGGGTGACGAAGGCGAAGTTGAGGCCCGTGGGGTGGAGCCGGCGGCGCAGCACCTCCTGCACGGACTGAGGCGTCATCTTCGTGAGCGCCTGGCGGTACTGCTCCAGGAAGTCAGGCGTGCCGTAGAACAGCGAGTCGATGGCGTAGCCCAGCCGGCGCGGGTCCGTCTGCTCCCAGAGGCGCGAGTAGCCCTGGAGGAAGCCGCGCATCAAGTCGAAGCGCTCCTGCGCGATGGGCTCCTTGACGAGCTGGTCCATGAAGTACACCGCGCCGCGCGTGGCGAACATCGCGTTGCCGGGTTCCACCGGGCGAATCCACAGCGTGAGGTCCTGCTGGGTGCGCGCGATGTTGGTGCGGTTGTAGGTGGTGCCCGGGTCCTCGATGAAGTGCTCGGCGTAGGCGTAGTCGCCGTAGTTGAGGCCGCGCTTCTCTCGCAGCTCGTTGAAGAGCAGGCCGATGGACTGACGGTGCTCGCCCAGGTGCGTGAGCGCGAAGGCCAGCGGGAAGAAGTCGGGGTCGCCTCGGCGCACCGGGTTGACGTAGCCCATGCTGACGGCGGTGGAGAGTGTCTGCTTCTGGATGATGACGGCGCGGCCCGCGGTGGTGGGCAGGGTGGGCAGCGTCACGCGAGGCGCGCCCGTGGCGGGCAGGGTGCCCAGGCGCGAGAGCAGAGACTGCTTCAGCGCGTCGTCCACCGCGCCGGCGAGGCCGACGACGAGCCGGTCCTGTGTGAAGACGCGCTGGGCGTGGGCCTTCACGTCGTCCAGGGTGATGGACTTGAGGCCCTGCACGGTGCCGCCGGTGTAGTGCGCGTAGGGGTGGTCCTTGTAGATGAGCGCATCGAGCGCGACCTTGCCGAGCCCCTCGTCATTGGCGCTGCGCAGGCCGTTCTCCACGTCGCTGACGGCGTTGGCGCGCAGGCGCTCCAGCTCGGAAGTGTCCAGGCGGGGCGCGAGCAGCACGTCGGTGAATATGTCGAGGTAGCGCGGCAGGAAGTCCTTGTGGACGCGGCCGGAGAAGGTGGTGAACTCCTTGTCCGTGGAGGCCTCCAGCTCGGCGGCCATGGGGAAGAGCGCCTCGAGCAACTGCGCGGAGGTGAGCTTCCGCGTGCCGCCCTCGGCCATCAGCGAGGCGGTGAGCGCGGTGAGGCCTTCCTTGCCCTTCGGGTCATCGATGGAGCCCGTGTGGAAGACGAGCCGGAAGGTGATGATGGGCGTGTCCGGGCGAGCGAGGACCACCAGCTCCAGCGGCTTGGGCTGCTTCAAGGGGACGGCGGGAACTTCCTTCGGGGCCGCCGGGGTCTTCTCGGCGGTGGAAGGTGTGGCGGGAGTCTCCGTCGTGGCGGGAGGGGTCGTCTCGGGCGCGGGCTTCGGCGTGGAGGCGCAGCCGGCGAGGGACAAGAGGGCGGTGAGGGACAGCAGGGCCTTGGCGTTCATCACTTCGTCCCTCCGGCGGCATCGACCTTGGGGGTGAGGCTGAGCTGGGTGAGGTTGGTGGCCTTGAGGTAGCGCTTGGTGAAGTCGGACAGCTGCGCGGGCGTCACCTTGGCCAGATTGGCGAGCTGGCGCTGGAATCCATCCGGAGTGCCGAGGATGCCGGCGTACCAGCCGAGCTGGATGCCCACCTCGCGCGGCGTCTGCAGGGCCATCAGGGCGCCATAGCGCGCGTTGTCCTGGATGGCCTTGACGCGGGCGGCGTCGACCTTGCCGGCGGCGAGCCTGCTGACCTCCTGGAGCAGGGCCAGGCGCACGCGCTCGCGGTCCTTCTCGTCCTTGAGGGTGGCGGTGAGGGTGAAGAGGTGCGGGTCGCGGTGCTCGGAGTAGTCGCTGCCAATGGCCTCGACGAGCTGCTTCTCGAGGACGAGCTGCTTGTAGGCGGGGCTGGTGGGGCCGACGAGGTAGGCCACGAGCACCGTCTGCAGGGCGGAGTCGGCGGTGTTGGCGGACGCGGCGGGCGTGTGCCACGCGAGCACCTGGCGCGGCTGGGTGGGCTGCGGCCAGTCGACGTGGGCGGTGCGCGGCTGCGTCTGCGCGGGCTCGGTGGGGACGGTGATGGTGGACGTCTTGCGGTTCCACGGGCCGTAGTGCTCGCGCACGAGCTCCATCACCTGCGCGTCATCGAAGTCGCCGACGATGAAGAGCATGGCGTTGTCGGGGGTGTACCAGCGCTCGAAGAAGTCGCGGCTGTACTGGTAGGCCTCCGGCATGGCCTTGATGTCGTCGTAGAAGCCGAGCGTGGTGTGGCGGTACGTGTGCTTCGTGAAGGCGGCGGCGTTGAGCGTCTCCTCCATCTTGAGGTACGGGGCCGCGGCGTTCTTGTGGTACTCGCCGAGCACCGCGAGCGCCTCGGTGCGGAAGGATGGCTCGGAGTACTCGAGGTTGCGGAAGCGGTCCGCCTCGATGTCGATGAGCTGGGGCAGGCCCGCCGTCGGTCCGTACGAGTAGTACAGGGTGATGTCGTCGGTGGTGAAGGCGTTGTCGTCGAAGCCGAACGTGCCGAGGATGCGCTCGCGCTCGCCTTCGGGGTGACGCTTCGTCCCCTTGAACATCATGTGCTCGAAGAAGTGGGCGAAGCCCGTCTTGCCGGCCTCGACCTCGTTGCGCGAGCCGACGCGCACGACGGTGACGTACGCGACGATTCCCTGGGACGGGTAGGGCACGCGCACGACGGTGAGGCCGTTGGGCAGCTTGTCCGTCTGGAGGGTGTAGGGGAAGGACTGGGTGGCGGCGCTCTTCTGCGCCAGCGCGGGGAGCGCGGTGCCCAGCACGAGCAGGAGGAGGGGAAGCAGTCGTCTCATTCGGGGTCCTCGTGGCCGCTGGGGAGCGCGAGGGCTGTCCGAGCGGGGAGGCGACCCTACGACGGTGAAGCCGGAGGGGAAGCGACTTCCAGGCTGAGTGTCCGCCTTCGTGCGAGAAGGTGAGGTGGTGGACGCTCAGGAGGATTGACGGGGCGCCGTCAGCGGTTAATGTGAGGAAGACGCGGTCGAAGCGGTGGCCGCAAGAGCAGCAGGCAGTCAGTCAACACCCCGGGGGCGACCCGGTTTCGACGGGGGCATAGAAGTTCGAGACGCGTGCCGAGCTTGTCAGGTAGCTCGTAAATCCAACCCGGCAAAGACACAAAAGCCAACGACAACGTTGAGCTCGCGCTGGCTGCCTAAAAACAGCTGTTAGTGCGCGGTCCCCCAGCTCTCGGCCCGTGGGGTTGGGATCGACCGTCATAATGCGGGCTGGCTGCCAAGGGTGCCTGGGCCCGAGGTGGCGAGACCTTTCCAGGACCGGCTTCAGGAATCCCGTCCGTGGGAGTCTTGAGGACGTAGCAAATCGCGGACTACGCACGTAGGGTCGAAGGACCGAAGGCTTTCGGACGAGGGTTCGATTCCCTCCGCCTCCACAGTGAGAAGCCCAGCAATCCAGTACGGGTTGCTGGGCTTTTTCTTTGGGCCTCGTGTCGTCAGGTGGCCCATCCGCGGTGGCTATCGAGGTCATCCTCCCCCCGGAGAGAACAGTCTCTCCATGGGAAGGTCCACGCCTTCTCGCGCCAGGTACGTGACGGTGACGATGTGGTCGTCGGTCGAGTCCGCGCCGCGCACCGTCACGAAGGCCGCGTTCCACACCTGTCGCTCCGGATCCATGAACGCCGTGCGCACGAAGGTGAGCGACTGCTCGCTGTCTCCATGTTCCGTCTCGATGCGGCACAGGCTGGCCCGGCACTCGACGGACCTGAGCTGCGAGGGGACTGGCAGCGCGGCCCTCACGCCGTCCTTCGCTTGCTGCTCCGCGCTCCGGGCCCAGGCGGTGTCAAAAGACTCGTCTCCGAAGTAGTCCTCGAGGCGCTGTCTCACCTGCTCCGTGGAGACGGGCGACGGGGTAGGCGTCACCACGGTCTCGGGTGTCGGGGATGCGAGCTCGGGTGTCGGGGCCGTGGGCTCGGGTGCCAGGGGGGAGGGGACGGCGACTTCGACGCGCGCCTCGCGGCGGAGGGTGGGCGGCGTGGGCTCGGAAGCGTGGGCCGGCTCCTGCCTCTCGGCGGTGAGAGGCTCCGTCGTGGAGGCGAGCCGAAGGAACTCGTCCCTGTCGTGTCGTTGCTGGACGAACAGCACGGTGGCGCACGCGCAGGCGAGGGCGCCTCCCGTCAAGAGTTGCCGGGGCTTCATGGTCATGACCTCGGTGGGTGGAGCCGCCGCTCCCCGGAAGCCGGGGAGCGGCGGCTCGATGGAACTATTGGTACCAGTTCACGCTGTTCACGCGTCCGCCCGGGCTGACATCGCACGCGAGGTTCAGCGTGCCCGTGCCGTAGGCGGGCACGAACACCGGGCCGAGAAAGATTTCCCGGTTGGTACCGAAGCCCGGGAGATAGCTGACGGGCACCGACCAGATGCTCGTCGCATCGCTGCTGAGCCCGAAGAACCGGCAGCCGACGTTGTTGGCGGTGGTCGCGCCGTAGGCGTTCACGAGGACCCGGTAGTTACCGGAGGCGTCGACCATGAGCGGGTAGAACAGGGTGACGTTCCTGGAGCAGTTGTTGGTCTGAGAGGTCCACGACTCGCCCATGCAAGCGCCGTCCGCGTGGAGCTGCGGCTTGCCGTGCCACCCGGCCACGGTGCGGGCGTTGGCGGTACCAGCGACGCTGGTGAGCATCAGCGCTGAAACAATGAGGGTTTTCATGTGATGGGTCATGGGTTCGGTTTCTGGGAGTGGGGATACTTCGAGGCGCGTGAGTATGTTTGCCGCGGCCGGCCCCTCGGCTCGGCGGCATGAACGTGGATGTGTGGAGTGGGAATCGCGGCCGGGATGGCCTCTCCATGCATCCGCGTCGACTGCATGTGATTGCAGCCCGCGTGCCGAGCCTGAGGACGCGCTCATCAGAGGCGTCTCCCTCTGAACTCACGTGACGATGGGCCTGGCGGGCACGATGCAGGCACAGCACCGGGCGGTGCCGGGCACACCTCTTCGCCGTGCCGGATTGACTGGGTCCGTGTGTCTGGGTCGACCGCCGTGGACTATCGTGACGGCATGGGGGAACGCATGGACGATGACCGGGAGGACGCTCCGGATGCGGCACGGCCCACCGTGGAGCTCAGCATCGCGCCCGGGGCGGGGACCGCCGGTCTCCACGGGGACTCCTCCGTGGGGCATTACACGTTGTTGGAGTTGCTCGGCCGCGGCGGCATGGGGGAGGTCCACAGGGCATGGGACCGGCGGCTGAGCCGCACCGTCGCGCTGAAGTTCGTCCGGGGCGATGACCCCGACCGGGTGATGCGCTTTCTGCAAGAGGCCCGGGCGCAGGCGCGAATCGACCATCCGAACGTGTGCGCGGTGTACGAGGTGGGCCACGCGGAGGGCCGCGACTACATCGCCATGCAGCTCATCGAGGGCCAGCGGCTCGACCAGGCCGCGGGAGGGCTGTCGCTCCCAGAGAAGATCCAGGTGATGCGAGAGGTCGCCTCCGCGATGCACGAGGCGCACAGGCTCGGCGTCATCCACCGCGACCTCAAGCCAGGGAACATACTGCTGCGGCGTCAGGAGGACGGGCGCTGCTTCCCGGTGGTGATGGACTTTGGCCTGGCGCACGAGTCCGGCCTCGAGCAGGGCCTCACGCGGTCAGGCGCGGTGATGGGAACCCCCGCGTACATGTCTCCGGAGCAGGCCCGAGGGGAGACGCGGGCCGTCGACCGGCGCTCGGACGTCTATGGCCTGGGTGCCACCCTCCACGAGCTGCTGACCGGCGCGCCCCCGTTCTCGGACAAGACGCTCCTTGGCACCCTCAACAAGGTGCTCCACGAGGATGCGCCGCCCCTGCGCGCGCTCGTGCCGCACCTGCCCGGCGACCTGGAGGTCATCGTCCTCAAGTGCCTGAGCAAGGACCCCGAGCAGCGCTACCCGTCAGCCCGCGCCCTGTCCGAGGACCTGGGGCGGTACATCGACGGAGAACCCATCCTCGGGCAGCGTCCGGGGCTGCTCTCTCGACTGTGGCGCCGCGCGCGCAAGCACCGGACCCTCGTGGCCGTCTCGGCCGTGTCGCTCTCGAGCATCCTCCTCCTCTCGGTCCTGGGCGTTACCTCCAGCCTGGAGGCGCGGCATGCCCGACTGCAATCGGAGGGGCGTGCGCGGATGGCCGAGCAGTTGGGCCAGCAGGTGAAGGATATCGAGTGGTTCCTGCGAATGGCATACACGCTTCCCCTGCATGACACCCGTCGAGAGCAGCAGCTCGTGCGCGAGCGCATGGCGCGCATCGCGGCATGGCGGCACACGCTGGGGGAACCAGGGGACGCGCTCGTCCAGTACGCGCTGGGGCGGGGCCATCTGGCGATGCACGAGCTGGAGCAGGCCCACGAAGCGCTGGTGCGCGCGAGGCGGATGGGGCTGGACTCGCCGGAGCTCCATTATGCGCTGGGCAGGGTCCTCGGCGAGCGCTACCACCAGGCGATGGAAGCCGCGCGGCGCGGCGGAGACGCGGCGTGGGTCGCGGAGCGGCAGCGCGCCATCGAAGAGCAGTACCTCCAACCCGCGCTCCAGTCCCTCGAGCGCAGCCGCGTGCTGGAGCTGGAGTCCCCCCGCTACCTGGAGGGACTGATTGCCTTCTACCGCCATGACTATGACGCGGCGGCGCGGGTCGCATCCCTCGCCGAGGCCCAGGCGCCATGGCTGTACGAGGTCCGGAAGCTGGCGGGAGACGTGGCGCATGCGCGAGCGATGGAGCAACTGGAGCGGGGCGAATACGACGCGGCGCGCTCGGGCCTCCGAGAGGCCCGCGGCCTCCACGAGCGCGCCGTGGAGCTGGGACGCAGCGATGCCCGGAGCTACGAGGCGCTGGCGGAGGTGGGGTTGCAGGAGGCGGAGCTCGACCGGCGCCAGGGGCAGTCTCCCCGAGCCTCGCTGGAGAAGGCGCTGGCCGCGGCGGAGCAGGGCATCCAGGCCGCGCCGTCTCGCGGGGCCGGCTACACCCGCAAGGCCTTCATCCTCATCAATCGTTACCGCGCCGCGAACCCGGGAGGCCAGGGGCTGGACCCGAAACGAATCCTCACCGACTGCCTCGCCACCGCGTCGCGCGCGGTGGAGCTGTCTCCCCAGGACATCCAGTCGCATGACATCCTCGGAGTCGGCCATTTTTTCCAAGGCCTCCAGGCGTCGTGGGAGGGAAGAGACCCCGAGCCTGCCTGGGGTGCGGCCATCTCCTGGTTGGGCAGGGCCCTCGCGCTCCAACCCCAATACCCGTGGGGACTCAACGACCTGGCGCTGGTGCATCGTTGGCGGGGCAATCGCCGGCGCGAGCGCGGAGAGGACCCGTCCGCTTCCTACGCCGAGGCGGAGCGCCTCCTGCGTCTGGCCGTGAGGTACGACCCGAAATACGTGTTTGCGTACTCGAACCTCGCTGAGCTGTACAACGCGATGGCGGCGCATGGCCTCGCGCGGGGGCTCGACCCGGAGCCAGAGGTGCGCAAGGCCATCGCGGCGGGCGAGGCCGCGCTCGCCATCAACGGCAACTTCCACTCCGCGCTGAACAAGCTGGGGCTCTCGGAGCTGCTTCGCGCGGAGTACCTCGTCGCCTCGGGGGCGGATGCGCGCGCTTGTTTGGAGCGGGGTTCCCGCTGGTTCGAGCGCTCCCTCGGCATCAACCCGACCTCCGGTCGGACCCACTTCCTCCTCGCGATGGGACACCTGTTCGCGGCGACCCAGGCCGTGGGAACGGACATCGACCCCGGTGCCTCGCTCCAGGCGGGCCGGCGCGCCCTGGTGGCCGCTTCGCGCGGGGATGCGAGCTGCGCCGACTGCCAGGTCCTGAGCGCGCGACTGTCGCTCGTGGAGGCAGACTGGGCACGACTGAACGGCCGACCCGGACTGCGACACCTCCAGCATGCGCGAGTCGAAGCCCGAAGGGCGGTGGAGATACAGCCCTACAACGAGTCCCACCAGGTGCTGGCGCGGGCCTGCTGGCGTCTGTCTCAAGTCGTGTCATCGAGCGAGGCCCCCGGCTTCATCTCCGAGGGCCTCGCGCAGGCGGACCTGGCGCTCGCGCTGGACCCGAAGCTGGCTTCGGCTCACGCCGTCCGTGGAGGGTTGCGGTTGCTCCAGGCGCGGCTGGCGCGCGGGGCGGATGCTCGCGCCGAGCACCTGCGTCAGGCCCGCGAGTCACTGTCGAGGGCCATCGAGCTCCAGCCACTGCTCCGGCGGGAATACGCGGACGCGCTCCGCGAAGCGGGCTTCAGTGCGGCGCGGGATTGACCGTCCCCGTGGCGAGCTTTCCCGTCGGTGTCCACGTGGGCGGCCTGGCACAAGACGGCACACCGTACAGTCCTTCGGGCAGGGGGATGCCGGGGACCCGGCGATTCTCCACGTTGAGGCAGACCGCGCCCAGGGGGCTCCAGAGCGCCTCCAGCGTTCGAAGCTCGGAGACCTGGTTGTTCGCGTCCCTCCCCAGGCCGTACGCGTCGCGCTTGACGAAGCGCGTGCCGTTCTCGGTGTAGCTCTTGAAGTCGCCTTGACCGACGAAGTACGCGGCGCGCTTCGCCTGCAGGCACGAGCCGAAGACATGGCTGCGAATCCTGTCGTCGCCGCCCGTGTCGGGGTCCCAGGGGGTGTATCCCCAATCGAGGCAGGTGACGATGGACCCGGACTCACAGCCGATGGTGGTCCACGCCGGGATGAAGTCGACGGCTGCATTCACGCTGTCGACGCGGAGCCCCGGCAGGAAGGCCGTGGCGTTCCTGCCGGCTGCGTCGCTGCCTCTCGAGTCGCAGTGATTGACCCAAGGACGCCCGGGTTCCCGGTAGAGGACGTCATACTTGCGGACCCGGCCGGACCCCTCGGGGCGGAGCCTCACGGATATCTCGAAGACGACCGCTCTTCTCTGGCCGCCGTCGATTCCCGGGAGTGTGGCCCGGAGCTTGAGCCGTTGGAGGTCCTCACCCTGGAGGTGAAACACCTGGGTGGCGGTGTCGATGCAGTCGCTGGACCAGGGACAATAGTTGACGGTGAGCTCCGTGCCCTTCGCTTCGATGCTGTGAATCCGCACGACCTCGTCGGGGCCAGGACTCTGGGGGTGTTGAAGCGCTCCGAGCAGGGTGTAGCCGACGACCCGGTTCTGGTGCGCGACGGGGTCTCGGCCCGTCAGCCGGACCGTGGGGCGAGGCGATGTGTCCGAGGCAGGGACGTTCTCGAAGGCTTCAGGGCAGAAACGCGACCGCGCATCCGCCGCGAAGCAGTAGGAGCCGCCCTCGATGACGAAGATGCCCAGTCCATTTGTATCCGGCGTGCAGTTGGGCTGCCCGGTGGGACATTCGAAAGGTCCGGAGCGCCGTGCCCCCTCTTCGAGGACACAGGTCTCCACGCCGCAGTCCTTGACCGGCAATCCTTCGTTGAGGTCGGGCTCTCCAGGCGGTGGCGTGGGTCTCACGCAGGACTTGCCCCCGGGGAACAATGTACAGCAACCGCTGACCCCGGGGGCCAGGAATAGTATCAACAGATACAGCAGCCTCGACCTTGCCCGCGAGTGGAACGCGGGGGGGCGGGGTCCTTGCTTCAGGGGCATGTTCATTCAATTCAAGCGTATGTCTTGTGTTCAGCGAAGGCCATGCCGGGCGACGGCGCGGACTTCGAATTCCTGAGACCTCCCTGTTCGACCTGGAAGTTCAGGGGCTTGCGAGGCATCAGTGGCTCGCGGAGGGGGACCGGGTGACACAAGCGGTGGCACCACCTGATGTGTGCCCGTGGCACGGGCATAGGATGACCGTCATGGAAACGGAACAGGAGCGGTCGACGCTGCGCGCGAGCAGGGGGGCCGCTGGCGCGGGCGCGGACGATGGGGCCCGCGTCCCGGGACTGATGCGACTCTTTGGTGGGGGAAAGGCCATGGCCGTGGCGGTGCGCTTGAAAGAGGGCGCACTGGAGTTGGGGCGAGGCGCCGCCGCGTTGGGAGAGGTCCAGGACGCGAAGATGTCGCGGCGCCATGCCCACGTCCGTTTCGATGGGCAGCGCTTCTGGGTGACGGACCTGGGGAGCCAGAACGGCACGTTCGTGGATGGAGCGGCCATTCCCAAAGAGACTGCCCAGGAAGCACGGCGCGTGGTGCGCATGGGAGACTCGCTTTTCGTTCCCAGCATGGACCTGCGACCGCTCGAGGCCCACGGTGTCGAAATCGTGGAGGACTTCGTGCGAGGGCCCGCGATGCGCGGCCTGCTCACGAGAGTTTCCCAGGCGGCCAGTTTCGGCCATTCCCTGCACATCCATGGAGAGAGCGGCACCGGCAAGGAAGGCGTGGCGCGCGCCTTCCACTCCCTCTCTCCCCGGCAAGGTGGCCCCTTCATCGCCGTCAACTGCGCGGCCATTCCCGAGAGCCTCGCGGAGCGACTGCTGTTCGGTGCTCGGCGGGGGGCGTACTCGGGGGCTGACGTGGACGCCCAGGGTTATCTCCAGTCCGCGGATGGCGGCACCCTTTTTCTCGACGAGGTCGTGGAGTTGGACCTGGCGGTCCAGGCCAAGCTCCTCCGCGTGCTCGAGAACCGGGAGGTGCTCGCGCTGGGCGCATCCAAGGCGCAGCGGATAGACCTGCACATCTGCTGCGCCAGCAACAAGGACCTGCGCGCACAGGTGGCGAGCGGACGATTGCGCGAGGACCTGTATTTCCGCATCGGACGACCGGACCTCACCTTGCCGCCGCTGCGCCAGCGCCCCGAGGAGATTCCCCTGCTGCTCGAGCGGGAACTCCAGCACAAGTCGCCCGGGCGGGGCCTGCACGTCTCGCTGGTCGAGGAGTGCCTGCGCAGGCCCTGGCCCGGCAACGTCCGAGAGCTGATGAACGAGCTGTGCGTCGCCGTACAGGCCTCGCAGGTGCATGGCTCATCTCGGGTAGAGGTCTGTCATCTCAGCCCGGGCGCCGGAGCGGGCTTCGGGCCGGCCTTGTCGCAGCCCGCCGAAGCTCCGCGAGCGCCGCCCCGGAAAGCGCCCTCGAAGGCGAAGCCCCTGCCCGCCGACGAGCGCACCCGCATCGAACAGGCCCTGCGCCAGAACGGCGGCAACGTGACCGCCGCGGCGCGAGCGCTCGACATACACCGCACGCAGCTCCGGAGGTTGCTCGAGCGCCATGGGCTCGCCCTCCCCGACTCGGACGAGCCGGAGTGACGTCGGGGGACGCTCCCTGCCCGGTGCGGCGTGGAAAAGGGGCTCGCCGGTCGCGCTGCCGCACCGCGCTCTCCCAGGCCTCCGGGCCTCGGGACCTGGACTCGCGCCGCGTCATCTCGCGCGCGGGGGTGCAGGGTGAATTTCCTTGCATCGGGAGGATGAGCGGGCTTGCGTGTGGATGTGATTGCCCCATCAATGGCAGCCGTGGGTTGATGGGGCCCCGCTCAAATACCGTCCTCGTCAACACGGGCGCGAGGAGAGCATCAGGCTCCCTGGGCGACGCTCGAAACAGCGCGGACACCATGCTACTGGCGCGGACCTCCGCTCCGCCGGACGCGCACTGCGATGTGGGGCCCCCATCCAAGGCGCCCTCGGATCATGCACTCGGCGCGCCTCCCACGGAGCCGTCCCCTCAGCACTTCGCGGCCGTCCAGGAAGGACAGCGGCTCATCGACGCCGCGCTCCACGTCCGGCGCTGGACGAGCGTGGACAGGGACGGCATCTGGGAGCCCATCACCCGGCTTTTCTCGGGGTGGAGGGTGGAGAGCAGGCGCGACGCCTCACCCTCCGAGACGACCACCCTGTCCATGAGCGAGCTGGGGGAGACCTTGCGCGCCCGGAGCAAGGCCTTGATGTAGAGGTTGCCGGTGTCCCCGGAGACGACGCCCAGGTAGGACAGCGACTGGAGCGACATCAACGCCATCGGCTCGGCCGTGACGAATCCTCCTACCGCAGCGGGCTTGAACGACCCGCGTGACGTCAACGGCAATGGAGTCATCGACTGGGACGACCCCACCAAGGCCTCCGCTAACGGCGGACGGGTGGGCCCGAGTCCCTGGTAGTCGCGGTGATCGCCAAGGGGGATGTCGCGTGAGCGGGTTCCCTCCGATGCGCTTCAACTCCTGCACCGCGGGGGGGAGGCTCGGAGAAGGGGTGGACGAGTACGTGGTGCTCTCGCAGCGGCGCTTCCCCGCCGCGCAGGAGGCAGGCCGCTTCCTGGAGGGGAGTGTTCCTGTCACCCTCCAGGGTGGGCTCGTTTTCGCCAGGGATGGCCGGACACCCTGGTGGAGGGGCTGCGCGAGTTGCCCAAGGTCTTCAAGAAGGACGGTGTGGTGTACGCGGGAGCGGCCAGTGGCTTCCGCTACGGCGCGGGCAGCATGGTGATGGCCACCCTGGGCTTCGTGGAGATGCATGGCCTGAAGCCCATCGTCCGACGGGTGAACTGGGGTGTGTCCGGATGTGCCCCGACGGTGATGGGCCTGAGGCTCGTGCTGGCCATCCGCCGGCTGCTCCCGCGCGCACGCGAGCGGCCTGGGCCAGACATGGCGGAAATGATTGGGATAGGCTGGGGCGATGGCCGTTCCCGCCCACTATCACGCCCGTGCTGCGTTGGAAGCGGACCTGCATGTTCAAGTCGAGGTCGACCGTGTCGTGCTGCCGTCTCCCACGCCGGGCGAGGCGGTGGTGGAAGGGCGGGTCGCGCGGGTGTTCCGTGGCGACCCCGCCTTGCTCTCCTCGCGCATCAGCTTCGAGGTGAGTTGCCTCAGGGACGGGGACCTGGTGCCGCCGAGCGGGATCGACTGGAAGCATGCCGATACCCTGGCGGAGGCGACCGCCATCGAGGTGTATCTCAACAGGTGGGAGGGCGGTTACGCGGTGGCTTTCAGTCAATCCTATCTGCTCGATGCCGTGACGGATGCGCCGCGATATCCCTTCACCGAGGAGGACGCGCGGGAGCCGGCCGTGCCTCCCATGAGCTGGACGGAGCGCCTGGAGTTGGTGGCTCTCGTTGGGGGGATGATCCTGTTTCTGGGCGGGGGGCTTGCCGGGTTCGTCTACGCCTTCCGGGCCTTGCTCCAGTAAACGCTGCCCCTCGTCCACACGCCCGGCGCTGTCTGACGCGATGCCGCTCCCTGTCCGTGGGGGCTCATGGGGACGCGCTCGCCTCCACGTCCGAGAGCGCGAAGTCATCCATGGTGAGCGTGCCGACCCGGTCGATGGACAACCCGACGCTGAGGGCCCGGGCCTCGGAAGGGGCGGGCGGTGTCATCCACTCGGCGAAGGTGTAGCTGGTGCGCGCGGGCAGCAGGGGACCCTGGGCCCAGTATTCCCACGCGCCCGCGTTGGTCCGGTAGTACGCCTTGAACCTGACCGACGTCGTGGCCTTGTACCAGGCGGAGATGCGGTAGTGATGCCCCGTCGTCGGAGTGGGCGTGCACGTGTTGTCGTCCTGCCGGGTGATGAGCTTGCGGTCGCCGCTGGAGATGGCGGTGATGCGCACCTGCTGGGCCCAGCTCCCCCCATGCGCGTCCGAGGTCCGCGTCCATGTGAATGTGTTGGAGCCGAAGCCGCCGCGCTGCCAGCAGTCCGGTGTCCCGTCCCCGTTGAGGTCCGTTTCGAGCGATGGGTTCCGCAAGAGCTGCGTGGGCGGCCAGCTCACGGGCGGCTTCAGCACGCCGCCGATGACCGCGTCCATGGTGGCCACGGTGGTGCCCCGCGAGACGCGAGGGGCCAGCCAGTCCAGGAATGACGTCAGGAGGGTGGGCGAGATGGAGTAGGTCTGCGGTGGATTGCACGGCCCGCAGATGTGGTGGAAGACGATGGGCACCCAGCCGCCCCCCGACTCCTCCGCGCGCAGGACGTAGTTCTTCAGGTCCGTGAGCGTGGTGGTGGCTTGCACGGAGCCGTGGGTCCGGATGGCGTAGGGGTCCGCGGGTGGCACGGGCTCGGCGGCCGGGCTGCTGCCGCTCGAGGAGGTGCGCAGTCCGCCGCTTTCCCGTGCGGAGTTGTAATTGCAATCCATGACAATCTGTCGCGTGGTCGAGTCCTTGTCGCCGAAGGGGTAGGCGAACGAAGTGACGCGGAAGCCGGCGTTCAACAGGGCCACCCGGTCGTTGCAGATTTCCCGGCGCTGTTCATCGGCCGAAAGCTCGGTGAGGTGTGGGTGCGTCAGCGTGTGCCCGCCAATCTCGTGCCCGGCGTCCCGGAGTGCCTGCACCTGGGCGAGCGTAAGACGGCCGGACAGTCCCATCCGGGTGCTGTGGACGTAGAAGGTGCCACGCATTCCACGGGCCTCCATGAGGGCGGCCCCCGTGGTCTGGGTTGCCAGGCAGTCATCGAAGTTCAGCGAGACGATGACCTGACCGGGCAGAAGGGCTCGGGTTGTGCCCATGGTTTCCATGACGGGTGCTGCTCCCGTGCGCGCGGAGGCGAGGATGGACATCCGCACCGTGCGCGCACGAGTCTTCGGCGCGAAGGCCCCCTGAAACCATGTGCACGGCCGTTGCCTCACGTGGGCCTGGTGGCCCGGGGGCCGAGGGAGGAGCGGCGTGCCGTGCTCTTATGGTGACAGTCCGGCTCGCCGAGCCTCTGGCGGGGCGTTGGGGGAGAGCTCGGCGGAGGCTCCAGCGGGCTGCGCCTCAATTCAGGGGAATCGGGCAGGTCGTCTTCGTCAAGCCAATCGCGACCAGGGTCCTGTTGTCAGGCATTCCGTAGATGGCGCCGTCGTTGGCACCGAGGATGGGGAAAGACAGGAGAGCGTTTCCCCATTGGTGGTTGTGTTGCAATCGAAGTCAGCCTGCTGCCCTGCGCGTGTTGCGAATCCATGTGCTTGTGTTGCTCAGGGCGCCAGGTCGGTTCCCGGGCGTGCGAGATAGGCTACCGCCTCCACTGCTCCAAGCTGGCCTGGAGGGCTCTTGAGCGCGGCCATGAAGGGGGCCTTCCCACGCGTTCGTGTCAGGGATGAGCCCCTCGCGAATGAAGTGCTGAAAGGTGTCCAGGCTGGGATGGGACATCTCGAGCCGGCACATGGAACCGCGGCACTCCATGGACACGAATCGCGCCCCGTGGGGAAGTCGCTCCGCGCGCCGCGTGGCCTCCTGACTCCAGGCCAGGTCCACCCTCTCGTTGAAGAATCGGGAATCCAGTCGTGAGACCGCCTCTGCTGGAGTCATCTCCTGGGGACGGACTGCCGCGCTCTCCGAGTGTGTGTCTGTCTCGGACGGACTGGCGGCTTCGGACTCTCGAACCGGAGCGGTGGGGGCAGCCCACGTTGTTCGAGGACGTGGCGCCATGGGCGGAGACGTGCACCGTCTTGTTGCCGGCGCTGCTCAATGGCAGGGGAATGTTGTAGCCCTTTCGGCTCGTGCAGCCATTCGCTTGAGCTGACTTTTCATGCGCCTTCCTCCTGCAGTGGGGTTGTGAGGTTCAGCGGGCCCATCCTGATTTAAAGTGGAAAATCTCGTAATTCGCTAAAATAAGGGATGCCCCCATGGGGCGCGATTCGGGAGGTCCGATGGTCGATGGCAACCTTCGAAGTTCTCAGGTTCGTGCACTGGTTCGTCTGGTCAATGAGGCGCGTGAGCTGACAGAGGGGCGGCAGACACGTGTGCGGCATCTGCTCTCTGGCGTGTTCCGCATCCTGGGGGCGGAGGCGGGGGCCTTCGTCCTGGAGCGCGACTTCAGGCCGGGAGGGCACGGAGGCTTCACTGCCATCGTCCTGGAAGGGTGGGAAGGCAGCGCGCTGCCCGCGCTCGAGGCGCTCCAGCGGATGGGGAGCGACAGCAATCCGGCCATCCGCTCATTGATGGAGCGTCCTTCGAATCCGGGCGCCGTCATCACCGCGATGAGGCAGGAACTCGTCGGGGACAGGACCTGGTACGACGCGCCCTACGTCGAGCACTTCCTCTACCCGTCAGGCCTCGATGACTCGGTGTATTCGAGTCGGTGGTCCAGGCTCCCCGGCGTGGTGCAGTGCATCGGGGTCTACCGTGGGCGAGGCAGGCACCCCTTCGATGCCGCGGACCGCGAGCTGCTCCACCTGTTCCACACGGAGTGGGGGACCCTCCTCGGCGCACCAGGAATCACGGGGGATGGGGCCTACGGCATCAGGCTCTCTCGGCGAGAACGCCAGACGCTGGAGCTGCTCCTGGCCGGGCTTGGTGACAAGCAAATCGCGGCCCAGCTCGGTATCAGCCGCTTCACCGTGAATCAGTACACGAAATCCATCTACCGGCGCTTCGAGGTCAATTCACGGGTGGCGCTCATCGTGAGGTTGCTCGGTGGCGAGGTGCGGGACACGCCGGAGGCGCGCGGCGACCGCTGTTGATTGTATGGATGTGTCTGGTCTCGCCGAGGGCCACGGGACGATGGTCCGTGGCCCCTCGCTGGGCCTCCGGGGTGCTCAGCCTCCCTCGGAGGTTCCTCCACCGTTGGTGCAGGTGTAGCAACTCGGCTCGATGCCACACCAGCCCGTGCCGCGCGTGCTGGAGCAGGAGGGGCCGCACGCGTAGCAGCTCGGCTCCGTGCCGCACCAGTTCTGGCCCCGCGTGGATTCACAGGACAGGGGGCACAGGTAGCAGTTGGGCTCGCCGCCGCACCACTCAGGGCCTCGGTTGACGGAGCAGTGGACCGGGCACGAGTAGCAGTTGGGCTCGGTCCCGCACCAGCCACCGCCGCGCGTGGTCGAGCACACCTTGGTGTTGTGGGGGATGGGCGACGTCGTCGGGAGCTTGCTGCAGAATGGCTCGAAGCCGACATAGCCCGAGCCGCGCGTGTAGTAGCAGGACACGCCCCATGCAGGCTGACAGCCCCAGGTGGCGTCCCACTCCTGGCCGGCCGGACAGTTGTGGACGCTGTAGCTCGCTTCGCCCATGGCGGAGCCCTCGAAGAACTCGTCCTGCTGCGTCCAGGACTCCGAGCTTTCCGCCTCCAGCCCCATGCAGGCAGCCGTGAGCGCGCCCAGCGTGAGCGCGAGACACGTGGTGAGGATGTGCCGCCAGGGATGACTGGAGATGGATTTCATGCGCGGAACTCCCGGAGAGTGGGCTCAGTCTCTCTGGGAGTGCGCCTGGATGACAAGAGGGAATCCGACGCTCAAGCGCAATCCTGTTGCGACATGGCACTTTGGGCGGTCCTCAAGGGAAAGCCCCCATGGCGGTGTGCCACGGGGGCTTCGTTGCTCCGACAGAGGAACGCTGAAATGCCTCACTGCTGGCTGGAGGCCTTGTCCACGCCGGACAAACTCTTCCAGTCGTTGATGCTCTTCGTCTCCTTCCCTTCGGACTTGAAGTTGCCGTTGGGCGCGTAGCGGTTGTTGTCCATCCGCAGCCCCGGGCGCTTGTTGCCGAGGCGCACGAGGTTCGCCGTGCGGACGGTATTTCCCTGCACCAGCACGTCCTTGCTGGGGGCTCCGTTGTTGGACCCCAGCCCGAGCATCATTCCGTACCCGGCCGTGCCCTCGACGGTGTTGCCTTCAATCTGGACGCCCTGGGCGTTCTCCACGCGGATGCCCGTGCCATCACTGCCTCCGGCCTTGGAGATGCCGTTGATGCGATTGCCACGAACGACGATGTTCTTCGGGTCAGGCCCCTCCTTCACGCCGCCGACCGAGATGCCCCGGCCCGCGTCGGAGATGCCGTTCTTCTCGACGCGCACGTTGCTGGCCGAGTAGTGGACGACGACCGCCTCGCCCGCGGAGGAGCGGGACTTGCGGAAGCCGTGCATCCGGTTGCCGACCACCGTGACGTTGCGGCACGTCTTGATGTCGACCGCGTTCTCGCGGGTGTGGTGGAGGTGGTTGTTCTCGATGCGCACCCCGTCGGCGGGCGCCTGATTGCGGTTGTCCGGTTTGAGGCACTGCACTCCATCCGCCGAGGTGTCATGGATGTCATTCCCGCGAATGGTGATGTTCCGCGACGTGGCCTGCACCACCACTCCGTGCGAGTCACCCCCGCCCGCCTTGCGGAAGTCGTGGATGTGATTGCCCTCGATGAGCACTCCCCGCGCCCCCAGGGCGGTGCTGACGGCGGCGCCCAGCGCGCCACCGTGCAGTGTCGAGCGAAGCAACGCGGAGCCTTGAGTGTCCCGCTCGAACGCGACCGCGAAGCGCTTCTGCTTGCGCACGTCCACGTCGAAGCCTTCGACGCGCCAGTAGGGGCGCCGCACCTGGACGAGTGTGCCGCGCTCGCCGCCAGGGACGATGCGCACGCGGCCCTCTCCCACCAGGCGGATGGGAGCGCCGGGCTGGCCTCCGCGCACGGGGCCGTCGATGACGATGTTCCCTGGGTACTCGCCTGCCTGCACCCGGATGACATCCCCGGGACCGACTGCGGTCAGCGCGCGACGGATGGTGCGGAATGGCGCCTGCTTCGAGCCCGCCTGTTTGTCGTTACCGGCCTTGCTGACGTGCCATTCCTTCCGTGGCCCCCCTGCGGCCGTCATGGCCGAACTCGTCGAGGCCATGGCGGTTGGCGCACTCGCCGCCACCGTCGGCTGGGCGGGAGCGGGAATGGGTGTCGCCGGCCGCGGCGCCTGGGATGAGGTGGTGGTAGGCGATTGAGGCACCTGGGTCGGTGGTCCTTCCTTCACGAAGGCCTGAGGGGACTCGACGGGCATCGTCGCTTCCGGCGCCACGGGCTCGGGCGACACCTGGACCGCCTGACTCGGCGCGGGCTCGGGAGGAATCGCCGGAGCGTCCATCTCCCCCACGACCTCTCCTGCCGCAGGGGCGACTGGCTCCGACCCACTTCCACCCATCGCCTCTCCCGAATCATCTGGAATGGCGGGCTGCGCCTCCTGGGGGACTACGGGAGCGGTCTGCTCGCCCATCACCGGGCCCGAATCGTTCGGGATGGTGGGCTGTGCTTCCTGCGGGACGACGGGAGCGGTCTGCTCTCCCATCACCGCGCCCGGATCATCGGGAATGGCGGGCTGCGTTTCCTGCGGCACGGCCTGCGCGTCCATGCCACTGCCTCCCACGGCTTCCTGCCCTGAATCGATGGGACTCGGGAGCGACTCGGCTTCGGGCGGAGCCGCCGGGACTGTCTCGGCACCACCGCCTTCCGCTACCGGGGGCTCACTGGCGACGGGTGCTTCGGGCATCGGGGCCGCCTGCTCTATGGGCGGTGGGGCTTCCGCCTGTGGCTCTACCGGCTGTGCCTGCTGCACGGGCGGTGGTGCTTCAGCCTGTGGCTTCACCGGCTGCGCTTGCTCCACGGGCGGTGGCGCTTCCGCCTGTGGCTGCTGCTCCTGGGCAAAGGCCCCATACCCGCAGAGCCCCGCTGTGAGGGCCACGAGTCCGCCAATACGTCTGAACGCACCAAACATTGCTTTCCCCCCTGAGTGGCATTGGAAACTTCTGGAGCCTCTCGATGAGGGGAGTCCGCTCCGGAGGAGATGTGAGCGAGTGGGGACCGGCCATTCACCCGCCACCCGCCAGGCAGCTCGGATCAGGTGCGTGGCAAGGAGCCTGGGACGACGTCGGACACGGACCCCGGGCCGAACTGGCCGGTTCACATCAACCAGGTTGATGCCTGCTTGCGTAATGCCGCGTGGACATCGGTGTCTCCGAGGCCACAGCCATGCATCACCCACCATCCCGTTCCACCGTCCCGCACTCACGCCACACCTTCCGGTGGCTCACCGCCTCGCGGCTCGCGGGCGTCAGCCTGCTCCTCGCGAGCCTGGGCTCCGCCTCCGCGGCGTCTCCCCACTCCGAGCGCGGCGGGCTCCACACCACGCCCCTGGCCGACCAACCCTCCACGACGTCCGCATCGCTCGACCCGCGCCGCTCGCTCGCCATCACCGACTTCGCGACCGTCTCCACCATCACCCTCCGGATGGTGATGAACCAACTGGTCCAACAGGCCGGGAGCACGGGCTTCACCGCCGAGCAGCTCTACCGCCAGCTCTGGGACACCCAGAATCCCGCGCCGGGTGAAGCCGACCTCCCAGGCGGAGCGCACTGCAGCGACAACATCTTCACGCTCAATGGGGCGCCCTATCACTGCCGTCAGTCCGAGGGGAGGGAGGCGGTCCTCGGCAACGGGTCCGTCCTGGACCGCTACAACCTCATTGGCCTCTTCAACCGCTTCGACCTGGCCCCTCCCGACGGCGCCAACTGCGGCCAATACCGCATGGTCTTCGCCCACCCGCCCCCCGACCGCAACCTGGTCATCTTCGAGGCCGTCCTTCCCAACCCCCGCCGCGAGCTGGGTCTGGAGGGCTGCCGTCCCATCGCCCAGACCTGGGCGAGCTTCTCCACCCTCACGGACCCCGTCGCCCGCCGCGCCCGCGTGAAGTCCTTCTTCCTGGAGGCCAGCAGCCCCGGCCATGTCCCCGTCGTCCACGCCAATCACTACGGCAACAACCCCCTGGGCGAGGGACAGGTTCGCACCAACCAGTTCATCCAGCAGGGGCCGCCGGCCCCGTGGATGCTCCACGAGTTCAAGCTCAAGCGGCAGTGTGGCCCCACCGGCTGCACCCTGCGCTTCGTGCCCGTCACCGTGAAAGCCAACCCGCGCGGCGACTTCTTCAACATCTTCAACACGGAGCCGCTCGCGGTGAGCTTCCGCGAGTACTTCATCACCCAGGTGGCGAGCCTCGCGGTCGATGACATCAACCGCTTCAACTATGAGGTTCCCGATATCTACAACGACGCCGAGAGCGACTCGGAGTCGTTCAACGCCTCGGACAACTACCTCAACGAGTTCCTCTTCGCTCCTCCCGAAAACCGCTTCGCCACCGCCATCGCCGCGGAGCTCCAGCGCATCGGTAGCCCGCTGAGTCCCGAGCAAGTCGTCTCGCGCGCCCAGGCTCTGTCCTGTGCCGGCTGCCACAACCGCAGCAGCTTCGCGGACCTGGGAGGCGCCATCGGCACCTTCCCTCCCATCCAAACGTCCTTCGTCCACACCAACGAAGTTCCGGACCCGACCGCGCCACCCGACGAGCCGCGCTTCCTCCTCTCCAATCTGCTGACGGGAACCTTCCTCCCTTTCCGCCAACAGATTCTGGGCGGCTTCCTGGACACCCCCGCCCTCGGCGCCCTCCAGCGCGACTCCAACGGAAGGATTCCCACCGTGGTCGCCGGGCAGCCCTTCAACGCCTCCGTCTCCGTCACCAACACCGGCACCACGCTCTGGAGCGCGGCCAATGGCACGCACGGCGTCTCGCTCGACGGGGCGCAGAGCCTGGTGCTCGCTCCGGGTGACGCCATCCTCCTGGGCCAGCACAAGACGTTCACCGTCACGCCCACCGCGCCCCTGACGCCAGGAGCCTTTACCTACCGGTGGAGGATGCAGCGAAACGGCGCGGCGTTCGGCCCCGAGCTGACCCTCTCCGTCAACGTGAAGTCCCCCTCGTTCGCCTCGGAGCTCGTGGAGCAGACCCTGGTTCCCGCCACCATGGCCCCAGGGGAGAGCTTCCAGTTCTCCGTCCGGATGAAGAACTGGGGCACCAAGAGCTGGAGCGCCCAGACGCCCGTCGAGCTCGGCTCCCAGAACCCGGTGGACAACCTGGTCTGGGGAGTGGCCCGAGTCCCGCTGCTGCCCTACGAAGTCGTGGACCCTGGCGAGGACACCACCTTCCTCTTCACCGCCGTCGCCCCCCCGCTGACGGGGACCTACCTGTTCGAGTGGAGACTCATGCAGGGCAATCAACCTTTCGGGCAGAGCACGCTCCCGCTCACCATCAGCGTCATGCCGCCGCTCTCGTGCGATAGCTGCACCTTCGGATACGACTGCCCCCACTCCTGCCCGCCGCCCATCGAGTAGCCCACGGCGCGTCCAAGGTCTCGGAGGGTGGGGGCTCGCGTCACGAAGCGCCAGGGGCCCGCCCTCGAACGTGCGTTGTTCGAGGGCGGGCCCGGCCGAACATCCGAGAGTTCAAGTCACCACTTGATTCCAGACATGCGCGGGTGGCGGACCGCCGCGCTCACCAGAGCTGGAAGGGCTCGCTCCGCTCTCCGGTGATGCCGTTGCCCAGGGCGCCATAGGCATTGTGGCCCCAGCCCCACACCGTCCCATCCGCGGTTCGCGCCAGGGTGTGGCCGCTTCGCGCGGACGCGGCGACGATGCCCGTGGGCCCTGGCATCGGGACGGGAACGAAGCGCCGGGAAATCGTCCCGTCCTCCGTGGACTGTGTGCCCCAGACCCAGAGCGTCCCATCCGCCTTGATGGCCACGGACATCGGTCCCGCCGCCACGCTCACCACACCCGTGAGGCCCACGACGGGGCCCGCGACGAGTCGCGGCGTCGTGCCGCCATCCCCCAGGGTGCCGTTCTGGTTGGAGCCCCAGGCCCACACCGTCCCGTCGGCCTTCCTGGCCAGCGAATGGCTGCGTCCCGCGGATATCGCCTGTGCGCCGGAGAGGCCGGACACCTGGACGGGACTCGAGCTGAACGTGGTGCTGCCATCTCCCAACTGACCATCGAGGTTGTAACCCCAGCTCCACACGGTGCCATCCGCCTTCAGCGCGAGGGAGAACTCGTTCCCCGCGGCCACCGCCACCACGCTCGACATCCCCAGCACCTGCACGGGCAGTTGCCGTTGGGTTCGCGTCCCATCCCCCAACTGGCCCGCGCCATTGAAGCCCCAGCTCCACACCGTCCCATCCTGCTTCAGCGCCAGGGAATGGGTGCTGTTCGCCGCGATGGCCTTCACGCTCACGAGCCCCACCACCGGCGTCGGCAGCGGACTCGAGGTGGTGGTCCCATTCCCCAACTGGCCCAGGTGATTGGCGCCCCAGCCCCACACCGTCCCATCCGTCCTCAGCGCCAGCGAGTGCGAGTTGCCCGCGGCCACCGCCACCACGCCGTCGAGCCCCGACACCTGCACCGGCGAGGCTCGAAGCCCCGTGGTTCCATCACCCAACTGTCCTGAGCTATTGGCGCCCCAGGTCAGCACCGTCCCATCGCTCCTCACGGCCAACGAGTAGAAATCTCCCACGGTGACCTCCCGAAGATGGGGAGGCAGCGTCGTCGTCGGACCGAAGTAGGTCGCGATGCCGAGCCCGAGCTGGCCAGAGCTGTTGGAACCCCATGCCCAGAGCGTCCCATCCGGCTTGAGCCCCAGCGTATGCAGGGTGCCCAGGCTCACTGTCGTCATTCCATCCAGGGACGCCGCCCTCACGGGGGTCCGCTGACCCGAGCCCCACTTCCAGAACGTGCCGTCCGCCTTCCGCGCCACCGAGTCGTCGTTCCCCGACTCCACGGCCACCACCCCCGTCAGCCCCACCACCTGGACGGCCAGGCGCCGCTGCGTGATGGTGCCATCGCCGAGCTGGCCCGAGCCATTGGAGCCCCAGGCCCACACCGTGCCGTCGCTCTTGAGCGCCAGGACATGGTCATACCCACCGGACAAGGCCACCACCCCCGTGAGCCCCACCAACTGCGCGGGCGTCCTCTGCAACGGATAGACGTTGCCGACGAAGCCCCAGAACCACACCGTGCCATCGCTCTTGAGCGCCACTGACCGGTTGCTTGTCGTGGCCACGGCCACCACCCCGGACAGCCCCGCCACCTGCGCGGGCACCGAACGCGCCGTGGACGTCCCATCGCCCAACTGCCCCTGTGAATTGGCTCCCCAGCTCCACACCGTCCCGTCTGACTTCACCGCCAGGGAATGGCCCGACGCCGACGCGCTGACCACCTGGGTGAGCCCTGGCACCTGGACGGGGCTCGTACGGGACACCGTGGTTCCGTCCCCGAGCTGGCCCGCGCCATTGGCGCCCCAGGCCCACAGGGTGCCATCGCCCTTGATGGCCAGCAGATGACCCGAGCCGCACACGCTCACCACGCCGGTCAGCCCTGTCACGCGCGTGGGCACCGGGCTCAGGGTGGGAATGTCATCCCCCGACTCCCCCAGCCGATCCGAACCCCAGGTCCAGACCGTCCCTCCGTCCCGGACCACCACCGAGTAGTACCCACCCGCGAAGATGGACTCGATGCGAGACAGGCTCAGCACTCGCTTGGGCACCAGCGCCAACAGCGTGCTCCCATCGCCCACCTGTCCCTCGCTGTTGCCACCCCACGCCCACGTCTCTCCATTGGCCTTCATCGCCACGGTGTGCTGGCCACCGCCCGCCGTGATTCCCATCACTCCGCTCAGGCCCCCCAACGCCACGGGCAGCAGGCGCGACACCGTGGTGCCATCCCCCAACTGCGCACGCGTGTTGCTACCCCACGTCCAGACCGTCCCATCCACACCCAGGGCCGCGGAGTGCTGTCCGCCCCCCACCACCGCGGTGAGGCGGGCCAGGCCGGACACGGCGACGGCCACGGGCACGTGTCGCGAGGTCGTGGTGCCGTCCCCCAACTGACCGAAGGCGTTGCTGCCCCACGCCCATGACGTGCCATCCACCTTGAGGGCCAGAGAGTGTGAGCCCCCGCCCGAGACGGCCGTCACATCCGCCACTCCCGCGACGAGCGCGGGCACGTGGCGCGACGTCGTGGTGCCATCCCCCAACTGCCCGTCCGCGTTTCCTCCCCAGGCCCACACCGTGCCGTCCGACTTCAATGCGAGGGAGTGCGCATTGCCCGCGGCGATGGCCTTCACCCCACCGAGTCCCTGCACCTGCGCCGGCAGCGGCTGGTTCGCTGTCAGCCCATTGCCGAGCTGCCCCGTGGCGTTGTTGCCCCACGCCCACACCGTGCCGTCCCACTTCACCGCCAGCGAGTGGGAGAAGCCCGCCGCGATGCCCATCACGCCCGTCAGCCCAGGCACGCGCACGGGCACCGCGCGGGAGGTGGTCGTCCCGTCCCCCAACTGGCCCCGGTCGTTGAAGCCCCAGGCCCACACCGTGCCGTCCGCCTTCAGGGCCAGCGAGTGCAGCTCCCCCGTGGCCACGGCGGCGACGTCATTCAGCCCCCAGACCCAGGCGGGCCTCGACGCCGAGCGTGTGGTGCCGTTGCCCAACTGCCCATGTGTATTGCTGCCCCAGGCCCACACCGTGCCGTCGGAGCGCAGCGCGAGCGTGTGCAGCCGCCCGGCGGCCACCGTCCCTTGCCCCAACGTCCCCTCCGCGGAGTGGACGACCCCGGGACGCTCGTCCCACTCGCGTCCCTCTTCGGTGGGGCCCGCCGAGCACCCCGTGCCCCACGCGAACCACACACACACCGCGAGCCACCCGAGCCGGCCGGCGCTTGTCGAACTGCTCTTCATGCATGTCCCTCTGAAGGGGCGCCCTCCAGGGGAAGGCGCCTCCGTTCCTGACGACGAGATGACCGAGGGCGGGCGGGAACCCCGGGCAACGACAGACGCCAAGTCGAGGAGGACCGAGTCACGTCACGCGCGCGGCGATGCGCAGCCTATGCGCCATGACAGACGTTGTAGAGGCAGGGTCATTTCCACCCTGTACGTCGTCATCCCTGCATGCCGCGGAGGGATGGAGCTGGGCGAACGGTCCGGAACATCCGGATGCCATAGTGGAGCAGCACGGAGGCGATGATGAGGACCAGGCAGAACCGGACCGTCCGGTCGCTGACCTCCGTGCGGAAGACCGGGCCATCCAGGACGGTCCATGCCATCACCGCGCACGTGAGCAAACTCAGTCCCGTCTCAAGGCGCCGCATGCCCGTGGACCACCGCCCGCTCACGATGACGGCGAGCCACATGGGAACATTGATCAGGAGGAGCACGAGCAACCAGGGCGCCTGGCGCTGACGGAAACCTTCGGCGTAGGTGAGCGCCTCGTACGCCGCGGGAGCTGCCCGGCCCCCGAAGCAGACGTCCAGCACCCAGGTCGGCTCGAGGAGCACGAACACTCCACTCAGGACGCCGACGATGCCCAGGACCATGGCCGCGCGGCCTCCCTGGATTCGATCCTCCGCACGCGGCTTCCACTTCGACGTGTCAGGCCACCGGCGGCGGACCCAGGCAGCGCCGCCGTAGCCCACGACCAGCAATCCAGGCCACCACAAGGACCCCACCACCGTGTGCACCCACCACTGACCGAGCGCCTGGGGCACGTCCCTTCCAGTCTGGAGGGGTTGCCACAGATGCGTCAGCAGGCCGGCGCACCAGATGAGGGCCAGTCCGATGACGGTCGCGCGCAGGAAGCCGCGCGCATCCGCTGGGTCGATGATGGTCAGTGGGGGGCGGTAGCGCGCCGCCACGACCTCCGGATGGCCGAAGGAATGCAGCAGCTCCGTGGCCATGGCCGCATCGGCGTCGCGTCCATCCGCCAGGGCCCTGGCCTGAAGCTCCTCGGTGAGCAATGCACGCAGTTCGAACGCCACATCGTCGCGTTGCTTGCGTGGCAATCGCACGGCGACATCGGTGATGTAGGACTCAAGCACGTCATTCGCGTTCATTGCCCCTCCTCCAGGAGTTTCTCCATGGCGTCATTCATGCCCTGCCAGGCGTCGGTGAGCTTCTTGAGCAGCTTCCGGCCGTCCGCGTTCAGCGCGTAGTAGCGCCGCGGTGGCCCGTCTTCGATCCTCCACTCGCTCTGCAGGACACCCTGCGTCTCCAGGCGCCGCAGCAAGGGGTACAGCGTGCCCTCTTCAATCGGCATTCCCTTGTCCGCCAATGCCTGTCGCAGCTCGTACCCGTAGCGAGGTGCTCTCAGCTGCGACAGGGTGGCCAACACCACCACTCCACGGCGCAGCTCGAGTTCCAGCTTGCTGAACGACTCCGCCTGACCCATGTGGAGCACAGTACTGTGCGGCGCACAGTACCGCAAGGGCACCCGTGCCCGTGGGAGGTGGCGACCTCGTGAGGAAGGGTGCCGAGTGCACGTACCTCCCGGCCAGGTGAATGAAGTTCCCGGGCCTCCGTCATGAAGGACACAGGGCGAGCGGGCGGCGAGAGCGGCCCCTCCGCTGGAGACCTCAAAAACAAGGAGAAGTCCCATGTTGGCGGTTCGGAGTGGCTCCGAGGGTGTTCGTGCGAGTGAAAACCGGTCGTCCGCGAAGGGGAGGGGATGGGCGGCGCTCGCGTTGCTGCTCCTGCCTCTGACGGCGGCGGCGGGGCCTGGGCCGGACTACCGCAGGGATGAGTCGCGCAACCACCCCGGGCCCAACCGCTGCCACGATGCCTCCCAGTGCGATGGCGCACGCACATGCAGTTCCGCGGGCTGGTGCCAGGGCGAGGCGCGCCCCGCGCCGCCCCCGCCGCCGCCCGGGCGTTCGGTCCGAGACCACGACGGACAGGACTGGGACCATGGCCGGGGAGAGGGGCGTCCCCAGCGCAGCACCTTCATCCGCAGCAAGCTCGCGGGGCTCGTCATCGACATCGCGGGTAACAACCGCTCGCCCGGCGCGGGGCTCGTCGCACATCGGGCCAAGTCCAACCGCGAGGGCAATGACAACCAGAAGTGGGAGCTGGTGCCCACGCGCGGCGGCTACCTCATCCGCAGCCGGCTCAACGGACTCGTGCTCGACGTGGAGGGCGCCAACAAGGCCTCGGGAACACGCGTGGTCACCTGGGAGGCCCACGGACAGCCCCATCAGGTGTGGCAGTTGGTGCCCGGTCGCGTCCGCGGCACCTACTACATCCAGAGCCAGCTCAACGGCCACGTGCTCGACATCGAGGGGGGCAGGGCGGATGGCTCGGGGCGGCTCATCACCTACCCCATGAAGCGCGACAGGGCGGCGGACAACCAGCTCTGGTACCTGGACCTCTGACCCGGCTCAGCCCCGGGTGCTTCGTCGAGTCACCTGGGGCGCCCCGACACATCGTGCCTGTCGTCTGGATCAAACGAATCTGTAACTGACCGCGACCATCAGCACGCCCGCGCCGATTTTGAGCATCCCGTCGATCGCCCAGGACACGCGGAGGTCGACGGTGGTCGCGCGAAGCCCGATCCAGGCGTTCGTCATGCAGAGGACCGCGAGCAAGGCACAGATGGGACCGTGGCTGGGCCCGAGGATGAGGAAGTGGGCGCCGACGACGAAGAGCAGCCACATCCAGAAGGGACGTGACTCGGTGTCGGGGAACTTCTGTGCGACGACGCTGACGAGGTAGACCTCGACGAGCATGGCGATGCCGAGCACGGCCCACTGCCAGATGGGCGTGCGCACACCCTCGTCGAAGATGAGGCGGGTGGCACCACCGACGGCCATGATCAGGATGCCAATGGCCGCGCCCGCGAGGAGCCCGCCGAAAGGCCATCTGCCGCGACCGAAGGACCCGACGAGGATGCCGAGCCCGATGGCGACAAGGAATGCGCCGCCGCCGCGCATGAGTGGGAACAACTCGGGCATGTTCGTGAAGAGGTCCACGAGGTCGAGCCTGACAGCCTTGCGTTGGCATGGGAAGGCCCGTCATTGACAGGCATTCGCCCGCACCGAGGTCCCGACTCAGCCGAAGAGTTTCGACCAGAAGGATTTCTTCGCCTGGGGTTGCGGCTTTCCGCTCATGGGCCTGCTCGCATCATCGAAGTCGATCCGGGCCACCTGAAGGAGCCCGACCATCCCCATGCCGCCATCCTCATCTGTCAGCTTGAAGTCTCGCTGGCCGAACGCAACGGCATACCCGTGGGGGTCGTGATGCCACGCGGTCATTTCCCCCAGGCGGATGGGCGCGTGGTCATGCAGGCCTGACCCGGGGTACAGCGAAGGCACGCGGGTTTCGACCTCGCGGCCGTCGAGCGTCTGGAACTGGGCCGGCAGCCAGACGACATCCATCGAGCTTTGCGGCTTTTCGAATTGGATGGAGCGAAGCTCGCTGAAGGGCACGTCCAGCACGGTGCCACCCTGGAAGCAGGGCAGGTGCGGCCCCGTCAGCTCATCCGAGTCGGTCAAATCGGAGAAGCGCACCCGGACGCCATTGGTCCGCGTCAGCATTCCGGAGGTCTTGGGGGCCGAGCGCGCGCCCTCTTCCAGGGCACGGGCCGCGTCGGAGAACTCGCCCTTCGCATGGCTCACCGCCGCCTG
Source organism: Myxococcus sp. CA040A (assembly GCF_013336725.1). NCBI lineage: Bacteria > Pseudomonadati > Myxococcota > Myxococcia > Myxococcales > Myxococcaceae > Myxococcus > Myxococcus sp. CA040A. Next base: position 99,943 of record NZ_JABUMR010000013.1, on the reverse strand, counting down.
GAGGTAGGCACGTGAGAAGGGCTGTGGTGCCTGCAGCGCCCCGCGCTCCTTGGCCCGCTCGGCGTCCTTCCTTCGCAGCGAGTGCAGGCGTTCGAGCTCGGCACAGTGGTGGAGGAAGGTCACCCCTTCGGAGACTTCAGGCTCCAGCTTCTCCAACTCCTCGAGCGCGCGCAGGGCCCCGTCATAGTCCTCCAGGCGCACCCTCACGTTGAACGCCATCAGCAGCCGCTCGCCCGAGGGGGCCTTCGACAACTCCGCGTCAATCAACTGGAGTGCTTCCTGGAAGGAACCCTCCGCGAGGTGTTGCTCAATCTGCTTCATGGCACGTGCCCCCAAGTGCCGCGCGGCGACCCTCGCGCGTCCTCGTGACTCTAAATCGGTTCGGATGGGATGGGTTGGGTTGGCGCCTCCACTCGGAGGAATTCGAGCGCTGTCGAGGGCCGCGGGGCCTCGTGGCTGCTCGCATGGCGCTGCCGAGCCGTCATGGCTGGCAGCTTGGAGGCTGCCCTGCCCCCTGACCGGGTGTGCCTCCGCGAATTCGCCGGGGCTCTCGTGTGTCGGAAGCGGACGTGAAGACGCACCGGGCCCGAGTCGCCCAGGAAGAACGCATGAAGATGCTGTGGGGTGGAGCGGCACTTGCCGCCTGTGCGCTGGGGTTCGCCGCGGGGACGTCCCAGGCGGCGGAGGGCTGGAGCACGGTGGCGGAGAAGCCATACGTGGTGAAGGTCCGGGCTCGGCCGGGGACTCAGGCCAAGGACGTCTGGGCGGAGGGCGAGCTGGCCGCGAGCGCCGCGGACGTACAGGCGGTGTTGCGGGATGTGGACGCCTACCGGCACTGGATGCCGTACGTGAAGGAGTCCCGCCTCTTGAAGGAGCTGCCGGACGAGGGGCAGCTCACCTACACGAGGCTGGACCTGCCGGTGGTGTCCGCGCGGGACTACATCAGCAACGTGGTGCTGGAGTCCAAGCTGGTGGAGGACGGCTCGGGCGTGTTCGCGCAGAGGTGGCAGGCGGAGCCGGACGCCATTCCCCAGCGGCGTGGCACGGTGCGCATCCGGCTCAATGAAGGAAGCTGGCGCGTGGAGCCTCGTGGCGAGGACAAGTCCCATGCCGTGTATCGCTTCACCGTGGACCCGGCCGGCTCCATCCCTGGCTTCCTGGCGCGCATGGGCCAGAAGGACGCGGTGGAGGACACGTTCCGCGCGGTGGAGAAGCGGGCGCGGCAGCACGCCGAGTCGCGCCAGCAGGAAAGCAACGCCCACCGCGATTGACGTACGGCTTGTTGAGTGGGGCGATGAAGCGCGCCCTGGACCTTGCGCGTTCCGCGCTCGCAGGCATCGAGCGCCCTGATACTGGGACGAGGCGCAGTGAGAGAGTCCCTGCTTCGGTGGACACTGACGAAGAGGCGGATACGGTGTCCGTCGAGGGCTTCTACAACCGGCAACGTATTCACCCTGACGAGAAAGTGGAGATGGGGGCGGAGCCGTCGCCGGGTCAAAGGCCTTCAGGCATCAAGCCGTGCTGAGCCACGACCTCACGAATTCGCGCCTCATCCTTCAGGACGATGCGGTAGAGCGCCCGGTAGTGGTCGTTCGCCCAGAAGTCGAACACGCTCCTCGCTGCTTCCTTCCCGGTGACGCGCTGGAGGGCGGCGTACTCCAGGTAATTGACGAGGACGTGGAGATAGGACGACTCCACCTCCTCGGCTCCCTCGGGGAAGCCTGTCGGGAGGGTCGGATACAGCGAGTGCAGGGCGGCCATCGCCCGCTCGGTCTTCGTTTTGTTCGCGTCGAGGAACCAGTGCATCTGCTCGTGCACGAAGGTCGAGAGCAGATGCATGTCATTGCCGAGGTGTCGCGCGTGAAGCGTCAACACGGGGTGGCTGTGCGGAATGGACCTCTCATCGATTCGAACCGCGGTCGTATAAATCCACGGGTCGACCTCGAACCTCTCCATCAAGCGGCGGAGTTGCTCGCGTGTCTTCTGCTCAGGCACGGAGTCGTTTGCCAGGATGATTTCAAGTCGAGGGGAAGCCGTGCGCCTTTCTGAAGGGGCAACCGAGGGCGAGGTCTGACATGCAAGGGTGAGGCTCACTGACAGCATCAGAAGCGCGCGCATGAGTGCGCCCTAGCATACGCCTTGATGTCGCATCGAGGGGATGACGCGGCAGGCCAGCCGCTACCCCTTCCGGAGTCCCACGACCTCGCCGTAGCCACCGGGGATGAAGAACTCGTTCGGCTCCATGCCCATGATGCGCAGCGCGGTGGTGACGACGTCCGCGGACCGGGGGACGCGCTTCTGGGTCTGCCCCGTCTCCTCGATGATGTCCACCGGGACGCCGAGCCCGCGCGTCGTGTACGTGCCCACCTGCCGGTTCGCGGCCACGTTTCCCCCCGCGAAGAAGACCGAGGTGTAGGGGTGGTGGTCATCCGGCAGGTTGTAGCTGCCGTCATTCGCGCGGGAAGCCCAGCTCCGGCCGAACTCGCTCATCACCAACACCAGGGTGTCATCGAGCAGCGTCTTGCCCGGCTTGCCCGGAGCGGGCGTGGCCTTCATCTCGCCCAGGAAGCGCGCGACACAATCCATCAGCCCGCGACCATGCGCGCAACTGAAGGCATGGCCCGCGCCGCTGTGCGTGTCGAAGTCCATGCGCAGCGAGACATGCACTGACGTGCACAGGTCCGACTTGAGCAGCCGCAGCGCCATGTCCATGCGCGGGTCCAACCCGGTGAGATGGAAGTTCGCGTTGCCGAACGTGTAGGTGAACGTCTCGTTCAGGTAGCTCGACAGGTACGCGGGCCGGTTCGTCTTCAGCGTGTCGATGCCCTTGGTGCCCTCCAGCAGGGACACCACGTCCGTCGCCAGCACGCGGGAGACGGACGACAGCGAGCCATGCAGGCCCTCCAGATAGTTGTCCACCTTCGCCGTCGAGCGGCCCAGGAGCGGCTGCGCACGCGCCAGGGAGTAGCGCTCCACCGTCGTCGTCTTCAGTTGGGCCCCGGTGGGCGTGCCCCGTGCATCCAGCTCCGCGCCCTCGGTGCGCGCCTCCAGCCCCGACCACCAGGCGTTGTCCGCGGCCTTTCCGGAGAGCATCGGCTTGAGCGCATCGATGGACGGCACACCGACCGGCGAGGCGTGCGAGGGCAACCCCATGCCAGAGGGAACGCCCCGGTCTCCAGCGACCACCACGAACGGCAGCGGCCGGGTCTCCCGGTGCCGCGCATACAGGTGGTTCGCGATGACCGAGTGCATCGCTGGCGCCCGATAGTCCGCGCCCGCGACGCCGCACATCGCGGAGATGAAGGCGCTCGCATGGTCATTGGTCCCCTGGTCGATGCCATGCAGCACGCTCAACTGCTCATGCAGCGCGAAGTGCTGGTAGCCGTACATGAGCGGGCTGAAGGTACCGCGCGCCGCCGGGTCCTGCGGATTCCAGGACTGCCACGTCCGCAACGGCTTGTACGCGCCGTTGGCGGGCGCCAGGTTCACCACCTTGCTCGCGTCGTAGAAGACCGGCTCGCTGCTGAAGTTGGAGGACCCCGGGACGCAGAGCGGAATCTCCGAATCCTCCATCGGCGTGAAGCAATACGCCGGACGGAAGCCGCCCGGGACGTAGAGCACCACCAGTCGTGAAGGGACGTCGGCGTCCGCGGCGTGCGCGAGGCCAGAGCCGAGGAGCCCCGCGCGGTCGAGGAGGGCGAACTGACCGGCTCCGAGGGCCCACTTGAGCAACGTGCGTCGAGAAGTGTTCGGCATGGCGTCCTCGGCTCAGTAGGTGATCCACAGCGGGTGACGGATGAGCGCCGCGCACGTGCCAACCCAGGCCAGGCGCGCGCTCTGCGCTTCGAGCGGGAGGTAGACCTGCTCGTACAGCGCCTTCAGCTCCGCGTCGTCGGGCGGCTGGCCCAGCATGCGCAGATAGAGGTTGCGCAGGTTCTTCTGCACCGCGTCCGGGTTCTTCGTGGACGTGTCCGCGAGCGTCACGAAGCGCAGCACCGCCTTGTTGTTGGGCTTGTCCACCGCGCGCCCACACCAGGCCTGGGACACCTGGACCAGGGCCTGTCCGGCGGAGGGGCCGAAGGTCGTGTCCTTCTTGCGGTACGCCAGGGAGTTGCCGCCTCCGAGCGCCTCGAACCGCTCGACGGTGCGCAGGTCGGAGACGTACTCGCCCGAGATGCCGGGAGACCAGTCACCAGGCCAGATGAAGAACTTGCCCCAGTTCACGACGTACGCCCGGTTGCGCCAGTCGGGGTTGCTCGTGCTGACGAAGTCCTCGAGCGTGAGCCCGAGCTGGTCCATCAGGCTCACCACCATCTCCTCGGCGGACAGCCGGCGGACGCGGAACTCCTCGGGTGACGGCGTCTCCAATTGCGCGGGGGGCGCCTTCAGGTCGCGAATCCACGCCTCCACCTGGGAGATGGTCATCGTGACGCGGCCGTTGGCGACGAGCTGCTCGTAGGGCTGGCCCGGAGGCATCTGGGCGTAGCTGCCAGGCGCGGTGCCCTTGAGCATCTGGACCAGGACGCTGCCCTCCGGGTCTCCGCGCTTCACGAACCGCTCGTTGTAGACGAGCCCGCTCTCGAACGCGGCGAGCGAGGCGAAGAAGGGCTTGTTGCCGTTGACGTGGCAACCCTCACACGCGGGAGCGAGCGCGAGGCGGACCGCGTCGTTGTCGCTCGACGCGGCGCAGGTGTCGCCCCCGTCCGGCGTGCCATCGCCCCCCTGTGGGTGCGAGACATCCCCGAAACAAGCCCCCAGGCCGAATGCGAGCGCGACGGGCCCCAGCAACGAACGCAGTGTGCGCATCACAGGCCCCTCCGCAGCTCGGACTGTTCGAAGAGATGGCGGATGAAGGGCCGCAGCTTGCGCTCCCCCGCGACGAACTCCCGCGCGAGCTTGTCGATGAAGCCCTTCTCCGTGGCCGGATTCAGCTCCCGGCCAATGAACATCGCGTAGAGCTTGCGCGCCGCGCAGCGGTCGAACTCACCGGAGCGCACCAACAGCTTGCCGAAGCCCAACGGGCCCATGGTCCCATCGCCATGTTCGCCCAGCAGCGTGTACGACTCCGGCATCGTGTCGAGCAGCACCGCTTCCGGATTCGCCGTGAGCTCCTCCGGAGTGACGGGGGTCAGCACCGTGTTGGGCGCGAAGGCGTTCTTCCAGCGCAGGCCCGGCGCATTGCCGATGTGCGGATACTTCCCGGACAGCCACTCCGCGGTGATGCGCTGGTTGCCAATGCCCCCGATGAAGGGCCACGGAACGTAGTAGCTCGGGAACGGCGTGAAGTCCCAGCGCTTGAACGCGATGGCCGCGGGGTCCAGCGTCTTGTGGCAGTGCAGGCACGTTCCGCCCGTCGCCGGGTCTATCTCCAGCGGCGGGAAGTGCACGTCCGCGGGAGGCGGCGAGAAGTTCTGGCAGGCGAAGATCTCCAGGAAACGCGCGGCCCGGACGCGCTCGCGCGGAAACGACGACATGGACCCCATCATGGTGAGCACCCCGGCGGCGGGCAGGCCCAGGGGCGCGTCCTTCGTCTTGCGCGGGTCGAAGCGATAGGTGCGGTCCATGCTGCCGGAGCGGGTTTTGTCGGGGGTGAGCGAGAGGTGGTAGGGCTCCAGCTCCTCCACCACGAACTCCCGCCACGCCTGCGGATCATCCGGCGTCGGGTGCATCGGGTCGCGCGGGGCATTGCCCACGTCCGGCCGCCACCACGTGCTGTTCTGGTCCACCACGTCGCTGCCCATCTGCCGGCCGAAGCGGATGTACAGCGCGCGCAGCCAGTTGGTTCCGACCGAGTAGTTGCCGACGACCAGGTCCGAGAGCGGCCGGTCATGCCACGCCAGGTGCGCGAACAGGCGCGCGGGCTCCTCGTAGGGGTGGCGGCGCTGTCCATTGAGGGTGGAGGTGCTCGCGGAGCCCAGGCCGGCGAGCGGCGAGCACCACATCAGATTCGGTCCGCATCCACAGCCCCGAGGCAGCCCGGGGTCGTAGTAGCCGCCGCTCGCGATGCCACAGTCCCAGGTCTTCCCGGTGGTGGTGTCGACGACCTGCTTGATGTCGGAGCCCGCCTTGCCCAGCACCTGGACCGTGGTGCCTGGCGCCCACCAGGGCTCGACGGTGCGCGCTTCCGGCACGGCGGGGTTCCCGCCACCGTCCTTGTCGGAGCACTGCTGGCCCGGGTCCCCCGAGGCGAACTCGTTCACCGCGTAGAGCGCGCCCGGGTGCAGGGTGTTGTCGGCGCACCGGTGCAGGTGTCCGGACATGTCGCCCTGGTACGCGTCGCCCGTGGCGCCCGTGGTGTAGGCGCCCACGGCGATCCACTCGTGTCCGAAGCGCAGCATCCGCTCATAGAACTTCGGAGAGGCGAGCACCTCGTCGAGCGTCGCGCGGAGCAGCGAGGCCCGCGCCTCGGGCGAGGCCGCGGCCGCCATGGACTCGTACTGCTCCAGGGTCGGAGTCGTCCCCGTGAGTCCGAGCACGATGCGCCGCAGCAGGCGCGTGTCGCTCATCTGGTCCTCGGGTGGATCGACCGGCGAGGTCGGCCCGGGTCCACATTGCTGCGCGTGCGCGTCGGGCACGACGAGCCCGGACATCGCGAACAGCACGACCGCGAGGGCCGCGCTCTTCAAGTGCAGGTGCCAGTGCATACATGCGACAGTAGCATCAGGCGACGTGACAAGGCACGAGAGGAAATGTCTGTCATTTCGCGAGAATGAGGGGTGGACTCCCCTCCACACCTGACTGTCTTTTGTTCAGACGGCGGCCGTGACTCGAGGCCACGGTGGGGTGGACTCCCCTCTACACCGCCTCGGTGACGGATTCTCCCGGGCGTCCGAGGGCGCCTTCAGGAGCGCCCCATGCCGCGCCGCTCCATCCCTGGCGCCGCCCCCGTGGACGCTCGGCGCTAGCCAACGATTCGGATGAGGGAAATGGCCACGAGCGGGGCGTGGGTGGGCGTGGGTTTGCCCGCCACGTGGTCCCTGACGTGCTGAATCATGGCTTGAATGGCTTGCTTCAATGGATTCGCGCGGGTCTCCACCGTCTTGTTGTAGAGGCTGTTGAGCCGATACCTCACCACCACATCCGTGAAGCGGTTGTAGAGCTCGACGAAGTTGTCGTGGGCTTCTTCCATGAAGTCTTTCACGAAGGTGGAGATGTGCGCCTTCCCGAGCGTGTGGTCCACCCGCTCGACGAAGAAGGAATGCATCTTCAGCCAATGGGCCATGGGGTCGCTGTGCGCCTTCTTCGTGTCCGCGTCCTTGATGCAAAGCGCATAGAACGCCGGGATGTCCACTCGGAGCAGCTTGCTTCCCTGCGTGACGAGCTTGAGGGCCGTGGCGAGGTCCGTGGAGGCGAGCAGTTCCTTGAAGAGGGGGGTGAGCGACTCCGTCACCTTCTGGAGGCAGGCCAGCAGGAGCGGCTCCTCGCTTGCGTCCTCGATGCCCCGGGCGAACTGCTCCTGGTAGTTCTCCACCTCCTCCTTGAGGAAGCCATGCCGCATCACGGCCTCTTGGGTCTTGAAGGCCTTGGCGCGGTGGTGGACCTCCTTCCATGCCGCCTCGTAGTCCTCGATGAGCGTGTTCAACTCGCCGTGCAGCGCCACCCGCATGGCGCTCTGGTCCGCCTTCTCCTCGGTTCCCACGGTCCAGCGGTCCTTGCAGTAGTGCGCGACGATCTGGCGGTAGTCCTGCGTCTGTCCTTCGAGCGTCGTGGACAGGCTCGCCGGAAGCCGAGGCGCCAGGCTGTGGGTGGCGCCGATGTTCGCGCTCCCTCCCGAGGCTTGCGTCGTGGCTTGCAGGGTCACCGCGGCGCGCACGCGCTCGAACTCCTGGATGCTCCAGGTGACGATGGCATCCAGGGAGAGCGCCGTGTACTCAGCCCAGGGCTGGATGCTCGCGACGAGCCTGCCGAAGGCCAGCACGGCCTCCTTGCTGGCCTTGTTGCTCCCGGCGGCCGTCGCGGCCTGCGCGAGCACGTTGGCGAGCGGGTCTGAGCGAGGAACCAGGGTGTCCTTCTGCTTGTCGCACAGGGCTCCGAACTGGACGAACTGCTGGAGTGCCGGCAGGTCGCCGAGGATGGGTATCAGGAGCAGGTGCAGGCTCAGGAGGTGCCGGGCGCGCGCCTCGACGAGCGCCGGCCGATTCAATCCCAGGACCTCGATGGTCTTGGCCGTGCGACCGTAGGCGAGCGCCTTGTCGCCCTGGAGCAGATTGATGATCGGGCTGGGCATGGCCTGCCCGTTGCGAACATCGAAGCGGATGAGGGCGCGCGGTTCGTCGACTCCAGGGTCGATGAGGATGGCCTGCTCGAGGAGGTTGGGATTCGCGGGGCTCTGTCGCTTCTCCGCGACGGTGGGAACCTTCAGGGGGCCCACGCCCAGGTACTGTTGCTCGGCGGCGGTGGCGGTGAGGCTGGGCAAGAGGCCGAAATAGTTCTTCTTGTACTGCTCGTTGCAGACGCCACAGGAGAGGAAGAGGTTGTTCCAATCGAAGGCGCGCCAGAAATACGCGTCGGCGATGGTCGCCATCTTGCCTGTCTTGTCGAAGAAGGTGACGCCCTTCTTGGGACGGAAGTGCTCCACGTCGCCGTAGTGGCTGTGGATGATGCGCGTCTCGCAATACGCGCACTTCCCGTAGTGACAGGCGACGAGCTGGGCCTTGACCTCATTGGGCGCATAGCTCTTCGAGCTGATCTCCAGTTTCGCGAGGTACTCCTCCTGGTTTTTCGAGATCTGGCTCGCGGAGAGTCCGGTGCTCGCGAACTGATTGTATTCGAGCAGCCACGCGGCGGCCTGCTTCGCGGTCTCCACCAGCTTCGCGGGTGGGGGGCCCTTCTGGGCCGCTGAGATTTGAATCATGGAGAGGGTCTCGGTGGGGGCTCAGCGCCCGTGGCGCGCGAGGAGTGTCTCGCGGGTGCGTGCGTCCAGCTCACCCGTGGTGGGAAGTCCCTGCTGCTCCTGGAAGCGGCGCAGCGCTCCCTCCAACACGTCCGCGGGAGGGTTGTCGATGGGGCCGTCATGAAGGCCCAGGTTGCGCAGGCGGGTGAGCGTCCCATGGGGAGTCTCCACGGGCGCGAGCATCCTCAGGTCCAGCTCATAGGTGAGCAGGAAGGGCTCCTCGCCCAGGTATACCGTGGCGCGGGGCGCATCAGGGCGGATGAAACACTCCACGAGCCCCCGGTCCGTGGTCTTTCCCTGGAGCTCCTTTCCCTCCACCACGACGGTGAAGGGCGTGCGAGGCATCGGTTGGCCAAAGACGAGGGGAAGAAATCGCAGCACCGAGGGCACGCCCCGGCGGGTGAACTTGTGCACGGCCCCGGTCCTGACGGTGACCTTCTTCTCGCGGAACGGAGGGATGTAGAGCACGTCTCCCGCCGCAAGCGCGTTGGGGTCACGCCCCTCCTTCCGGAGGGGCTCATTCTCGGCGTGATTCCAGAGCGTCCTGCCCACGTGCCCGGATTCGTAGGCAATGCTTTCGACGCTCTCCCCCTCGCGCACGGTGTGGTGCGTGCCCGGATTCAATCGGTTCACCATGAATCATCCAGACTGCACGTGACGTGCCTTGCTCGGGCATGTCCCCGGTGGTCTCGCGGCGAGGAGGCACGGCCTCCCGGAGGAGGCCCGGTGTGCGTGCGTGGGAGACGCGCATGCGTTTCGAGAGGACGCGCTCCATCCAGAAGGACTGGAACCGTCCACGCGGCTTCGGCGTCAAACACCGCCCCACGTATCCTGCCCCCGCCATGCGCCCAATCCTGCTCCTGTTGCTGATGCTCTCCGCTTGCGCGACCTCGCCATCGACCTTGGCCGGGAAGAAGGCTGCCGCGGCTGTCGAGGAGCCTCCCTCGCCCGCTCCGAGCGGACCGTTTGGAACGGCGCATCGCTTCGGGAGGTGGCTGATGGGATGTCAGGCCCGCGAGGATACGAATGGAGACGGGGCAATCGTGGCGCTCGACAAGAAGGGCCGGGTCCTGCAACGGAGCGCACCATGTGGCCTCAGGTCCTGCTGGTACTGCTGAGCACGTCGCCGTCCGAGGGGCCCGATATCGGAGAGGTCTCCTCCTTCTCCGACGTCACCGAGGGGTGGCAGGTGGACCCCGCCCTCGACCTGTCCGAGGCGATTCTCAGGGGACCCCAGGCGCCCGTCTTCAGCACCGCGGATGGCGGCGCCTGCGTGGACATCGGGAGATGGTCGGGCACCCACGGGAACCAGAACTGGGTCTGGGTCCATTGTCCCGCGCCCCCCGATGCGGGAGGGGCCTCCCGTCCCTGCCAGAAGCTCATCTCCAGCGTGACGGACCTGTCTGTGCTCGGTGAGTTTTGCCCGAAGGCCGCCGTCGCCTTCGCGGAGCTGGAGCTGGCGAGCTGTGGCCTGGGGGACTTCGAGCGCCTCCTGCGTCGGTCCTCGTCGATGAAGGTCCGCGTGCCGAAGACGAAGGACAAAGCCATCCAGGCGCTTCGGCGAATGGCCAGGTACGACCGAGGGGTGTTCCAGTCGGAGACCCTCGGGTGCGCGGAGACAGTCACCTCGCCTGACGGACGCCTGCGGTCCTGGACCCTGCGGCGCGCCGCGCGAGGCCTGAAGGACGAACTGGAGAGAGGCCGCGCGTACCTCCAATGGCTCACACCCGAGGGAAAATTCGGATTCGCTCTCGACAGGTCGCTGGAGGAGCTCCAGCTCGACGCCATCCTGGACGGACTCACCCCGATTCCTGGCAACCCCCAGGAGTATCTGCTGACGGGTTACAGCCTCCTGGGTTTCGACTATCTGCGCTTCGCGGAGGTCATCACGCTGGCGGAGGGGCGCCCGAGGCTGGCGAAGGGCCGGTTCCTCGTGGAGGGACAGAAGGAGGACGTGCTCATCGTCACCGGAGGTGTTCCTGAGACGGGCAAGCCTCGGCACAGCCCGGTCTACAACCACTTCCTCCGGTTGAAGGGCGCGCAGCTGTGGGCAGAGCCCATCCCTGGGAGTTCATGTTGCAGCCGCGTGCGGAAGCCCTTCGTGCTGGGGGAATGGACGGGCGAGGCCTTCACCATGAAAGAGGGCGGCTGGGCCCGGCTGCTTCGGCTCCGGGGGACTCGGGTGCTTCACCCAGGACGTTGAGACCCGGCCCGCTCGCGCGAGGGGCCCCGGGCCGCGCGGCGGAGCCCCCTCCGAGGCGGCCGCGCGGCCAGAGACGTCGTCCTCGACTCAGAGGAAGTCGCTGCCACCCTGGTTCAGACCATTCAGGGCCTTCTGGTGCTCCTCGCGGAGCTTGATTGCGGCCGTGCGGGGGTTCGGAGCGGGGAGGGGCAGGGCGTTCCCGGAGTGCACGAGGCACCGCGACAGGTGGACAATCCAGGGGCCGCAGCTGTGCTGTCCCCCAAAGCCACCACCGTGATTGTCATTCTGATAGGGGATGTCGCACCGCTCGACTTCCAGGTCCGGGAACGCGCGTCGCAGGGGCCCAAGGTTCGGCACGCTGCTCGGGTTGAGCGGGTCGATGTAGAGCACGCGGGCCTGGGCCCTGCCTCCGAACGGTGACGGAGCCGCCTTGATGTAGATCAACCCCCAGTGGTTGCCGTTGACGTTGTAGGGCTGGACGATGATGCGGGGCTCGCGATCTTCGGCCATGCCCTGGAGGGCATCGTCAAACGCGTCGGGCCCCAGGCGACGGAGCTGGTAGGCGCCGAGCCCGGGGCGCACGACCACATTGGGCATGTGCCCGATGTAGTGCTCCATGAGTCGGAGGATCTGGCGATCCGTGTAGTAGTGCTCGTCCTCGATTTTGTCGCCGTTCGAATGGACGTCCGGGTCCTTCTTCTTCTGGGCCTTCGGCGAGGAGGGCTCCGAACTCGACGGCACCGACTCCTTGGCGAGCTGCCGCTCCACCACTCCCACCTTCGCGGCCTCGTCGTCCTGCTGGAGGAGGGTGTCGAGGTTCTCGGTCTGGGACACCTTCACCCGTTTGACCTTGCCCCGGTTGTCGTTGCTCAAGAGCGGCGGAAAGATGCCCAGGCCACCCCCTCCACTGAAGCCGCTCAAGCCTGTCGTGCCGAAGAGAGGCGTCGACATCAGGCCCGCCAGGAGCAAGGGATTGCCTCCTCTGCCACCGAGCAGCGACGAGTAGAGGCCGAGTCGGGGCCCCAGCAACGAGGGCAGCTTGGGCTTGGGCTTCTCAGGACGCGTCTTGCAACCCCCTTCGCACAGGGGATTGACACAGTGCAGTCCCGAGTAGTCCCACAGGGGCTCCCAATACGACTCAAGCATGTCCTTCACGGCGGACGCGCCCTCCACCAGGTAGTTGAACTCGGAGAGGAAGCCTGGATAGAGATTGTCGGACCCGACGACATACGACTCGTCGTCGACAATCATGATTTTCGCGTGATTGCCCGGCGCGGACGGAACCTTGGGATAGAAGGCGCCGCTGGCCTTCTTCACCGACTCCTGTGCGCTCCCGATGACGCCCTTGACCGGTGGCACCGTGGCGAGCGAGGGTTGTTTCAGGGTCGCCGTCTTTCCCTCCTCCGTGAGCTTGGGCCAGAAATAGGTCTCACCTTCGGTGGTGCTCTCCTCGGGGACCTTGTCCGTGAAATAGAGCGGCGCGATGTGCAGTCGCTCCAACGCACGCTCCCGCACGTCCGCATCTGGCAGCCGGGTGTCAGTGTCCACGGCATGCGTCGCGTAGTACTGGAACAACTCGAACGTGCGACACGCGCCCGAGCCGAACGAATATTGGTCGCCCTCCGCGCCCGCGCCGGCGTCCAGGGGGGAAACCACGACCTGGACGACCAGCTTCTCGTTCTTGAGCAGCGCGTCCATGATCCAGTGGCAGACGACGTGGGAGGACCACTTCTTCTTCCACGCGCTCACCAGGTCCATCTGGGACAACCGGAGGATGCTCTTCGCGCCCTGGATCAACTCCTGCTTCATCAGCTCGGACGCCTTCTCGTAGTCCTCCTCGAGGTTCGAACCCTTCCAGTACTTGCCGAGCGACAAGACGCGGGTCGCCTTCTTGTACTCACCGAGGCTGGCGTAGGAGCTGTACTTCTTCTCCTTGAACACCGGCAGCTCCAGGTCGGCGAGGGTCTGGAGGTCATCCCTCCGGATGTCGTCCTCGATGAGGTCCTCGTCCAGATCCTCGTCCGACTCCGACAAGAGCTTCTTGCTGGAGTGGCTGGGAGAGGACTTGAAGTCCTCCACGCTCCCACCATGCAGCTGCGCGAGCGCCTCGAAACGCTCGGTCCGGTAATCAATGGCATCCTGCTCGTTCAGCGGGTCCTTGAGCTCCCAAGGCTTGCCGACGTGGTCATCGCCATTCTTCCAGACGCCGGCATCGACATCCAGATACTCCTTCGTGAACACATCCGTTTTGCACGCCCACATCTGGTTCAAGTACAGCTGCGACCCCAGGGCCGCCTCGCCATGCATGACGACCGACACGTCATGCACCGGCGGATAGCTGGTGAACAGGTCCATGTTGAGGTTGTGTCCCCCCACCAGGGATTCAATGCCATCCACGGCGATGATCTTCGAGTGATTCCACGTCATCTTCGTGAAGTCGTCATCACCCTCCGACACCATCCAGCTCGGCAGCGACTCCGCGAGGCGCGCGAGGAGCCCTGACTGGAGTCCTTCCCGGAGCCGGTAGAACTGGCCCATCCAGATCTCCGGCTTCATCTTCCAGTGGCGCGTCCGCGCCCTCACCAGTCGAATCAGCGCGCCCTGGAAGTCGATGAGCGGGGGCGCCGTGCCGTTCATGAGGAGCATGGGCGTCTGCCCGAACAGGAACCGGAACTGGGTCCGCTTCGTCCTGCCCATGTCCTCGCTCAGCGCGGCATCCATGGCCCCCAGAATCACCTTGGCCCATTCGGGGTCCGGGCTGTTGAGCGAGGCCACGTCACAGCGGAACTTCGACTTCTGGATGACCTCGACGAGCGCTCGTTCGAACTCCTTCGTGCGCTTCCGGGCCTGGTCCATGATGCCGGGACCAAAGTCGAGCCCCCAGATGCGAGGCGTGTCCATGATTCGCACATAGCTCGCACCGCTCAGGTGATTGAAATAGCGGGGTTCGACCTTGCTTCGCACCGCGTTGATCTGACTCATCTGCTCCGCACTCCTTGCCTGAGCTGTCCCTGCCCCTCGGAAGCCACGACCTGATTCACAGGAACGTCCAGTCCACCCAGCCACCACCGGTCTGCTCGATGGTGCAGGGATAGGCGAGCCTGTAGGGAGGCGTGCCCACCACGTCCTCGAAGTAGTATTTGTTCCAGCCCAGGACGCCGTGGATGGAGGACACCCGCCGGACGGACTGCCGCGACACATAACGAGACGTCCGGGTCTGCCCGCCCGCCATGGCGTCGAAATGAGAATGCGCTGTATGGATTCTCTTTCGCAGCTGCCTGACGGTATCGCGGACCTGGCTTTTCGTGTGGAAGGTCGTTCCCCATCGGGTCAGGTAGCCCCGCGCCATCTTGTAGATGAGCCTGGGAACCGCCGCGACGTCGTCGCTGAACTTCTTCGGGTCATACAGGCCATCGGTGGTGCCGATTCCCGCGACGGTGCTGTGGCGCCCTCGGGTCGCGTAGAGCCGATACCCTTCGGGCTTGGGGAGGTCGGAGGCGAGGAGGGGGTCCGCCAACTGGCGGTTGTTGGCGAGCGTCTGCCACGTGCTCCCCAGGCCCCGGCCCTCGATGGCCTCGTGTTCGCGTTGCTGGGTCATCCTCGCATTGGGCCGGGGAATCACCGCGCTGAAGCCCACGTCCAGGTGGTCCCAGGCGTAGACGCCGACGTAGTTGACGACATTGGGAGGCAGCTGGGTCTGGATGCCGTACCACTCGCCGGTGCCCGGAACGGGGTCGATGGCGAAGATGTTGATGGGGATGTTCCGACAGGCCTCGCCCCCATAGGCATACAGGAACCAGGCGGCCATGATGGATTCGACCGCGCCGCGGCTGTGCCCGACGAAGTTGTACTGTTCCGCCCCGCTGGCGGCGGCACGGCTCGCGGCATGCAGTGCGAGCGCCGCATCCGCCCAGCCCGCTATCTGGCCCCCCATGGTCCGCTGGTTGCCTTCCGAGTAGGTCCGCGCGTACTTGCGCAACTCTTCCGGCGCGCCGGGCAGGGTGGCGTCCAGAGGGTCACACGTGTCCATCTGGTCGTACCAGTCGTTCTCGCCGACACCTCGAACGGTGACGCTCTTCTTCGTGTCCTGGAGGTGGGTGGAGATCTCCGTGTGAAGCCGCACCGGGATGTATCCGGTCCCCTTGTCGAAGATGTCTTTGTGGCTGATGAGGCGCTGGTCGTTCTTGGCGAAGAGGCCGAGAAGCTTGTAGTCCCAATATCGCGTGACTTCGCCCTCGTCTCGCGCGCAGGCGGTTCCACAGAAACACACGGTGTAGACACTCGGCATGCCGGCTTCATCCCAGTTGAATAGGTTCCTTGAGGAGACGCGCGAGCCCAGCCCCCCCGTGAACGGGCCAGCAGGCGGACGTCGCACGTGCCACCTGCCTGCAATCCACATTTCGTGCCGTGGACGCGGCGAGGGCTGATTCGCCCCATTCCATGGGCCCAGGAGGCGGCCCGCCTCGAGCGGCGGACGGACGCGCGACTGTGGCGGGGGGCCGTGACTGCTGCCCGGGCTCGGACCGCGCGCCGACGTGTCCCTTCCGACCCTGGGTGGAGCGGTGGGATCGCAACCCGCGCTCAGGCGCGAGGTCGGCACTGCGTTTCATGGGGACGCAGCCGCGTTCCTCCAGGCCGCGCGCGACGCTCGCCTCCCTGGTGTCTCTCCACAGATGGGCACCCGGCGGTCAGCGGCGGCGCGTCGTACTGACAGTGGAAGCGCGGGTGCTCACGCACGGCCCGGGTCGTCCCGCCCTCACCGACTCCGTGGGTGGAGGACAGACCCGAGTGGCAGGCTTGGGACTCCAGCGCGAGGAGTGTGTCGTGAAGAGCTTCGAGCCGCGGCGTGACGTGCCCATGGTCGAGCAGGTCACCTCTCGGGACGAGCGGATGGAGGGAGGGGCACCTCCCCGGGTGGCTGCCCTGCAAGCGCTCGGGGAGCGGCTCAATCAGGGCCCCCGCGTGGTGGCGCAGGCGAAGCTGGCGGCGAGCCTGGGAGGCCGCTCGCCGAACGCCCCCATCCAGCGCGTGGGCGGCGCGAAGTTCGGGCTCCGCGTGGAGGATGCGGCTCGCGAATCCGCGGGGCACCAGCGGCTCCGCGAAATCCATGCGGCGTACAAGGAGGAGGTCAAGGCTGGCAAGGCCGCCGCCGTCGCCGACTTCGACGGACACGAGGATGAGATTGAAGCCCAGACAGCCTATTCCCATGCGCTGGAGAACGCCGAGCTCACCCCCCAGGGACTGGTGACGCGTCTGGGGGGCGATGAAGACTTCAGCGTGGCGGGAGATGTCATCTCCTACCAGGGCGCTCCATTGGCAAACATCCTCAGGGGGAACGCGGCGTATCTGCTCGCGACTCCGGCCGCGCATGGCGTCGCCAACATCTACAAGAAACACACCCTGGAGGGGCCCAGCGACAGGGACTACGTGCGGGTCCGAGGGCGGATGCTTCGGCGCCAGGCCTGGCGCGGCATCACCCCTCCCGAGCGCAAGGCCCTCAAGGAAGGCCGGGCGCTCACGCCCATGAATCGGGGTCACCTCACGGAAGGGCGACTCGGTTACAACTTCGATGCGAGCACGGGAGCGCCGACGCCGCGGGTCCGGAACGTGGGGGAGGGCAAGGTGAGCGACCTGGAGTGGCTCAACACTCACGCGAACACGCAGCTGGACGAAATCCCCAACGAGCCCCGGTTGCTGTCCTTCCTCCAGACTCGCAAGGGCGTTGGAAAGCTGCTGTCGGCCCGGTCCACGCCTGGAGACATCACCTCCAATCATGGCGTGGGCTTCAGCGGCTATGGCGAGGTGGAAATCGATCTGGCCAGGGTTCCCGTGGCGAACTTCGTCCACCACTACAAGGACGAACCCTTCGATGCGGGTGAGCTGGCCGAACAGGTGGGGAGGAACCACCCATCCGGGCCCCTCAGGTGGGAGACGGACCGCGCCAACGAAACGGTCCTGCGCAACCGGGAGATTGTCCTGAGCGAGATTCCGCGCGCCGCGGTGACAAACCTCACGGATACGCCCGCCCGGCAGGCCTATGAGGCGGAGTTCGCCCTCACCTATACCCGGTACTTCCAGGAGAAGTATCGGGAGGTGGTGTTCGAGGAGACAGAGCTGGATGAGCCCGCTCCCGTTCCGGCGCCCGACGCCATTCCCTATATCGAGGACCACTACACGCAGCTGCAGGCGCGGACGGATGGTGCCCACCTCATCAGAGAGGCATCAACTCGCGGGAGCGCGGACGCCGCCGAGCGTGTCGCCTATATCAATGCCTGGCGGAAGTCCTACGTCATCGCCTGGAAGCGGGCCTACGAGGAGGCTGCCTGGGAATCCGCCGTGTATGACGACGAGGGGAACACCGCCGAAATCGTGGTCCCCGAGCCCCGGTTGCCGGACCATGTGGGCGATGGGCTCGGCGAGGCCGCGGGGCTGTCCGCTGGCGGCGCCGATGGAATTCTCGACGGAGCCGCCGCGACTCGGAGCGGTCCGGCCTCCTCCAGCTCCAGCGAGCAGAAGCAACAGTCGCGCGGGGGCCAGGGGGAAGACGACAGCGATACCGACGAGCCCAAGGTGGTCGACAAGCGGTCCACGCGAAAATCGAAGGGTGGCAAGCGCGAAAAGAAGAAGTCAGTGCGCAAGACGTGAGGGGCCCTGAACCGGGGAGCCTGGCTCAGCTCCAGGTGCGCTGCTGGTTTCGCGCGTTCTTCTCGCGGAAGGCCTGCTCCAGGTCCACACCGACGCGGTTGGCGATGGCCAGCAGGTAGTTGAACACGTCCACCAGCTCCTCGCCGACATGGGCACGGGCCTGTTCGGTGGGCGTGCCGCGTCCCTCGTCATAGAGCTTCTCGTGGCGGCGCACCGCCTTGAACACCTCGCCCACCTCCTCTCCCATGAGGAAGCAGTTGTGGACCAGGTCCAGCTTCAACCAGCCATGCAGGGCCTCCAGCTCGTGGATGTAGTGCTGGTAGTCCTTCATGGAGGCACCCGGGGGCAGTTCAATCATCCCCCCGTCCTCGACCATGACGGGGTGGACGTCAACCGCCGCCACGCGCTCGCGGGCCATGACGGCGTCACGAGCCTTGTCCCATCGATGGAGGTGTGGCCCCAGGGCCGCGCGGACCTGTGCACGTGGCTTGCAATCGGGCTTCCCCAGGAGGCATCGATACGTGATTCAGCGACCTTGGACCTGCATCTGGGCGTCTGTGCTGTCAGTGGCCGTGGGGTGCGCGGAGGCGCCACTGCGCGGCGAGGAGACGCCGTCACGCGTGGCGATCGCGCTCGCGGACGAAGGCTGTGACACGGAGACGAGCACCCGGTGCTTGTGCGTGGGCACGGTCGGCGACGCGGCGCCTCGACTCGAGGAAGTGGGCGTGGACCTGGACGCCCTGCGAAAGGACGGATGGCCGTGCGTGAGGGGTGACTTCGACCAGGACGGAGCGCCGGACTACGCCTTCCCGGGCGAAGGCTACTCGTGCAACCAGTCCGTCCCCGTGCGGGTGCTCTTCACGCGCGGCGGGCACGTGCGGGAGGTCCTGGCGCTGCCGCGCGAGGTGAGCTGCCTTCAGCGCTACGTCCCGATGGGTTCGAGTCAGGGGCTGGTCGACCGGGGCGAGGGCAACGCCACCTGGTTCTACCAGTTCGACGGCAAGGGCTGGCTTGTGACGTCCCAGCGCTCCGAAGAGAATTGATTCGATACACGGGGACCACACCGCATGAAGCCGCGAACCTCCAGCCCGGACGTGAGTCGCGGACTGGAGGCTCGGGCGGTGAGGGCGGAGCCCTCGAGGAGCACCCCCACGGCGTCAGGATTGAATCCGTGGGAGCGCGCCAGGACTAGTACAGGGTGGTCAGCGCGGTGCGGTCGGAGGCGGTGAAGTTACCCGTCTCCGTCGAGCGGAAGCAGGAGTTCATGAGCGAGCCACCCGTCGACGCCGTGGTCGGCGTGCCGGCGATGTGGATGGCGCCGACGCCCGCGGTGCCCTCGTTGCCACCCGAGCCGCAGCTGATGGCGCGGTTGTAGTAGTCAGAGTGACGGAAGCCGACCGTGTGGCCCAGCTCGTGGGTGATGACGTGCTCGTTCACGCCCACGCTGTAGGTGTTGAGGCCGGTGCCGATGTTGATGGTGCCGTAGGGACGGCCGCCGGAGGGGAAGCCCGCGGAGCCGCCCGTGCCGGTCGTGGTCCGCGCGGAGATGGTCGCGCTGCACGTGCCCGTGCTGCCACGCGCCATGGTGAAGCTCAGGCCCAGCGCGTTGTAGTTCGCGATGGCCAGATCCAGGCCCTGGCTCAGCCGCGCGTAGCCGTTGAACGCGGCCGTCGGAACGATGCAGATGCGCGTGATGCTGGAGGCGACCAGGTTGGTCGTGCGGTACTGCTCCGGGCCGGCCTCGACGGGCCGCAGCATCTCGCGGGACGCCTCGAGCGTCACATGGGCGTCGCGGCCCACGTACACGTCGCCATCCGCAACCATGATGTCGTTCGCCGGGAAGCCGGCCTCGACCAGGTTGGCGATGATTTCCTGCTCGTGCTGTGCGTCATCGACCTGCGTGTCGGTGCCGCAGCCAGTCAGCAGCGCGCTACCGGTCATCGCGAGGACAGCAGCTCCCTTGAACATCTTCTGGAACACGGGCATCGGAGATTCCTCGTCCATTCAGACTACGGGGGGACGCGTCATCCGCCTGGTGTCCACCAGCTGCGGCCTGACGCGCTCCGGGCCTTGAGCAATCGATGGGCCAAGCAATCTCGTAGGGTGAGAAACCCGCAAATGGCGTATAACATGGACTACGGGTGCTCCAGGTGTTCCTCTCCAACACGTAAAGAGTGTTGACGGCGCTTCGCTCAGCTCCGCGTAATCACTGCGGATTGTGGGGAAATTACGAAGTGTTTCGGAAACACACAGTGATGTCTGTTTATCGGTCATCTGCCCCCTGGGGCAAAGACACCCCAGTCACGGGGACCGGGGGCCGGAGCACCGATCGCCTTGCTACAAGTAGTTGAAGGGCATGGAGACGGAGAGCGCGTGAATGAGTTGATCCGTCTCGGAGGAGGGCCGGCGGATGAAGGCGTTGAGGTAGCCCACCTCCACGGAAGAGTGGTCCGCGTACTTCCAGCCCACGCCGAGGAACGCGCGGTTCGTGTCGAAGCCCGCGCTGGGACCGCCCTCCACCGAGTTGAGATGGTAGAAGACCTCGTCCCAGAGAATCAGTGACAGGCGCCCCTCCGCGGCCACGGGCTGGGCACCGCGGAGCATGACGCGCGCGCGGAGGGAGACCTCCGTCGTCCCGGAGAGGAAGCGCTGCTCGAAGCGCGCCCGGAGCGTCCCTCGCACGGACCCCAGCTTCGGCGTGTAGAGGTACTGCTGATAGAGGCGGCTCTCACCCCGCTGTAGCGCAGGGTCTCCATCCCAGACCCAGAGCGGAATCCAGCCCTGGCCCAGCCACAGGGACATGTCCTGGAACAGCCGCACGCCTCCCGCCGAGCGGAGGATGGCGCGGCCGTCGTCCTTGCTGAAGCGCGGCTGCGCCTCCAGGTAGTAGAGGAAGTGCTCTCCGATGTGGCCCTGTGCCGACACGGTGTACCAGAGCTGGGCTTCCGCCTGGACGGGCCGGGCCTCCACGGTGCGGAAGGGAATGACAAGCATCAGTCCGAGGAGGGACCGCAACATCTGCGAGCGCATGGTGCGGATGCCTAGATCACGACTCGGACACGGGCTCAATCTGGTGGGAGACGCGACTGCGGCTTGTGTGACGAAGCCGCAGCGGTCCTGGCGCGGCGTGGGCCTTGTCTCCGGAGGCGCCACGTTCCGGCAGCGGGTTGGCTGATGAACAACTCCCGCCCCACGCGGCCCTACTGGATGTTGAGCGCGTAGTTGCCGCAGTGGACGCTGTATCCCTCGACCTTGACGGTGATTTTCTGTCCCGCGACGAGTGAGAGTGTCAGCGAGGACTGGGACGTCGAACTGTTCGCCTCATCGTTGCAGCCGAGCGACTGGCTCGTGGTGCTGTCGACAATCTCGAGGACGGTGTCGAAGTCGGAGCCGGCGGTGGTGAAGGTGAAGAGGCCGGTCGACGGAGCCGTCCAGGCATAGGTGGCGTCCGGGGACGCGCTGTAGGCGCAGCTCGGGGTGAAGGTGTCGGCCGCGCCGCACGTGTAGCCCTGCGCGACCCTGCCCATGGGGGCGGAGGAGAGGGTGTACAGCTCGGAGGTCCGCCCTCCATTCGTGACGAGCATGTTTCCATCGACGAGCGTGATGGCGCTGTGCCAGGAGCGGGCGGTCGCCATGGGGGCCGTGAGGGACCAGGTGTTGGTCGCGGGGTCGTACAGCTCCGCGGACTGCCGTGTGTTCCGGTTGTTGCTGGTGTGGCCGCCGGTGACCAGGACCTTGCCATCCACCAGCGCGGCGGTGTGGAACGCCCGGGGCGTGCTCATCGTTCCGGCGGGGGACCAGGTGTTGGTCGTGGAGTCGTACAGCTCCGCGGCCGCCACATCTTCCCAACCGCCCACGACCAACACCTTTCCGTTGGGCAGGCGCGTCGCCGTGTGGTCCCAACGCGCCGTGGCCATGGACGCGGTCGCGGACCAGGAGTTCGTGGCGGGGTCATACAGGCGCGCCGTGGCGTGGGTCGCTCCATCCCATCCCCCGACGTGCAGCACCTTCCCGTTGGGCAACAAGGTCGACGTCGAGCCCAACCGGGTCGGACTCTGGGCTCCCGCGAGAGACCAGGTGTTGGTCGCCGGGTCATACACTTCAGGGGTGGAGACGTAGCCACCAGTCACCACCACCTTGCCGTTGGTGAGCAGCGTCGCGGTGCAGTCCTCCTGGGCCGTGCGCATCGCGCCGGCGGCGGACCAGGAGTTGGTCGCCGGGTCATAGACTTCCGCGGTCGCCGTCCTGCCCGTGCTGGTGTAGCCGCCCACGACGAACACCTTTCCGTTCGCGAGCAAGGTGGCCACGGGCCCGTCGCGATTGACGGCCATGGACGCGGCCATGGACCAGGTCCGGGTGGCCGGGTCATAGAGCTCCGCGCTGGCCAGGTAGTTGTTGGAGCTGCTGTTGTACGAGTACCCACCCGCCACCAGCACCTTGCCCGAGTTCAGTCGCACGCTGGCGGCCCTGTGTCGGTCGATGCTCAGGGAGCCGGTGGCCTCCCAACGGGGCGCAAGCGAGGCCAGCGAGGCCTCCGAGGCCATGGGAGAAACAACGGCCGTCAGGTCCGTGGAGGCCTCGGGTGAGCCCACTTCGTGTGAGAGGCGGGTCTGCTCCCCATCACAAGCCAGGCCCCCCACGAGCCCGACGAATGCGGCGAGAAGCGTGGGGGCGACACCTCTGGGGAACAAGCACCGGCCTTGAAAGAATGCATTCATGATGACTCCCTGACTCGATTTGGAGGGGCTGGCTTCATGGCTACGGGACGTACAGGACGGAGACTGGGGAGTAGCTGGAGTAGCTGCCATTGGGCTTGAGCCGGCCCTTCGACCTGAACTCGTAGACGCCCGCCGAGGCCACGGTCACCTCGAACGCGAGGTAGTCGCCGCGAGTGATGGTGGACCACGGGGTGGTGCCGGTGCGGCGGTACTCGAAGACGTGCTCGGGAGTGGGCCCCAAGGCCGGTTTGTGACACTCGGAACACGAGGTCACGGAGGGAATGGCCACGAACTTGTGGGCCCCGGCGTTGCTGGCACTGGAGACGGTGAAGGGATAGACCGCGTACGTCTTGGGAGTGAGCGAGTCGGTCTGCGGCGGTGATCGAATCGTCGGAAGTTCGGGGCAATGGGTGGCGAGCTGGTAGGCGGCCGAGAAGGTGGCATGCCGGCAGTACTCGGACTCGACCAGGGTGTAGCTGATGGAGATCCGATAGCGCGTTATCGGCACGCCCCAGGGATTCACGAAGGTGTCGAGCTTGACGAGATGCAACGGCGCGCGCTGCGCGAGCTTGTCGTCCAGCCCGAACTTCCCGAAGCTGTTTGCCTGGAACAGGTCGAGGGTGATGCCCGCTGGGACTTCGTGAAGGAAGTTCACGAAGACGGTGGACGTCTCTCCACTGCACGCCTTGCGCTCGGTGGTGATTCCTTCGTAGAGCACCGGCGTGTTGTGGTCGGAATAGTCCTGCTCGCAGCCAGGGTAGTCGAGCGTCGTGAAGGCGGCGTCCTCGACACTCGCGGAGGCGCGCGTGGCGGCAGGTCCTTCGAGGAGGACCTCCTCGGAAGCACCACAACCCGCGGCGAGGGCCATGCAAGTCCCCGCGAGCAACAGCCCGAGATGGTTTTTCATGGGATTGGCTCCAGGCAAGGGGCCCCTCCACCCGGAGCCACGGGGTGGAAGGGCCGCGTGTTGCCTTGGTGGGCGCTACTGGAGCTGTATCTCGACGTTGTCCAGACCCCAGGCCTCTTCATTGATTCCGGAGAGGTCCGCCGCGGCAAAGGACAGCGTCAGGTTCGTGGCCGAGTGGTTGAACGTGTACTTGAGCCGGTACACCGAGTCCCCCATGGGATACAGGAGGGTGTTTCGCTCGAAAGCGCCTGCTCCGGCCGCGTTCACCGCGGGGTAGTTCCCTGGATACGACTGGCTGCTCCGCGTGTTGGAGAAGGTGGTGTCGAGCAGGAGGGGAAGTCCCGATGCCGTCAGCCGGAATCGGCTGGGGCCGAAGGCGCCGTTGCCATCCCAGCCATTGATGACATACAGGTCGAAGCTGACGGTGGCCGTGGTGTGCGGGGGCAGGGACGGGAGCGTGAGGCTGACGGTCTCGTTGCTGAACTCGCCGAGGAAGGTGCGGCCTCCCGCGGGCACCGTGCTCCTGAGCTGGGAGCTCCACTCACCGGCGCCCGCGCCCGCTTCGAAGTTGACCAGGTAGACGGACTGGGGGGCGGGCTGGGGAGGAGGCGGAGTGCCCTGGGTCTGGGCACTGGTCTGGACGGCCGCTGCGCCGCTGGCGAAGGAAGTGTCATTGGTGACGAACACGTCCGTGATGCAGGCCCACAACGTGGCGATCTGGGTGACCCCCGCGTTCTGGCAGACCTGCTGGGCCTGCTGCCGCTGGGCGGGAGTGGGTGACGGCGGTGCGAGAGGGAAGTTCAAGTTGGTGAACGTGGAGGAGGACTCGCCCGCGGCATAGTCGAACAGTGACTCCGCCTGGGAGATTCGCCAGCTGTTCACGTAGGCCTGTGGGCCGACATACATCTGCGCGAACGAAGGAGGCGCGGCGAGTGGCGTGTTGTCGCGCAGGACGAAATCGTCGGCGCGGTTGCCATTGAAGTTGCCCAGGGGCCCCCGGACGTTGCCTCTGCGCGCCGGGGAGAGCAGCACGTCGACATTCATGTAGGAGCCGACGGGAGTGATGACCAGGTGGTCTCCGGTTGGCCACTCGACGACGTATCCGCTCCCCCGAGGGATGATGCGCCCTCCGTCGCGCAGCGGGGTCTCCTTGGTGATGGGAACCGCGAGGCCGTTGATCTTGAAGGGAGGCGAAGCCCCCAGGTAGTAGGCCACTCGCTCGGTGCCAAGCCTGGCGGCGACGGCCTTGAAGACGCTGACATGGGAAGAGCCGTTCCAGGGGAGCTGGCGGGCCTGGATGTGAAGGTCGCCGACGGTCGACTCGGCGAGGATGAACTCTCCGTGCCCTTGGAAGTCATAGGCATAGCCGTCGAAGGTCACGTAGTGCGGGTCTCCCCAGCCATAGCTGAGGTGGCATTGGCCTGGAGTCGTGATGGTGCAGCCTTCCAGGTACCTGAACACCAGCAGGTCGGTGCTGCCTTGAGACGTGGCGCGAAGGGTGGGGAAGGCCGCGTCGGTGTGGCCCACGATGTACACCCCGGCCCCCGTGTCGACGGCGATGCCCGCGCCGATGTCGAACTCGGCGTTGGGGAGCGTCGGGTGGGTCGAGCCGATCTGCCGGCTCTTCAACGGGGCTCCGGTCGCGCTGAAGCTCCTCATGAAGACATCGGTTTCCGCCAGGTCTCCGCTGTCAAGCGGGGCGCCGGTCTTGATGTCGTGGTTGCTGATGCCCGTCACGTACACCGTACCGCCGCCGTCGGAGGTGACTCCGTACAGCATGTCCCGTCCGGCGGTTCCGAACTGCTGCTGCCATTGGACCGTGCCGTCGGGCCGGAACTTGAGGAGCAGGGCATCGTACTCGGCGCTGGGGTTGGTTCCCGCGTAGCTCCCGATGGTGTAGCCGACCAGATAGATATCAATCTCGCCGGTGAGTCGTCGCGAGGTGGCCAGGTCCTCCATCACATCCTGGGTGGTGGTTCCAAACTGCTTCGCCCATATCTGGGTGCCCGTGGGGCCCAGCTTGACCATGAAGACGTCGCTGGTCAGGCTGCTGCTGTCCGTATTGTTTCCCCCGAGATTGCCGTGGGTGTGGCCGCCCACGTAGATGTCGCCATTGGCGTCCGTGGCGACGCCCCGGGCCTGGTCGTTCTTGTTGTTGCTGCTGACGAGCGGTTTCGACCATTGCAGGGTCCCCGCTGCGTCGTATTTCACGACGAAGGCATCGGTCCCCGAAGAGCTCGTGGCTGAATACCCGACGATGTAGATGTTGCCGTTCTTGTCGGTGGCGACGGAGGTCGCGCGGTCGGCGGTCGGGGTGCCGAACAGCCGGGTCCAGATGCGGGTCCCCTTCTTGTCATACTTCGTCAGGAAGGCATCGGAGCTGCCCGCGTTCGTGTTCCCGTCGAGGTTGCCCGAGGTGTATCCGGCGACATAGATGACGGGGTCGTTGCATCGACCGCCGACGTCGAAGGTGGCGATGGATTCGGCGAAGTCCGCGGGGTTGGGGTTGGCGGAGGTGGCGGGCGCGCCATGCTGGCGGGCCCATTGAAACGCGCCCGCCAGATTGTACTTGGCCAGGAACCAGTCACTCCCGACGGCAGTGGTGCTCCCGTCGAAGCTGCCCGTGGTGTAGCCCACCGCATAGACGCCTTCGCAGGACGCCGCGACATCCGTTCCCTGGTCCAGGCCGCTGGTGCCGCGCATCTGGAGCCAGTTGGGCGCGTCTTCCGGGAGCATCGTGCGAGCGGGCCCGGTGTCTTCAGTCTTTGTCGCGGAGGGCGGCGCTGGGACGCGTGGAGGGACGGGGAGCAGGGAGAACGGGCTGTCTGGCGATTCGAGTTGTGGCGCCGCGGTGACTCCAGGTGTGACGGGTGTTGCTGGCAGGCTGGTGAGCAGGCATAGCGACAGCAGACTCATGCTTTGAAGCATGTCGTGTCTCCCCTTGTGGTTTGCCCCCGTGCCCCTGGAGATGGACAGTCGCTGTATGGACGGAGTTCTTCGTCGCGGATGAGCGTGACGGGTGGAGCGAACTTCGGGCTGCGTGGACGGCTGGTTTTGGGTGGAGCGCTTCGTGGCCGTGGATGCCGCTGTGAGACTTCGTTGGGTTTAGCACTCTTCCGCCTTGGCCCGCACCCCCTGGACTGTCACTTCATCGAGGTGGAGTTGTCACAGTCCTGTGGATTTCCCTTAGTCGTGTGATGTCTTTTGGGACTGGATGGCCCCGCCTTCGTGGACCTGTCTCTCGGGCGACTTCGCGCTTCCCCGACAGTGAAGGAGGCGTGTAAAGGAAGCTCCGTGAGACGATTCGCCATGCCGTGCCTGTTGCTCGCCGCGCTGTCGGCCTGCGCTACACCGTCGCCGGGTCCGCCACGCGCGCGGCCTTCCGGTGCCCCCTCTGTCCAGGGCGAGGCCTGCCCGACACACAAGCTCAGGTTCAGCCGAGAGACAGGGTGCATGAACGATGGCTCGGTGGAGTTCTGCCTGCCGACGGGGGACGAAGCCCTGCTCGCCCGCGTGAAAGCGCTCGCCCCCTCCATCGAGGCAAACCCTTCCCGAGGCCGCGCCGGCTGCGACCTGCCGAAGGAGACGCTCTACTTCATCCCCACCGGCGAAACCGAATGCGAGGCACGCCACGGTGCGCTCACGCCCGCCGCGTGGAC
Organism: Myxococcus sp. CA040A; assembly: GCF_013336725.1. Lineage (NCBI taxonomy): Bacteria > Pseudomonadati > Myxococcota > Myxococcia > Myxococcales > Myxococcaceae > Myxococcus > Myxococcus sp. CA040A. Next base: position 72,918 of record NZ_JABUMR010000013.1, on the reverse strand, counting down.
CATGGTTTGTGACGTCGCCGCGCTTCCGGAGGTCCGGAAGCTCGTGCCGACCTGGTACGAATGACCCGGCACCTCTCGCCTTTACGAGTCGCGGGTGCGTCGGAAGAGCGCGTAGCGTTCTTCCAGATACTCCGGACGGGGGCGTTGGGCGGGGAGCAGGGGGAGGATTCCCAGCGGCTTTCCCGCGAAGCCCTTGAGGCCGTGCTCCAGCGTGGGTCCGTCGTGCTCGTCCATCAGCCGCTGCGCGATTTCGATGACGCCGTCCGGACGGATGCCCAGGAGGTCCGCGTCGAAGGCGCCATGGTGAAGCTTGCACAGCGACAGGCCGTTGGGCACCTCGGGACGGCCGCGCACATCCCGGTCCGGGAGGATGTGGGCCGCGTCCAGCAGCTCCCTGCGTGGAAAGCGACAGACCGCGCAGCGCTGCTCATAGGCGTGCAGGACGTGCTGCCGGAAGGCCACCTGGTGCAGTCGCTTCTTCACCTGCACCGTCGTGTAGCGGCGCTCCAGGGTGAGCAGCCTCGGGTCCGCCGCGAAGCTCCCCGGCGCCTGCACCTGCGCTCCCGGTGGGCCCGAGGCCACCGTGAAGGACTTCGCGGTCAGGTCCACGCCCGAGATGTAGACGGGCCAGATGGGCGCGTAGATGCCCGGCTCGATTCCGTAGAAGTAGATGAGCGGCGCGTCCAGCTCCATGGCGCGGACGAGGCGTCGGTTGTCCCGCCCCTCGACATCCTCGCCCTGGAACTTGTACTCGAACCCCTCGTCCGACGGCAGGTCGTCGTAGCGAGCCTCTCTTCCCTGTCGCGGCACAGTGGTCTTGATGGAGAGGGCGGACTCGCTCATCTGTCGAGGCCAGAAGATGCCGCGCGCCCGGTTCGCGAAGTGGAGCGTCTCGCCCCTGTAGGTAAAGCCAGCATCGATGACGTCCCAGGGTAGGACCTCGCCATACTGCCGCACCCGTTGTTGGAGGGCAGTGATGGCGGCGACACGGATGGGCCAGTCGGGGTCCTGGGTCATGGGCACCCGGCACCGTGTCAGGCACGGCGCCGGGGTCTGACCAGGCTACCAGGTTGGAGTCCGCAGGGACGAGCCCGTCGAGGTCTGCACACCGCAGAGGAGGGGAGGGCCCCTGTGGCGCAGTGGGCGGAAGTCCGGAGTGCGTCCTGGTACACTCAGTCAATGGACCGCACTCTCAATGACGTGGAGCGCAAGGAGTGGGTGGAGCTCGCCGCGACAGACTGGGCGCAGCTCAAGCTGTCCCTCTCGGAGATTGGCGCGAGCCCGGAGCTGGCTGAAGACATCTACGAGCGCTTCGTGCATGAGGTCAGCGATTTCGAGCCGAAGGTTGCCGCTGCGCCGCCGCTGCGGGGGAGGCTCATGGAGGACTTGCTTCCACACGCGATGGGGTATCTGCGGAGCCTCGTGCTGGACAACGTGCTCTACCTCCAGATGGAGCCGGTCATCGAAGAGGTGGATGTCCCGCTATTGCTCCTCACCGCGCCCGTACACGCGAAGGCCGCGGTGAGCTTCGAGCAAACCGACACCCTGTCGGGGACGCACGAATGGAACATCACCCTCCTGGGCAGCGGGCTTGGGGCCAAGCAGTCAATCACGGTAGGGCGCTCGGAGGCGTTCAAGGCACTCGGGGACGGTGGCGCGGCGAAAATCATCTACGTTCCCGTCCGGATCGAGACCTACTCGATGGGGCTCTACAAGGACGAGCGACTGGTCTCGAAGTTCTTCAAGCGCCAGGCAGTGCGCCCCCGTCGCTCGGACCACTTCCTGGCGGTTCCCCGGGTCGCGACCGTCAGCGAGGTTGAGACTTTCATGGGGCGGGCCACCGAAGTCCGTACCTATCCGTTGGGTGGCGATACGAGTGGTGACGTATCCACCTATACGCATACGGTCGAGGCCGCCGGTGAGTATTCCTTGTCACTCGGGCTCAAGGCCTTTGATGTGGAGTCCACCATGAAAGCAACCGTGGCCTTCACGCGTGAACGCAAGCTCACGCTGGAGTTGCCCGGAGGACGAGACTACACGCTGCTTCGTCCAGAGCGGCTTCCTGGCATTGCCTGGCGGTAGCGTCCCGTCCCCGCCGGTTCAATTGTCAAGATTGAATCGGAAGAACGCCTCCCACCTGCGAACGAAGTCGGCAAGCTCCAAGTCTGCACGCAACCTCGCGAGGATGGGACGGAAGCGCTTGTCGACAAGCACCTCCTGCTGCTGGTACGTCGCGACGGTGTGTCGGACCATGAAGAATGCGGTCTTGCGTTTGTTCAGCTCGCTGTGGCGGGAGAGTTCGTCGACAAGTTGGTCGTATGCGGCACGCTTCTCGTGTCGCGAAGGGGCGCGGTACCAGAAGCCGAAGGCGAAGTTCGCCTGACGATGCATTAGAGCACGAACGCCAGACGCAATTTTTTCTCCTTTCAGTGCATACCACCCCGCCGCATCGAGCCACTTGAAGGCCTCGACATCATACCGTTCGAGCAACCGCTCGCAGAGCAGGTGGAAAACCCATTCGCGCCAGTCGCGTTTGATGGTGCCTTCAGTGGTGTCCGTTGTGGATGCGTCGATTCGGGGCGGCCGGGGCTCGAGCTCTTTCACATTCCGGAAATCTTGGGCGATGCAGACATGCTTCATGATGAGGGAGACCATCTCGGACGGCGCGGTACACGCACGCTCAAGAGCTTCCATCGAAATCCGAGCCAGGGGCTCCTCGATGGCCATGTCCTCCGCCCCGACGAATGCCGCCATGCAACGAGCGATACAGACGGGGTCCGTTCCGTCACTGAGTTGCCTTTCCGCGACGTAGAGGAAGAACCGTCCAAATTTGTGCTCCGCGAAGAGCTTGAAGTGAGGCTTTGCCAGGTGAAGCAACTTGACCCGGTCGACGTCGACAGCATTCGCGAGAAAATGCAGCAGTGCAAACGCCGAACGGCTATCCATGCTGGGTGGGCCATGGTCGCTCAATGCGTCGACAAGGCTCCGCTGCGTCCGGGGCCTTGCCTTCGAGGCGGCGAACCAATGTGCGGCGGTCAGCATCCTTGTGTCAGCGAAGACCGGTTTCCAGAGCGCTGAAGTTTGACGAGAACGCGCATCCGCGGGCTCATGGCGGAACTCATCCATGAGCAGTGTCATCTCCACAATCGCCTCGGCGGACTCGCGTCGTGCCGATTGGCGCACGGCCGACTCCAAGCGCTTCGGGAGATCATTCTGCCCCATGGAACTCTCGCAGATCGCACTGGCGATGGTCCAATGCCAGAAGCTCTCGAACCTGAACTCGACAACCTCTTTTTGAAGACCGCCGTGATTGCTATCCAGATTCTGGGCAGAACTCAACAGGTTGGCATCTCGCAGCAAGTGGAGCACATGTTCCACGTCCTTGGCTTCGATCACCCCGTCTCGATGCTTACGTTGCTTCAACAAGTCGGACGTTGTAGCCATGAGTGTCTCGAAAGCGCAGCCCCGCTCCAGCATCCCGAGGTGGAGCCACGCCGCGATGCGCCTGACAGCGTCGACCCCCTTCGCGTGACGCAATGCTGGGGTCCTCTTCACGCGCCCCTTCCAGAAGCGCACCATGAAGTCGATGTAGTGCAGGTTCGCAACGGATACGGTCTTCTGTTCATCCTTGAGGGCATCAATCAGGATCCACGCGGCGAAAGGCGAGCAGAGTTGCCTCCGTGCACTGGGGTCGATTGTGTCTTCTTCGACGTGGATGCGGCCCCCGCCAAACTCCCCAAGCACGCGCAGCCCCACGTGATGCTGCTCATTGAGTTCGTCGAGCATCAGCCAGCCGCGTTCATTTCCGCCGCGCGAGGGGCTTACAGTCCCTTCATCTCCGGAATCAGGGCCGTAGCTGAGGATGAAATCCTCTTGATCCGCGACGTCGTCGTACCGGGTGTCAAGACAGGTGAATACCCAGTCGATGCACTCGAAGACGGTGCTCATCCTCACCAGGTCGACCAGCCGACGCCAGACCGGCGTGGCATCCCGGGCGAGCGCATGGACATTGTCGACCGCGACAACCAGCCGCAGGTTCTGATTCCGCAGGAAGTTGTTGAGCTGGTCGAAGTCAGTCCAAATGACCTGGGTCGCGGCTCTGGCCGCGTCGAGCACCTGGCTCCCCGCCTCGTGGCTGGAGGCCCCCAACGTGACTGGTAGGACCCATACCTTCTTGTCCGCCAGTTGTCCGTTCAAGATGGATGCGACGAAGTGGGTCTTCCCGCTGCCCGAGCTCCCGAGAACGGTGAAGCAGCGGCCATAGCGTGGCGTGTCGAGAAATTTCTCCAAGATGCCCAGCTCACGCAACTGTCGCTGAATCGCCTCTTCGGACAGCCCAAGGTGCTCTTCTTCCTGGGGCTGACGTTGCTGTCGGCGAGCCTTCTTGAGCAGACGCAGGGTCTGGCCATGGCATTCTTGAATGCGGAGCCGGCGTGCTTGCTCGCCGATGGCTGCGTAGGGTTGTCGAAGGTCGAGCCGTTCGAGTTTCTGGACCAGATTTTCGATGGCCTCGTTGCCACGCCCGAGCTGTGCGAGCTTGCCGATGCGCTCCTGGAGCCGTGTTGGCCAGGAGCGGGCGCCGAGGAACTTGTGCCAGCGGTCCGCGAGCGGCGGCCTGGGGCCATCCACGCGGCGCTCAAGGCTTTCCTCGGCCAGGACTCCACCATGAGCGGCTGCAAACCGCGCCCATCGCTTGTGGACCAGGAGCGGCGCGGTCCGAAGCGGATCATACGGATGTGGGGAAGCCCGGGAGGGCTCGAAGCCCGTCCGGTGCAGCGTTTCGATATCGAGAGCGACGTCGAATTCGGGAGTGTTGGTGAGAAGCTGGTTTGCCGCGGCCTCACAGGCCTGGCTGAAGGTCATCTGCCTGCGGGCGCTCTCTTCCGCGAGGCCCGTGCAGTCGATGAATCGATATCGCTGCCGCTGAAGCAGATAGATCAGCCGCCCACCATCCCTCAGCGTGGGTGAGTGCTGAGAGAAGGGCTCTTCCGGGCGCCGAAACTTCTCTTGCCACTCGTGACGTCCCAACCTCCCCGAGACGCCGACGATGGCATGCCCTTTCTGAACCACGAGCAGCGGCAGGAGCCCATACGTCAGGCACGCACCGCAGAACAGGACCGCCAGATCAACGCAGGTCGCGCCCACACCGCCATAGAGCACTTCCCCGGTCTCACGAATCCACTGCGTGTGCACGTCACGCGAGAAGGGCTCGTGGTGGTATCGGATGCGACGCTTCGCGAGCTCGTCGTAGATGGCTTCCGCCACATCGAGGAAGGCGCGGGAATTGATGGCTTGAAGCGAATCCAGTTCGAGTTCCAAGTGCTCGCCTGCGTTCGGGTCGACAGCCCGCGCGAGTTCGGCTGGATTCAGCAGGGCAATCTGGTGTGCCATTCATCCAAGTATAGAAGATGTTGCCCTTTGACTGCTGAAGGGCCCTGCCGCATCCCGGGTGTTCCGCTACCCACCTCGCGGGTTTCCACCGGGTGCGCCCAATCGCTCTCCAGTGGCGCGGCGCTCACTCCTTCCGGCCAGGCTTCTTCGCGGGCGGGGCCTCGCCCTGGTGGCGCAGGATGCGTCGGCCGATTCCTTCCAGCATGAAGTCGAGGCTGTTCTGGAACTCCGCATCGACATCCAGCGCTCGCATGCGTGCCAGGGTGTGCTTCACACCGGGGTAGTCCTTGGAGGGAAGGGCGAGGGCGGCGGCGTGGAAGCGTTGGAGGGGAGGGGGCGCGTCTTCGGCCCTGCCGGCCCACTGCTCCTGGCGGCGAATGGTGCCCGCGAGCCAGGAGAAGAACGTGTTGTGCAGGTCCCCGGCCTCGCTCCAGGGCACGCCCACTTCGTGGAGCTTGCTGACGGTGCGCTCCAACACGAGGAGCGCGCCGCGGACGGCAGGGCCCTCCTCTAGAAGAAAGTCCATCACTCCCCGGTGTGTCAGGCCGAGCACGCGGACGCGCAGCGCCACCTCCCGCAGCCAGTCCAGCGGCGCGAGCGAATCATCGGGCAGCGAGAGCTGCTCGAAGACGTGCTCCACGACCCGCGATACGAGCTCCTCGCGGTCTCCGACGTGCTTGTAGACGGCCATGGGGGTCGCGCCGATTCGCTCCGCCAGCACGCGCATCGAGAGGCTCTTCAGCCCACTCTCCCGCACGAGCTTCGCGGCGGCCTCGGTGACGAGGGGGAGGGACAGCCGAGCGGGGCGTCCCAATGTCTTCCGCGCCTTCTTTCCCGCAGCCCCTTCGCGACCGGCCATCCCGCTCCTCGCATCGCCGCGCGAGTCCCTCCGCGGCGGCGTCCAACCTAGTGGGCTCCGCGAGGCACGCAAACGGGTACTTCACGCCATGTCGTCAGCGCGTCCCTGAGGTGGCGCTTGCACGCCCGTTCCCAAGGTCCCAATGCTCCTCCAGCTTCGCGTGGTCGGCGAGGAGCGCGGACAGCCCTCCGACGCGCTCCAGCACCGCATCGCGCGCTCGCAGGGCCTTCTGGCGGACGGCGGCCACGTCCGTCCCGATGAGGCGCCCCTGGTGCTTCACGAGCTCGCCGCGAACCATCACCGACTCGACGTTCCCCGCGTGGGCCTGCAGCACCACCGCATCGCGCGGATGGCCCAGCGGAGTCATGTTCAGGGCGTCGGCGGCGAGGACAATCAGGTCCGCCTGTTTCCCGGGACGCAGGGAGCCCGTGACGGCCCCGAGCCCGATGGCATCGGCCGCGTCCTGCGTCACCATGCGGAGCATCTGGCCCGCCTTGAGGTCGAGCCTCCTGGGCAGGCCCGCCCGTGCATTCGCGCGGCCCCGCTCGGACTGGAGCGCGAGCCGCATGGCGGTGAACAGCTCGCCTCCGTTGCTCGCCACGACATCACAGCCGAGCGTCGTCCGAACCCCCGCGCGCAGGGCACGCCCGATGACAGGGAACCCCATGCCCATCTGAAGCTCCGACTCCGGGGTGGCGCAGATGGAGCCGCCACTGCCCGCGATTCGTGCCAGGTCGTCGTCACCGCTGAATGTGCAGTGTACGAAGAGGAGGTCCGGGCCGAGCAGGCCCTCACGCTCCAGTTGCTCGACTTCGCTCGGCCCCGTCACGGGCCATGCCGAGCAATGCAGGGTGATGGGCACGCCGAGCTCACGCGCCGAGCGGACCTCCGCTCGACTCTGCTCCCACGGAATCTGCATCTCCGTGAGCGCGATGCCCAGGCGCACCCGTCCGCTGTCGCAGGCGAGCGGGCCTTCGCGGAGCCGTCGTGCATCCGCGAAGCGGTGCTCGGGGCTGGGGAAGGAGGGACTCGGCTCGGAGCCCGGAGCGTAGCCATAGGCGAAGAGTGCCTGGATGCCCGACTCCTGGAGCCCCTGGAGGGCCGCGTCCGCATGTGCCGGTGATGCGATGCAGTGGGCGTGGTCGACGAGCGTCGTGATGCCCGCGTCGAGTGCCTCGAGCGCACCCGCGAGTGTGCCCGCATGGACATCCTCCGGTCGGAAGGCGGGGGAGAGCTTCACCCGGACGGCCGCGAGGTAGTCGAGCACCGTCCAGTCACCCCCCAACCCACGCAACGGCGTCTGCCACGTGTGCCGATGGGTGTCGATGAGCCCCGGCATCACGAGCTTCCCCGCGAGAGGGAGCACGCGGCAGCCCTCCACGCGCAGCTCCCGGCCCATCGCGGTGATGAGCCCGTCCTCGATGAGGATATCGCCGCACGGAAGGTCTTCGTGCTCCCGGTCTCCCGTCACCACGGTGGCGCCCTGGAGAAGCCAACGCTCCGCCATCTGTCGCTCCTTCTTGTCCGGACGTGCAGCGCTCACGCTCCGCCGGAATCAAGGCCTGCCTGATTAGTGTACGGTGTATATTAAGTCAAACCAGCCGCCTCGCGCGGTGCGTCCAATCCGTGTCAGGGCGCGCGCGCCGGGGATGCGAGGTGCGTAGCCTTCGTGACAGTGATGTCGCGGTGTGCAGCGCGCTACACCCCCAGTCGTGGTGGTAACCACTGGAAACACCTGGAGTCCCGGTTGGCCCATGCATTGCTCAAGAGGGGGCACGCACTCACACCCTTTCCAAGGAGCAGCTCATGAGAAACGCCAGGTCCTGGCTTGCCGGCGTCGCGGTGTTCGCCCTGGTCGCCACCGGATGCGACAGCGAGAACCCGCCCGATGCGCAGAAGGTCGCGGATGTCACCGCCAGCCGTTCGGCGGAGATGGTGCGCGGTGTCAGCGCGAGCGTGCGGACGATGAACGGCCTGCCCGCGGTCGACAGCCTGGAGGAGGCCCTCTCCGTCTTCAGCGCGGGCTTTGACGGCGTGCCCCTGCCGGCGCTCCCGAGTCAGGAGGATGAGGAGGGTGGCTCGTCGCTTCCCGACTTCTCCGACGAGGCCAAGACGAATGCCCAGTCCGCGCGACTGGAGAAGTACCTGCGCGAGCGCGTCTTCATCGCGGAGCACGTGGAGTCGACGGAGGGTGACTCCACCATCTTCCTGCTCAAGGGCGAGAAGGTCTGCACCGATGGCAGCGTGCTGGCGGACGCCGACTGCGTGAAGTTCGTGAACCAGTCCGAGCTGCGCGTGCGCGCGACGACCCTGGATGATGACGGGCTGGAGCTGACGTTCCTCATCGGGTCCAAGCGTGCCCAGCCCGTGTCGCTGCGCTTCCTGCCGAAGGCCACCTCCCTGGTGGTGGACCTGGGGGGCGTGAAGAGCGCGGTGCAGCAGCTCGACGCGGAGGCGGCCGCGGCGCTGCCCACGGTGATGGTGGGGCAGGTGGAGCTGAAGGTGACGAAGGCGGGGGAACAGCACTGGATTGTCAGCGGCTCCATCCTCCAGGCGCTGCGTCTGGAGCTGACGGGCGAGGATGGCACCATCGCCATCTCTTCGGAGCGCGCCGCTCCGCTGGTGGAGCTGGAGGCGGATGGCGCGGCGAAGCGCGCGCGCTTCCTGCTGGACCTGAACACCACCGAGGTGCGCCTGCCGTACGCGGGCCTGGCGCCGGCGCTGCGCGGCAAGGACTGGACGGTGTCCCTGTCGGGCCTGTCGTTCACCCTGGAGGCGACGGAGAACCAGAAGGACTTCACCGTGGGCCACGTGGGGCTCGGCGACGCGCAGAGCTTCTTGAGCCTGGGTGCCGACAAGCTCTTCACCCTGGACCTGAACAGCCAGTCCGGCCGCCACTTCGACCTGACGCTGTCGCGTGGGGATGACGGGCTGCCGCTGGTGCGCGTGCAGCCGGAGGTGGACCTGGTGGCGCGCTTCTTCCTGGCGCCGCTCAAGGCGGACGCCGAGATGGAAGTCCCGTCGGCGTACGAGGATGCGACGTATCGCGTGCGCCTCACGGGTGGAACGGGCGGCCCGAGCCTGCGTCCGGTGCGGGCCAACGTCGCCACCGGCTTCAAGGGCGGCGTGCAGGTGGTGACGGGCGAGCTGTCGCTCACCGTGGGTGACTCGAGCGTGACCGTCGGCGCGGGCCAGTGTCTGGTGAGCCGTGAGAACTCGAGCGGCGGTGGTTCGCTGGTCGACTACCTGCAGGCGGGTGGCTGCCAGTAGCCCGCTGTCAGTGTTGATGTCCGAGAGCCGCGCCCCACTCCAAGGGTGGGCGCGGCTCTTTTTCGTGGCGCCAGGACGGTCCGCCGCGACGCGGCTGGCTCCGGCGACGACGCGGGGCCCCTGGGAAACGGGGTGCGTTGACTCGGCGGCACAATGGGACCTGGGTCTCTTGCGCGTGCCTCCACGGGCCTCTCAGTCTGCGCTCCGCGGGTGCGTCGAAACCGTTTCGACGTGGGGCTTCAGGGGGGAGTCATGGCGCACGACGATGGGCAGGGTTCAGCACCGACGGCGGCGACGGGAATGGCACGCAGGACGCTGCTGCGGGGCCTGGGCGCGGCGGGAGTCGGGGCCGCCATCACCGGGACGGGTTCGACGGCGGCCGCGCCAGCACCGGGCCCCAGGGCCGTGGCCTCCGCGACGTCCACGGCCTCCGGGCAGATCACCGCCGAGGGAGTGACGCGAGCCCTGGCGGTGCTCGACGACATCGTCAAGAAGGACAAGGCGGCCACCTCCGTGCCCGGCATCGCGGTCGCCGTGGTGTACGAGGGCCAGGTCCGGTACCTCAAGGGCCTGGGCGAACGCCAGGCGGGCGTGGTGGGGGACGTCGATGTGGACACGGTGTTTCAGCTCGCCTCGGTCTCCAAGCCGCTGAGCTCCACGGTGATTGCCGCCGCGCTGACGCGGCGGTTGGCCAAGGTGGACTGGAACGACACGCTCCAGACCTTCCGTCCGGGCTTCACGCTCGCCGACGCGTGGGTGGGGCAGCACGTCACGGTCGCCGACATGTTCTCGCATCGCAGTGGCTTGCCCGACCATGCGGGAGACCTGCTCGAGGACCTCGGCTACACCGGTGAGCAGATCATCTCGAGGCTGGCGCTGTATCCCCTGGCGCGGTTTCGCGACAACTATGCCTATACCAACTATGGCCTGACGGCTGGAGCGCAGGCGTTCGCCACGGCGACTGGGCGCTCCTGGCAGGACCTGGCGCGGGAGATGATTTTCGCGCCGCTCGGCATGAGCAGCACCTCCTATTCCTTCGCGGACCTTCAGGCGAGCAAGAACCGGGCGGCGCTGCACACGCTGGTGAATGGCCAATGGACGCCGGACCTCGGCGCCAACAATGACGGTCAGGCGCCCGCCGGTGGCGCGAACTCGTCGGTGCGCGACCTGGCCCGGTGGCTGACGATGTTGATTTCGGGGGGCGGCTTCCCGGGGCTTCAGACCCCCGTGGTCGACGTGCCAGGGCTGCAGACCGTCTGGCGGCCCAACAATGTCACCCATGGTCCGGAGGAGCTGGGGGGGAGGGCGAGCTTCTACGGGCTGGGCTGGAACGTCGACTACGAGGACACCGGGGAGCTGCGGCTCGGCCACTCGGGAGGCTTCGGGCGCGGAGCGTCCACGGTCATCACCGTCTATCCGTCCAAGAAGCTGGCCATCGCCGTGCTGACGAACTCGGACCCCCGGGGGGTTCCGGAGGCCATCGCCGCCGAGTTCGTGGACATCGTCCGCTACAATGCGTCGACGCGAGACTGGCTGGCCTTCCTCGCGCCCATCGTCGCCGAGCCCATCACCCCGGACCAGACGAAGTACTCCAAGCCCGCGGTGAACCCGACCCCCGCGCGGAACCTTGGCGCCTACGTCGGAACCTATCCGAATCGCGTCTACGGTGACCTCACCGTGTCGCTTCGAGACGGTGCGCTGTCCTTCACCGTCGGCCCCGCCGGCAAGCGATTCCCGCTCACCCACTACAGCGGTGACGAGTTCTACTTCCAGACCACGGGTGAGAACGCGAGCGGGTTCTCAGGGGCGCTCTTCGCGGCTCCACGAACGAAGGTCCTCTCGCTGACCATCAATGCGTGGAACCGCGACAAGCTGGGCGTGTTCACCCGCCGTTAGTCGCTCGGAACAGAGCGTCTTTGTCCTCTCTTCTCATCCATCCTTGCGGATGCACCCCGATTTGTTGGTGAGCTCCGCCGGGCATTTGACCCGACGGAAGGTCATCTCGGGGTTGTCCGCATTCTGAAACCAATCGAATCGCCAGTTGCAGCCCGGCTGCAGTTGAGTCGGCAATTGGGCGCATTGGGCCTTGGTGCTGATGCCGCCGTATTGTGCCCCCCAACCAGAGCTTGGAGCACCCCATTGAGGCGCACACCCGTTGAAAAGACCCACCCCGCCGCCAGGTATCAGCAGTTCGAAAAAGTTCGACCCGGTGCTTGGCCCCTGGCCGACCACCTGGACCACGTGCGTCTTGCCCTTCACGGTCGTGCTGGTGAACTGCAACGCGTAACAGGCGCAGCTCGTGTCACTCTCGGTCTTGCCAGGCAAGTCCGCCCTGGCAAATCCATAGGAGAAGGTCGGGGTCACGGCCCATGGCTGGTTGTTATTGCACGCGTAGCTGGAGCCGCCATTGCAGGCGCTTTGAGTGCTCGCATTGAGCACTGTTACGCCATCCTTGGCGCAAGACTTGACCGGAGCGTTGACCGCGGCTTTCCCAGTCCATGAACCGCTTGCCTTGCAACAATCCCAGGCGCGGACCGTTTTGCCCGGCGCTGCCGCGGACAAATAAGTCAAGGTGGGCTGCGCCGAAGCATCGGCTGCGGGAATGAGCAAGAAGACGAGTGCGGTCATCGCAATCGTCACTCGCCGAAGAGCAACTCCGTCATGAATGATTGGCATGTTTACAACGAGAACATGACGGCGAGTGTGCGTCAAGGCGCGGCCCACCTCATGGCACCGGGGCGGGCCACGCCTGCGCCCGTGGCCCGCCCCGGTGCGGGCGGCTCAGGGCACCGTGACTGTCGCGGCGTTGCTGCGTCGGCCGTTGCCAGCCCGGTCATAGGCGATGGCGACAATCACATGCGTGCCTGATTTGCCCGTCGTGTCCCACGCTCTCGTGAACGGCGCGGTGGTTGAATAGGGCGTCTGTATGACTCCGTCGATTTCAAAGACAACATAGAGCAAGGCCTGGCTGTCGGAGGCATTGGCGGACAGCGTGACGACGCCACTGACCACCGAGCCGTTGGCCGGCGCGGAGAGGAACGACGAGGGCAGGGCGTTGTCGACGATGAGGGTCCGGGTGTTCGTCTGGACGTTGCCCGCGTGGTCGGTCGCACGCAGTGTCAGGCTGTAGGAGGTGTTGCCCAGCACCCGCGTATCCCACGTGAAGTTGTAGGTGAAGCCCGAGTAGCCGGGCTGTGAGGCCACGAAGTTTCCGTTCAGGAGGAACTCCGCCAGGGCGACGCCCGAGAGGTTCTGGTCCGTCACCGTCCAGCCCAGATTGACGATGCCGCGCACGTAGTTCAGGGTCTGGGGCGTGTACGGGGGGGAGCCGGTCAGGATGATGGGGACGAAGTTGTCCACCAGGACGCTCACCGGGCTGGAGGTGCCCGACTCGTCATTCGCGTCGAAGGCCTGGGCCGTCAGCGTGCGTGGGCCGGAGGCCGTCGTCGTATTCCAGCTCACACTGAAGGGGGCCTGGGTGGCGGAGCCGATGAGCGTGGCCCCGTCGAAGAAGTCCACGCGCGTGACGCCCACGTCATCCGAGGCGTCCGCCGTGAGCGTGACAGTGCCACGCAGGAAGCTGCCCGGAGCCGGAGCGGTGAGCTCCACGGTGGGGGCCGTGAGGCTGGCGCACGCGTTGGAGGAGGCGCAGTCCAGGGGCGCACGCTCCTGCTGGACCTGTGCCTGGGTATTCTCCGGCAGGTCCTGACCCTCACCACAATTGATGGAAGCCATTGCGCCCACCCCGACCAGTGCGGCGACCAGGCCCCGGCCACTTCTCGAAACGATGCCCATGTGGATTCCCCCTTCGGGGTGTGGCGCTCGCATGGATTGGGAGCAACCACGGCATCGACATATCAAACAGCCCGCCTCGAAGGGGGCCTTGACAAGGAAGGACGGGTGCTGGGGGCTCAAAGCATGCCCCCAGTCCGGGGCTCCCTCACGGCGCGGGGGCGGCCGCTTCGTTCACCAGGACATCATGGAAGTATGCATTCACATACCCCAGCGGACTGGGACTGCCGCTCGCGCAGGTGGGCAGGGCATGGGTCACCACCAACTCCTTGTTCGAGACTCCGGGAGCCTGGGTGTCCGCGACGGTGTACGCGCCATGCACCTCCGGCTGGGTGTCCCGCTGGAACACGAAGCGGTCATTTACCGCGTCCCATTGGACCCGCAGCCTCGCCTGTTCGCCCTGGTGAATCAGCCCCAGGTCCGCGGTGAAGAGCGAGCTGCGCTCCGTGCAGGACGCGTCCCTGCACCGCTCGATGGCCGCCTCCACCCGCAGCTCCTGCGAGCCCACGGGGTCTGTCGACCGGGAGACAATGCGGATGGCGGCTGTGATGTCATCGCGCGCACTGCCCCGGCCCGGAGAGGAGGCATTGAAGAAGTGACCGGACAGCTCCGCCGTGCCGTGGGCGACTCCGAGTCTGGAGCCCGAGCAACCCGTGCTCCTGGCGTTGTTCACGCGAACCTTCGCCTCGATGGCCGTCACCGCCGACGGCTGTGTGAAGCGCAGTCCGTACCGTCCGGTGCCCGTGTTGGCGCGGCTCATCAGCCGCAGGCGGGTGAAGGCCAGCTCACGAAGGGCCTGCTGCCGGCTTCCGCTCTCCTGGCTGGCCCACCGGGCCGGGTCGATGCCGCGCACCTTCGTCGCGCGAGGCGGGTTGGACTCCGTCGGGTTGAAGTTGTCGTAGGGCACCATCGGCTCGACGGCGTGGGCGGTCGCCGTGCCCCCGAGGAGCAGCGCGAGCACCGCGGACTTCAGATTCATTGCGCTCATGGGGACTCGAGCTCCTTCAGTTGGATGTAGTGCCGGACCCGGGCGTTGTCGCCGGTGTCCATGTCCTTGCCTTCGGTCTCCAGGGTCATTCCGTTCTCATAGCCATTGAGGAAGCTCCCCATCAGCTCGAGCCCCATGAACCAATCATTGGGATTCGTCTCACCCTTCACCCGGCGGACCATTCCCGACCCCGCGAAGAAGCTGAAGTGGCCGTCCCGCTCGTCCACCGTCGTCCCGGCGCCCCCCTCGGGGATGGAGTCGTAGTGGTCATTGGGGCCGACATCCTCTTCCCAGATGGCCGACGTCATGTTCACCACCCCCGTGAAGTTCGCCGGCAGGTCAGGGAACTGCGTGGGATTGTCAGGGCCGGTGTGCACCAGCCAGTTCGGGTAGATGGTCTGGTCCTCGACGACGTTCAGGAAGGCGTTCTCCCGGAAGAAGCCATTCGCTGTCATGTGTACGCGGGGCGTGAACCAGTCCGCGCAACAGCCGCTCTCCGTCTCCAAATCCGTGACCTGCTTCACCGCGTACTCCATCCGGTGCGGCTTGGCGGGGTTGTACTTCACGACATCCTTCACCCGCGTCAACGCCACGCTCACGTCCACCATCGCGTGGTCCGACAGGCATTGCTGGAAGAACTGCTGGGGACTCTCCAGGAGGAAGCCGGAGTCGGGGTCGAAGTGCGGCTTCACGTCCGCCGTGGGCTCCTTGAGCAGGGCATAGGCGGGGAACTCCAGCGTGTCCTCGGCGGGGAACACCAGCACGTAGTCGAGGCGGTCCTTGGAGCCCAGCTCGTCCGTCACCAGGTCCGTGCACTGGCTGCTCAGCCACGTCCCGGTCGCCATCGGGTCCGGGCCGGACGAGGTGCGGGCCAGGTCCCGGGCTTCGGAGAACAGGGTGTTTGCCTTCTCGAACTCGGTGCGCTGGTTGATGGCCAGGAAGCTGGGGCCCACCATGTCTTGATAGGCCGGGAAGTTGGAGTCGGCCTGGGTGGCCTTGGGCCCCAGGGTGTTCATGTCCCCGAGCAAGAAGGCGGGGCGGTCCAGGCCGCTCGGCCAGGTGCCCTGGGGGAAGATGTCGTCGTCGCCGAGCAGGTACGGGAAGGTGTTGGCGTGCAGGGGCCCGCCCTTCCGCACCTGCTGAACGTAGGCCTTGATGTCGAAGAGCTGGTCCTCGCGGGCATCGGTGTCGGGGCCGGGGACGTTCTCTCCCGCGTTGACGTGGGTGCAGAACACGTCGACGAACTCGCCGTAGTCCGTCGCGGTGGAGACCCTGGATGCGCCGGTCTCTTCCATGACGATGACCGGCTCGGTCGCGGCGGGGGTGGCGATGCGAGCCCAGATGACGCCCTTGTCCTGGAGGCAGTCACTGCCGGTGCACATGTGCGAGGGGAAGTGGTGCACGCCTCCCTCGAGAATCTGCCGCGAGGACAACAGCACCAGGCCCGTGCTCTCCGTGGCCAGCTTGAGGACGTCGTCGTTCAGCTCCGTGACGGCCTGCATGGGTGGCAGTGACTCGATGGCGCGCAGCGCGTTGACCTTCTCGATGAGCTCGCCGCGCTCATGGGACATCCAGATTTCGGAGATGCAGGCGACCTCCTTCCTGAAAATCTTCGCGGCGACGGTGTCGATTTCTCCCGAGCCCCCGTCGCTGACCCAGAAGGTCGCATCGGGCATCTGCCCCACGTTCCACATCGTGAAGCTCAGGGGGATGGAGACGGGCTCCTTGAGCTCGAGCGTCTCCCAGGTGGAGGGCATGAAGTTGACGGGCGGCTGGTTCTTCACGTTGGGGAAGGTGCCGCCTCCCACCTTCTGCGTGGCGCCAGCCACCGAGAAGACGGTGCTCTGGAGGCCGAGGCCCAGCTTGCGGACCAGCGCCGACAGCGGCTCGCTGCCGACGATGGGTGGCACGCTCGAGCGCAGCTTCACCGCGAACTCGATGTGTACGCGGGACGGCTGCGCGCCCGGGGTCGCCACCGTGACGCTGGTGGCCCAGGCCTGGTTGGGGGCCGTCAGCGCCATCCAGCCATTCGCGTTGTTGCCCATCCGCTGCGAGAGCGTGGTGTTTCCGTTCGGGCCGGTGGAGTAGCGAAGCTGGAGGTGACGGTCCTCGGAGCGGGGCATATTCGCCCCGGCGACCTGGTTGATGGTGGCGTCGCGCTGGGCGTCGAGCCAGACGTCGATGATGCCGGAGGCGTCCAGGAAGTTCCCGTTGGCGTCCTTGGGCCGGGGCAGGCGCATGCCGATGAACAGCGTCTGCGAGTGGCAGGGGTTGGTCTGGACCGAGGGAATTCCCCCGGCATTGGGGACTCCGAAGTTGCACTCGTCCGAGGTGTATTCAGCGTTGTCGCTGACGAACAGGTAGAGCTCGCCGTTGGGGCCACCGTTCACGTAGTCCTGCAACGGGAACTTCTTGCCGTCGGCGTACTCCATCGGCGGAACCCAGCCGTCCACCGTGGGCTGGGTACACGTCGCGCCGGGAGCGCAGTGGACCGCGGCGTTCTGGGGAGGAAGCCTCGTGACGTGGGGCGCCGCCAGGGCCCATGTGGGGATGAGACTGGCGAGAGCCAACAGGAATGCACCGCGTTGCATGAAACCTCCGGGTTGTGCCCCAGAGGAACGAAGGCGTTCGCGGATCTTCCCGCCTTCGATTCATGGCCCCGTTATTTGCGGCGCGACGGCGGGCGGCTCGCGGCCTCGGCGGCGGCCTCTCGCAGCTTGTCCTTCTTGCTCTTGCGCTTTCCTTTCACGCCGCCATTCACGTCCAGGGGCGGGGTGGGGACGTCGACGGGCTCGAAGCCGGGGAGCTGCTCGCGCGCGAGGCGCAGCTGGTGGCGCCGCTCGATGAGCCGGAAGTGAGCCTGCGTGTCCGCGCTGATGAAGCTGATGGCCATGCCCGGCTCGCCGGCGCGGCCCGTGCGGCCAATCCGGTGCACGTAGTCCACGGGCGAGCGCGGCAGGTCGTAGTTCACGACCGCGGGGAGCTGCACGATGTCGATGCCGCGCGCGGCGACATCCGTGGCGACGAGGACCTGCACGCGCTTCGCCTTGAAGTCCGCGAGCGCGCGCGTGCGTGCTCCCTGGCTGAGCTCTCCGTGAAGCGGCGCCGCGGTGATGCCGGCGCGGTTGAGCTTCATCGCCACGTGCTCCGACCCATAGCGGCTGGCCACGAAGGTCAGGACGTGGGACCAGGCGTGCGTTTCCAGCAGGTGACGCAGCAGCATCGTCCGCCGGCCCGCGTCGACCTCGATGGCGCGCTGGACGACGAGGTCCGCGCCGGGCAGGGCTTCTGGCTGGATGTCGATGCGGGTGGGCTCGTGCAGCAGCTGCTCGGCGAGCTTCCCCACCGCGGGCGGAAAGGTGGCGGAGAACAGTAGATTCTGGCGGCGCTTGGGGAGCAGGGCGAGCAGGCGCGTGAGCTCGTCGGCGAAGCCCAGCGACAGGAGCTGGTCGGCCTCGTCGAGGACCAGGGTCTCCACGGTGGAGAGCCGGAGCGCGTTCTGGTCCACCAGGTCCAGCGCGCGGCCCGGCGTGGCCACGATGAGGTCCGCGCCTCCGCGCAGCGCCAGCATCTGGGGGTTGATGGAGACGCCGCCGACCGCGAGGCACGTCTTCAGGCGCCGGGGCAGATGGCGGCCGAGTTGCTCGACGGCATCGGCGATTTGCGCGGCGAGCTCGCGGGTGGGCACGACGATGAGGGCGCGGGTCCGCCGGGGATTGCCGCCAGGGCTCTGGGCCAGGGCCTCCAGGAGCGGCAGTACGAAGGCGGCGGTCTTCCCCGAGCCCGTCGGTGCCGATGCCCACACGTCACCGCCGCGCAGCACCGCCGGGATGGCCGCGCGTTGCACAGGGGTCGGGTCGAGGCAGTCGAGGTCGCTCATCGCGCGGACGAGCGCGTCCGGGAGACCGAGGGTGGAGAAGGTCATGGCGGCGCACCCTATCCCACCGTTGGGAACGCACCCGTCCGAAAGGGCGTCAAAGGAGGCGAGGTGGCACAGCGGCAGCCGCCCTGGCTGGCGTGCCCGGCCCGAGCGGAAAAGAGAGGGGCCGGTGTGAGATTCCGCTTCCTGGCGCGAACCATGGGGTGAAGGCGATGGACGCGTCACTCGCGCCCTCGCAACCTCTGGACCCTCGATGGACGAACCTGACCGACATTCCCGCTTCCTCGCCCTCCTGGAGGCGCACCGGCGGATCCTCTACAAGGTCGCCCGCGTCTACGGCGGCCCCGGGGTGGAGCCAGACGACCTGGTCCAGGAGACCATCGCCCAGCTCTGGCAGTCGTTTCCCCGCTACGACGACCGGCTCCGGTTCTCGACCTGGATGTACCGGGTGGCGCTCAACGTGGCCATCTCCTTCCAGCGGAGGGAGGGCACCCGGAAGCGGCATCTCGCGCCCGAGAGCCAGGAGATGCTGGAGGTGGCTCGGGACGTGGAGGGACCTCCGTCGGAGGACCTCGCGCTCCTGTACCAGTGCATCGCCCGGCTCGATGACCTGAGCAAGGCCCTGGCGATGCTGTACCTGGACGGCCACGACCACGCGGACATCGCCGAGGTGCTCGGCATCAGCACCGCCAATGTCTCAACGCGCATCGGCCGCCTGAAGGACCGGCTGCGCGCGGACATGCGCAGCCTCTCAACCGACACGACGAAGGAGACCTGACGATGGAACTCGATGACTTCCAGAAGTGCTGGCAGGCGAATGACGCGCGGTTGGACGAGGTGATTCGCCTCAACCGGCGGCTGCTGCGCGCGACGGAGCTGGAGGGGACGCGGACCATGATGGGGCGGCTGCGATGGTCGCTCGGGTTCGAGCTGGTGCTGGGGCTGGTCAGCCTGGTCGCGCTGGGGGCCTTCATCGCGGCGAACGTGCGCGAGCCCCGGTTCGTCGTCCCCGCGCTCATCCTTCATGGCGTGGCGCTCGTCCTCACGACCGTCTCGGCCCGCCAGTGGCTGCGCGTGGGTGCGCTCGACTACGCCGCGCCCATCACCCAGCTCCAGGCCGGCGTGGAGTCGTTGAGGGCTTCCACGGTCCGCACGACACAGTGGGTGCTGTGGCTGTCGCCGCTCCTGTGGACGCCGCTGCTCATCGTCGGGCTGCGAGGGCTTGCCGGGGTGGACGCCTATCGGGTGCTGGGGACAGGCTACCTGGCGGCGAATGTGCTCTTCGGAATGGTGTTCCTGGCCATCATGGTGGTGGGCAGTCGATGGCTCACGAAGCGGCACACGGGGGCCGCGTGGCTCCAGCGACTGGCCCATGCCGTCGCGGGGACGAACCTGAACGTGGCGCGCGAGCAGCTCGCCCGCATCGCGGCCTTCGAGGCGTCGCCGCGAAGCATCGAGAAGTAGCCGGGTCTCCTGTGCGCGCTGACCACAGGGGCGCCAGGTCGCACGGGGAGCGCTCCTCCTTTTCCACGGGCGCCCGGGGAGTGGATTATCGTCCCGCGCGCACGGGTCGTCGGTCGACCCGGAATGGGGGTCCTCGTGGTGCGCAAGGTGCAGATCATCGCCGTGGTGGTCGTGGTCGTCGGGTTCGTCGGCGCGGGCCTCGCGTCCGTGCTCAACCAGGCGCTCGGCGTCGGCAGGCTGCACGTCTTGACGGTGGCAGGCAGCGCCGTGGAGCTCGCCGTGGACGGGAAGCCGACGCCGGAGCTGAGCAAGGACGATGACCACCTCGTCTTCGAGGTCAGTCGCGGCCCTCACAAGGTGAAGCTGACGGACCCCACGTCCGGCACCGTCATCCACTACTCCGTCGACGTCCCCTACGGCTTCGCGGAGCTCCTCCTGCCGACACGCGAGGACCAGTGCTTCCTCCGCTTCGACATGACGGAGGCCGCCTACGGTCGGAGGAGCGCTGATTCCGAGCAGGTGTTGCCGCGGGTGACGGACCGGTATCAGAACACCAACGAACCCATCAGCATCCCCAGCCACACGTACTACACCCACGGCGAGCTGCCCGAAACGGTCAGGTCCTCCGAGAAGGCCTTCCTGCTGCGCGACACGCCCTGTGCCTTCGCGGGTGAGGGCGCCAACGAGGGATTGCAGCGCCTGGCGCTGTCTGAACGGGCGGATGAGTTGTTCACGGACCCGGATGCGTTTCTCGTCAAAGACGAAGCGGAATAGCGGGACGGGCTGGAAGGTCTTCGAGTGGCGCTGGAGGTGTGCCGCGCGGGAGGGACGACCAGAAAACCGGGAGCCCTTCGTATGACAGGTACACCATGCGTACCTTCCCATCTCCTGCTGTGAGCGGAGTGCTGCCTCCGTTGTCCCGTGAAGCGGTTCCCGGCCCACGCCAGTCTCCCGGGGCCGAGGGCATCCTCCGGCGGTATCTCCCTCTCCTCCTGAGCGGCTTCGCGCTCCTCCTGGGACTGGTCCCCGCCGAGGCGTGGGCCACGTGTTATCCGTCTGGAGCGACCCAGGAGTGCAGCAAGGGGACCTGCCAGGGCACCCGTACCTGTGACGACTACTGGGGGCCGTGCGAATACGACGGTTCGTCCACCACCGCCTGCTCCGTGTGTGGACGCTCGGGCACTCGTTTCTGCTCCGAAACCGGCAATGTCATCGGGACCTCCTGCACGGCCTATCGGGCCCAGGACGACATCTGCAACGGGTGTGACGACGACGGCGACGGACAGATTGACGAGGACTATGTCCCCACCATCCTCTGTGACGCCCAGCAGAACGGGTGCTTCGGCAAGCTCCACTGCGTGAGCGGACAGCTCGTCTGCAAGGTCCAGGTGGGGACCCAGTATCTCTCCTGCGCGGATGACTGCAGCGGCTACTCGGCGAAGCGGTGGTGCCGGGAGAATGGCACCGTGGGGCCCTGTACTCGTGACACGCCCACCGCGGAGCTCTGCAACGGATGTGACGATGACCAGGACGGCGTCGTCAACAATGCCCCCGGCCAGGGTACGAACACCCTCACGCGTGAATGTGTGGGCCCCGGAGGCGCGTGCCCTGGTTCCACGGAGGCCTGTGCGACGGGCTCCTGGTCCGGCGTCTGCAATGCCCCTCCCGAGGCGTGCAACGGCCTGGACGATGACTGTGATGGGACCATCGACGAGAGCAACATCTGCCGCAGTGACCTGGGCTCCTGCTCCTGCACGCCGACGAGCTGCGCGGCCCAGGGCAGGAACTGCGGCTCCATCCCGGATGGCTGCGGCGGGACGCTGAGCTGCGGTGCCTGCGGCGCCGGGCAGATCTGCAACAACAACGTGTGCGTGGGGGCGTGCGCGCCCAGGACGTGTGCTCAGCAGGCCGTGGACTGCGGCGTCATCACGGACACTTGCGGTGGGACGCTGGATTGCGGCCCCTGCGGGATGAGCCAGGGCGGGTAGCGGAACCCGCGTCGGAAGACGCGCGGATTCAGGCTGCCTTCAACGTGTTCCAGACCATTCAGGCCGTAGGTCCAATCCGGGTCCAAAGGACTCGCAAGGAAGTGGCAATGAAGCGCTTCACGTCGATGCTTGTGTTGAGCGTCTCCCTGCTCCACGGCGCGGGAGGTTGTGGGTCATCCCAGCAGAGCCCTGCCTCGGAAGCCGAGCTGGGACAGTCGCGAGAGCGGGTGCTCAATGATGACCCGCTCGTCATTCCGCCCTTCTCCATGATGCACACGGAGACGAAGTCCACCGGCACCACGCCAGGGCAGGTGGACGCGAACTTCAACGTCACCTCGGACGGCGCGGCGTCCTATGGCTTCCCGCTCTGGGTGCCTCAGGGCCGCGCGGGCCTGGAGCCGAAGTTGTCGCTCGGTTACCACAGCCGCGCGGGCAATGGGCTGGTGGGCGTGGGCTGGGCGGTCAACGGCTTCTCGCAGGTCATGCGCTGCCGGAAGACCTTTGCCCAGGACGGGCTGACGGCCCCGGTGCGCTTCCTCCCGGAGGACGCCTTCTGTCTGGATGGCAAGCGACTGGTGGTTGTCGCCAGCAGCGGCTCGCTCATCGAGTACCGGACGGAGGTGGAGTCGTTCTCCAAGGTGCTCGCCCACATCGATGGCACGGGGGCTCCCGACTACTTCGAGGTGTACTCGAAGGACGGTCGCATCCTGTCCTACGGCAAGCACGCCACCACCTTCTCCCGTCTGGAGGGGCAGCGGATGAGCTTCACGACGGACCCGGCGACCGGGGTGGTGTCTCAGGGCCCCGACACCACCGTCCGGTTGAGCTGGGCGTTGTCCGAGGTCCGTGACCGCGCCGGCAATGATTTGCGCATCCGCTACGTGCTGGATGGCAACGCGAGCAGTGGCTACGAGCACGTGCCCGACCGCATCGACTACACGGGCCACGCGAGCGACACCACGGACAACCTCCGCCGTCGCAGCGTGCGCTTCGTCTATCCGGTGGCGGCCCGTCCGGACTCGGAGGTGCGCTTCGTGTCGGGCTTGAAGCTGCGCGCGTCCAAGCGACTGTCGCGCATCGAGATGTATGGACCTGGCCTGGCCTCGACGCCCACGACGCGCAATGACGTGCTGCTTCGCGCCTACGAGCTGAGCTACCGCGTCGCCCGCGTCACCCGCAGGAGCTTGCTTGATCGCGTGTTCGAATGTGACGGCCAGGGCATCTGCCGGGACCCGGTGGAGCTCAGCTACACGGAGGGCGTGGACTGCAGCGCCAGCCCGGACAACGACTGTGATGACCCCGTCGTCCAGTTGCGTGACTTCCAGGCCGTGACGGCCACGGAGCTCGTGGGTGGCAACTACGTCCCCATCCGCGACGTCAAGACGCTGGGGGCTCCGGACGCCACCCTGGGTGGGCAGATCATTCCGGGCGTCCAGGACTTCTGGACGCTCCACACGCTGGATATCAACGGCGACGGACGGGATGACCTGCTCTACCGCCGCAACGACCAGGCCCGCATCATCTCGGACCCCGTCTATGGCAACACGGTCAGCCTGGGTGACTCTGTCTGGTACTACCGTCTGGCCGCCAGCGCGGGCGTCTTCGGCCCCCCCATCAACGCCCAGCTCCCCCTGTCCAAGACGGGCAATGGCGACGACGACCTGCGCATCGTCGACATGAACGGCGACGGCGTGTCGGAGGTCGTCGCGCTCCAGCGCGCGGACGCCAGCGGACAGAACGGCTACTACCAGTTGTATCGCTTCAACGGCTCGGCGTTCGAGGCGGCCAACATCCAGGCGGCGGAGACGTTCCAGTTCTGGTGGGAGGCCGCGACGTCCACGACCCCCGTCCGCGTCCCGGTGATGCAGGTCGCGGACATGAACGGTGACGGCCTGCCGGAGCTGTTCCGCTCCACCAAGTCCCCGCAGCCCTATGACTGGGGCTACCGGATGAACCAGGGCGGGTTCGTGCTGTCGGCGTACACGCAGGTGCCGCTGCGCTCGGGCGTGGACCACGCGGGTTACACCGTCGACGTGGACGGCGATGGCAGCACCGAGGTGCTGGTGCGCACCGCCGACACCCGTACGGACGACGACTTCTCCGCGCAGTACCTCGCGGTGGGCGTGGGGGCGGCGGCTGCATACCGGTACGCCGACGCCGGGCTGTCCGCGGTGCCGGTGGCGTCCTCGCCTACGCTCAACTGGCGCTGGCACTACAACAGGACCTGGTTCGTGGACATCAACGGCGACGGCCTCGCGGATGCGGTGAGCAGCCGGAGGGACCGCGACACCGACTCGCACGGGACGCTCTACGGCGACCTGCTCATCTCCATCAACACGGGCAACGGCTTCATGCCGCCCGTGGCGCAGAACCTGGACGCGAGGCACGAGCTGAGCCCCTCGTGGATTCGCCCCAATCCTCGCGGCCTGGACCCCGGCGTGCGGGTGATGGACTTCGACCGCGACGGTCGGCAGGACCTGCTGGTGACGGACGCGGGGGACTACAGCGGCCGAACGGAGACCCGCGCGAAGGTGTGGGTGCTGCTGGGCCGGGATGACCACTTCGAGCCGCGGGAGCTGGACATCCCCGTGGGCCACTCGACGGGAGGCACCTCCGTCGCGAAGCCCTTCGGCTACGGGCAGCGCTTCTCCCAGGTCTTCGACGCGAACGGAGACGGCCTCGCCGACATCATCCAGGTGGAGGACGACCTCTCGGTCCCCGTGGCGCAGCAGAAGGCCTACGGCGTGCTCCGCGTGTACCTGCGCCAGGGCGAGCTGCCGGACGCGCTGACGGCCGTCCGGGTGGGCAAGCATGGCAAGGCCGTGACGGCGCGCTACCAGCACTTCCTGCAGCAGCCGGCCGCGTCGGGACAGCCGCGCATCCACACCCCCGGCACCTGCGTCTACCCGCAGCAGTGTCCGCGCAACATGTGGGTCGTCGTCGAGTCGGGCGTCGACGACGGGACGCGCACCAGCAACTTCAACAAGTTCTTCTACGCCTATGAGGCCGCTCGCACGGACGTCCAGGGCCATGGCTGGCAGGGCTTCGGCAAGCGCACGCTCATCAACCGGCAGACGAACGCCACGACGGTGACCACCTATGACAACCAGTCGCGGACCAGCGGCCTGTACCTGCGCTCGTTCATTCCCGCGACGGAGGCGACGGCGCTGACGCTCGCCACGGGCGTCCGGCACGAGCACCAGCGCGGCCACCTCTACACGGTGGCGACCAGCGCGGGAGGCCGGCCCTTCCTCTACGCGAACCAGGTGACGGACGAGTATCGGGAAGGCACGGGGACGACGCTGCCCCTGACGCGCCGCAGCCGGCAGCTGCAAGCGCAGGACGCGCACGGCAACGCCACCACGACCGACCAGTTCGATGACGAGGTGCTGGCGGGGGCGCTCACCGGGCGCTCCTGGCACACCAAGACGGAGGTGCCCATCATCGACAACCTCGTGGCGAACTGGCTCATGGGCCTGCCTCGCCGGGTGGTGGTGACGAGCACCACCGCCGACCTGCGCACCCAGACGCGGGTGCTGACGCACGAGTACGACAGCCGGGGCCTGCTGCTGCAGACCGTGATGGAGCCGACGGGCGGCGCGGACGTGACGTTGGCCACCCTGTACGGACGGGATGCCTTCGGACTGGTGGAGCAGGTGTCGCGCACCGGTTCGGGCACGACGCGTGTGGAGCGCACGCAATACGACGCGGTGGAGCACCTGCTTCCGGCCACCACCTTCAACGCCCAGGGGCACCGCAATCGCATGGCCTATCACCCCGGGCTTGGGATTCCGCTGGTCATCGAGGACTCCAACGGGTTGCTCACCCATCACCGCTACGACGGCTTCGGACGGCTTCGCAGCACCGTCGCGCCGTCGGGTGAGACGGAGCTCGTCAACTACGGCGCGGACTCCCTGGGCTGGCTGAAGGTCACCACGCAGGTGGTGGGCGGTCAGCAGACGGCCGTCACCGCCGACAACCTCGGCCGCGAGATTCGCCGTGACACGCGGGGCTTCGACAACCGCATCGTCACCGTGCTGAGCACCTACGACGCGCTGGGCCGCAAGGTGAACGTGTCGAGGCCGTACTCCGGGGTGGCCCCGGTGCGCTACTCGGTGGCCACGTATGACCTGATGGACCGTCCGCTGAGCCTCACCGCGCCGGAAGGGGGCGCCGTCACCTATACGTACGACGGCCGCAAGACGACGCGCCTGGACGAGCGAAACAACAAGACGACCACGGAGTCCAACGCCATCGGTCAGCTCGTGGCCAGCAGTGCCTATGAAGCCACCGGACGGGAGCTGCGGACGACGTATGCCTTCGGCCCCTTCGGCGTGCTTCGCCAGGTGACCGACTCCGCGGGCAACTCGGTCGTGCTCGAGCACGACGTGCTGGGCCGCAGGACGCAGGTGACGGACCCCGACTCGGGCGTGAGCACCACCCTCTACAACGCCTTCGGCGACCCGCGTCTGGAGACGGATGGGAAGGGCGGACAGACGGTCTATGACGAGTACGACGCGCTGGGACGCCAGAAGCGGGTGACGACGCCGGATGGCCAGTACGCCCTGGAGTGGGACACCTCGCTCAAGGGGGCGATTACCAGCTCCACCAGCCCGGACGGTGTCACCGTCGCGCACCTCTACAACGTCAAGGGCCAGCTGGAGCAGAGCACCTGGAACATCGAGGGCTCCGCCTACGCCGTCAACCGCACCTATGACGCGAACGGGCGGCTGGCCACGGTGCAGTACCCGCAGGCGGGCGCCCGGCGCCTCTCCGTGGTCCATTCCTATTCGGACTACGGCTTCCTGAAGGAGGTCCGTTCCCCCACCGAGCCCAAGGCGTACTGGACGGCGCAGGGGTACGACGACCTGGGGCAGCTCACGCAGGAGCAGTTGGGCAACGACGTGGTGACGCACCGCCGTCACGACCCCAGGGGCCGGCTGCGCTTCATCGACTCGAAGCGCGGCGCCACCGCGCTCCAGGGCCTGGCCTACGAGTGGGACCTGGAGGGCAACCTCCTCAACCGCAACGACGTGCTCTCCCGGACGACGGAGGACTTCGAGTACGACACCCTGGACCGGCTCAAGAAGTGGACCGTGTTCCAGAACTGCCGCCGGTCCGCCCTGGAGTACCACTACGACGACCTGGGCAACCTGCTGGAGCGCCGCGTGCTGGAAGGCACCGGGACGGCGACCACCAGCACGTATACCGGCCCGGGAGCGGGGCCCCACGCGGTGAAGCAGACGCAGGCGGGAGCCTACGGTTACGACGCGAACGGCAACCAGGTGAGCGCGCCGAGCCGGGCGGTGACCTACACCGCGTTCGACCTGCCCCGGCGCATCACTGGCGCGGGCCGCGAGGTGAGCTTCAAGTACGACGGTGGCCAGGGGCGCGTGCTCAAGCGCAGCAGCCTGGGCGGTGTCACGACGTACGTGGGGGGCCTCTACGAGAAGCGTCAGCAGGGCGGCCAGACGCAGCATGTCTTCCATGTGTCGGGCGGCCCGCGCACCGTCGCGCAGGTCGTCTGGACGGACGGCGGCGCGGACCAGACGCTGTACCTGCTGGGCGACCACCTGGGCTCCACCGAGCGCGTGGTGGATGCCCTGGGCAACGTGCTCGACGGGGAGCGGATGAAGTTCGAGCCCTTTGGCGCCGGACGGATGCCGCACGCGCTGCCCGTGGCGGCGTCGGTGGGAACCAGCTCGGTGAAGAAGGGCTTCACGGGACACGAGGCCGATGACGAGTTCGGCCTGGTGAACATGGGCGGGCGTAT
Organism: Myxococcus sp. CA040A; assembly: GCF_013336725.1. Lineage (NCBI taxonomy): Bacteria > Pseudomonadati > Myxococcota > Myxococcia > Myxococcales > Myxococcaceae > Myxococcus > Myxococcus sp. CA040A. The sequence goes on along the minus strand of NZ_JABUMR010000013.1, from coordinate 45,513 downwards.
CTACGACCCGGAGACGGCGCGCTTCCTCACGCCGGACCCCTTCGTCCAGTTCCCGCATGACGGCCAGTCCTACAACCGCTACGCCTACACGTTGAACAACCCGCTCCGGTGGACGGACCCGACGGGCTTCCAGGCGCAGGGGGATGACCTGCCGGATGGAGGCGAGACGATTGTCCGGGCGCCGCGATACCAGCCGCCGAACCTGGAGGCGGGCGCGGGCGCGGCGGAGTGGGGGGGGCCTCCGGCGGAGCTGTCTCGCTCCGCGGACCAGAACGGCACCAGCAGCCTGGAGGCACAGCACAAGGCCCTGGTCCGGCAGCAGCCCGGCAACCTGCCGCGCTACATGGCCCAGCACGGTCTGTCCCAGCCCACGCTGGGGACGTACTACGGCACCGAGCACGAATGGCAGATGGCGCGGTTCGAGCACTACCGGCGCATGACAGGCGAGGTGGTGAAGGTCGGCCTGGAGTTCGTGGCCGTGGACCTGCTGACGCGCGGCGTGGGTCGGGTGGCGAAGTTCGCCTTCCGGGCCGCCATCGTCGACGGAGCCATGGCGCTGCGGATGGCTGGCTCCAGCACGACCTCCTATGCCCGGGCCATCATGTTGGGCGGAGGCTGCTTCGTCGCGGGCACACCGGTGCTCGCGCTCGCGGGGCCGGTGCCCATCGAGGAGGTCCGAGAGGGAGACTGGGTCTGGGCATGGGACGAGGAGACGCAGGAGCCCGGCTGGCACCAGGTGTCACGCACCTTCGTCAAGCCGGACCGGGCCGTGCTGCTGCTGGAGCTCATCTCCGAGGACGCCGGGTCGCTGGAGGCGCTGGGCGTCACCGCCGAGCACCCCTTCTGGGTCCAGGGCCGGGGCTGGACCCAGGCGCAGATGCTGGCGCCGGGGGATGCGCTGCAGACGGTGGCGGGCAATCCCATCCGGGTCCACTCGCTCCAGTCGCTGCCGGGGCCGGAGACCGTCTACAACTTCGAGGTCGAGCACGCGCACACCTACTTCGTGGGCGAGCTGTCCACCTGGGTTCACAACATCTCGTCGATTGCCGCCAGCCGGGTGGCCCTCAACGAGCTGCCCGAGAGCGTCCTGTACCGCATCTCCAAGGGCGGTTTCGGCAGCCCCAGGAATCCGCGCCCGCCCACGCTCGCGGAGTTCAATCCCCGAATCTACGAGCTGTCCGCCGGGGAGCTGTCGGGGCGCATCGCCACGCGACTGCACCCGACGAATGACATCCAGCGCGGGGGCATCCTGAAGATGAGCAACGACGACCTGATCATGTTCCGGCTCGACGACCCCATCAGCGCCAGCGGGGCGAAGGGTGGATTGAGCCTGTCGGGTGGCCACCACCGGACGGAGGAAATCATCCGGCGCGTGCAGAGTGGTGAAATGGACCCTGGAACCATGGTCAAAGTCCTGCTTCATGACTGACCTCGCCTCACTGAAGAACGGCGCGGAGGCCGAGCTGCTGGGGGCCCGTGATTCGGGCCACCTGGACGACCTCCGCGCGCGGATCGCTGATTGGCCGCCCGCGCTCAGGGCGGCCTATGGCCCGGTTCTGGTCGCACTGGGAAGCCCGCCCCTGTCCGAGGAAGGTGGGGTGCGGGGCCTTCCCGGGGCGTCGGAGCGCCAGGGCGCGTGCAGGTTGGCGTTGCTGGCGATGTACGTGGACACGGGCACTCCGCGCTGGTCCAGCGGGCTGCTCGACAAGGTTCTCGACGCGGTGCTCGCCGTTCCCGGGGGCACCTGCGATGACTTCCTGCTGGCGCTGTGGCGGATGTGTGACGTGCCCTCGTTTCCGCTCACCGTGGTGGGCGTCCGGTTCATCCGTGATGTCGTCCGCGCCCTGTTGATCCGGCAGCGCCGGGGGATGCCCGTCGACCTGCGGTGGCTGACGCCGCTCGGGACGGGGCTGACGCCGGCGCGGGCGTGCTTCAGCTACCTGGTGCTCGCCCTGAAGCCGGAGTGGTTCACGGACGCGCTGGAGCAGTCCTTCCGGGGCGCGGTGAAGGACCCAGAGGTCCTGGAGGAAGTCTTCCCTCCGGGGCCCTGAGGCCCTCGCGGCAGGGGGCTCCTCCACGAAGGTGCGGGACCGTACGGCGGTGCACCCTCTCCGCGCTCTGTCCGAGGGGCCCGTCAGCGGCCCTCCCTGCCTCCCCGTGCCCGCTCGCCTGCCCGTAACGGGTGCTCGACTTCGCCCAGGCTCCCCGAGATGATGGCCGCTCGCCCTCATCGAGCACCATGGAATCCCCCAGAGCTGAAAGGCCTCGTCGGCGGTGGGCTCGAATCGTCGCGGGCGCGCTCCTGCTGCTCATCGTGCTCCCCGCGCTCGCGCTGCTCACGGCGTGGGTGGTGCTGCACAACCTCGACCGCCCCTGGGTGAAGCAGCGCCTCCTCCCCAGGGTGGAAGCGGCCACGGGGTTGCAACTGGACTACCAGACGGCCCACGTCGCCATCCTGTCGGGGCTGCGACTCGAAGGGTTGGTGGTGCGGACGCCGGCGCCGTTTCAAGGCCTGGCGCCCGAGCTGCTGCGCGTCGGCACGCTGGAGGCGCGGTGGTCGCCGGGCTCGCTCCTCGGTGGGAAGACCCTGGTGGAGCGGGTGGCCCTGCGGGACGTGGCCGTCGTCCTGGTGGCTGACGACGCGGGACCCACGTCCCTCACGCTCCTGACGCAGCCCGAAGCAACCCCGGAGCCACTGCCCACTGAAGCACCCCTCGGAACCTCCCAACAGCTCGCTTCCTTCCTGGCTTCGGCGCCTCCTGTCGGGAAGGTCGAGGTATCGGGCGTGTCGGTGACCTACGTCCGCGTCCGGAGCGGCGAGGTCGTGGACCGCTGGTCCTTGCGCGGGCTCGCGGCCGTGCTCGACCTGAAGGAGCAGGACGGCAGATGGAAGGTCTTCGCGAAGCTGGGCGAGACCGGTGCTCCGCTTCCCCTGGAGTTGAGCCGTGAAGGCCCCGCCGCTCCCACGGGTGTGGCCGCGCTGGAGCTGGCCCTGTCGGTGGAGGCAGGGGCCGAGGCCGCTCGCGCCCAGGTGGACCTGGATGTCACGCGGCAGACCTTCGATTCACGGTTCACCGTTCGCACCCTGCTGCATGGCGCGGTGTCGGCGCGGTTCGATGCCGAGAAGCGGCACAGCATCATCGAGGTGGAGCGCACCCGACTGACCGACAGCGCGCAGGTGGAAGTCCTGGCGGTGCTGCCGGATGCGGCGGACGTGCCCGTGGTCGTGACGCGGGCCCTGGCGGATGTGGACCTCGGACGGTTGTCGCAGGCGGTTCCCGCCGAGTGGCGACCCGCCACCCTCGAACGAGGCAAGGCGCACCTGGATGCGCGGGACGTCACGCTGGGCGCGATGCCGACCCTGGGCACCCAGGGCAAGCTCGGGCTCGACGTCGACGTCACCTCGCTCCGGATGGCCCAGGACGCGCTTCACGTGGCGCTCGGAGATGGACGCGTCTCCCTGGTCGCGACGCCCGATTCGAAGCAGGGGTTGTCCGCTCAACTCACCTTCGCGCTGCGGGGGCTGGCGGTCGACGGGCCCACCACGGTGCGAGTCCCGAAGGCCCACGGTGAGCTGAAGGGACACCAACTGCGGCCGGAGCCCTCGTCTCCGCTCATGGTCGCGGGGGACGCGACGCTGTCCGCCACGGTGGATGCGCTGGACGTCCGTGCCTCGGGTGTCCACGCGAAGGCCGAACGGATGGGCTTCCAGCTCCGAGCCCCGTTGGCCAAAGAGCCGCCCTTCGCGTTGAGCGCGGACCTGCCCGTGGGCGCGCTCCAGGTCGTCATGGCGGATGGCCGCGAGGTGCTGAACGGCCCCGTGCACCTGAAGCTGGACGCGTCGGAGGTGTTCCCGCTGCCCGACGAGCCGGGGCGCAGCCGGGCCCGTGCCCGCGTGACACTCGATGTCGGCGCGGTGCATGCGTCCCTGGATGCCACCAAGGGAACGGACGACGTGGCGTACACCCTGGCCCTCAAGACGCCGGACCTCGTCATCGCGCGGCCCTTCATCCCCAACGACATCGCCGCGCGTCTGGGCTGGAAGGACCTGGGCGTGGACCTGACGTCCAAGGGCACGGTGACGGCGCTCTTTTCTCCCTCGCCTCGCCTGGACCACCGGACGGAGCTGCGCGTGCAGCGGCCGGTCTGGGACGACGTGACGGCCAGCAACATCGCCCTCGTGCTCAACTCGCGGGGAGATGCGTGGCGACACAAGGGCGAACTGGACGCGCGGGTCGAAGGGCTGCGCGCCGGTGAGCTCGAGGTGGGGACCCAGCACCAGTTCATGACCCTGGACCTGGACCGCCGGAAGCCGGCGCTCCGGTTGGTCGTCACCAGCAAGGAAGGGCTCAAGGGCGGGGCGGATGTCGCACTGTCCTTCGACCGGAAGGCCCGTGCGCTTCGCGGCGATGTGACGGCGGACCTTCCGCCCCTGGGTCCCCTGTCAAAGCTCCTGGCCCGGTTCCATGTGCCCGCGGCGGTGGATGCCTCGAAGTTCGCGCTGAAGCTCGACGTGCACGGCACCCTGTTCGGCGTCTTCAAGGACATCACCTCCGAGGGAGAGGTGCGGCTGATGCCTCCTCCGCTGCGGGGCGTGGGCTTCGAGGGGAAGGCCGTGGTGGACGCGCTCGGCATCCGCTGGCGAGAGGATGCCCTCTCCATCAACCTTCCCGCGGCGCGCTGGGTCGTCGAGTCGCGCATCGATGGACCTCGCCGGAGCGTCCACGGCGACCTGACCGCGGAGAAGCTCACGGTCGGCCTGCGGGACCGTCGGTTCACCTTCGCGGACCTGTCCCACGACGCCACCTTCACCTTCTCCGACCAGTGGGAGGCGGACGAAATCGAGGTGAAGCAGAACCTGAAGGCGCGCACGCTCGAGCAGAAGCCGGCGCTGCCCTATCCGGTGCAGGACCTGACGTTGTCGTTCACCGCGCGCCGCAAGGCCTCGGGCGTCATCCATGTCCCCGACCTGTTCCTGTCCAATGGTGGGACGAGCACCGAGCTCAAGGTGAGAGGCAGGCTGGACCTCAGCGAGGAGCGCCGACGCCTGGCGCTGCGGGGACAACTGTCGCAGGACCTGTCCAAGCTCGCTCAGCCCGGTCGCCTGGAGAGCAGCGGCAAGGTCGCGGTCGAGTTCCGGGTGGCGTCTCCCGACCTCGTGGCCTTCCGGACCTTCTCCAGCCTGCTGTTCCAGAACGTGAATGTCCGATTGCCCGAGCAGGGAATCGCCGTCGAGGCGCTCGACGGCAACGTCCCGCTCACGGAGAACTTCCAGTTCACCGAGGGCCAGGTGCGGCTCCTGGACGACATCGACGTGAACCCGTACCCGATGCTGCGGTTCGCCGACCAGCACCCCTTGCTGTCGCGCAGCGGGTTCGTGTCGGTGGCCAGCATCACCACGCCGCAGGTCTCCATCTCACCGCTGGCGGGCAACCTGGCCATCAACCAGCACGTGGTCTCCATGACCCAATTGGAGATGGGCGTGCGCGGCGGGCGCATCACCGGACAGTGGCTCCTGGACTGGCAGGGAAAGCAGTCGACGCTGGAGGCGCGCGTGCGGGCCACTGGCGTGAAGTCCTCGCACGGCGAGCCCTTCGACGGAAATGCCGCCATGGTCATCTCCGCCAAGGACCGCAGCATCAACGGCCGCGCGGAAATCCTGCGCATCGGCAACCGGCACCTGCTCGACCTGCTCGACCTGGAGGACCCTCGCCACGTGGACCCCGCCACCAACCGGGTCCGCTATGCCTTGAGCCTGGGATATCCGGAGCACGTGCGCGTGAGCTTCAACCACGGCTTTGGCAGCCTGAGCATCACCATGGGCGGTCTGGCCAAGCTGCTCAGCATCAACGACATCCGGGGCATTCCCATGGGGCCCATCGTCGATCAGCTCATCAAATCCGTTCCCTCCCTGGAGGCCACGCCATGAAACACCGCGGGTTGCTGCTGGTGGCCGCGCTGGCCGCTCCCGGGTGCATCAGCGCCCCGGAAATCGTCATGGTGGACCGCGCGACGGCGCTCGAGGAGCAGGCCTCGGGCTCGTTCAAGGACGTGGAGCAGCGGCTCGCGCGCGCGGGCATGAGTCCGACGCCGGTGCCGCTCACGCCCAACCAACTGGAGGAGCTGGGCATCCAGCCCACGCCCCTGGTGGAGAACCTGGGCAGGACGCAGGCGGACCGCGTCGACGAGTTGCTGCGGCGCCACTGCGTGGGGGAGGGGAAGGACGGGCTCCTCGTCGACACCCGTCGTCGCTGTCAGGCGGGGCGTCTGACGTCCGACGACGTCGCGCTGATGGAGCGGGTGAACCGGTCCCGGCTCCAGCTCTGGAAGTGGATGCGGACCGTGCGCCCGGCGGTGACAGAAGAGGCGCTGCGCCAGAGCTGGCATCAGATGCACGCGGAGGGCGTGGTCTGTGGTGGCTGGGTGGAGGCCGCTGACGGTACCTGGGGAGAGAAGAAGTGCTGACGCCCCAGGGGCGGTGCTTGCTGGTGCTGGCCCTGCTCGTCGCGAGCGGCGCGAGCGCGCAGGATGACGAGAACGACGGCGGTGTGCGCATGCCGACACGGCTCACCGTGGGCGTGGGTGACCAGTTCCTCGGGCAGTTGGGGCCCGATGAGAACACGTTGATTTTCGCGTCCAACCGCAACATCGCGACCGAGCTCTACACGCAAGACCTGGAGAAGGGCCGCGAGCGCCGCCTCTTCGACGAAGGCGCCGAGGTGACGTGGCCGCGCGTCAGCCCCGACGGGAAACAGCTGCTCTACATCTCGTTCCGGAATCAGGCCGGCGGCCAGTTGTGTGTGAGGGATTTGCCCGGCACGGAGGAGCGCCGCTGCCTCGACGAAGAGGCCAACGCGCTGCAGGCGGAGTGGATTGATTCGTCACACATCGCGCTGGTGAGCCGCGCCACCATCCAGGGAGACCTGCGGTTGTCGCGGGTGGAGCTGGGGCGTGAGTGGAGCGTGAAGACGCTGCTCGAGCGCAACCTGACCAGCCCCACGCTCACGCCCGATGGGCGCTGGTTGGTGTACGTCCCCGTCGAGCGCTCCGTGACGCAGGTGGGCCCTGGCTTCGCCGCGCGCGCCGCCACCCACCTGGAGGCGCTGCGGTTGGACGTCCCAGGCGCGACTCCCATCGCGATGGACCTGGACCTGCCGGGACAGACCGGGCAGCCGGTGTTCTCGCGCGATGGGCGCTTCCTGTACGTGGTGCAGTTCTTCACCGACTCCACCGGGGACGGGATGATTGATGCCAGCGACACCGGGGTGCTGTTCCGGGTGCCGTTCGAGGTGGAGCGCGACGACGCGCCCGCGCTGGCCGCCGCCGCCAGTCCGACCCAGCTCACCAGCGCGTCCTGGAACTGCCAGTACCCCGCGCCCGCGTCCGCGTCCCTCATCGCGACCTGTTCACGCGCGCAGTCGCTGGATGTGTATCAACTGCCACTGGACGGGCAGGTCCCCAGCACGTGGGATGTGCCGCAGCTCAACGAGGAGCTGAAGATGGTCGGCAGGCGCGCCGACCAGCTCCTGCTCTACCGCCACCGCCTGTTGCTCGAGGCCCGGCCCAAGGTGCGCCGTTTGTTGATGATGCGCTTGAGCCGGCTCCATCTGGACTCCGAGGACTTTGGCGCGGCGGAGTTCTACGCCGACCAGATGCGGCGGGTGAGTGACCCCGCCACCACGGGCCTGGAGGAGCCGCTGCGAATCCTCATCGACCACCGGCGCGCGCTGAAGGAGCGCGAGCGCGGTCGCATGGTGGAGGAGCTGAGCGACGCGGAACGCAAACGCATGGCCGCGCTGGCGCCCGCCGTCGCGCCCAGTCCGCCCACCGAGGTCCTCCAGCACGTCGTGCGCAGTGAGCTGGCGGAGTCCGCGGGGGACTTCTCGCTGGCCCGTCAGGAGCTGGAGTCGGCCCAGGCGCGGATTGTCGACACCACGCCCCGCGGGGTGCTGGAGGCCTGGTACGCCCAGGCGGACGCGCTGTACCGCAAGCTCGATGACCGGGAGGCCCTGGTCGAAGCGGGACGCCGGCTCTCCATGCACAAGGTCTTCCCGGCGGATGACCAGCTGGACTTCGCGCGCGCCGCCGTCAGCGCCCTGTACCGGGGGCGCCCCTATGCGGAGGCGGATGCCGCCATGGCCCAGGCCCTGGACTCCGCCCCGGCTGGCTCCGCCTACGCGTTCGCCCTGGAGCTGGGGCGACACGTCAACGCGGTGCACGACGAGCGGCCTCCGCGTCCCGTGAGGGATTCGTTGATGGCGTTCTACCGTCAGCAGCAGGACCCCTTGCGCCGCCGCGCGGTGGTGCAGGACGCGGTCGAGCGTGCGTCGGGGCTCGGCGCGGACGGCGTGCTGGAGGCCCTGGCGACGGTGTACGTCGACGACGCCCCTCCCGGCACCGAGGAGCGTCGCCGGGCCGAGCGGCTGTTCCGCCGCGCGCTGATGGGCCGCGCCTATCGCCGGTTGGCGAGGCAGCGAAAGGACGAGGCCCGCGCTGACTTCGACCTCGTGACGAAGCGGACGGGCTTTCTGGAGAGCGCTGTCGAATCGGTGAGCTTGCGCCTGCGCGCCGACGTCAGCCCCGAGGTCGTGGAGAAGGAGGTCACCACCACGTCCCCAAGCATGGCCAGGCCGCTCACGCACTTCGTGAAGGCCTACGTCATGGCGCGCCAGCTCCCCAAGCTGGATGACAAGGCCCACTCCCTGGCGGTGAAGGCGGCCGTGCAGGAGCTGCGCATGGCGTGGCCGGAGCTCAAGAACCAGCGCGCGGTGCAGGCCCTCCTGGGCGCCATTCACCACGAGGACTTCCTGCGCAGCCGCGCCCCCGCCGCCGCCGAGCGCGCCAACCGGCACTACATGGTCGCCCTGGACCTGATGCGCAACAACGTCCGCTACAAGGCGATGATTCTCGGGGCGTTGGGGATGCTGCACACCCAGGTGGGCAACTACCACATCGCCCTGGGCTACCTCGACCAGCGGGACAAGCTGCCCTACGTGGACAACTGGGCGGGGCTGGCCGTCTCCCTGGCGCGGGCTCGAGTACTCCTGCATGTCGGGCGTGACGAAGAGGCCGCGAAGGCGGCGGACCAGGCCCTGGCCATGGTGGATGCCACCCCGAGGCTGGCCCGGTTCACCCCGCTCGCGGTGGACCGCGCGGCGCTCTACAACCTCGCCGCTGGCAGGTTCGAGCGTGCGTTGGCGCTCTATGACCGCGAGCTGCCCATCGTTGAAGCGAGCGCTCGTGACGAGGAAGGGCTGCGCAACCGGCTGGTGGTGAGGCTGGCCCGCTGCGCCTCGTCGCTGGGGATGGGACAGCCCGAGCGGACGTTGGCGGACCTGGACCAGGTGGAGCGCGACCTGTCAGCTCCGGAGGTGAGGGCCTCGCTGAAGTGGGCACGCTCCACGCCGGAGCACGTGCTGCGCACCTATCGCATCATCGTCGCGGGCCTGCGTGCGAACGCGGAGACGCGGCTCGGGCGACTGGATGCCGCCGCCCGTTCGCTCGAACAGCGGCGAGAGCTGTTCCTGGAGCAGTTCGACCAGTTGGACCGGGACGAGGACGTCCGCGCGGTGACGCTGGCGGAGATGCGGCTGGCCGAGAATGCCGTGGACCGCCAGGACCCGGCGCTGGCGGCCCGGTGGTTGGGCAAGGCACTGGAGCACGCGGATGCGCTGGTGGCGCGCACCCATGCACCCGTCGATGCGGGACAACTGGACGTGCTCTGGTTCGCGGCGCAGTTGCAGGCGAATGGGAGCACACGGATGCCCTTCGATGTGCCCGAGCGCCTGGGCAAGGCGCGGCGCTCCCTCATCGACCAGCGCGACCCGTCCTGGCGCGCGTATCTGGCGTGGTTCGAAATCTACATGGCGCTCAACGCCCACCCGCCCGCGGAGGTCCGCGACGCACAGGTGGTGCCTGCCCAGCCGTAATCGACGTCCCCATGCGAGACTGAAGGCATGACTCGTCATGGCACCTCTCCGGCACCGCCATCCGACAGTGAATGGAGCGAGCTCGAGCAGTCACTCGTGACGTCCTGGCGCCTGGAGACCCTGGCCGTCCATGCCGACCTCCTCCAGCAACGCGGAGACCCCCGCGGCGAGCTGATGGCCCTGGACCTGAACCCCACGCCCGAGGACCGGGGCTGGCGGCACCGACGACAGGCGCTGCTCGCGGAATGGCTGGGCGAGCCGCTCGCGGTCCGCGCGGGACACCTCGTCCAGCATGGCTTCATCCACGCGCTTCGCGATGACCGCTTCCATCCTCCGGGTCTGCTCGAGAGTCCGCTGGGGACCTTCGTGCGGCGCTACACGGTGCGCGGTGATGAACAGGCGCTGGCGCGACTGGCGAGCCGTCCACGGCCCTGGCTGGTTCAGCTCACCTTCATCCCCAGCGGCCCCGGTGTGCAGGTCAGCGACACGGTGCGGGATGCACTCATCGCCGCGACGCCCCATCTCCAGGAGCTTCACCTGCTGGGGGCACGTCCTCCGTTCGACGCCTTTCCCCATCCCTCCGTGCGCCACGTGTCCGTGGGACAGGAGCACCTCCCCGCCCGACGAAACACCCTCGCCGTTCCGGAAGGAGTCGAAGTGCGTGGCTGTCCTCACGCGGAAGGTCGTCGCGGCCCCTGGGTGGAGGACGCGGAGGTGGAGCTCGCACTCGACGCGGTCCACGAGCAGCCTGACTGCGGCCGGCTCCAGGAGTCCTACGACGGGTTCTTCACAGAGGCGGGTTCCCTGGCCGCGCTGCTCGCGCGTCTGCGCTCCGCTGGACTCGTCACGATGGATGGCCCTCTTGTCCGGCTGACGACGGCGGGGCGTGTCCAGCGCAACCTGGAGCCCCTCCGTTCTCCTCGGCTCCCCGCCGCGCAGCTCGACTTCGGCCGTTGGTTTCTCTGGGCCGAGGCGCGTCGGCGGACAGGGGAACATGACCAGGTGCCTATCGGCAGCCTGCGCAGCCATCTCCCCTGGCTCGAACAGTGTCTCTCGCGCGTCCCTCTCGACAAGCGCGTCCAGGACACGCTGGTGAGCTATCGCCGCTTCCTCATCGACACGCTGGTTCCAGCCGATGAGCACGAGGTCCGCGCGTTCGACTCACCTGATGCTCTCGCCGAGGCCGTGGAGACGCTGTTGGAGCTCGAGGACCTGGACCTGGGGTTCATCCACCAGGAGGACCCCTTCGCCGAGGAGGCGCTCCTTCCACTGGAAGCCGCGCTCGACTCCACGCGGGCTCCTCGCCAGGCACTCTTCCACCTCGTGTGGGGCTCTTGAGGCGGAGGTGACGGTGGGTTGGAGGAACGCCGGGAGCTTTCATTGCTCAAGGCACGGAGTAGCGCCCGACGATGTTCGGGTCCAGCGTGGCGCTGGAGAGCCGCAGGCCCGTGGCGGCGCTGACGCTCGTGACGTCGCTCACGCCCAGGTCCGCCAGGGAGAACGACACCGCGCCAAGCTTGGACTGCACCGTGCCGGGCGGGGTGCCGGTGATGCTGCCCACGCCGCTCGTGTACGAGACAGTCGCCAGGGCGGTGGACGTGGTGCCCGCGGCGGAAGGGGTGAAGTCGCTCGCGAGCAGCGCCAGTGAGTAGCCGCCCACGGGCTGGTTGGACGCGTTGACCAGCGTGACGGTGACGCTGTCGCCCAGGGTGGTGGAAGTCGTCGTGCTGTCGACGATGAAGAAGCGCGTCTTCGCGGTGAACGCGGTGCCGAACTGGAAGTGGCCCGTGCCCACGTTGTTCGCGCCGTCGTGGATGCCCAGGCCGGAGGCGGCCACGTTGGCGTTGGCGGGCGCCGTGCCCACGGCGCTCGGCGTGTTGCCACCGGTGATTCCCTGGGCCGTCGCACCCACGAGCTGGGTGAAGGTGCCCTCCGCCGTGGTGAGCGACGCCAACTGCGCCACACCGGTGAGGACGGCCGGAGTGCCCGCCGTCACCGCGCCCGTGAAGGTGGCGCGGGCAGCGGGAAGGCGCGTGGGGCCTCCTCCGACGGGAGGCTCGGCCTGGGTCGTGATTTCATGGGCGATGCGGTGGAGGTTGCCCGCGTCGGTGGCGCTGATGCCCAGCTCGTCCGCCGCGCTGCCCGCGCCCGTGGCCAGACTTCGGGGGTCGTCCTGCGTCACCCTGGCGAACAGCACCGCCGCGGACAGGTAGCTGCCGTACTTGCTCGAGTGACGACTGTCCTGCGCGCTCCACAGATTGAACATGCCCGGGGAGATGCCATCCGCGGGGTTCGGGTCGGCCAGCCCCTGGTCCACCGCGCGCAGGAAGCCTTCCCCCACGCGGGCGACCCCTGTGAAGCCCAGGTCCCGGGAGGCCTTGAAGTAGGAATCTCGCAGGTCCGTCTGCATCGCCTGCAGCCCCGAGGTGCCGCTCGGGTAGCCCTGCGTGCCCACGCCCGTGGGCGAGGCCCAGGTCTCGTACAGGAACAGGTTCGCGGCCGGGTTCTTGGAGAGCACCAGTGAGCGCAGAGTGCGCGCGGCGTCCGTGAAGGCCGTGGGGGCGCCGCCTCGCGCGGTGGGCAGTGGCGTCGTGCTCTGCTCCTGCAAGATGACGGTGGTCCAGGTCGGCTGGCCGATGATGGCGGCCCTGTTGGAGGCATGCCAGCCGAGCGTCTGGCCACTGGCCGTTTCAACGCTGACATTGAACGAGAGGCCCGCCTGCACGGTCAGCTTCTTGAAGATGCCAGGGATTCCTCCCACGCCGGAGCCGTTCGTGTCGGTGACCGCGGCCTTGTTGTACGAATAGGCCGGCTCCTCGTGCCCGTGGGTGAAGCTGTTGCCCACGAAGAGGATGGTGCCGCCCGCGATGGCGATGCTGGAGTCGTCCAGGGCGCCGTCCTCCACGGTGGCCGCGAGGGCGGAGCATCCCACGCTGATGGAGAGGAGGCTCCAGGTCATCAGGCCCAGCAAAGTCACCTCGATTGGAGAACGGCGCATGACGCCTCCCTCAGGACTTCGAGCCCGACGCCACTCGGAACACCTGGGCCTTGCTCCGGGCCCTGCACCTTACGCCTCGATGGTTACCCGTGCATCTGGTGCCGGGCGGACTCCTGGGACTCGCTGCCCGCCCTGTTGCCACCCCCGCTCCAACGGGACCATCCATGGGGTCTTGTTGGAGCGGGGGGACCCGGTGCTCGGGCGACAGGCCCTACCGGTGCACGTGCTCAGCGAGTGTCACGAGGCCTTGTGACACAGGCCGCCTTGCTCTGAAGTTCCCCTGGCAGCTCGGGGCAGCCGTCTGTCCCTGGATGACAACAAAGCGGCCAGGTTCTCGACGGCTCTGATTCCGCCGACCACGCTCCTGCATTGCTGACGACGGGACACGTCAGCGCCGGCGTCCATCCTTCCACCTTGTCGATGAGGAAGGTCGACGGGAACTGGGTCCCGGTGCCCACCTGATTCTCGGGCCAGCCCAAGCCGCCTGCCTCGACATTGAGGTTCAGGAGCAACTGCATCGGTGGCGGCGGGATGTTGGCCGTCGCCGAGTACATCGGCACACCATCAATGCTGATGAGGATGCGATTCGGGCTCCAGTCGAGTTCATAGACGCGGAAGCTCAGTGCATAGGGGACCGCGGCCGTGTGCTCGTAATCCACCTGGCGAGCCGGCTTGCAAGTCGTCTCGCCGGGCTCGGGCTGTGTTTGCGGGTAGTGGCCGAAGAACATCTTCGCGGGGTTGTATCCACAGAGGCCACCGCCTTCGAACACGTCAATCTCGCTGCAGTTGTGGCCCGAGAACCAGAATGCCGGCACGAGGCCCGGCTGGGCCGTCACCTTCGCGGTGATCCGGTAACGCCCATAGCCAAACCACTGATGGGTCGCGATGCTCCCGGACGAATAGCCATTGAACCCCGTGGGGTCGACCTTGGCGGTGAGCTTCAACATTCCGGAATCCACGGTGGTATTTACGCCACGCCAATAGGAGTCCGTGTTCGGTTCGGAATTCAGGACGATCCACTTCCCAGTGTCGAGCCCCTGGGAGAAGTCGTCGTAGAAGGTATGCCGGCCGCAGCAGCCGCCAAGGCAGGTGGCGCCCGCCAGGCATGAGCCAGCACAGCACGGCTCACCGTACCCGCCGCAGCTCATGCACGCACCGGAGACGCAGGTCTTCCCCGCCGCGCAGCCGGCCTGACACGTACCGTTCGGGTCAGGTGCATCCACCTGGATGAAGACGGGCACCTCCCCCGGGAGGGGCACCCATTGGGGGGAGGCGTGGGCACGCATCGGCGAAAGAAAGACGACGAAGAGCGCGAGGCCCAGAACGACATGGGGGGAGTTCCCCCGAGTGGGAGTCGACATTGCTGTCATCCCGGGCTACGGCGAGATGTCCAGCGCATACACGGTACAACCCCAGCCCGTGGTGGTGACGGTCTCATCCGTGTGGACAGTCACATGCTTGCCGGCCATGAAGGCCGCCAAGACCGCCGAGTACATCGCCTTGGCGCCGTCCGCCGTCACGCCACGGACGCCGACCACCACGGCTCCGCGCTGATTGCCCTGGTTTCCATTGGAGCAGAGGGTGAGTGGCCCCGTGAGCACCAGGCTGAAATTCCCATTGGCATCGACTTGAATGCTATGGACTGTCGCCGTGGTCTGCGTTGCCATCGCTTCGCCCGTAAACAAGGTCGCGAGCAGGCCTGTGGCGATGAGTGATGACAGAGAAGCTGCCTTCATGATGAGCCTCTTGGATGTGAGTGTGCTTTCGGCAGGGTGCCATTTGAAGAGGCTCGTGTCCATGGTGGTGCGGGGCGGCGACTCAGGGGATGCGTGCGTCGAGCCACGTCAGGTGCGCGTCGATGGTCTCCGATACGACTTGTGCTTGCTCGGATGCACCAGGCTCGGTGTATGGGTTGCCAATCTCCTTGTGCTTCCACTTCACCCAGGTCTGCTTGTACCAACCCCAATCGAGGTTCGTTCCCGTTGACGGCGGCGTGGCGCCGGCATACCCGGAGAAGGCGCGGATGCCCGTGGCGGGGGCGACCTCCTGGCCTCCCACCACATGGAAGATGTGGAGCCGGTCGCGACGAGGGAACTGGGCGGTCAGGTTCGTGGCCCACGCTCCATAGAAGGTGCCCCAGGGCCGCACGGGGTTGTTGATCTTGCTGTCGAAGGTCCCCAGCTCGTCCTGGCTGTTGCGACACACTCCGTCGAACGACGACACATAGATGTTGATGCCGTCGAGCGCCGTATTCGCGCGAAGCGCCTGGGCCAGGCGCATCACCAGACATCCGCCGCGCGAACTGCCCGCCAGGTAGATGGAGCGCGTCTCCGGACGGACCTGGGCCTGCAGCCAGCCCACGAAGCCGTTGACGATGCGCTGCTTCGTGTCGCTGTCGTCCAGGTGGTTGAAGTTGCTGTCATTGACCAGGGCCAGCCAGGTCTTCCCTCGAGGAAACCATCCCAGGGTGTCCAGCTTCATCGCCAGCGAGCGGCCGTCCAGACTCACGTTGGGGCAGGAGACGCTGTCGCAGGACGCGTCCCAGTTTGACGACTGCCCCGTGACGCCACTGGAGTGGCCGCTGCTCGAAATCTTCTGGCCCGCCGACATGACGACGAGCGCTTCTCGCACGCCAGGTGCATCCGCCTCCGCGATGCGGATGTCGTGGAGCGTGCCGTCGGAGGCGCCCGCCGCTCGGAAGTGCTCGAAGCCGGCCGCCGCCTGATAGGCACCCGAGGCGTTCTTGTAGACGACGCGCCGCGACACCACCGTCCTGCTGGCGCCGCTGGGATAGGCCAATGCCTGGGCCTGGGCCTCCAGCGCGCCGTCGGACTCCAGAGGGCCGCCACAGCCCGCGAGGACGCCTCCGAGCAGCAGGATCCGATTCATCCATGAGAAGACACGACGAGAAGTCCCTGGGGTGAGAACCATGTGTTGCACCGCCTCCTGGAAGGGTATGAAGTGAGTCTTTCATATCTTTCCAGGTGGGCAGAGAATGCTTCGAAGTCCTTCGAGAGAACGACGTGGGGCAGGCCGCCCGGGTGCTCGTGCGGCGCGCTGCGTCGCCGTGTCGTTGGGCCTGTTGCTCGCCTTCGCGTCCACGGGGGCGCGCGCGGATGGGTTGTCCGTCATCCCCTACGGCGACAACTGCTGGGGCACGGGGACGGACGCGGACCGGGATGGCCTGAATGACGACTGTGAGCAGCAGGTCGCGCGCTGGTTCATGCCGCTGTTCTGGTTCGACACGGGCGAGAGCGGCTACGAGCGCCGTCCCTACTTCGCGGTGAAGAGCGAGGGCTTCGCGACGCGGACGCTGCGCATCTTCTATCTGGACACCTTCTTCGAGGACACGGGTGTCACCACCGGCCACGACGGCGACCCCGAGTTCCAGATCTTCGAGGTCCATTACTCCGGGGGCCGCTGGTATCTCGACTGGGTCTATCTGTCGGCGCACCGCAAGAGCGTGTGTGAGTCGTCCGCCTGGTATTCGTACGAGCAGCTCGAATACGACACGCGCGACGCGCGCAATGCCTACCGTGGCTGGCCCGTGCTGTACGTCGCCGAGGACAAACACGCGACGTACAACAACCTCGCCACTTGTGACAGCGGCTGCTTCGCCCAGGATTACTGCAGTCGTCACGTGGCCCAGTACCTGGACACGGCGTCCGCGCCGCTGGTGTCCCGCAACGTGGGGTCGACAGGGGTTCCGCTCATCAACTCCGTGGTGTTGAACGGAAAGACGGAGCGGTTGCTCGACGACGTCGACTTCAAGGGCTGGGATGACCAGTGGTACCGGCCGAACTCGAAGGGGTACTTCCGGCACCTCAACGACTTCGGCTTCTAGCCACCGGGAAGTCGACGCATGTCGCTCGAACCTCCTCGAGTCCGCTCTAGGACGCGCGTGGCCGTCGTCACGGGCTTCGCCGTGCTGTTGCTTGCCCTGGCGGTGGTGCTCCCCGCGCGTGACGGTGGGGTGGAGGAGGTCCGGCGCCCGGAGTCGGCGGTGCCGGAGGTTCCGAGCGCGCCGGTGGTGGCACCTCGGGCTCCCGAGGTCCGCGAAGCGCGTGCGGCTTCGGCGCCCATTCCCGCCAATGTCTCCGGAGAGGCCCTGTCGGCGGCGCTGAACGAGGAGCGGGTGGTGCTCGCCTCCAGCACCTTCATCGAGCGCCTGGAGATGAACCGGCCCTGGGCTTGTGCGGGTGGGCAGGTCTCCCTGGCGGGCAGGGTGGGGGGCGCGCCGGAGTCAGGTGCCCTCTCCCGCTGGGTGTGGCCGGGAAGGGAGGCGGCGGCGGAGCTGCATCCAGGGGCTCGACTCCAGTGGCGCGCGCCCGCCGAGCCGGGCACCTATTTCGTACGCTTCCAGGTGTGCAAGGACCTGGGCGGACGGCGTGTGGGCGTCCTGGCCGAGGAGCTGCTCCGAATCGAGGTCCGTGACTGTGACGACGACGGCGCCGCGCGAGAGGAGGGCCAGCTGCGGGTCGACATCATCCAGCGCGCCAATGGGGCCTTCCTCTTCCGTGCCGTCTCAGCGGAGTCCGAGTCGCTGTCCGGTCATGCCTGGGACTTCGGTGACGGCAGCACCGCGTTCACGTCGGGGCCCGAAGTCACTCATGCCTATGACACCCGTGCGCTGGATGTCCGGACCTTCACGGTGAGGCTCCTGGCCGGGCGGGGCGAAGGGGCCGCGCTGAGCGCCACCGCCTTCGTGAGTGTGCGCGGGCAGCCGCCTTCCGATGAGCCGCTGCCGGCGACGCTCGCGTTGTCACGCGCTCGTGCGGACGCGGAGGAGTGGCGGAGCGAGGTGTCCGTCGAAGTCCCGGAGCCAGGCGTCGTCACCTGGGAGCGTGTGGAGCGCTCGATGATTCACTGGAACGACCAGGTGGATGCCTACACGCTCCCGTGGCGAGAGGTCATCACGGTGGAGGCGGAGACGGGCCGTGGCGGCCTCCGGGGCTTCGTCACGGTGCGCCCATCCGAGCTGGCTGTGACCGTGAAACGGGTCGTCGATGTCCTCCACGGACGCGACGAAGCCGGTAAGGCGGTCTCCTTGTCGTGGGCCTCCTTCAAACGAGAGGCCGCGCCCATGGCGCCCTCCGTCGAGGCGCGGCTTCCCCTCAAGTAGCGGACAGCATACGCGTTGTCCCGTAGGCGTGTTTGTCGATGCGGGCCAATGCGTGGCATTCGCTTGCCCGCAGGGTGCGGGTGGTGGGCTTGTCTGGGAATGATGTCGCATTCGACCTGGGTCCAATTGGCTTGAGATGCACCTCCTGGACATGTTGCCAATGACAGGGTGTGAACACGAAAGGCTGGACTCGATGGCGAATCTACTCGACCTCATTGGGGAATCCGCGCCGTATGTCCATGTCCACGACCTGGTCGTGGACAATGGCGTGCTGCACAGCCGCTTCAAGCCGGAGCAGCAGCGATACGGCGAAACGACGTTGATGAGCTGTTCGGAGGCGCTTCGCACCCTGGCGGTCCACGGAGTGCTGACCTGTGCCGCGGCGAATCCCAGTCAGGGCAGGCACTACTATCTCGCCGCCAGGGCGGACCTCCAGGTGCTCCCCATCCAGGCGACCACGTCGGGCTCCTTTCACTGCGTGGGGCGCGTGGAGCGGATTGAACAGCGCAAGCAGTTCCCCTACTTCAAGGCGACCACGACGTGCTTCACGGAGAATGGCGAGCGCTACGCGGTCATGGATGGGGAGTGCATTGCCCTTCCCGAGTCGGCGTTCGTGGCCATCAAGGGGGCTGATACGGCACCGGTGGCCGCGCGGGCCCCTGGTCAGCCCAGTCCCTACAGGGACCCCGTGAGGCCGATGAAGTTGGAATGGACGAAGCCCGGTGAGGTGCTGCGGGCCTGGCTGGAGGGGTTTCCCCGCGAGGACTTCGCTGGCCACTTCGATGTGCGGGCGCTCTGTCCCTTGTCCCTCCTGGCGGGGAATGCGTTCTCATTGCTGCGTCACTTCCCTGGCTTCGATGCCTATCGAATCAGCAAGTGTCTGGCCACCTGCAAGGACGTGCCGCTCCCGGGGGAGCCCATGCTGTTCAACTGCATCGCCGAAGCGGCCGGCCAGTTCAAGCTCACCGCGGAGAATGGCCAGGGCAAGCACCTGGCTGCATTTCAGCTCGAGGCGCGACCCGACTCGCATGGATGAGGCGCCGCTGAATCAGCCCGCATGGCCGTTCAACCTTCCCCGCAGGAGATGAACCGATGCTCAAGGATGGACTTGTCGGCACCTGGCAGCTCGTATCCCTGGCGAGCCTCCTCCCCGATGGCAGCAGGGCCCATCCCTTCGGGCATCAGCTCCTGGGGATGTTGATGTATGACAAACATGGAAACATGTCGGTGCAGTTGATGCGGGGCGACCGCGCCCGCTTCCAGTCCGCGGACCTGCTGGGGAGCCAGGAGAAGGAAGCGAAGGCCGCGCTGGACGGAGCCGCCGTGTACTTCGGGACCTACGAGGTCGACGAGGAGACGGACACGGTCTCTCACCACATCCAGGGCAGCCTCTTTCCGAACTGGATGGGGACCGTGCAGCGACGCAAGGCCGTCCTGGATGGCCATCGGCTCTTCCTGCGCACCGAGCCTCTCGCGTTTGGGGGCAGCCAGGCCGTGGTCGTCCTGGAATGGCGCAGGTTGACGCCCTCGTCCACCTGAGCCCCGTGGCGGCGGAGCCCCAGGGATTCCTGCCCTGGCGGCTTTGTCGTCGCGTGAGCCTGGATATGTTTCACGCGGGGATAACAGGACTGGCTCGAAATCCAGTTGCTCCTGTGATAGATGCGTTCGGCGATACCTTCACTGGATGGGAGCCGAAAAATGTTCAAGCAGCCCGCGAAGTTGGCTTGTGTCGTCGCGCTGGTCCTGAGTGGTTGTGGTGGTGCACCCGAGGAGTTGTCCGTGGACGGGTCGGAGGTCATCGAGTCGACCGAGCAGGCCCTCATCTGGGCGTGTGACGGGACGCGCGCCTTCAACCGCTACTGGTATGTGAACAACATCGAGGTCGGCCGCGAGTACTGCGACTGCCCCGATATCCTCAACAAGTTCGGCGAGCAGCGGGGCCGCTACACCCAGGAGCGCATCGCCTACTGCGCTCCTTGAGCCGGCGCGCCGCGCTCCTTCCGCTGTGCCTGCTCCTGCTCGCGTGTCACGCCGAGCAGGAGCCCCTCACGCCGCCCCTCGCGGGAGACTCCTGCTACGAGCACGTCCGGCGTCTCGCCGCGCATGACCCGTGCTCTCCAGCCGGGTACGCTTGCGGGATGACTCGCGCCTGGGTCACCGAGGTGTTTGAGGCCCTCGAACGACAGTCTTCCGAATACAAGTTCGACGACGGTATCGACGGCTCCAGGGCCGGCTACCGGGTCGTCCATGGCGACGAACTCCAAGGGGTCTTCCAGCACCACGCGGGACGCGACGAGACGGTCATCTACCGCGTGCGTCACACGGGCACGGAGGACCATGTCGTCACCCTCGAGCAGCTTCCGCGCGGGCAGGGCTATCGCATCTACCCCTGGACCCGCCACCCCTGAAGTGCGTGGGTGTAACCGCTTTCATGCTCGCGCCGTAGGAGAGGTCTCTCCGTCCCTGAGGAGCACCTCCATGTCCGGTACCAAGGTCGCCGCGAAGGTCCTCGCCAAGCCGTTCTTGTCCTCGCCGAAGGCCGAGTTGGCGAAGCCGAAGCCGGTCCTCCCTCAGGCCGCGAAGCCGGCGAGTTCCTTCGCGCGAGACTCCTTTGATGCGGCGCAGCGGAGGTCTGGCCCGGACCTGACGGGCGCGCCTCGCGCGAAATCGAGCGCGACCCCGCCGACCGTCAGCGAGGACAGGTCCGGACGGACGGTGGTGAACCTTGGCGCGGGGGACGGCACGGCGACCGTCTCCCAGGGCCCCAAGGGCGGGCTGACCATCACCAGCGGGAGCTCGACCATCCAGCTCACGGCGGAGCAGGCCGAGAATGTGGTCATCAAGGGCGGCGACGGAAACGACAAGATTACCGTGGACGTCAACGTGACGACGGGCGTGGCCATCCATGGCGGAAAGGGAGATGACTATCTCCAGGGTGGCTCGGGTGATGACTCCATCCGGGGCGGAGATGGCCGGGACGTGGTGTATGGCCTGGGCGGCAATGATGCCGTGAGCGGCGGGGCGGGGCGGGACTACCTGGATGGCGGCCGTGGCGATGACAGCCTCAAGGGCGACTCTGGCAAGGACCAGGTGATTGGCGGGCGGGGCAATGACACGCTGGCCGGCGGTTCGGGGAGCGATGTGCTCGCGGGAGGGGCCGGCAAGGATGCCATTGACGGCGGCTCCGGGCGCGATGAGGTCTATTCGCAGAAGAACGACACCGTGGCGCGCTCGCGCCAGGACACCGTCACCACGGTGGACCTGAGCGAGGCCGTGGGCACGTCGGTGACGGTGAAGGGGGATGCGAACTTCCAGGCGCGTGTGCAGTCGGATCTGGAGGCGTTGGAATCCCTCCCGGTGGGACGGGAGCTGCTCTCGGGGCTGGATGCCAGTGGCAGGTCGACCACCATCCGGGAGACCTCGGGTGGAGACTCGGCCTCTCCGACCAACGACGACGACTCGTGGTTGAGGCCCGATGGGACGCCGGGGCCGGGCTCGGACGCGACCATCAGATACAATCCCACTGACACGGAGTACTACGAGGGGGACGAGTCCTGGCAGGTGAAGCCCCCCGTCACCACGCTCTTCCACGAGCTGGTGCATGGCTACAACTACGCCACGGGGACGCGCGCACCGGGAGAGACGGACGGCGTGAACAACCGCGAGCTGGCCGCGGTGGGGCTGCCCTATGACCACGACGGCGACGCCAGCACTCCCGACATCCGGCCCTCGCACCCCACCGAGAACAAGCTCAGGGAGCAGCTCGGGCTGACGCCCCGCCCGGAGTACTGACGGGCGAGGCGTCACGCGGAGGAGGCCGTGGCTCAGGGCACGAGGCTGACCTCGTAGCCCACGTCCACGTTGAAGATCTCCGGTTGGCACGAGAAGTTCGGACTGCGAACCGTCGCCTTCCAGCAGAGCTGAGCTCCTCTGGAGGGCGAGAGGTCCACCACCGCCTCGCTCTGCCCGAACGCGAACGGCACGCCCAGCCAGGTGGGCGCGGGATTCGATTGGCAGCCCCCTTCACCGCACAGCCTGCAGTCCGAGGCGACGGAGTAGGAGGTCTCCGCTCCCGATGGAGAGGACTGGCACTCCGTGGGGAAGCGGTCGTCCTTGCGAACGCGCACGCGTGAAATGGCGCAGTGGGGCGCCGCGGTCTCGCTGATGACCGTCGAGCGCACCGCGCCTGGGAGGGGCTGTGCCTGGAGGAGGAACACCACATCCGCGAAGCTCCGATCCCCTCCGCCGTTGAGGTCCTCGAACCCGAGGATCCATCGGCCCGGGTAGGTGAGGGGTGACGCGAGGGAGAGGTGCGGCATGCTGCCGTGCCCAGGTGTCGGAACCCAGGTGCGCTCCATCGGCAGGGCGAGTTTTCCATAGGCCTGCGTTCGGAGCAGGGTGTGGGAGACAGGGTCCAACCAGCCACAGAGCCTTCTGTGGGGGGCGTCACTCAAGGGACAGGAGGCACCCTGCACGTCACTGGGGTCGCACCCCTCCTCGTATTCGCAGCCGATGTTGTGCTCGGCCACTGGCGAGGTGCCCCGTGAGTCCTGGTCCAGGTTCCACCGCGACTTCGAGAAGAAGACGGACGTGGAGGTGTTGAGATGCAAGGTGCACTGGCCCTCCACCGACTTGCGCAGGCACGGATACACCGTGCCTCCCTCGTTCGGAGAGTGCGTGGTGTCGAAGTAGACGACGAGGAAGAAGACGAGCTCCCTGCCGCCCTGCACCAGTCCCAGGTCCACGGTGCGGTCGAAGCTGCTGATGCCAGGGTTGGGGTTGACGTCTCTGAGCACGCCCGAGGGCGTATAGGCGGATACATCGTAGTCGGGGATGCCATTCTCATAGGCGGAGCTCGCGTCCAGGACGGGCCCGAGTGACTTGAACGTGGCGCGGTCCTCGTCATCGTCGGTCAACAGAAAGGGCAGATGCCCGAGTCCCTTGTAGCCATTCTCGGTCACGGCGGGCTCAAGCAGATTGGGGATGCGAGGGTAGAGCCCGCGATCCGAGAACCCTTCGCGTGGAGGATCCCTGGAGAGGGAGCCGATGACGTCCACCAAGATGAAGTTCTGCGTCCGGCCGGGTCGGGCATCCTCCAACGCCTCCTTCCCCAGGAAGGTGTCCGAGCAGGTCGGGTTCAACGCGAGCTCAGGCTGGCTATAGGTGGCCCCGCCGGACACGAACGTCCGCGAGCAGCGACGATCCCCGCCGACATAGGGGCGGGCCTGCGGACCGGAGGGCGGGGAGAGGTTGTAGAGATCCTCGTGAAGGTCGGTGATGCCGTTGCCGTTGGCATCGACCAGGGTGTCGTCGGACGAGTCAGTCGTCCCCTGGGTGTCGACGTAGCCGCGAGCGACGAGGTCGTCGTAGTACATCCAGCCCAGCGTGTGGTTCGCCAGGGCCCTCTCGCGAAGGAACAACAGGGACAGGTTCCGGTCGGTGGGGAAGACAATCTTCTCGGCGCTCAGGGCGGAGTCGACGGGTTGGTGCCGCAGCGTCGCGCTCGGGGTGAGGCGTACGTTGTCGAGGGACTCGAACTGAGGGGCCGCGAAAGGGGGCTGTCGGTCGGCGCCGAGGTCGCCTCCGACGGTGAAGGTGAAGGCCACTTCGGAGGTGAGCCCGTAGGCATTGGTGACAGCGACCTTCACGGGAAGGCTTCCTGGCGCGAGGCAATCCGGAGCGGTCCAGGTGACTTCACTCGTGCCCTCACCGTCGACCGGGGGACCGAGCACTCCCGCGGTGGCGGACCAGGTGAAGCTCAGGGCGCTGCCCTGAGGGTCGCTCGCCGTCACCCCCACGAGCGAGGTGCCTTGAGAGGGCACCTGCTCCAGCGATTGGGATGTGCTGACAATCCGTGGCGGCAACACCGCCAGCGTTGGGCTGCCCGGGGTGGGCCCGCCCTGGGCGCGAGTAGCCACCAGGGCGAGCATGAAGACAAAAGCCAGGCTTCGTGGAACTCGGTTCGGACTCAATGACATGACGATTCCCCCCTCCAGAACGACAGACTGTGTGTGACCGCTGAAGCCTCGCCACCCGTGTGTCCACGGTCACCAGACGCGGCTGGGTCGCAAGCGGAGCATGGATGAGCCATTGCCCAGCTCCCCGGATCCGTTGTTGCCCCAGCCCCACACGGAGGCGTCGGACTTCACGGCCATTGAATGCGCGGTCCCCGCGGAGATGGATACGACACCCGTGAGTCCCTGGACCTCAACGGGCCGATTTCGCAAGGCGATTGAGGTGCCATCGCCAAGCTGTCCCGACTCGTTGAAGCCCCAGGCCCACACCCGTCCTCCCGCGGTCAGCGCCAGGGTGTGCTCTTCGCCCCCATCGATGGCCACCACGCTGGGGAGGCCCGGAATCGGGCGCGGCTGCCAGCGAGACTGGGTGGTGCCATCGCCCAGGGCTCCCAGGGAGTTGCCGCCCCAGGACCACACGGTGCCGTCCACCGTCACCGCCAGGGAGTGGCTGCCGCCCGTCGAGATGCGCGTGACACCCGAGAGCACCGCGATCGCGGCGGGCAGGGTCCTGCGCCAGTTCGACGGGTCCCCCAACTGGCCACCGGTGTTGTCACCCCAGCTCCAGACCGTCCCGTTCGCCTTGAGGGCCAGGGCGTGGCTTCGCCCCGTGGCGATGGCTTGCACCTCTGTCATTCCCACGACCTGGACGGGAGTCACCCGCCTCGTGGTGGTTCCATCTCCGAGCTCACCGTTGGAGTTGTTGCCCCAGGCCCACACCGTCCCGTCTGACTTGAGCGCCAACGAGAACTCGAGGCCCGCGGCGACGGACACCACCTCCGTCAGGCCCACCACGGCGGTCGGTACCCACCGCTCGCTCGTCGTGCCATCTCCGAGCTGCCCCTTGGAGTTGCGACCCCAGGCCCACACGGTTCCGTCCGTCCGCGCGGCCAGGGCGTGACCGAGTCCCAGCGAGAGGGCCACGACATGTGAGATGCCGGGCACCTGCGCCAGCGTCTCTCGGTCGACGTTGGTGCCATCTCCCAGGACACCCGAGGGATTGTCGCCGACGGACACCACGGTGCTCGTCGCCTCGAGGAGCAGCGAGGAGTAGCCGCCGGCCTCCACTCGCCAGGGATTGGAGAAGGTGGTTCGGATGGGGGTTGCGAAGGCGTAGGGGATTCCGTCGCCAATCTGCCCGTCGGAGTTGCTGCCCCAGCCCCACACCGAGCCGTCCGCCAGCGTCGCCAGGGAGTGGTAGTGCCCCGTTGCCAGGGACTCGACGCCCACGAGGTCTCGCACCTGGGTCGGTATCAGGCGCGTGAGGCGGCTGCCATCTCCCACGCTGCCGAAGATGTTCTGGCCCCAGCCCCACGCCGTTCCGTCCAGCTTCACCGCCAGCGAGACGCTATTGGCCGAGGCGATGAAGACCATGCCCGTGGCCACCTGTATGGGAATGCTGGCGGGGTTGTAGCTCCCGTCCCCGAGCTCGCCCGACGAGTTCTGACCCCAGGCATGGACGGTTCCGTTGGCTGTCAGCGCGAGGGTGCTGCTGGCTCCCGCCGCGACGGACACGACGCCTGTCAGGGCCGGCACCAGCGTGGGGACCTTGCGCCACGTGGTCGTGCCATCGCCGAGCTGGCCCGAATAGTTGTCGCCCCAGCCCCAGGCCGTGCCGTCCATCTTCACCACCATCGTGTGAGAAGAGCCCGCGTCGATGTGGGTCACCTCCGTGAGCCCTGGGACCTGACCGGGAACCCACCGCGAGGTGGAGGTGCCATCCCCCAACTGGCCGTAGCCGTTGTATCCCCAGGCCCAGACCGTCCCATTCGCCATCAGCGCGACGGCATGGTGAGCGCCCGCCGAGATGGCCACCACCGAGGTCAGCCCGGGAACCTGGATGGGACTCAGGCGCGCCGTGGTGGTGCCGTCGCCGAGCTGACCCTCGCTGTTGTCTCCCCAGGCCCAGACCGTTCCGTTCGACGTCAGGGCCAGACTGAAGTCGAATCCCGCGGAGACGGCTACCACCCCCGTGGGCTGGGGCAACTGGCCCGGCAGGAAACGTCCGGTGGTGTCACCGCTTCCGAGCTGGCCCTTGGTGTTGCCGCCCCAGGACCACACCGTCCCGTTCTCCTTCACGGCGACCGAGTGCTTCTGGCCCAGCGCCGTCGTGCTCCGCTCCACGAGCGCCGTGGTCCGGGTGGGAAGCATGCCCATCAGGTCCGAGCCGTTCCCCATCTGTCCGTCCGTGTTCGCGCCCCAGGCCCAGACCTCTCCGCTGGCCAGCACCGCGACGGAGTGCTGTCCACCTCCCGCCGACACGCCCCGCGCGGCGGTGATGCCGGGGACCTGCACGGGAGACAGGCGTTGGAGCAGCGTGCCATCCCCGAGCTGCGCTCGTTGGTTGTCGCCCCAGGCCCAGAGCGTTCCATCCACCTTGAGCGCCACCGAGTGCTGCCCGCCGCCCACCACCGCCTCGACTCCGGTCAGCCCGGGCACCTGCGTGGGGAGGAGTGTCTCGGCCATGGAGCCCAGTCCCAACTGCCCCGAGGTGTTCAGTCCCCAGGCCCACACGGTTCCATCCGACTTCACCACCAGGGAATGGGAGCCGCCCCCCGAAAGGGCCATCACTCCACCGAGTCCGGGCAGGCTGCCGGGTACTTCCCGGCCCGTCGTGGTTCCCGTCCCGAGCTGGCCGGCCGCGTTGCCGCCCCAGGTCCACACGCGCCCATCCGCCGTCAGGGCGAGCGAGTGCGCATTGCCCGCCGCGATTGCGACCACCTTCCCAAGTCCCTGGACCTGGACGGGGGTCAGGCGTCGCGTGAGCGTTCCATCCCCCAGTTGTCCCGTGGCGTTGTTGCCCCAGGCCCACACGGTGCCATCCGCGGTCAGGGCCAGCGAGTGCGAAAAGCCCGCGGCGATCTTCACGATGCCATTCAGGCCCGGGATGCGCGCGGGGACCGTGCGTTGGAGCAGGCTCCCATCACCGAGCTGGCCATTGTTGTTGCTGCCCCAGGCCCACACGGAGCCATCCGCGCGCAGGGCCAGCGAGTGCTGGTCTCCGGCACCCAGGAGCTGGACATTCGAGAGGGCCCAGACCCGCACCGGCCGAAGGCGCGTCCGCCTGGAGCCATTGCCGAGCTGGCCATTGTTGTTGTTGCCCCAGGCCCACGCGGTCCCATCCGCGCGAAGGACCAGGGAGTGATTGCGACCGGCCGCCACGGTCCCCTGGCGCGAGAAGCCCTCGGCGGCGCGGGTGACGTCGAGCGTGGCGGGGAGCACGGGGCCGGGCTCGGGGACCTGCCCGGAGCAACTCATCAGCAACACCAGACACAACAGCCCACTCCAAGGACGCAACGCACCCTGGCTGCCACGCATCATGGACTCCCCCTGTGGGTCGCACGGGCGACCCGGGCCGCAACGAATCATCATTGGGCCATCCCTGACAACTGGCCCCAGGGGCCTGTCCATTCAACCGCCTCCCTATCCCCGCGCCGGGCCCCCAAAGGCATCCTCGGATTCGAACCGTTGGAGCAGGTCGGCGCTCTCTTCAATGAGCGCGTCGGCGATGCTCGCGCGCTGCTCCTCGGGCTCCCGGGCGTAGCGCGTCAGCTTCTCTCCGATGTCGACCAGTCCCGCCATGCGGGAGGCGGGCGGTGGGCTCCAGGTCCGTCCGGTCAAGCTCCCCACCCCGCGGCAGAAAGCGCCGAGGTGGTAGCTGGTTCCGTCCAGATAGACATGGGCCTTGGGCGGGAAGCGCGTCCTGAGGAGCGCGGCGTTCCAGAGTCGCTTCAGGGCCTCGAGCAGTGGAGGCTCGATGGGCGCGCTGACCACCTCGACCGAAGGCAAGGCCCGCGTTCCGCCCATGTCTCGCGAAGCGTCTCTCACGATGGGCCAGAGCATCGACTCCATCCGGGTCGCGATGACGCGAGGACCGGGCCACTTCTCGTGGATGTAGACCGCCTCCTCGGGAGTAAACGAAGGCATCCTCACCAGGAGCAGCGTCCAGGAGGTGTTCGGAATCAGGAGGCGCGCGAGCTCCAATTCATAGGACGACGATGCAGTCTGGGAGAAGGACCCGGGTTCAGGTCGCAGGTGGTCGGTCATGGCGTGGCTCCTTGGGTGTCGGTGGGGAATGCGCCCGTCCGGACGCATCCCTGGACGCACCCATGACATCAGCGCGGTGAGCGCTGGCGCGCGAGGACCTGGGCCTTGCCTCGTGCCTTGGAGCCCGTGGAGCGCACCAGCTCGCGCAGCGCCGAGGGAGGAACGTCGTTGTACTTGCGAAACGTCCGCGAGAAGTGCGCCTGGTCGGAGAAGCCCGTACAGAACGCGACGTCCGTGAGCGTCAGCCCCGAATCTCCCAGCAGCTCATGCGCGGCGTCGACCCGGGAGCGTTGCAGCATCTCCGAGAACGTCGTGCCTTCCTGCCGCAAGGCGCGTTGAAGTGTGCGACGGGACAGGGTGAGTCGCTGCGCGCTCTCCTCGAGTGTCCAGGGATGCAGCAGGTCTTCGCCCATGAGCTTCTGGAGCCGGCCGCGAACCTCCTGTGGCTCCGCCGTCCCCGGCGCCTCGCTGGCGGGTGGCGGGGCCTGTCGGGTGGGCTTCCACGAGAAGGTCGCCAGGTCCGTCACCTCGGGCAGCATCCTGGGGCGTGAGGCCCCTCCGTAAATGACGACGGACTCGAGGGACACGGTCAGCCCCGTGAAGCCCGCGGTCTCCAGGATGGCGACGAGGACGCCCCAGATGAACAAATCGTTGACGACGCGAATCTTCCCGCCGTCGATGGCCACATGTCGCAGCGTCATTCGCGCACGCGCCTGGTCATGCTCGACGAGCCGCGTGCGGTGCCGGGAGTGCATGAAGCGCTCGAGCGTGCTCCATCGTTCCACGGTGTGTCGGGGCGTCTGCCCCGCGCCCAGGGCTCGCAAGACGGGGTGCGATGAGAGCGTCCGAAGCTCGCGGCCCAGCTCCAGCACCGGGCGCCACCCATGGGCATCCATGACGGCCTGGAGGATGTCGACCTTGTCCCGCCCTTGCGTGGCGATCTCCGGGTAGTCACGAGCGACGGCCGCCTTCAGCACGGCGCTCAGGGCCGGGCTCGTCATGACGCCTTGGTCCTCCATCGTCAGCGGCCCTGGGTCATGGAGAAGTGTCCGGAGTCACGCTCGACGCCAGCTCGCACCGCCCCGCGTTGCGCCAGTCACTGAGCGCGGCGAGGAAGAGCGTGTTGAAGTCCGCGCCGGAGAAGGGGTTCTGGCTGGTCACCAGGTTGCAGTCGCGCACAGCGCGCGAGCGGCCCGGGAACGCCGTCTCATGGTCGTAGCCAGCGTCGTCGAGTTGCTCTCCGATGCCTCGGACCTGTGCGCGTGCGCCCATGACGAACGTCTCGATGTACCACTCTTCGAAGCCGGACACGGAGGTGACGCGCCGCCCCGCGAAGGGGCTCTGCCCGGCCGGCAGGCGCGAGAGGAGCGCGGGCGCATGGCAGACGAGCCCCACGGGACGGGCGGTGGCCCCGAAGTCGACGAGCAGTCCGTGCAGGTCCGTGTCGTGGAGCAGGTCCACCATGACGCCCTGTCCTCCCGGCACGAGGATGGCCTGAAACGCCTCCGCGCGAGTGCGGACCTCGGACAGCGGGAGCGGTGCGAGCAGTTCTGGAAGTTTCGCCACCAGGGCCTGCGCTTCAGCGAGCGCCTCGGGACGTTCCTTCCAGTACGACGGCTTCTGTCCCTCCGGGTCGAACGCGGGCGTCCGTCCCCCCGGCGTCGCGAGCACCACCGTGTAGCCCGCGTCGACGAGCGCCCGATAGGGCTCGTAGAACTCGTTCAAGAACACCCCCGTCTGACGCCTGGAGCCGTCCGCGAGCTGCTGCTCGGACGCGGCGGAGAGGACCATCAGCACCGTCCCAGGTGCGCGGACCTCTGCTGGCGAGAGGGGGGTGGAGGGGAAGACGAGGTGGCGCGTGGGCGTCGTCGCGCAGCCACACGCCCCGCCGACGACCGCGAGCGAGAGGATTGCGAGCCACCACGTCGAGGTCCTTCCAACGCGGAAGGCGGGAGTCTGGATTGGGCCGGGCGCTGCCATGCGGGTCCTCCTGGTGACAACTTCATCGCCAGGGTAGGAGCGCGAGCGCGAGCGGGCTTGAACGAATGCGCCAATCCGCGGCCTGCCTCAGCCGTGGAAGGACTTGAAGTAGTTCGCCATGATGGCCGGGTGGTCTGAATAGAACTTCCCATCCAGCGTTCGGGACAGCGACACCGTGTCTTCGCCTCTCAGGTTCATGGCTTCGGTTTCAACCTGGTCGGTGTTGGCGATCAACCCACCCATGTAGTTGTTCTGCGAATTGGTATTGGAATGCGACAGGGTGTAGGTGGGCTTGACGGTGTTGTCCGCGAGCGTCGTGAAGTTGAACTGATTCGGGAAGAACCCTCCGTTCAGCTCGAATGAGTCCATGTTCAGGTCACCCAGCAGCGCGTCGATATCGTTCTGGCGCGCGAACTCGCCTACCGCCGCGAGGGCCTGCTGCTTCTTGGTGTCGGAGGTGAAGCCCGTGTATCCGGCATCCAGGTGGACGCCCGCGATATCGATATGGACCTGGAACTCGGGACTGATCTTCTGGACGCAGAGCCACTTCTCCTTGTGTTTGACGCCTTGTCGGAAGAGGACCTTCGCGTCGTACAGGACATGTGACATGAACTTCTCGTCCACCAGGGCGTAGGCGGCAATCTCGTTCTTCGCGTCGACGCCGGCGTCGGGACCGAGGATGTCCTTGATGCTGCCGATCTTCCGGTACCTGAGCTCCGGGCAGGGCTGAAGGACCTTGGGGAATGGGGCGTCCTTGAGCTCCTCCGAGAGGAAGATGACCTCGGGACAGAGCCTGCTCAACTGGACATGCAGGTCGATGGGACTGGCGGCATGGACCCGCTTCCATTCCGACGAGTTCGTGCAGGCCATGATGTGCTTGAGGACGATGTTGTCGTAGCTGCCCTCGATCTGCGTGGGCGTCATGGGAGTCGACCTGGCCTCGAACACCTGCTGACCGGGATAGACACTGGTGTTGAGGGAGGAGAGGGCCCTGGAGGTCGTCGGAGCCGACGTCGATGCGAAGTGGTTGTCTCGCTGGGGGATGAAGTCCGCCTGGAAGGTCCCTTTCTTCGCATTGGTTTTGTAGAAGTTGTTCCCCGCGTCGAAGGGGATGAAGAGCGTCATGCATTGCAGTCGCATGACGCTGGGCGGGAGATACGGCGCCGTGTCGTCGACGGTGGTGGGCTCCTCAATCATCCCCTGCCCGGAGCCCGACCCCGAGACCTCTGACAACGTCATGGCGGACTGGGTGCGCCGGAGCGTGTGCCGGGTCTTCGAGATGCCGCTGACCCGCATGTCGACCTTCTGGACCCGTTGCTTGTGGTGATCGAGCTTGTTGTCCCCGTATTTGAACTTGCCCTTCGTGGGTTGACCCCGGGCGACGAGGCGGATGCATCTCCTGCACATCTTCTTGCTCTCGAACTCGAAGACGAAGGTGTTCTCATGACACCTTTTGCACTTGATGATCATGCGGGCTCACAATCGTCGAGCGTGGGGGAGCCCCGTGCCCGGGTGGGTGCGTCACGGAAGCCTCGATTGCAGCCACCGTGCCGGGAGTCCGCCAGGGCCACGCTCCGAGCGGTGTCGCTCGTGGGGTGTCGGCAAGACCCCCGTGTCCCCGCAGGCCGCGTTCGACGTGGACGCGGACGCGTCCTGGAGGTACGCGAGTCAGGACGTGGAGGGGCGCGCTGGCGCCTTCGTGAGAAATCGCTCCGCCGGGGTGAGGGGATTTTCGGAGGGTGGCCGTTCTCCTCGGGGGGAAGTGCCCCATTTCGGGCGCCTTCCCGCGAAGGAGCTCCGACCATGCCGCCGCTCTCGTTCCGGCGCCTCGTGTTGTCCTGTCTGATGCTGCTGGCCACCTCGGGCTGTATGACGGGCCCTCACAATGGAACCACCACCGGGGACTCGGTGATTGGAGAGACGTTCCTGTTCGAGGGCTACTACCCCGAGCCGAGCACGCCCATCTCCCTCCAGGTCTTGAGGGCCCCGGACCTGGACCCGGCGGTGGAGTCCCACTGGCAGCAGTTCGCCACGGCCATCACCACCACCACGCCCACCCACGTCAACCGGCCCGAGCCGCTCTTCCACTGGAGTGTCACGGCCGCGCCCGTCCCCAACTTCCTCTTCGCGCCACGCTGGCCCTCGGGAGGACTGGTGAAGGTGCGCGCCATCGCCATGGACCCGGATGGGCAGACGGTCCTCTACACGTTCGACGACATCACCTACCCGGACTGCTTCGCCCAGAACGCCACCCAGCCCTGGTCGACCATTGGCACCGAGTGCCAGGGCCTGGGCATCAACCGCTCCGCGCTGGTGTCCACGCGGCTCAATCCCGTCGACAGGCCTGTCGCGGAGCGGCCCCAATTCCTGGGCCGCAAGTCGCCCGGGCTGGGCACCGCCGAGACGGAGGAGTACTACGACCAGATCCAAGCGCCGGAGACGCTGGATGCCTTTCGCGCCACGTTTGGCTTCGCCAGCGGCGACGTCACGGCCACCTACTACAACGATGGTGACCTGGGGCTGGGTCGTGAGATGCACTGCAAGTCGTTCGGCGTCCCCCCGTCCATGGTGGGCCTTGCCTGCTATGTGAAGAACTACGGGGTGCTCAATGGCCAGCCGGTCTTCGGCGGCAGCTCCGCGTCCGCCCTTCAGGACGCCGTGGCCCGGACGAACTCGTTCGCCACCGTGGCCATGACCTTCACGCCTCCGGCTGGCTCCCCCAACAGCGTGAAGTTCATGGTCTACGACGCCTCGGGCTTCCTGACGCCCGCGGCGCAGCTCGACAACACCGGGTTCAACACCTTCGTGCCCGGCAACTGTTTGTCCTGCCATGGCATCAAGGCGAACTACAACGCGGCCACCAACTCCGTCGTGGGACAGGCGCAGTTCCTCCCGTTCGATGTCTTCAGCTTCCGCTACTCCACGGCCGCGGGTTTCACCCACGCGGCCCAGGCGGATGCCCTGCGGCGCCTCAACCATCTGGTGACCCTGACGGGGCCCACCGACGGCATCCGCGAGTTCATCGAGGGCACCTACGAGCCCAAGCCGGTCTGGGATGTGACGGCCGTGGCCAATGACACCTACGTGCCTCCCAACTGGAAGAACACCAAGCAGAAGGGGCTGGGGCTCTATCGGGGCGTCGTGAAGCCCTACTGCCGCACCTGCCACATGTCCTCCACGGACCCCAACCTGGACTTCCTGGACCAGGCTGACTTCAATTCCAACTCAGGGGCCATCAAGGTGGATGTGTGTGGAGTGGGCCACTCCATGCCCAACGCGGAGCACGTCATGAAGAAGTTCTGGAACAGCGGTGCCCGCGCCTACCTGGACATGGGATTGGACATGCAATCTCCCTGCGGCCCCTGAGGGGTGGGGCGCTGGAGCTGCGAGGGCGGGAATATCGCGCGCCCCTGTCGTTCTCGACTCGCAGCCCCGTTGAAGCGCAACCACACCACATCATCGGCGCCGGGGCCTCGCCTCGGCGCCGAGGGGAGTTCACATGAAGAGCAAGACCCACACTCGACGCCACGGGTGGAGGATGAGCACGCTGGCCGTGGTCTCGTTGGGCATGTTGCTGGGTGCCTGCGGTCCGGAGTCGACAGGAATGGGTGCGGAGGATGACCTGGTCTCCTCCGCGGAGCAGACCGAGGCCGCCTTCGAGGCCTGGCGCGCGAAGCAGGTCGTCCCCACGCCCGACGGCCACTTCCTGGTCGAGGGCGACATGCGCATGCTCGACCTGGCGATGGTTCGTCAGTACTGGGAGAGCATCACCCAGAACCCCAACGCGCTCTCCGTGTTCCGCGTGGGAGGCGCTGACGCCGCCTGGAACCGGACCGACCGCTGGAACATCACCTACTGCATCCGGCCGGGTGACTTCGGCACGGACTACAACCGCGTCGTCGAGTTCATGCACCGCGCCGCATCGGGTTGGGAGGCCGCGGCCAACGTGCGCTTCGTGCACGTCGTGGCGGAGGACTCGGCGAGCTGCAACCGCCTCAACAACAACGTGAAGTACAACGTTGAGCGCAACTTCACCTTCACCGGCCTCCAGGCCGGCATGGGCTTCCCCACCTTCACCCGGCCGACCCGCTTCCTGGAGCTGGGCCCCACGTCGACGTGGACGGATGCGCAGCTCATCGCGGTGCTGACGCATGAGTTCGGCCACTCGCTGGGCTTCGTCCACGAGCACGACACCGCCGCGGGCTGCGGCATGGTGACCACGGGCAGCTACCGGCAGTTGACCTGCTACGACGGCCGCGGGGCGATGCACTACCCGTCCCAGCCGGGCTGGTTGGACCCGGCGCGCACGCTGAACTTCATCTCGCAGCGGGACGTGGAGGGGTCGCAGTCGCTGTATGAGGCGCCCACCAACGTGCTCAGCACGAGCAGCGGGACGGTGTATGCGCGCAAGCGCTCCACGGGCGACCTGTACCGGCGGGATGCCGCCGGGTGGACGCTGGTGGGCAACCCGGGGCAGGCCTTCGTCGCGGTGGGCAACACGCTCTACGGGCAGATTCCGGGCGGCGGCCAGCCGGTGCAGCTCCTGGGCACCGGGTGGGTGACCATCGGCAATCCGGTCGCGCAGATCTTCGCGTGCGCGGGGGCGCTCTGCGCCACCGATGCGGCCACGGGCAACATCCTCCGCTACAACGCGGGGACGGGTGTGTGGACGACCATCGGCGGGCCGGGCTCGCGCTTCGGGTCGACGACCACGCAGGTGTTCGGCATCGACCCCTGGCAGGACTCCTACACCGCGCTCTGGAGCGGAGTGGGGACGTCGTGGTCCGTGATTGGCGGGGGCGCCAGTGAACTGGTGAGCGGCGGTACGAGCATGTACCGCGTCACCAACGTGAAGGACGCCATCCAGCGATATGGCGGCGGCTCGACGTGGACCACCATCGGTGGTTCGGGCCGGAGCTACGTCGCCGTCGGCGGTGACGTCTACGGGCTGCGTCCGGATGGCTCGTTCATCATGAAGTACGCGGGCACGGTGTGGAACTCCATCCACGGTTCGGCGACGCGCATCTTCAGCTCGAACGGCTACCTCCTCGCCACGAACGTCAACGACTCCATCGAGCGGTACAACCCCGCCACCAACACCTGGACGAACCTCGGTCAGCCCTGAGCGGCCGTGAGCAGTCGAGGGGCTGGGGACCTGAGTCCTCAGCCCCTCGACTGCTCACAAAAGCAAGACGTCGCGCCTCCTGCTATTTGATGCAGAGGGTGGTGTCGGTCAGTATGTCCGTCCGCTGGACCCAGCGGACCGTCTCGCAGGACTCGCCAGACCCGCAGGCGTCATCGTCCTGGCAGCGGCGGTGACACTTGCGGTCGCCCGTCTCCTGCTGGCACAGCGACTCCCCGTTCGAGGCGGGCGGGCCACAGACCTGGCTGACGTAGCAAACCTCCTCGGCGCTCGCGCACTTGTCGGTGAACGAGCAGGCCGCGAGCGAGGACTTCGGGACGTCGGACCCGCAGCCAGGGGTGAACATGAGGCAGAGCAAGCTCAGAACAGTCAGTCGCATGGGGACTCGGAGAAGAAGGGGTCCACGAGAATACGAGAGGCGAAGGTGAAACGGGCACCTTTTCCTCTCATTTCACGTGCTACTGCAAGTCTTCCAGCAACGCTGTCTGAAGCGCCTTCCTGTTCTCAGGGAAGCCCTGGTTGGGGTAGGGCCGGGCCCCGCTGAGGAGCGGCTCGAACTTCTGATACATGGGGTCGGAGCGCGCGGGCTCCTGCTGGTAGAAGGCGCGGTTGGCCTGGAGCAGGTAGCGCGGAGAGGTGCCCGCGGGAGCGTCCTCGCTGAAGGCAATCAGCCGGCGAACCTCGGGGTCGCTCATGAACTCGGTGAAGGCGTGGGCATCCTGTGCGCAAGTCCCGGTGCAGTTCGCGTTGAGCACCAGCGCGTCCACGAAGACCGCCGGAGCCGAGCCGGTGCCGAGCGGCACGGAGATGACCTGCGGGAGCGGCTGGGAGGGCCGGGCCTGGCGAATGAAGAACAGCCGCTCCGTGTAGCCCATGAAGCCATTGGCCTGCTCCGTCGCGAAGGCCTCTTCCGCCACGGTGTTCGAGTCGTAGGTGCCATCCAGACACGGATTGACACCCTGCTCGAGCGCGCAGCTGTCGACGACTGTCTTGAAGGACGCCACGGAGGGCGAGTCCAGCGGCAGGGTGATGGCGCTCGCGAGCGCTGCGCCAGGGTGCGTGTCCGCCCAGGCGTCCAGGTACGAGGAGGGCAGCGTCCAGCTCCCGTCGAAGTTCACGGCGAGCGGGCGCTTGCCAGGGGACACCTCGCCCAGAATCTGGACGAGCGACGCTCCATCCGTGGCAGTCTGGAGTTGGGGGCTGCGCGAATAGACGACGTAGGTGCACAGATAGGTGGGGACGCCATAGTCCTCACCGGAGATGCGCACGGCCTCCTCGGCGGCGGGATGTGAGACGCCCGGCTGCACGGGGACTGGCTGAATCCAGCCCTTCGACGCGAGCGAGCCGAGAATCAACGTGTCCACCTCCACCACCTGGGCGGCGCCCGTGCCCTGGCCGAGGAGCTGGTTCAGCGCGCCGCCTTCATCCAGGTCATAGAGGTCCAGTTGTGAGTCGAACACGATGTCCAGGTCGATGTCCGAGTTCGCCCGCTCGAAGTCGGCTTCGAGCCGCTGCTTGAGGCTCGCGAAGCCATCTCCGGCGGCGTCTGGGATGTAGGGGAAGAGGACGGCCTTCAGCGGACGAGGCGGGGTGGGCGTGGGGTCGGGTGATTCCGAGCACGCACCGAGGACGAGGACGACAGGGCAGAGCAGGGCTCTCCAATGCATGGCGTGGCTTCCTTTGGGCGCTGTGAGGGAGAGATCAGAGCGCGACTTCCACACCGAGGCCAGGGGCTATCGACCAGAGCGTCTTCCGGTTGGTGGACCCCGGGTACCACTCACCGACGAGCTGGACGCGGAACCGCTCCAGGAAGGCCATACCCGCCAGGGCCTGGACGACGGGGCGCGAGCAGGCCGTCACCCGGCTGGCACCGCGGTCCTCGCAGTCGGTGGTCCCATAGTTGTCATTGGCGCTGAACATCCACCCGCCACGCAGCCCGAAGCGGCTCTGCGCGAGGAAGGACTGGTCCGTGCGGGGCCGGTACTCAAGTCCTCCCACGAGGGCCACCGAGAAGGACTCGCCTCCTCCCGACGAGAAGACGTCCTCGAGGCCCCGGAAGCCGACGGCGCTCGCGAACCGGAGGCCCGTGGGGAGTCTCGACGCGAAGGCCCCCAGGCTCAGGCCGACCTCGCTCTGCGTGGGGCCCATGGTGAAATGCAGCACGGTGTCCGGCGGGGCGAAGGCCACGCTGTCCGCGGCGAGCTTGCCCGCGAAGCCAACCACCTGCTTGTCGGCGCCGGGCTGCGCGGACGTGAGCCGGTGGAGGGCCCGCCCGATGGACTCCCGGATGCGCACGATGGCGAGGTCTCCACGCCCCGGCTCCACGCCGAGGTCGCGAAACTGGAACCCATAGGCACCCAGCAGCCGCATCGAGTAGTCCAGCTCCGGCTCCGTGGCGCCCTTCTTCCAGTCCGGCCAACGGCTCGGCGCGATGCCGGGGACGTGGGGCGGAGGCTGCCCCGCCATGGCGCGGTCGCAGTGCGGGTTGCGCCAGGTGGTGCCCTCGGCTTGCTTCCGGGCGGTGCTACACGCGAAGTAGAGCTGGTCCAGGGACACCTGCAGCAGCGCGCGGAAGTCCGCCATGGCGTCACCCTGGCACGCCCGCGTGGCGTCCGAGGCTCCGTCATAGACGGCGCGCATGCAGGTGAACGGCGCCCACCCGCCGGGCTCTTCCGTCGGCTCGCCAAGAGGGTCCGCGAAGCGCGCCGTGCCGGCGCTCACGTCCTCCAGCATCCTGCGGGCGTCGTACATGCCCAGGTAGAAGTCGAACGTGCGGAACTCGGTCTCGAAGAAGCCCAGGAAGGCGAAGAGAGGCGCGCTCGCGGCGGGGAAGTGCCGACGTGGCACGACGAGGTGCCTGGCGATTTCGGGCTCTTCTTCGAGCAGCATGGAGAGTTCCTTCGAGCGCGCCGTGTCCACGAGGGCGGCGACGAGCCCGGCCAGCTCGGCCGGCAGGGACTCCGCCTCGGCCTGGGCCTCGGTGGGAAGCTGGACCGGGTACTCGGTGGCATCGGGGTCGACGAACGCGAAGGCGATGCCCTTCGGGGTGTCGCGCACTCCAGGCGTGGGGACGTCGCGCCACTTCAGCTTGCCGTCGACGGGCCGCAGCCCGTCACGCGCGAGCCCCACGGCCAGCCGCAGCGGCGCATTGTCGAAGATGCCTCCGTCGATGAACCGGGCGGTCTTCGCCTCCGACAGCGGGCAGACCGCGGGCGTGGTGGTGGACGAGCTCGACTCGCAGGTGGGCAGTGAGTGCGGAGGGAAGGCCACCGGGAACGACATGGAGGCGAGGATGAGGTTTCGCAGGTGCTCGAAGGGGATTTCGCCCTGGGCATCGGTGACGAGCAGCGGCTCCAGGCGGCGACTGCCGGGCGTCGTGTAGTTGGTGGCGCGGGGGGCCTTTCCGGGGCCTCGGCCCTGGATGCGGATGGCGAACTTCTCCTCGATGCGCGGCAGCGACAGGCGCCCATTCGCGGCCCAGAGGACCCGAGGCTCCGCGCGCGTGGTGGACACGCCGAGCACCACGTCGCACGAGGGACTCACTCCCTGGTTCCAGGCCTCTTCGATGCCGGCCGCTCCTCGCTCCAGCCACTCCCGCGAGAACATCCCGAGCGGCGTCGTCGAGGACGGGAGGAAGAGGCGGTCGAACCCGATGGGAATCCAGGTGCGCCAGAACAGCGACTTCTCGGGGGAGGGCGCCTCGACGCCACAGGCGGCCAGCACCGCCAGCAGTGAGTTCAGGCTGCCAGCGGACGCGCCCGTGAGCAGCCTGAGGTCCACGCGCTGACTGCCCCGGGACGAGGCGAGCGCGTAGTACAGGAAGCCCGCTTCATACACACCCAGGGACACGCCTCCGCTCACGGTGAGGGAGACGGCCGAAGGGGGCGCGGCCTCCGGGTCCATCGGCTGGGACTTCGCCGG
Source organism: Myxococcus sp. CA040A (assembly GCF_013336725.1). Lineage (NCBI taxonomy): Bacteria > Pseudomonadati > Myxococcota > Myxococcia > Myxococcales > Myxococcaceae > Myxococcus > Myxococcus sp. CA040A. Next base: position 6,359 of record NZ_JABUMR010000013.1, on the reverse strand, counting down.
CGCAGTGGCGAGGAGCAGCGCGCACGCGAGCGCGAGCGGAGACGAAGAGAGCGGGAAGCGCATGGAAGGGCGGATGGGCGGGGAGGGCCTGGCGACGGCCGGTGCGGCGCGTGCCTCGCTGGCGGCGACGGAACCCATGGCCCGGCAACGTAGACCCGCCCTGTCCCGAGCGCATCTGGCTTCCTGACGGGGTGCCACATCGTCGACTCCACTGGCGCGAAGGGATGTTGCGCCAGCGGAGGTCGTTCCATCAGCGGCGGCTCATGACCGCTCACGTGTTCGACGGGACACCGGCCTGCTGGAGCTCAAACCCGGACGGGTTCGTGCTCCAGCAGGAGTCCTCCGGTCGGAGGATTAGTAGCGGTAGGTGTCCTGCTTGTACGGACCGCTCTTCTCCACGCCGATGTACGAGGCCTGCTCCGGGGTCAGCTCGGTGAGCTGCGCGTTGAGCTTCTTCAGCTGCAGCCGGGCGACCTTCTCATCCAGGTGCTTGGGCAGCACGTAGACCTTGCCCACCTGGTACTTGTCGCTGTGCGAGTACAGCTCGATCTGCGCGATGGTCTGGTTCGCGAACGAGCTGGACATCACGTAGCTGGGGTGGCCGGTGCCGCAGCCCAGGTTCACCAACCGGCCCTTGGCGAGCAGGATGATGCGCTTGTTGTTCGGGAAGATGACGTGGTCCACCTGCGGCTTGATCTCCTCCCACTGGTACTTCTCCAGGGAGGCGACCTCGATTTCATTGTCGAAGTGGCCGATGTTGCAGACGATGGCCTGGTCCTTCATCTTCGCCATGTGGTCGTGGGTGATGACGCTCTTGTTGCCCGTCGCGGTGACGAAGATGTCCGCCTTGTCCGCAGCGTAGTCCATGGTGACGACGCGGTAGCCTTCCATGGCGGCCTGGAGCGCGCAGATGGGGTCGATTTCGGTGACCCACACCTGGGCGGACAGCGCGCGCAGCGCCTGCGCGGAGCCCTTGCCCACGTCTCCGTAGCCGGCGACGACGGCGATCTTCCCGGCCACCATCACGTCCGTGGCGCGCTTGATGCCGTCCACCAGCGACTCGCGGCAGCCGTACAGGTTGTCGAACTTGCTCTTCGTCACGCTGTCGTTGACGTTGATGGCGCGGAACAGGAGGGTGCCCTTCACGGACATCTCCTGGAGGCGGTGCACGCCCGTCGTCGTCTCCTCGGTGACGCCGAGGATCTTCGCCGCCTTGCGCGAGTACCAGGTCGAGTCCTGGGCCAGCTTCGCCTTGATGGAGGCGTACAGCTCGCGCTCCTCCTCGCTCTGGGGCGAGGCGAGGACGCTCGCGTCCTTCTCCGCGCGCTTGCCCAGGTGCATCAGCAGCGTCGCGTCACCACCGTCGTCCAGAATCATGTTCGGACCCTCGTGGTCGCTGCCCGCGGGCCCGAACTCGAAGATGCGGTGGGTGAAGTCCCAGTACTCCTTCAGCGTCTCGCCCTTGTGGGCGAACACGGGCGTGCCCGCGGCGACGAGCGCGGCGGCGGCGTGGTCCTGCGTGGAGAAGATGTTGCACGACGCCCAGCGCACCTCGGCGCCCAGCGCCTGCAGCGTCTCCACCAGCACCGCCGTCTGGATGGTCATGTGCAACGAGCCCGTGACGCGAGCGCCCTTGAGCGGCTGCTGCCTGGCGTACTCCTCGCGGATGGCCATGAGGGCGGGCATCTCGCTCTCGGCGATCCGGATTTCCTTGCGGCCCCACGCGGCGAGCGACAGGTCGGCGACGGCGTGGTCCTGCTTCTGGGTCTGGGGAATGGCGGTCATGAGAATGGCTCCTGCTGATGGTTGCGAATCGTGCTGGCGAGGACCTGCCGAGCCGCTGAAAGCGGACCCACCCTCGCAAGCAACGCGTCCAGGTGAGTGCCGTTGGGTATTCCGCTTCGAGCCTGGGGCCAGAGGCCTCGCAACACTCCTCGAAGTCGCGGGGAAACTACGAGAAGCCGCCGCGAATTTCAAAGGGAGATTGCCGCCCCGGTAGGCAGGCCGGCGACCTCCTCGCGGCCGCCTTCACTGGAGGGCTCCAGGGGGCTTGAAGGGGCGGGCCCCGCTTCCATGTGGGTGCGTGGACCTCCTGGAATCGTGAGATTCTGGACAGGGCCGCCAGCAGGGAGGCACCATCGCCGCCTCCCAACAACCCCGAGGGGCCGCAATGCCGTCGAAAAGCGCTGGAGCATCTCTGAAGGCCATCAACGAGAACATCCGGGCCGCCTATGCCCGGCGCGACCGCTGGGCGGCCCTCGCTCCCGAGGTCTTCGAGGCCCTGAAGGGGCAGATCCAGAAGGCGAACCAGGACGCCGGCCCCAAGTCCGAGGGCACCCTGACGCTCGTCATCGAGCAGGTCCCCCACTGGGATGACTCGCGGGCGTACGAGGTCCGGTTCCTGGGGCACGACATCGGCCTCGTCAAGGGCAACGGCGTTCCCGCCGGGCCGGTGCATGCCCACGGCGCGTCGCTGAAGATCGCCCCGCTGGTGAGCGGCCTGATTGGCGCCAGCTACACCCCGAGCTTCCTCACCGTGGGCGAGGAGCACTACGGCGACGCCAAGCCGGAGCTGGCGCTGCTGGGTGTCTTCGAGCCGGACGAAATCGCGCGCCCCAAGCTGCTCGAGGAGCTGCTCGACAAGACCGCCGCGCGCGCCGCCGTGGACCACTGGGCGAGCGGTGGCACGGTGCGGGCGACGGGGGACTGACCCTCGTCAGCCGTCCTCACGGGCTCCAGGACCGACACGAGGTCCTGGGCGCCCGCGGGGCTTCAGGGCGAGACGACGGGGTAGTGCTTCACCAGGTCCTTCCAGGCGGGCTCGGAGAGCCCCCAGGGACCGCAGACCAGCTGCGTCAGGTGCGGGAAGTGGGCCCGGTTGCGAGCGAGCGCTTCGGCGCCCTCGTCGGTCAGGATGGCTCCCGTCAGGTCGAGCACCTCGAGCGACTGGACGTGCTTGATGCGGACCAGCTCGCGGCACAACACATCGCCGAAGTGGCAGTTGTGCAGCTCGAGCCGACGGAGGGCGGCAAGTCCCTTCGCCTCGAAGAGGGGCGCCAGGTCCTCGGGGGTCCACGCGATGTACCACTCGTACTGGAAATCGATGTGCAGTCGCTCGAGCTTCGGGAGTCGTGCCTCCCGCAGGAACTGAAGCCCGGTGCCCTTGGGAACGGGCGCGTGCTTCCACTGCGACAGGTCCGAGGGGCCACAGGGTGTGTGCCCCAGCCAGTGAAGTGAGAGCTCACGCAGCTCGGGATGCTCGACGTGCTCGGCGTGAAGCTCCGTCATGGGCAGCACGAGGGCCTGGAGCCTCGGGTACAGGGCCAGCAGGCGCGCGAGCGAGTGCAGCTGGACCCAGCGAATGCGCTCCTTCCCGTTGGGACTGGAGAACTCCAGGGACCACTCACGCAGCGACGGTCGAGGGCCCGCGCGCTCCAAGGCATCGAGGAGCTCTTCCAGCGGATTCGCCCCGAGGCCCGTGAGCTTGATGCCGAGTGACTCGAGCGACGCTGTGTCAGGGGAGGTGAGCGCGATGCTCAGCAGCGCGAGCCCCGCGTCGGGGCGGGCGAAGTCGTGGAGGTCCAACGAGAGCCCGAGCGTCCGCGTGTCCTGGCGTCGACGCTCGAGCGCATCGTCATGGATGTCCTCCCAGGAGTTCTTCCGGTCGATGGTGAGCTGCTCCAGCGACGGAGGGAGGCCGGCTCGACGGATTTCCTCGAGGACGAGGGAGAGCTCTGCTTCAGAGCCTCCAAGGTCCACGCGCAGACTCAAGGCGCGAACGGGCTCCATCCGGATGAGCCGTGCGTAGACGCCACGGGCGCGGCTTGCGTCCACGGTGACGCGGTCCACGAACCCGCGCACGAACACGGCGTCCCCCGGCAGGAGTCCGAGCTCCGCGAGCCACGTCGCCTCATGTGCCGCGAGCAACGAGGCCTCGCGCTCCCGAAGCGTCGGCGCGGCGGCCTTCGTCCCGGCCTTGGCGAGCGCGCACTGCACCTGGATGAACTCGCCCCGTGGGTCGCCCTGGTGTCGTAGCGCCTCGGCGAGTCGCAGGCGAAAGGTGTCCGTCGCATCGGCTGCGAGCGCCGCCAGGTCGTTCGGTGAATGCGTCACGCGCCGGACTGTACGGTGCGGCGAGGTTCTCGCCCACTGTCCGGCCTGGCGCCGCTGCCCACGAGGCGCGTTTCCTCGCGGTGCGTGATTGGCTTCTGGAGGGGCAGGGGACGGCAAGCCAGGGGCCTGCTGTCCCCAGACCGAGGTCCGGCTCAGGTGCTCATCGGTGAACTACCCGCAGGCGTCACTGCACTGGGTGAGCTGACAGCCATAGCTCGCCGCCTTCGCATCGGCGTCCTGTCGCGCGAACCGACACGCCTTCTTGCAACCGCCGAGGAAGGTGGTGGAGCCAAAGCCAACGACACCACAGGTGCCACCGCTGGCGGTGATGCCCGAGCAGGTCGTCTTGCAGTTGCGCGCGAACTGCTCGACGTTGTTCTCCTCGGACGAGGTCTCCTCCCCAGGCACCTGCTCGGTCGTCTCCTCCGAGGGGGTTTCCCGCGGCTCCTCCCCAGGCCCGCAGCCCGCGCCACCGAAACCCAGGATGCCGAGGACGGCCAGCAACATCACATGTCTCTTCATGACAACTCCTTCGCGCCTGTCTGGTGAAAGTGAAGTCCCAGGAGGCGGTGAGTTGTCTAGGTTTCCGCGAATGTCCTGTCAATTCGATGGATTTGGATGTGTTTGTTGTTGATGCGCGTTTGTGAGAGGCCGAGAGGAAGCGTGCTCAGCCGAGGCGCTGTTCGGGCTGCAGGCACGCCGCCAGTCGGCCCCGTTGCAGTTTGCCATTCGACGTCCGGGGGAGCTCTTCCACCCGGTAGAACTCGGTGGGGACCTTGTGCGGGGACAGGTGCTCACGCAGGGCCTGCCGCAGCTCGCGCTTGAGAGGGCTGGGCGCGCCGGGTTCGAATTGCAGGAAGGCCGTCAGTGTCATTCCATACAAGGCATCCTCGCGGCCCGACACGGCGGCGTCCGTCACCCCTGGCAGGGCGCGCAGGGCCGCCTCGATTTCGAGCGGGCTCAGTCGTTCCCCGCCGACCTTGAGCAGGTCATCGTTGCGCCCCAGGAGCGTCACCAGCCCCTCGGGACTCCGTTCCGCCACGTCGCCGGTGTGCAGCCAGCCCTCCTCGCGGACCTTCTCGCGGGTGGCCTCGGGTGCTCCCAGATACCCCAACATCACCTGTTCGCCGCGCACGCACAGCTCGCCCTCCGGGGTGAGCTTCACGGTGAGCGAGCCGACCGGGAAGCCGGTGGCGGTGGAGAGAAACGCGGGGTGGTCGCTGCGCAGGCAGAGCACCCGGGGCGCCAGCTCCGTCTGGCCGTAGCAGGTGTAGACGCGGCTGGAGGGAAAGGCCCGCATCAGACGTTGACGCAGTTCCAGGTTCAGCGCCGCGCCGGCGGAGACGACGTGGGTGACGTCCTTCGTGAGCGCGGGTGCGTCGCCGAGCAGTCGCAGCAACGTCTCATGGTGGGAGGGGACTCCGCTGATCATCCCATGCAGTCGACCTTCGTCGAGCAGCCGCTTGAGTTCGACCAGGTTGCCGAGCAGGGACGTGGGGACACCCGCCGCCAGCGCGGGGAGCAGTTGTCCGAGCAGTCCGAAGGAATAGGAGAGCGGAAGGAACAGCGTCTGCTGGGACACCGACGCGAAGTCGAGGGACGCGAGGACCGCGGCCACGTTCGCCTCGATGTTCCTCCGGGAGAGCTGTACCGCCCGAGGCGCCCCCGTGCTTCCGGAGGTGAACAGGACGACGGCTGTCTCCGGGTGATGGGGCGGCTCGCTTCGGCCGCTTCGCCAGGAGACGGACAGGGACTCGTCCAGTTCGAAGCAGTCCCCCAGGCCGCTTCTCCGCGCCTCGACTTCCGAGTCCGTCCACTCCGGCGCGAACACGGCCAGTGGAACGCCGGCCTCGTAGAAGGCCAGGAACCGGGTGATGAACCCGAGGCTCCGATGGGCCCGCAGGATGGCGAGACCGCGCGGCCTGTCGACGAGGTCCGCCTTGAGGGTCTCGACCTCTCGGCGGAGTGCGGCGAAGGAGCAGGTCTCCTCGCCGAGGATGAGGGCAGGGGCGTCGTCCGCGCGGGAGAAGGCGTGTGCGGTGCTCATGAGGCGTCCGCTCCGTGGCTAAACCAGAGTTCGTGATTCGCGATCAGGCTGGGGAGCAGGCGGGCGCGGAGAAGGCGGGAAGAGGGAGCAGGGGCACCTCTCGTTCGGCTCTGTGTGCGCAGAAGACCTGAGAGCGAGAAGGCCCTGCCCGAGGGCAAAGGTAGGCAGTGGTTGAAGAGGAAGCAGCGCCAGGCGCTGC
>NZ_JABUMR010000012.1:0-220304 GCF_013336725.1 Myxococcus sp. CA040A | reverse complement strand
CTCATGGTGCGGGTGCATGCCTACCTCGCTGCTCGCAACGCCCAACGCTCTGCCAGTCCATCCCTGCGCCGAGCCGACCTCAGGCGTGCCGTCTGAGGCCGTTCGAGAATCACGAACTCTGGTTTAGGGCGCCGGCGTCGGCGCGGTGGGCTCCTTCGCTGACCGCGCTTGCTCGCGCAGCAGCGCCTTACGCTCCCGCTGCGCCCGGTCCGCGAGGACGGAGGCTTCAAGTTCATCGGCGAACGGGCAGTTCAAGACTCCCGCATCCTTCGCTGCATCCCGGATGACCCGGCCCTTGCTCCCGGGCTCGACATAGGCGACCGCATTCAGCAATGCCAGGCCGTCCTCGGAGCGAGCGCGCTCGCCGGCCCAGGATGCCGCGATGGTCAGGACGTCCTCCTCCTTGATGGGCAGGTCGCGGGCCTTCGAGCGCTCCACGGAGTGGCAGAGGTTTTCCATGTCACTCTTGTAGCTGGCGCAGCCCGTGGTGAGCACGATGACGGTCAACCCCAGCAAGCAGCGGCGTCGCGATGTCTGACGGTTCATGGCCGTCAGTCTAATCCAAGTGCCGTTCTGTCGGGCGGCGCCAACTGGCCGACGCTACATGCAGTCCCCGCTCAGCGGGCCGATGCTCAAGGGGCCCTCCGTCCAGTCGGAAGAAGATGGAGCGGCTTCTCCTTTGGCCCGTGGAGTGCTCGGACGTGTCCTGCCGGGTTTCGAGGACGCGTTTGTCCGCCGCGTCGGAAGCTGCCCGGGTCTCGGGAACCACCGGTCCGGCGTGGTGCCAGGCACGTTCTTCGTGATGCCCTTTTCGTTCACGAAGACGGAGATGGCCTTGCCGCCACCGGAGGTGCGTCAACCCGTGGCTACCTGGAGCCCTGCCGCGTGCCCTCGCTCCCGGTGGCCTTGGGTGCTCCCGGGGGCCGCTGGTTCGGCGCGGTGGAGGCTCCACCGCCGGGCCGCAGTGCGTTCTGGCCCAGGCGCGAGAAGTTGATGGAGTTGCTCAGGATGCGCACCGCCTCCTGGTCCGCGTGGAAGCCCATGGAGTTCTCCGCCTCCACGAAGTCCAGGTAGAACTGGGCGCGCTTCTGGAGGTCACGCGCCTTGGCCAGTGCTTCCTCGGGGAGGCCCGCCTTCTGTGCGCTCTCGAGGTCGTGGATGAGGTCCACCAGCGCGTCCATGGCGATGTTGCGAGTCTCGAAGGTGCGCGTCTGGATGGTCTCCACGCGGTCGAGCAGCTCCGCCTCGCTCCACTTGTGGCATGTCTGGCAGGCGCGGTTGATGTTGAGCAGCGGGCTGCGCACGTGGTGGTCGCTGATCTTCATCGCCCCTTCACGCTGGTAGGGCATGTGGCAGTCCGCGCAGGCCACGCCGCTCTTCGCGTGGATGCCCTGGTTGTACATCTCGAACTCGGGGTGCTGCGCCTTGAGGACCTTCGCGCCGGTGAGCTTGTGGGTCCAGTCGGTGTGCCTGTCCTCGTCGTAATAGGCCATGATCTGGTCGACGTTGATGCCCTTGGCCCAGGGGTAGGTGAGGCGCTTCTCCTTGCCCTTGAAGTAGTACTCGACGTGGCATTGCCCACAGACGTACGTGCGCATCTCCTGGCGCGTGGCGTGCTCATTCACGCGGAAGTCAGGCACGCCCTGGCTGGCCTTGAGCGCGGCGATGCCCTCGATGAAGCCAGGGCGTGTGACGCGCAGCTGCATCGTGGTGGGGTCGTGGCAGTCGATGCAGGACACCGGGTGCTCCACGAGCTTGCGCGCCTCGGCGAAGGGCATCTGGTTCATCTTCTCGAAGCCCTTGATGAGGTCCCCGTCGCCCAGCTTCTTGTAGGGGACGTACACGCTGCCGTGACAGTGGATGCAGGTGCCCGGCTGCTGCGTTACGTGCTGGCGCTCTGTGAAGACCTGGTCCTCGAGCATGTGCGCGTGGCCACGCTCCTCCCGGAAGTCGGTGGCGAAGGCATAGCCGCTCCACATGGTGACCAGTCGCGGGTCTTCCTCGAGCCGGCTCTGGGCCACCACCGAGCGCGGGTCCGCCTGGGTGGGCGTGCGCGCCACCGCCTCGCTGCCACCGTAGCGGGTGCGCTGCTGGTCCACCGTGCGCTTGTAGCCGTCGTACTGCAGCGGGAAGTTCTTCCCCCACACGGCGGGGTCGGTGATGGTGTCGTCGAGTTCCACCACCCGGTAGAAGGGGTTCTTTGCCTCCTGCTTGCGCTCCATGATGTTGACCAGGAGCGCGGTGACGCCCGCCGAGGCCAGCGCCGCGGCCACAGCGACCGCGACCACGAGTCTGGTGCCGCTGAAGCGTCGGCGCTTCTCCGGAGCCTTCTCGGGCTCGGTCATCGTGCATTCTCCTTACGGATGAGCTCGGGGTTCCCCGAACCTTCGGGGTGGCCCACGGAGTTGTGGCAGGTGAGGCACTGCAGTTGTTCGCTGGGGGCCACCTGCTCGTGGCCCGTGGGGGGCGTTTCAATGGCCTCCACGATGGAGCCGTGGCATTTGCGGCAGGCGTTCTCCGTCACCACGCGATTGCCCGGACGCAGGCGGATGGGGTCCGGGAAGGTGCCGGTGGTGAAGTAGTAGGAGTGCCAGAAGCCGTTGCTCGCCTTCGTGTAGTACTTGGGCAGGAAACCCGCGGGCGTATGGCAGTCGTTGCAGGTGGCCACCGCGTGGTGGCTGCTCTTGCGCCAGCCTTCGTACTGCTCGTTCATGATGTGGCAGTTGGCGCAGGCGGCCGGGTCGTCTTGCAGGTAGGACGAGCCCTTCGCGTACACGAAGGTGAAGCCGCCGAGGCCAACCGCCACACCGATGGCAATCCCGAGGATCACGGCCAGCACGGTGCGGGAGGCGGAGGGCACGCAGGGCAACCTAGCAATGCTCGTGCTACGCGGAAGTGGGATGTTGCTGTCGCGTGCGGATGGTGAGGCCTGTCGGATTGCCGGAGTGTGGCTCCGGGCGCGGCGCTTCGTGATGACGCGCAACACTTGCGCGCTACGGCGCAGTCTTTGCGCGCCGCGCAGCCTTTGCGCCGCTGGCGCGTCGTTTTCGCGAGTGCGTTCTCATGGACCGACTCCCGCGCGTCGGCATCTACCGCGAGGACCGGCGGCGTGACGTTTGAGCAGAGGCTCCGTCCCGTGCTCCAGTTCCTTCCACGCGACTTCACTCATGCGCGTGGAACCCCGAGCGCGCGCTCATGCCGTGTCAGCGCTTTCGCGAGAGTCGACGGGGAGTGGAAGGGGACGACGTCAGCCCTACAGTGCCGCGCACCCGTGCGTCTGTAGCGCGGCGCCCTCGGTCTCGAGGATTCCCTCCAGCACCCAGAAGCCGTTGATCTTCTCGCCCTGGAAGTGGAGCACTCCGCGACCGGTCGACCCCGCCACTGGCATTCGCCAGTCCACCCGGCCAGAGGTCGCGGACCAGGCCTGACTTTTCCGAGGGACCTTCAGGTAGCCGTAGGACCAGCCCCACCACGCCGCGTCGATGGGCTCGCCCAGCAGGTTGCGAGCCTCCGCGCATGCCGCCAGTTTCTCCAGCGCGGCCCGGGGTGCGCCACTCATGCGCAGCCTCATCCGGTCGTACACCTGATAGGTCACCGTGAGGACCAGTAGCGCCAGCACGCCTTGAACCGCGCGTTTCGAGAGGCTGACGGGACGCGAGGAGGGCCGAGGCATCTGCCCAGTGTCCTCCACAACATCCGGAGCCATCAACCGCGTTCCCATCCAGTCTCGGGAGGAAGGGCAGGGCGAGTCTCCGATGGGCGGGAATGGGCACGCCCGCTCGACATGGCGGCCGGGATGGAGATGGGGCCCGGGAGGCTTCATCCCTCGGCCCGACGGTTTCGTCCCGCCGTAGAGGGGATTGAGCCCTTCCCGCGCAAGACGCCTGTCTCGGCGGCGTAGACATCCGGGTGGAACCACGAAGTGGCGACAGACCGCACGGCTCGTGGTCTCCGCCGACGGCCGAGGGAGTTACATGCGATTCATGAAGTCGTGGCGGCGCTTGCTCATGGTGGGCACCTTGTTTGTGGTGTGTGCTCCAGGATGTCGACCTGGTCCGGAGGAGGGCGCCGCACCGGAGGCGCCTCGCGCGGACCTGGCCCACCAGTCCCAGGAAATCACATGCGGGAGCAGCCAGGTCCCTGTGATGACGAGCGGCACGTTGCCAGTCGGCATCGTGACTCGCTCGGGGGCTTTTGGCCCCGGTTACGAGGCCTGGCTGGCATTCGATGAGGTCGATAGCTCCGGCTCGATGTGGATCTCCGGGCTACAGCAGAGCCCCGCGTGGATTGGCTACGAATGGGCGGACGGCCCGCGGCGAATCATCCGCTACGCCATCCGCTTCTCGAATGGCTCGCTTACGTCTCGCGCGCCCAAGGCCTGGACGCTCCAGGGCTGGAATGGCTCGCAGTGGGTGGTGGTGGATACCCGAACCAACGAAGTGAACTGGGGGGGCACGGAGCGCCGTGTCTACACCCTGGCGGCCTCCGCGACCTATCCGAAGTTCCGCCTCAACGTGACGGATGACAATGATTCGCGCGCGGGCATCGAGGTCGTCTCGATGGGGCGGCTCGAACTGCTCGGCTGTCTGCCGGATACGACGCCACCCACGGCGCCTGTCCTCGCGCACTTCACCCCGGCCCCACCGTCCACCACTTCGAACCCCAATCTGATTGGAAACGCGGAGACCGGGTCGACGGTGCGCGTCTACCCCAACGCCAACTGCTCGGGGACGCCATCGGTCTCGGTCACCGCGGGAACGGAGCAGCTCTTCCTGGCGGTCGTCCCCGTGAATCCCAACGCGACGACGGTCTTCACCGCCACGGCGACGGACGCCTCCGGGAATGTGTCCGCATGCTCGCAACCCCTGAGCTACGTGCATGACAGCATGGCTCCGGCGGCGCCCGTGATGACGGACTTCCAGCCCGTGTCACCGGGCAACTCACTGACGCCCCAGGCTCGCGGCACCGCGGAGAAGGGGAGCACGGTTCAGGTCTTCAAGGGCTCGGGCTGTGTGGCACCGGTCGTGGTGACCGCCGTGGCGGATGCCTCCACGGGCGCGTTCTCGGCCTCTGTGTCTGTCACAGCCAACACGACGACGAGCTTCTCCGCGCGGGCCGTGGACCTGGCGGGGAACGTGTCGGCGTGTGCCACCGCCATCAGTTACGTGCAGGACAGCATTGCCCCGGCGGTGCCTGGGCTGACGGGGTTCCTGCCGGTGTCTCCAGGCAACTCGCTCACGCCTCAGGTGCGCGGCACTGCGGAGAAGGGGGGCACCGTTCAAGTCTTCAAGGGCTCGGGCTGCGTGGCGCCTGTCGCGGTGAGCGCCTTGGCGGATGCCTCCACGGGCGTGTTCTCCGCTTCTGTGACTGTCACGGCCAACACGGTGACGGATATCTCCGCGCGGGCCGTGGACCCGGCGGGGAACGTGTCGGCGTGTTCGACGGCCATCAGTTACCGGCACGACGGCATCGCCCCTCCCGCGCCTCGGTTCATGCCGGGATTCATTCCCGTCGATGGGAACGCTAGCGGGGGGCTGGTCCGCGCGATGGGGGAGGTGGACTCGCGAGTCACGCTCTTCAGGGATGCTTCGTGCGCCACCCTGTTCTCGCCATCGGGTCCCTTCGTGGTGGGCGTGGATGGCTCGGTGACGATGGCGCTGACGCCGGGCCAGCGGCTCGGGCCGCTGTTCGCGGATGCGCGCGACGTGGTGGGCAATCGCTCCGCATGTGTTCCGGTGCCGGTGGGCTGCGACATGGGCTTCGCGGACTGCGACGGGAATCCGGCCAACGGGTGTGAGGGGGACCTGCTCGCGGACGAGGCGAACTGCGGGGCCTGCGGCATCGTGTGCGCTGGCGCTCCGTCTGCCCGTGCCGTGTGCGGCGCGGGGACCTGCGGGCTGGGCTGTGTGGTGGGCACGTTCGATTGTGATGGCAGCGCGGCCAACGGCTGCGAGTCCCCCAGTGCGTGCGCGCCGTTGGCGTGTGGCGTGGACATCTCGTCCGAGCTGATGATCACCGACCTGTCCGTGGTCGATGACCCCATGCGGACCACGGGTGACGGTGTGTGGACCTTCGGTCACCTCATGCGCGAGATGAACGGTGGTCAGGACCCGTCGGACCTGGTGCGCGACTGGTTGTCCACCTGGATGTCGGACCAGTTCATCGGTGCGACGGAGGTCGGGGCGCGGCCCAACATGGCGGCGATGGTGCTGCAGCCGTGGGAGAACAGCAGTGGGCCGGGACCCTCCCTGGACTTCAACGTGGCCCCGTTCCGTCTGCTGGCCATCGTCAACCGGATGGACTTGCGCAAGGAGGGCGAGTTCGCGGGCGAGGGGCGCTTCGTGTTCGGCGTGACGGACCCCAGCGGCCATCCCCTGCCGTTCACCGTCATCCTGGAATACATCCTGCCCGGGGGCTCACCGGATGAGTTCCAGCGCTGGGCGCGGGACTGGCACGAGTTGGGGCGCATCGGTGTCGGGAGCCCCGGCTACAACGAGAAGCTCGAGGCACTCACGAGCCGCTTCACGAAGTCCTTCGTCGCGCGGGGCGCGCACCTGGGCAGCGCCATCCACCAGGTCCGCACCAACGAGAACGCGTTGGTGCCGCTCTGGGAGCTGCGTGAGTTCCACCTGGGCCCCGGAGGGTTGATGCCCGCGCACGTCGCGCTTTCGCCCACCCTGTTCTGGGACGGCTCGCGCACCCTGGGGGACTATGTCAACCTGAACCTGTCCTCCATCCTCACGGAGACGCACACCGTCCCGGAGTTCTTCGAGAACCAGCCCCTGCTCGCGGGCTCCGCGTTTACGTTCCCCAACTTCGCGTGGGCCGTGCCGCAGGTCTCCACCGAGGCGCGCCACAAGTTCTCGTTGAACACCTGCAGTGGCTGTCACGGAGGGGAGACGGGCACCGTCTTCTTGCACGTGCACCCTCGCGCCGAGGGAGTGTCGTCGGCCTTGTCTCCTTTCCTCGTGACGTCTGGGCCCATTCCGGATCGGTTCGACCCCTCCGTGACGCGAACCTTCGCGGACCTGGTTCGGCGCCAGGCGGACATGACGTCGCTCGTGTGTGGCGTGCCCGCGGCGAATCCTCTCGCTCGGGCAATGGAAACCCTGGGCACGTCGATGCTCTCGGGTTCGAGTGAATCGGTCCGGCCCGCGGTGCCTGGCTTCCCGCCGCCCTCCAACCTGCCGGCGGGTCGCGTCCACTGAGGTGAGCCGTCGCTGAACGCAGCGGTCGGGGCAGGGCGCCGCGTGCATCGGGCGCCCTGTGGGGGGCATGGAGCCAGCCGTGGACCTCAGGATGCGGCGCTTCGTGAGCCGTTGATCGCGACGCTCGTTGATTGCCTCGCATCTCCCGACTCAGTCAACAGGGCCCCCACCGCTCTGATGTGTCATACTCCACGGGCAAGTCCTACTCGTTTCAAGTAGCGCATGGAGGCCGACATCAACAATGGCGGCTTCATGCAGTTCTTCTGCAGGAAGTATCCATCGCCTCTCATGACCACGATTCCATGAGGGAGCCCTTCAGGGGACTCCAACTCAGTGAGGGGCGGGCCCTGGACGTGGGCCCGCCGGGAAGTGTCATCGGGTGCGGCGTCAGCCCATGTTGCCGCGGAAGCCGATGGGGCCCTCACCGTTGTACGTCATGGTCCCGGTCAGTGACTCCCCGCTGTTGCCGGAGGTCAGGTCGAGGGCGATGACGTTCTGCCCCTGCCGGGAGCCGAGGACGAACGTGCCACCTGGATTCCAGGGCGCGGTCGGCCCACCCCACTGGTTCTCCACCACGTAGTTGTTCGGGCTGGTGAGGGTGGCGCGGAAGGCGATGGGCCCCTCGCCGTTGTAGGTCATGCTCCCGGTCAGCGTCTGGCCGCCATCGCTGGAGGTGACCTTCATCGCGACGACGTTCTGCTTCTCGCGGCCGCCAATCACCCAGTTGCCCCCCGGATTCCAAGGAGCCGACGAGCCACCCCATTGGTTCTGGACCTTGTAATTAGACATGCCTGGCATTCCTTTGTTTGTGGGTCGGATGCCCAAGGGCAGTCCTCAGTGCGGTTTCAGTCCGGGCGGGGGCGGCTGGGCTGCCTTCGGGTGCGCGGAGAATAAGTCGGTGAGCGCCTGGGATTGATGTGAAAGTCGTCGAGTGTCGATGTGTGGTCGATTGGTATGTGATTGTGTCTAGCCCTCAGGTCCCGGGTATCTGGGCGAAATGCGGCATCGTCATAGGTCTCGGCCATCGCGCCCTGGTGACGGCCAGCACCCTGCGCTGGCCACCTGACCCGCTGTGGGGTGGTCACCGCGCGGGAGCTGGCGAAGGCCACGCTCGACAGGCGACGTCCGCACCCGGAGAACGGCATCGGTGGGACTCCTCGTCGGAGGGGGATGATTGTCGGGTGATGGGGATTCAAGGGGCCTCTTGAATCCCATCCCGGGGAGAAGGTCTCATGGGTCGCTCGGGCCTGCTGGGGCAGGGGCCTGGATTGAGGAGACATCGGATGATGAAGGCAAGGTTCGCGGGACTGGGAGCCATCGGCGCCCTGGTGGGGCTGTCGACGGGGTGTGGCTTCGAGAAGAGTGTGTACGACATCGAGATGAACGAGGCCGAGCTGAGCGCCGTGCCCTATGTCTGCGACAACGGCCGCGAGGGCGTCGGCCGCGCCTGGGACGTCTCTTCGCAGCAGCGGTGGACCATCACCGCGGGAGAGCGCTCGGACACTCGTATCGAGGTCCCTGGCTTCTTCCGGGCCCTGCTCCATGGGTACACAGATGTGCCGATCGAGACGCCCTTCGTCCTCAACGGCACCTCGTCCGACAGCGGCCCCTACCAGTTCGTGGATCTCAATTCAGAGACCTTCGATGACATCGGCAGCGGGACCACGGTGCAGCGCTTTTTCATCGAGGGTGACTCGCTCGAAGCGGACCGGATCAAGGGCTTCGTCGACGTCCGGACCACCGCCGTGTCAGAAGACTTCAAGAACGTCACGTGCACCCATTGGGTGAGCTTCACCGGCCGCCGTGTGGACTGAGCGTCGTCCGCCACCATGGACACCCTTGATGTGATGGAAGGGTGTTCGATGTCGGAGAAGAGGCAGAGGCGGCGGCGACGTCGCTTCAGCCCTGCGTTCATGATGTTCCACCCGCATATCCTCAGCCGTGCCCTCGGTCGGCAGGGCCCGCCTCGGAAGCCGGCCGTGCTGCCTCAATCGGTGCCCGCGCCTTGCTTCGTCCTGCCGGCCGCCGCGTCGACCCGCGTGTCCTGGGCGATCCAGTTCACCTCCCAGGTCTTGCCTCCGTCGTCCGAGAAGGCCTGCTCGAAGCGGACGGAAGTAGGCGTCACGTTCGAGATGACGAAGCGCACCAGGATGGCGCGCCCGTCGAGTTGCTCCTGGGCGTAGAACTCACCGCGTCCTTCCTTGAACTCGCCCACGGTCGGCACGGCGAGGGTGCCATCGCGGCTGTTCGCGAAGTGCAGGCTCCACTGGCGCGTCCGCGGATTGTACAGGCGCAGGTTGAGGCCCTCGAATCGCCCACCCTCGCCGTCGGCCACGAGCTCCACGAGGTTTCCGCGGCCGTTCCACACCTTGCGCACGACAGTGGTCCCCTTCATCTCCACCCAGGTGTTCGAGCCCGTCAGCGGACGCAGGCGCCGCTTCAGCTGCGTGCGCCAGGTGCCGATCTCGAAGTCGAAGTCGCGCTGGCCATCGCGCGGGGCAGGCGCAGAGGCTTCGCGCTCCTGGGCAAGCCCCGGGAGTGGGTACAACACGAGTGCGGGCAAGCAGGCGAAGAGCAGCGGCCGGAGCAGGTGGAGGGGGTTCATGCACGCGAAGCTAGAGGCGTGCGCGCCGCCCCGCTGTCAGGAACCTGCGCGGACCTGCTGCAGCTCCGCACGCAGGCGCGCGGGGCTGCTCCCCAGCACCTGGCGCACGCTCTGCGAGAGGTGGCTGTGGTGCGAGAAGCCCAGCTCCAGTGCGAGCCGCGCGAGGTCCTGCTCGCCCTCCGCGAGCCGCTGCAGCGCCGTGAGCACCCGCAGCTGGCGGCGGTAGGCGCGCAGGGACAGCCCCGTCTCCGCGTGGAAGAGGCGCATGAGGTGGAAGGGTGAGCAGCGGGCCTCCTGCGCCACGGTGTCGAGCGAGAGGTTCGCCGAGAGCTGGGCCGCGAGCAGCGCGCGCACGCGGCCGACCGTGCGGCGCCGTGCGCCCCGGTCTCCGCGCGCAGGGGCCTCCGCGCGCTGCCTGTCCGAAGCGGCTACCTCGAGCAGTGCGAACACCGTCTCCTCACGCGAGAGCCGGTCTCCGCGCGGGTCGCGCAGGGCGGCACACACGCGCGCGTGGCGCAGGTGCACCGCGGCGCTCAGCCCCAGCTCTGGATGGTCCGGGCCACGCCGGCCCCACAGCTCGTCGAAGAGCTCCGGTGCGAGCTTGATGACCGTCGCATCATCTCCCTCCGCGCCCGGATGGCCGACCCGGTAGTCCACGCGCGGGTGGTGCAGCAGGGCGGTGCAGGGGTCCGCGACGAAGCGCCGCAGCCCCCGGTGGTAGCTGAAGCAGCCGCGGCGCAGCAGCACCAGGTGTCCCGGGTCCCCGCCTCGCTCCTCCGCGGGCCCCGCGCGCGGATGCCGGCAGCGCGAGTCGAGCACGCGGAACTGCTCGGACTCGAGGAGGGTCAGCAACTGGGCCATGGGACTCCACCATCCTCCTGTGCGGGGCGCGTGTGAAGCCCTCCGGCAGGCCTACGCGTCGCGCGCTGGCCCTTCGCCACGTCCAGCCGCGCGAGCAGGTCTGCCCCCAGCACGAAGAAGCGGATGGCCGAGCGGCTCGAGCCAACAGGCCCAGGCTCCTGCCACACACCTGATGGGAGCGCGGCCTGTCAACGGGACGCGAGGATGCCGTCCGGGCTGCACTGACCCATCTGGGGCAGCGTCCAGTCCGAGGGCCAGATCATGAAGCTCAACCTTCCCGAGCGTCAGCTGTGTGGCCGCGCCAGCTTTGACCTGCTGCGTCGTCGCGTGCTGCTCACGGTCGCGCCCCTGAGAATCCTCTGCACGGTGCTGGCGGCCACGCCGCGCGGGATGGACTCCGGGGTGGCCGAGCGCGTGCTGAACCGGCGGTACCACGGGGCGCCCGGTCAGGTCTGAGCCCGATTGGCAGAACCTGCTTGCTATCCCACCGGTCGTCCGATTCAGACTGTCCGTATGAACCGTATCCTCCTGCTGGCCGGATTGCTGAGCCTCGTTGCGTGCAAGGGCTCCATCACGCCAGGCACCGACCCCGGAGACCCCAACAACCCCGGTGGTCCCGGGGGGCCAAGTGGTCCCGGGGGGCCCGGTGGTCCCGGGGGGGGCTTGGGGGCCGCGTGCGTGGTGCAGTCGGTGCTCGCCGATCGCTGCGCCACCTGTCACGGCGCGCTGCCAACCCAGGGGGCGACGATGCCGCTGCGCACCCTGCACGACATGCGGGTGAGCTCGGCGATGGATGGGAGGCTCAGCACCGCCCAGCGTGCGCTCATCCGCATGCGCGACGACGCGTCTCCGATGCCGCCGGCTCCGCATGCGCGCGCGAGCGCAGCCGAACTCACCGCGCTCGAGACGTGGATCGGGGAGGGGATGCCCCTCTGCAGTGGCACGGGCGGCCCACCCGTGACGGTGGTTTCCGAGCCCAACCTGCTCGATCAGTCCACGCTCTTCAGCTGCACCGAGGGCGTGCGCTCGGATGCGTCGACGCGCATCCGCCGCATGAACCGGCGCGAGTTCACCCGCAACGTTGGTGGCTCGGTCGAGCGCAGTTGGACCGGGTTCAGCTTCTACGACAACCCGCTCGATCCCAGCGCCATCGAGCAGTACAGCTCCTGGGCCACGGACGAGACGCTGGACGAGGCCACGGTGGAGCTCTTCCTGCCGGTGGTCGGCGAGGCCGCCGCGCCGTGGACGATGAACTACCCGGACGGCAACCGGATGGAGCGTGTCTACACCGACAGGCGCTTCAACTGCATGTTCGTCGACGCGAACCCGAGCGACACCTGCAAGCGCTTCCACCTCGGCCAGATGCTCGAGTTCGGCGTCTTCTTCCGCCCGCCCACGGAGGATGAGCTCACCCGCCTCACCGCCTTCGCGACCGAGGTCATCGCGCAGGAGCCGAGCAACTCCCCGACAAACCGCGCGGCCTCCATCACGCGGATCTCCAACGCCGCGTGGATGATGACCGGCGCCGTGTTCCGCCGCGAGATGGGCGGCGAGCCGGCCGACGGTCGCGTGGAGCTGACCAGCCTCGAGCTGGGCTCTCAGCTGGCCTACGCGCTGGCGGGGCGGGCTCCCTCGGCCACACCGAGCTTCGTGTACCCTCACTACTCCGCGCCCCTCGAGGGGCATCTGGCGGACGTGGCCACCGCCGCGAAGGACGGCTCGCTCACGCAGGATGCGACGACCACCGCCCTGATCGAGAAGTACCTGGGCGGAGTCGACGCCAACCAGAACGGGACGCCGCGGTTCGATCTGGTGCAGGACTACAATGAGGACCAGCGCTCCAAGCGCGGGCAGTACTGGCTGGGTGACGGCGTCGCGGGCTTCTTCCGCGAGTGGCTCGGCTACGAGCACGTGTCCGCGGTGTTCAAGGAGTCTCCGGCGGCGACCTCGCGCTTCGAAATCGAGGGGCTCGGCTACATCAGCGCGGTCTCGTACGACAACCTGCTCACCAACTTCCATCCGCTGGAGCCGACCTTCATCCAGCAGTTCGACGATCTGATCGCACGGGTGGTCGTCGAGGATCAGGACGTGCTGGCGAACCTGCTCACCACGCGCACCTTCTACGTGCCCTCCATGCAGCACGCGGCGTACGATTCGCACAAGGGCCTCTCGCACCCCTACAACGTCAGCGAGATCCTCCCGGCGACCGTCGAGGGCCGCTGGAAGACGCTGCCTGCCACCGAGCGCGCGGGCGTGCTGACCCACCCAGTGTGGCTGGCCGCGCACGGCGGCAACTTCGAGGACGATCCATCCATCGTCCATCGCGGCAAGTGGGTGCGAGAGAACCTCCTGTGCGGCTTCGTCCCGCCGCTCAGCAGCGTGCAGGTGGCAGCCCAGGTCGGCGCTCACGCGGCCGACAAGAACGCGCGCCGCCGCCTGCAGGAGGCGACCGCCGGATCGCAGTGTCAGGGCTGTCACCGCCTGATGGAGCCGCTCGGCCTTCCCTTCGAGATCTACAATCACGCGGGCTTCTTGCGCGCGCGGGATCACTCGCCCAGCGGAGGCTGGACTACGCCGGACGGAAGCTCGACGCTCACGTCGATGCCGGACCCCGCGCTGAACGGCACGGTGCGCGACGCGGTGGAGCTGAGCGAGCGCCTGGCGACCTCGCGGCACGTGAAACGCTGCTTCATGCGACAGGCCTTCCGCTACTTCATGGGCCGCCCGGAGAACCCGAGCGACGCCTGCACGCTGACGCAAATGGAGCAGGCCTATGATCAGAACAACGGCTCGTTCTCCAAGATGCTGACCACGTTGATGACCAGTGACACCTGGAAGACGCGGCGCGTGCCGCAGGCTGGAGAGTGACTGCCATGTTCTCGCGACGAACCGTCCTGAAGGGCATGGCCGCCGGCCTCTTCGCGCCCTACTTCCACGACGTCTACGCCCAGTCGTCAGCGCGGCCGGCGCGTCTGGTGCTGGTCCTCGAATGCAATGGCGTCTACCCCCGCGCGCTCCTGAGCACGGGCACCCGCGCGGCGCTGGGTGGACGCGCCAACACCTCTGATCGCCTCTTCTGGGACGCGTACAAGGACACGCCACTGGTGCGTGAGGGCGACAATCTCGCCAGCGCGATCAGCCTCGGGCCGCTGGCGGCGTCTTCCGGCAACATCGACCTGGTGAACCGCTCCGCCGTGCTGCTGGGGCTCTCGAGCCTCATCGCGGGCGGCGGGCACTCCAGCGGGACGGGCGGGCTGAGCTGCGCGGTGAACGGCGCGGGCGCGACCTTCGACGCGGTGATCGCCCCTCGCCTGCGTCGTGGTGCACCGTTCGACGTGCTGCGCCTGGGCACCAGCTCCGCGCGCGTGTCGATTGTGTACGAGACCTGCGCGCTCGGACCGCGCAAGCCCGCGGGCATCATCGTCAACCCGTCGCTCGCGTTCGACAGCACCTTCGGCTCGCTGCTCGGCGGCTCGACGAACGGGCGTGATCGCAAGATGCTCTTCGACTTCGCGCTGGCCGACTCGCGCAAGGCGCTGGCGGAGTTCAGCGGCAACTCCAACGAGCGGCTGAAACTGGAGCGCTACCTCTCCTCGCTCGAATCGCTGCGCACGCGGGAGGATCAGCTCGCGGGCATGGCGGACCGCGTGCGGCCCTACCTGCCGCTGGCGCCGAAGGACAACCCGCTCATCACTGGCGCGGGCTCACCGCCCGACTCGCTGAAGTGGTTCGAGGCGCAGTTCCAGATCGCCACGGCATCCCTCCTGGGTGGGCTGACGAACACGGTGGTACTGGCGACGGGCACCTCGGGTTTTGACGTGGCCTACGGCCCGGACGTGGCCGACATCGCGCGACACAGCCTGCAGCACGGCCTGGATGCCGGGCAGAACTGGGATCGCGTCGCGGAGGTCACCCGCCGGCACGTGCAGTTGGTGGCGAACCTGGCGAGGACGCTGGCCGCTACGCCAGAGGTCGGCGCGAGCGGCTCGATGCTGGACCACACCGCGATTGTCTTCATGTCCGACAACGGCGAGCAGCACCACTCGACCTCGCGTGAGTGGCCGAAGCTCGTGGTGGGTGGCAACGCGCTGGGCCTGAAGACCGACGGGCGCACAGTGGTGTACCCGAAGTACGACGCGGCCCGGAACCGGCAGGTCTCCAACCTCTTCAACACGCTCGGCCACGCGTTCGGAGACGCGGACTTCAACACCTTCGGGCAAGAGGGCAGCACGCGCATCGCGCCGGGACCGCTGAGCGAGCTGTATGGCTGAGTCGCGAGAGTGGGCTGGGCGGGTGTGACACCGCCACGGGCGCCCAACAGGAAGCGGCGCGGTGCCCCTCCATTTGTGGAGTGCCAGCCGCGCCGCGCGGGTGCCTCGAGTGTGAAGGCAGGCTGCAGTGGACTCGCGCCAGCGAGCATGGAGAGGGTGGCCTGTACACGCTGCTGCTCAAGGTGGGCGCAGAGGGCGCGCGGGGACGGATTTTGACCTGAGTCCCCGCGGGCCGGCCCGGGTTACTTGTCCAGCACCACTACCGGCGCGAAGCCGCCGTAGATCATCCGCGCGCCGTCGAAGGGCATCGGGTTCTGCTCGGGGCTCATGCTTGGGTCCTTCATCATCTTCTCCATGCCAGCGTCGCGCGTGGCCTTGTCGGGCCATTCAATCCACGAGAAGACCACCGTCTCATCGTCCTTGGCCTGCACGGCCCTGCGGAAGTCGGTGAGCTTGCCGCTCGGCACGTCGTCTCCCCAGCACTCCAGCACGCGGAGGGCACCGTACCCGATGAAGGCGGGGTCGCCCTTGCGGGCATGTGCGATGAACTTCTCCTTGTTCGCGGTCGGCACGGCGATGACGAAACCATCGATGTAAGACATGGGATGCTCCTCTGGGAATGAGAGGACGCCGGCAGGGCGCCTTCAAGAGCGCGACGATTGGGCGGTACGGGGATCGACATGAAGCGCTCCGCGGACTCGTGAATCTGGCGACGACGACGCCTCCGCGCGCCATTCCGGAGTCAGTGGACGGAGCCCTGGCTGGGGAGCCCACGGCCTGCCGAACCGGCGATTTCCCGTCCAAGGGGGCGTACGGGACACCTGGGTCTGGGGGCACTCGTCGTGACGGCTCCCCCTGGACGTGGGCCTTGAGGCTTTCCGTTCAGTCTGGTGTCCCCCGGAGGGGGCGCATCGCGGACGTGACGCCGTACTTCAAGCCCTGGAACCATCTCCAGAATGCGATTCGGGGACGCCTGGAGGCCAGCCGAGTTCTGTCGAGCGGAGATTGTGAGCAGCAATTCTCGGCCCTCTGCACCAGCCCAACCCTCAACACAGTTCCTATTCGTCTTCCGCTCGTTTCCTTCTCACGGTTGGTTCTTCATTCTCCTTGATGTGACAATCACGGGCCGACCATGTTGAAACGTGACGACGTCATCCACGGAATTGACCTCGCCTTCAGAGATGCGGCCATTCCACGAACCGAGGAAGAGCTTGCACCGCCGGGCATCGAGGCCAAGTACGTTATCGACCACTTCTTCGGCAAGATGCGGAACGACGTGGAATCCCAGCCATTCCCTGGCTCGCTGTACATGGAAGACTTCTCGTACATGACGGACGCCGCCGTCCTGTACTACCTGCCTTCGGTTCTCCGCGTCATGCTGGCGAATTCGACCGACTTCGAGCTGTGGATTCATCTCCACGGCTTTCTTTGTCGCATTGATGGTGACTATCCCGTCCCTGCGTTGACGGCGCTCAGCGTCGCGCAGCGCAAGGCGATTGCGGACTGGGCAGACACTCTCAGCCAAGAGTGGGCATCGTCGAAGTGGATGTCGCAGTTCGCCAAAAAGGCCGCCAAGCTGGCTCGGACTTATCGCTCAGAAGGAACCTGAGCTTGGGTCGGACGGCGACGTTTGGCGGCGGAGCACATTGAGGACGCCGATGCGCTCGTCGCGGACGCACAGCCACCCGCTGCTAGCGCAGCGCCGCGAGTGCCGCGCCGACCTTCGCCACCGTCACCGACACGGGCGTCGTCACCTCCGGCGCGAAGATGGCCACGCGGAGTTCCTCGAAGTCCCATCGCAGGGCCTGCGCCGCCTCCTGGTCCCGCACGGTGGCGCGCCTGGCGAGGAATGTCTCCCACAGGGGGGTGAAGGGCGCGGCCTTCCCCGCGTCCTTGCCGGGGTTCGCCACCGCACGCGACAGCCGTGCCTGGGCTGCGCGGAGGAAGCGCGGGTAGTTCAGCAGGCGCGCGAAGGGAATCCACTCGATGAGGTTCGCGGGGAACAGATGCCCGAGCTGCGCGCGGATGTCCCGCACAGCCGCCGCGCCGCTCGGCCCCTTTGATGCCGCCTTGAGTGCGGCGAGCGTCGCGGAGAGTTCCGCGGAGGTGACAACGACGGCGTTCGCCCAGTCCCGGGCCGCGGGCTCGATGCGCGGTGAGCCCTCACGGACCAGCGCCTCGAAGGCCGCCTTCGTGCGCGGCAGCGGCGCGCCCGGTGCGAGCTTGAACGCATCGTCGACGCTGCGTGCGAGGACGAGCGGCCGGAAGGCGTCGGCCTGGCCCCGCGCGGGCGGCGCGCCGTCCAGGGACGGGAAGGGCAGCGGCATGCGCGAGGCGCTGACGGCCACGTGTCCGCGCGCGGCGAGCATCAGGAGCCGGCGGACCCCCGTGCGAGTGGCCGCCTCGGCTGCGGAGGATGTCTCGAGCAGCACCAGGTCCACGGCAGCACCCCGGTCGACGAGCGCGGGGTAGCTGCGGACGTCGAGCCCGCCGACGCGGCGGGTGACCATCGAGGGCAGCTCGCCGAAGGTCCAGGTCGTCAGCCCCTGGCGCTCCCAGTCCGAAGTCGGCGCTGCGCTGCGCAGCGCAGCCCGTGCGCGTCCCCCGTACTGCTCCAGCAGCGCGTCGGCGTCGCGGCTCCGCGCGAGCTCCTTTCCTCGCTCGTCGAGCACCCGGAGCGTGATGCGCAGGTACGGCGCCACAACTTCCGCCCGGAGGGACTCCTCGGGCACGTCCACGCCGCACAGCCGGGACACCGCACGCACGAGCGCTGGAATCATCGGCCCGCGGAAGGGCACCAGTTCCTTCTCGAGACGGTCGACCAGCGTTGGCAGCGGCCCCAACTGCTTGCGCTGGGCGCGGGGGATCTGCTCGAGCAGGGCGGTGAGTTTCTCCCGCTGCCACCCGGGGATGGTCCAGTCGAATTCACCCGGGACCAACTGGGCGAGCAGCAGCAGCGGCACGCTCAGGGTGATGCCATCGTCCTCGGCCGAGGGGTCGAAGGTGTACGTCACCGGCACGGACGCGCCGTTCAGGGTGATGGCGTCCGGGTAGTGCGCCGGGGACAGGCCCGGGTCGTGCGAGAGGGCATCCTCCATCGAGAGGACGAGCACATCGGGGTCGGCCGCCTCGGCCTTGCGGCGCCAGGCCTCGAAGCTCGCTCCGTCCGTCACGTCCGCCGGGAGGCGCTGGTCGAAGAACGTCAGCATCGCCTCGCTGTCGAGCAGCTCGCTGCGCCGGGCCTTGTCCCGCAGGCGCGCCACGCGCTCGAACACCTGGCGGTTCTTCTCCTGGAACGCCCCCCGGGTGCGGTACTCGCCGCGCACCAGGGCATGCTCGAGGAACATCAGCCGTGCCCGGGCGGGGTCCATGCTGGCCAGGGCCACGGGGCGCTCCTTGAAGACCTGAAGCCCGAAGAGGGTCGCGTTCTCCTTCACCACGGCGCGCGCGGACTTCTCCGACCAGTGCGGGTCGGAGTAGCTGCGCTTGAGCAGGTGGGGGGCCGCCGCCGCGAGCCACTCGGGGTCGAGCTTCGCCACGGTGCGCGCGAACAACTGGGACGTCTCCACGAGCTCGAACGCCATCACCCAGGCAGGGGGCTTTTTCGCGAGCGCCGACGAGGGGTGAACCATGAAGCGCGTCTGCTTCGCACCCGTATAAAGGCGCTGCTCAGGATTCCACTGGCCGATGCGGGACAGGAGCCCGGTGAGGAGCGCCTGGTGCAGGACGTCCCCGCGCGCCGGGGTGCCCCGGCCCTTTCGCGGCAGGCGCAGCTCGCGGACGGTCTCCTCGAGCTGTCGCTGGACGTCCCGCCACTCGCGCACCCTCAAGAAGGACAGGAAGTTGTCCCGGCACACGCGCCGCAGATGGGACGTCCCCCGGCCCTCGGCCTCGCTCACGAACGCCCACAGCTTGAGGAGCCCCGTGAAGTCCGAGTGCTCGTCACGGAAGCGCCGGTGCAGCTCGTCCGCCTTCTGCGCGAGCTCCCGTGGCCGCTCGCGCGGGTCCTGCAGGTTGAGCGCCGCGGCGACGATGAGCACCTCGTCCAGGCACCCGTACTCGGCGCCGGCGAGAATCATCCGTGCGATGCGCGGGTCCACCGGGAAGCGCGCGAGCTGGTGCCCGAGCGGCGTCAAGGTGCGCTCCTGGCCCTCGATGGCCCCGAGTTCCTCGAGCACCCGCCAGCCCTCGGCGATGGCTCTCGGCTGGGGCGGGTCGAGGAAGGGGAAGTCCTCGACGTCACCGAGGCCGAGGGACTTCATCCGCAGGATGACCCCCGCGAGTCCGGTGCGCTTGATTTCCGGGTCGGTGAAGGCGGGGCGCGTGGTGAAGCTCACCTCGTCGTAGAGGCGCACGCAGATGCCCTCACGCACGCGTCCGCAGCGCCCTTTGCGCTGGTCGGCGCTGGCCTGGGAGACCGGCTCGATGTGCAGGCGCGTGGTGCCCGAGCGGGGGTCGTAGCGCGACAGGCGCGCCACCCCCGTGTCCACGACGTAAACGATTCCCGGGATGGTGACCGACGTCTCCGCGACGTTGGTGGCGAGGATGACCCGGCGCTCGGGGATGGTGGAGAAGACGCGCGACTGCTCGGCGGCCGACAGGCGCGAATACAAGGGCTGCACCACCGTGCCGCGGAGCGCGCGCGCGTTCAGGGCATTCTCGGCCTCGCGAATTTCCCGCTCCCCGGGGAGGAACACGAGGACGTCCCCGTCCGGGTCGAGCGAGAGCACGTTTGTCACCGCATCGGCGACGGAGTCGGTGAGCTCGTCGTCCTCGGGGGGCGGCTCGTAGAGCACGTCCACCGGAAAGGTACGGCCCTCCACCTGGATGACCGGAGCCCCCCCGAAGAACTGCGAGAAGCGCTCGGTCTCGATGGTGGCCGAGCTCACCACCACCTTGAGGTCGGGGCGCCGGGGGAGGATGCGCTTGAGCCACCCCAGTAGGAAGTCGATGGTGAGGCTGCGCTCGTGGGCCTCGTCGAGAACGATGGTGTCGTAGCGGCTCAGGAGCGGGTCGCTGTGAATCTGAGCGAGGAGGACTCCGTCGGTCATGAACTTCACGGCCGTTCGCCGGGACGAGCGGTCCTCGAAGCGAATCTGGTAGCCGACGTCCGTGCCCAGCTCCGTGCCGAGCTCGCGTGCCACGCGCGCCGCCACGCTCGTCGCGGCGATACGCCGGGGCTGGGTGACACCAATCTGGCGCGGGCGGCCGCGCCCCATGGCGAGCAGGACCTTCGGCAGCTGCGTCGTCTTCCCCGAGCCGGTGGCCCCCGCGACGATGACGACCTGGTGGGCGGAGATGGCCGCGGTGATGTCTTCCACCCGGCTCGAGATGGGGAGCTCGGGGGGGAAGTGCAGGGTGGGCAGGCCGCCGGGGGCGGGGACGGGTGAGTCGCCGGACATGACAGCAGGGCCTAGCACTGACGCGCACGCTCCGCCCCTGACGAATCGGCTGGAGGAGGGCGGGATGCGTCTCCGGCTCAAGATATCCAGGAGACGAGAAAGAGCCTGAAAGAACCGAGGCCGGAAGCCGCTGAGATTCCAGCGGCTTCCGGCCCCGATTGCAGTGTCCCCGACGGGATTCGAACCCGTGGAGGAGGGGTACCCTAAACCCGCGACGGCACACGCCTTTCGCTGAATCGTGAGTGAATCCGGGCACTTCGAGTCCACGGGCCAGTCTTCGGCTGTCCCACCTGTCCCCAGAGTGCCCTTCCGTCTTGGAGACATTTTGGAGACGAGCCGGACTTGGTTATCACCACTCATCTACGCCGCGCTGCATCAGTGCACCGGTGATGCTGCCGAGGGCCATGCTGATGCAGTCCTCGACCGTTTGGCCGTCTGCCGAGGGCAACTCCGTGGTGGCATCAGCCCATAGGGGTACATCATCGTGGTCACCCAGGCGAATGTTCACTAACCACTCGTACCGCGCGGTGAAACGGTCCATCTGCCCCGGTTTTGCTCGCTCCAACACCCAGATGCGGAAGTGGTTGGAGGCGAGCTTCTTGTCATGCGACTGGATCGCCCTGTTGCCGGTCACCACCTCCAGCGCGGTGGGACCAGCCCAGTACATCTCGGAAAACTCGGTGAATTCATCGGTTTTAAACAGGTGCGCCACGAAGACCTCGAATGGAAGGTGCCCTCCTCATGCCACACCCCTTCGAGTGACTAGGCGGGTGTTTGCCCTCTTGTCTACTGGCCAACCCCGGAGGCGACTTCTACCCCTCCGGTGGGCCTCACAAGGCGCGAAGCACCAGAAGTCACGGGAACGCCGGGTTGTCCCCGGGGGAGGAGAGGGCTCTGTTTCGCGTCCCACTGCTTGTGGGTGTTGGGCCCTCGGGCTCTCTGTCTATGGATGCCTCAGCAGCCAACATCACGCGCCGGCAGAGGCGCATAGGGCAATGGAGGGGGCCAGTAGGGCATCCCCTCCACTCGCCCTTGCGTAACCGCAGCATCAGCCGAAATAGACGTCCTTCGCCGCATCGAACTTGCGGGTGATCCCCTTGGCTTCCGAGGGATGGTCGCTTCCCCTCAGGAGCGCATCCCAGAACGTTTTATCGAAGAGCTTGTGCAGGAACATGTACCGGCACGTCGCGATCAGCTTGAACCGCCCCCACTCCGAATGCCCCGAGCGCACATCGTAGTGGCTTTCAAGCTGGTAGAAGCTTGGCACATCCTCCGCCAGCCAGCGGTCATCCAGGTACTTTGAGAGTTCCTCGACCATGGCTTTCGGCACCTTGAACTGCTCGGCGAAGGGTTCGTGAAGGTGGGCCGACTCATTGAAGAGGGGATAGACGCACTCGTCCCAAGCGTAGATGTAACTATCGGGGAACAGCTTTACTGCAGGATCTGCGGTCTTCGCCGCGACGAGCACGTTGAAGCGGGCGAGTTGAAAGAGCCGCTTGTCGTCCTCGGGCCGACCAAGCCCAGCCTCGACGAGTTGGCGCACAGCTTCCGAGCGGGACAGCGATTCCGACCGCTCGTTGCGCCACTTATCGATGCGTTCCAGGGTTTCTGCGTCGAGCCGCAGCTCGAAGCGCTCACTTTTCGCGATCATAAATATCTCCGTAAATACGCCGGTCAATCCGTACGTATGTACGTAACTTACGGTCGTTTGTACGGCATGTCAATATGTGGGTCGCAGAGCCGAATAGGCGAGCCCATCGGCATGAATTGGGCTGTTCTTGCGTCCAGGGCTCCTGAAGATCGCTCCAGCTCGTCAAGAGCCGCGCATCCTTCGGGATAAGGTTCGTGGTGGAGACTTATCCGCCGACGCGCTGGCAAATCGGCCAGTGCGCCTTCCTCTAACAGCCCCACAGCTCGGCGCGCCGCGAGGTGCCGGATTAGGACTTCATGGTTCTTGCCCGAGCGCCCGAGGTGCGCCTTCTTCAACGGAGAGGAGGAGCGCCATGCCTCATGACATCCACCAGATGATGTACGTCGGCCAGGAGTCCTGGCACGGCCTGGGCACGCCGCTGCCAGCGAACGGCAGCTACGAGGGGATCGTCCACGCGGTGGGCTTCTACACGGCGATGAAGCGCCACCTCTACTCTCCACCCATGAAAGGCCCCATCCCGGCCAGGAAAGCCTCTTCCGGGAGGACACGGACGACCACCTCGCCACTGTCAGCACGGGCTACGAGGTGGTCTTCGTGGACACCTCACGGCTCTGGCTGGTTGCGTAGGGGAGGTGGCTCATGCACTGGCTCAAGAAGATGCTGACCTCGCCGCTGGCCCGGACGATGACGGCGGCCCTCCTTGCCGTGGTGGCTGACCACCTCCGGGACATGACGCGGCAGGGCCGGTAGTCGAGGAGGAGTCCGCGGACTCCCCATCCACAACGCGAAGACGGATCCGGGGCCTTCATGTCGCTGAGGAGCGGCATCGAGGGCCCTGGTCTTTCCGGGCGCAGCCGCGCCCAAGGAGGAACTGCTTGAATCCGAAGGCCATCAGCCTGTCCGCCGAGCTGGCCGAGGTGCGGTGCGCCATCGCGGGGGCGCGCTTCATCGCAGATGCACTGGCCACACACTCGCTGGACAGCCGGGAGCAGGAACTGCAAGCGCCCGTCTCCATCACCGCCATCCTCGTGCTGGCGGAACTCCGGCTCCAGCAGGTCGAGCGGGTTCTTCGTGGTGAGGAAGATCCGCAGCACCTGTGGGCCCCGCACAACGACGTCACCCCGGACAGTGGCGAGGGAGACAAGCAGGACCTGGTGCTCCGCCCGTGGAGCCAAGCCAAGGAGACGAAGGAGCCTGCGGCCCGGAAGAAGCTGGAGCGGTCCGGGCCCAGGAAGCGGC
Source organism: Myxococcus sp. CA040A (assembly GCF_013336725.1). NCBI lineage: Bacteria > Pseudomonadati > Myxococcota > Myxococcia > Myxococcales > Myxococcaceae > Myxococcus > Myxococcus sp. CA040A. The sequence continues at coordinate 197,067 of NZ_JABUMR010000012.1, read as the reverse complement.
GTGGGCAAGCTCCCTCACCGGAGCCAGAGCCGCCAGCGCAGCCCGAGGGCGGCGGAGAGCAACCTCCTCCTGGTGGGACGCCGAGCTAAGCGCCCGGACATCAATTCTGTCTACCTGCGCTACCTCCGGAGAGATAGCGCATCAGGAAACCCCGCACCGCTCAGCGGCGCGGCCCAATCGAGTTCTACGGGACAGCGAGAAGCACAGGTAGGTCATCCCAGGGCTGCGCATCAGTACATCAGGCTGTTGTGGTGCGACCTCACCACCTTGATGCCCGCCGTCTTGATCCCCTCGTCGATGCTGTAAGCCGTGTTCGCGATAAGCCGCGCCAGAGTGAACTGGAGATCGTCGATCTCCAGTCCCTGCGAGGTCGGAAGGGGCAACATGTACCGGCCCCCATCCGCGCTGACGAAGAGGAACGTGTGGAGGCGCGATCCGCCGTACATCACGTGAACATCGTACCGATGCCCCGTCTTGTCGGGAAAGTTGTTCAGCCAGGGCTCATTGAACTGGCGAGAGGAGTCCTCGTCCACGATGACCTGAAGCAACACGTCCTCCCGGTAGACACGCGTGAATTCATCGACCTCGTGGAAGTCGCCGGGACTGGAAGTCGCCAACTTGCCAAAGATCTCCTTGAACGTCGCCACGTCACCCTTCTTTCCAGGCCTTCGATGTGGAAGAGGCGCAGAGTACACCTCCAGTGAAGCGCGCGTGGATGTAACGTGCGTAGAGCGTGCAGGCAAGTCGCGCAGCCAAGCTGGTGCCGTCGTCCTGTTCTTTAGCTCTCCGGTGGTGGACCGGGGCGGCGCTCGGCCACGCCTCAGGTGGTCGCGGAAGTATCCGGGGAAATTTGCCGCTGCCCACCGAACTTCAGAAGTCCGCCAGGACACCCGACCCCTCGTGCGCGAAGAGCGAGAGGGCTTACACAGGGGGGGACGGTCATCAGTAACCGATGGGTGAAGGCGGCTCCGCCCGGGCCGGCCCAAAAAATTCGAGGCCTCCACCACCCGGGGCCTTCTTGAAGATGGCGGGGCCCTTTTTGAAAGGGACCTGTAAGAAGGGAACCCCTGTCCCCCCGGGGGAGGGGGGCCTCTCCCGGATGCGGATAGCCCTACCGATTAGCGAGGGGACCAGGGGTCTTCAGCGCCCGGGAGGGCCGTCAGAACGAACCCGGGGCGTCACTTCACTACCCTCAGGCGAAGGCGCAGTTCCTGGGCCTCGGCCTGCGCCTCGGGCTTAGAGGCGGCCATCTGGAGCCGCATCTGGCCGAGCAGGTCGAGCTGTCGCTGCATGGAGGACTCCAGCAGCTTGCGGTGGCGCTCCAGCTTCTTGAGGTCCGCGTCCTCCAGCAGCAGCACCTCGGCGGCCAGCCGCTCACGCACCGGCACGAGCGCGGCCTCCTCCTGGGCGAGCTTCGCGGCGAGGGCTCCTCGCGCCAGCTTGGCCATGTTGCCCAAGTGCTCATAGGCGCTCTGCTCCAAGGGCCCCTCCTTGCTCGTGTCGCGTGCCTCCTGAAGCGCGAGGCTCAGCGGCTGGAGCACGGCCTCCGGCAGCCCCGGCACCTCGCGCAGAAGGACCAGGGTGCCCTCCAGGCCGCGCAGGAGGGCCTCCGTCATCTCCGGCTCCTTCGGGGCCGTGGGGCGGGCGTCCACGGCGGCTACGAGGCTGGAGAGCGCCTCCAGGGCCCGGCGCGTGCTGGTGACAAGCTGGAAGGCATCGGTCCCCTCCAGCGCCTCCTCCAGCAGGGCGAGTACCCGGCCATCCTCCATCTTGGACAGGCGCTTCAACTTCCAGGCGAGGTCCGCCACCTGCACGACAACGTGCGCCTCGGGCAGGGTGGTTGGCGCGAAGCTGGAGAAGTAGCCGTCGAGGTGCTGCTCATACTCGGCGGCATCTTCCCCGGGCAGCAGCAGGTTGCTCGCGCTCAGCCCATGCCGGAGGGCGTTGAGCGAGGAGCGGGTCTTCCCCTCCCGCGTTTTCGGGCCGTGGGACTTGGCCCCGTTGAGCGCGCTGGTGGCGGCCTGGAGGGAGGAGCGGACGGTGGCGTTCATGAGGGAAGTCTCCGGCGGGGTCTGCTCGCGTGGGAAGGGCGAGGTGTACGGCTCGGGGGGGCGCGTCACAGCTTGCGCTCCTGCCAGGTCATGGGCGCGAAGGCGGGCAGGCGCCGGTGTTCGCGCCAGCGCTGGAGGGCCACGTTGACGCTGGGCCGCTGGTAGAAGGGCGCGATCAGTTCCACCGGCTCGCCTACGTCCTGCGCCACGCGCTCCAAGTCGAAACCGTGACGGATGAGCAGCAGGACGAAGGCGGCCTCGCCCTCGGTGCAGCAGTAGCGGGGCATCTTCAGCCCCAGCTTGCGCGTCTTGGAGTTCCGCCACTCCGACTTCGCCGTGGTGCGGGGGATGGGCTCGCCGCTGTCGAGGCCCTTCATCGCATCCCACAGCGCCTCCAGTCGCTGGGCCAGCTTCCACTCCACCCCGAGGACTCGCTCGCGCAAGGTGGGCACGCGCGGGGGCGTCCTGGCCACGGGAGCGGGGAGGCCCACCAGCTCGGAGCGGTTGACAACGCGGGCAGGCTGGGGCGGGCGGAAGCGAAGGCCGCCGAGGTCATGGCGCTCCCGAGGGCTGTAGCGCCGAGCCTTGGAGTTGTGCGCCCGAGCATGGCTGGTGGGGGTGCCCCGCCCCAGGCGCTTGAGGCGGGCGTCCAGCTTGTCGCCCCGCTGGTGGTGGATGACGTCTCCCTTCTTGCGCTCGGGACGCAGGCCCCGTGCGGCGTAAAAGTCCCAGACGAAGAGGTGCAGCCACATCCACCGCATCGGGGCGCGAGGGTGGCTGCAATGTGCGAGGCCGCACGAGGGACACAGCGGCCTGATGGTCGCCACCCATGGGTAGCAGTCCTCGCCCATGATGATGACGAGGCCCTTGGCCTGAAGCTCGGCCAGCACCTCGTTGTTCACCTTGATGCCGTTCACCTCGATCCAGTTCTGCGTGCTCATCGCCGTCCTCCTCCTCGGGGCGTTCACCTCCCGGAGGCACTGGAGGGGGACCTGGGCGAGGTGGATGGCGGAAGGTGAAGAACGCGCAGCGTTCACACCCCCGGCCTGTAGAGACACCTCGCCCAGGTCCCCGATCTATTTAGAAGGGGAACCTCTCTCGAACTCCTCGGGGGCCAGCTGGAAGCTGCCTCGCTGCTGCATCGGGCCAGGATCGAGCGTGCTGCTTGCCGTCCGAGGGGAACTGCCGTGCGCCCCGGCCTATGGGAGGCGGCCCTGGCGCACGGTCACCAACTGCGTGACGCTGCGAACCATGGGGCGCTCCGGGAACGAGCAACAGCGGGAGGCGAGCTACGTTCGGCGGGCCGGAGTCCTCCCCCTGGTGACGGACACCCGGCATGAGGGAGAGGGGGAGACATCGAGCTGTCTCGGGTCCGGAACCCTCCCCCCAGCCCGAGACCGGGAGAGCCGTGGCGGGGGGAGACATCAGGCCCTTTTCAATGCGGAACTCTCCCCCTGCCCACCACGGCCAGCCATGGCAATGCTGGGGATGGGGATAGGGTTCGCGACCCGAAAGGCCGTCTTCCTCGGCGGCTTGCCCCTCTTACCAACCCGAGGACCGCCGTGCCCGCCAGGGACGCACGAGGAGGCGGATGCAGATGGGAACAGCTCGCCCGAGTACTGGCCCCTTGCCCGAGACGCCCAGGCATCGGTTCAAGGATCAGCCCGACGCCATGAAATTGCTTCACCTGCGGCGGACGCAGGAATGGGTCGGTAGAGTCGCTGCGAATGCCGAGTCGGGCTACCGGACGGCGCGGACGTTCGCGTGGGTGCACCACAACAAGGAGTGGCTGCTCTCGGGCGACTACCTGCGTGCACCGCCCGCGCTTCCAAGGGAGGCAACAGGCACGGACACCAGCTTGCTAACCCTGGTGTTGGCCCCGCAGGCGAGCCTCCTCGCTCATGGGCAGGAGGTCTTGGCGGCGTACCACCGCCTCGTTCAGGCGGGCCAGCAACTCCTGGCCTCCGTCCACCGATTCTACGAGCAGCACCCCTGGGCGAAGGAGCACACACGGCTGTGGCAGAGTGAGCAGCGGCTGTTCTGCGCCTTCACCATGCTCGCGGTGGAGGCCGAGGACATGGGGCCCAAGATCTCGCCGCAGGAGATGGAGGCGCTGGCGCTCGTCGTGGGCATTTGGCTCCCGGGCGATGAGTTTGAGCAGGACCCCAAGTCCAACGAGCAGCGGCAAGCCGCTTGGAAGGCCATGATGCGGGACGTGGATGAAAGCGGCGTGCTGCCGCTTCTCCGGAAGATTGCCGCCGAGCACCGCCCGCTGGAGCAGGCCACCGGGACGGCTCCGGCCGCAGCCGTACCGCAGGCCGTCTCGATGCCGAGCCCCGCAGCGCCTCTCTCGGAGCAGCCCGTCACGACATCTCCCGAATCGTCTGCAACGGTCCCTCCCGCGCAGCCCACAATGATCTCCGCCGAGCAGTCCGAGGAGGACGGGGGGGGATAAGAAGTAGGCCGGGACAAGCGGAATCCTCCCGCTCCCCCTCACCTGGCGGCACGTCCACCATGAGCCTCGTCTTCACGAGGTTCCGATGCAGGACGGGATTCATTCCAGCAGTGACGATGGGAGGCCGTCGTGTCCAGCGTAGAGGCCGGGCTGCGTGACCTCATCCGCGCCCTGGTGCGCGATGAACTGGCGACGCTCCACGGGGGTGCAGCTCACCGCGAGCCGGTGCAGGCGGGGGCTCTCGGGAGCACCACCCCGGACGGCCAGCCCCCGCTCGACAAGGCCATCTACACCGCCGAGGAGGTGGGCCGCCTTCTCGGGTGCAGCCCCAAGGCCGTGTACGCGAAGGTCTCGCGCAGTCAGCTTCCAGGCGTCTTCCGCGTGGGCCGCTCGCTGCGATTCCGTGGGCGCGAGTTGTTACCGTTCATTCTCGAAGGGCGTGCGCCGTCGCCGAGGAGGTCTCGGTGATGAGCGTGAAGGTCAGGCAGTACAAGAAGCGCGGCAAGAGCGGATGGGAGGTGGACATCATGTTCAAGTGGCCCGATGGCGAGCTGTACCGCGAGCGCGTGAAGGCTCCGGTGGGCTCCAAGTCGGGCGCAAAGGTGTGGGGCGAGCGGCGGCAGGCGGAGTTGCTCGCTCGCGGCAAACAGGTCAAGGAGAAGGCGAAGACGAAGCGGGAGGTCCCCACGGTGGAGGAGTTCTTCCCCCGGTTCATCGAGGGCTACGCGAAGGCCAACCGGCAGAAGCCGTCCGGGGTCGACAGCAAGGAGTCGCATTTCCGCAACCACCTTCTGCCCCGGTTCGGGAAGAAGCGGCTGGTCACTCTCGCTGACGAGGACGTGCAGAAGCTCAAGTCGGCCCTTCAGGAGCGCAGCGTGAAGACGGTGAACAACTGCCTCTCCACGCTCTCGACGATGTTGAAGGTCGCGGTGAAGTGGAAGGTCATCGACCGGATGCCGGTGGAGGTCGAGCACCTCAAGGCGGCGGAAAGCACCGTCGATTTCTACGAGGTGGAGGACTACGAGCGACTGGTGCAGGCCGCCGAGAAGCTCGGCCCGGCGCAGCAACTCGTGGTGCTGCTCGGCGGTGACGCGGGCCTGCGCATGGGCGAGATGATCGCACTGGAGTGGAGCGACGTGGACCTCAAGCGCGGGCTGCTCAAGGTGCAGCGCTCGGACTGGAAGGGGCACGTCAATCTCCCCAAGGGCGGGCGGCCTCGTGAGGTGCCGCTGACACGCGCTCTGGCGTCGGCGCTCGTGCGTGCCCGACACCTCCGAGGTGAGCGGGTGCTCTACCGCGAGGATGGGACGCCGGTGTCCCAGCAGACGGTGCGGAGCTGGATGTCCGCAGCGCAGAAGCGGGCCGGGCTCAAGGTGACGGGGGCGCTTCTCATCCTCCGGCACACGTTCTGTAGCCACCTCGCCATGGGAGGCGTCCCGCCGCTCTCCATCAAGGAGCTGGCGGGCCACCGCAGCCTCCGCACCACCCTGCGGTACATGCACCTGGGCAAGGGGGAGAAGCACCGCGCCATCCAGATGCTGGAGGAGGGGCGGGATGCGTCTCCGGCGTGGAGACATTCTGGAGACGAGAAGGACCCAGAAAGCACCGGGGCCGGAAGCCGCTGAGATTCCAGCGGCTTCCGGCCCCGATTGCAGTGTCCCCGACGGGATTCGAACCCGTGTTACCGGCTTGAAAGGCCAGCGTCCTGGGCCTCTAGACGACGGGGACGTCGCCACCTACATGAGTCGCGGGGGGATCGAACCCCCGACCCTCGGCTTAAAAGGCCGGTGCTCTACCATCTGAGCTAGCGACTCGCACTATTCTTTTGTTCAAAAAAACTCGCGCGGCCCGCCTGGGCCCGAAGGCAGGCGCTTCCTACCCGAACTCCTTCGCGCTTTCCACTGGCGAGCGCATGTCCCCCATCCTGACGGCGCTTCCACCGCCTCCCGGTGAACGCCTGGGGCTCCGCCGAACGCCGCCGTCAGTCATCGGTTGTATACAGCAGGCATGGCCCAGGACCTCCCCCCTGAAGAACATGAAGACCCGGAGGCCGAGGACGGCGACGAGAAGGCTCCCTTCCGCCGCTACCTCACCCGCCCGGGCGCCGAGCGGATGCACCGGGAGCTCGTCCGGCTGCTCAACGAGGAGCGCCCCAAGGTGACCGCCGAGGTCTCCGCCGCCGCCGCCCAGGGGGACCGCTCCGAGAACGCCGAGTACATTTACGGAAAGAAGCGCCTGCGCGAAATCGACCGCCGCATCCGCTTCCTACAGAGGCGCCTGGACACCGCCACCATCGTCACGCCTTCTGAACAGAGCGACCGTGCACGCGTTTACTTCGGCGCCACGGTCACCCTCGAGGACGAGGACGGGGCACGCACGAAGTACCAGATTGTCGGGTCCGATGAAATCGACGCCGCCGGAGGTCGCATCAGCGTGGAGTCCCCCATCGGTCGCGCCCTTCTTCGCAAGAGCGTGGGTGACTCCGTCGAGGTGCACCGCCCCCGGGGCGAAATCGAGCTGACCGTCATCGACATCCGCTACGACTAGGAGGCCCCATGCCTCGGACGCTGCCCATCAACCCCCGCTTCCGCCGCATCTATCAGCACCTGAGCGGGGCGGACCTGGCCGCGCTCGACCCCGAGGAACTCTCACTCGAGGACCTGGGCCTGGGCGACTCCCAGAAGACCCGTGTGGGCCTGCTGTTCGGGACCTACAGCCACCAGGGCCTCGAGCGCGTCCTGCGCACCTACGGCCTGTTCCAGCGCGCCGAGGAGCGGGTGGGGCCCATCGAGCTGCGCATCCAGGGAGAGGATCCGTTCCGCCCCCGGGTCGTCTTGTGGAGCCGCCGCTTCTACGCCCCCGTCGCCGACCTGTCCCTGCGCATGGCCACCGGCGCCGAGGTCGGCCTCGGTGACGCGCTCGCCACCGCGCCCCTGCTCTATGTGGACGCGCTGCTGCTCCAGAATCCGGGCCGCTCGTTCGACTGGCACCGCCCGCCGCTGCCAGGGCAGAGCCACCCCGGGCTCGCGCTCTCCGCGCCCTTGTTGGAACTCTTGATGCTCATGGCCCGCCGCATCGGCGCGGAGGCCCTCGCCCTCACGCCCTCCACCTTCGCCGCCGCGAGCGTCTATGACCGGCGCTTCCTCTTCGTGGACGGCGCGGCCCAGGGGCGCTTCCTCGCGTTGCGCGGCGCTGGCGGCAAGCGCCCTCGCTGGCTGCTCGCGTGGGCCGTGGAGCTGGGCTGCATGCGCGACGCGGAAGGCCAGCCGCTCCCCTTCACCCCCATGCCCATGCTGTCGCCGCTCAGTCGCCGGCTGATCCGCTCGTTCGACGCCAAGGCCTGGGCCGAGGCGCGCGAGCAGACGGGGCGACAGGTGGTGACGCTCGACGAGGAGGCGCTCCAGCAGCGCTTCCCCTGGGAGCGCATGCCCCCGGGGCCGCCCCCCGAGCGGCTGGCGGAGCTGCTGGGGTACGACCCGCTCGCCCCCGTGCTCGCGCACTGAGCGCCAAGGCGTGGGGTTTCGAACAACCGGCATCTCCGACGCCAACCTGGCTGCTTCCGTCGGAGCCGCTGTCTATATTGGAGTGGGCGTCAGGCTCAGCCACGTCGCACGGTCCCCAGCGGTCGCACCCGAACCAATCAGGTCGCGCGAACCCACGATGCGAAAGAACTTCATCCTCGATACCAACGTCCTCCTCCATGATCCGCGCAGCATCTACGGCTTCGAGGACAACAACGTCATCATCCCCATCTACGTCATCGAGGAGATTGATCAGTTCAAGAGAGATCTCTCCGAACTCGGGCGCAACGCCCGCATGGTGGCGCGCTACCTGGACACCTTCCGCGCGGAGGGCTCGCTGAAGGAAGGGGTGCCCATGCCGAGGGGCGGCCTCTTGCGCGTGTGCTTCACGGACCGCGACCTGCCGCTGTCCATGGCGGACAGCAACCTGATGGACAACCGCATCCTCGCGGTGGCCATCGACCTGATGGAGCAGGAGCCTGACACCCAGGCCGTCTTCATCACCAAGGACACCAACCTGCGCATCCGCGCGGACGCGTTGGGCCTCATCGCCGAGGACTACGACACCGAGCGGGTGGAGATCACCGAGCTGTACACGGGCTTCACCGAGCGGCTCGTCCCCAAGGAGCTGGTGGACCAGATGTACAGGCCCGGCGCGGAGGTGGAGCTGCCGGACGTGGACACGCTCTTCCCCAATCAGCTGGTGCTGCTCAAGGACGAGACGAACCCGTCGCACACCGCCATGGGGCGCCTGCACGGGCTCAAGAACCGGCTGGTGCCGCTGCTCCGCCAGAGCAAGGAAGGCACCTGGGGCATCCGTCCGCGCAACATGGAGCAGGCCTTCTGCCTGGACCTGCTGCTCAACGACGACATCAAGCTCGTCACCATCGTTGGCAAGGCGGGCACGGGCAAGACGCTGCTGGCCATCGCCGCGGGGCTCCAGAAGGTGACGGAGGAGAACCTCTACCAGAAGCTCCTGGTGAGCCGTCCCATCTTCCCCCTGGGGCGGGACATCGGGTATTTGCCCGGCAGCGTCGAGGAGAAGCTCAACCCCTGGATGCAGCCCATCTTCGACAACGTGGAGTTCCTGATGAACCTCAGCCGCGCGGACAAGAAGGCCGGCCGCGGCTATCACGAACTCCTGGACCTGGGGCTGATGGAAATCGAGCCGCTCACGTACATCCGTGGCCGGAGCATCCCCAACCAGTTCATCATCGTGGACGAAGCGCAGAACCTCACGCCTCACGAGGTGAAGACCATCATCACCCGCGTGGGTGACAACACGAAGATCATCCTCACGGGGGATCCGTTCCAGATCGACAACCCCTATGTGGATTCGACCAACAACGGCCTGGTGCACGTGGTCAATCGCTTCAAGAGCGAGAAGATCGCCGCGCACATCACCATGGCCAAGGGCGAGCGCAGTGCCCTGGCCGAGCTCGCCGCCAACCTGCTCTAGGCACCCGCGGGTGCCTGCGCGAAGAGACGTGTCATGACGAACGACGGCCCTGGAGACACCCCTCCGGAAGACGGAGAGAAGAAGCCCCTCATCGAGTACCCCGCGGTCTACACCTTCAAGGTGATGGGCCTGCAGGGGCCCGGCTTCGCCGAGCACGTGAGGGACTTGTTCCGGAAGATGATGGGCTCCGAAATCTCTCCGGATTCCATTCACGAGCAGCCCAGCAGCAAGGGCAAGTACCTGTCCCTCAGCGTGTCGGTGTACCTGCTGTCCGAGGAGCAGCGGCGCTCCATCTACGAACAGCTGAAAAAGGACCCGCGCGTCGTCTACTACCTGTGACGCCGGACGCGCGCGGCCTCCTCTGTCGGGTGGGGGGCCCGCGCCGTCTCTGGAAGTCCGGGCGGGGTTGGGTATATGAGGAGCCCATGAGCCCGGCAGATCCCTTTCCGCTGTACCACCCCGCGGACGCCCGGCGCGCGTTCAGCTCGGACGACGTGACTCGGCGGTTCGCCAAGGTGGCCCAACTGGAGCCGGGCGCCCGGGTGCTGGTGCTCGGGTGTGGCGCGGATGGCAGCGCGGCGCTGCTGCTCGCCCGGGAGATGGGCTGCACCGTGCTGGCCGCGGACATGGACGAGGCCCTGGTCTCCTCCGCCCGCGAGCGGGTGCGCCATCAAGGGCTGACGGACCGCATCGACGTGCGCGGCGTGGCCCTGGATTCGCTCGGACTGCCGGACGGCGCTTTCGACGCCATCCTCGTCCAGGGCCGGGTGCTGTACACCCTGCGCGGGACGCTGTCGGCCCTGCGGCCGCTCCTGGCGAGAAGAGGGCGGCTGGGAATGACCTTCCCCGCGAGGGTGGCGCGAGTCGTCCCCAAGGCCGCCGCCGAGCTCTGGGAGCGCCGTCTGGGCGCCCCCCTGTTGCTGCCGCGCGAGCTGCTCCAGTCGCTGGAGCTGGGCGGATTCGAGCCGGAGTCGGCGGAGACGCTGCACGACGTGGAACTCGACGACTACTACCGCGAGGTGGAGGCCAGTCTGAAGCCCATGTCGGGTTCCCAGGCGTCCCCGCTGCGCGAGGAACTGGCGCTGCACCGCGAGAGCAACGGCAAGGCCACGGTCAGCTACGCCTTCCTGGTGGGACGCCGCAAGGAGCCGGGCGAGAAGCCCCCGGCTTCACGCGACAGGGGCTAGTCGGCCCGGCGGGGGAGGGCGGCAATCTGGCCGCCCCCTTCCAGCCCAGCGGGCTAGTTCAGCGCGCCGTTGAAGTCGACGAGCTCGATGGACTCGGGCGCCACGGACAGCGACACCTGATCCCGATATCCGGCCGCGTCGCCGCCCACCTGGAAGGGCATGGGGCGCGCGAAGCGGATGGTGGCGTCGCGGACGTGGAAGTCGTGCAGGCCCTCGGGGAACCAGCGCCCGTTCCAGAGGCGGGGCAGGTTCGCCAGCACCTGCGTGGGCGTCACCTGGCCCAGCCGCAGTTGCATGAAGCCGCGCCGGCCACACGCGAAGGGGAACATGCGGAAGCCATAGCCGTAGAAGGGCATGGTGCCCGCGGCGGCCATCATCAGCCTGCCCCGGAAGAGCAGCTCGCCAGGGGCCACCGGCTCGCCCATGGGCTGGCCGTCCGCGCCCAGGCGGTACGCCTCGCCGGCCTGCCCGTTGACGACCTCGCACTCCACCCAGGTGGAGTTCGTCAGGTAGTGCGGCACCGTCTTGCAGGCCACCGCGGAGAAGTAGCCGCCGCTGCCGGACAGCACGCTCTTGAGGAGCCCCTTGCCCAGGTTCTCCTTCACCCAGATGTAGTCGTTGAGCACCTTGCCATCCACGCCCAGCCCCGCGAAGGGCGCGCGCTGCCCATCCACCATCAGCAGGTCCATGGGGCGGAAGCCCGGGACTTCACCGGTGCGGGCGCGCAGCACGTCGTTGAGGATTCCGTCGCCCCGGGTGCCGGAGGCGTTGACGTGGGCGGCGATACCGTTGCCCGTGCCCAGCTTGAGGATGCCGAAGCGGGGCGCCTGCTGACCGGCGAAGCGGCCTCGGGGGCCGACCAACTGGAGGACCTCGTTCACGAAGCCCATGAACGTGCCGTCGCCGCCGCCCGTGAAGACCAGGGGATAGCCCCGCTCCAGCACCGTCTGAGCGATGCGGCGGCCGTCCAACTGCGAGCGGGAGAGGAACAGGTCCTGCTCCGGCACCACGTGCGACAGCGACTTCACCACCCGGGCGTCCACCTTCCGGGCATTGGCGTTGAGGAGCACCGCGACCTTCGGTTCAGCGGATACGTCCGCCGACGGGGAGCGGCGGAGGTCCGGAGAGCGCAGGGGCTGAACCAACATGAGGATGGCTCCAGGGTAGGTGCGGGTGGGGGAACCCGACATCGACGCGTCGCCGCAATGTGCACTTTCATTGCCAACCGGTGACGCGAGGCGTCAGCAGGCGGGCAGGCATGTCATTCCAAGGGGTTGCAGCGTTGGTTGCTGTTCGAAAGGTCGCCCGGTTGCTACCTGGAGGTGACGGCGGTGTAGAGCGCGTTACGCACCCGTGCCGTGAAGGTGGCGATGACGTGACGCAGCAACCAGCCTCGTGCGCACTGCGCTACGCACCCGGGAGCACCACCTTGTGCCAGAGGGCCCGACGCCACCTCCGGTTTGACACAGGGGGGTGGGTGGTTACGTTGGGCGTACATCAGGAGCTTTCGCAGAAAACGCAGTTATTTCCGGAGGATACGAACCGTGGGCAAGATTATTGGGATCGACCTGGGCACCACGAACAGCGTGGTGGCGATCATGGAGGGTCGCGAGCCCAAGGTCATCGTCAACGAGGAAGGCAGCCGCATCACGCCCTCGGTCGTCGCGTTCACCAAGGACGGCGAGCGACTGGTTGGTCAGGTGGCGAAGCGCCAGGCCATCACCAATCCGGAGCGCACCATCTACTCCAGCAAGCGCTTCATGGGCCGGCGGCATGACGAGGTGACCGAGGAGGCGAAGCTCGTCCCTTACAAGGTTGCTCGAGGGCCGAACGGTGACGCGCGCATCGAGCTGGACGGCAAGCAGTACAGCGCGCCGGAGATCAGCGCGCAGATCCTGCTGAAGCTGAAGCGGGCGGCGGAGAACTACCTGGGTGAGAAGGTGACGGAGGCGGTCATCACCGTCCCCGCGTACTTCAACGACGCCCAGCGCCAGGCCACGAAGGACGCGGGTGAAATCGCGGGCCTCACGGTTCGGCGCATCGTGAACGAGCCGACCGCCGCGGCGCTCGCGTACGGCCTGGACAAGAAGAAGGACGAGAAGATCGCCGTCTACGACTTCGGCGGCGGCACGTTCGACATCTCCATCCTGGAGGTGGGTGAGAGCGTGGTCGACGTGCTCGCGACCAACGGCGACACGCACCTGGGCGGTGACAACATCGACCAGCGGATCATGGACTGGCTGATCTCCGAGTTCAAGAAGGACACGGGGCTGGACGTCAGCAAGGACAAGATGGTCCTCCAGCGCCTGAAGGAGGCGGCGGAGAAGGCGAAGATCGAGCTGTCGAGCGCGACGGAGACGGACATCAACCTGCCGTTCCTCACGGCGGATGCGACCGGTCCCAAGCACCTCAACCTGAAGCTCACGCGCGCCAAGTTCGAGGCGATGATCGATGACCTCATCGAGCGCTCGCTGGAGCCGTGCCGCAAGTGCCTGAAGGACTCGGGCGTGGACCTCAAGGACCTCAACGAGGTCGTGCTCGTGGGCGGTACCACGCGCATCCCGAAGGTGCAGGAAGCGGTGAAGCGGCTGTTCGGCAAGGAGCCGAACCGTTCGGTGAACCCGGACGAGGTCGTCGCCGTCGGCGCGGCGGTGCAGGCGGGTGTGCTCTCCGGCGAGGTGAAGGACATCCTCCTGCTGGACGTGACGCCGCTGAGCCTGGGCGTGGAGACGCTGGGTGGCGTGATGACCAAGCTCATCGAGCGCAACACCACCATCCCCACGCGCAAGTCGGAGACGTTCTCCACGGCCGCGGATGGCCAGTCGCAGGTGGAGATCCACGTGCTCCAGGGTGAGCGCGAGATGGCGAACGACAACCGGAGCCTGGGCCGCTTCCACCTGACGGGCCTGCCCCCGGCGCCGCGCGGCGTGCCGCAGATCGAGGTGACGTTCGACCTCGACGCCAACGGCATCCTCAACGTCAACGCCAAGGACAAGGCCACCGGCAAGGAGCAGAAGGTCACCATCACCCACTCGTCCGGTCTCGCGAAGGACGAGGTGGAGAAGATGGTCGCCGACGCCCGCTCGAACGAGGCGGCCGACAAGGAGCGCCGCGAGCTGGTGGAGCTGAAGAACCAGGCGGAGGCCCAGTCCTACGCCGCGGAGAAGCTCGTCAAGGAGAACAAGGAGAAGCTCACTCCGGACGTGGCGAAGGCGCTTGAGGACAGCGTGGCGGAGCTCAACAAGGTGCGCGAGGGCCAGGACAAGGACGCCATCAAGGCCGCGCTCGAGAAGCTCCAGGCCGCCAGCTACAAGGCCGCGGAGGAGATGTACAAGGCCACCGGTGGAGCGCCGGGTGGCGAGCCGCCTCCGGGTGCTGCTCCCGGGGCTCAGCCGGGCGCGAAGAAGGACGACGTGGTGGACGCCGAGTTCCGCCAGTCGTAACGCCGGGGCCGTGAGGCCCGGGTGTTGAAGCAGAGGGCCGGTACTCCCGCCACACACGGGGGGCCGGCCCTTCTTCGTTGCGGGACTCGGGGCGGACCTTCCGAAAGGATGGATGGCCGTGTGCGTGGCGAGACTTGGGGCGGGTGCAAGGGGTTGAGGGGACTGGGGTGGGGGTTGGTGGCGGAGGTGCAAAAGGGCGGGGCTCCACGTCTTCTTGAGAGGTGCCCGGCATGTCCCGTGTCTCGTCCCCGCTGTCTCCCGCCTCGTCCCTGCCCATCGAAGGAGAGTCCGGGGCTGCTTCCCTCGACTCCGCTCCAGTCCGCGGCACGCTGTCTCCGACGAAGAGTCCGTCGGCCAGCACGCTGGAGGTCTTTCAGGGCCCGTCCGGAACGGTTGGAGCCTTCTCCGTGCCCGGGCCTCGCTGCGGGCCCAGGACGGGGGAGTCGAACGGCTTCGACTTCGCGGTGGGCGGCTCCTTTCCTCCTCGCCCCACGGGCAACGTGCGGGAGCAGATGAAGCAGGGGGCCTTCACGCTCGCCCAGTCGGAGGCCGCCACCGCGAGCCTGCTGATGAAGGGCGGCAGCGTCGTGGACGCCTATGCGCGGGGGCACCTGCGGCTCCTGGAGCCCAGCCCTCCCATCCAGGGCGCGCCCACGTCCCTGACGGACTACACCAGCGCGCTTCCGGGAGTCCCTCCCGAGGCGGCCTGGGGCTACTTCGTGCGCAATCCCGGGCCGGTGTTCGAGTCCGCCGGCATCCGCATCCAGCCATCCACCGTCGCGCTGACGGATGGGGCGAAGGTGTTCCTGGAAGAGAAGGGGCCTCCTCCTGTCTGGGCCCCGGTTTCGTTCCGGTTGGAGGCGGAGACGAACACCGTGCACATCACCACCCTGGACGGGCACCCTCTGCGGGGGACGAACCGCTTCGTCTTCGAGGATGACGGGGAGGGTGGAACGCGACTGCGCCAGTACTCGGCCTTCCAGGGCAGCTCACCCGCGACGGCGGTGGGCCTCAAGCTGATGGACCCCATCGAACGGCAGCATGACATCTGGCGCGGCGTACATTCGCATCTGCATGACACGCTCGTCTCGCGCTGACATAGAACCGAGGGTTGGAGGTGACGCGGATGGTGCTGAGGACGACGCCGCCGGGACATGATGTGATCCTCTACGACGGGCATTGCCGCATCTGCAGCGGCGCGGCCCGCGAGTTCCAGAAGCTGCTGGGAGGGCGGGGGACGCAGCTGCGCTCGTTCCGGGACGAGGGCGTGCTGGTGGGCTTCCCGGGCATCAGCGCGGAGCGGTGCGAGAACGCCATGCAGCTCGTCCAGGCGGATGGGCGGGTGCTGGAAGGCGCGGAGGCCATCGTCCGGGCGCTGGGCAGGCACCCCCTGGGCCGCCTGCTGTACGTCTACTACGTCCCTGGCCTCCGCCAGCTTGTCGACGTCTTCTACCGGGCCTTCGCCCGCTACCGGTTCAAGATTGCCGGGCGGACCTGTTCGGACGGCGGTTGCGAGGTCCACTTCAAATAGACAGAGGCCGGCGGGTAGCATGGGGCCAACCCCGCTGCCCCTGGATTGTTCGTGCAAGCTCATCCGCCGCCGTACCTCCAGGCCGCTCGCGCCTTTCGCCACTTCTTCAGCGAGCTGCGGGACGTCTACCTGGAGCGAGAAACGCTCTTCACGCAGCTCGAGCTGGCGCTGCTGAGCCGGGAGCATGTGCTCGTCGTAGGGCCACCCGGGACGGCCAAGAGCGCCATCGCCAGCGCGGTGCTGGGGCGCATCTTCGACGAGCACACCGGCCTGCCCTCGCTGTTCTCCAAGCAGCTCGCCGAGTCGACCGTGCAGACGGACCTGCTGGGTCCGGTGGACTTCAAGGTGCTGACGGAGACGGGGCGCACGGAGTACCTCACCGACGAGGGCATGCTGGGCTCGCAGCACGCGTTCCTGGATGAAATCTTCGACGGCCGGGACATGCTGTTGCGCTCCATCCTCAACGTGCTCTTCGAACGGGAACTCAAGCACGGTCGGCGGGTGACGGCGGGACGCACCGAGTGCGTCATCATGACGAGCAACCGGTATCTCTCCGAGGTGCTGGCGCGCTCGCCGGAGCTGTTGCTCGCCTTCGCTGACCGGCTGAGCTTCATCAGCTTCGTGCCCAAGTCCTTCGCCCGGAAGGAGAGCCGAGCCGCCATGCTGCAGCGCTTCGCGCAGGGCGCGCGCGCGGACCTGCGGGCTCCTCTTTCGTTGCAGCAGATGGACCTGCTGCAGGACGCCGTTTCGCGGGTGAAGGTGCCCAGTGACGTGCTGGAGGGCGTGGAGTTGCTGGCGGATGCCCTGGAGCGGGCCCTGACGGCCCAGGTGTCCAAGCTGCCCGACTACGTGCCCACGAAGTACTTCTCCCAGCGCTCGGCGGTGAAGGCGCTGTGGGCGCTCAAGGCGGCGGTGGTGAGAGACCAGATCTACCGGCGGCCGGAGCGACCGCTGGAGGCGTCCGTGGAGGACCTGGACTCGCTGCGCTGGTTCTTCCTGTTGGGCGGTCCCCCCTCGACGGAGACGGAGGCGCTGCTCAAGTCGGTGGTGGACCCCCGTGAGCGGGCGCAGCTCGAAATCGTCCGGTTGGAGCAGCGCACCTTCGACGAGGTCATCGCGAAGGTGCGGCAGGAGCTGGGCGGGGGCCTGGAACGCGAGGCCCAGGTGCTGGGCTCTGCGGAGGAGGCCTCGGCAGTGGAGGCCCTCTCACGCAACTGGCAGCCTTCCATGGCGTCCACCTCCGCGCGGGGCCTTTTGACGAAGCTGGTCCCCGGTCCGCGTCATGCGCAGAACCGCGCTCCGTTGCTGGTGTCCGCCCGGGCGCTGGTGGCGGCGATGGACCAGCGGCTCGCGCGCGGCATGGCGGGGCAGGGAGAGGGACGGGGAGGGCTGGCCCTGCTGTCCTCATTCCAGGACGTGCTGGAGCTGTGCCGCGTCATCCCTGAACTCAAGGTCGGCCTGTCCCCCCTGAGTGAGTCCACGGCCCGATTCCTCGAGGGGGCCCTGGAGATGATTGCCCTGACCGCGGAGAGCGCGGACTTCGAGGAGGGCCTCAAGCTGGAGGGGCTGGTGGGGCTGGCGGACAACCTGGAAGAGGAGCTGTCCAGGTCGGCGGACCTGGTGGGCATCCTGGCGGAAGGTGCTCCGGTGGCGGTGGAGCGGCTGCGCCAGTCGGAGGCCGCCGCGCGAAAGCGGGTGGTGGGGGCGTTGCGGCGCCGGGCGACCGTTGCCTTCCAGGGCGCATCCGCGCGCGGACGCAAGGAGCCGCTGGAGACGCTGGCCGCGGACTCGCGCCGACTGTCGCAGCTGGAGCAGTCGCTGGTCGCGCTGGACCCGACGCAGCGAAGCTTCAAGGAGGAGCTGCTGCTGCCCCTGGGCCTCGCCTATGCGCGCGAGGTGCTGGCCTCCACGCCGTTCGAGCGCATCGAACAATACGGGCGCGCGGTGCAGGCCGTGGCGGAGAACCTGCGGCGCGAGGGACTGCCCGTCGACGTGGTGATGGGGGAGTGCCAGAGCATCCTCGACGGTCGGCTGCGCGAGCACGCTCGACTCCTCACGCGCGAGGTGCCGAGCCCGCCTCCGCCGGCCGCCTCCGTCCTCAACGGCGACGCGTACGTCTTCTACCGGGGCGATTTCTCCGCCAAGGCCCCGGACGGCGAGCTGGCGGCGTTGTTGGGCCTGGACGGACAGCTCGCGTTCACCCGAGGGGGTTCAGCGTCGGCCTTCTTCTCGGAGAACGCCCGCGCGGCGGTGGCCCAGGCGGAGCTCACGTTCATCCAGACGCGCGTCAAGTACCTGCGCAGCTGGCTGACCCAACTGCTCACCTCGCTGCCCTCGCCGGAGGCCCTGACGGAGCGGCCCGAGGTGGAGCGCACGGTGGACCGACTGGTTCGCAGCCGCTTCCCCCTGCTGGCGTTGAAGGAAGGGGAGCTGGTGCGCCTCAAGGGGGTGCTGTCGCTGCTCGCGGCCATTCCAGGCGAAGTGGGCGAGAGCGCGCAGCGCCTGGAGGCGCAGCTACGGGGCATCGACGAGGACTTCGGGCGGTACAGCCGTCAGGTGCTGGAGCGGCGGTCCGCCGCATGAGCACGCCCGAGTCGCATAGGGCGCGGAGGGACGGCTGAGCATGCTCTCCCGGCGGCTCACGGACCTGCGACGGCGCCTGGACCTGTTCCGTCAGCCCGCGCCCCCGGTAGGGGGCATGCGCCGGTGGACGTTCGGGCGCAAGGTGACGGGGCCCGGCGACCTCGCACTTCCCGTGCTCGCGGTGCTGGACCGGGAACTCGACAAGGTGGGCATCCACACCTCGGCGGACGCGCAGTTGCTGCGTGAGCTGGGGGCCCGTCGAGGGCTCGCGGGGGCATTGTCCCAGGGGCTCCAGGCCCGGGCCGGGCAGGCACTTCAAGAACTCGAGGCGTGTGTGGATCGCGTGGAGCGCGCCTGGCGGGCGGGAGTGATGCCGCCGGGAACCCTCACGGTACTCGATAGGGCCTTTGTCCAGCTCGCGAGGGCCGTGAAGGTGGCCGACCTCTTCGCCCGTCCGCCCACCGAGGACGTCGACGACGACGAGGGCTTCATCGCCTTCGAGCGTCCAGCCTCCCCGCGCAGGCAGCGCGCGCCCAGCAGCTCCCGGATGGCCGTGGCCGAGTACTTCGCGCTGCGCGCCCGGGAGAACGTCGTCGACGTCGTGCAGAAGCGCAGGGACCTGGACCTGGCCCACGAGATGTTGCTGCGCCTGGGAGCGGACCACGACCGGGAGCGCGGCCTACCCCTGCGCCGCGAGGTGGCCGAGGCCCGGGAGCGCACTCGCGCGGTGCCGGCCGTGCGCTCCCTGGAGGAACTCCTGCGGCACGTGCGGCACGCGGCCCGGCATGACCCCCAGGCAGCCTACCGTTCGCTGCGCGGCCTCTACGAGCGGGCAGTGGAGGCGGGGGATCTGGAGCTGGCGGCGGCGGCTCGCGCGGCCCTGGAGCCCCTGTTGCCCTCACGCTCCCAGTTGACTGCCCTCGTGGAGCGCGCCGAGCGGGACGCGCTGGCCCACTGGTTCGGCGAGTCTCCCCCGGAGGAGAAGCCCGAGGTGGCCACTCCACGTCCGGACGAGCTGCTGGCGGACCTGGCCTTCTCGCTGCGGCCCGAGCAGCTCGCCACCTTCGAGCTGGCGGCGGGGTGTGCCCGTTACTTCGACGTGGAGGACGCGCTCTCCGAGGAAATCGTCCTGGCGGAGACCCAGGTGGCGAGGCCCGTGCCCCGGCGCGTTCCCTATCCCACCCAGACGATGACCTTCGAGGTGACTGGCGGCCTGCACGAGGTGAACAACTTCGTCCTGACAGACCCGAGGATGTTGCTGAGGGACCTCGCGGCCAACCGGCAGCTCGTGCGTGCATACCTGGAGGAAGCGCCACCTCCCCAGTCGAAGAAGGTGAAGCGCACCGCCGTGCGCGTCTATGTCTGTGACGCCTCCGGCTCCATGCATGGCGCCCGGGCCCGCTTCCGTGACGCCCTCATCATCGCGGAGCTGAACAACCTGCGCGTCAAGGCGCGCCGTGGGGAGACGTTCGACCCGCTCTACTTCAGCTTCTTCAACGACGTGCCCACCGAGCTGGCCCGCGTGGACACCGCCGCCGAGGCCACCCGGCAGATAGAGCGACTCTTCCGAGACTCGCCCGCCGAGGGGCAGACCGACATCTCGCTCGCGCTGATGTCGGCCTTCGACTCCATCCGCGCCGCGCAGGGCAGGGACCCCTACCTCGCCCGGGCCACTGTCGTCCTCGTCACCGATGGCGAGGACCGCGTGGACCTGGAGCTCATCCGCCGCACCCGCGCGCCCATGGGTTCGCTCGACATCGCCCTGAGCTTCATCTCCCTGGGCGAGGAGAACCCGGACCTCCGCTCACTGGTTCGCGAGCAGCGCGCCTCCGGCATCCGCGCCTTCTACCACCACCTCTCCGACGAGGAGATTCAGTGGGCCCGTACCGAGTTCGACACGCCCTGGCGCACGCTGCTGCCTCGGGACGTGCCCGCCACGCCGGATTCGCTGGAGCAGCTCGCGCCTCACCTGGAGGCCCTGGAGCGCGTCGCCGGTGGGCGGAGCACCTCGGCCACCGTCGCCGTGGAGGCCTCGTTCGAGGCCCTCTTCCCCGAGTCACCGCCGCGCCCCGAGGGCGGGCAGGTGCCCGGCTCCGACGTCGTGGGCCGCGTGGTGGACATCCTCGGCGCGCTGGTGGAAGCCGCCTCGCTGGCTCCGGCGGACAAGCGCGCCACGGAGAGCGTAGTGCTCCTCCAGCACCTGTTGGCGGTGTATGGGCTGACCCCGGCGCGGTACCTCGCGGCCCTGTCCGTGGGTGGACCGTCGGTGATGGATGCGCTCGCGCGGGTGCGGCTGTTGTGCCGGCCCTTCGGGTAGTCTCCGGCCCACGCCATGTTCTTCGGCCTCTGGAAACGGAAGAAGGAGCCCGCCGGCCCGGCGGACCCGCTCGTCGCCTTCGACGAGCTGCTCGAGAACCTGGACCGGCAGGCCGCCGAGCTGCGCAAGTCCGCGGCCACGCTGCTCGCCCTGAAGGGGGACCTTGCTCGCGCCGTGGAGCGCTACTCCCGCCGCCTGGAGGACCTGGCCTCGCGCCATGCCACCGCCGCGTCGCGAGGGGACTCGAAGGCCGTGGGGGTGCTCGCGAGGGATTCCACCCAGGCCGAGGCCCTGCTGGCCACCACGCGGGAGTCGCTGGAGCGCGCGGACTCGGATGGAAAGCTGCTGCTGGAGGCCGCCGCGGAGCTGGGGGACCGGGTGGAGGAGCTGCGCCGCGAGCGGGAGAGCGCCTCCGCGCGCCTCACCCTGGGCGGCATCGTCACCGACGCGCTGAAGGAGCGTGTGGCCCGCTTCGAGCAAGCGTTGGTGGTGGATGCGGCGCGTGACGAGGTGGAGCGCGCGCACGCACTGGCGGAAGTCTACCGGGAGGAGCGCCGGGAAAAGGCGGACTGAGCCAGCCGTCTCAGGTGCGGCGCGCCGTCTGGTGCAGCTCCAGGACGATGTTGCCGCCCTTGAAGAGGCGCACCGCGCCGGACGTCTGGCTCACCACCAGCGCGATGCAGGCCGTGGAAGAGGTGATTCCCGCGGCGGCCGCGTGCCGGGCGCCCAGGCCGAGCGGAATCTTCACCATCTCGTCCTGCGCGGACAGGTAGCGTCCGGCGGCCAGCACCACGCCGTCCTCGCGGATGACGAAGGCTCCGTCCAGCACGGAGAAGTTCTTGATGGCCTCGCGAATCTTCGGGTCCAACACGTTCCGTTCGGCCTCGGAGAGGCCCTGGAACGGGTTGATGGTCATCTGCCGGCTCTTCTCCAGCACCGTCGTGTGGTCGCCGATGGTGATGATGGTGCCGATGGGATGACCCTCGAAGCCCTCCTGACCAATCTGGAGCGCCAACTGGATGAGCGCGTCCACCACCTGGGAGTTAAACTCCTCGCCCAATTTCACGCCTTCAATCGCGAGCCGATCATCCAGCGACCCACCAATCCGCATCTGCATCAGCGTATCGGGAGCACGACCCACACGCCCCGTCATGCAGAGCACCAGGTCGCCTTCCTTGAACGCTCCCTGCGAGAGCGCGGAGACGAGGGCCACCTTCACCCGTTCGGTGCGCGAATAGTCGTAGGCGGGGATGACGAGCGCACGGACCTTCCGAAGCAGGTGCTCCTGTGCCAGCTTGTCCAGCGTCACCGCATACACGAGCTTCTTGCGAGCAGGCCGGCCCCGGAGTTCCTCGGGAGGGATGGGCGTGTCACAGATGTAGAGAAAATGATCCACATCGCTCTTGGCGGCCAGCGAGAGGGCCGAGCGCAGGAACTCCCGATCAAACTTCGTGTTCTCGCTCAACCGCCCTCCCGTTCACCCGCAGTCGTGACTGGGTCAGCTTGACACCGACGGCTCTCTGAATAAAGCTTTCGGGCCCGTTTTTTGGGGGACAGGGCCCAAAAACCCTCGCGCACTGGAGCGAAGGCTGTGAACCAGAAAGATCTCAAGCGTTACAAGAAGATGCTCGAGGACAGCAAGACGAGCCTGCTCGAGAGCGCCAAGAAGACCCTGGTGGAGGAGTCGAATTTCGACACGGACGACCTCCCCGATGAGATTGACCTGGCCTCTTCCGAGTACGCGCAGTCAATGGTGTTCCGACTGCGGGACCGAGAGAAGTTCTTGCTGCAGAAGATTGATCGGGCGCTGACCCGGATCGAAGACGGCACGTTCGGCGTCTGCGAGCGTTGTGAAGAGGACATCTCCCCCAAGCGGTTGGAGGCACGTCCGGTGACGACGCTCTGCATCCGCTGCAAGGAGGAGCAGGAGAAGAAAGAGAAGTCCTACGGCTGAGTGCCGTGGGAGCCCAGGGCCGCGCGGGAATCCCCCGTGCGGCCCGGGTGAGTCCGGGGAAGAACGGCGCCGCCTCAGGCGAGGGGCGCTTGGATCTCCACCCGGAGCAGCTGTCGGCCGATGAGGTAGTGGTCGCCGTTGTCCACGAAGGTGGGGCCGGCCAGCCGCATGAAGGTGCCGTTCGACGAGCCGACGTCACGCACGGTCAGCCGGTCCTGGCGGACCTGCAGCACCGCGTGACGCCCGGAGACGAAGCCGTCGGTGGGGAAGGTGAGGTCACCCTGCTCGCGTCCCAGCAGGTTGTCGCCCTCGCGAAGCGGATACGCCGCGCCCCGGAGTCCCCCCTCCAGCAACTGGATGAGCCGCAGGCGGTAGCCGGGATCCGGCGAGCCCCAGATCTGCGTTCCTCCAGGCCCCTGCGTCGCGGTGGGGATGGGCTCCAGCACCAGCCGCTGACGTCCCAGGCGCACTTCACCGCCGGGTGACAGCTCGCGCTCCTGGCGCAGCCGCACGAAGACGCCGTTGGCGCCGCCCACGTCCTCTACCGCCAGGCGCGAGCCGGAGAAGAAGAAGCGCATCTGGACGGGCATGATGAAGGGGTCGTCCGGGAGCGAGAGTTCCCCCTGCTGGCCGCAGGTGAGGGTGTCTCGCTGCATGCGGACGACGGACTCGGGGCCGCCGTCGGCCCGCACCACGCGGATGGAGACCTGGGGGCGGGAGGACAGGCTGGCCACGGCCATGACCATCGTTCCGGAGCGCAGCGGCGAGCCGCACGCTCGGCAGACGGTGGCGTCCCGGGGGTTTTCGGTATCACAGCGGGGGCAGTATTCCATCGCTTCCATGAGGGCTCCGCGTTTCTACCAGGGGTGACGCGAGGTTGCTCGTCTTGCGAGCGGCTTGCTCAGTACCCGAGCGACGTGGTGAACTCCGTGACCCACCCTTCGGGGAAGTTGACTTGCACTGCCCCTCCTGCGGCGCTGACGCCCAAGAATCCTCCCGTTTCTGCCCGGCCTGCGGTGCGACCCTCGTGCGCACGCCGGATGCTGACGACTACGTCGGCCTGACCATTGCCCAGAAATATCGGGTCGAGGCCCTCATTGGCGAGGGCGGCATGGGGCGGGTGTTCCGAGCCCGGCAGATTTCGCTCGACAAGGTCGTGGTGCTCAAGGTGCTCCGGCACACGTTGCTGTCGGACGAGCGCACCGTGGCGCGCTTCCAGCGCGAGGCCAAGGCCGCCAGCCGACTGAACCACCGCAACTCCATCAGCGTGCTGGACTTCGGCCAGGCCGAGGACGGGGCGCTCTTCATCGCCATGGAGTACGTGGCGGGGCAGGACCTGCACCAGATTCTCAGCCGCGAGTGGCCCCTGGGCGAGGGGCGCGTGGTGCGCATCGTGAGCCAGGTGCTCGGCGCGCTGTCGGACGCGCACGGCGCGGGCGTCATCCACCGGGACCTCAAGCCCGAGAACATCATGGTGGAGCAGCGGCGCAACGAGCCGGACTTCGTCAAGGTGCTCGACTTCGGCATCGCGAAGATCACCGACTCCACCGACGACGGACCGGCGCTCACGCGCGCGGGCTTCGTCTGCGGCACGCCCGAGTACATGTCGCCGGAGCAGGCGCGCGGCGCGACGTTGGACCACCGCTCGGACCTGTACGCGGTGGGTGTCATCCTCTACCAGCTCATGACGGGCCTGCTGCCGTTCGAGTCGGACTCGGCGGTGGGCTTCGCCACCAAGCACCTCACCGAGGAGCCGCCGCCCCCGACGCGGCGCCGGCCCGACGCGCGCATCTCCCCTGCGATGGAGCGGCTCATCCTGCGCACGCTCTCCAAGAGCCCGGATGACCGGCCCGCCAACGCGGAGGCCTTCCGCGCTGAGTTGATGGCGGTGGAGAAGGAGCGTCGTCGCTCGGAGGCGCCTCCTCGGCGGCCCCAGCCCTCGGCGGTGCTCGCGCCGCTGCCGCGCAAGTCGACGGGACGCAACGACGACAGTCGTGACGCCACGGCTCCGGGGTGGGGCAGCGAGGTGACGGTTGAAGCCACCGTCCGCGCGCTTCCAGACGTGCTCTCGCCGCTGCCCTCCAATGCCGACGCGATGCCCGCGACGCGGGAGAAGACGGACTCCATCATTCCCACCCAGCCCGGGGTGGGTGGCGGAGGGCTGGGCTTCTTCTTCAAGTCGCTCACCGTGCTGCTGGTGGTCGGCGCGGGCCTCTTCTTCGCGTACTACTTCTATTACTTGAACGGCGGGGGGAAGCCGGGCGTTGTCTCCCCCTTCTCGCTGCCGCGTAACGCGCCCGTTCCCGGGAACGTCGGGAGCACGGCGGGGGACTCCGAGCAGCCGCTCTACGAGCAGCAGATCCCCGCGGCGAATCGCAACCTGGAGGAATCCAGCCGCCATGCGCAGGCGGGAGATCAGGCGCTGGAGCGCGGCGACCTGGGGCTCGCCAAGTCGAAGTACAAGGACGCCTTCCAGAGCAACCCGGACCCGGAGCTGGCCCTCAAGCTGGGCGAGTTGTACTGGCAGCAGGATCAGCTCGACGAGGCCAGGGGCTGGTGGTCGCGGCATCTGCGCGAGGTGTCGAACTCGAAGGCCAGGCCCCTCATTGAGCAGCGCCTGGGGGGCACCGTGGCCCGCCCGTCGAGTCCGTAGCGAGGCGCCACTCGACTCCCCCGAGACGCTTGCTCTGGCTGGGTGTCTCTCCCTCGAGTACGCGGTGCTCGGTACCCCGGGGCCACTCGCGCGGGAGGACAGGCTGGGTGTCTCTCCCTCGAGTACGCGGTGCTCGGTACCCCGGGACCACTCGCGCGGGAGGACAGGCTGGGTGTCTCTCCCTCGAGTACGCGGTGCTCGGTACCCCGGGACCACTCGCGCGGGAGGACAGGCAGCGTGTCGTCTCGGCGAACACGCGACGCGTGGCCCCCAAACGGGTGCTCGCAATGGCCGCGCGTCGTCTCAGCGAGCAGGTGATGCGCGGACCCAGAAGAGGTGCTCGCAATGGCCGCGCGTCGTCTCAGCGAACAGGTGACGCGCCCGCGCCCCGAGATGCTCACAGCGACCGCTCGCCGTCTCAGCGAACACACGAGGCGCGGTGCCCCACGACGCTCGCAATAGCCGAGCATCGTCTCAACGAACACGTGACGCGCGGTGCCCACGAAGCGCGTAATGGCCGAGCATCGTCTCAACGAACACGTGACGCGCGGTGCCCCACGAAGCGCGCAATGGCCGAGCATCGTCTCAACGAACACGTGACGCGCGGTGCCCACGAAGCGCGCAATGGCCGAGCATCGTCTCAACGAACACGTGACGCGCGGTGCCCACGAAGCGCGCAATGGCCGAGCATCGTCTCAACGAACACGTGACGCGCGGGTGCCCCGAGACGCTCGTAACGACAGCTCGCTGTCTCAGCGATCACATGATGCGCGGTGCTCCCGGAGGTGCTCGCAATGGCCGTGCGTCGTCTCAACGAACACGTGACGCGTGGACACCATCAGTGCTCGCAAGGGCAGTGCGTTCTCTCGACGAGCACATGAATCGCGGTGCTCCCGGAGGTGCTCGCAATGGCCGCGCGTCGTCTCAGCGAGCACATGAGGCGCGGTACCCCGGAGGTGCTCGCAATGGCCGCGCGTCGTCTCAACGAACACGTGACGCGCGTACCCAGAGGTGCTCGCCATGGCCGTGCGCCGTCTCAGCGAGCACATGAGGCGCGGTGCCCCGAGGTGCTCGCAATGGCCGTGCGCCGTCTCAACGAAGACGTGACGCGCGGACACCAGAGGTGCTCGCAATGGCTGCGCGTCGTCTCAGCGAGCGCATGGGGCGAGGTGCCCCGGGCCGCTCGCGCTAACCGAGCGTTTCGACCTGGAGCACGTGCTGCCCCAGCCGGACCCGGTCTCCTGGACGCAGGGGGCGCTCCTCGCCCGCGGGGATGCGCACGTAGGTGCCCAGGCCGCCGGACAAGTCCCGCAGCAGCGCTCCGGTCGGCGTGGGGGACAGCTCGCAGTGGCGACCCGCGAGGCCCTCGTCCCCCGGGAAGCTCAGGTCGCAGTGCGCCTGTCCCAGCGTGAGCAGCGGGGCGGCTGTCACCACCGCGCGGCCTCCCCTGCCACCGAAGATAACCTCCTCCACGCCGTACACGGCCTGCCCGAGCGGCACGGGGGCGCCGTAGACGATGGGGCGACCGGCCACCGGCGCCGGTGTCTCCAGTCGGCCCGTGAAGCGGAACAACCGCTGCCCCGCGCTGAAGTGGGTGCGCGCGGTGATGGCCTCCGTGCCCGCCACCGTGACGAACACGCCGGAGGCGCTGGACTCGTCCCGCACGAAGAGCGCGCCGTCCTTCACCAGGAAGGTGGCGTGCAGCGGCGACACGAAGCCGTCATCCGGGAAGAGGATGGCGCCTCGCTGGCGGCCCACCACACAGCCCGTGACGGGCAGCTTGTAGCGCTGACCCCGCGTCGAACCCGCGATGACCGCCAGTCCGAAGCGCGAGGCCGCGGGGGCGGGGCGGGGAGCCGCGACGGGGGGCGCCGTGGCACCTGTCCGGCCAGGGAGGGCGGAGTCGGGCACCGGGGGCGGCGGACGCGTGTTGGCGGGCCCTGCGGGCGCGGTGCCTCGAGGGGACAGGGAGGGAGGGGTCGCCGGAGGCGCGGTCGGAGCGGGGGGGCGGGTGGCGGCGGGCCGCTCCACCATCAACCCGGCAGCGGCCGTCGGAGGCGGCGTCCGGGCCGAGGGGCGCATTCCCGGAGGGATGGCGCTGGGCGGAGGCGGCGTGACGGGGGGGCTGGCGGGCTCCGCCGGCCGGGGGCCAGGGAAGGAGGCCACGGCCGCGGGCCGGCCCCCCTGGGGCGTCGCGGCGGGTGGGCGCGCCGTCGCCGCGGGCTTCGCGGCGGCAGGCCGAGCGGCCGGGGCATCCCCGAGAGCCTGGCCGCAGAGCACGCAAGAGGCCGAGCGCGGCGGATTGAACCCGTCACAGTTCGGGCAGACCACGGAGAGAGCCGACAACAAGAGCTGTGACATGGGCGAACCAGAATCTACGGGCGCGTAAAACGTCGGGTCAACGAAAGCGAACGCGATGGGTGGGACAAGCCCGGAAGAGAAATGTGACAGGTTCCGTGGGGCAACGTTGCCCCCCCTCCGGCACGAAGTTACGATTCCCCCTGCTTCGATGATCCGCCTGAACGACATCCTCCAACGGGTTTCCTCGTACCACCCGGACCCCGACCTGGACATCATCAAGAAGGCCTACGTCTACTCGGCCAAGGTGCATCAGGGCCAACTGAGGAAGTCAGGCGAGCCCTATCTCGTCCACCCGCTCGAGGTGGCCGGCATCCTCGCGGACCTCAAGCTGGACGAGGCGTCCATCGTCACCGGTCTGCTCCACGACACCATCGAGGACACGCTCGCCACCGCGGAGGAGCTCACGGAGCTGTTCGGCGCTGAGGTGGCCCAGCTGGTGGACGGCGTCACCAAGCTGTCCAAGTTCTCCGCGTCCGCCACGCTCTCCCAGGAGGAGAAGCAGGCGGAGAACTTCCGGAAGATGATCATCGCGATGGCGCAGGACATCCGCGTCATCCTCGTGAAGCTGGCGGACCGCACGCACAACATGCGGACGCTGGACCACATGAACGAGGAGAAGCAGGCGCGCATCGCCCAGGAGACGCTGGACATCTACGCGCCCCTGGCGAACCGGCTCGGCATCTCCTGGATCAAGACGGAGCTGGAGGACCTGAGCTTCCGCTACGTGAAGCCACAGGAGTTCTTCGGCCTCCAGGAGAAGCTCAACAAGCGCAAGAAGGAGCGGGAGAAGTACATCGAGGACACCTGCGACCTCATCCGCTCCAAGCTCGCGGAGCGCGGACTGAAGGGCGAGGTCTCCGGCCGCTTCAAGCACGTCTACAGCATCTACAAGAAGATCAAGTCGCAGGGCATCGACTTCGATCAGATCCACGACATCATCGCCTTCCGCATCATCTCCCCCGCCGCGCCCGCCTGCTACGAGGCACTGGGCCTGGTGCACGAGATGTGGAAGCCGGTGCCAGGTCGCTTCAAGGACTTCATCGCGATTCCGAAGCCCAACATGTACCAGTCGCTGCACACCACCGTGATTGGCCCGTTGAGCGAGCGCGTGGAGGTGCAGATTCGCACCGCGGAGATGCACAAGATCGCCGAGGAAGGCATCGCCGCGCACTGGAAGTACAAAGAGGGCAAGGCCGTCATCTCCAAGGATGACGAGAAGTTCGCCTGGCTGCGCCAGCTCATGGAGTGGCAGCAGGACCTGAAGGACCCGAAGGAGTTCCTCGAGACGGTGAAGGTGGACCTCTTCACCGACGAGGTCTTCGTCTTCACGCCCAAGGGCGACGTGCGCTCGCTGCCGCGCGGCGCGACGCCGGTGGACTTCGCGTACGCCATCCACTCGGATGTGGGCAATCGGTGCGTGGGCGCGAAGGTGAACGGCAAGATTGTTCCCCTGCGCTACAAGCTGAAGAACGGCGACACGGTGGAGGTGCTCACCAGCCCGCAGCAGCACCCGTCCAAGGACTGGCTCACCTTCGTCAAGACGAGCCGCGCGCAGCAGCGCATCCGCGGCTTCATCAAGCAGCAGCAGCGCGAGAAGAGCCTGCAACTGGGCCGCGAGCTGACGGACCGCGAGTTCAAGCGCTTCCAGCTCAACTTCAACAAGCTGCTCAAGTCCGGCGAGGTGAAGAAGGTCGCCGAGGAGCTGGGCTTCCGGATCGAAGACGACCTGCTGGTGGCCATCGGCTACGGCAAGGTGACGCCGCAGCAACTGGTGCAGCGCCTGGTCCCCGAGGAGAAGCGCAACGAAGCGGAGGCCACGCCCCGAGGCGATGGCTCCGGCAACGGCTCGCACGCGGGGGCCTCTTCCATGCTCCCCGGGCTGTCCCGCGTGACGGACCTGGCCAAGCGCCTGGTGGGCCGCAGCAACCGCAGCGGCGTGCAGATTGGCGGCGTGGACGATGTGCTCGTGCGCTTCGGACGGTGTTGCAACCCCGTCCCCGGCGACCCCATCGCCGGCTTCATCACCCGGGGACGGGGAGTCACGGTGCACACGGTGGGTTGCGAGAAGGCGCTGGCGACGGACCCCGAGCGGCGCGTGGACGTGAGCTGGGACGTGCGGGGTGACTTCAAGCGCCCCGTCACCCTGCGCGTACTGACGGCGGACCGGACGGGTCTCCTGGCCGACATCTCCAACATCTTCTCGAAGAAGGGCGTCAACATCTCCCAGGCCAACTGTCGGGCCACGGGCGATGACCGGGCGGTGAACACCTTCGAGGTCATCATCTCGGACCTGAAGCAACTCACGGACCTGATGCGCACCATCGAGCGACTGAGCGGCGTCTACTCCGTGGAGCGAATCTAATCCGCCGCCTTTCGTGCTAGAGCGCCCGAGAAATCCGGCGGCCTGTCTCTCAGGGCCGCCCGAACCCTCGAGGTGCGCTCCATGGCTCGGAAGACTCTTCACTCGGACCAGGCTCCCAAGGCCATTGGCCCGTACTCGCAGGCGGTGCAGGTGGACGCCGGGAAGCTGACCTTCCTCTCCGGACAGATTCCCCTGGACCCCGTCACCATGGAGATGGTGCAGGGGGACGTCGTCGCCCAGGCGGAGCGGGTGATGCTCAACCTCCAGGCGGTGCTGGCGGCGGGCGGGCTGGACTTCAGCCACGTCGTGCGCTGCACCATCTTCCTCACGGACCTGGGTGACTTCGCCAAGGTGAACGAGGTGTACGGCCGCTACTTCACCGGCGCGCCGCCGGCCCGCGCCACCGTGCAGGTGGCCGCGCTGCCCCGCGGCTCCAAGGTGGAGATCGACGCCATCGCCGTCTCCTGAGCGTCCTTCCTCTGTCGTCCAAAGCAAGAGGCCGCCGGACCTTGTCGGTCCGACGGCCTCTGGTGCTTCAGGGCTCGAGAAGCAGCCCGGTGGAGCGGATTACTTCCCGTCCGCCGCGACGGCGCCGGCCTTCTTCAGCTCCTCATCGATGATGCGCTTGAAGCCGTCCAGCGGCTGGGCGCCCACGAGCGTCCGGCCGTTGATGAAGAACGTGGGGGTGCCGGTGGCGCCCAGGCGGGAGCCCTCGGCGGCGTCCGCGTCGATCTGCGCCGCGAACTTGTTCTCGTCCAGGGCCGCCTTGAACTTGGCGACGTTCAGGCCCAGCTCCTGCGCGTACTTGTCCAGGGACGCGCGGTCCAGCGCGCGCTGGTTGGCGAAGAGCTTGTCGTGCATCTCCCAGAACTTGCCCTGCTCGTGCGCGGCCAGCGCGGCGGCCGCGGCGGCCTTGGCGTTGCCGTGCATGGGCAGCGGCTGGTTCTTGAAGGCCACCTTCACCTTGCCCTGGTACTGCTCCTCGATCTGCTTGAGCGTCGGGACGACGCGGCTGCAGAAGGGGCACTCGAAGTCGGAGAAGGCGACGATGGTGACGGGCGCGTTCTTCGGGCCCTTCACCGGGGCGTTGCCCACGTCCACCTTCTGCACGGGCGGCTCGGCGGGGGCGCCCGCGGGAGGCGCGGCCGGAGCCTCGGCGACGTTCTGCGCGTTCAGCTTCGCGTACAGCTCCTCGGCCTTGGTGCCGGAGGCCAGCAGCTTGTCGGCCTTGGCGATCTCCTCGTCGATGAGGCGCTTGAAGGCGTCGAAGGGCTGCGCGCCCACGAGCTCACGGCCGTTGACGAAGAACGTCGGCGTCCCACTGGCGCCCACGGCGGTGCCGGCGGCGCTGTCGGCCTCGACCTTCGCCTTGTACTTGCCGCTGTCCAGCGCGGCCTTGAACTTGGCGACGTTCAGGCCCAGCTCCTGCGCGTACTTCTCCAGGGAGGCGCGATCCAACGCCTTCTGGTTGGCGAAGAGCTTGTCGTGGAACTCCCAGAAGCGACCCTGCTCGTTGGCGGCCTCGGAGGCCTCGGCGGCCAGCTTCGCGTTGGCGTGGAAGGGCAGCGGCTGGTGACGGAACACCACGCGCACGTCCTTCGGGTAGTCCTTCTTGATCTGCGCGAGCGTGGGGCCCGCGCGGCTGCAGAAGGGGCACTCGAAGTCGGACCACTCGACGATGGTCACCTTGGCGGTGGCGGGACCGAAGGCGGCCGCGTCGGCCGGCACGTCGATCTTCCGCACCGCGGGCGCCTGCTGCTGCGGGGCCGCCTTCGGCGCGGCGCGCTCGGCGCCCTTCTCGATGATCTTCGCGTACACCTGGCTGGCGGGAACGCCACCCTTCACCAGGGCCTCGGCCTTGCCCAGCTCCTCGTCGATGAGGGCCTTGAAGTTGTCGATGGGCTGCGCGCCGGAGAGGAAGCGGCCGTTGATGAAGAAGGCC
Source organism: Myxococcus sp. CA040A (assembly GCF_013336725.1). Lineage (NCBI taxonomy): Bacteria > Pseudomonadati > Myxococcota > Myxococcia > Myxococcales > Myxococcaceae > Myxococcus > Myxococcus sp. CA040A. The sequence continues at coordinate 165,248 of NZ_JABUMR010000012.1, read as the reverse complement.
GGGGTGCCGCTCGCGCCGAGCTGGCTCGCCAGGGCCTGGTCCCGCTGGATGGCCTCGGCCAGCTTGGGGCTGGTCAGGTCGGCCTTCCACTTGTCCAGATCCAGACCAATCTCCTGCGCGAACTGCTGCAGGGACGCGTCATCGAGCTTCTTCTGGTTGGCGAAGAGCTTGCCGTGCATCTCCCAGTACTTGCCTTGCTCACCGGCCGCGAGGGCGGCCAGGGCCGCCGGCTTGGCGCGGGGGTGGAAGGACAGCGGGTTCTGACGCATCACCACGCGCAGCTTCTTGCCGTAGTCCTCCTCAAGCTTCTCCACCGTCACATTGGCGCGGCTGCAGAAGGGGCACTCGTAATCCGAGAACTCCACAATCGTGACAAGGGCATCGGCGTTACCCCGGGTGGGGGAACCTTCGATGGGAACCTTGAACACGGTGGGGTCCACCGGACGACGCGCGGGGTTGGCCTGACCAGCTTGCGCAGCGGGCTTGGTGGTATCGGTCTTCGAGGACGGGCCGCTGTACACACGGCCGCCAACGAAACCAAGCACCAGGCCGACCAGCAGGGCCACGATGATATTGGGCTTCATGGGTGGGTTCTGCTCCTTCGCCATAGGTCCGACTCCGGCCCCGAGCGTGGATGTGCGAGAAAGATTGAGAGGGCCGGGGTACTTAACAGAGGGATTTCCAGACACGCAAGCCGAGTGGAGACGCGCTCCGCTCGACGAGCAGGCCCCTCAGGGGCCCGGAAACTGGGCGGTTCTCGGAAAAATTCCGCATGCTCGGATCTGCGCGGTGCGAGAGAGTCCTTGAATGGACATCGCAGCGCGCGTGGACACCTCTGGGGCATATTGCCCCGTGCCCATCCTGGAGATCGCCAAGGTGATGAGGCGCCTGCCCGCCGGCGCCCTGGTGGAGCTCATCTCCACGGACCGGGGGCTGGAGGCGGATCTGCCCGCCTGGTGTGAAGCGACGGGCCACGAGCTCGTCCGTCTGGAGCGCAGAGGGACGAGCTACGTGGGCTGGGTGCGCAAGGCGGGCTGACGCCCGAGCGCACTCCCTCTCTAGAGCAGCTGGAGGACGCGGTCCTCGAGGCGCCGGCCGCGGCTGACGCCGAGGATGAGCACGCCGCTCTGGAGCAGGTGGGCCACCACGCGGCTGATGACTTCCTCGGGCTTCGCCTGTCCGCCGAAGCGCACGACGAGGATTCCCTCACCGTCCATGCGTGCGTCGGTGACGTCGGGCAGGGTGGTCAGCTCCGGGGGGATGACCATGCCGCTGGCGATCTGCACGCGGAACTCCGCGCCCTGTCCGGTGAGCTCGGACATGGTGCCCGCCTGCGCGAGACTGCCTTTGTCGAGGATGGCGGCCGCGTCGCACAGCTCCTCCAGCTCCTGGAGGTTGTGGCTGGAGACCACCACCGTCTGTCTGCCCTTCATGTCTTTGATGACCTGACGCACCTGCGCGGCGATGCGCGGGTCCAGGCCGGCGGTGGGCTCGTCCAGCAGCACCAGCGGCGGGCGCCCCATCAGCGCCTGCGCCATGGCCGTGCGCTTGGCCATGCCGTGGCTGAGCGCCTGCGTCTGGACCTTCCACGCGTCCATCAGCCCCACCTGCTCCAGCGCTTCACGGGCCTCGTTCTCCGGAGTCGCGAGCCCCGACAGCTTCGCCCAGTACGTCAGGAGCGCGCCCACTTCCCAGCCCGAGGGCAGCACCGCGTCCTGCGGCAGTGCCCCGACGCGGCCCTTGAGGGCCCCGGGCGTGGAGGGGTCCACGTCCATGATCTTGAGGGTGCCCTCGGAGGGATAGAGATACCCACACATCATGGAGAAGGTCGTGGTCTTGCCGGCGCCGTTGGGGCCGATGAGGCCATACACCGCGCCCCGGGGCACCGAGAAGCTGACGCCGTTGACGGCGACCTTCGGGCCGAAGCGCTTGGTGATGCCGAACAGTTCGATGGCCAGGTCGCTCACAGGTCCCTCGCGCGCAGGGCCCCGTAGGCGCCCAGAAGAAAGAGGGTCGCGAAGCCCGCGTAGGCCGCGCCGCTGATGCCGAACTCGGTGAACTTCGGGTGCAACAGGTCCCCCGCGTAGTTGGAGGGCGACAGGTAGCGCAGGAAGCGCAGCGCGCCCGTCTCTCCCGAGGCCCGGCCCACCGTGTCCATCAGCCAGAAGACGAACAGGAGGATGAAGTTGAAGACCAGGCTCACCCCGGGCGTGCGGAAGAGGCTGGAGCACAGCGTGGTGAGGGCCACGTACGCCAGCGAGAAGACGATGGCGGCGAACCAGAACTTGAGCAGGTTGATGATCAACGCCGCGGAGCCGAAGTCGGGGTTGGCGATGCGCGCGTAGATGAAGATGGCCAGGTCGATGACGAGCACCAGCCCCACCAGCAGCGCCGCCTGCGTCAGGAACTTGCCCAGCAGCACCGACGAGCGCCGCGCGCGCACCGTCAGGTAGCGCATGGAGCGGGGGGCCACCTCGCCGCTGATCTGATCGAACCCCATCAGCGCCACGTAGGCTGGCAGGAAGAAGAGGGTGACCTTGAAGACGAGCAGCACCTCGATGGGGACCTGCGCGAGCGCCTCCATCATCGAGGTGTCGTTGCTGGTGAGGAAGCCCAGCACGCCCTTGCGCGTCTCCTCCATCAGCCTCGTGGCCGACTCCGCGTCGGCACCGGCGCCCGCCAGCCGCTCGTTCATCGCGGTGCGCAGGTCACTGGTCAGCTTGCCAATCACCAGCAGCACCAGCGCGGAGAACATGCTGTAGAGCCCGAGCAACACCACCGCGCGACCACTGCGCACGGCCCGTTGAAGCTCGGCGCCCCAGATGACCAGGGTTTCTTTCAGTCCGTCCAAAGTGTGGGTGACCCTATCGGACTTGCACACTCCACCGCCAAGTTTCTGACAGGAGCGGCAATCAGGCGGGCAGGGAAGCGTCCGTGGACAGCGAGCCTCCAGCCGCTAGGATTCGCGTGCTGCTCCTGCCCCCCTCTCAGCCGCCCCCCTCGCGCCGCACATGACGATTCGCCGCCGCCTCCTGTCCGCCGCCGCGCTGCTTCCCCTCGCTCTGCTCCTGGGGGCCCAAGAACCCGTCCAGGGGGGCGCCTCCGTCGAGGCCCCGGCCGCCAGTGACTCTGGAACGGGGGCGAATGGCGCGAGTCAGGCCGCTGCCTCGACACCCACGGCGGGTCCTTCTGGGACGGCGAGCGGGTCCGGCGCCGGTGTGGCCATCTCGGGCGCGGGGGATTCGGGAAGCGACCCGGGCGCGCATGCCGGAGGAGGGGGCACCATCGCGTCCCCGTCTCCCGCTGGCGGAGAGGACGGCGGAACGAGCGCCGAGGCCGAGGCGGTGGCGGCCGCCGCGGTGCAGGGTGGGGCCGATGCGGGGTTGACCACGCTGGTGACGGTGCCGGGGCTGCTGCCGCCCACGCCGGTGCCCTCGCGACTGACGGCGCCTCCCATGGCGAAGCTCCAGACGATGCCTCGCGCCGCGGACCTGATGGCTCGCGCGAAGCTGCAGGGCGAGCGGCTGGTGGTGAAGGAGAAGGACGGGCACACGCGCGCGCTCACCGTGGACCCGGTGCTCCAGGCGTCGCTGACGAAGATCCTCCGCGACTACGAGGTGCCATATGGGGCCGCCGTGGTGCTGGAGCCCTCGACGGGGCGGGTGCTGGCGCTCGCGGAACATTCGCAGGCGCAGCCGGAGCTGCGAGGGCTGCCCTACCGCGCGGTGTTCCCCGCCGCGAGCATCTTCAAGATCGTCACCGGCAGCGCGCTGCTGGAGGCCGGCGTCACGCCCACCATGGAGGAGTGCTTCCACGGCGGGAAGCGGAGGCTCACCGAGAAGCACCTGGAGGACAGCGAGCGCGACGGGGCCTGCTACTCGCTGGCGCTCGCGATGGGCAAGAGCGCCAACGTCATCTTCGCCAAGCTGACGCAGAAGCACCTCACCGCGGATGTGCTGCGGCGCATGGCCGCGCGCTTCCGCTTCAACCGCGAGATTGACTTCGTGGTGCCCACGGACGTGTCGCTCGCCGCCGTGCCAGAGGACGGCTTCGCCCTGGCCAACACGGGCGCCGGCTTCGGCGACGTCTACCTCTCGCCCCTGCATGGCGCGCTGCTGGCCTCGGTGGCCGCGAATGACGGACGCTGGGTGGACCCCGTGCTGGTGGAGCCGGAGCAGGGCTCGCTGCTGCCTCCCGAGGGCGAACGCGTGCTGACTCCCGAGGCGGCCCGCGCGCTGACGGACATGCTCGAGGAGACGGTCACGCACGGCACCGCGCGCGGCATCTTCCGCGAGCGCAACTTCCGCGTGGACAACGCCGTGGGAAAGACGGGCACGCTCGCGGACCGCAATCCGTTCCGGGACTACTCGTGGTTCGTCGGCTTCGCGCCTCGCGACAACCCGCGCGTCGCCGTGGCCGCGCTCATCGTCAATGACCCGAAGTGGCGCATCCGTGGCACGTGGCTGGGACGCGAGGCGCTGCGGCTCGGCCTGGAGCGCGTGCCCGCCCCCGTGGAGCTGACCGCGCCCGCGTCCGCCGCGGGCAAGCACTGAGCGGGTGGACGACTCGCCGCGCGGTGCGCTTCACCCGCGTTGGGACGCCGCCGCCGTGGATGCACTTCCGTGCGTCCCGCTTCATTGACGGGGCAAGGCACCGCACGGGAGGACGACTCGACGCGCGGTCAGCGCGCGGTGAGCTTCACCAGCCCCATGTCCACGAAGCCGTGGAAGAACTTCAGCGCTTCGAGTTCTTGCAACGGAGACACGTGGACGATGGCGGCGATGTCCCGGCGGCCGTCGACGCGTGAGAGCAGGTAGCGCTCGGGCGCGGTGAGCTGGAGCGTCTTCAGATGCGCGGGCGACACCTGGAGCGCCGGCACCTTCGTCGCGTCCATCAGCTCCCGGCGCAGCTCCGCCAGCAGCTTCTCCTGCGCTGCCTTCACCAACGCCACCGAGCGGGACGTCGGGGACATCTCGTGCGCCCGTCGCGCCAGCGCCTCGCCGTCGCGCACGTTGCCAGCGTCGAGGAAGAGCTGCGCCGCCTGGAGCACCTCGTCCGATGACGACTCCGAGCCGATGACGCCCGTGTCCTCCGGCTTCTCCACCTCCACCACCGCGGACGTGACGGGCACGGGGGCCTCGTCCGAGACCTTCACCGCGTCCAGCCGGTAGAGCGCGTACAGCCGCTGATAGAGGAAGAAGTCCGTGGCATGCAGCGCCCTGGCAAGCCCGTCGATGCTCAGGCCGTCCTGGATGAGCTGGACGATGCGCTCGTCCATGCTGCCGGGCTTGCGCTCGGGCAGCTTGCGTTCATCCACGGACAGCCGCACCGCGCCGGAGGGGAACACCGCGCGGATGGCCTCCCATGCCGTCTCCCGGAACTCGCCCTCGCGGTGGATGTCCATCAGGTCCACCTCGATGTCGAGGCCGGCGATCTCCGGCGCCGTGTCCGACGCCTCGAAGGTGAACTCGCCCTCCCGCCAGTGGAAGGCATCCAACATCATCTCCCGGAACTTGTGGCTCAGCGTCGAGCGCGCCGTCGCTTCCGGCACCACCCCGGTCATCACCAGCACCTTGCCCAGGAAGACGCGCGTCTGGGCCTGGGTGCTGAACGCCTTCTCGAGCTGGGCCTCCGTCAGATGCCCCATGGTGATGAGGAATTGACCGAAGTACTCCCGATGCTGATTGGAGCTGGCGCAAATCACCTGGCCATCACGGAGGACCCATTGCTTGCGGACCTCCCCTCGCTCCACCTTCAGCGAGCCAGTGGCTCGACGGTTCCCGAGGTAGACGACGAGGTCCTTGAGGGGCATCGTCGGTAAGTCACCAGTCAGACCTCGCATCGACCGTCCATCCTGCCCGCCATGAGAGTCGAGATCTACTCGAAACCCAAATGCTCCCTCTGCGACAAGGCAGCCGACGTCGTGGACGCCGTCCGCGCTCGCATCCCCTTCGAGCTGAGGCTCATCTCCATCCTGGAGGACCCGGCGCTCTTCGAGCGCTGGCGCTACGACATCCCCGTGATCGTCATCAACGACGTGCCCGCCTTCAAACACCACGTCACCGAGGCCGAGCTGGAGGCCCGGTTGCGTGAGGTCCAAGGTGGCATGTCCATTGCTAAAACCGATGCCCAGGATGGGTAGCCGAGCGCCCTTCCCTTGGAAATCCGGGGGGATGAAGAGAGCAGGGAAGGGCTGGGGACTGTAATTCCGGGCACGTGCCGGGGGAGTGGTGGAGAAAATTCTGGTGGGGAGGCGGACGTGGTGGGCGTGAGACGCAAGCGGGTGGGGAAGGCGGCGCAGCCGCCCACCGTGCTGCTCATCGAGCCGCGGGCGGACGACCTGGAGCGGACCCGGATGCTCCTCGGGGAGGCCGGCTTCCGGGTGGTGCCAGTGACTCGCTTCGACGCGGCGGTGCCGCTGTTCGAGGTCATCCGCCCGGACGCGGTGCTGCTGGCGGTGCAGGCGCCGGACTATGGCGCCGTGCAGGTGGCGAGGAGGCTGCGGCAGATCAGCCGGGGCACCGTGCCGTTGCTCTACATGGTGGACCCGCACGACGTGGGGGCCTACCAGCACTGTCTGGAGAAGGGGCAGTGCGTGGACGTCGTGCCGCGGTCGGGCAGCGGGTCGGAGCTGGCGGTGAAGCTGCACGCGCAGCTGCGGCTGAAGGCGGCCGTCCTGCGGGCGGCGTCAGGTGAGGAAGAAGACACGGCGCTGGCGCTGCATGACCCGGTGACGGGGCTTTACAACAAACCGTTCCTGCTCTCGCTCCTGGGCCTGGAGGTGCGCCGGTGCGAGCGGTATGGCGGGAGCTTCTCCGTGATCTCCGCGGAGGTCGGGGGCTGGAGCGCGATGCGCAAGGAGTACGGGCGCGGCATGGCGGAGCGTCTCTTGGTGTACAGCGCGGTGGTGCTGGGACAGACGGTGCGGGAAGCGGACGCGGTGGCCCGGGTGGGTGAGAGCCAGTTCGCGCTGATGTTGCCGGGGACTCCGGCGGAGGCGGTGCCGGTAATGCTGTCGCGGGTGGCCGCGCGCTTCGAGTCGGCGCGTTTCCAGGTGGACGGTCGAGTGGTGCGCACCACGTTGGAGCTGGGGGCGGTGAGCTTCCCGGACACGGTGGGCACGCCTCAGCAGCTTTTGAGCGCGGCGCAGCAGGACATGCGGCGCACGCGTGAGTTTCGTCGGATGGCCGGGTCCATGACCCGGCTCTCGGTGTGAGGATGGGCGGAGGTTCGATGCAGAGGGCGAGCGGAGGCGAGGGGATGGATCGGATCGCGGTGCTGGTGGTGGATGACGAGGAGTCGGTTCGCACCTTCCTGTCCGAGTTGCTCGGCAGCGCGGGCTATCAAGTGCGCTGCGCGGGGAGTGGCGCGCAGGCGTTGGAGATGCTCGCGGGGGGCTCGTTCGACGCGGTGTTGCTCGATGTCGTGATGCCCGAAATGAGTGGCCTGGAGGTGCTGCGTCGCTACCGGGGCCAGGGTGGCAATGCCCCCGTGGTCGTGCTCAGCGGCCTGACGGGCGCGGACGACGCCGTGCGCGCCATGAAGATGGGCGCCAGCGACTATCTGTCGAAGCCCCTGGGCAATGACGAGTTGCAGGATGCCCTGGCCCGGGCGCTCGGCACGCGCGTGCCTGATCGCCAGGTGGTGCCTCCGCCCCTGGCGCCGCGTCCGGCGGTGGACACGGCGGCGGAATCCCGGGTGCTCATCTCCTCGTCTCCGTCCATGAGACGGGCGCGGGCGCTGGTGGAGCGCATCGCGAACGAGAACGTCCCGGTGCTGCTCCTGGGCGAGTCCGGCACGGGCAAGGAGGTCATCGCGCGGGAGATCCACGCACGCAGCCAGCGTCGCGGACGGCCGTTCATCAAGGTGAACTGCGCGGCGCTCCCTGGCGAACTCCTGGAGAGCGAGCTGTTCGGACACGAGCGCGGCGCGTTCACGGGCGCCACGGCGGAGAAGCCCGGCAAGTTCGAGCTGGCGGACCAGGGCACCATCTTCCTGGACGAGATTGGCGAGATGGCCATCCGGCTCCAGGCCAAGCTGCTCCAGGTGCTGCAGGACGAGGAGTTCTTCCGCGTCGGTGGCAAGAAGAGCGTCCGCGTGGACAGCCGCGTGGTGGTGGCGACCAACCGCGACCTGGAGAAGGAGATCGCGCTCGGCAACTTCCGCGAGGACCTCTACTACCGCCTCAACGTGGTGGCCATCCGCCTGCCGCCCCTGCGCGAGCGGCGCGAGGACGTGGTGCCGCTGACGGACCACTTCCTCAAGAAGTACGGCCGCCAGTACATCACCGGCGTCTCGGAGCTGCCCACGGAGGTGCTGCAGGCCTTCGCGGACTACGACTGGCCGGGCAACGTGCGCGAGCTGGAGAACATGGTGCGCCGGCTGTGCGTGCTCAAGGACCCGACGCTGGTGCTCGATGAGCTCAACGCCGCGGGTCGCTCTCCGGCGAGCGCGCCGTCCCTTCCCACCGCCTTTGGTGGCGACGACAGCGGCTACGGGCACCGCGCGGTGGAGGAGCATCCGCGTGGGCACCAGGGCTCGTCCGTCCAGGTGCTGGAGATGCCCTCGCGCAGCGTGTCCCCGACCACGGCGGCTGCGCACAGCCAGGCCCATGCGTCCGCGGTGATGGAGCCGATGAACTCCGTGATTCCGGCGCCGCGCTACGTCAATCCGTTCGACGTGCCGCAGCCTCCGCCTCCGCCTCCACCGGCGGGAGAGCTGTCGCTGAAGGACATCGGCAAGCGCGCGGCGATGCTGGCCGAGCGCGAGGCCATCCTCGCCATGCTCCAGCGCACCGCGTGGAACAAGCGGCGCGCGGCCGGCAAGCTGCGCATCAGCTACAAGGCGCTGCTCTACAAAATCAAGGAGTGCGGAATCATCGACCCGCGCGCCAGCGCGGAGCTGTGATCGGTACGCCACGGCTTGCCTTTGCCCCCCGGCTTTCGCTATCGCGGGGGGCATGACTCCTTCCCTGGTCTTCCTGGGCTCCGGTTACACGCTGACGCGACTCGCGGTGGCGCAGGCCCAGGCAGGACGAGACGTCCTCGCGGCCACGCGGGATTCCGCCCGACGCGAGGAACTGGTGCGCGCGGGTGCTCGCGTCTCCTCGCTGGAAGACGCGCTGCTCCAGACGCAGGGCGCGCACGTCGTCGTCTCCGTTCCACCCGAGGCGGGGCTCGACGGCGCCATCGCCAGCGCGCTCGCGGCCCGGCCTCCCGCGCGACTCGTGTACCTGTCCTCCACCGGTGTCTACGGCAGCGCTCGGGGAGCGGTGGACGAGGACACGCCGGTGGACGTCGCCTGGCCCTCGTCACTCGGTCGCCTGGAAGCGGAGTCGCGCTACCTGCCGCTCGGAGCGATGGTGCTGCGCATCGCCGGCATCTACGGCCCCGGGCGCGGTGCCCACTCCCGCCTGCTGTCCGGCAACCTCCGCCTGCCGGAGCGCGGAGGGCGCATCTCCCGCGTCCACGTGGATGACCTGGGCGCGGCCATCCTCGCGGGGCTCGAGCAGGGAACGCCCGGGGCCCTGTACTGCGTGGCGGATGATCGCGCCGCGCCCCTGGAAGAGACCGTCACCTGGCTGGCGCATCGGCTGGCCATGTCGGTGCCTCCGCGTGTGCCCCTGGAGACGCTGCATGAGTCCCTGCGCGGTGACAGGGCCATCTCCAATGCCCGGCTCAAGGAGCTGGGCTGGCTGCCGCGCTACCCGGACTTCACCGTGGGCTTCGCCGCGGTGCTGAAGGAGGAAGGGCGCACGAGCGGGGAGGGCGACATCGTCATCCGCCCGGTGTTTCCCGACGAGGTGGAGGCCTTCCGGGCGATGCGGCTGCGCTCGCTGACGGAGCACCCGGAGGCCTTCGGGTCCTCGTTCGAGGAGGAGTCCCAGTTCGCGCTGGAGGTGTTTCGCGGGCGGCTCGAGTCGACGGATTCGCAGCGGGTGCTGGGGGCCTACGACGGGACGCGGCTGGTGGCAGTGGTGGGCGTGCGCCGGGAGCCCCGTCTCAAGTCCGCGCACAAGGCCTTCGTCTGGGGCATGTACGTGGCCGAGGAGGCTCGCTCACGCGGTGTTGGCCGCCGGCTGCTCGTCGCCATCCTCGCCGAGGGGCGAAAGCTCCCAGGCGTCGAGCAGCTCCTCCTGGCCGTCGTCTCCGGCAACGCCGCTGCCCACGCCCTGTACCGCTCCGTTGGCTTCCAGACATATGGGGTGGAGCCCCGGGCGCTGAAGATCGGCGGCGCCTATGTCGACGAGGAGCTGATGGTCCTCACGCTCTGAGTTGGCCCCAGGCGCACATCCCCGCACCCGGCCTGTCGCTTCAGGTCGAGCCCGTGACGTGTCGTTTGTTTGCGCCACCCGGCGATGGCGGGTGACAGATCCACGACGCCATGGTGTTCCAGGGAACGGAGGACGCGGAGGTGGCCTGGATGGAGGGCCGCGCTGACCGCGCTGGAGGCTTCGTGAGTATGGCCCTGTGCACCCCTGACTGGCTGCTGGAGCGAATCGCCCTGGGTGAACTGCCCTCGGACGCGCTCGCCGCCGCCCGCGCCAAGCTGGAGCAGGAATCCCACGGGGCCGCGCGGCTCGCCCGGCTGGAGTCGGACTCGCGCGAGACGCTGGCCCGTCACCCCCCCGAGTCCGTGAGCCGGGAAGTGGCCCGTCGCCTCCGCACCGCCCAGCTCCAGGCGAACGCCGCTCCGCAGCCGGAGCGCCAGGGCTGGCACGGGTGGTCCCTGAGCATGCCGGTGGCCGCGTCCCTGGTGCTGCTGTTCCTGTCCGCGCAGCAGGACGTGGTGGAGTCGCCTTCGCTGCTGCCCGTGCGCGTCGAGCTGCTCGAGACGGTGGGCATCAAGGGCGATGCCCGGTTGCTGGTGTATCGGCAGGACGCGGGAGCGCCGGAGCTGCTGTCGGACCACACGCCCGCCCGCACCGGAGATCTGCTCCAGCTCAGCTACATTTCCGGGGGCCATCGCCATGGCGTGGTGGTCTCCGTGGACGGACGAGGCGCTGTGACGCTGCATCACCCCACCACCCTGGTGGGGCCCACGAAGCTTCAGTCGGGAGACGCGGTGTCCTTGACGCATTCCTACGAACTCGATGACGCACCGGGTTTCGAGCGCTTCTTCCTCGTCACCTCGGATTCGCCGCTGGACGTGGGGTCCGTGCTGGAGGCCGCGCGCCTGCTGGCCCGTCACCCCACCGAGGCGAGCATCCGGCCGCTCCCGCTTCCGGGTACCCTGGCCCAGACATCCTTCACGTTGGAGAAAGTGCCGTGATGCCGCGGTCGCTCCTGTTCCTGTCCCTGTTGCTTCCCACGCTGGCCATGGCGGCTCCCGCCACGCCCGCGCCCGTCGCCGTCCGTCGCTTCGCGCTGCTGGTGGGCGTCAACGATGGAGGCCCTGGCCGTGCCCGGCTCCGCTACGCCGTCACCGACGCGAGCTCCTTCGGCAACGTGCTGGAGGAGCTGGGCGGAGTGTTGCCTCAAGACCGGCTGATGATGCTGGAAGGAGACCGCGCGGCGCTGGAGCAGGCGCTGGCGCGCTTCAAGGCCATGGTCGGCGCGGCGAAGGCCCCGGGGGCTCGCACCGAGGCGCTCATCTACTACTCGGGCCACTCGGACGAAGAGGGCCTGCTGCTGCACAAGGACCGCTTCGGCTACCGCGAGCTGCGTCAGGCGCTGGAGCAGCTCCCCGCCGACGTGCGCATCGCCATCCTCGACTCGTGCGCCTCCGGCACGCTGGCGCGTCAGAAGGGCGGCGTGCGCCGTCCCGCCTTCCTCGTCGACACGTCCTCCGCCGTGCGCGGCCACGCCATCCTCACGTCCTCCTCCGAGGACGAGGTGTCGCAGGAGTCCGACCGCATCGGCGGCTCGTTCTTCACGCACAACCTGGTGTCCGGCCTGCGCGGCGCCGCCGACTCCACGGGCGACGGGCGCGTCACGCTCCACGAGGCCTACCAGTTCGCCTTCCATGAGACGCTCGCGCGCACCGAGCGCACGCGCGCCGGCGCCCAGCACCCCGCCTATGACATCGAGCTGGCCGGCACGGGCGAGCTGGTGATGACGGACCTGCGCACCACGTCGGCCGTGCTGGTGATGGGCGAGGGCGTCGAGGGACGGCTGTACGTCCGTGACGAGCCCGGGCGTCTGGTGGTGGAGCTCAACAAGCTGGCGGGCCGCGCCACGGAGCTGGGCCTGCAGCCCGGTCGCTACACGGTGATGCGCGAGTCGCGCGGCGCCAGCTCCCAGGCCGCGCTGGTGGTGGGGGAGGGCGGGCGCACGGTGCTCGCCGACACCGCCTTCGTGCCGATGGCGGGCGAGCTGACCGCGATGCGCGGCGGCGCTCCCGTCGCGGGCGCGGGCTCGCAGCCGATGGTGACGCCGGTGGACCGCGCGGGGCACACCTACCGCTTCCTGAACCTGGGGCTCGCTCCGAAGCTCCAGACCAACGACCTCTTCGGCGCGAATGGCGAGGTGGACAACGCCCTCTCCGTGTCGCTGGGCGTGGCGAGCCTGGGACGGCTGGATGGCTTCGCGATGGCGCTGGGCGCGAACTGGAACTCGGACTCCATCCGCGGCGTGCAGACGGCCATCGGCGGCAACGTGGTGCGCGGCGAGGTGGACGGCATGCAGCTCGCAGTGGGCGGCAACTGGGCCAGTGGACCGGTGGGCGGTATGCAGCTCGCGGTGGGCGTCAACGTCGCGCGGCAGGGCGGAACGCTGGGCCAGCTCGCGGTGGGCGCCAACGTGTCCAGCACGTCGATGTCCGGCACGCAGATGGCGGTGGGTTCCAGCTGGGTGGATGGCGATTTCGAGGGCTACCAGGCCGCGGTGGGCCTGAGCATGGTGCGCGGCAAGATGTCCGGCGTGCAGATGTCGGTGGGCATGAACTGGGCCGATTCGGCGCGCGGCGCGCAGCTTTCGCTCATCAACATGGGCGGTGACGTGGACGGCATGCAGTTGGGCCTCATCAACGTCGCGGGGAAGATGAACGGCGTGCAGTTGGGCCTCATCAACGTGGTGAAGGACCTGGAGTCCGGCGTCCCGGTGGGCCTCTTGAACATCGTGAGCAACGGCCAGTTCCACGTCGAGGCGTACGGCAGCGACGTCAACTACGCCAACGTCGCGCTCAAGGTCGGCAGCCGCTACCTCTACACCACGCTCGTCGTCGGCATGGGCGCGGTGAAGGACTCGCGCGGCCCCAGCCACTGGACGACGGGTGTGGGCATCGGCGGCCACGTACCGCTGACCGAACGCTTCTTCTTCGACGTGGACGTGGTGACGAACAACATCCACGAGTGGGGCGGCGCGTTCGAGGGCAACCGGCTGCTGCACCAGGCCCGGCTGATGGCGGGCTTCCAGCTGGCCTCCCGCTTCGCCATCATCGCCGGCCCTACCTTCAACGTCATGCACACCACGGACGGTGAACCCGTGACGTCGCTCAGCCAGTTCTCCAAGACCTCCGACCGGGACGTCCTGTTCTGGCCTGGAGTCCAGGTAGGTCTGCGTCTCTGATGGACGGTGTCCGGAGTGGAGCGGATGGCTCCCATCAGCCGGACGAAATCGAAGCCCCCAGAACGCCTTTCCAGCCGGTGCTTACCGGTGAGAGGCTGGCCGAACGGCCGTTGGATGGCCGGGCAATCCTTGCCCTGGGGGCACGATGTCCAAGTTGCTGTTCGCGGCATTCAACGAGGGCGCCAAGCTCTCGATGACCGGCCAACACGAAGCCGCGATCTCCGCCTTCGACAAGGTCCTCGCCGTGGACCCCAAGCACTTCCCGGCCCTCACCGCGCGGGGCTCCTCGCTCGCACGGCTGGGCCGCACCGAAGAAGCCCTGCGCTGCTTCGAGCGCGCCATCGACGTGGACCCGTCCGCCGCGGACCCGCATCGCGACGCCGCCCTCTGTCAGTTGGAGCTGGGGGAGCCGGAGGCCGCCGCGCAGTTGATGGAGCGCGCCATCCAGCTCAACGCGGACCCTGGCTACCGCGAGGCCTCCGCCATCGAGGTCTATGAGCGGGGCAACGCGCTGCTCACCCGGGGCCCTCGGCGCCCGGACAAGGCGCGCTACCGGCAGGCCCGCCACACCTTCGAGCTGGCCCTGGAGCTGTCTCCCGCCTACGTCGAGGCCGCCAAGGCCCTGTCCGACGTGTGGGAGCACCTGGGCGACACCGCCCAGCGAGACCACTACGCCCAGCTCGCCCTGCGCCTGCGGCCCGTGGGGGGCTGAGCGAGCGACGGAACAGGGGGCCGCGCGCCCCGACGCGCGCTCATCCCCGTCCTCGAAGGGATGACGCCCTTCGTGGACGCATTGCCCCACTCCCGATGTTACCCATCCGCGCGGGCATTCCGCGCTACAATTCCAGATTAATACGAAAACACTGCCCGGAGAATCCAGAAGATGATTGTCATGCTCGAGCCGGACTCCCCCGAGTCCGTGGTGTCCGCCGTCCTCCAAGCCGCCTCTCAGTACAAGGGCGTGACGCCTCGGCCTCACGTCATGGAGGGCGCGGAGTACACCGTGACGGAGGTGTACCTGCTGGGCCCCACCGCGCAGATTCCCACGGAGGTCTTCGAGCAGATTCCGGGCGTGCGGCAGGTGGTGCGCGTCTCGCAGAAGTACCGCGTCATCGGCCGGCACAAGGGCCAGCGGGCGTCCACGGGCTTCGACTACAACGGCGTGACGTTCGACGAGCGCTCCGTGCAGTTGTTCGCCGGCCTGTGCGCGGTGGACACGAAGGAGAACGTGGATTCGATGATGGCGGCGCTCGCGCGCTGCGACATCCGCACCACGCGCATGGGGGCGTACAAGCCGCGCACCAACCCGTACGAGTTCCAGGGGCTGGGTGCCGCGTGCCTTCCGTGGGTGTTCGAGTCCGCGGGCAAGCACGGCATCAAGGTCGTCGCCATGGAGGTGACGCACCCCCGGCATATCGACGAGATTCGCGACGCGCTGGAGCGCTCGGGCAACGCCACGGGCGTCATGCTCCAGGTGGGCACGCGCAACGCGCAGAACTTCGAGCTGCTCAAGTCCATTGGCCAGCAGCGCGTCTTCCCCGTGCTCTTCAAGCGCGGCATGGGGATTACGTTGGAGGAGTCCCTCAACGCGTGCGAGTACATCGCGAGCGAGGGCAACCCCAAGATTGTCTTCTGCCTCCGCGGCGTGAAGACGCACCTGGGTGACCCGCACCGCAACATGGTGGACTTCGCCCACGTGCCGGTGGTGCGCCGGCTCACGCGCATGCCCGTGTGCGTGGACCCGTCGCACGCCATTGGCCGCGCGGACGCGCCGCCGGACGGCCTGCCGGACATCTTCCACTCCATTGGCCAGGGCCTCATCGCGGGCGCGTCCATGGTGCTGGTGGACTTCCACCCGCACCCGGAAGCGGCCCTGTGCGACGGCCCTCAGGCGCTGCGACTGGAGCAGCTCGCGTCGCTCCAGCGCTACACTCAGATTGTCCGCGAGGCGTACCTGTCCGTCGTGAAGAACGGCGACGGCAGCCAGCTCATCCCGGCGTAGCGGCTCAGGCCACGCCGTAGCTGCCGAGGACCCGTAGGGTGATGCAGGCCGCCTGGGCGGCCTCCACCGCCTCACGCACCCGCGGGTCCTCCAGCGCGCCGTCCACGTCCAGGCACCACACGTACTCCCACGCGCGGCGCTGGGGCCGGGACTCCAGGCGGGACACTTCCAGTCCCCGTCCGGAGAAGGCCCCCAGCACGCGGTACAGGGCGCCGGGCTCGTTCTGGACGGTGAAGGCCAGCGCCGTCTTGCGACGCTTCCACGCGCGCGGCGGCGCGACGCCCACCGTGACGAAGCGCGTGTGGTTGTCGGGCGAGTCCTCCACGCCTTCTTCCAGCACCGTCAGGCCGTACAGCTCCGCGGAGACGCGGCTGGCGATGGCGGCCGTGCGCGGCGGGGCCTGCTCGGCGACCTTGCGCGCGGCGACGGCGGTGTTGGCCTCCGCCACGGGCTGGATGCCGCGCCGTCGCAGGTAGCCCGCGCACTGCGCCAATGCCTGGGGATGTGAAAGGGCCCGCTCGACGTCCTCCAGCACGAGGCCTGGCGGCGCGACGAGGCAGTGGTGGATGCGCAGCGACAGCTCGCTGGAGATCTGCAGGTCATGCTCCAGCAGCAGGTCCACGTTCTCCACCACGGGCCCGCCCAGCGAACTCTCCACGGGGAGCACGCCCGCCTCCACGCGGCCCTCCGCCACCGCCTCGAAGACGGCGCGGAAGGTGGGGCAGGGGATGGCCTCCACGTCCGGTCCGTAGAGCGCGCGCAGCGCCTCTTCTCCATACGCGCCGTGCTCTCCCTGGAAGCCGACGCGGCGCCTGGACTGCTCAGCCATGGCTCCCCTCGGCGCGGCCATACGTTCCCAGCACGCGCAGGAAGGAGGTCAGCGGCCGGATGTCCTCCAGCGCGGCCGTCAGCGGCGCGGAGGCCGCATGGCCCTCCACGTCCACGTAGAAGCGGTACTGCCACGGGCTGCCCGGAATGGGACGCGACTCCAGCTTGCTCAGATTGACGCCGCGCAGGGTGAGCCGCTGGAGCATCTCCCCCAGCGTGCCCGGCTTGTGCTCCAGCACCATCAGCAGCGACGTCTTGCACGGCACGCCCGGGGCCAGCGGCGTGGCCTCGCGGCCCACCTCCACGAAGCGCGTGTAGTCGAACTCCGGCTGCAGCTCCCGCGCGAGCACCTCCAGGCCGAAGCGCTGCGCGGCCGTCTCGCTGGCTATGGCGGCGACGGTGGCGTCGTTGCGCTCACGCACCTTCTGCGCCGCGCCCCCCGTGTCCGCGTCCGGCACCGCGCGCGCCCACGGCAACTTCTCACGCAGGAACGCCTCGCACTGGGCCAGGGCCTGCGGATGGGAAATCACCTCGCGCAGACCCTCCAGCTTCGCGCCCGGCAGGCCCAGCAGCCGATGGTCCACCTGGCTCACCAGCTCCGCGGTGATGACCACGCCGCCCTCGGCGAGCAGGTCATACGTCTCGTTCATGCTGCCGGCGGTGGTGTTTTCAATCGGCAGCAGCGCCAGGTCCATCTCCCCGCGACGCAGCGCCTCCACCAAATCTCGCGAGTGGTCGAACCCGGTGAGCAGCACGCCCCCGGCGCGGCCCGTATAGCGGCGACGCGCGGCCAGGTGGCTGTACGAGCCTTCGACGCCCGGATACCCCACGCGCAGCGGGGTGGTGTCCAGCCGCGTGACGAGCGCCTGCTGGCGCGCGACGGACATGTCGATGACCAGCCGCCAGAAGCGCTCCACCTCGTGTGGGTCCAGGCCGTGCTCGGCGGCGCGGGTGCGGATGCGGCGCAGCAGGAGGTCCTCGCGACGCTGGTCCCTGAACGGCGCGGCCGTGGCCAGCTTGGAGCGGGCCACGTCATCCGCCAGGTCCATGCGGCGGCGGAGCGCGTCGAGGATCTCCTCGTCGATGTTCTCGATGGCGGTCCGCAGCGCGTCCAGGTCCAGCGGCGACGTCATCGCGCGGACTCCGCCAGGTTCCGGGACATGAGGTGGTGCGGTCCGATGCCCGGCAGCTCGAACGCGTCTCCATGCGGCACGAAGCCCAGCGAGCGATAGAAGCCCGAGGCCGTCGACCGCGCGTTGCACCACAACTGCGTGCCCTTCTGTGTCACGGCGTGCTCCATGCAGGCCTTCAGCAGGGCCGCACCCAGGCCCTGTCCCTGTCGTCCCTGCTCCACGGCCATGCCCCGCAGGCGCCAGGCGGTGATGGCTTTCAGCGCGTAAGGTGGCGGCTCCCGGTACAGGGAGGCCACTCCGAGCAGGCGGCCTTCCGCATACAGGCCCAGGTGGAGGGTGTCCTTGTCGTCATCCCCTGGATAGACGACCGCCTCGGGAGGCTGGTGGGGACGGAGGACGGCGCGGCGCAGCCCGCGCGTCTCGGCGGCTGGAATCCGGCGGATTTCTGATGAGCTCACGATTCGAGTATGCCGGTTTCCGACCTCGTGCGTCCTCATTCCGTGGAAGCCGACGAGGAGGTCGTTTCACCGTGAAGGGTACCGCCACCCTGGAGGAGCCTGGAAGCCCAGCGCGCGCCGTGGCCGCGTTGGATTTCGACGCGCTCCTGGAGGCGGAGCAGGGCGTGTTGCTGCGGCTGGCTCGGCGGTTGGTGTGGGATGGGGAGGAGGCGAGGGACCTGGTGCAGGCCGCCCTGGCTGATGCCTACGAGAAGCGTCATTTGCTGAGGGACGCGAAGGCCGGGCCCGCCTGGCTGCGCCGCATCCTGGTGTCACGGGCCATGGGCCACTTGCGGCGGCGGCGCGTGTGGAACGTGCTGCGTGAAGCCCTGGACTGGGGGACGCCGCTGGACCTCTCTCCGGAGGAGCGTTTCGTCGGCGCCGAGCGGTGGCGGGCGTTGGGTCGCGCGGTGCGAGCGCTCCCCGCACAGCAGTCCACGGCCTTCACCCTGCGCTACCTGGAGGGTTTGGAGCTGGACGCCGTCGCGGAGGCGATGGGCATTGGCCGGGGCACCGTCCGCATCCACTTGTATCGCGCACTCAAGAAGCTCAAGGCCGAACAGGCCCTGGAAGGAGACACGCCATGAGATGCCACGACGTGGCCACCGCCCTCCTGGAGTCCTCGCCACCGTGGCCTCCGGAAGCGCGGGCCCACCTGGAGGGCTGTGAGGACTGTCGCACGCTGGCCGCCGTGCATGCCTCCGCGTCCGGGCTGCGCCTGCCCCAGCCGCCGCCTCTGGCCCCCGTGCCTCGCGAGGCCGTGCTGCGGGAAGTGCGTCGCCGCAAGGTGCGCCGTCGCGCCGTCGCCGGGGTCGTCGCCTCCTTCTGTGTCGGTCTGGTGACGTGGCTGTCGGGCCTTGAGGCGCCTTCCTCACCAGGGGCTCCCGCGCTCCAGGAGGCGCGGGTGGAATTGCCCGACGAGTCTGGCACCGCGCCGCATCCCGAGCTGGGTCTGCGCCGCGCCGAAGGGGCCGACGACGTCGACCTGGACTCCGTGGCCCGGGCCGTTCGCGCCGAACGCGGCTCGTTGTCGTGGCTCGTCACGGAGGTGCGCGGCTACTCGCGCCGAGACGTGGTGTTCCGCGACGACACCTACAAACCTTTCGGGACGATGGCCGCGTGGCTGCGTCCCCCTGATTCCCGCGCGCTGGAAAACCCGCCGTTCCGAACGGCGGTCCTCCCACTCAATCCACAGGAGTCGTTGCCATGAAGAAGACACCCGTTGCCACGCTGCTCACGGCCGCGCTGGCCCCGCTGCTGCTGTCGCCCATGTCCGCCCTGGCCCAGCCGGAGGATGACTTCGTCCTCCACCGCCAGGGTCCTGGCGCCCCCATGATTCACCACGTGGGGCCCGGCGGAGGCGCGCTTCCTCCGGGACAGTTCCCCGCCGCCGCTCACGGCATCCCCCCGCACCTGGTGGAGAAGCTGGGTGTTCCGCGCGAGGTGGCCAAGCAGGTGCAGGAGCTGACGTTCGATGCCAACGAGGCCATCATCCCGCTGGAGGCGGACCTGAAGCGGGCGCAGCTCCAACTGGAGCGCCTGTTGAGCGCGGACTCCACCGACGAGAACGCCGTGCTCAAGCAGGTGGACGAGGTGGGCCGCGCGGAGACGGCGGTGCGCCGCAACCGCCTGGGGTTGATGGTCCGCATCAAGAAGCTCCTCGGCCCCGAGCTGTGGCGCAAGCTGGAGGCGGAGCTGGGCACGGTGCGCATCCAGAAGCGCATCGAGATTCGCAAGGGTCCTCCGGGTGACGGTGAGGCCGGAAGTCCCCCGCCGCCGCGCAAGCCGTAGCGTTCCGGACAGACGCGGGCCCATTCGACCTGCCCCTCCAAGGTGTCGCGGATGGGCCCGCGTATCCTGGGCGTCATGGCCAACCTTCCGGACCATGAGCGTCAGCTGGAGGAGGATGCCGCCCAGCTCCAGCGCCTGGGGTATGCGCAGCAGCTCTTGCGCGGCATGGGCGGCTTCTCCAACTTCGCCGTCTCCTTCTCCATCATCTCCATCCTCACCGGAGCGGTGACGCTCTACGGCCACGGGCTGCGCTTCGGCGGGCCCTTCGTCATGGGCGTGGGCTGGCCCCTGGTCGCGGTGATGACGCTGGCGGTGGCGGCGAGCCTCGCGCAGCTCGCGTCGTCCTTCCCCACCGCGGGCGCGCTCTACCACTGGGCCGCGATGCTGGGCGGCCCCCGGGTGGGCTTCTTCACCGCGTGGCTCAACACGCTGGGCCAGTTCGCAATCACCGCGGGCATCGACTATGGCCTGGCCGAATTCCTCGCGGACATGCTCGGCTGGCCTCGCGAGCGCGCCTCGGTGCTGCCCCTCTACGCGGCCATCCTCCTGTCCCACGCGGTGTTGAACCACGTGGGCGTGCGCGTCGTCGCGTGGCTCAATGACTTCTCCGCCTGGTACCACGTCGCGGGCGTCGCGGTGCTCATCGGCGCGCTCGCGGTGTTCGCTCCGAAGCAGGACGCGGCCTTCCTGCTCACGCGCTTCAGCTCGGAGACGCCGTGGTACGCCTACGGCTTCCTCATCGGCCTCTTGCAGGCGCAGTGGACCTTCACCGGCTACGACGCCAGCGCGCACATCTCCGAGGAGACGCGAGACCCCACGCGCAACGCCCCCTGGGGCATCTTCCTGTCCGTGGCCGTCAGCGCCGTGGCGGGCTACCTGCTCCTGGGCGCGGTGACGCTGGCCATCCAGGACCTGCCGACGACGGCCGCCGCGGCCAACCCGTTCCTGTACGTGCTGACGCAGGCGCTGGGCCCCTCGCTCGGGGGCGCGTTGGTGTGGGTGGCCATTGGCGCCATGTGGTTCTGTGGACTGTCCTCGGTGACGTCCAACTCGCGCATGCTGTTCGCCTTCGCGCGCGACAACGGGCTGCCCGCGTCGAAGTGGCTGGCCCAGGTGTCGCCGCGCTTCCGGAGTCCCGCCGTGGCGGTCTGGGTGTCCGTGGCGGGCTCGGGACTGGTCGCGCTGTGGGCGGAGGCGTACGCGGCCATGGTGGCGCTGAGCACGCTGGCGCTCTACGCGTCCTACGCCTTGCCCGTCTGGGTGGGCTTGCGCGCCCGCCGCGCCGGCACGTGGTCCCACCGGGGGCCTTGGGACCTGGGCCGCGCGTCGCCGTGGGTCAACGGCGTGGCGCTGACGTGGAGCGCGGTGGTGATGGTGCTGTTCGTGCTGCCGCCCAACCAGCTCGCCGGCTACACGTTCGCCGGCGCGCTGGTGCTGCTGGGGCTCTACTGGGGTTTCTTCCAGCGCCACACCTTCACGGGGCCCCAGGTGACGCTGCTGCGGCCTCCCGCGTCCAGGGCTACTTCGGCAGCGCCGTCTTCCCCATCTTCAGGATGAGCTTGAAGTGCTCGGCGGTGACGGAGGCCACGCTGAGCCGGCTGCGGGTGATGAGTGGGAAGTCCTTCAACGTGGCGGTGGCCTTGACGGTGGCCAGGTCCACGGCCTGCTTGAAGGGGAGGAGGGCCGCCACCTTCACGGAGGCCCAGTCCTCGTCGGGCGCCGTGGAGTCGGGACCCGCGGAGGTGAGCACCTTCGCGATGCCGACCACGGCCTTGCCTTCATTGGAGTGGTAGTAGAGGCAGAGGTCGCCGGGCTTCATCGCCCGCAGGTTGTTGCGCGCCTCGAAGCTGCGGATGCCCGTCCACTCCGTCTGCTTGTCCTTCTCGAGCTGCGCGTACGCGTAGACCGACGGCTCGCTCTTGATGAGCCAGTACTGGGGGTTCGCCATGGCGGCGCACCATAGAGCAGCACGGCCGCTAGTGCAGCCAACGCGACGGTGCGCCGGGACTCCCGGGCGATGTGCTCGAGTCGTCCACGCTTTCCGTCGTCACCCGCACCTCCAGCAGGGTGCGCTCGACGGACCGGAGTCCCGAGGCCAGGGCGAGCGCCACGCCCTTCGGGTCGTGGAACGTGGACCCACCCCCGGTGTTTCCCCCGGTCAGCGCGGACTCGAGCAGGGCGACCTCCTGCTCCCACAGGTCCGTGAGCAGCGGGTCCAGGCGGGGCAGGACGTCGAGCAGGGCCTCCGAGGACACGTGCAGCTCCTGGAGGATGCGCTCGACCTGCTCCTGTCGGGTCTCCACGAAGGCCGCCACCTTGGTCTCCGGGGTGGGCGCTCGCGCGACTGCCTGCTCTATCCGCGCGAAGGCTTCACACCAGACCTGCCTCACCACCACCGCGAACAAGGCCTCCTTGCTCTCGAAGTGGCCGTGGACGCGCCCCGGCTCCAGGCCCGCGCGCCGGGCGATGTCCTCCAGCGAGGAGGCGGAGAAGCCGAGCCGGGCGAAGCTCTCCGTGGCGGCGGCGAGGATGGCGGTGCGGTGCTCGGTGCTCATGGTCTTGTTCGGGGTCTCGAGGGTGAGGACTGCAAACGGCTGTGCGTCGCGGGTGACTTCGATGCCACCCCCAGGGCCGACCTACTTCGAGCCGCTGCTCATGAGCGTGAGGAGGCGGTCCGCGAGCCTGAAGGTGATTTCCTGCTCCAGCGGGTCCATGGTTCCGATGAAGAAGCCCAGGCCCGTCTCGATGCGGTTCGCGATTTCGGCGTAGAGCGCTCGGCCCGCCGCCGTGAGCGTGTTGACCACGGTGCGCCGGTCGTCGGGATGCCGGGTTCGTGCGACCAGGCCCCGGTGCTCCAGCCGGTCCACCACGCCGGTGATGCTCTTGTCATTGATGTCCGCGAGCCGCGAAAGCTCACCGGTGTGCAGGGGCCCGTCGTAGCCCAGCCAGAGAATCACGTGGAACTGGGGCGAGCTGAGGTCCTCTTCCTGGCAGAGCTGGCTGATGGGGTCCCGGAGGACGGCCCGTGCCCGGTTGAAGCTCATCAGCTTCTGCAGAAGGCTCGCCCCCAGCTCGCGCTGCGCGGGGGTGCACTTGAGCGGGGAGGGTGTCGCCTTCTTCGCGCCCTTCTTCGTCCGGACCATGCCCGGCGAGAACTACACCACATCACGGATACTCCGCAATGTGGGCTGACCACGCCGTGACGGACGGGGCGACCGGGAGCGCCGAACACCGGGCTGGCGAGGGGCCCCCCCAGCCGTTACCAACCGCCGCCTATTTCGAGAGGGAACGAATGGACCTGGATCTGAAGAACAAGGTTGCGCTGGTGAGCGGCTCCACGGCGGGCATTGGCCTGTCCATCGTGGAGGCCCTGGCCCGGGAGGGCGCGGAGGTCATCGTCAATGGACGCACGAAGGAGCGCGTGGACGCGGCCATCGCGGAGGTCCGCCGCAAGCAGCCGGACGCGAAGCTGCGCGGAGTTCCGGGAGACCTGGGCACGAGCGAGGGCGCGGCGCTGATGGTCAAGGCCGTTCCCCATGTGGACATCCTGGTCAACAACCTGGGCGTGTTCGAGCCCAAGCCCTTCGAGGCCATCTCCGACGAGGACTGGCTGAACATCTTCGACGTGAACGTGATGAGCGGCGTGCGGCTCAGCCGGCACTACCTCAAGGGCATGCGCGAGAAGAACTGGGGCCGCATCGTCTTCATCTCCAGCGAGTCCGGCGTGCAGATTCCCGTGGAGATGATTCACTACGGCGTCACGAAGACGGCGCAGATTGCCCTGGCGCGCGGAATCGCGGAGGGCCTGTCCGGGACGAACATCACCTCGAACTCCATCCTCCCGGGGCCCACGCGCTCCGAAGGCGTGGAGGAGTTCCTCAAGAGCCTGTCGAAGCAGCAGGGCGTGGACGTGGCCACGGTGGAGCGCGAGTTCTTCAAGAGCGCGCGGCCGTCGTCGCTGCTCCAGCGCTTCGCGCGCACGGACGAGGTCGCCTCGCTGGTGGCCTTCGTGTGCAGCCCGCAGGCGTCGGGCATCAACGGCTCGGCGTTGCGCGTGGATGGCGGAGTGGTGCGCGCCATTCCTTGAGTGCGACCCCGGACGGGGTTGACGTCTGAAAAACAAAAGGCCCGATGTCCTCGCGGGCATCGGGCCTTCTACTGATATCTCGTGTCGAGGCGTCAGGCCTGGTTCGCCATGCCCCGCGTCGTGTCCTCGGCCGTCTTGCCGCTCAACAGCGCGCTGCTCGCGTAGAGGGCCAGCCCCATCACCCCGAGCGCCGCCGCTTCCGTCTGGGCCGCGAAGGCGACGCCCATCCACGTCATCACTCCGGTTCCCATCGCGAACGCCGCCGCCACCGCCCCCGCTGCCTTCCTCATCCGCTCGCTCCCTGTCTGCCGGGCCCAGGGGCCCGTTGTGGAACCA
This sequence comes from Myxococcus sp. CA040A, assembly GCF_013336725.1. NCBI lineage: Bacteria > Pseudomonadati > Myxococcota > Myxococcia > Myxococcales > Myxococcaceae > Myxococcus > Myxococcus sp. CA040A. The sequence goes on along the minus strand of NZ_JABUMR010000012.1, from coordinate 141,066 downwards.
AAACTCCTCTCCCTCAACAGACTTCAATTCGCGTGCCGCGCACACACGGTGCGGAATGAGAAGCCACGTGCCCCGCAGTGGGAAAATGTCTTCCATCAACAGGAGGAAGACTGTCGAAAACACCGGGCCATCCCCCCGTCCGATGCCAGTAATTCTTCCCGGACCGCGGGAGGTCGAATCGCTGGGCATTTCGTAACCCACGACGATCCATGGGTTTTCCCTCCCAGGGCTGCATGGCACACCCGCTGCTATGGCAACCGCGCCGGGTAGGACGGGACGAGTTCCGCGGGTGCGGGACTCCAAGAGACATCCGCAGCGACGAGGGAGAGGACGATGGGCAAGACGAGCGCGGGGTTCTGGACGGTGTTGGGGGTGATGCTCCTGGGCGGGTGTGCGCACCAGCCTGCGGTGAAGGTGGACAACTCCGAGCAGCCTTACCGTATTGGACGGGAGGATGTGCTGGACGTCGCGGTGTGGCGCGACGCGGAGCTGTCTCGCACGCTGCCGGTTCGCCCCGACGGCTACATCTCCATGCCGATGGTGGGCGAGGTGCTGGCCGCGGGCAAGACGCCGACGGAGCTGGCCGAGGCGTTGAAGAGCAGCTTCCAGCCGTATGTGCAGGAACCGCGCGTGACTGTGATTGTCCGCGAGGTCAACAGCAGCCGCGTGTTCGTCACCGGCGAAGTCACGCATCCGGGCGCCTATCCGCTGCGCGGCCGCGTGTCGCTCATCCAGGCCATCGCCCTGGCGGGCGGCTTCACCGACTTCGCCAACTCGGATGGCATTGTCGTCATCCGCAGCGACGGCAACGGCGGGCAGATTCCGGTGCGCTACAGCGACCTCATCTCTCCCGACGGGAACCAGGACGTCATGCTTCGGCCCGGTGACACCATCGTCGTGCCGTGAAGCGTCGTCGGAAGTCGGGTGAGGGGTCCATGGACGGTGGGTGGCGTAGGCGAGGGAGGACGACGGTGAAGGGCGACTGGAAGAAGTGGCTGCTGACGGGCCTCATGCTCACCGCGCCGGCCGTACCGGCGGCGACCGTGTGGGAGCCTCGGCTGAGAATCGCCGCCGAGGAACGCTACGACGACGACCTGCGCCTGGGCGCGGGCGCCACGGGCGGCCAGCTGATGACGAAGCTGTCGCCGCGCCTGGGGGTCGAGGGCAGGGACGAACGGCTGAACCTCAACGGCTACTACGGCGCGGACGTGCTGATGCGGCACGGCTCCGGCAAGGTGACGTTGGACCACCGCGGGGCACTGGAGCTGCGGCACCTGTTGTCGCGGCGGCTCCGGGTGGACACGAACGTGCGCGTCTTCCGCGTCACGGACCCCACCTCGCTGCCTCGCGATGGTCTGGCCCGCTCGACGTCACCCACGTTCTTCACGCAGGCCCGGTTGGGACTCACCGCGCGCGCGTCGGAGCGGGTGGACGTGCGCGTGGGTTACGGAATCGAAGTGGTGCGCATCCTCGAGAGCGGCCAGGAGCCGGGCTATGCCCACACGCCGTCCCTGGAGGTGATGTACCGCACCACGCGCCGGCTGACCCTGGGCGTGGAGTACCGCTACCAGGGCTTCTATTACGACAACTCCCTGTCCCAGGCGCATGGCGTGGCGGGCACGTTGCGCTATCGCCTGACGCGGCCCACCACGCTTATCGTTCGCGGTGGACCGGTGCGCTACCTGGCGCCGGACGGGCAGGAGGGCGGGTGGGTTCCTCGCGTGAATGTGGAGCTGGCGCGCGAGGGTGAGCTGTTCGACCTGGGCTTCGCCGTGGGGCACGACCTGGTCGGCGCCAGCGGTTTCGCCACCGCGCTGTGGGCGGACTACGCGTCGCTGATGCTGGCGCGGCGGTTCGACCACCAGTTCTCGGCGTTTGGAGCGGTCAGCTTCTTCCGCAACGGGCGAGCGCCCTCGCGGGACTGGACGACGTTTGGCAGCACCCCCCTGGTTTCCCAGGGGTACGCGGTAGGTGCAGGGGTGGAGTACCGCTTCAGCCGCCAGGTGGCGGCTCAGGGAGCGGTGGACCGGATTGCCCAGGTGGGCGTGGCGGAGTCGGCGGGCGCTGCGGGAGATCTGACGCGCAACGTTTTCGCTGTCCGTCTCATCGTGACGGCGTGGTGACAACACGTGAGTGGGTTGGTGGAGGAGCGGATCATGGAGCGTGGGATGACGGCGGACCAGCTGTTGGCCTCTCTCTGGCGCCGCAAGGCGTTGGTGGGAGCCATCACAGCAGCGGTATTCGCGGTGGGAGCGGCCATCGTGATGACGCGGCCGAGCATGTACGAAGCGTCGGCGGTGGTCCGCGTGGAGCCGCAGCGGCCAGGGGAGGAAATGGTGCAGCGCACGGTGAGCGAGCTCATCGAGCAAAGGCTGCTCACGGTGCGCCAGGAGCTCATGGCACGCCCCGTGCTCCAGAAGGCCATCGAGGAAATGAACCTCTATCCGGACATCGTGTCCGAGAAGGGCATGGAGACGGCGGTTGCGCAGATGCGCAAGGACCTGCAGGTGCGCGTGGAGGGTGAGACGGCGTTCGAAATCACCTACACCAACCGCGACCCGCAGGTGGCCGCGCAGGTGGCCAACCGGCTGCCGACCATCTTCTCCGAGGAGACGCTGAAGCTGCGCCAGGCGCAGGCGGCGCGTGCCACGGACCTCTTTACCGAGGAAATGGGCAGCATGGGCAAGGCGGTCTCCAACTGGGAGCGAAAGATTTCCCAGTTCAAGGTGGACCACCTGGGCGAGCTGCCCGAGCAGATGGAGATGAACATGCGAGGGCTCGAGCGCGTGTCGCACGAGCTGCAGACGAAGTCGGAGGAGCTGCGCGTGGCGGAAGCGCGCCGCTCGGACCTGGCGCGGGCTCGCAACGCGGTGGACAGCGAGGCCGGTCGCCTGGAGTCCGCGGAGAGCGGGCTGACGCGGGCCCTGGTGAATGCACGGACGACGTGGACGGAGGACCACCCGGAGATCAAGCGCATGCAGACCGAGCTGGACGGGATGACGACGCGCCGCAAGGAGGCCGAAGGCCGCTTGTGGGCGGAGCGTGCCGAGCGCGGCCGGGTGGCATCGCTCATCGAGGTCATCCAGAAGGACATCGTCGACCTGCAGGGGAAGGCGGAGGCGTACCAGGCCCGGCTGAACAACACGCCGAAGTGGGCGCACGAGCTGGGGGTGATGAACCGCGACTACGAAATCGCGCGCACCAAGTACCAGAGCGTGGTGAGCCGCAAGGTGGAGGCGGAGATTGCCCAGGAGCTGGAGGCCAAGAGCTCCAAGAGCCTGTTCAACGTCATCTCCCCCGCGGGCGTGCCGGTGACGGCGGCGAGGCCGGACCGGATGACGGGGCTGGTGATTGCCCTGCTGGTGGCGCTGGGCCTGGGCATCCTCACGGGAGCGGTGCTGGAGATGCGTGACGACAGCCTGCGCGATGGCTCGGAAGTGCGCCAGCGCCTGACGCTGCCGGTGTTGGCGGTGGTGCCGGACATGCAGGGCAAGACGGAGCGGCGCGTGCTGATGCCGTCCCAGGGCGGACGCAACAACGTGTCCTCCCCCACCTCTTTGAACTGACACCCAAAGGAAAGGACGGAAACCGAACATGGACCAGACGATGGAGCGGGCGGGCAACTTCCTCCCGCGGGTGGATGAGAACTCGACGAACCCGAACGCGGTGGACCGGCGGGTGGTGACGCTGACCGCGCCGGCCTCGGCGGCGGCGGAGCAGTACCGCAGCCTGTATTACCGGTTGGAGCGGATGCGGGAGCTGCGCCCCATGAAGGTGGTGGCGCTGACCTCCGCGATGCCCGGCGAGGGCAAGACGGTGACGAGCGTCAACCTGGCGATGGCGGCGGCCCGGGCGAATCCGGACCGGCGCATCCTGCTGGTGGACGCGGACCTGCGGCGCGGCGGTGTGGCGGCCACGCTGGGGGTGCGCAACAAGACGGGCCTGGCGGAGCTGTTGTCCGGCGAGGTGGAGGTGCGGGACGTGGTGCGTCGCTTCGCGGCCACGCGCCTGGCCCTCATCCCCGCCGGCACCGCGCCGGAGGAGCCCTCGCAGGTGCTGGCCAGCCCTCGGATGAAGCAGTTCCTCAAGGCGGTGCGTGAGGGCTTCGACGAGGTGTACATCGACCTGCCGCCGACGCTGCCGTTCGCGGACGCGGCCATCCTGGGTCACCAGGTGGACGGGGTGCTGATGGTCATCCGCGCCAACGTGACGCCGGGCAAGACGGTGCACCAGGCGGTGGAGCAGCTGGCCGGCGCGCCCGTGTTGGGGTGCGTGCTCAACGGCGCGGAGGTGCATGCGACGCCGTACCTGAAGAACTACGAGAAGCAGAAGTAGAGGGCGGTAGCCTCCGCCCCGCGTCCCGGTGACGGGAGTGGGGCGGAGGTGACGAGTCGAGGGGGCGGGTCGTGAGTCGGGCGGGTTGGTTGGAGGGGCACGTGCTCCGGGTTTTTCACCACTATTTTTCTGCCAAGAAGCTGACGTTCTTCCTCGCCGAGAGCTCGGCGATCGCACTGGCCTGCGTGATGGGCGCGGCGGCCTGTGCGGCACTCTTCGCGCCTGCTGGGACACGGCCGCCGCTCACGGCGCTGTGGCCCACGCTGCTGGGCCTGGGCGCGGCCTTCGTGGTCACGTTCCAGTTCACGCTGTACCTGTTGGATTTGTATGACTTGCGCGTGGCCGCGGAGGACCGGGCGCGGGGCTACCGCTTCCTGAAGGCCGCGGGTGTCACGGCGATGGTGACCGGTGGGGTGATGCTGGTGGCCCCTCTGGTGTTGCCCGTCGCGCTGCCTCCTGGCGCGCTGCTCGGTGGAGCCATGGGGGCGCTGGCGGGCACGCTGGTCGTCCGGGTGTCCATTCGCGCGCTGGTGGGGGCGCCGCACGCGGTGCTCATCGTCGGTGATGGCCTCAAGGCCCGCGCGGTGGCGACCGCCATCGAAGCGGGCGGCGAGGGCAGCTACCGCGTCGTCGCGCTGGTGGACCCACGCACCACGGAGGAACCCCTGGAGCACATGGCGGCCCGCATGGGCGCGGCATATGTCGTGCAGGCTGCTGACGACATGCGCGGGGCCAACTGGGTGGACTCACTGCTGAGCTGTCGGCTGCAAGGCCGCCGCGTGTATGACGCGACGGGCTTCTGCGAGCGGGTGCTGCGGCGGATTCCGGTGCAGTTCCTCCGGGCGAGCGACTTCGCCTTCGCGGACGAATTGACGGTGTCTCCGTTGCGGCGGGCCTTCAAGCGGGCCTTCGACCTGGCGGTGGCGTCGCTGCTCCTGGCGTTGTCGGCACCCTTCCTGCTTCTGGTGGCGGTGGCCATCAAGCTGGATTCGAAGGGGCCTGTCTTCTACCGACAGGAGCGCACGGGGCTGGGAGGCGTGACGTACTACCTGTGGAAGTTCCGCAGCATGCGGACGGACGCGGAGAAGAACGGCGCGGTGTGGGCTCGTGCGAACGATGACCGTGTCACCCGGGTGGGCAAGTTCATCCGGCGCACGCGAATCGACGAGATTCCCCAGGTGTTCAACGTGTTGATGGGGGAGATGAGCTTCGTGGGTCCGCGTCCGGAGCGGCCCGTGTTTGTCGAGCAACTCAAGCAGCAGATTCCCTTCTACGGACTGCGTGAGGCAGTGAAGCCGGGCCTGACGGGCTGGGCCCAGATTCGCTACCCCTACGGAGCCTCCGTGGAGGATGCGCGCAACAAGCTGGAGTTCGACCTGTACTACGTGAAGAACGGCTCGCTGTTCCTGGACGTGGGCATCATTTTCCACACCGTGAGGCATGTTTTGCTCGGGCGTGGAGCTCGGTAGGCACACCTCTCGTCGGCCTTCCCTCGAGGGAGGGAAGGTCGGGCGGGGACTCGCCAGGGGTGGCGGGTTTGGGCGTCGTGGATGGGGGTTGGGTCATGGTGGGGATGGACATGGATTCGCAGCTCCCGGAGTCGTGGGAGGAAGCCCGTGCTCGCAGGGAGCGTGAGCGTGAACGGGAGACGGACCGCAACGAGCTGATGCAGCCGCACCTGCAGCGGCCCACGCGCATCGTCGCCATTGGCGGCGGCACGGGGCTTCCCATGGTGCTGCGCGGCCTGGCGAAGCGCTCGGCGCCCAAGCCGGGCGACCCGGGCGTGGACATCACCGCCGTGGTGGCGATGAGCGACGACGGGGGCAGCTCCGGCCGCCTGCGCAGGCTGCACGGCGCGCTGCCTCCGGGTGACATCCGAAATTGCCTGGTGGCGCTGGCCGGGGGGCGCAGCGCGCTGAAGGAAGTGTTCCAGTTCCGCTTCGGTGGGGCGCGGGGGCTGGCCGGTCACGCAGTGGGCAACCTGCTCATCGCCGCGCTGGCGGAACTCAAGGGCGACTTCATGGAGGCGGTGCGCATGTCCGGCGAGCTGCTGGGCGCGCGCGGCACGGTGCTGCCGTCCACGCTGGCCTCCGTGCAGTTGGTGGCGCAGATGCATGACGACACGGAGGTCGTCGGCGAGCGCAACATCTGCCGGGCGCAGGGGCGGGTGCGCAAGGTGACGCTCAGCCCGCGCTCGCCGCCTCCGGTGGAGGGCCTGCTGGAGGCCATCTACACCGCGGACCTGGTGGCGATTGGCCCGGGCTCGCTGTACTCGAGCCTCTTGCCCAATCTGCTGGTGGACGGCGTGGCCCAGGCGCTGAAGGAGACGCGCGCGCTCAAGGTCATGGTGGCCAACCTGATGACGCAGCCGGGGGAGACGGACGGCATGTCGTGCCTGGACCACGTGCAGGCGGTGCGAGAGCACGTGGGCCCCGTGCTGGACGCGGTGCTGGTGAACGGCACGCTGCCGGCGCCGGACGCCATGCGGCGGTACGGGCGGCGGGGCTCGTTCCCCGTCGACGTGGACACTCGCGAGCTCATCGCCGCGGGGGTGGTGCCGGTGCGGGCCGACCTCCTCAAGGATGGGTCGAGGATCCGACACGACAGCCGCAAGGTCGCCGCCTGCTTGTTGAAGATGGCGCGCAGCGGCTTGTAGCCACGCCTTCCCATCACCACCTTGGGCGCCCGAACATGGAAGCAACCCTGAGCAACCCCGGGCCGCGCGTCGTCGAAGTCGACGACCGTGCGGCCTTCATGGCCCTGGAGTCGGAGTGGAACGCGCTGGTGGAGGCGACGTCCGGCGAGGTGTTCTACCGGCACGAGTTCCTGCGCATCTGGCTGGACAACTTCGCCCCCGGCGCGCGCCTGCGCGTGCTGACGCTGCGGGACGCGGACGGCCAGTTGAGCGCGGCGCTGCCGCTGTGGGAGGAGCGCACCACGCTGTACGGCGTGCCGGTGCGTCAGCTCTCCGGCGCGGCCAATGCGCACTCGTGTCGCTTTGACCTGCTGGCCCGCGAGCCGGAGGTCGCCGCGGCCCTGTTCCTCTCGCACCTGCGACGGCGGGGCGGGTGGGACGTGCTGCGTTTGACGGACGTGCCGGATGGGGGCTCGGCGTGGCGACTGCACGCGGCGGCCCGCAGCGCGGACATGCCCGTGGGGGCGTGGGAGTCGCTCCAGTCTCCGTACATTCCGCTGCCCGCCACGCGGGAGAAGTACCAGGCGTCGCTCCAGGCGAAGTTCAAGGCGAACTGCCGGCGTCGGCGTCGCAAGCTGGAGGAGAAGGGCCGCGTCACCTTCGAGCGGGTGGAGGGCGGGCTCGATTTGGAGCGCACGCTGGAGGACGGCTTCCTGCTGGAGCAGAGCGGCTGGAAGGGCGAGCGCGGCACGGCCATGGCGCAGGACTCGGCGACGCGCGGCTTCTACACGGAGCTGGGGCGCGACGCGGCCTACCGCAAGAAGCTGGCGCTGTACTTCCTGCGGCTGGATGGCCGGCCGGTGGCCTTCCACTACGGCCTGGAAGACGGCGGGCGCTACTTCCTCTTGAAGCCTGGCTACGACGAGGCGCTGCGCGAGTGCAGCCCGGGCCAGCTCCTGATGGAGGAAGTGGTGGGGGCCTGCATCGACCGGGGCCTGCGCGAGTTCGATTTCCTGGGGCCGGACATGGTGTGGAAGCGCGACTGGACCGACCAGGTCCGGCGCCACACGTGGCTCTACATCTTCAACGACTCCGCCTTCGGCCGGGCGCTGTGCGCGGCCAAGTTCCGGTGGAGCCCGGCGGTGAAAGAGGTGGTGGCGAAATGGAAGCGATGACTCCCCCGGGCAAGATGTTCGTGCCGTCCCTGCCCACGCTGTGGCCTGGCATGTTGCTGTCCAAGCCCCGGCCCGGAGCACTGCCGCCGTTCTCGTCTCCCAACGTCCGCTACTTCTACTTCGCCCGCAACGCCGTGTGGCTCACGGTGAAGATGCTGGGGTTGGACAAGGGCGAAGTCCTGATGCCGTCGTACCACCATGGCGTGGAGGTGGAGGCGCTGGTGGACGCGGGCGCCACGCCGCGCTTCTACCGGGTGGGCAGCCGGTGGGACGTGGACCTGGAGGACGTGGCGCGGCGCATCGGTCCGAAGACGAAGGCGCTGTACCTGACGCACTACGCGGGCTTCCCGGGCCCGGTGGAAGAGATGCGCAAGCTTGCGGACCAGCACGGGCTGGTGCTGATTGAGGACTGCGCGCTGTCGCTCCTGTCGTCGGATGGCTCGGTGCCGCTCGGGACGACGGGAGACGTGGGCATCTACTGTCTCTACAAGACGCTGCCCGTGCCGAACGGTGGCGCGCTGGTGGTGAACGGGCCGCGCTCCTACAGCCTGCCGGAGCCTCCGTCGCCGCCGTCCGCGTCGACCTTCAGCCACACGGTGTCCGCGCTGCTGCAGAACCTGGAGCTGCGCGGTGGGGCGGCGGGGCGCACGCTGCGGGGCTTCGTCCGCACGCTGGGGCACGGCACGGTGAAGGCGGCGAGCATCGAGCGCGTGGCCACGGGCACGCAGCACTTCGACCGCAAGCACGTGGACCTGGGCATGAGCCCGCTGACGAAGCGGATCGCCCTGGCGCAGGATTTGGAGTCCATCGTCGAGAAGCGGCGGCGCAACTACTTCTACCTGCTGGGCCGGCTGCGGGACGTGGTGCCGCCGCTGTTCAACCAACTGCCGCCCGGCGCGTGTCCACTCTTCTTCCCGATGGTGGTGCAGGAGAAGGCGGAGGTGCTCGCGCGGCTGAGGGCGAAGGGCATCGATGCCATCGACTTCTGGAAGCGCTTCCATCCGGCGTGTGACGCGGGGGCGTTCCCCGAGGTGGCGCAGTTGCGGCGCAGCATCGTGGAGATTCCGTGTCACCAGGACCTGTCGCCGGAGGTGATGGCGGACGTGGCGCTGGTGGTGCGCGACGCGGTGCGAGCGGAGAAGCGGACGAAGAAGCGCGCGGGATGAGTGGGTCTGCGGGGATGGGAGGGGCGGTTCTCCCCTCCGAGGAGGCGGGACGGTGATTCGCGAAGACGAGCTGAGGCAGGGGCCGCGCGCCGCGCAGCGGCTGGACGTGAGCGCCGTGGGCAGTCTGTCCGCGCTGGCGGGAATGCGCGCGGAGTGGGATTCGCTGCTGGATTCGAGCCACGCGGGGCCCTTCAATTCATGGGAGTGGTTGTATCCGTGGTGCCGGCGCATCGAACCGGGGCGGAGGCCCTTGGTCCTGACGGCGCGCGACGCGGCGGGGACGCTGGTGGGGCTGTTGCCGCTGGGGTTGGAGACGCGTCGGGTGACGGGTGCGCGGGTGCGGCGCCTGGGCTTCCTGGGCGAGACGCACGTGGGCAGTGACTACCTGGACGTCGTGGCCCGGCGGGGCGCGGAGCGCGAGGTGGCGGGGGCCTTCGCGCGGATGCTGGTGGCGCTGCGCGAGGAGTGGGACGTGCTGGATTTGACGGACCTGCGCGAGGACTCCGTCACGGTGGACGTGCTGCGCGCGGCCTTCTCCGGACAGGACGTGCGGCTGTCGGAGCGGTACGTGTGTCCGTACGACGTGTTGGACCCGCGCGAGCCGTTCGACGCGTTCCTCAAGCGCACGGGTCGGCGTGACAACTACCTGCGGCGGCGCAAGTGGCTGGAGAAGCAGGACGGCTACCGCATCGAGCGCACGGAGGCGCCGGGTGAGCTGGCCGGGCCGATGACGGACTTCTTCCGGCTGCACTCGGCGCGGTGGGCGGAGGACGGTGGCTCGCAGGGCATCAAGGGCACGGGCGTGGAGTCGTTCCACCGGGACGCGACCCAACTGCTCGCGGAGCGGGGACGGCTGCGGCTGTACACGATGAAGGTGGGCGGCCGGGCCGTGGCTTCGGTGTACGGCATCGTGCACGGGGACCGCTTCGTGTACTTCCAGTCCGGGTATGACCCGGAGTGGCGCAGCCGCAGCGTGGGCCTGGTGCTGGTGGGCGAGACGTTCAAGGACGCGATGGAGGCCGGGCTCACCGAGTACGACTTCCTTCGCGGCACGGAGACGTACAAGTCCGACTGGGTGTCGAAGCAGCGGCGCACGGTGTCCGTGCGCGTGCACAGCGGGACGCGCGCGGGGGCCTGGTTCACCCGGGCGGAGGAGCTGGCGCGCAAGGGGCGCAACGCGGCGAAGCAGGTGATGCCGGGCACATGGGTGGAGAAGGTGCGCCGGTTCCGGCGTCGCCGTGCCGCGGTGGATTGAGGACGTCGCGGTGAAGCCAGGCGACCGGCATCGTGCGTAAGGCGAGGCCGGAGGCGGGCGTCCGATGCGAGCAGCGGAGGGCGGCGGCGTGAATGGCCGCGCGCCCTTTCGCTCGCGTCCCTTCGCTCAGGGCGTGCTGGTTGCGTCGGGCGGCATCGCGGCGACGTACGTGAAGCCCGACTCACTGGGGCTCTGCCAGGCCGCCTTGAAGTCCGCCCACGAGTAGACCTCCTCGCGGTTCTGATAGGGATTGTAGACGCGCACGTACGTCTGTCCCTGGGCGTTCTCGGTGATGTCGACCACGCTCACCCAGTGGGTGATGTCCTGGTCCGAGGTGCGCACCGACTCCAGCATCCCGTTGTCGGCGCCGTCGATGTTGACGAGGACCATCAATGCGCCGCCGTCGTCGAGGATGCGTTGCACGGCCTCGGGCGTGGGGTTCTGCGCGTGGTTGTTGTTGTACGTGTTGGTGGCGCTGAAGCTGCCGTCCAGGTCCGTCATGGTCGGGTCGTTCTCGGAGCCCGCCTGCTGACCGACGATTCTCCAGCCCTGGCTGGCCAGGAAGGTCTCCAGGTGGGTGGAGTTCGTCAGCATCTCGCCGTTGCTCAGGATGCCTCGGTAGTCGGAGCCGAGGTTGGCGAAGCGGGTGAGGCCGTCCACGAGCTCCATCCCCATGACGGAGAGGGCGGACAGCTCTCCGCACAGGTTGCCGTGGGTGTAGTCCTTGCCCTCGCCGTTGAGGATGGCGCCGATGTTCAGGTACTGGGCGATGGGGTCCTGTCCCGCGGAGTGGTTTGCGGCCCACTCGCCGACGCTGCCTTCGCCCCAGGGCCACCCGCGTGAGGTGCCGATGAGAGGCGTCTCCGCCGCCACGCCGGTTTCAGGCAGGGGCCCGAAGTAGAGGGACATCTCTTCCTCGACCAGCGTGGCCCAGTGCTCTTCGGCCGTCGCGCGCTGCTCTTCCGGCGACAGCTCGCTCCAGTCCTCCGTCAGAGGTGGAGGAGACAGGGACGGGTCGCGAATCCACGCGGGGGCCATGTCCTCGACGTGCTGGCTCCAATTCTCGCGGATGCCGTTCAGGACGCTCGCCTGGGCCGTGGCGTCCAGATGGTGCCAGGCGCCGTGCAGCCATGGCGGAGGGCCGCCTTGTTCGAGCCAGGCGGGGACGGGGAGCGAGGTGCCCGTGTCCGCCACCACCATGTTCGCGATCTCCGGTGGAAGGTTCGCTCGCGCCAGCGCGGCCTCTCGTTCCGGGCCAGGGGGCGCGGAGAGAATCGTGTTCACCGTGCTCCCCGGCACGGAGCCCGCGATGGAGTACTCGGGGTGCTGCTTCAGGTACGTCTCCGACGCGGTCCATTCGCGCGTCGTGGGGTCGTAGATGTTGTTGCCCTGGCGGATGACGACGTGGCCCGTGGTGCCCTCGGCGCCGGGGCGGCTGTCCTTCAGGAAGAGGACCTCCGAGCGTGCGCGGATGACGGCGGGCGCCAGCGACAGGAAGTCCGCGATCGCGTCCAGGCAGTTCACCCGGCCGTCCTTCGCGTTCTCGCTCGCGAGCGAGGTGCCGGGTGCGGAGTTTCCATCGGTCGCGAGGTCCGGGCCTCGCGTCTGGGGTTGCGCGGTCTTGAATGAGTCGGGCTTCTTGGCGTCCAGGCTCGCGGCCTGGGTGGCGAGCCTCGTGAGTTCTTCCAACATGCGCCGGGCCGCTTCTTCCGCCGCACGCCGCGCGGCTTCCTCCGCGGCACGACGGGCCTGCTCCGCCGCGACATTCGCGACGGGCGATGCGTCCTTCGAGATACGAGTCGACATGTCTCCCCCTCTTCAGTCACGGTGCTGCACTGCGGTCACGATGTAACACTGTGACAGGGCGCGAATGCAACGGCTCAGCCAGTAACAGCGGGAGAGGATGCGCACTACGGCTCAGGAAGTGGCGCGATCGCCGATCACCGGAAAGCGCTCATAGGCGCGTAGCAGCGCGTCGAGATGCGCGGGGTTGTCGAGATTGAGTGGCTCGTCGGTGAGCTGCACAACCCAGCCGCCCGTCGCGGTGGGCCGCGCCCGTGAAAGCAGCTCCGCGTCACGGGAAGGGTCCGGGAAGCCGATGGTGCGTGCGGCAGCCGCCGACCAATAGTTCAGCCAACCCAGGCGATGGGGAATCTCAGGTGAGCCCATGGCTCCCGGGGACGCGATCACCGGCAGGCCACGGGGAGGCGGGTCCAGGTCGTCTGCCCTATTCCTTGTCTGGCGCGCGATGTCCAGGCTTGCCCTGAATGGTGTGACATGTCCCCAATGCGCGCGTGCGCTTTCCGCCACCGCCGCTAGCACATTCGCGGCCGACACAATCCCTGCTGTGTCTGGGGGCAGATCGGCACGGACCTCGAATTGTGCGTGCCCCCCTGGAGAGAGGCCCGCGGGTATCTCCATCCCCGAAATCATCACAGGGGAACTCTCGTCACCGTTGCACAGGAGCGGGAACCCCCCGTCTTTTGCCTCTTCCTTGAGCCATGCGTCGCGTTGCGGCAATGCGATGGGGCACCCGTCTTCCGAGACCTTCCAATCCAGGCGCAAACCAGGGAATGCACGCTCCATCCCCTGAACCACGGTCACAGGACGGTTGTCGTCACCCATGAGCGCAGGTGCATAGACGATGAGGGTCATTTCTCGCTTGGCTGTCATCTCAGCACCAGTCCATGACGACGATAAAGCCCTTGAGGTCCGGGGCCGCTTCTTCTAACGCTTCCTGATGTGCTTCGCTGCGCACACCCACCCGGAAGTCAAACCGGCAGGCCAGCGCGAGGCCACGCTCAAGCCGCATCTCCGCCACCTGATCCTTGATCACCCGACCTCGGAGAAAGGCGCTGTACGTGTCGAAGTTGTCGGTCTTGACCTCCCAGAGCGTGCGCCTGGCCAATTGCAGGGCGTCGAAATTCTTGCCGTTCACGAACACATCCCATCCAGGGAAGCTGTTGTTCGGAACCTTGTCAGCGCATTGGTTGTGCGGGTCATTGCCGCCACGGTGATTCACCCGTCGAGGCTCACACCTGCGGCTGCGCTCTCCCTCAGGGAGATCAGGCGGTAGGGGCGGTAGCCAGTCCTGCGCCGCTGGCTCCGGTTCAAGCCGTGGTTTCGCCAGGGGCTCCTGTGGCGCGTGCTCCGTGTCGGCCAGGGGCTTCGTCTCAGGAGCGTGGCCCGTTTCATCGGGATAGGGGTGTCGTAGCTCATACGCATCCAACGCCCCCTTGATGGCGACGGCGACGACCACCGCGCCCGTGATGATCACCGCTCCAACCAGAATCTCAGGTGCGGCCAGGATGCAGACGCCCACGCCCATGACGACCGCACCAGCGGAGGCGACAGCGCATCTTCCCGTCGGATCCCTGAACCGGATCCGTTCATGGTCGAGAGAATCAAAGCACCGGTCCACCACCATGGGCCAGGGGAGGTCAGCCTCCTGGACGACGCACCTTCCTCCGTCGCTCCATGGAAGCGTCGCCGCTCGCCGGAGGTTCGCGAGCCTTGGGCTCCGAGCGGAAGTCGCCTCTGGGATGGGGGTGGCGGTAGCGCAGGCTGTGAGAACGAGCAGGAGCGCGCTGCATGTGCGGGAACGCATCGCCACGTCCTTTCAATCAAGTCAGGGCCCCACGGGGCAAAGCTTGCCTGCTCTGGCGTGAACACCCCACCGGAATCAGAACAAGCGCTTCTCTTCCAGGGGCTCGCGGAACAGGATGCAGGAGGATGTCTGTCCCCGTCTTTCGTCGGCCGCGTTGTCAGCGCTGCAACCTCCCGCAGCACCTGTGCCTGTGCGCAGAGATTCCCCAGGTCGCGACGCGCACCCGCATCGTCCTGCTCCAGCACATCGTGGAGACATGGAAGAAGAGCAACACCGGGCGGGTGGCCGCGCTCGCGCTGTCGAACGCGAAGCTGCTCACCTATGGCGCGCCGGATGAGTCCTTCGACACGTCGGTCCTCTCCGAGCCGGGCACCTGGATGCTCTTCCCAGACGGCCCCGCCGCACCGCCGGATGCCCCCGCGCCACGACAGCTCGTGGTGCTGGACGGGAGCTGGTCCCAGGCTCGGCGGATGTCTCAACGCATCCCCGTCCTCCGGACGCTTCCAAGACTCGTCCTCCCTCCACCCGAGTCCGGAATGCTCATGCTCCGCGAGCCCACGCATCCGTCCGGGATGTCCACCCTCGACGCGATAGCCCGCGCGGTGGCGATGCTGGAAGGACCCGAGGCGGCGGCGGCGCTGGAGCGACTGGCCGCGCTGCGAGTTCAGCGCATCGCCGAGTGCGGCACGCTCAACTGACTCCGTCGCACAGGGCCCGTCCACTCACGGACCCGTCTCGACAACTGTGTGGACCACACGGGCTTCCAGAGCGGAAGCCCGGACCCATCACGGAACCGCGGCCACCTCGGAGCGCAGCTGGGCAATCGCGGGCAGGAGCTGCGGAGGCTGCATGTTGCGAGGCACCTCGACGGAGAACCGCTCGAAGTGCTCCAGCGCCTTGAGCTTGTCGTCGCGGCGCAGCGCGAGGCTGCCCAGGAAGATGAGCGCCTCCTGCGCGTCGGGCCACGTGTTGACCAGCTCGGTCAGCTCCGCCTCGGCGCCTTCCATGTCCCCTCGAGTGGCGCGCAGCACGCCCCGGTGCACGCGCAGCTCGACGTGGAACGGGTCCACCGCCAGGCCCTTGGCCGTCACCGTCGCGGCCTCGTCGAACTGCTGACGACGGATCAACTCGTGGCTGAGCATGGACGCGGAGTCCAGGTCGAACGGATTGGCCTCCAGCCGCGCGCGCGCCTCCTCCATCTCCGCGCCTTCCGGCTGCTGCGCGCCCATGCCGCCCTGCTGCGGCGCCTGACCCTGCCCGGGGGCGCCCGGAGGCATGCGGCCGGTGGCCTCCTGCCCGTCGGTGCGCGCCTGCTGCTCGGAGACGAGCAGGTAGCCCAGTCCTCCGAAGAACAGGACGATGCCGGCGCCCCACAGCGCGCCAGACAACTGCGGATTGCGCGCCGACCAGCCGGTGGGCGCGGGCGCCTGCTGCGTCCGGGCGCGCGGCTCCCCACTGGACGCCTTGCGCTTGAGGTGCTCGTCCTTGGCGCGAAAGGCCGCGGCGGCCTCGTGCTCCAGGCGGGACTTCTCCGTGGCGTACTGCTCGGCGGCCAGGTTGTGCTTGTCCGCCTCCAGGGTGCGCAGCTGGTCGATGAGCGACTGCGCGCGCTGGCCCAGGTCGTCGAGCACGCCGTCCTTGGGCTCGGGCGTGGTGAGCGCGCCCTTGCGACGCATGAAGAGCAGCCACGCGGCGGCGGCGATGAAGGCCACGGCGAGGACGATGATACCGGGCAACCAGTTGGTCGGCTGTTGCTGCATGGCTTAGCGCTCCAGCTCCCGGCGCACGGCCTGGAGGTAGGGGTCGGCGTCATCCGCCGCGGAAGGGGTGCCCGGAGTGGGGGCGGAAGGAGTGGCCGGCGTGGCCGCCGTGGCCTGCGGGGGCGGTCCTTGCTGGACCTGTCGCCAGATGACGAACCCGCCCACCATGAGGAGCGCGACGGGGCCCAGCCAGACGAACCAGTTGAAGCCCTCCGCCTTGGGCTCCAGCAGCACCCACTCTCCGTAGCGGGACACGAAGAAGTCGACGACTTCCTGGTCGTTCTTCCCCTCGGAGACCAGCTCGCGGACCATGTCGAGCTGCGCGCGCGCCATGGAGGACGGGCTGTCGGAGATGGAGAGGCCCTGGCACACCGCGCAGCGCAACGTCTTGCCGAGCTGCTGGACGCGGACCTCGAGTTCGGGTGCGAGAGGCTCGCTCGCCGCCTGCTGGGGCGCGAACTGGCCGGTGATGAGGCCGAATGCAAGGGTCAGGGAAAGCAGGGCGGCGGTCATCGGAACTCCCGGGAGCCGTCTCTACCTAGCTCTACCGGGCCCGTGTTGGACAGTGAAACCTGAGCGCCGGACGCCCGCCCCGCCGCCCGGGCTGTAGGTGGGCATCCGTCACGGTGTCAGCGCAGGGGCTCGAAGGAAGGTCCGAGCACGGGGTCCACGGTGAGCACGTACGTGTCCCGGGCCGGGTAGAGCTCGAGCGGCAGGGCCACCGGATGACGGGGCGTTATCGGGCCTCCATTCTTCGTGGAGGAGGTCACCATCCGCCCATCCACCAGCAGGATGGCCCAGAACAGCTCGCCCTTGCTCAGGTCCTCCGGATGGTGCCGGGCGATGGCCGCGCGAGGTACCGCGGGGAGCTCCGCCAAGGCCTTCACCCGAGGGGGCGACTCCAGCCTCCCATCCGCCCGGTAGCGCACCTGCGCGAGCATGGCCCGGCGTGGGTGCTTCAGTGACGCTGCGAGCACCGCGACGTTCAGCCTGCCCGCCGGGTCCATCCACAGCCCGGGCTCCGAGCTGGGAAGCGCTCTGAGCCCAGGCAGGCGGGTGCTGGCGACGCGGGTGAGCCCACCTCCGGCACGGCTGCGCACATGGTGCAGGTCCAGTCCTTCGGCCGTGTCCTCGACGAGCACCACGCTGATGGCGTCTCCCAGGGAGTCGGGCTGGATGGTGGCGCGCGAGGCGATGGGTTTTCCTGGCAGCCGCACGCGCCCCACCTCGCGGCCGGGGGTGACCTCCGTCGAATCGAGGGTGGACTGGAAGCGGAGGAGCCGAAGCTCCCTCCCGCCCGCGGCGATGAAGGGAATGAACAGCTCACCGGCGGCTGTCTGGAGGGGCGGACGCACCAGGGACTCGGGGGGCGCCTCCAGGTCCATGCGAAACGGATGCTCGGTGGTTGCGGGCTCCGCCAGGGCCATCACCGAGGCGCCCTTGCGCCAGACCACCCAGTCGACACACGGCGCGCCCTGTGTGTTGTTGGTCCACGGCGCCAGGGCGTCTCTGGAGCCGGGCTCGACAGGGCCGAGGATGGTCGCGGGACTCCACCGCACGCCCCACTCACTGTCGTCCGTCGCGTCCGCATAGACGCCCGCGACGAGCATCGGCCGGCCCTCAATCTCCTGGAACCACGTGGCGAAGACGCTGCTGCGATACCTGGCCGCCACGTCGAAGCCCAAGGACGCGGGACCCGAGGTCGACGCGACGATCTCGAACTCGACGGGCGTCGACTCCACCGAGAGCGCCGGCTGCTCCAGCCGCGCCTCCAGGCGATAGCGTCCGGGACGGGTGACGGGAAGCCACTCGTGCAGCTCCAGCACGGACTCGAGCGCCTGTCCCACGCCGAGCCTCACGCGCGGGGCGGCGTCGGGGGAGACGGCGTGGTCTGGATTGCGAAGGGTGAACTCGCGCGCGTTGGCGCTGCGGCCCTGGGGATACTCCGGGCCCGTGAGCGTGTACGTGAGCGTGTCATCTGCGTTCCGGAAGGGGTCCGCCAGCTCCACCGGAGATGGGCCCTCGTTGCGCACGGTGACGCGCGGGATGCGGTCCTCGATGGCGGTGAAGCGCTCCTGGGGCAGGTTGATCTGGATGCGCACGGAGGGACCTCCAGTCGGCTTGGAAGGACTCGGGGTGGGGCGAGGGGGCGTGCTCGCGAGCGTCAGCGACACGAGGACCGCGTGGCAGGCCAGGAGAATTGGGCTCATGGCCGGGCGTTCCGACTTCCGATGCTGCTCAGCGCCTGTTTGTTCCAGCCCCGGAGTCGTAGCAGGCACATGCCACAGAACCGTCGTTCCACGGAGAAGTCGTAACCCATCAGACAATCGCTCCCGTCCTGGTCATGCTGTTCAGTCCTCGCGCCGGTGGGCACCCGGTGGACCGGGAAGGGGGCATGGGGAAGGAAGAGCTGATGGCCCACCTCGTGGGCGATGGTCTGCACGAGCGAGTTGGCGCCGCCGTTGTAGTTCCTCGCGGTTCCGCACTGCACGACGGCACAGCGCGCGCGGTCCTGCGAGGGAAACTCCTGGGAGAATCCATTGACGAGACTGCCCCCAGGTTCTGTTTCGAGATTGTAGAGGCCGTTGAATTGCAAGAGCACGATGCCGGGAGTGCCACCGGTGGGCTCGTCGAAGGCCGTGACGAGGATGCTCTTGGCCCAGTCCTTACAGAGACGATGGTACGCGTGTTCCTTGTTGTCCGTGCTCGCGATCTTGCCGGGAACGAGCCAGCGAGAAGCGGTGGCTCGCCCACCTCCGCGCAGCCGCTTCACTTCGTCGAGAAAGTTCGGGTAGGTGCGAAAAGTGAGGGCATGCGGGCCCGCGGCGTATTGGTCCACGAGGGGGTCGATGGCGGCGCGGACCTCCGGGGACAGGGCGGCGACAGCTCGGGCGATGCGTTTGTTGTAGGTGTCCGCGTCCATGATGGTGACGCCACCGCTGCGGTCTTCCAGTCGTAAAAAAGCGCGAGCGAAGCGTTGCTGGACGTCGGCGATGCAGACGCCGGAGACGCTCGGGTGCTTGCGCAGCACGCGCGAGATGTGGACCTCGCGCCAGGACTCGAAGATGCCGGTGCGGGCCTGGATGGCGGCGGGGAGCGGAGCCTCGTCCTCGACGTCCAGCACGACGCCGCCGTCCTTCCGCTTGTCGTAGGCAAGCTGCACCGTCACGCGCCAGGCGTCACCCGCGATGCGTGAGGGCTGGAACACCACACCCGTTCGCCCCGCGAAGGCGCCGCGGGTCCACGGCAGGCTGTACGCCGCCCACTTGCGCTTCGAACACGGCACGACGCGGAAGGGGAACGCTCCGTCCCGGGGCTCGGCCTGCGGGGTGTAACCGGTCTGCCGAGGGAAGACCGTCGCGGAGGGCTGGCCGCGCTTGCCGCCCACGTCGCGGTGCGCGTTGTCTCCCTTGGGGCGTGAGGTCTGGCATTGCCGCGCCAGCGCGTGCTCCAGATAGGCGCGTGCGAGGGGCGAGTGCGGGGTGAGGTCCTCGGACTCGTCTTCCCAATCCCAGAGGAAGCGCACCCTGCCGAGCGCGCGGGGAGCGTCGACGCGACGGTTGCGTGAGTCCTTGAGCCACGCGCGGGCGAAGATGGGGACATCCGGCCCCATGCCCCACGCGCGGCGGTATTGCCGGAAGTCGGTGTCGTCGCCCATCTCCTCGATGCGTGTCTTGAAGAGGTTGCTGACGAGTCGAATCTCCGCCCGCTCTCCGTCGGATGGAAGCCGCCCGAGGGTCGTCGCCACGTCGCGGTCCCTCTGTCGCGTGAGCACGCGGGAGTCACCCAGCTCCAGCTCAATCCCATCCACCAGGACATGGAAGTACGTCCAGGCGACGGGGCACTCCGCGAGGCCCGCGCCCTGGAGCGTCAGCTTGAGCTTGTAGGGCGAGTGCTCCACGGTGACGACGCCGTCGGGAAAGGCCTCGCACGCGGTGACGGTGCCGTCCCAGGGCAGGCGGTGTTCGCCGCCCGTAAGCTCCTCGGCGGTCAGGTCCCGGGTCCACAGGGGCTTCTTCGCGTGGCGGGTGAACAGCTCCAGGCGACCGACGCGCACGAGGTGGGCGTCATTGGAGAGCCGATAGGTCAGCTCCGCGGGCTCCACTTCGGGCACGAAGTGGAAGTCATCTTCGGGAGCCTCGGTGGTGCGCGTGCGGAGTCCCGGGCGATGGAAGCGGGAGGTCGCGCCGCCGGGGATGGAGAGCCGGAAGTCCGTGACGCCAAAGCTGGCGAGACGAAGCCGGTTGCGATTGCGTCCACTGGGAGGAGTGAGCGCGACATGGGCCGAGAGAGCGAGGCGTGCCATGGCGGGGGCTCACGTGTCGTGACGGCGAATCAGCTCGCGTTGCACGTCCGCGAGCTGACCTGTTTCCGCGAGTCCATGGTTGCGCTGGAAGGCGCGCACCGCGGCGCGAGTGCGGGGCCCGGGAGCGCCGCGCTCGCCTTCGATGAGGAAGCCCAGGTTGTGCAGTCGTTCCTGGGCGGCCGTCATCGCGTCGGCGTCGAAGGTCGCGGGGGATTCGAGGTGCAGCGCCCAGCTCAGCAGGTCGGGTGAGGGCTCCACCGAGGCGTGCGTGTCCATGAAGTCGCTGGCGACGATGGACGGGGGATATCGGGGAGGCTGGCCGGGGCGTGTGGCCACGGGAGGCGGAGGCTCGTCGGGGCCCGGGTCGGGCGGAGGCAGGTGCAACAGCAGCTCACCGGTGGCGAGGCCGGGGACCTCGTGGGAGAGCGAGCCATCGGAGGCTGTCGTGCCGCAGTGCTCGGTGCGTCCCACCCGGAGGACGTACTCACGTCCCGCGTAGGGCTGTTCCCTCGGGTCCAACAGGATGATGTGCAGGCGTCGTTGCTTCAGCGTGAAGGTGCTCGTGTTGCCTGTCCGGATCGGTGCCGTCCTCGGACTGACCATGCCGCGTCCCCCGTGCTTCGACTCGCCCAGGTGCCGTCACCGTGATGCCGTTGACGCCAAAATAAGCGCAGTGCTCCTGAACCCGGAATCGAGTGACAGTGAGGAATCCACAATTCTGTCGGTTGGGTGAAACCCGCCGAACCTGTCAGGTCATGGAGGCGACGCGGTCCTGGCCTGGTGGGTAGGGCGAGTGATCGCTCCTCGACGCGGTCGTGTCCCAGGGGGAGAGGTGCCCGAGCAGGTGGGTCAACCCGCCGCTGATTTGTGAGCGTCGATAGGGGCCTCCGCGGGTGGCGGGGGTGTTTCTTCCCGTGGGTGCGGTGGCCGTTGCCGTCCGGCTCCGAACACGGCGTAGAGGACCGGCAGCACCACCAGGGTGAGCAGGGTGGAGGAGATGACTCCGCCGATGACGACGGTGGCGAGAGGTCGTTGGACCTCCGCTCCCACGCCGGTGTTGAGCGCCATGGGCAGGAACCCGATGGCGGCCACGGCGGCCGTCATCAGCACCGGTCTCAAGCGTGAGAGGGCCGCTTCGCGGAGGGCTTCGCTCAGCGCGAGGCCTTCATCGAGCAGGGCGCGCACGCGTGAGACGAGCACCATGTCTCCCAGCACCGATACGCCGGAGAGGGCGATGAAGCCCACGGCGGCGGAGATGGAGAAGGGCAGACCCCGAAGCAGGAGCGCGAGCACGCCGCCCACCAGGGCGAACGGCACGCCCGCGAAGATGCGCACGGCGTCGAGCACGCGCCGATAGGTGAGGTAGAGCAGGAGGAAGATGAGGGCCAGCGCCAGCGGCACCACGATGAGCAGGCGCGCCTGTGCCCGCTCCAGGTGTTCGAACTGTCCGCCGAAGCGGAGGTAGTAGCCCGAGGGCAGCTCCAACTTTTCGTCCAGGGTGCGGCGCACTTCATCGACGAAGCCGCCGAGGTCCCGGTCGCGCACGTTGGCCTGCACGACGATGCGGCGCTTGCCCCACTCGCGCTGGAGCGTGGTGGGCCCGGACACCTCGCGGATGCGGGCCAACCGCCCCAGCGGCACACGCGCTCCCCCGGGCGCCGTCACCGGTACCGTGGCCAGCTTCGCCGGGTCATCGCGGTACTCCTCGGACAGCCGCACGGCCAGGTCGAAGCGTCGCTCGCCCTCGCGCACCTCGCCCACGCTTCGGGTACCCACTGCCTCCACGATGTCGAGCACCGCGCGGGTGGAGATGCCGTGGCGGGCCACGGCCTCCCGGTCCACCGTCACCTCGAGCACGGGCTGACCCGTGAGCTGCTCCACGGTGACGTCGGCGGCGCCTGGGATGGCCTTGACGAGGCCCTCCAGCTCACGGGCCTTGGCCTTCAGCACGTCCAGGTCGTCCCCGAAGAGCTTGATGCCCACGTCGCCGCGCACGCCGGCGATCATCTCGTTGACCCGCATCTCGATGGGCTGGAGGAACGCCATGCGCATCCCGGGCAGGTCCGCCAGCTCCGCCTTCATCTCCGCGACCAGTTCATCCTGCGTCGTGGCTCGCTTCCAGGTGTCCCGTGGCTGGAGGGTGATGAAGACGTCGGACAGCTCGATGCCCATGGGGTCCGTGGCCACCTCCGCCGTGCCGGTGCGCGTCCACACGCGCCGCACTTCATCGGGGAAGCGGGTGAGGAGCACCTTCTCTATCTGCGTGCCGTAGCGGACGGATTCGGTGAGGGACACCTCGGCCAGTCGCACGGTGTTGATGACGAGCGTGCCTTCGGACAGGCGCGGGACGAACTCGCTGCCGAGCTGCGTGGCGGCGATGAGCGCACCCACGACGAGCAGCCCCGCGCCGACGAGGACAGCCCGGGTGTGACGGAGGGCCCAGTCGAGCACGGGCTGGTAGCGGCGCTTGAGGAAGGTGACGAGGCGCGGCTCGCGGTGCTGTCCCCCGCCGCGCTTCAGGGCGAAGGATGCCAGCACCGGCATCAACGTCATGGAGAGCAGCGCGCTGCCCAGCAGGGCGAAGATGACGGTGAGCGCCATGGGGCGGAACAGCCTCCCCTCCACGCCCTCCAGCGCGAGGATGGGCAGATACACCACCAGGATGATGAGCTCACCGAAGAGGGTGGGCCCGCGCACCTCGACGGCGGCGTCGCGCACGACTTCGAGGAGGGAGCGGCTCCCTCGGGCCTCGGCGAGCCGCCGCTCCGCGTTCTCCACGAGGATGACGGACGAGTCGACGACGAGCCCGAAGTCGATGGCTCCCAAGGACATGAGGGTGCCGGCGATGCCGAATTGCAGCATCGCGTTGAAGGCAAACAGCAGGGACAGGGGAATCGCCGCCGCGACGATGAGGCCCGCGCGCCAGTTGCCCAGGAACAGGAAGAGGACGGCGATGACGAGCAGCGCGCCTTCCAGCAGGTTCGTGCGCACCGTGCGCAGCACATGGTCCACCAGTTCGGTGCGCTCGTAGACGGGCTCCACGGAGAGGTCCTGGGGCAGGGCGCGCTTCACCTCCTCGAGTCGCTGCGCCAGCGCCTTCGTCACCGTGTGGGAGTTCTCTCCCACCAGCATGAAGCCCAGGCCCAGGACGGCCTCTCCTTCGCCATCCGCCGTGGTGGCGCCCCGGCGGATTTCATGGCCCACCTCCACGCGGGCCACATCGCGGATGCGCACGGGCACGCCGTCATGCGCCGCGACGACGACGTCCTCGACGGCCTTGCCGCTCTCCAGGATGCCCACGCCGAGGACGAGGCTCGCCGCGCCTCCGCGCTCCACCACGCCACCGCCCACGTTCGCGTTGTTCTCCTCCAGCGCCCGGTAGACGTCCTGCAGGGAGAGGTTGAACTGTTGCAGGCGGCGCGGCTCCACCACGACGTGCCACTGCTTCTCCTCACCGCCCCAGGCGTTCACCTCGGCGACGCCGGGCACGCTGCGCAGGCGCGGCGCGATGATGCCGTCATGCAGGGTGCGCAGCTCCTCCAGGCTCTTCGTCCGGCTCTTGACGACGTAGTGGAAGACCTCGCCCAGTCCCGTGGCCACCGGCCCCAGCGAGGGGCGCTCGATGCCCGCTGGGACTTCCACGCGGCCGAGCCGCTCGGCCACCTGTTGCCGCGCGAACCACAGGTCCGTGCCGTCGCTGAACTGGAGCGTCACCTGGGACAGGCCGAACTTGGAGATGGACCGCAGCTCGCTGACGCGGGGCAGGCCCGCCAGTGATTGCTCGATGGGGATGGTGAGCTGCCGCTCCACCTCCAGGGGCGTGAGGGCCGGGGCCACGGTGTTGACCTGCACCTGCGTGGGTGTCGTGTCCGGGATGGCGTCGATGGGCAGCTCCCGGAAGGACAAGAGCCCCGAGATGATGAGGGCCAGGGTGCCGACGAGGACGGCTCCGCGATGCGTCAGCGACCAGTCGATGACTCGGGTCAGCATGGTGGCTATTCGCCCTCCGCCGTCTCGCAGCAGCCCGCGCCGATGGACTCCTTGAGGATCTCCGTCTTGAGGAGGAATGCGCCCGTGGTGACGACCTCCTGACCCTCGGAGAGTCCCTTCACCACCTCCACGGCCTCGCGAGTCCCGGCGCCCAGCTCCACCACGACGGGCTCGTAGAGTCCCGCGTCCTTCTTCACGAAGACGAGCGTGCGGCCCTCGGCGCGCTGGATGGCCGCGCGAGGGACGAGCAGGGCCTGATGTTCGGCGGCGACCTGCACGCGGGCTCGAAGAAAGAGGCCCGCCTTGAGGGCGCCCTCGGGGTTGGGCAGCTCCACGCGAGCGCGCACGGTGCGAGTGGTCGGGTCCACGGAGGCCCCTACGCGGGTGAGGGTGGCTTCGCGGGTTTCGCCCGGCATGCTCTCGAACGAGAGGGTGACGGGCTGTCCCGCGCGCACCACGCTGGCGTCCGCCTCGGGCACTTCCAGCAAGGCCCACAGGGTGCTCAGGTCGGCGATTTGAAGGAGCGTCTGTCCCGCGCCCACCTGTCTGCCGGGGACCGCGTCACGGCTCACCACCGTGCCGGCGAATGGAGCTGTCAGCGTGTACGTCCCCTGCTGGCTGTTGGCGGAGGCGCCCGCGGCCGTCAGGGAGGCGCGGGCGGCGTCGCGCTCCGCCTCGGCCGCGACCACATCCGCCTGGGCCTGTTCAAGGCTCTTGCGCGCGCTGATGCCACTGTCGACGAGTGACTGTTGGCGCGCAAGCGCGGCACGCGAGGCTTCCACGCGCGCCTGGGCCGAGGAGAGCCGACCCTGGTCCGCGCCCACCGCACCGGACGTCACCACCACGAGGGCCTGTCCGGCCTTCACCTCGTCGCCGACGTCGGCTCGGACTTCGACGATGAGCGCTTCGCCGCGAGTCGAGAGCTGGGCCCGGCGGTTGTTGTTGAAGTCGAGCTGACCAACGACCTCCAACGTGCGGGCAAAGGGCCGCTTCTCCACGCGCCGGGTCTGAATGCCCGCCTCTCGCGCGGTCTCCGCCGAGGCGAGGCGAACGCGCGTGCCCGGCTCGGGGAAGGCGGGTGGCTCCGCGCCGGCGGCCTTCACGAGCTCCGGGTGGCAGTACGGACAGACGGACTCTGGGAAGCCGTGCTCCCGGCAGTAGTCACCGGCCTCGATGAACTTCGCGACGAGGGCTGGATGGCACTTCGTACACTTCGACTCGGGGACCGCGTGCTCCTTGCACCAGTCCTTCGGCGCGGTGGCCTGCGCGGTGAAGGTGAGGCTTGGGTTGCATTGGAAGCACTGTGACTCGGGCACTCCGTGTTCCGCGCACCAGTCGTCTTGTGCCTTGAAGACGTCGATGAGGTCCGGGTTGCATTGGGTGCACAGCTCCGCGGGCACCTTGTGTTCACACAGGGGGATGGGCTGGGCGGGCCCGGAGGTGCCTCCCGCGACGGCCGACGACGCGGCGCGCTTCTCCGCCTCGGCGGGCTTGGATTCCTTGGAGCAGCTCGCCGCGCTCAAGCAGAGCAGGGCGCACAGCATCACCGGACCGACGCGGGAGGCAGGCATCTACTTCACGCCCTTCTTGGCGAGGTCGGGGTGGCAGAGGGAGCACTGGGACTCGGGCCGCTCGTGCTCCGCGCACCAGTCGCCCTTGGCCTTGAAGACGGCGGCGAGCTTCGGGTTGCAGCGCGTACACAGGGACTTCTGCACGCCGTGCTCACACTTGGGCTTCTCGGCTTCGGCGGACTGGGACTTCTCGGGGGCCTTGGGCGCTTCGGCCAGGGCAGGGGAGACGGTGAACAGCGCGATGAGCACGGACAGGGTACGCAGAGAACGCATGAGGAGGCTCCAGCCGGGGCGGTCGCCCACGGCGGTGAATTCCCGCGCGACCAGGCGCGGGGACGTTGGACAAGGCTTCAGGCGACGAGGACGCGCATGCACGCGCACGCCCGGTGGGCATGCGGAGGGCACACGTCTCCCGTGAAGGGAGGCGTCAGGCTCTAGGCGGCTGGAAGATGTCGTCGGCCTGCCCGGAGAGGACCGGCTCGTCCACGCGGCCCGGCACGGGCGGCGGAGTGGGCGCATCCGCGAGGTTCTCCAGGACGGGAACCGGCGCGGGAGTGGCCCTCAGTGGGCAGCAGGGGCATAGGACGCAGCTGGGAGCGCAGTCGGTGCACTCGTCGTCTTCTTCCTCCGCGCAGTCGGCGTGCGTGTCCGAAGCGAAGGCCAGCGTCTGAAAGACGCCGCCCGTCATCAGGACGAGGAGCACGGCCAGGAATCGCAGGAGGAACCGCATCCACCCACTGGCTTAGCCAGGACGAAGGGTCGGAGTCAATTCGCCGAGCCGGCGGCCCGACTCTCCGGAGGGACGGTCAACTTCTCCAGGAGGCGTCGCATGGCCCGCGAGTCCCAGTCACGAGGGCCTGGGAAACGGGCGACCAGCCTGCCATCGACCACGAGGAGGCTGGTCGGGAGCAGCTCCACGCCGAAGGCATGGGCGACCTGCTTGCCCACGTCCAGGCGCAGGCGAAACTCGGGGGGAGGAGGGCCCTCGAAGTACGACTCCACGTCCGCGAGGTCCGTGTCGTGGCTGAGGACGATGACCTGGAGTCCCTCGGGAGGCGATTCGGCCAGGGAACGCAGCTGGGGTGTCTCCCTGCGGCAGGGAGGGCACCACGACGCCCAGAACACCACCAGCAACGCGCGCGAGTCCGGTGCATCCGCGATGATCGGCGCGGGGCCTTCTATCCGGACGTAGCTGGGCGGAGGGTCACTCCGGCAGGCCCAGGTCATGGCGAGCAGGCCGAGCGCCAGGGCGTGCCAGGGGTGATGGATGCGCATCAGGCCCTGAAGGTAGCGCGGGCCCCTGGCCCATGCCATGCCCGCACGCAATCGAAGGGGTCTTCGTTCGTGCATGGGAAGTGGTTGTGGGCCTGAACCGGTGGATATGGCGGGTTCTGGCTGTTCTACGTGTCGCGGGAGTCCTGAATGAAGCGCGGTTGGATGGATGTGGGTGTTGTCGCGGGACTGGCGCTGTTGCTCGTGGTGTCACCGGCTGCCGCGGCGAGCCGGAAGGACGCGATTGATCGCCTGACGGCGAAGTACACCGAGCTGAAGCAGTTCAATGGTGCGCTGCTGGTCGCCGACGAGAAGGGCATCATCCTCAAGAAGGGGTATGGCCCGGCGAACTTCGAGTGGCAGATCCCGGTAACGCCGGACACGAAGTTCCGCATCGGCTCCATCACCAAGCAGTTCACCGCCGTGCTCATCCTGAAGCTCGTGGAAGAGGGCAAGGTGGGGCTCGAGGACCCCATCACGAAGCACCTGCCGGACTACCGCCAGGACACGGGCGCGCGCGTCACGGTGACGCACCTGCTGAACCACACGTCGGGCATCCCCAGCTACACGTCGCGGCCGGACTTCAGTGCGAAGTTTGCTCGCAATCCGTACAAGGTTGCCGACTTCGTGAAGCAGTTCGCCAGCGGCGACCTGGAGTTCGAGCCGGGGTCGAAGTACTCGTACAACAACTCGGGTTACTTCCTCCTGGGCGCCATCATCGAGAAGGTGACGGGCAAGACCTATGCGCAGGTGCTGCGCGAGCGGATCTTCGAGCCGGTGGGGATGAAGAACACGGGCTTCGACGTGTCGGCGACGGTGCTGGCGAAGCGCGCGAGCGGCTACGAGCGCAACCCGGGCGGCTTCGTGAACGCGGCATACATCGACATGGGACTGCCCTATGCCGCCGGGTCGATGTACTCGACGGTGGAGGATCTCTACCTGTGGGACCGCGCGCTCTACGGGGACAAGGTGCTGCCGGCGGCGCTGAAGCAGAAGATGTTCACCCCGGGGCTGGACGACTACGGCTTCGGCTGGAACGTGGCCCCGACCCAACTGGATGACGGGAAGACGAAGGTCGCGACCACGAGCCACGGTGGAGGCATCCACGGCTTCAGCTCGTTTCTGGTGCGCGTGCCGGAAAAGAAGGAAGTCGTCATCGTTTTGAGCAACGTGGGGCGCGGGGTGAGGGCGCGCAGCGTGGCGGTGGGAGCCCTGAGCATCCTGCACGGCGTCACGCCCCAGACTCCGCTGAAGCCGATGGGTGAAGTGGTGTGGGAGGTGCTCGACAAGGGGACCGCCTCGGACGCCATCGCGCGGTACAAGACGGTCAAGGAGAAGAAGCCCACCGAGTACTTCCTCGGTCCGGGAGAGCTCAACACCGTCGGCTATCAGCTGTTGTCGGCCGGGCGCATGCCGGAGGCCATCGAGATCTTCAAGTTCAACGTGGAGCAGTTCCCGCAGGATGGGAACGTCCATGACAGCCTGGGCGAAGCGTATCTGGCCAACGGCGACAAGGCCCTGGCCGCGTCGAGCTATCGCCGGTCGCTGGAGTTGGATCCGACCAACACGAACGCGGAGAAGGTTCTCAAGGAGATCGAGAAGCCCGCGGCGAAGACGCCCTGACGTAGCGACTCCCGCGGGGCTTGGGCTCCGCGGGAGTATGTTTCCCGCTCATGAGCGACCCGGTTCTCTACCGCCCCTTCGACATCGTCCAACGCCTGGGGACAGAGAAGGCCGTCATCTACCGTTGCATTGAAGTGCTTCCCGGACGCGGCTTCATGGTCCAGAGCGCCGACAGGGTCTGGTTGCCCGTGGACCGAGAGATGCTCCGGGGCCACGAGCAGCGCTTCTGGGAGTTGCTCTGTGAAGAGGCGCCCGAGGTGAGGCGCAGACTGTTCGCGACGGTTGAGCAAGCCATCGCTTCATTCGACGCCGACTTCAACGAGGACTGAGCGGGCACCCAGGCGTCGGCTACGGTCACTGCGCTTCTCGCCGTCATAGGAATGCCGGCGGGCAGCTCGTCGTTCACTCGCCCCTGTGGTGTGTTTTCCGTGAGGCGAGACGGTTGGCGAGCCAGCCAGCGGGCAGGACGCGTCGCGCGAGTGACGCCGCGTTCGCCCACGGCCTTTCGGCTCCAGTGGTATGAGCCCGGGATGCGCGCCGCGCGTGCCGCCTCGTGGTCTCGGTTTCTGGTTGTTCTCTTGTTGCTGGGGTTGAGCGCTGGCGTCGCGTCAGCCGCCCCGGCGCTCGAGTTGGTGCAGGTGGGAGGCGCCCGCCCCTTCGAGGCCGAGTACATCACCGAGGTGATGTACGACCGCGTGGGGCTGCTCTGGATTGGCACCCGCGAAGGGCTCTACCTCCACGACGGTCAGCGCTTTCGCAAGTTCCAGTACGAGCTCGGCAACCCCGCCTCCCTGGCGAGCAACGCGGTGCGGACCCTGTTCGAGGACCGTCTCGGTCGCTTGTGGGTCGGCACCATGACGGGCGGGCTGAGCCTGGTCGATCGGGCACGCTGGACGTTCAAGCACTTCCGCCACGACTCCTCGGACGTCACGAGCCTTCCCCACGACGGCGTGTTCGCGCTCGCGGACGCGGATGACGACCAACTGTGGGTGGGGACGAGCGCGGGCCTGGCGTTGCTGGACCCCTCGACCGGGCGAGCGATGCGCGTGCCGCTCGTACCGGGAGGCGGCGAGGAGTTCGTGATGGCGCTGCGTCACGACCGCGCTGGCGCGCTCTGGGTGGGCACGCTCAAGGGTGGCTTGTTCCGGCTGGATCCGGGAACCCACGCCTTCGAGCACGTCTCTCCAGACGAGGGAGGCCCCGACGCGAGAGATGTCTTCAGCCTCGCCCCGGACCTGGGCGGAGGAATGTGGGTGGGGACGCGCGCGGGGCTCTATCGGATCGTGCCGGGCGAGCAGGTCCTTCGCCGCGCCAGGCTCACGCCGTCCGACGTCGTGGACAAGCTGCGCACCGTCACCGAGCTCGAGCCCGATGGGCGAGGGACGCTGTGGGTCGGTTCCTTCGGCTCGGGCCTGTTTCGGGTGGACACCGTGACCGGGGTGGTGAGCGAGGAGCGGCTTCCTTCGGCGGGGCCCGGCTACGAGCAGCGTATCGACGAGGGTTCGCTCGCCGTGGGCGCGAGCGGAGACCTGTTCATCGGCACGTTTGGAATGGGCCTGTTCCATGCGCCGCTGCGGTCCGACGTCTTCCAGACGCTGCGGGCGAGGGGTGGGGACAGGACCTCCGGGCTGACGAACGAGGACGTATGGGCGGTGACTCCCGAAGACGAGGGCCACCTGCTGGTGGGCAGCTTCGGCGGGGGCGTGGACCGCGTGGATGTGCGCACCGGTCAGGCCGAGCCTCTGCGCGTGCCCGTTCCCGAGGGTGCGGATGCGCGCGGTGTGCTGAGCCTGCTGCGCACGAGGGAGGGCATGTTGTGGGCGGGCTTCACGCAGGGCTCGTACCGCTTCGAGCCCGGGACGGGCCGGTTGAAGATGTACCGCAGTCGCCTGGACACCGGCGCGGGTGACAATCCTCGCTACGTCACCGCGCTGCTGGAGGACTCGCGCGGGCGGGTATGGCTGGGCAGTGGTGGAGACGGGCTGCAGCGCTATCGCCCGGAGACCGACGACTTCCAGGCCTTCCGGCACGGAGCGGACGCGCCGCGCTCGCTGTCCGACGACTATGTGACGGCGTTGATGGAGGACCGGCGTGGGCGCTTCTGGGTGGGCACGCGCTCGGGCGGGCTCAATGTCTGTACGGCGGGAGAGGACACGCTCGACTGCACCCGGCTGGGCGCGAGCTCGGTGCCGCGCCTGAGCCACTTCTACGTGAGCACGTTGATGGAAGACCCGACAGGGGCGGTCTGGGTGGGAACGGTGGGCGGTGGGTTGCAGCGCGTCTCCCTCGACGAGGCGGGCGTGCCCGTGGACGTGGCGTTGTGGACCAGCGCCGAGGGGCTCATCGACGACAACGTGATGGCGCTGGCGCGTGCCCCGGATGGCGCGCTCTGGGTGAGCACCCGCGCGGGACTCTCCCGCCTCGAGGTGCACACCCAGGCGTTCGAGAACTACGCCGCGTCGGATGGACTGCCCACGGGGGTGTTCAACCCAGAGGCGGTGGCCCTGCTGGGAGGACGGCTCTACTGGGGAAGCTCCAAGGGACTCGTGGACCTGGACCCCACGGTGCGTCCGCCGCGAGAGCCGCCGCCGCCCCTGGTGCTCACCTCCATCGAGGGGCTGGAGCGCGACGCCCTGCCAGACAAGCCCGTGTGGGAGCTGTCCCGCCTGGACGTGCCGTGGCATCAGCCGTTCTCGCTCGAGTTCTCGTTGCTCGACTACGGACGCAGCGGCACGGAGTACGCGTACCGCTTCACCTCCGACGAGCCCTGGCTTCCGCTGGGCACTCGGAACCAGATTTCCTTTCACTCGCTCCCGCCGGGGGAGCACTCCCTGCAACTGCGCGCGCGCAGTCCGGGGCGTGAGTGGGTCCGGATGCGCCCCTTCGTCCTGCGCGTCGCCCCGCCCCTCTGGCAGCGCACCGACGTGCGCTTCGGCACGCTCGCGGTGGTCCTCATCCTCTTGGTGGCGGGGCTCGCGTGGCGCACCCGCCTGCTGGGCCGGCGCAACCAGGCGCTGCGCACCTTGCAGGTCGAGCGCGAGCAGGCCCTCGAGGAGGCGCAGACGGGGCGCGACCGGCTTCGTCGCCTGACCATGCGACTGGAGGCGGCGAAGGAAGAGGAGCGCAAGCACCTTGCCCGGGAGCTGCATGACGAGTTCGGCCAGGCGCTCACCGCGGTGAAGCTCAACCTGGGCCTGGTGAGCGCCACGGTCCCCATCACCGGTCCCGCGGCGGTGCGCCTGCCGGACGCCGTCGCGCTCATCGACCGGCTCATCGGCCAGGTGCGCGCGCTGTCGGTGGACCTGCGTCCTCCCCAGCTCGACGAGCTGGGGCTGGTCTCCGCGCTGGAGTGGTACCTGCGCGGGGTGACCCAGCGCAGTGGGGTGGAGCTGGTGTTCACCTCGGCGGCGGCGCCTCCCTCGCTGGGCGCGGGGCGAGACATCGTCGTCTTCCGGGTCATCCAGGAGGCGGTCACCAATGCCTTGCGCCACGCGAAGGCCCGGCGCATCGACGTCAGGCTGGAGTCGGTGGGGCAGCTCATCCGGCTCGAGGTGCGGGACGACGGGAAGGGCTTCGAGGTCGACCAGGTCCTGACGGGCCGTGCACCCGGAAGCTTCGGGGTGTTCGGCATGCAGGAGCGGGTTCGAGACCTCGGAGGACGTTTCGAGGTGACCTCGCGCCCGGGGGAGGGGACGCGGGTGGTGGCGGAAGTGCGACTGGAGGACGACTCCATCGGAGGAACGCATGCGCGTGTTGCTGACGGATGACCACCAGTTGGTGAGGGCGGGGCTTCGCGCGCTGCTCGAAACCTTCGGTGGGGTGACGGTGCTCGCGGAATGCGGCGACGGGCAGGAGGCGCT
The DNA here is from genome assembly GCF_013336725.1 of Myxococcus sp. CA040A. Taxonomy (NCBI): domain Bacteria; kingdom Pseudomonadati; phylum Myxococcota; class Myxococcia; order Myxococcales; family Myxococcaceae; genus Myxococcus; species Myxococcus sp. CA040A. The sequence continues at coordinate 108,511 of NZ_JABUMR010000012.1, read as the reverse complement.
GGTGTTGACGAACAAGCTCCAGCCGGACGTGCTGCTGCTGGACCTGTCGCTGCCCGGGCTCAATGGCATCGAGGTCGCGCGGCGGGTGCCGAAGCTGAGCCCCTCCACGCGGGTGCTCGTGCTCTCCATGCACACCTCGGCGGAGTACGTGGCGCAGGCGCTGCGCGCGGGCGTGGCGGGCTACCTCGTCAAGGACTCGGCGGTGGAGGAACTCAAGGTGGCGCTGGACTCCGTGTCGCAGGGGCGCACCTACCTGAGCCCCGCCATCTCCCAGACGGTGGTGGCGGGCTTCCTGCGCATCACCGAGGAGACGCCCGCGGCGAATCCGCTGGACCTCCTCACCTCGCGCCAGCGGGAGATCCTCCAGCTCATCGCGGAGGGAAACGGCACGCGTGCCATCGCCGAGCGGCTGGACGTGAGTGTGAAGACAGTGGAGGCACACCGGACGCAGTTGATGGACCGACTGGACATCCATGACGTCCCCTCGCTCGTTCGCCTCGCGGTGCGCCACGGGCTCGTCCCGGGGGAGCCCGTGGGGCCGTAGGGGATTCCTGAGGGACGGCTAGGGGGCTCCCCGATGGTGGGCTCATCCGAGGGTTATTTAGCGTCGCGCCGTGTCCTCGTCCCTCACGGAGCGCCCCCACCGCATGAGTCTCCATCCCCGTCCCCGTCTCTCCAGCGCAGTGCTGGTGGGACTCCTGAGTGTCGTGCTCACCGCTTGCGGTTCGGACCCGAAGTCGCCAGGCGAGCCAGATGCCGGAGGCGGGATAGATGCCGGAGGCGGGACAGATGCCGGAGGCGAGACAGATGCCGGAGGCGAGACACCTGTCAGCCACGCGGTGGGTGGCACCGTCACGGGCCTGCGTGAGGGCGCCCAGGTGGTGCTGCGCAACGGCGAGGATTCGCTGCGGGTGAGCGCCAATGGGGCCTTCGTGTTCGGCCAGAAGGTGGCGGAAGGGAGCGCCTACTCGGTCGTCATCCAGGAGCAGCCGGTGGGCGCCACGTGCACCACGGGCGAGGCGAGCGGCACCGTGGGGGATGCGGACGTCACTCGCGTCCTCGTGAGCTGCGCGGCGAACCTCCACGCGGTGGGAGGCAGCGTGTCCGGTCTGGTCGCGGGCTCCACGCTGGAGCTCCAGAACAACGGAGGGCCTGTGCTCACCGTCACGGAGAGCGGAGCCTTCCGTTTCGCGGAGGAGGTCGCGGACCTCACGGACTACGCGGTGACGGTGAAGACGCAGCCCGAGGGCCACGACTGCATCGTGGAGCACGGCGCGGGCACGCTGAGCGGCTCGGCGGTCACCGATGTGGCGGTCAATTGCACGGCGCGGACCTTCGCCCTGGGCGGCTCGCTGTTCGGCCTGACCCCAGGGAACTCGGTTGTGCTGAGGAACAACGGCGAAGACGCCGTCACCGTGTCCTCCAACGGCCTCTTCACCTTCGCTCGCCCGGTGGCCTTCGGGGCGACGTACGCGGTCACCGTCGAGGCGACCTATCCCGTCACGTGCAGCGTGTCGCGGGGCGAGGGCACCATGGCGGCGCAGGCGGTGACCAACGTCGCCGTCACCTGCAACACCACGCGATACCTGGTGGGCGGAACGGTGTCGGGCATCATCAAGGGAGGCGTGCTCAAGCTGCAGAACGGCGCCGAGTCGCTCCTGATCAACACCAACGGCCCCTTCACCTTCGCGCAGCCCGTGGACGACCTCGCGAGCTATGCGGTGAGCCTCGTTTCCTCGCCCATTGGACATACCTGCGAGATGGTGGGGGGAACGGGCACGCTGAGCGGAGCCAATGTCAGCTCGGTGGTCGTCACCTGTGAGCCGAAGCAGTACCACCTGGGTGGGGCGGTGACGGGCCTCTCCAGCGGTCAGTCGGTGGTGGTGAAGAACAACGGGACGGACGCTGTCACCGTCACGACCAACGGCGCCTTCACCTTCCCGACCGGGGTGCTCTATCGCGGCACCTATGCCGTCACCGCGGAGGCCACCTATCCGCTGAGCTGCATCGTGCCGAATGGCACGGGCACGCAGGGCTCGGCGGACATCACGAATGTGGCGGTCGCGTGCCGCACCCAGGCCTTCGCGGTCGGGGGCACGGTGACAGGATTCGTCGAGGGGATGACGTTCGAGCTGTGGCTCAACGAGAGCGAGGTCCTCACCGTCGGCTCCAACGGTGCCTTCACGTTCACCCGTCCGGTGGCGGACCTGGGGGCCTACGCCGTCGCGGTGAAGACGCAGCCCCCGGGGCAGTCCTGCTCGGTGCAGCAGGGGACGGGCACGGTGGGAGGCTCGAATGTCACCCAGGTGGCTGTCACGTGCAGCCCGGACTCCTTCGCAGTGAAGGGCACGGTGGCGGGGCTCGACGGCTCGCAGTCCGTGGTGCTGCGCAACAACGGAGGGGCGGCACTCACCGTTGCCGTGAATGGTGCCTTCGTCTTCCCGGCGCCGGTGGCGTTTGGTGGCGCCTACTCCGTCTCGGCGGAGATCGCGCCCCCGCTGGGGTGCAGCGTGGCGAAGGGCTTTGGCACCATGGGCGCCGGGGATGTCACTGACGTGACGGTGCTCTGCGGAGGGACGTCATACCCTGTCGGAGGAGTCGTGGCGGGGCTGGCGGCGGGCGCCACGCTCGAACTCCAGAACAACGGCGACGACGTGCTCGCGCTCTCCGCCAACGGTCCGTTCACCTTCACCCGGTCCGTGGTGGACCAGGCCACGTACGCGGTGACGGTGAAGACGCAGCCGGTGGGGCAGCGCTGCTCCGTCCGGTCCGGGGACGGCGCGGTGAATGGAGGTCCGGTCTCCGACCTCGCGGTCTCCTGTGAGGATGTCTACGCGCTGGGGGTTCACGTCGCGGGGTTGACGGGCACGTTGGGGCTGCGCTCCGGAACAGACACCCTCACCGTCGTCGCCGATGGAGAGCACGCCTTCGCGCAAGGGCTGCTCCCCGGTGAGTCGTACTCGGTGCAGGTGAGCCGTCAGCCGCTGGGGCAGACGTGCGAGGTGCTGAGCGGCACGGGCACCATGGGTGATGCGGGCCTCACCGTGGCCGTCTCCTGCGCTCCCAACGTGATGGTGCTTCACGTGGGGGGCGGCGCCTCGGCCCTCAACGCGACCGCCACCGAGGCCTTCCTCGAGGAGTACCGCCCCACGGGGGGCGCTCCGGTGCGGACCCTCCCCATTCCCGCCATGGGCCCTGCTGGCGCGAACCGGCTGACCTTCTCCGGCAGTGACGACTATCAGGGGGCCCTCGCGCTTTCCGGGAACGGCCGCCTGCTCACCTTCGCGGGGTATGACGCGGCGGCGGGAACCGCGAATGTCTCCGGCACGTCCGCGGCGCAGACGTCCCGCGTGGTGGGTCAGGTGGACGTCGCGGGAGCCTTCACCATCGGCGCTCGCCTGAACGATGCCTACGACCTCGACTCGGTGCGCTCGGCCACGACGGTGGATGGCTCCGCGTACTGGCTCGCGGGGCGGGGTGGTGGCATCCGCCACGTCCTGGCGGGCGCGAACCCCAGGGCATCGACCGTCCTCTCCAACGGGGTGAATGACTGCCGTGTCGTGAATGTCTTCGACGGGCGTGTCTACTTCACGCTCGGCATCGCGCCGGTCCCGAACCCGCAGGGCTACCGTCAGGGCGTGCACGCGTTCCCTTCCGCGCTCCCCACCGTGATGGAGACCCCGGTTCAACTGCCCTCGTTCGCCATCACGCTCACGACCTCCGGCTTCGCGCTGCTCGACCTGGACCCCGAGGTGGAGGGAGTGGACACGGCCTACGTCTCCATCAACATCAGCCTCCCTGCCTCGCAGGGTGGAACGCCGGACACGTTGCGCCTGGAGAAATGGACCTTCGACGGAGTGGCCTGGAGCAAGAAGGACTCCTTCGTGCCCACCTTCGCCGTCGCGGGGACGACGACCAACCGCATGGCAGCCCATGGTGTCTCCGCGACGAAGACTCCCTCGGGCGTGAGGGTCTACGTCACCACCTACCTGAGCAGCTCGGGTGGCGCGGGCAACATGGTGGTCACCTTCCTGGACGACGGGAGCACGGTGACTCCCTCGGTGACCGTGCTGGCGACGGCCCCGGCCAACACCGCCTTCCGTGGCGTGAGCGCCAGTCCGCGCCCCTGAGCCGTGCGCGGCGCCACGCGCCCCTAGGGGATTCCTGAGGGACTCCTAGGGGCGCCCCCGATGGTTCGCGGTTCCCTCCTTCTTCACAGTCACCATTCCCCATCCCCGGTCCTCGCGTGTCGGATGCGCGGCGCCGTGCAGAGAGGTCGATTCATGAGAGAGCGTTCCGGTCGTCGTTGGCTTCACCGCGCGTTGCTCGGGCTTGTCTCCGTGGCCGCCATCGCGGCGTGTAGCAGCGACAAGTCTCCCTCCGTGAAGTCCCTGCGGATTGCGCCCACGAGCTTCACGCTCGTCGCGGGCCTGGGGGGCGAGGTCGTGGCGACGGCCACCCTCTCCGATGGCAGCACGCGCGATGTTACGCGGGAGACGACGTGGTCCTCGGATGATGCCGCCATCGCGACGGTCTCTCAGGACACGAGTGGCGCCCCCCAGGTGCGAGCGCTGGCCCAGGGCCAGACGACCGTGCGGGCCCGGTGGGACGCGGTCTCCGCGGAAGCGCCGGTGCAGGTGACCAACGCCACGCCGGTCTCCATGGTGATTGCTCCCGCGGCGCCGTCCCTCGCCGTGGGGCTCTCCCAGCAGCTCACGGCCACGGCCACCTTCACGGATGGCGGCACGCACGTCGTCACCAGTGACGTCCAGTGGAGTTCCTCGGCCGAGACGGTGGCCACGGTCTCCGAGAGCGGCCAGGTGCGCGCCCTCGCTCCGGGGCAGACCACGGTCCAGGCCGTGCTCGGCACGGTGGAGGTCTCCGCCTTGGTGACTGTCACCGACGCCGTCGTCACCGCCATCGCCGTGACGCCCGATGCGGCCTCGCTCGCCCGTGGAAGCACCGTGTCGTTGGTCGCCACCGCCACGCGCTCCGACGGTACGGTGGCGGATGTCTCCACCGAGGCGACTTGGAGCTCCAGTGACACGGCGGTCGTGTCCCTGAGCCAGCGCCTCGCGAGCGGTCAGGGGATGGGCACCGCGCGCATCACGGCGACGTTCCGTGAGGTGAGCGGGAGCACCCAGCTGACGGTCGCGGAGGCCACCGCGCTCACGCTCTCGCCAGCGGAGGTCACGCTGGTGGAAGGACACCCGCGCCAGCTCCATGCGACGGCCACGCTCGATAACGGCACGAGCCAGGACGTCACCACCAGCGCCACGTGGAAGAGCAGCCAGCCCACGGTGGCCGTCGTCTCCATGGATGCCTCCACGCGCGGTCAGGTCACGCCGGTGGGGCCGGGTGCCTCGTCTCTCACGGCGACCTTCAACGGCCTGAGCGCCAGCGCCCAGGTGAACGTCGCGCGCCTGAGTGTCTCCGCGGTCGTCCCCACCTTCCAGACGCTGGAGGATGGGGTGGTCTCCTTCACGGCTCAGCTCGCCAAGGCGGTTTCCCCCTCCACGAAGCTGCGCTGGCGGGTGACGCTGAGCCGCACGAATCCCCCCATGACTTCGTCCGAGCCGGAGATCCAGTCTCCTGTCGTGGGGCAGGCCCTGCGCTACGACACGGGGACGGCGGGCGAAGTGTCGGACCGGCCCGAGACCTGGATGGGTGGCTTCGAGACGGACGCGAGTGGTGTCACCTATCTGGGCCCGGAGGAAGGGTTCGAGGTGGGCACGACGCAGCTCCAGACGAGCGAGGGCCAGACCTGGGCCTTCCGCACGCGCTTCGCCATCAAGGGCCGCTACACGCTGCTGCTCGAACTGCTCGATGTCAGCGAGGCGGGCGCTCCCGTGCGCCTCGGCGGAGAGACGGCGCTGAGCGCCACCGTGGGCACCCTGCGCGCGCCGGACGCGTCCGAGTTGCTGCTGTATGCCGCGTCACCGACAGGGGAGGCCACGAGCGAGGAGTCGAGCTTCCCGCAGGCGTACGCCGTGTCCCCGGACGGCACACGGCTTCGTCAGCTCACGCCGGTTCCCGCTCCCTTCGTCTCGCCTCGCGACGTGCACTCCGAGCTGACCCGTTCGCCCGACCGCAAGACGATGGCGTGGGTGGATGGGCGCGACATGTTCGGAGGCATCTTCTTCCGGGGCGTCGTCTATCTCGCGGATGCGGATGGCAGCCATGTGAGGCGCCTCTCGCAGGTGAGCCCCGCGCTGTGCGGAGAACGCTCCGTCGAGTTCTCGCCGGATGGGCAGTGGATCTCCTTCGTGAGGTCCTGTTCGTACGACCCATTCCCGGGCCGTGCCTCCACGGAGTTCCAGTACATCATCCGCCCCGACGGGACCGACGAGCGGCGCATCCTCATCGCGGACGTCAATGACATGCCGTCGCCCACGCCCATCTCGTCCGTGGTCTACGGCACCTTCTCGCGCGACAGCGCCACGCTCTACACCGTCGAGTATCTGGCCAAGGGCACCCGGCTCTGGGCCTACTCCCTCGCGGATGGGAGCGCGCGCAAGGTGCTCGACTTCGCGGTCCGGGGGCAGGAGATGGCGGCCCTTTCGAAGTTCCCGATGGTGCTGCCCAATGGTGACCTGCTCTATCACTACCGGAACCTGGACGTGACCTCGGACACCTGGCTGGAGCGTGTGAAGCCCGATGGTACCGGGCGAGAGATCGTGCGTCCCATCGGGCTCGGCAACCACGGCCAGTATCTCCAGAGCCTCTTCACGCTCTCTCCGGACGGTACGCGCGTGGCCTACGCGCAGGTGGACCCGGAGACAGGCATTGCCACCATCATGGTCTCAAACCTCGATGGCACGGACGCTGTCTCCATGGGCAATCCGCCCGCGTACTTCGTGAGGCGCGTGTCTTGGGTTCGCTAGCGCCGTCCCCGGCCCGTCTCGCACTTCGCCCGCTCTCGAGGTCCCTCTCATGAAGACTCTGCTCAGAACCCTTGCCGGGGTGGTCCTGGCGCTCGCCGGCACGCGGGCGGGTGCCAGTGCCCCTCCGAACCACGATGCGCTCCTGGAACACGCCCCCGCGCGGGACGCCGGTGCCATGCCACCGGAAGGAGCGTTCCCGGATGCCCGGGTGCTGCACACCGACTCCCGGCTCGGAGTACCCACCTTCGTCTGGGCCTCCAAGCCCATGGCGGGTGCCGCGCGGCCCCTGGCGCTTCGAGCCGACAGCGCCTACGCCCGGATGACTCCGGCCACGGCGGCTCGCGCCCAGCTCGACGCGCTGGCGCCCCTCTATGGGGACCGCTCGCTCTCGCAAGAGGGCGTCTTCGTCGCCAGCACCCGCCGCAGCCCGCTGGGCTCCTCGGTGGTGACGCTGAGACAGGAGGTGGGCGGAGTCGAGGTGTTCCGAGGCGGCGTCAGGCTGCTGCTCGACTCGCGCAATGTGCTGGTGGCCGCCTCGGGTCACCTGGCTCGGGATTCGGGGCAGGGCGCCAAGCGCTCCGCTCGGGGCGACTCGCTGGGGGCCACGCAGGCCGCGGCCGTGGCGTTCGCGGACCTGACGGGCCAGTCGCTCGACGCGAGCCTGCTGCGGACCACGGGGCCCGCCTCAGGGCGCTACACCCGCTATGAGCTGGCCTCCTACGCGCGCCCGCTCCCGGTGAGCCTGCGACTTCCCGCGCGCATCAAGCCGGTGCTCTTCGAGCTGCCCGAGGGGCTGATTCCCGCTCACTACGTGGAGCTGAACACGGGAGTCCCGGAGTCATCGACGTCGGACTACTACGCGTACGTCATCGCCGCGGACGACGGCCGCGTGCTCTTCCGCAATGACCTCACGGCGGACGCGGCACACAGCTATCGGGTCTGGGCGGATGCCACGACGCCGTACACGCCGTTCGCGGGCCCCTCCGGCAACGAGCAGATTCCTCACCCGACGGGGACTCCGAACGGCTACGTGCCGCCCTTCGTCGAGCGAAACCTGGTGACGCTCGACAGCGCGCCCTTCAGTCGCAATGACCCCTGGCTCCCGGTGGACGCCACCGAGACGACCGGCAACAACGTGGATGCCTACGTGGACGCCAGTGCGCCGGATGGGTTCGGTCCTGGGGACGTGCGTGGCCACATCAGCGGGCCGGCGACCTTCGACTATCCCTACAGCTTCGACCTGCTGCCGTATGAGACGCCGCAACAGCTCCAGTCCGCGGTGACGCAATTGTTCTACGTGAACAACTGGTTGCACGACGACTACTACGACGTGGGCTTCGACGAGGCGGCTGGCAACGGCCAGCAGGACAACCTCGGACGGGGCGGGCTGGGCGGAGACCGCATCAAGGCCGAGGCGCAGGACTACAGCGGCGTCAACAACGCGAACATGGCCACGCCCGCCGATGGGGCCAGTCCCCGCATGCAGATGTATATCTTCACCGGCACGCAACCGCAGCTCACCTTCGAGGTGACGGCTCCCGAGGAAGTCGCGCGGCCGTACACGTTCATCACCGCGCAGTTCAGCCCTCGCTTCTTCGCGGCGAGCGCTCGGGTGGTCCAGGCGCTCGACGCGGCGGATGCGGCGGGCCCCTCGACGACGGATGGCTGTTCGGCGCTGACCAACGCCGCGGAGATCGCGGGGCAGATCGCGCTCGTGGACCGGGGCACCTGCGGCCTTCACCTCAAGGTGCTGCTCGCGCAGGCCGCTGGGGCCACCGGTGTCATCATCGCCAACAGCCCGGGCCAGGCGTTGCCCGCCGGCATGGGGGCCACGGAAGGGCTGGCGCTGCCCGCCATCGGCGCGGTGATGATCCAGTCGGGGGATGCGGAGCTTCTGCGCAAGCACCTGTCCACCGGCGTGTGGGTCACCCTGGCCAAGCGGTCCGTGGGCGACCTGGACGGCACCATCGACACGGGCATCGTCGCGCACGAGTGGGGGCACTACATCAGCAACCGCCTCGTTCACGACGGCGCGGGTCTTGGAAACAACCAGGGGCGCAGCATGGGGGAGGGGTGGGCGGACTTCCATGCCCTGCTGATGATGGTGCGGGAGGAGGACGCCCAGGTCGCGTCGAATCCGAACTGGACCGGCGTGTTCCCCACGGGCGAGTACGCGACACGCAACATGGGGCCGGACTCCTCCTACTTCGGCATCCGTCGAGTGCCGTACTCGGTGGACTTCCGGAAGAATCCATTGACGCTCCAGCACATGAGCAATGGCATCCCGTTGCCCTCGGGTGTTGCGTATGCCTTTGGCGCGGATGGCTCCAGCAATGCCGAGTACCACAACGCGGGTGAGGTCTGGGCCAGCATGCTGTGGGAGTGCTACGTCGCGCTGCTGCGCGACACCTCACGGCTGACGTTCGCGGAGGCCCAGCGGAGGATGAAGAGCTATCTCGTCCTGGCGTACACGCTGACTCCGGCTTCGCCCACCTTCCTGGAGGCTCGCGATGCGTTGCTCGCGGCCGCGTATGCGGGAGACCCGGTGGACTTCGAGCGCTTCTCGGCGGCCTTCGCCCGGCGCGGCGCGGGCATCGGCGCGGTGGCTCCGGACCGGGCCTCCGCGTCCCATGCTGGCGTGGTGGAGAGCTATCGCACGGGCCCGGACGTGATGTTCGTCTCGGCGGAGCTCACCGATGAGGGCGCTGGAGAAGCCTCCGCGCGGACGTGTGACGCGGATGGGTACCTGGACAACGGAGAGACGGGTGTCCTGCGCATCACCCTGCGTGGCACGGGAAGCGAGCCGCTGCGAGCGACGAGCGTCACCGTCACTGCGGACAGCCCCGGCGTCAAGCTGGCCAACGGAGGCCAGCAGTCCTTCCCCGTCGTGGGCCTCTTCGAAACCGCGACGGTGGACATTCCGGTGTCGCTGACGGGAGCGGCGCCGCGTTCGCTCATTCGCTTCGCCATCGCCTATCGCGATGCCAATGGTGTCGTGGCGGGCGACAAGACGGCGACGCTGGTGGCCCGCGTGGAGCAGGACGAGCTGCCAGGCGCGTCCGCGGTGGAATCGGTGGATGCGAGGTACCTGCCGTGGGAGATGACGTCCGCGCTGGGTGATGTGTCCTTCCGGGTGAGTGAGAGCTCCACGCTCGAGCGGGCCTTCCTGGGCGAAGCGGTGGGACGGGTCGCGGACTTCGCGCTTGTCACGCCCGAGCTTCAGGTGGGGCAGGGCGCGCTCTCGTTCTCGTTCCGCCACCGGTACTCCTTCGAGACCTCCGGTGGGGAGTACTTCGACGGAGGTGTCATCGAGCTGTCCGAGGATGGCGGGAAGAGCTGGACGGACATTGGCGAGAGCATCGTCCTGAATGGCTATACGGGTGTGCTCACGCCGTATGAGGGCAACGTGAATCCCCTGGTGGGGCGCCGCGCCTTCCGCGGTGCCAGCTTCGCCTTCTCCCAGAACACGTGGATCACCACGAATGTGAATCTCGGCACCCGCTACGCGGGGAAGGCCGTGCACATCCGCTTCCGCATCGGCACGGACGAGGCGGTCGGCGCCGCCGGCTGGTTCATCGATTCCGTTGGCTTCACGGGCCTTACCCAGACGCCGTTCACGGTGCTCACGGACGAGCAGGGCCTGTGCACCTCGGGGCTGGTGCGAGCCGAAGCGGGCGAGGGGCTCGCCGTCGACGAGCACTCCCTGGTGAGTCTGCACGGCAGCGGGAGCAGCGAGCTGCCCGGTGTCCTGGCCTATCGCTGGGAGCAGGTGGCGGGCCCGGTCGTGACGCTCAGCGACGCGCAGACGGCCACCCCGAGCTTCACGGCTCCGGAAGTGATCGCCGATGCTACGCTGACGTTCCGGCTGACGGTGTTGAACGAGGGGCTGCAAGACCGGGACACGGTCCAGGTCCTCGTGCGCCAGGTGAACCAGGCGCCCGTGGCCTTCGCGGGACCCGCCCAGACGGTGGACGAGGGCGGTTCAGTGACGCTCCAGGGCAGTGGCGAGGACCCGGAAGGGGACGTGCTCGTGGGCTATCGGTGGACGCAGGTGTCGGGTCCGGCCGTGACGCTCACGGGGGCGGAGACCTCGACGCCGAGCTTCACGGCTCCGGCGGTGGTGAGGGGCTCGGTGGAGCTCACCTTCCAGCTCAAGGTGGGTGATGGCTTGCTGGAGAGTGAAGGCGCGACGGTAAGCGTGACGGTGCGCCATGTCGCGCTCGCGCCCACGGTGAGCGCGGGTGAGGACCTGTCCACGGAGGCCACGAGCTCCGTCACGCTCACCGCCTCCGCCGAGGATCCGGAGCAGGGCACCCTGACCTACGCATGGCGCCAGAGCGAGGGGCCTTCGGTGTCGCTGAAGGACGGGGCCACGGCGGGCGCCACCTTCACCGCGCCGGAGGTGAGCGCCCCCACGACGCTGACCTTCGTCGTGAAGGTCACCGCCGAGAGTGGCTTGTCCGCCGAGGACAGCGTGACGGTGTCCGTGAGCCCGAAGGTGGTGCCACCGAAGGAGTCCGGGTGCTCAGCCACGGGCACACCGGCGATGTTCCCGCTGACGCTGTTGTTGCTCGCGCTGCTGGCGCGGCGGCGGCGCGAGGCCCCCTGACGGGGTGATTCAAGCGGGGTGGTGGCCTGGTCGCCACCACCTCGCTTGCACGACGGACTCACCGCCCGCGATGACGAGTCGGGATGAAACCGATCTGCTCCGGGCCTTCGAGGCAGGCGAGTGCCGCATCCTGGCGGTTTCCTCGGAGCCCCCTGGTTCAACGCGGTGATGATGCTGGCACGTGAGGGCATGCACTGACGTCATGCCCTCGTGACGGCTGGCCGGAAGATGTTCGACGGCTCCGTCCACGCCTTGCAGCTCGACAGGGGCGCGCCGTCGCTCGACAGCGAAGCCAGAAGCAGCTCGCTGTATGCGAATGGTTTCCTGGTGGGAGACCTCTCCATGCAGCGCGCCACCGAGTTCAGGGCCCGTCGGGGCCAGACGTCAGAGCGCCTCGCGCGGCTGCCCTCGCGGTGGCAACTGGACTACCAGCGCCGCCTGCCCCAGGGACGTTGATGACCTGAGGTCTTCGCGCCGGGAGTCCGAGCCCGACGCGCGAGGCTCGGCGACGGTCCTGTCGGTGTGTGTGAGGTCCCTCGGGAGGAAGCCGGCGCGGTGCCGGGCCCGTCCGCGAAGGAAGTCCTCACCGCCCGCGAGGCTTCAGGTCCTCTTCTTCATCGTCCGGACCCATGGCGTCGGGGTCCGGCTCCGGCTCTTCATCCGGACCCATGGCGTCCGGGTCCGGCTCGTCTTCCATGCGCTCGGTCTCGTCGAGGCCATCGTCGTAAGCGGCTACGACGGGGGCCGCCGCATGCGCTTGCAGCTGCGACTCACGCAGTTGACGGAACGCCTGCACGCCCACCGCACCGAGCCCGATGACGAAGATGATGGGGCCCGGCGACAGTCGGATGTGCAGCAGCGCCCAGAGCAGACTCACCCCCACGACACCGGCCGACGCGAAGCGCGTCCACGCGGGCCGGGCGACTTCCGGTCGCAGCGCGAGCAACCCCAGCAAGGACAGCAACAACAGCTCCACCACCACGGACCCGGACAGGTCCCACCCGGACAGCGTGGTGATGCCAGAGCCCGCCGTATAGAGCACGTCGTCCGCGGCGCGCTGCGCGGGGATGACGTGCAGCTCAGGGGGGCCCGCGGGCACCGGCGCATCCGCCACCACGGGTAGCGTGCTCACCGTCGCCCACGGCGCGAAGAGCGTCAGCACGCACAGCGCCACGCCTCCCAGCGCCACCACCTCCGGAACGACCAGCAACTGCTTCACGTCGAAGTAGCGCGCCAGCACGCCTTCCGGGCCCACAATCACCTTGCGATACTGGTCATGGACGATGAGCCCCGCGCCCAGCAGCCACAACACGGGCGTGAAGCCCAGCCCCAGCATCCGCACCGCCAGCGCCGTCAGCAGCGCCGCGTACGCCGCCGGCACCTCGGGGCGGTAGAGCACCATGGGAAGGAGCTTCGTGACACCCGTGGCCTCGCCGGCCAGCCGCAGCTCGCGCGCCAGCACCAGGACCGCGCCCACCAGGGCCAGCACCGTGCCCACCACGCCCACGCCGTCAAAGGCGGGGAGGATGGAGAGCGCCAACGCGAAGGCGAGAATCGCGAGCCCCACCACGCTCTGCGAGTGCGCCGGCACGCTCGCCAGCCACCGGGGGCCATCGAACCTGGGCCCCGTCTGTCCCGGGTCCGTGTCCTCGGCCGTGTCGGCCGGCGCAGCAGCCTTCGCCGCTGCTGGGACGTACGCGGCGCCCAGACTGTGCGCCTCCGCCTCGTCGAGGATATCCGCTGCGTAGGACGGCTCATCCATCGCGCGCTTGGGCCGGAGCGCGGGACGCGAGCCCGTGCCTCCCTGGGGGGCCTCCGGCATCTTCGCGCCGCAGTTCTCGCAGTACCTCAGCCGACTGTTCGAGGCTTCGCCGCACTCCGGGCACCGCATGGGTCACCTTGCTGTGCGGAGGGCGGGGGGAGGCCCTCTCGGTCCAGCGCAAGCCCTGGAATAACACGCCGATTTCACCGGAAGCGAGAGGCCCCCGGTGGAGCAGCTACGGCCGTGCCGCCTCGGCGGCGGGGGGCGCCTCCGCCGTGGCCGTCAGCTCGCGGATGCGCCTGGTCAGCGACTCCGGGTCGATGGGGCCCACGTGTTTGCCCTGGATGATACCCGCCGGGTTGATGAAGTACGTCTCAGGCACACCCGCCACGCCGTAGCTCACCGCCATGCGCGAGCGAGGATCCACCAGCTGCGGGAAGCTGTACCCCTGGCGCCGCAGGAACGCGCGGGCGTTGTCCTCGGAGTCCTCGAACACGACCCCCAGGAACACCGCCTGCGAGCCGAACTCCCGCTGGCCCCACTCCAGCACCGGGTGCTCGTACTGACACGGCCCACACCAGGACGCCCAGAAGTTGATGACCACCGGGCGGCCCTTCAGGTCCGCCAGGCTCACCTTCTCACCTGTGTCCAGCGAGCGCAGCACGAAGTCCGGTGCCGGCTTGCCCGCGAGCATGAAGGGCACCTCGTGCGGATTGCGCCCGAAGCCCTTGGCCAGCACCACCAGCAGTCCCGCGCAGAGGGCGGCGAAGCCCAGCGTATAGCGCCACCGACGCATCAGGCCGCCCCCCGCTCCGCGTCACCGCCCGGTAGGGGCGAGGCCCCCGCTTCCGAACTGGCCATCGCCACCGCCGCCCGACGGCGCGGCCACAGCGCGATGATGGTGCCCAGCACGAAGAGCGGGATGCACCACCAGATCCACCCCACCAGCGGGAAGACCCAGACGTTGAAGCTCGCGTTGCCCGCCTGCTCGGAGAAGGCCATCAGGGAGATGTACAGGTCCTCACCCGCCGTCTCGCGCACCGCGGGCGTGCCGATGGGGTCCGTGCTCCGCTCGTAGTAGTTCAGGCGGGGCTTCATCTCCTCCACCTTGCCGCCCGGCGTCGTCACCTCCACGCGCGCCGCGACGAAGGTGCGGTGCGGCTCCTCTCCGCTCACCAGCCCCAGGTACTTGAGCTGATAGCCGTCCAGCATCATCGTCTGGTCCTTCTTCAGCGTGCCGGACGTGTGCTTCACGTACGAGGACGACGCGGACACCGCGACGATGAGAATCACGATGCCCAGGTGCACCACGTAGCCGCCGAAGCGGCGCTGCGCCTTGGTGGCGCTCGTGAGCACCGCGGTGACGAGGCCCTCCTTGCGCTCCGTCATGCGGACCCGGATGGGCGACACCAGCTCCCGCAGCGTGACAACGGTGACGAAGCCCGCCAGCCCGAAGGTGAGCAGCGGATACACGCCGCGCAGCCCCACCGCGAAGCAGATGGCCGTGACGATGAGACCCACCGCCGCGGGGATGAGGAACTGCCGCCGGAGCGTGGCCTTGTCCGGCGTACCCCACGGCAGTACCGGCCCCACGCCCATCAGGAAGAGCACCGCGATGCCACCCGGCACCGCCATCTTGTTGAAGTACGGCTCACCCACGCTGACGCGCACGCCGCGCACGGCCTCGGACACCAGCGGGTACAGCGTGCCCAGCAGCACCGTGAACGTGATCGCCACGAACACCAGGTTGTTCATCAGGATGCTGGCCTCGCGTGACGCGAGCGAACTCAGCCGTCCTTCGGGCACCAGCAGCGGACCGCGCACCGCCAGCAGGCCCACGCACACCACCAGCAGCACGCCCAGGAACACCAGGAACGTGGGGCCGATGTCCGACTGGGTGAAGGAGTGGACCGAGTTGAAGATGCCCGAGCGCGTCATGAACGTGCCCAGAATCGTCAGCACGAAGGACGCGAGCGCGAGCGACAGCGTCCACAGCTTCAGCATCCGCTTGCGCTCCTGCACCATCGTCGAGTGCATGAACGCCGTCGCGGTCAGCCACGGCAGGAAGCTGGCGTTCTCCACCGGATCCCACGCCCAGTAGCCGCCCCAGCCGAGCACGGCATACGCCCACCACGCGCCGAGGATGATGCCAATCGACAGGAACAGCCACGCCACCAGCGTCCAGCGACGCAGGGGCGCCATCCACGCCTCGCCAATCTCGCCGCGCAACAGACCCGCCACCGCGACGCCGAACGGCACCGTCATCCCCACGTAGCCCAGGTAGAGGAAGGGCGGGTGGATGACCATCAGGATGTGGTTCTGGAGCAGGGGATTGGGGCCGGGGCCGTCCGCCGGCACGGGCGACACAGCGCCCCAGGGGTTGGCGGGACCGGCGATGAGGAACGCGAAGAACACGCCCACCGCCAGCATGGTGCCCAGCGCCAGTTGCATGTAGCGCGCGTGCTCGCGGCGGTGCATCCACGCGAAGGCCGCGATGTACAGGCCCATGATGAGGCCCCAGAAGAGGATGGACCCCTCCAGCGCGCTCCACAGCGACACCACCGTGTACAACAGCGGCGTGTCCCGGCTGCCCACCTGCGCCACGTACTTCACGCTGAAGTCGTGCGTGACGAGCGCGAAGACCATCATCAGGTTCGCGGCGACCATGCAGCCGGCGAAGCCCCACACCGCGCGCATCACCCAGGGGAAGCCCGCCTCACTGCGGCGCAGCCCGGTGACCAAACCCACCAGCGCGCCAAAGGTCGCGAACGCGAGCCCTCCGAGCACCAGCCCGTATCCAATCGACCCGTTCACCGCGCCTCCGCGCCCGTCCCCGTGCTGGCCGTCGTCGTGCCCTCGGAGAGCGTCTCACGCCACTTGTTCGGGTCCTCGCCCTCCTTGGGGGCGCGGTACTCGTTCGAGTGGTTCACCATCAACCGGTTGGAGCTGAACACGCCGGACGCGTCGTAGGTGCCCTCCACCACGACGCCAATCTTGTCGCGGAACATCTGCGGCGGCGTCTCCGTGGAGCGCACCAGCACGCTGGGGGTGCCCTCGTTGGCGTCGTTGGCCACCCGGAAGTGCAGGGTGGTGTGCTCGGCGTTCCACTGGATGCTGCCCGGCTGCACCACGCCACCCAGGCGGATGGTGGCCGAGTACGCCTTCTCCCCCTGGGCCAGCATCTCCGAGGGGCTCCAGTAGTAGACGAGGTTCTCTCCGATGTTGCCGAAGGCCACGAAGCCCAGGCCAGCGCCCGCGACGAGCAGGGCTCCCAGGGCGAACAGTCGATTGCGAGCGACAGGCGTCATGACGGGCTCACTCCTTCGCGGCCTGGGGCCGGCGCAGCCAGAGAGACAGCGAGTAAAGCACGAGCGCCACCACGGTGATGCCGTAGCAGGCCCAGACATAGCCCCAGCCGCCCTGGATGCGGCCACTGCCCACCTGGCCCGCGGCCTGGGCGAGGACTCCCAGCGTCGTCAAAGTCGTCATGTTCAGGCCACCTTCGGGGTGTCGTGGACGGAGGCCGCGCCGCCCGTGCCAGGCAGGGCTTCCGGGAGGGCCACTTCCGCCCGGCGCTCGGCCAGGGCGATGCGATAGCGGTGCATCAGCATGGCGATGGTCAGCAGCAACAGCCCGATGGCCGACACTCGCAGGCACAGCACCATCTGCGGATCCACCGTCTTGGGGCTCGACTGCACCTGATGCAGGCTGCGCCACCAGCGCACGGAGAACCAGACGATGGGCAGGTTGATGGCGCCCAGGATCGCCACCACCGCGCTCCACGTCGCGCGCTTGTCCGGGTCCTCCACGAAGCGCCGCAGGACGAGGTAGCCGGTGTAGGTCACCAGCATGATGGCCTCCGACGTCAGGCGCGGATCCCACGACCAGTAGACGCCCCAGGTCGGACGGCCCCAGATGGCCCCCGTCACCATGCCCAGCGCGCCGAGCACGAGGCCGACCTCCGCCGCCGACTCCGCCGTCGAGTCCAGCTTCCAGCTGGCGTTGGAGCGCACCAGGTACGCCACCGCCGCCACGAAGTTCAGGAACATGGCCAGCATGGCCATCCACTGGAGTGGCACGTGCACGTACATGATGCGCTGCACGTCCCCCATCTCCCGGTCCGGCGGTGCCCACGCCAGCCCCAGCCACCATCCGGCGGCCAGCACGCCCAGCCCCACCACCGGCAGGCCCCACTTGATGAGCTTGTTCATCCGTCAGTCCTCGATGATGCGCGGGAACAGCACGAAGCCTACGCCCCAGTAAATCAGATTGAACCCCAGCAAAAGCCCCAGCCATGAGCCCAACTGATTCATGGGGTCTCCCTGAAGCACGAGCGAGGTCGCCTTGGCCAGGGACAGCAGGGCAGGGATGACCAGCGGGAACAATAGCAGAGGCAGGAGCACATCCCGCGCCCGGGCATTGCTGGAAATCGCGGCGTACACGGTACCCGGCGCGCTGAGGGCCAGGCTGCCCAGAAGGAGGACTGTTCCCAGGTCCACGAAGCCGGTGACGACCTTGACCCCGTAGAGGGCCACCATGACGGGGAGCAGCACGATGCCCAGGGCGATCAGCAGGAGCGCGTTGCCCAGGGCCTTGGACAGGTAGATGGCGCGCGCGTCCGCGGGGGCCAGTCGGATGCCGTCCAGGCAGGCGTTCTCGGATTCGACGCGGAAGGACTCGCCCATGGCCAGCACGCTGGCGAAGAGGATGGCGAGCCAGAAGTAGCCGCCCGCGTTCTTCTCCAAGAGGCGCGTGTCTGGCCCGAGCGCGAAGGAGAACATCAGGAGGGTGGCCAGCGCGAAGAAGACGATGGCGTTGAGGCGCGCGCGCGTGCGCCACTCGATGAGCAGGTCCTTGCGCAGGAGCGCCAGCGTGGCGCCGATGAGGCCGATGGGCCTGGGGCGGGGCGTACTCATGCGGCCACCGCCCGGCCGTCCTGCAGGTGCAGGCGCTCCTCGCACAACGTCATGCCCTGCTCGACCAGGTGCGTGGCCAGCACCACCGTGACGCCGCCCGCCTTGAGCTCCGCGATGATGGCCTCCATGTCGCGGATGCCGGAAGGGTCCAGCTCACCGAAGGGCTCGTCCAAGAGCGCGATGCTCGGGGCCTTGAGCAGGAGCCGGGCGATGGCCAGGCGCTTGCGCATCCCCGCGCTGAAGCCGCGCACGGGATTGTCCGAACGCTTCTCCAGGCCGACGCGAGACAAGAGCGCGCTGGCGCCATCCTTGGGCGAGGGGTGACCCAGCAGGCGCGCCAGCACGGTGAGGTTCTGGTGCGCGGTGAGGTCCTCGTAGAGGAAGCTCGCGTGGGACAGGAGCGCCACGTCGCGCCGCACCGACTCCCGGTCCGTCACGGCGTCGCGACCCAGCACCTCCACGCGTCCGGCCGTGGGGCTCAGCGCGGTGGCCAGCATGCGCAAGAGGGTCGTCTTGCCGGAGCCGTTGTGGCCGGTGAGCAGCAGCGAGCGACCGCTGGGCAGCGCGTACGTCAGACGCGCGAGCGCCCAGCGACGCCCGTAGCGCTTGCTGACGTCGTGCAACGCGAGCGCGGGGGCGGAGGTGGATGGCATCGGGAAGCCGGTTCGTAGCCGGAATCGCAACTGTCATCCAGTGAAACCCGGGCGGCAGGCCGGGCAGGGACGGAGCGGGCCTGAAGACAGGAAAGTTTTTCCAATGGGTGGGGCCTCGTGTGCCCGCGGGAGCCGTCGATTTTCCACCGCGCGTCGTGTCCACCGGTGACCACGCGTCCCGTCCCGCCGGGCTCCCCCCGCGAAGAGGTGGTTTCGCCCAGGATTCGGGTGTGGCATCCCGCCTGCAATAACCCCCCGCGCGAGTTGGGGAGTTCCGTTGGGGAACGTGGGCCAGAGGAAGCTTTTCCGCGGAGGGGCGTGATGGCGACAGCGAGGGTCTTGCGGAGGGCGGTCAAGGCGGCGGCCGCTGGCGTGCTGCACTACAGTGGGATGCGCAGGGCGATGGCGGCATATCGGAGGGTGCAGTCGGGCGGCCGGCGCATCCTCATCGTGAGCTACCACCGCGTGGTGAGCGACTTCACGGGGGAGCTGCAGCGCTCCATCCCCGGGTTGCTCATCAGCCAGGAGACGTTCCGACGCCACCTCGAGGAGGCCTCGGCGGCCGGCTTCGAGCTGACGTCGATTGGTGACGCGG
The DNA here is from genome assembly GCF_013336725.1 of Myxococcus sp. CA040A. Classification (NCBI taxonomy): domain Bacteria; kingdom Pseudomonadati; phylum Myxococcota; class Myxococcia; order Myxococcales; family Myxococcaceae; genus Myxococcus; species Myxococcus sp. CA040A. The sequence goes on along the minus strand of NZ_JABUMR010000012.1, from coordinate 89,092 downwards.
TGGATGTGATGTCGGGCCGGAGGGTGGCGAAGAAGGACTTGTGCGTCATCACCTTCGACGATGGCTACCGGGACGTGTACCGGTACGCGTACCCCATCCTGAAGCAGATGGGGATTCCGGCCATCACCTACCTGCCGACGGCGTTCATCGGCACGAAGCGGCGGTTCAATCATGACCGCCTGTTCCACCTGCTGCGCCGGGCGCAGGAGCGGCACTACCACCCGGTGTACGCCGCGCTGCCGGAGGCGTCGATGGAGCTGCTCGGCCCCATCCTCTCCGGACAGAAGACGGTGTCGGCCGCGCTCGACGACTTCATCGGCGAGCACCCCACGCGGGTGCTGACGTCCATCATCGATGCGCTGGAGCAGCAGCTGGGGGGCGGGCAGGACCTGGTGCCGGAGCAGGGCGACATCATGAACTGGGACGAGGTGCGCCGCATGGCGCGCGACGGCTTCGAGTTCGGCGCGCACACGCTGGGGCACACGGTGCTGACGCTGGAGCCGCAGGAGGTGGTGGAGCAGGAGATCCTCGAGTCCAAGCGGACGATTGAAGCCGAGGTGGGCATCCAGGTGCGCGACTTCGCGTACTGCAACGGGTGGTACTCGGATGAGGTCATCCGCGTGCTGGCGTCGCACGGCTTCCGCTCGGGTGTCACGACGGAGGACCTGCCCAACCGGATTGGCGGAGATCCCTTCACCCTCAAGCGCAAGGTGCTGTGGGAGAACTTCAGCCTGGGCATGCTGGGGGACTACTCGTCGCCGCTCACCGGCTGCCAGCTGGATGATTGCTTCGGGTTGCTCGGCATGAGCCACCCGGTGCCTGGCAGGAGGACCCACTCGTTCCGGGAGACCCTGCTGGGCAACGTGTTGCTGAAGCCGACGGGGGCTTCCTTGAAGGAGGCTCCGTGAGCGGAGGTGGCTCGTCGGCCGCGTCTGGGAATTCATTCCTCGGACGCGCCGGCCCCCTGGTGTTGGCCCGGTTGTTCACCGCCGGGTTGACGCTGTCCATTCCACTCGTCCTCGCCCGGGTGCTGCACCTGGACGAGTACGGTACTTATTACCAGCTCTTCCTCATCGCCACGACGCTGTATTACGTGCTGCCTTTTGGCGTGGTGCAGAGCCTGTATTACTTCCTTCCGCGCACCAGCGAGAAGCGGCCCTACCTGGGACAGACGCTGCTGTTCATGTCCGGTGCGGGCCTGCTGGGCGCGGTGCTCGTCTATGTCTTGCTGGGCCCGGTGGCGGCGTGGTTCTCCAATCCGGCGTTGCTGGAGTACCGGGGGGCGCTCGCGGCCTATACCGCGTTCCTCCTGGGCAGCTTCCCGCTGGAGGTGTCGCTCACGGCGCAGGGACGCACGCGCGCGTCGGCCTGCGTGTATCTGATTTCAGACGCGGTGCGCGCGGCGGTGATGGTGGTGCCGCCCCTGCTGGGCGCGTCGCTGCACGGGATGATGGTGGCGGTGGCCGTCTTCGCGGCGCTGCGGTTCGTGGCGACGTGGGTCGTCTCGCTCAGGGGGTCCACGGGGCCGCTGGCGAGCGCGTCGCTGTTTCGCGCGCAGCTGGCCTACTCGGCGCCCTTTGGCGCGGCCATGTTGTTGGCCATTCCGCAACAGAACGCGCACCTGTACGCGGTGGCGGGCGCGGTGGCGCCGGCGCTCTACGCGCTGTACCGGGTGGGGTGCTTCCAGCTTCCGGTGGTGGACCTGCTCTACACGCCCACCAGCGAGGTGCTGATGGTGCGCCTGGGGGAGCTGGAGCGCGAGGGCCGCCTGGAAGAGGGCGTGGATGCGTTCCGAGACGCGGCCGGTCGGCTGGCGTATGTCTTTCTTCCGTTCGCGGCGTTCCTCTTCGCGGCGGCGCCGGAGTTCATCGGCGCACTGTTCGGCGAAACGTTCCTGCCCGCGGTGCCTGTCTTCCGCGTCAGCGTGCTGGGGGTGGTGCTCTCCATCCTCCCCATGGATGGGACGCTGCGGGCGCGGGGGCTGACCCGGGCCATCTTCGTCTCGTACGCGGTGAAGGCGGCGGTGACGGTGCCGCTGGTCATCCTCGGGGTGAAGCACCTGGGGTTGATGGGAGGCATTGGCTCCTGGGCGGTGGCGGAGGTGGTGGGCAAGGCGATGCTGCTCGTCCGGGTTCCGGCGGCGCTGTCCACTCCCCGACGCCAGCTCCAACTGGTGGACATCATTCCCTGGCAGGCGCTGGGGCGCTCCGCGCTCGCGGCGGGCGCGGCGGGCGTGGCTGTCTTCCTGTTGAGGGCGGGCGCGCAGGGCGCGTGGATGCAGCTGCCGACGGGCTTCTTCTGGCGGGTGTTGCCGCTGGCGGTGGCCGGGGTGCTGTTCTGCGTGGGCTACGTGGGGGTGCTGTACGCCGCGGGTGTGCGGCCGCTCACGGTGCTCGCGGGGTTGAGGCCTCGTAGGACGGCTTGAGGAAATCAGGGTGGCGCTTGAGGGCCTACTTCCCACTTGGGGGGCCGGTACCTAGGTTCCACCCCGTCGCGCGGTTGGGTCAGGGAGGCGTGGATGGGTGTCGATGCGATGATGTTGTACCGGGTGGCTCGCGGCCTGCGGCTGAAAGGGGTTCCCTTGCTCCCGGCCTTGCTGCGAAAGGCCATCTACTACCTTCACAGCTCCTACGTTCCGGACGAGGCCGACATCGGCGAGGGGACGCAGCTGGGGTACGGCGGAATCGGCGTCGTCATCCACAAGGCGGCGAAGATTGGCCGGCACTGCCTCATCTCCCAGCAGGTGACGATTGGCGGGCGCTCGGGGCTCGAGGGTGCTCCCGTCATCGGTGACTACGTGCGGGTCGGCGCGGGCGCCAAGATTCTCGGCAACATCCAGATTGGCGACTTCGCTGTCATCGGGGCCAATGCCGTGGTGCTCAAGGACGTGGCGCCAGGCACTGTCGTGGCGGGCATTCCGGCGCGGATCATCCGGCAGGACCCTGATCCGCTCACCACGTATCAGCGGGAGATGGGGTTGTTGCCCCGACGCTCGCCCCTGTCGGCGGTGCCTCCGTCGGCGTCCGTTCCTCGATAGGGCTCCCCATGCGTGTGCTCCTGGTTGGCGACCATCCTCCGCCTTTCGGCGGCGTGGCGATTCACGTTCAACAACTTCACCGCTTCCTGCGCAGCCGTGAGGTCGAAGCGAAGGTGCTGGACATCGGGAAGGGCGGCCGGCCGGTTCCGGACGTACTCCCGATGCGAGGCCCCGCGCACTTCGCCCTCAGGCTGACCGGGTTTCTCGCCTCGGGGTGGACGGTTCATGTCCACACCAGCGGGAACAACCCCAAGGCCTGGCTGCTCGCGGCGGCGGTGGGCAGTCCGCCGGGGGCACGCGCCCCCCGCTTCATCACCCTGCACTCGGGGCTGTTGCCCGACTACCTCGCGGCGGCGCCCTCTCGGCGGGCCTTCGCGCGGGTGGCGCTCGCGGGCTACTCGCGCATCATCGCGGTGTCCGCGGCGGTGCGCGATGCACTCGTGTCGTGTGGCATTCCGGAAGAGAAGCTCCTCGTCCACCCGGCCTTCTGTGCCTCGCAGGTTCAGGCGGGGGCCGTGCCCGTGCGAGTCGAGGCCGCGCGTGCGCGTCGCCGCCCGTTGCTGGTGATGGCGCACCATCCGTCGCCGGTCTACGGGCGCAAGCTCGCGTTTCGCGCCTTGCGACTGCTGACGGAGTCCCACCGGGGAGTGGGCCTGGCGTTGTTCGGTCCGGGCACCGACTCCGAGGACTTCCTCCGCGACGCGCGCGAGCTGGGTGTGGCGGGTCCGCTGGAGCCGCTGGGGGAGCTGGATCATCCGGCGGCGCTGGGGCTCATCGCCCGGAGCGACGTCTTCCTGCGACCCACCACGCATGATGGTGACTCCATCTCCGTGCGAGAGGCGCTGGCCCTGGGCGTGCCCTGCGTGGCCAGCGACGTGTGTGTGCGGCCCGAGGGGACGCGGCTGTTCCGCGCGGGGGACGCGACGTCGCTCGCCGCGACTGTCCGCGAGGCGGTGGCGGCGGGCCCCCTGCGCGTGGCCTCTCCCGACGTGGGGCCGGTGTTGCTCGACATGTATGAGGCGTTGTCACCCCGGCCTTCGCCGGTCAGACCGGTGCCCGTGACGTGGTGAGCTTTGTTTCATTTTCCACTCGCGGGGAGACCGCGAGGATGTTCGACACAGGAGAGAAGAGAGATGCGGCGCAGTGATGACTTGGATATGTCGCGCCGGGCCCTCCGGGGGCGCGACCTGGTGGTGTTCTCCAACGACTGGGATGGGGACCCGCTGTCGAAGGTCCACATCATGCGGATCCTCTCCCGGGACAACCGCATCCTCTGGGTGAACAGCATTGGCAACCGCGCGCCGAAGGCGAACGCGCACGACGTGAAGCGCATCTTCAGCAAGCTGGAGCGCTTCACGCAGGGCCTGCGCGAGGTGGAGCCCAACCTCCATGTCCTGTCGCCGCTGGCGATTCCGTTCTACGGCAATGAGCTGGTGCGGGGCGCCAATCGCGAGCTGCTGCGGCTCCAGGTGCGCCGGGCGATGAAGCAGCTGGGCTTCCAGCGGCCCATCTCCTGGAGCTTCCTGCCCGCGTCCGCGCCCGTGTCGGGCACGCTGGGCGAGGAGTTCGTCGTCTACCACTGTGTGGACGAGTTCTCCGCCTTCAGCGACACCAACGGCCGTCACATCGCGGAGCTCGAGGACCGGCTGCTGCGCCGCGCGGATATCTGCATCACCTCCGCGGAGCGGCTCCGGGACAACAAGTCCCGCGTCAACCCGCGCACGGTGCTGGTGCGGCACGGCACGGACTTCCGTCACTTCGTGAAGGCGTGCGACGCCACCACGCGCATCCCCGAGGACATCGCGCGCCTGCCCAAGCCCCTCATCGGCTTCTTCGGGCTGGTGGCGGACTGGGTGGACCAGGAAGCCATCATCGCGACGGCGCGGGCGCACCCGAAGGGCTCGGTGGTCATCATCGGCAAGACGACGCCGGACTGTGACGACTCGAAGCTGCGGGCCGAGCCCAACATCCACATGCTCGGCCGCAAATCGTACGCGGACCTGCCGGGCTACAGCCGGGCCTTCGACGTGGCGCTGATGCCGTTCAAGATCAGCGAGCTCACGCTGAACGCCAACCCGCTCAAGGTGCGCGAGTACCTGGCCTCCGGCCTGCCGGTGGTGTCCACGGACCTGCCGGAGGTCCGCAAGGTGGGGCTGTGCAAGATCGCCACCTCGACGGAGGACTTCGTGAAGAAGGTGGGCGAGTGCCTCGCGGACGGCCCCGGGCCCAATCGCGAGCGCGCCGAGAAGATCTTCAACGAGAGCTGGGATGCGCGCGTGGAGGAGATTCGCCACCACGTGGGCTCGGCGATGGTGGCGGCCGGCAAGACACTCTGAATCGCGGCACCACGTCCATGCGGCGGTGAGGGGCTCTTCGGGGCCGTCACCGCCGCGCGTGTGTGAGGTGGCTCACGCGCGGATGAGGGACTGTCGTCCCGTCACGGTGCGCTCCAGGTGCGCGTAAAGACGGGCCACGCGCGCGTAGTCCGAGGGCCGGATGGTGGGCTGCGAGAGCAGACGGGTGAGTTCCGCCTTCGCCTCCAGGTAGTGCGAGGCGGGGATGCCGCCATTCTCCTCGAGCAGTCGCGCGGCTTCCGCGTCCTCCAGGGCAGGGGAGATGCCCAGGCGTTCCTGCAACCGCTGGCGGAGCGCCTTGTCGAGTTCTGGAAGCAGGTCCTTCTCCACCTTTGAGCGGCGCATGAGCCAGCCCATGCTGCGCACGTACTCCAGGGCGGAGCGGTGTTTCTCCACGAGCACGGGCCTGGGGGCGCCAAAGCGCGTGCCACGGGAAAGAACGTACACACCGCCCACGGCCAGCACCTGCGCGACGAAGACCCAGATGCCACGCGACAGGGGCGGCGGGGGCGCGAGCTGGTGGTGGTACTCGTCGATGACGAGCGGCCCGCGCGCGGCGAGCGCGTTCCACAGGCGCGCGTTGTCCAGCAGCTCCAGGCGACGATTCTCCAGCACGTCCGCGCCAGCGAGGACGTAGACCTCACCCTTGCCAAGCGCGCGTCGCCACACGGCCACCGCGCCACCGAGTCCGGCGAGCGGCACCGCGTCCGGGTGGTCCATGCGCAGCCCCCGGTCCTGTGACATGCGAAGGGCCGTCAGCCCCCGGAACGGGCCCGCGCCCAGCCACACGTCCACCGTGGTGCCGCCCGCGTCCGCGAGGTCCGTGGACAGGCCGCGCTCACTCGCGGGCAGGAGCGGCCCCTCGTCGAGCCGCAGCCACGTCTCCAGCGCGGCCTGGTGCATGCCGAGCTCGCGCGTCGACAGGTACACCAGCGTGCCGCCTTCCTGGACGAAGCCCTCCACTGCGCGCACTTCCTCCTCGGACACGGGGCGGCCCGTGGGCGCCGCCAGCACCAGGGTGCGTGTCCCGGAGGCGAGCGACTCCAGCGAGGTGAGCTGGGTGCTCACGGCGCGTCCCTCCTCGCGCAGGAACAGGAAGAGCGCGCGTGCGCCTTGAGGTCCCGGGTTCTCCACGGAGGCAATGGGTGAGTCGGGGGCCTCCCGGCTCGTGGAGAGGCCCATCGCCAGCGCGAGCGCGATGAGCAGGCCGAAGACCGCCACGGTCCGCGCGTTCTTCATGAGGCACGCTCCCGCGTCCCGGTAGGTCGGTCCTTTTTACCGGGAGGACTCGTGAGGCTCATGCCGCGACCTCCGTGCCCAGCGTCCCGTGCAGTCGCTCCACCGACTCGACGAACCGCGTGGCCTCTGCTTCCGGCACGGGTGTCAGCGAGTAGAAGGCGGCGTCGTACCAGGTCACCAGTCGTTCGACCTCCCGGGTGATGGAGGCGGGGGCTCCTCGCGCGGGAAGCTCCGCCGCCAGTTCGCGATTGGTCTTCACCCGGTCCGGACGGGCCAGCCGTCGCTCTTCCAGCGAGGACAGCATGGCCAACAAGGCCTCGCGAATCGCCTCGCGCGAGTCCGCGGCCAACGCCGAGCGGGCCCGCTTCAGGTGCTCCGGTGGAGCGTCCAGCACCAACGGCGCGCCGGGCTCGGCGGCTCCCGGGCGCACGACGTTCCGGCGCAGGCGCAGCGAGCGCAACTTCAGTGCGCCCCACAACACCATCGCTATCGCGAAGCCCAGCATCACCGCGCGCGTCGCCACCGCGAAGCCCTGGGCCTCGCGTGATTCGAACAGGCCCTCCAGCCACGCCTCCAGCTTGCGCAGCAGTTGCTTCACGACGTCGCCGTGGCGCTGTCGGGCCCGGGAGAACTCGGGTCGGTCGAGCACGGCCTTGAGTCGCTCGCGCTCCTCTCCAGAGAGGTCCGTGAGGGCCTCCTCCGACGTGGCCGCGTGCTTCTCCAGCGCGCAGGCCTGCTCCAGGAAGTCCGCCACCTGTCGGGCCCGCTCGGGCGCGGTGGCGTCCTCGTCCGCGGGGGGCAGGGGCATGCCACTCATGCGCCGTCCCAGCTCCTCCACGGCCGAGGAGACCTCCGCGGGGCGGGACCTGGCGGTCTCTTCGAGGGCGCGCGCGGTGGCCTCGCGGTCGTCACACGGCAGCGAGGCCAGCAGCAGCAGGAGGGGCAGGCTTGGCACGAAGGAACTCGCGAGCGGGTGGCGTCAGGCGGCGAGGGGCGGCGACGGCTCGGTGCCCAGTCGCTGCTCCAGGTCCAGGGCTTCCCGGCGCACGCGCAGGTCCAGGTAGAAGAACGAGCAGACGACGAAGTTGACGGGGGAGAAGAAGGACTGCGCCGCCACCTGGAGGATCTCCACGGGCACCAGCAGGAGCTGCGGCGTGCGCGCCATGGTCTCCGCCGAGAAGGGGTTCCCATACGGCAGCATCACCAGCCACGCGGGGATGCCGAAGAGCAGGTGCACCGAGAAGAGGATGAGGCTCACCACGGTGAAGAGAATCATCCCGCGCACCATCACCCGTCCCAGGAAGCCCGGCTCCACGCGTCCGGACAGCATCGCTCCCGAGCGCGTGAAGGCGCCCCAGGCCCCCAGGTCTTCCATGGCGAGCACGGGAGGCAGCAGCAGGAAGCGCAGGAAGTACCAGAGGATTGCTCCGAGCATGCCCAGGGCCAGCAGCAGTCCGCCCGCCACCAGCAGCACGATGCCCAGCACCTGGGAGTCCATCGCCGTGGCGATACCACCGGCCACCATCAGCACGGTTCCGGGGATGCTCGCGACCAGCGTCACCAGGGTCGACCACCCCACCGACAACAGGAAGGCGCCCGTCACCGCGCCCACCTTGGACAGGCCCCGGCGAAGGCCGTCCGCGGGGCTCACGGGCGTGCCCAACTGCGCGGACAGCACGTAGCGGGCGGTCGCCACCGTGGTCAGCCAGTAGCTCCAGATGAGGAACATGAACAGGCCAGACCAGAGGACCAGCGACAGACTCGCCTGCCCCAGCATCTCGAAGGGCGCCTCCTTGGTGACGGCGTCCTTGTCCGTCACATAGAGCATGGGCGTCAGCCAGCGCGTCAGCTGGAGCGTGGCCTTGGTCGCGATGAAGCCGACCAGCGAGTAGCCGAGGTTCAACACGAAGAGGGGCTTGAGGTGGCCGCGCCAGAAGGTCACGGCACGGTCAATCAACTCCCCCAGGGCCAGGGGGCGCAGTTCGGAGACGGAGGAGGGCGAAGTCACGAGACGCGCAGCATAGCCCGGGGCGCGCACGCGGCCAGCAGTGCTCGCGCCGCCTGAGCCGGGTCCTCGGCTTCCAGCACGGAGGAGATGACGGCGAAGCCCGCCGCGCCGGTGAGCCTGCTCGCCCTCTCCTCGGTGATTCCTCCGAGCGCCAACGCGGGACAGGGCAGCCCCGCCGTGAGCGCGAGGAAGCCCTCGGGGCCGAGCGTTGTCCGGGTGTCCCCGGGCTTGGAGCCGGGGGCGAACACGGGGCTCACCAGGGCCAGGTCCGCGCCCCGCGCCGCGCGAGCCTCGCTCTCGTCATGGACGGCCAGGCTGATGAGCCGGCCCGGGGGCAGGCGAGGGCGGACGTCCTCGGGTGTGGGGCCGTCCGAGGGCAGATGCAGGTGCGCGCCCACGAGCAGGGCCACGTCGAGCCGGCCATTGACGAACAGGGGATTGCCTCGCGTCCGGCAGAGCGCGGCGAGGACCCGGGCGTCCTCGAGGAAGCGGCGACCGGAGGACTCGGGATGGCGGTGCTGGACCGCGACGTCAGGGCCCGCCTCGAGCGCGCGGCTCAGCGCGCCCAGGAGCCGCTCACGCGGCAGACGCCAGTCGGTGATGACGACGAGCCGGGGGAGGGAGGGCGCCACCGGGAGCGTCATGGGTGGGCGCGCCTAATGGACGATTCCGTCGAGCGGGCTGGACGCGGAGCCGTAGGCCTTCCGGGGGATGCGGCCGGCGAGGTACGCGTCCCGGCCCGCTTCCACGGCCTTCTTCATGGCGACGGCCATGCGCACCGGGTCCTGGGCGCCGGCGATGGCGGTGTTCATCAGCACGGCGTCCACGCCCAGCTCCATGGCGATGGCCGCGTCGGACGCGGTGCCGACGCCAGCGTCGACGATGACGGGCACCTTCACCGTCTCCAGGATGAGGCGCAGGTTGTGCGGGTTGCGGATGCCCAGTCCGCTGCCGATGGGGGCGCCCAGCGGCATCACCGCCGCGCAGCCCGCGTCCTCCAGCTTGCGCGCGGTGATGGGGTCGTCGCTGGTGTAGGGCAGCACGGTGAAGCCCTCCTTCACCAGGATGCGGGCCGCCTTCACCGTCTCCTCGACGTCCGGGTAGAGCGTCTTCTCGTCGCCGAGGACCTCCAGCTTGACCCACTTGCTCATGCCCAGCTCCTCGGCGAGCCGGCAGGTTCGCACCGCGTCCTCGGCCGTGTAGCAGAGGGCCGTGTTGGGCAGGAGGCGCAGCCGCTCGCGGTCGATCCACCGCATGAGCGAGGCCTCGCCCGTGGCCTTCAGGTCCAGCCGGCGCACGGCGACGGTGACCATCTCCGTGCCGGAGGACTCGTGGCAACGCTTCATCACGTCGTGGCTGGGGTACTTCCCCGTTCCGAGGATGAGGCGGGAGGCGAACGTCACTCCCGCGATGGTGAAGGGCTTGTCCTGGATGCTCATGGCCATCTCCTCGCTACCCGCCGCCGACAAAGGTGACGATCTCCACGCGGTCCCCGGGCTGGAGGTGGTGCTCGGGGTGGCGGGCGCGGCGCACCACCTCGGCGTTCACCTCCACGGCCACACCCGGACCGCCGACTCGCAGCGATTCCAGCAGCGCCGAGAGGGTGGTGGCCTCCGGCACCTCGCGTGTTTCTCCGTTGACCCAGACCTGCACGGCGTCACGGCTCCTTGCGATGGGGACCCGGGGACGCACTACAGGGGGGCATACCGTGCTGTCAACGCACACTCCGGCAGTACGTTCGCCACCGTCACCGGTATACTCGACGTCATGCTCATGGCTCCCAGCAGGCTTCTCTCCATCGCGCTCGTCGTCGCGCTCGGGCTGCCCCTCACCGCGCTCGCGGACGAGCCCGTTGCCACGCTGGACGCCCCGGTGCGCGCGCCCACGCCGGTGCTCCACGGCCACCGGTATGCCTTCGTCGCCGGAGGCGTGCTCGCGCTGGGGGGATTGGGGCTGGGCTTCTTCGCGCAGGGCGAGGCGAAGCGCGCGCAGGGGCTCACGTCGGCCCGGGATGCACGGGAGACGATGGACCGGGCCCGCTCGGCCTCCACCGCGGCGAACGTGATGTACGCCGCCGCGGGCGCCGCGGTGCTGTACGGTCTGGTGCTGGAGCTGCTGCCCGACGAGGCCGCCGACACGGCGAGCCTCACCTACCACTTCTGAACGAGCCCCCCGTGGCCCTCCGCTCTCCTGTCCCCCTCCTGGCCTGCGGCGCCGTGCTCGCCGTCGTGGCCTGCTCTCTCAACGTCGACGACCTCGCCGGCAAGGCCTGCACGGACAACTCCGAGTGCCCCACGGCCTATGCCTGTACGGCCCTGGGCGCCGACGGCCAGCGCACGTGCGAGGTCATCTACCCGCCGCATTACACGGAGGCCGACGGTGGCGCGGACGCGGGGCCGGTGCCCACGTACTGCGAGGACGTCGAGCCCATCCTCGCCGCCACCTGCGTCAGCACCTGCCATGGCGCGGACACCAGCGGAAGCAGTCAGACGTCGTTCCGGCTGGACTACTACGAGCCGACTGGCAACGGCGTGCCCGGTGCGAGGGCCAAGGCGCTGCGCATCCGGGTGCGCGCGTCGGACCTGAAGGACATGCCTCCCACGGGCAGCCCGCAGCCCACCACGGAAGAGCGCGCGTTGATTGCGCGCTGGGTCGCGGGGGGCGCGCCTCTCTGCGACAGCACGGGCACCAACGACGCCGGGCCCTGAAGTCCCCGCCGTACCTCCTCGCTTTCAGGTTCCAGGTTCCAGGTTTCAGGTTCCATGACGAGCCCCATCATGAAGAAACTCCTCGCGAGCGTGGCCGTCATGGTCGCGTTCACAGTGGCCTGCACCATCGACGTGGCGGACTTCACCGGCAAGACGTGCGAGACGGCCAGCGACTGTCCCGACACGCACGTCTGCGTCGCGGTGCGACAGGGACAGGGCCGCACGTGTGAAGTGCTCGGCCTGCCTGGTATTCCCGACGCGGGGGAGATCGACGCGGGGCCGGTGCCCACGTACTGCGACGACGTGCAGCCCATCCTCGCCGCCAGCTGCGTGAGCACGTGCCACGGCGCGGACACCAGCGGAAGCAACCAGACCTCGTTCCGGCTGGACTACTACGAGCCTCCGGATGGCGGTGGCGCGGACGGCGGAGGACTTCCGGGGGCTTTCGCGAAGGCCGCGCGAATTCGCGCCCGCACGTCCGTGTTCCAGGACATGCCGCCTTCGCCCACCACCGTCACGTTGCCCACCGCCGAGCAGCGGGCCATCGTCGCCCGGTGGGTGGAGGGTGGAGCGCCCTTCTGCGACGCGGGCACGGGTGAGCCGGATGGCGGAGCCGCCGACGGTGGCCGCGCGGACGGCGGAGTCGACGCGGGGCCGTGAGCGGTGTGAGCCCGCGCATTCTCGCGTGTGAGGGAATGAAGTGTGCCTGCCTGGGCACCTTCGTTCCTCGCACGCGGTCGTGACGGGGATTGTTCCCACGGAGAGCGGCCGGGCGACCGGGGCCTCCGTGCGCGGATCGACGCCCCTGTGTCTTCCAAACGCGCCGCGCAACCCCTGTGCAAGTGCGAGAGGAGCGCTCACTTTCTGCCCAACACCGGGAGACATGCTCTCCCGACAGCCTACCGAAAGGGGCAGGACGATATGCGCAAGCTCATGATGGCGGTCGGTGCGATTGCGGCTCTGGCGATGGTTTCCGGTTGCAGCAAGCGGGACAACGTCGCTGAACAGCGCCAGGACGTCGCGGAGGCGCAGACGGAGGCTCGCCAGGAGACGGCGGAGATCCGTCAGGACGAACAGAAGGACATCGCGGACACGCAGCGCAACGCGCAGGAAGACATCGCGGAGACGCAGCGCGAGGCGAACCAGGACATCGCCAGCGCGCAGAACGACGTCCGCGACGAGCAGGGGGACCTGGCCGAGGCGCAGCGGGACTTGAATGAGGACGTGGCCACGGGCGGCTCCGGCGCCGCGGGGGCCACCATGGCCGCGACCAGCGTCCAGGGCCGCGTGCTCTCCACGAGCGGTGACTCGCTCACCGTGGTGGACACCACCAACAACCGGCAGCTCAAGCTGAAGACGAACGACCAGAGCCGCATCCTCCAGAACAACCGCGCCGTGAAGGTGAAGGACATCAAGGAGGGTGACCAGGTCCGCGCCTCGTACGTGCTGGACGGCAAGGACATGGTGGTCCGCGAGCTGAGCGTCACCCAGGCCGTGACGCCGACGAACCAGTAACGCAGCACAAGCGGGCGGTCCGCCTCCTCGCGGATGGCCCCGGGACGGCTCCCACTCCGGTGGGGGCCGTTCCCTTTTTTCCCTGAATCCATTCCGAGGGGTTGGAAGGGTGTGTCGGACCTGGGTGGTAGGAGGGACGCGTGGGGTTTCCTCACGCCTTCCCAACCCTGGGGAGGACCTTCATACCCGGGAGCAGTCATTCGAAATGGGCACCCACCACCCTGCACAACCCCCTGCCAGACCCTTCATCCTCTTCACCGCCGGGGCCACGGCCTACGAACTCATCCGGTACCTGGGCGCGCGCGGCTCGGGAGAGCTGCTCATCGCGCGCAGGCACTACCTGGACACGCCGGGAGACCTGGTGCTCATCAAACGCTTGCAGGACGCGGGAGACGAGCTGGGGCGCGCGCGGCTTCGCGAGGAGGTCAAACTGCTGATGCGCTTGTCCCATCCGGCCATCGCCCAGGTGTTCCTGGTGCGGGTGCATGACGGGTTGCCCCACCTCGTCATGGAGTACGTGGAGGGGCACAGCCTGGAGACGCTGGTCAGCTTCGCGGCGTTGCGGCGCCGGCCGCTCTCGGAAGCCTTCGCCGCCTACGTGGGCGCGGAGATCGCGGACGCGCTCCACCACGCGCACACGCTGGAGGATGATCGCAGCCGGCCGCTGGGGCTCGTCCACCGCGACGTCAGTCCCCGGACGCTGCGCCTGGACGTGCGGGGCCACGTGAAGCTGGCGGACTTCGCCCTGGCGTGGGCCCGGCTGCCGGGGCGCGTGGCCACCGAGGCCCACCTTGTCCGGGGAGACCTGGCCTATGCGTCGCCGGAGGCCCTGCTGCGCCGGCCGCTGGACGGGCGCTCCGACCTGTTCTCCCTGGGCGTGGTGCTGCTGGAGCTGCTCACCGGGTTGCACCTGCTGGACCTGGAGGCCGTGGAGCGCGCGGCGCTTGCGTCCGGCCCGCTTCCGGACGCGGAGCTGCTCCAGGCGGAGAACCCCAGTTGGCTTTCCGCGCCCATGATGGCGGCGCGCATGGCGTGCTTCGCGCCGGAGCACGTCGAACACGCCACGCGCACCCTGTCCTCACCGCTGCGAGCCATCCTCGCGCGGCTCTTGCGCCGCGAGCCGGAGGAGCGCTTCCAGACGGCATTGGAGCTGCGGGACTCGCTGCGCGCGGTGCTGGGTGGACGGGGCTACGCGTATGGGCCCTCGGAGGCCGCGCGCGAGGCGACCCAGGTCCGTCAGGATGCCCGTTCCCGGAGGCGCACGGCGGATGTGCTGTCCTCGGATGAGGCGCTGCCCACGGGGTCGGGGCGTGGCGGCGCCTCCATGGCCGGGACGTGAGCGGGGCGGGCGTGGTGTTCAGGGGATGCACGCGGTGGGATGGGTGCTTGTCTGGCGCGCGCGGACAGGCAGACTGATGCGCCTATGGGCGACGTGAACGAACTCCACCAGCGCTGGTGCATCGCGGACGGACACGCGGACTCCCTCATGTGGAACCGGGACTTGTGCACGCGCTCGGACGAGGGGCACGTGGACTTTCCCCGGCTGCGGGAGGCGGGGGTGAAGCTCCAGTGCTTCACCATCGTCACCCGGGGCTTTCCCTTCATCGGGGGCTTCCCGGTGTTCGCCGCGTGGCGCGGCTGGCCCCGGGAAGCACGTGCGAGCGAGTGGACGCGGGCCTTGTGGCAGATAGAGCGCATGGAGGAGTTCTGCCGTCGCTCCGAGGACGCGGCGCGAATCACCACCACGCCCGCGATTCTGGAGGACAACCTCGCCCGGGGGCGGCTGTCCGCGGTGCTGGGGGTGGAGGGTGGGCATGCGATTGAAGGCAAGGTGGAGCGACTGGCGGAGCTGCACCGCCGGGGCGTGCGCTTCATGGGGCTCACCCACCTGTCCAACAATGACCTGGGGGGCTCTTCCTTCCCGATGATGGGCAACCGGGGGCTCACCTCCCTGGGGCAGGAGGTGATGGAGGAGATGGCGCGACTGGGGTTGAGCGTGGACGTGGCTCACGCCTCGGAGCGCACGCTGGAGAACCTCTTCACCCACCCTTCGGTCCGGTTCTTCTGCTCACACACGGGCGTGCGGGCGGCGGGGGGAGGGTGGCGCAACCTGAGTGACGCCTCCTTGCGCTTCATCGCGGACCGGGGGGGCGTGGTGGGAATCATCTTCGCCCCCGTCTATCTGGGAGGCGACGCGGTGGATGACGTGGTCCGCCATATCGAACACGCGGTGGACGTCATGGGCGAGGAAGGCGTGGGTCTGGGTTCGGATTACGACGGAATGGTGCCGCTGCCACGGGGGATGAAGGACGTCACCGACTTGCACCTGCTCACCACGGCACTGCTGCGCCGACATCCGGAGTCCTGGGTGGAACGAGTGATGGGAGGAAATTTCCGGCGTTTCTTCCAGACGACACTGGGTGGTTGACCGGCGGCGGTACGCTCGAAATATTGGTCGCAAGCTCATGAACCGCTCTCTCTTCGTCCTAGTGTCCGTCGTTGGTTCCCTCCTCCTTGCCGGCTGCGGTGGCGCCAGCGCGGGAGATGATTGTGACGAGGCGGGCAGCTTCGTCTGTCAGGAGAACGTCCTGGCGCTGGAATGCCGCACCGGGACGTGGCGGGAAGTTCCCTGCCGGGGTCCGCTCGGCTGCCGCGAGTCCGACGAGGCCGTGCGGTGCGACACCTCTGGCAACGTCGCGGGGGACGCGTGCTCCTCCAGCTCCGAGGGCCGGGGGCTGTGCCGACAGGATGGCAAGGCCGTGCTGGAGTGCCGCCAGGGAGTGCTGGTGGAGACGGCGACGTGCGCCACCTGTGAGGTGGACAACTCCGAGGTGACTTGCCAGCCGTGAGCCGTTGAAGGCGAGCGTCAGGAGTCTTCACTGGGGGACGTGTGGTAGCTTCGGAGCGCCGCTCGCGGGACTCCGATGCGACTTCCGATTCAAGCCTTTGGAGCCTGACACGCTGGTCGTTTCACTTCTCCCCGAGCGGCGCTCCTCTCTCCCATCTGGAGGCAGTGCGCGCGATGGCCCTGGCCGCCGAAGTCCGCATCGAACAGGTCGCTCGCGAGGACCTGGTGATGTTCGTCAACGCGTGTTTCTCCTGCACGGGCCAGCGGGAGTTCTACGGTGACGCGCGCGGGCAGTCGGTCTCCATCGAGTTCCTGCACCAGTACATCCTCGGCAATTACCGGCGCCTCTATCGGCGCACGCTCGCCGCGGGCATCAACCACTTCAATCAAGCGCAGATCATCCTCAACCTGCTCGCCGTCGGCAGTCCGGCGGACGCGGCGGAGCGGCGGGAGGAGGGCGCGCTCATCGCCGCCGCTCTGCGGAGCCTGCCGTCGCAGCGGGCCTACCGGGTGCTGGAGTCCCTGCGCTCGCGGCACATCAACAACCGCAGGACTCGCGCCATCGTCCGTGAGTACTTGTCGGGGCGCTCCAGCCTGCCGTTCGACGCGGTGAAGTACCGCGCCAAGCTGCGCGCGGCGGTGGTGCATGGCCACCTGAAGCTGGACGGCGAGCTGGGGCCGTTCCTCTTCCACGGTTGGAAGAAGCGCGTCTACACCCAGCCGTTGCTGGAGACCTTTCGCAAGGCCCACTTCGCCCAGGAGGCGCTCTACGAGCTGCCCTACACGGTGGCGGAGGGGCTGGCCCAGAAGCACGGCGTCCCCCGCGACGTGTTCCTCCAGCGAATCGAGCCCCGGCTCACCCAGGCGGAGCGGCTGCGCCTTCAGGAGTCCGCCGCGCGCGAGGGGGGCGTGGAGCCGCCGGTGGACCTGTCTCGCGCGCCGCTGACGAAGCTTGCGCTCTACGCCCTGTCGATGACGGACGAGGTCCGTGAGGCGCGCCGGGACGAGCTGCACACGGCGCTGGAGCGCGCCTCGGCGCGGGTGCTGGCGCGGGCACCGGCCTCCCTGGGCCGGGTGGCGGCGGTGCTGGACAACAGCTACTCCTCATCGGGTTCCTTGCAGAAGCGCCGGCGTCCGCTGGGGGTGGCCCTGGCGGCGCACTACCTGCTGTCCGCCTCCGCACGCGAGTACCGGGCCTTCTGGACCTGTCCCGTGGAGGAGCCGTTGCGCGTCACCGCGCGCGGGCAGACGGACCTCGCCACGCCGCTGTTGGATGCGCTGGCCTGGGGCGCGGAGCTGGTGGTCATCGTCTCCGACGGCTACGACAATGACCCGCCCAAGGCCGTGGCCGAGCTGACGCGGGTGTTCCGGGAGCGGCTGGACCCGGGGCGTCGCACGGCCCTCGTCCACGTCAATCCCGTCTTCGACGCGGAGGAGTATTCGCCGCGCTCGTTCGGAGGCGCCGTCGCCACGGTGGGCGTGCGAGACGCGGAGGACGTGCCCACGGTGCTGGGCTTCGCGCGCTTCGCGGAGGGCACCGCGTCGCTGGCGGAGCTGGAGCGTTATCTCTCCGCGCGGGTGGCTTCCTGGCTGGAGCGGGATGCTCGCCGGAACGCGAGCGTGGAGGTGGGCGTGGCACCGGGCGCGCCCGTGAGCGTGGAGGAGGGCGAGGCATGAGCGACGCGCGACTCATTCAGCGGCTGGAGCCCAAGGGCCTGAGGCTGGCTCCGTCGCAAGTCTTCGGACGCATCCGGCTGGTGCCGGTGCTGCGGGACGAGGTGAGGGGAGACCTGCGCTTCGCGCGCAGGGACTACTCGGACGCGGTCTCCGTGGTGTCGCTGGAGGGCCCGCTGACGGGGCGCGGGCTCAAGTACGTTTCCTACATTCCCCACGGCATGGTGGTGAGCTGGACGCACCGGCAGACGGAAGCCGTCTTCGGCACGCGCCTGCAGGCGCCCGAGGGCAAGCGCGTGAAGGTGGGCCCGGTCCCCGTGCGGCTGCTGCATCGGATGGTGCACCGGGAAGACCGCAACCAGCTGCGCATGCTGCCCCTGCACCTGGCGATGGAGGGCTTCCTGGCCCTGCACTTCGGCGGGCCGGATATCGCCTGGGCGGAGTACTCGCGAGAGGCCCTGTCCCACGGGTTGAGTCCGCGGGTCGAAGGCGTGGTGCCCGGGTGGGCGAGCACCGCGCTGGATGGCGCGCTGCGCACGTTCGAGGTCCACGAGAAGCAGGTGGGCATGCTGCTGTTCAACGCGGACGAGCTGCTCTCCGCGTTCATCGTCGCGCACCCGGATGACTACCGCCTCCTGCACCGGACGTTGCTCGAGGACTTCTACGGGGACCTGCTGCTGCAGTACGGCTATCTCATGGACGCTCCGGAGCTGGGGCTGTCCCTGGACGCGAAGCGGGTGTCCAGCGTGGAGGACCTGCGCGCGGAGGTGGCGCGCATGCGCGCGGACTGGGCGGCCTTCCATGGCTTCATGGCCGGCGGGCTGTTCGGCGTGGAGGTGACGTCCCGGAAGGTCTACGAGGCCGGGCCGTTCCTGCTCCAGCACTTCCACACGAGCCTGCTTCCCTCGGAGGAGAACCACCTGGGCGAGGCGATTGTGAGCCCCGACGGAACGCTGGAGTACCTCAAGACCTACCGGCTCTCGGCGGCGCAGACGCGGCGGGCGTACCTGCTGCAACGGCTCGCCACGTCCGGATGGAACCTGGACGATGCCGCGGAGGAGCTCGGCTCCACCCGACAGGACCTGGTCCTCCGTCTCCACAACGCGGGCTTCGGTTATCTGGTCAAGGACCACGTCCTGGAGGAAGCCCGGCGCTCGAAGGCGCGGGGCACCTGAGGCTCAGAGCGCCGCGAGAAACGCGTCGAGCGCCGCGTTGACCTTCTCCGGCTGCTCCTGGTTGGACAGGTGCGCGGCGCCGGGGATGACCTCCAGCTTCGCCCCGGAGATGAGGTCCACCATCTGCTTCGCCTTCTCCAGCGGGGTGATGGCGTCATGCTCGCCCACCACCACCAGCGCGGGCCCGGCGTAGCGCGCCAGGATGTCCTTGGAGTCCGGACGCAGTGCCATGCCCCGCTGGGCGGCGGCGATGCCCTGGCGCGAGGCGGTGCGAATCTGCGCCTCCACCACGCGCCCCACAGGCGAATCCGGGGGCGAGGAGATGAGTTTGGGCATCAGGGCCTGGATGACGGGGTCGGCGCCCTTCTCCAGGGCGTCCTTCGCGGAGGCCTCCCGTCGGGCCTTGCCCGCGTCGTCGTCGGCGGTGCACTGCGTGTCCATCAGCACGAGCCCGGCCACCCGGCCCGCGTCCTCGCGCAAGAGGGCCATGGCCGCGTAGCCGCCCATGGACACTCCGCCCACCACGGCCCGGTCGATGTTCAGTGCGTCCAACAGTCCCAGCGCGTCACTCGCGATGCGTGACATCTCGGTGGGGCCTTCACCCGGCATGCTCTGCCCGAAGCCTCGGATGTCCGGGATGATGAAGCGGTAGCGCCCGGACAGGGCCTTCACCTGGGCATCGAAGGCGTCCCCGTTGAGGGGAAAGGCGTGCAGCAGCAGGACGGCGAGGCCCTGGCCCACGTCGCGGTAGTGCAGGGAGAGTCCATCCACGGTGACGGTCTGCATGCATCCTCCGAGCAGGGCTCAGAGCCACTGCTTGTGCTTGAACCAGAAGAACAGGCCCACGGGCAGGGCGATGATCATCACCCACATGGCGATGTAGGAGCCCTGACTCGACAGGGCGTCGAAGTTCTGTCCGAAGAATCCGACGATGAACGACAGCGGCAGGAAGATGGTGGCGAAGATGGTGAGCTGCTTGGTGATGTCGTTCGTCTTGTTGGCCACCATGGACAGGTAGCCGTCCATGACGTTGCCCAGGATGTCGCGCCCGGCATCAATCTGCTCGTACAGGCGCACCAGATGGTCATACACGTCGCGGAAGTAGAGCGTGGAGCGCTCGTCGACGTGGGGGATGCCCCGCCGCGCCATCAACCCCACCACGTCCCGCTGCGGGGACAGCACCCGGCGCAGCTGCACCAGCATCCGCTTCATCTCGAAGATGCGCTGCAGCTGGGACTTCTCCGCCCGCTCGAAGATGGACACCTCCAGGTCCTCCAGCTCGTCACCGAAGGTGTCGAGGATGGGGAACTGCGCATCCACCAGCCCGTCCGCCAGCAGGTAGAGGATGAAGTCCGTGCCCCGCCCCAGCGTCGCGTTTGGATCCGCGCGGACGCGCTGCTGGACGCTGTCCAGCCCCGCGAAGGCCAGCTCGTGCACGCTGATGATCCACTCCTTGGCGAGGAAGAAGTGGTGCTCATGCAGCGTCAGCTCGCACACGTCCTTCCCGGCGGTGAAGCCCTGGAGGACGATGAAGACATGGTTCGGGTACTCCTCCAGCTTGGGCCGCTGGTCCAGGTGGAGGCAGTCCTCGACGGCCAGTCTGTGGAGTCCGAAGCGCTCGGCCAGCCGGGCCATCACCGCTTCGTCGGGGTGGAGGACGTCAATCCACTTCCGTCCCTCCTCGGCGAGCAGTTCCTCACCCCCGGTGAAGAGGGTTCCGTCCTTCATCAGACAGACCTGAATCATCCCGTAGCGCTCCCGGGCCTTGCGGCGCGGCCCCGATCCGAGTGCTAGAACTCCCCCGCGCGGAAGTCGAGCGCTAGAGTGTGCCCCCCGTGTCCGCTGACGCTGAAAACCCGCAGGCCTCCCTGACCCCGAGGCTCGAAGAAATCCTCCAGTCCCACCCCGACCGCGCCTTCGCGGGCCGGCTGCGCAAGGTGTACGCCGCCGCCGCCCAGGCCATTGGCCGGCTGAGTGACATGGACCTGGTGAAGTACGAGACGCCGGTGGTGGACTCCAGCCCGGACCTGTCGCTCTGGGAGGAGATGGCGCCCGTCATCCGAGACACGGTGATGGACGTCAACGCCCTCTTGAACGTCATCCGCGAGCAGTTCCCCGCACAGCCTTCCGCGGGCCTCGCGGACATCCTGCGCGAGGTGGGCGGGGCCCGCTTCCAGGACCCGGCCACGTTGCTCCAGGACGCCATGACGCAGCTCGCGCAGGGGATTACCCAGCTGGGCGAGGCGATGCGCAACCCGTCCGTGGTGAGCGACCGGTGGACGCTGCTGGCTGAAATCCAGAGCTTCCGGGCGCGCTTCCGCGAGCAGGTCAGCAACCTCGTCTTCGAGACGGCGAGCACCTTTGGCGAGGTGACACGGGCGCAGGTGGTGCCCGGGCACGAGGCGGAGGTGAAGGCGGCGGTGACGGTGCGCGCCATCACCGCGGACCTGGGGCGCATCCTCACGGCGCGGCACAACAAGGTGCGCGAGGCGGAGCCCGAGGACGTGCAGTGGAACGCGCAGCAGCTCCAGACGGAGATGGACGCCTTTGGCCGCACGGCCGCGTACCGGAACCTGCGCGCGCAGGACAAGCGGCACATCGTGGAGATGCGCGCGGAGGTGGGGCGGCTGGCGATTCTCCCCAACCCCTCCCGCCAGGACCTGCTCAAGGTGGTGAGCGAGCTGGACGCGTTCGTCCGGGGCCTGTCCGCGGTGAACCAGCGCCAGGTGCTCATCATCCATGACCGCGAGGTGTGGGCCTCTTGCGGCGTGAAGCTGGAGCGGGCCCTGATGCTGTCGGACTCGGACGCGCCGGCCTCGGCCCGACTCCTGGCCGAGGCGGCTGTCAGCGCCCAGTCCCTCTACGGGCGGGCCTCCGACATGGACGCGTTCCTGCGCAAGGCGCGAAAGCAGCCCCTGGCCCAGCTCGTGGGACCGGAGCTGCGCGCCACCATCGAAGTGTTCCAGGGACTGTTGGCCCAGCTGGACGTGATGTGATGGCGGCTGCCAGCAAGGCGGTACCGCGCCCGTTGCGCGAGGCGGACCTGTCCCGTGTCGAGGGTGTCTTCACGGACGTGGATGGCACGCTGACCACCGGCCACCGGCTGCGCGCGGACACCGTGCGGGCGCTGGAGCGGCTGTCCGCTTCGGGCCTGCGCGTGGTGTTGGTGAGTGGCAGGCCGGCGGGGTGGGGTGAGGCGTGGGCGCGGCAGCTCCCGGTGGACGGCGTCATCGTGGAGAACGGTGGCCTGTTCTTCCTGCGAGGCAAGCGGGGGCTCCGCAAGGTGTACCTGGAGGCACCGGCCGAGCGCGTGGCGAACCGGCGTCGGCTCGAGAAGGAAGTCGGGCGCGTGCTGAAGCAGGTGCCCGGGGCGCGGCTGTCGGTGGACAGCGCGTACACGGAAGTGGACCTGGCCGTGGACTACAACGAGGAAGCCCGGCTGGGTGAGGCGGGGGCGTCGCGCATCGAAGCGCTGCTGCGGGCGCGCGGGGTGACGGCGGTGCGCTCGTCCGTGCATGTCAACTGCTGGCTCGGTCGCTTCGACAAGCTGAGTGCGACGCGGCGCTTCGCGCGGGTGGCGTGGGGCGAGCGTTTGGAGCCTCGGGACGGCCGTTACGTGTATGTAGGGGATTCTTTCAATGACGCCCCGATGTTCCAGGCTTTCGAGCTGGGCGTGGGCGTAGCCAACGTGCGCGCGGTGTTGGACCGCATCGACGCGCCGCCGGCTTTCATTACCCGGGCTGCCGAGGGGAAGGGGTTCGAGGAGCTGGCTCGGGCCCTCCTCGCTCGGCGGGGCCGTGGGGCTCGTGAGGAGTGACACCGTGAATGTCGTGAAGCTGGAGCTGGCGCGGGGACTGGGGCGCCACCTGCGCGCGGGACACCCGTGGGTGTTTCGCAAGGCGCTGGAGCATGTGCCGAGGATTCCCGCCGGCAGCGTGGTGGACCTGACGGAGAACGGGAAGTTCGTCGCGCGGGGGTATTACGATCCGCATTCGGCCATCGCGGTGCGGGTGCTGACGCGCGACTCGCGGGACACGGTGGACGCGGGCTTCATCACCCGTCGGGTGCGACGCTCGCTGGCGGAGCGCCAGTCGCTCCTCGACCTGACCGACACGGACAGCTACCGCCTGATTCACGGCGAGGGGGACGGGCTGCCGGGCGTGGTGGTGGACCTCTACGCCGGCTGGGCGGTGATGAAACTGTATTCGGCGGGTCTGACGCCGTATCGCCCGCTCATCGTCGAGGCGCTCAAGGCCGGCATCCCGGGCCTCAAGGGCATCGTCGGTCGCGATGAAGTGGCGCGGGACGACGTGGAGGAGGACGAGGGTCGGGGCTCGGGGCGCATGTTGTACGGGCAGGACGCGCCGGAGCAGATCGCCATCCGCGAGCGCGGCGTCACCTTCATGGTGGACGTGTGGCGCGGGCAGAAGACGGGGTTCTTCCTGGACCAGCGGGAGAACCGTCACCTCATCCGGCGACTGGCCAAGGGCCGGGACGTGCTCAACTGCTTTAGCTTCAGCGGCGGCTTCTCCGTCAACGCGGCGCTGGGCGGGGCGAACACCGTGTTCTCGGTGGACATCGACCCGGAAGCCATCGCCCTGGCGCGCGAGAACTTCACGCGCAACGGGCTGCCCGCGGAGAAGCATGACTTCCTCGCGGCGGACGTGTTCACGGTCATCCAGTCCTTCAAGGACGAGGGCCGCACCTTCGACATGATCATCCTGGACCCGCCGGCCTTCGCGAAGAGCCAGCGCGCGGTGCAGGCGGCCCTGGACGGGTACGCGTCCCTGAATCGGCAGGCGCTGAGCCTCTTGCGGCCGGGCGGTCTGCTGGCCACGGCGTCGTGCTCGGCGCGCGTGAGCCCGGACGACTTCATGAGCGCGGTGCGCGAAGCGGGCTTCAAGGCTGGCGTCGACCTGGCGCTCGTCGAGGAGCGCTACCAGCCGCCCGACCACCCGGTGCGGTTGCAGTTCCCCGAGGGCAAGTACCTCAAGTTCTACGTGCTCCAGGCGGTGTAGCTCCGCCGCTCAGCGGGCCCGGGATATCGCCCGGGCCCGTGCGGGGAGCGGGAGCCCGTCAGGTGCCGAAGACGTTCCGCGCCACGCGGTCCAGCACGGTGGTGCCCCAGGAGAGGCTGGCCTTCATCAGCCGCTCCATGTCCTTCGTGAACGCGGCGCCCGCGGGCATCTGCGCGTACGTCCGGCTCAGGAAGAGGCTCTTGTTCTCCTCCTCGAAGTCCACCGAGCCACCGCCGGCGTCCGTGCCGTCCTGGGCTTGCTTGCGGAAGCCGTCGATGACACCCGGCTTGGGGTCTTCCCGGAAGCGGTAGACGAGCGCGCTGCACTCCAGCACCTGCGTGTCCGCGTGGTGCTCGAAGTAGAGCTGCGCGCTGCCCACCATGGTGCCGCCCAGCCCGTTCTCGTTGAGCCCCTCGCTCATCCCGGCGCCCTGCGTCTGCAGGTACCACCGGACGAGCGCGCGCGCGGCCTCGCGAGTCATGGGCCCGCCCGGAGGGGGCGGGGGTTTGGCGAGGCCCATCGTGGCCAGCAGCCACTGGATGTGACGGGAGAACGCGAGGGCCATGTCAGCGGGACTGCGCGGGGATGACCTTCGCGGCGACGCGCTCGAACACGTCCACGCCCCACACGAGGCTCGCCGCCATCAGCTTGCTCAGCTCGGAGGCGAACACCAGGTCGATGGGGCGCGTCGTGTACGAGCGACTGAGGAAGAGGCTCTTGCTCTCCGACTCGAAGTCCACCGTGCCGCCGCCCGCGTCCGTGCCGGCCTTCTGCTCGTCGCGGAAGCCGTCGAGGACGCCGGGGCGGGGCGCGTCGCGGAAGCGGTAGATGAGGGCGCTGCACTTCAGCTCGCCCGTGTCGGCCGAGTGCTCGAAGTACAGCTGCGCCTCGCCGACAGCGGCTCCGCCGAGCCCCTTCTGATTGAGACCGGGGCTCAGGGGAACGCCCTGAGCCGCCAGGTAC
Organism: Myxococcus sp. CA040A; assembly: GCF_013336725.1. NCBI lineage: Bacteria > Pseudomonadati > Myxococcota > Myxococcia > Myxococcales > Myxococcaceae > Myxococcus > Myxococcus sp. CA040A. The sequence continues at coordinate 64,553 of NZ_JABUMR010000012.1, read as the reverse complement.
GCCTGCACCAGTTGAGTCGCCTCGTCTCGCGTCATGGTGGCTTATCTACCACGACTGACGGGCAGCTCTCAGAACTCGCCGGCGCGGGCCTGCTCGAAGGGCACGCGGTGGTTGAGGTACGTGTCGACCAGCGAGTGCGCGCCCGAGAACACGGTGTCCTCGGAGAAGTAGTGCACCTTCGCGTCCTTGCCCGCGTGGCGCAGCATGTCCGCGGGGCTCCAGCCCTTGCCGCCCAGGCCGAAGAGGGTGGGGACCGCGTCGCGGTTGTTGATGTAGTGCACGTAGTTGGGGCCGTCCGGGTAGGTGCAGGCGGCGGCCGCGAACGTCTCCACGTTCAGCTTGCTCATCGTCTGCTGGACCTGCTCCGGCGACATCCCGTCTTCGATGCGCAGCCGGCGCGCCACGTCCGACAGCGCGCGCGAGGTGATGAGGCCACCCTGGCTGTAGCCGACGAGGTGCACGTCCCGGCCCGCCTTCAGCTCGCCGTAGACGGCGTCGGCCAGCGTGTCGACGGCGGGGTTGGTGCCCTTGCCCAGCTTGTCCTTCACGGCCTGGAGCAGGTCGCCGACGGTGCCCTCGGTGGAGTTGTGCACGCCGATGGTGCGCATGCCCGTCTCGTCCGCGAGCGCCTGCAGCTCACGCGCCTGCTTGTCCTTCTCCGTGCGCATGCCGTTCGTGTAGATGAGCGTGGCCGTCGCGTTCGGGTTGTTCTTGGGCGTGAAGGCGGGGATGTCGCTCAGCGGCGTGCCGGGCTCGAACGTCTGGCCGCCCGCGCCCACCAGCTTGCCGTCATAGACCTTGTCCTTCGAGCCGGCCGGAGCGGTGAACACCTGCGCGGCGGCCACGGTGTTCGTCGTCTTCGCGCTGTCGAAGCCATCCACCACCGCGCCGGTGCGCTGCGCGGTCGGCTGCACCGCGGGCGTCGCCACCGTGTTCGCTTCAGACGTGCGCGCAACGGACGTCCGAGGGGTGGTGCCGACGAGGGTGCGGCCGCGCTCGATGGTGCTCATGGTGGGGGGCTCCAGCGGATAAAAAGGGGGATGGAAGAAAGAGTCCTTGCCCCATTGTCCCAGGACGCCGTCTGAAGTTGCGCACAAACGCGGTAATTCGCTCCAAACGCTGAATTCCGACGCACCGCGTCGCGGACCTCGGGCGAAGACCTGGTGCGTCATGTTCCGAGGGAATCGCGGATCCCACGCCGGACCTGGGGCCCGCGCCCAGAGGCGGGGTGCGCCAGAATGGAGCATGTGCTGGGAGTATCGGCTCGGCGCGAGCCCTCCTAAGGTGGGTGACATGGTCCAGAAAGGTCAGTTCCTGGAGCGCTCCACCCTGATTCCGGTGGGGGCGGTGGTGATGGAGGGCACGGCGCACCGCGGCAAGCGCGCGCCCCCGTTGTTGATCCTCCCGCCGAGGCCCGAAGAGGGTGGGGGGATGGATCACGTCATCGCCGCGGAGCTCGCCTGGGCGGCGGCCAGCGCGGGCTTCCCCACGCTGCGCTTCAACCACCGGGGTGTGGGCGCGAGCCAGGGGACGCGGGGCAAGGACCTGGCGCTGCTCGAGGACGCCGAGGCGGCCATGCGGGTGTTGCTGGAGAACGCGGGGACGAGCGCGCTGGCGGTGGCGGCGCTCCACGGGGGGGCCCAGGTGGCCCTGGCGCTCCAGGCGCGGTTCCCGTCGGTGGGAGGGCTGTGCCTCGTCGCGCCGGCGGATGTGGACGCCTCGGTGCTGGCCCGGGTGACGTGCCCGCTGCTGGTGGTGCAGGGGGAGGAGGACGGGCGGATGCCCCGGGCGGCGGTGGCGGCCGCGGTGGCGCGGGCCGGGGGGGATTTCGAGGTCATCGATGACGCGGGGGCGACGTTCCAACGCAACCTGCCGCAGGTGGGACGGGCCGTGTCCACCTGGCTCCAGCGGCTCTCCGGCGGATGACCGATGCGCTGCAACCCACCGGACTCCTTCACATTTCTTCAGCCTCCCGCACTTGCACGCCGGGAGAGCGGACGTACAGACTGTCTGTGCAGACCCAATCGTTTCGCCGTTCGTTCGTAGGGTCTTCCGGAAGCGTGCCTCGTTCCTCAAGGAGTAGCCCGATGCGGATGGTGCGATGGACCCTGGGTGGCGCCGCGCTGGCCCTGGCCGTGACGGTAGCCCCTGCGTGCAAGTCCGCGGAGAGCGACGCCGAGCGTGCGCCCGCGCCTCCCGCCTCGCTCGAGAACCTGGCGGACGACGTGGATGTCGTCCCGCACGCCATCCTCGTGGACTTCAAGGACGGCACCACGCAGGCCCAGTTTGACGCCTGGGAGGCCGACTGGGGCGTGGACCTGGAGCTCAACTCCGTGGAGAGCGCCGACGAGGCCCTCACCCTGGCGGTGGGCGTGGATGACGTGCAGGGCGTGCTGGAGCGCATCCGCCAGCATCCCAGCGTCGAGGCCGCCGAGCCGCTGATGGAGGTCCGCGCCAGCTTCACTCCGAATGATCCGGAGTACGCGCAGCAGTGGAACCTCAAGATGATCGACATGCCCAAGGCGTGGGAGCGCAGCCGGGGCAAGGGCGTGGTGGTGGCGGTGCTCGACACCGGCATCGCGTACGAGGACCACGACGACTTCAAGCAGGTGCCGGACCTGAAGGGCGTGAAGTTCGTTCCGGGCTACGACTTCGTGAACGACGACGAGCACGCCAACGATGACCACGGGCACGGCACGCACGTGGCGGGCACCATCGCCCAGGCCACCAACAACGGCGAGGGCGTGGCGGGTGTGGCCTTCGAGGCGACGCTGATGCCGGTGAAGGTGCTCAACCACTTCGGTGGCGGCACCACGGCGGACATCGCGGACGCCATCCGCTTCGCGGCGGACAAGGGCGCCAACGTCATCAACATGTCGCTGGGCGGTGGCGGCTACTCGCAGGTGATGGCCAACGCGGTGGAGTACGCGCGCAAGAAGGGCGTCACCGTGGTGGCGGCGGCCGGCAACGGCGGGCGGGCGCGCGTGGAGTTCCCCGCGGCCTATCCCGGCGCGGTGGCGGTGTCGGCGGTGGGGCCCGAGGGCTCGCTCGCGCCGTACTCGTCCTACGGCAAGGAGCTGGATATCGCGGCGCCCGGTGGTGACAAGCGCAAGGGCGACCAGGGCGGCATCCTCCAGAACACCATCGACCCGAGAGACCCCTCGCGCTCCGTCTACGCGTCGTACCAGGGCACCAGCATGGCCACCCCGCACGTGGCCGCGGTGGCCGCGATGCTGTACGCGGCTGGCGCGAAGACTCCGGACGCGGTGGAGAAGGCGCTGTACGCCGGCGCGGCGAAGGTCGCGGACCAGGCATGGACCGAGCAGTACGGCCACGGTCTGCTCAACGCGGAGGCGTCGCTCGCGTCGCTGGGTGGCGGGATGTCGCGCTGGCCGCCGCTGTACTGGGCGCTGGGCCTGCTGGCCTTCGTGCTGCTGACCCTGCGGGGCCGCGAGCGTCCGGGCTACCTCAACGCGCTCCTGCGTCCGGCCTTCCTGGTGCCGCTGCTGCTGTCCACGGTGGGCGTGTACTTCGTGCGCACGTGGTTCGTGAGCTCGGCGGACGTGACAGGGAGCGTGGTGGAGATGGCGTCGCTGCCCATCCCCGACTGGGAGCGCATCATCTTCGGCCGTCGCACGGTGAGCCCGCTGTTCTACAGCGCGCTCATCCCGGTCCTGCTGTCGCTGCCGGCCATCGGTTGGAAGGGTCTGCGTCCGGCGGTGGGCGGACTCGCGCTGGGCTTCGCGGGCTTCCTGGCGTACTCGGCGTGGGCCGGCGCGCCCGCGCTGTCGTGGATGCCCTTCACGTTCCTGGCGAAGCCGTGGCTGGGCTTCAACACCGTCCTCTGCATCGTCGTCGCCCGGGCCATGCTCAAGAAGGAGGACGTGCCTTGAAGCTGTCCGGGCGCGTGGTCTTCCGGGACGTCGAGACGGGCGTCTGGGTGCTGGAAGGCGACGACGGCACCACCTACCAACTGGCGGGTGGCGACCGGAAGATCAAGAAGGACGGCCAGCGCATCGAGGCCGAGGGCGACGTGGACCGTGACGTGCTCACCAGCGCCATGGTGGGCCCCGTGTTCCACGTCAGCTCGTATCGCTTCGTCTGAGGGGTGAGGGGCCGTGGCTGCCCCTCGCGCCTGTCAGGGCTGTTTGGGGCCGCCCGCGCTCTTGTGGGCGCGGGCCTGACGCAGCCGCTCCTCGTGGTACGCCTCCATGGGGGCCGCGCCTCGACGAGCGGCGGCCCGCAGCTCCTCCAACGCCTCTCGCTCCGCCTGCAGCCCGGGCTCCGCGTCCTTCTTGAGCGGTGTCAGGGGATTGGCCACGTCGAAGAGGTTGAGGGAGATGCCTCGCCTGTCCACGACGCCCAGCAGGACGAGGGACACCGTCGCGGCCGTCACCCAGGGAAACAGCAGCGTCGGCAGGGACGGCACCGGCCGAGTCTCCCGGGCGCTCTCGTCGCTGTGTGGCGCGCCCACGCCCCAGACCGACGCGTGGTGGCGCGCGAAGGTCATCAGCCCCAGCAGCCCCACCCAGCCCAGTCCCGCCAGGGAGAGCACGGCCAGCGGCGAGGTGTCCGTGTCCGTCGCCCCCTGGTCCATCGCCTTGGCCGCGAGGAACAGCACGGAGGACACCAGGTTGTTGGCCGCGTGCGCGCCGATGCCCGGCCACAGCGAGCCGGTGCGCAGGTAGAGCCAGCCGAACAGCAGGCCCAGCTCCACGCGCGCCACGAAGCCCACCGGGTCCAGATGGAACGCGCTGAACACCACGGCGGAAATCACCAGGGCCTTCACCGGTGATGCCGGAGGCCGAGGCGTGATGCCCCGCTGGAAGACGCCCCGGAAGAACAGCTCCTCGCAGAAGGGAGCGGCGACCGTCACGCCCGCGAGGATGACGGCCAGCTCCACGGGCGTCTGCTGATCGAAGAGGCGCGAGCCGTCGAACATCTCCGTCAGCCACTCGGGCGCGAGCTTCTGGGCAACGAACTGGATGGGCACCACCAGCGCGAAGAAGTTGGCCACGCCCAGCAGGAAGCCAAAGAGGGTGGGCAGCGCGGGCAGCGGCGTCAGCCCGGTGTACAGCGCGGGCTTCCATCCGCCCATCCGCGGCAGCAACCAGCCCAGGCCCAGGAAGATGAACACCTCGGTGAACCAGATTCCGAAGGCCGCGTTGAGGAACTGGACCGAACCTCCCACCGCGATGAACAGCACCAACGCCAGCGCCGCCCCCGCCAGCGCGAGCCTCCGTGGGCTCCCTGGCTCAGGGCGCTCCGGGGGTGGCGGCTCGGAGGGACCCGTCGGCTCATGAGGCCGGGCGTCGCTGGGAGCGGAATCTTCCAATTTGGCGTCTCCTTGGAGCGAAAAGCTGAACTGTCCGCACTTCGACTTCTCTATACTGTGCGCACCTTGACGTCCTTCATCCTGGCTCGAACGGCGCAGCGGACGTGTTGGAAGCTCTCACAATCCCTGGGTGTGTGGTGTGCCCTGGGCGTGGGGCTGGGAGCGGCGACGTCGCACGCGTCGGCGTTCTTGGTGGAAGCGCGAACCGAGGCGCAGGCGTACCAGATTCGTGCGTGGCGTGGCAGCACACCGGATGACCCGGTGCTGCTTCCTCGGCGGCGAATCGTCCAGTACCTGGGCCTCAGCGCCTTCGAAATCGCCACCGGGCAGGACCTGGGCTTCGAGTCCAACCTGCGCATCTGGGCGGACTTCGGATTGCCCAAGGGCGAGGCCGAGCGCGTCGACGGCCTGAAGTCCGAAGACGCAGAGCTGTTGCATGCGTACGTGCGCTACGCGAAGGGCGGCTTCGAGGGGCGCCTGGGCCGACAGCTCTACACGGACGTGTCGGACATCCTCGCGTTCGACGGCTTGCGCGTGCGGTACATGAGCCGCCTGGGATTGGGCGCGGAGGTGTACGGCGGGCTGTGGGTGAAGGGCACGAGCTTCCTGGGCTCCTCCGTGTACCAGTTGGAAGGGACGCGGGAGAGCGACGCGCGGCGCCTGGATGCGGGCGTGACGGGCGCGGACTCGACGCTCGATGCGATGGAGCCCCTCATCGGCGCGAAGCTGCTGATGGAGGACGTGAAGGGCTTCCACGCGTCGGTCGGCTATCGCAAGGCGCTGGTGGAGGGGAAGACGAACCTGGAGCGCGCCACGGTGGAGGCGCGCTACGGCCGCGGGCTGGGGGTCAACGTCCTGGCGGGCGTGGACTACGACGTGCTGATGGGCAAGGTGGCGCAGGTGCGCACGCAGCTGCGCTGGGATGCCACGCGCTTCGCGGCCACTGCGGAGGTGATGCGGCTGTCGCCCGTGCTGGCCGCGGACTCCATCTGGTACTACTTCGCGTGGGCGCCCCGTGACGAGGCGCGGCTGCGCGTGGACCTGTTCACCCCTGGCGCGCTGCGCTTCTACGTGCAGGGCCTTGGCAGCAAATACAACGAGAACGTCAACCCGGACCTCGCCATCGCCGCCCAGGTGGACGCCGAGGGTGCTCCCGAGTCCACCAGCGTCGGTGGCTCCGCGGGCGCGGCGTGGCGCTCGGGGTCCTTCCGGTCGGCGTTGGATGTGACGTACCGCACGGGCTACGGCGGCGACCAGCTCTGGGGGGACCTCACCGGCGGCTACACGTTCGACCGGGAGCGCTTCACCCTGGACGCGCGGGTGTCCTTCGCGCGCATCTTCGACAGCTTCAACGCGCGCCTGGGTGGCAACTTCTACGGCGCCCAGGTGTGGGCCAGTCGATCGCTGACGCGGGCGACGCGGCTCTCCCTGGTGGTGGAGCAGAACTTCAATCCGTTCACCGACTCGGACACGAAGGGCTTCCTGCTCTTCGACCTGAAGGCGAGCCTGTAGATGCTGCCGCACCGCCAGAACCGAAACGCGCTGCTCGCCCTGGCCGCGCTCGCCACCATGGTGGGCGCCGGCGTCGCCTGGGCCGCCACGGCTCGCGAGCGCAGCCTCGCCGTGTATCCCGCGCAGCATGTGCCCCTGCGCTTCGACCATGCGCAGCACCTGGAGGCCGGGGCTGAGTGCGCCACGTGCCACGACGCGGCCCGCGCCAGTCAGTCCCCCAAGGACGTCAACCTCCCGGGGCACGAGGAATGCGAGACGTGCCACGACATCGAGGCGGGGCGGAAGGGCAAGCCCACGGACCCGAAGTCGAGCTGCAACACGTGTCACCCGGGTTTCGACGCCACGGTGCGCAAGGAGCCCGCGAAGCTGTCCATGCCCACCGCCAACCTCATCTTCAGCCACCAGCAGCATGTGGAAAAGAAGGTGGAGTGCTCGGTGTGTCACGGCGAGATGACGGACGTGAAGCTCGCCACGCGCAACCAGCTGCCGAAGATGGCCACGTGCTTCAAGTGCCATGACGGCAACGTGGCCTCCAACACCTGCGCCACGTGCCATCCGACGGAGCCCTCCGGGCGACTTAAGCTCGTCTTTGATTCGGGCCTGCTGCGTCCCATGCAGGGCAACCCGCTGGGCCTGGACCACGGGCCGCGCTACGAGTTCAACCACGGGGCGCGCGCGTCGACAGACCGGTTGACGTGCATGCAGTGCCACAGCGAGAGCTATTGCCAGACGTGCCACGACGGCATGCAGAAACCGCTGTCCATCCACCCGAACGACTACATCACGCTGCACCCGGTGCAGGCGCGAGCGGGCTCGCCCCGGTGCGAGAGCTGCCACCGTGCGCAGTCCTTCTGCGCCGCGTGTCATGAACGGGTGGGCGTGGGCATGGACGCGGACAAGTCGCTGCGTCCGCGCAACCAGAAGGTGCACCCGGACTACAGGGCCTGGGTGGAGCTGCCTGGCCCGCAGCACCACGGCATCGCCGCGTCGCGTGATTTGACGAGCTGCATCTCCTGCCACCGTGAGGAGTCCTGCATGAGCTGCCACTCCGAGCTGTCGTCGCGGCGGCAGATCAACCCGCACCCGGCGGGCTTCGCGCAGACGTGCAAGAAGCTGGCGTCCGCGAATGACCGGGCCTGCCTCAAGTGCCACTCGGCGGAGAGCCTGGCGCAGAAGGGGTGCCGGTGATGCGCGCGCGCCAGTCTTTCGTGAGGGGCACGCTGCTGGTGGCCTTGTCGGTGACGTCGCTCTCGGGGTGTCTGGAGCCAGGGGACGCCATCTACGACCGGCGCGACACGGTGCCGCCCAGGGTCATCTCCACCGACCCGGGTGGCGGTGGGGTGCTGGCGACGGATGGCACGCTGCGCATCACCTTCTCGGAGGCGATGGACGTGCGCAGCCTGCGTCCCGGCATTGCCGTGTTCGCCGCGCGCGATGAAGTCCCGCTCACCGTCCTCGCGCCGGAAGTTCCGGAGCTGGAGCAGGACGTGGAGCGGGGCGACGTGGAGTACACCGTGGAGGCCAGGGTCGCCGAGGGCTCCACGCTGTCGCCCAACACGCAGTACACGCTGGTGCTGCGCGACGTCCTCACGGACTACGAGGGCAACCCGTTGGCCACCGAGGTGCGGGTGGTGTTCCGCACCGCGCCGTGAGCCGAGCGCGCCCGGCTACATCCGCGTGAAGTCGAAGTCCTGGGCCACGGCCTTGCCGTTCTCGTCGCCTTCGATTCGCGCGGTGAGGCGGCCTGCCGAGGGGCGCTGGTAGAAGATGCGCTTGGGGTGGTCGTTCTGGGGGTTCTCGAAGAGCGCGCCGTTGCTGTTGCAGCGCACCAGCTTGAAGTCCGTGCCCGGGCGGCCCATGGGCTGGGCGACGTAGTAGAGGCCGTCGGCGCGGGCTTCGATGCGCATGTACTCGAAGAACACCGTCTTGTTGCGGACGATGGCGCGGCTCACCCCGAAGAGCGTGCCGGCGTCCGCGTGCGTCCAGTGCTCCTCCACCGTGCTGCCTGCCTTGTCCTGACGCCAGCTCCCCGACATCCAGGCGAGGTCATGGATGGAGTCCCCGCAGGTGCGCGAGGGCGTCTCGCGCTCGGGTGGCGTCGACTTGCAGCCGAGGAGGGGGGCACCACAGAGCGCGAGGGCGAGGAGGGCAGGGCGGACGAGCATGTCCGCATCCTCACATGCCTCGCTGACGGGCCGCACCGCCGATGGCGACAGTGCGGCCCGCGTGAGTGAGGGTCAGCGCTTGAGGTACTCGCGGATGGCGTCGGCGAGCTGCCGGCGTGCCTCCGCGTCCGTGGCCTGCGGCCCCAGCTTGAGCTTCTTGTCCTCTTCGACGAGGAGCTTCTGGTCCTGCAGGTACGTGACTGCGTTCTCCAGCGTCACCTTGGCCAGGGACTCGGCGGCGGTGATGCGGCCGGCGTGGTACTCCGCGCGGCCCGTCTCCAGCGCCAGGCGGATGAAGGCCTTGCGGTCCTCGGCGACGCCGTTGGCCACGTCGTTGAGCGTCATGGCCGCCAGGAGGTAGGCCTCCAGGTAGTCGCGCAGCAGGTCGGCCAGGAACTCCAGCTCCGGCTGGGCGTGGGGCTCGGGGGCCACGCGCAGGAACTCGCCCTCGTTGATGACCAGGCCCATGCGGACCAGTCGCTCCACCGTCTCCGCGAAGATGGTGTCGAACGTCGTGTTCACCCGGTAGATGAACTCGACCTTGAAGAGGCGCGAGAGGAACAGGGCGCGGGCCTTCACCGCGTCGTAGGGCGCGGGCGAACCGGCGGCCAGCATGGCGTTGGCCACGAGGCTGCGCGCCGAGACGAGGTTCATCAGCGTGTTCTTGTAGAAGGACATCTCCGGGCGGCGGTTGTCCTCCACCTGGTAGATGACGTCGCCCTTCGCCTCCTGCGTGCGCACCATCTCGTCGTCGATGAAGGTGCGCATCGCGTCCTGGATGGGGCCCATCGTCTCCGGGTTGCTGGGGGCGTTGCCCAGCTCGCGAGACTGGGGCGCTCCGTCTTCCTGGGCGATGCGGCGCAGGATGCTGATGCGGTCCGCCAGCTCCCGCTGCGTCAGGCCGCGGCGGCGGTGCGCCAGGAGGGACGTGCTCACCAGGGCATGCGGCGTCACGGTGGACACCTTGCTGATGCCGTACATGACGCGGTTGCCGAGCGCGCGGACCAGGCCCTTCTTCTGCTCGTCCGTCACGGGCTCGTCGGGGTTGAGGCCGCGTTCCTTCATGAACTCCAGGAGGGAGATGGGCTCATCGAAGCCCAGGTGGATGCGGCCGTAGCGCGCCGCGAGCACCTTGGGTGTGCTCAACAGGGCCTTGAGGTCCTCGGGCTTCTTCTCTCCGCCCGCCAGCTCCTTCGAGTAGCTGCCCGACTCGACGACCTTCTCGTAGTCGATGGCCACCGGCACGAAGAGCAGGTCATTGCGCGCGCCCTCGAGCACGGACTCCACCTGCCAGGTGAACATGCCCAGCTTGGGCGCCAGCAGCTTGCCCGTGCGCGAGCGGCCGCCCTCGGGGAAGAACTCCTGATGGATGCCGTCGTGCACCAGCTTGCGCACGTACGCCTTGAAGGACGCGGCGTAGACCTTGTCGCCCTTGAACGAGCGCCGCAGGAAGAAGGCGCCGCAGCGGCGGAAGATGCTGCCCAGGGGCCAGAAGGACAGGTTGGCGCCCGCGGCGACCAGGGGCACCGCGTAGCCCCGGTTCCAGAGCACCCAGCTCATCACCAGGTAGTCCACGTGGCTCTTGTGGCTGGGGCACAGGACGATGGGGGCGCGCGTCGCGGCCTTGAGCGCGCGGTGCAGGCCCGCCTCGTCCACGTGCATGCCGTCGTAGATGCGGTTGAACACCCACTCCAGCACGGGCGCGACGAAGGCCAGCGTCGTGGGGCTGGGCTTCGCGGCGATGGCCTCCAGGTTGCGGCGAGCCTCTCGCAGCACGCTCTCCGGCTTGCGGTTGGACTCGACGGCCTGCTCGTCCACCACCTTGCGCAGCTGCCTGTCACGCAGCGTCTCGTCGATGACGCGCTCGTGGGGCTTGGCCGGAGGGCCGAACACCGCGCGAGTCTCCCGCGACAGGTGCACGTGCAGCGTGCTGCGCACCTTGCGCGCGAGCACCTCCACCGAGTCCTTCGGGTTCTCCTCGGCGAAGGCCCGCAGGTCGATGGGCTCTCCCACGCGGAACTGGGCGCGCTTGTAGTTGCGGAAGAAGGCCAGCATCGAGTGCAGGAAGCCCGGTGCCTCCGGGCTGCCGAACACCACGTCCACCCAGTTGGGCTTGAGCCGGGCGCTGCTCTTCTCCCAGACGAACAGCTCAGGCACCAGGTACACGGGCCGGTCCGACTTGCGCGCCAGCTCCACCAGCGCGGGGAAGGGGTCCTCGTGGGTCTCCTTCCCCGACGCGTGCATGAGGGCGGTGCGGCGCAGGAAGACCAGACCGCTGCCCCCGTTCTGCTGCGCGTACTCGAAGCGCTCCTGGAAGGCGCCGGACTGCTTCGTCTGGCGCCACGGCTTGGTGAACCACGGGCGCAGGTTGGACACCGCGCGGATGGGCGGCAGCGTCCTGCGCACCATGGCCCAGGTCAGATAGAGGAAGTTCACCCAGGCCGTGGAGCGCATCACATGCACCACGAAACCCTTGGCGTGCAGGTTGCGCAGCTCATCCTCGGCCTCGGGCGGGAAGTGGACGCTCTCCAGATAGCGAGCACCCAATGCCCGGCCCATCGGGCCGAACTCGGCCTTCAGCAAGGACTCTCCCTGATTCGCAGACGGCGACAGCGCGGTTTCCAAGGCAGCCCCCGGGGCTACATGTTCTCGGGCGTTGGAATGCCCAGAAGTGTCAGACCCGCCGCGAGAGTAACCCGGGCCGCGTCCGTGAGGGCGAGTCGTGCGAAACGCAGCGCGTCATCGTTCTCGACGAGGATGCGCTTGTCCCGCTCCTGATTGCCCAGCGTGTAGTAGCGACTGAGGGCCGCGGCCACGTCCAGCAGCAGGCGCGCGACGAGGCTCGGCTCGTACTGCTCGGCCGCGTCCTTGACGACCTCGGGCAGCCGCATGATTTCGCGCACCAGGGCCTGCTCCTCGGGGAGCGTCAGCAGGCTCGCGTCGTAGCTCGCGGGCGCGCCTCCGCCCTTGCGGAGCACGTTGACGACGCGTGCGTGGGCGAACTGTACGTAGGGGCCGGTGTGGCCCTCGAAGCTGAGGACCTCGTCCCAGTCGAAGGTGTAGTCGCTGGCGCGCTTGTGCTTGAGGTCGCCGAATGCGATGGCGCCCAGGCCGATCTGCTCGGAGAGCTGGTCCGGGTCGTTCGTCTGGAGCCGACCGGCCTCCTGGTTCTCCTTCACCTTGACGGAGGCGCGCTCCTTGGCCTCGTCCAGCACGTCGTTGAGCTGCACCACCAGGCCCTTGCGCGTGCTCATGCCGTGAATGCGGCCGAAGGCCACGTGAACGCAGCGGTCCGCCCACGGCTGGCCCATCGCGCTCAGCGTGCGGAACACCTGGCGGAAGTGCAGCGCCTGGTCCTGCGCGACGACGTAGAGCGCCTTGTCGTAGTGGAACCGCTCGTAGCGGTCCTCGGCGGCGGCCAGGTCTCGTGTGGCGTAGAGCGTGGTGCCGTCGTTCTTCTTGAGGAGGATGGGCGGCTCGTTCTCCGCGTAGGGCAGGTCGACGATGAGCGCGCCCTGTGACTCCTTCACGCCGGGCTTCTTGGCGATCTGCTCGATGACCGCGTCCATCTTCCCCTGGTAGCGGCTCTCTCCTTCGATGTGCTCGAACTCGATGCCCATCCGCGCGTAGATGGTCTTGAAGCCGCGGATGCTCGTCTCGCGGAACTGGTTCCACACCTTGAGGGCCTCGGCGTCACCGGCCTCCATGCGGCGGAAGAAGTCGCGGGCCTTCGCGTCGAACTCGGGCTCTTTTTCGGCGCGCGTGTTCGCCTTGACGTAGACCTCCACCAGGTGGCCCATGTCGTCGATGCGAGCGGGGTCTCCGTACTCCTGGAAGCCCACGGCCACGAGGCCGAACTGCTTGCCCCAGTCGCCCAGGTAGTTGATGCCCTCCACCCGCCAGCCGAGCGCCCGGTAGATGTTGGCGATGCAGTGGCCCAGGAACGTGGTGCGGATGTGGTGGAACGCGATGGGCTTGGCGATGTTCGGCGACGAGTAGTCGACGGTCACCGTCTTGCCGCGTCCCGCGTCCGCGTCACCGCCGTAGGCCAGGCCCGCCGAGCGAGCGCTGTCGAGGACCTCCGCCGTGAATGGCATGAGGGCGAAGCGGGCATTCACGTAGGGGCCCACCGCCTTGATTTCGAGCCCCGGCACGCTGAGCGTCTGGGCGAGTCCGGCGGCGATGGCGGGAGGCGCCTTCTTCTGGGCCTTGGCGAGAGGGAAGGTGGCGAAGCTCAAGTCACCGTGCGCGGCTTCCGCGGGCTTGACCTGGGGTTCGATGTCTGCGGCCGGCACGCCCAGGGCGCTGGCAAGGGCCTGGGCGAATGCGGCGCGGTGGCGGGAATAGACGGAAGAGCTCATGGGACGGCGCGGATACTAGCCAAGCAGAGGCGGCTTACGGCCACCTCTTGTTCGTTCCGCGGTCCATTCCTCCCCGTTAGGGGACAGCCGGAGCCCGGCGGCTGGGCCGCACCACCGCCGCCACGGTGTCCAGCAGCTTGGGCAACTGGAGTGGCTTCTCGAAGAAGCCGTCGATGCGCTCCAGGCCCTGTCCGGACGTGAGCGAGGCCACCTCGCTGGCACCCGAGATGATGTACACGACGATGTCCGCCAGCGACTCGTTGCCTCGGATGAAGCGGAGCACCGACTGCCCGTCCTCTTCGCTCAGCCTCAGGTCCAGCAGCACCATGGCCGGCCGGATGTGCGAAAGGATGGAGCGGGCCTCGGAGGCTCCCGAGGTGGCCATCACCCGGTAGCCCTCCTGCTCGAGGACCTGCTGAAGGACCTCCCGGCAGTCCGCGTCGTCCTCCACGAGCAGGATGCCGCCCGCCTTGGGGGCCGCCTGGTTCAGGTCCGGCGAGCTCACCGCCCCGGCGAACATGGGCAGCACCATCTCGAAGGTGCTCCCATCGCCCAGCACGCTCTTCGCCTCCACGCGCCCCCCGTGCAGCGCGACGATCTTCCCCACCAGGGGGATTCCCAGTCCCGCGCCCGGCGGCCGAGGCACGCCCGGCTGCGCCCGGTAGAAGGCATCGAACACGTGCTCCAGCGCCTCGGCGGACATGCCGGGGCCGCTGTCCTTCACCCTGAGTGTGGCGAGCCCATCCTCGGCGGAGACGCTGACCTCGACGGTGTCATCCGCCTCGCTGTGGTGGATGCCGTTCTCGACGAGGTTGTGGATGGCCTCGGCGATGCGCTCGCGGTCTCCGCGGACGAAGACCTCGGGGCAGGGTGGAATCGAGACACTGACCTTGCCGTGCTCGGCGAGGACGCCCAGGGAGCGGACCACTTCCTCGGCCACGGCCTTGAGGCCGAAGGGGCGCTGGTTGAGCTGCATCTTCCCGGACTGGAGCCGGGACATGAGCAGCAGGTCATTCACCATGCGCAGCATGCGGTCGGAGTTCCGGTCGCAGATCTGCACCGCGCGGCGCTGGGAGTCAGTGAGGGCTCCCAGCTTCTCGCGCCCCATCATCGCCAGATAGGACTTGATGGTGGTGAGCGGGTTCTTCAAGTCATGGGAGACGTTGCCGAGCAGCTCCTCGCGGTTCTGCTCCAGGCTCTTGAGGCCCGCGATGGCCGTCTGGAGGTCCTTGTTCCGGCGGGCGCTGTCGTCGCGGAGGCGAGCCACCTCGTACGCGGCGGCGAGCTGCGCGGCCAGTGACTGGAGCACCGTGTCGGAGACGGTGCGGCGCGCGCCGAGGACGACGAGGACACCCGTGACGCCGTGGGGGCTCTCGAGCGGCACGGCGAGCGTGTCCGCCTCGTGCAGCAGCTTCTTCTCGGAGAAGGCGCGTCCCACCACGCCCTCGCCCGGGACGGCGGCGACGACGCGGCTGTCGTAGCGACCGCGCACATGCTCGACGTGGAGCTGCTCCCGGGAGGGGAAGTAGCGGGCCACGTAGCAGACCTTGGGTTTGAGCAGTGCGTGGAGCGTCTGGAGATGGGAGCGCAGCGCCTCGGTGGGGCCGGCGTTGTCGGTGAGGTGACGCGCCATCTCCAGGAGGGCGCGCGCGGTGGCGTCGGAGTCCGCCGGAGGAGGCGGTTTCACGGCGCGACGGGTGGACTTCTTCGAGGTGTTGGGGCGCAGCGGCACGACCTCTGCCAGGGCCCCTTTCTTCTTCGAGCGCACGGGAGAATCCTGCTTCAAGTTCCGAGCGCCTGGGAACGGCCCTGATGTGCAGGGCCATCCGGAGGACAGTGGCCGTGTCGGCTGCCCGACAGCCCGGCCTCAGGCGCGGCGCTGGATGCGGCCGTCCTTGTCCAGGACGAACGGTTCCACCAGGAGCGACTCCACCTTCGCCCGATGGCTCGCCACGCTGAAGCCCGAGTCCGCCAGGGCGGCAATCGCGGAGGTCTGCACCCGGCGGGCCGTCTCGTCGGCCGTCAGCAGCTTGAGCATGGGCTCGAGCGCCGGCTCGTACTTGAAGGAGGCGAGCGCCTTGAGGGCGGCGATCTTCACGTCGTCCGACATGTCCTCGAGGAAGGGGAGCACGGCGGGCGGCACGCGCGCGTCCTCGCGACCGGTGACGTGGTGGAGGAGGACGACCTTCTTCTCCGGGTTCTTCGTATAGGTGGCGGAAAGATGCTGGAGCGCGTTCACGCAAGCGCCCGTGGCTTCTTCCTCGGTGACCAGCTCGCCCAGGAGCCGGAGGGCCCAGGACGTGGCCTGCTCCGTCTTGCTGAGGAACTCGACGATGGGTGGGACGGCGGCGTCCTTGCCAAAGGCCTTCACCAGCTCGAACGTGTGCTCCTTCTCGTCCGCGTCCGTGGTGAGCGGGTCCACGGTGATGGTGAAGCGGGCGAGCAGCACGGAGACGGCTTCGGGATACTTCATCTCCCCCAGCTGCTGGATGGCCTTCTGCCGTGTCGCCGGGTCGCCGTACTTCTGGGTGACCTTGGGCTTGAGCTTGAGGGCTTTCTCGGGCCCCGAGCCGCCCGTGAAGATGTCGAAGAGGCCCATGTGCGCGTGTGCTCCGTTTCCTGCGGCGACGTGTAAGGAGGAAGAAGGTAGAGGGGCCGTCTATGACGGGGCGGCGCCCAGGACAAGAGACAAGACGGTCAGAGCGTCAGCTCGCGACGGACATCATCGCGGTAGGCCTTGGACAGGGTCTCCGCGGCGGCCCGCGTCTCCGGAGTGTCGGTATCCGGCACCTTGACCTGGAGGTGAAGGTAGAGGTCGCCCGGGGTTCCGCCCTTGAGGGAAGGCACCCCGCGCCCCTTGAGCCGCATCTGCCGACCGGACTGGGAGGCTGACGGAACCTTGACGGTGACCTCGCCCTGGAAGGTGGGGACGCGCACTTCCGCGCCGAACATCGCCTCGGACACCGTCACGGGGAGGTCCACGTGCAGGTCGTCGCCCTCGCGGCGGACCAGGGGGTGCTCCAGCACCTCCGTTTCGATGAAGAGGTCCCCCGGTGGGCCGCCGCGCAGGCCGGGAGCGCCCTGGCCCGCGAGCCGCACCTTGGAGCCCGTCTGGACGCCGGCGGGAATCTTCACCGTGAGGCGGCTGGGCTCGTCCGGGCCGGTCCCCCCCCGTCCTGGACGGGTGACGGACAGTGACCGCTCCGCGCCGTTGACGGCTTCCCCCAGTGTGACGCGGACCTGGGTGGACAAATCGTTGCCCCGCTCGGGGCCCATGGGGGGGCGTCGCCTGCCTCGGCCGAACACCTCTCCGGGGTCGAAGCCTCCTGGGCTGGAGCCTCCGGCGCCCCTGCGTCCCCCGAAGAGGTCGTTGAAGAGGTCGCCCAGGTCGAAGTCCTCACCCTCGTAGGGGATGCCGCCCGCCCCGCCACGAGAGGCGGCGGCCCGGTACTGGCGATAGGCCTCCGCCTTCTTCTCGTCGAAGCCGATCTTCTCCGCGTCCTCGCCGAACTCGTCGTAGAGCTTGCGCTTCTTCGGGTCCGACAGCACCTCGAAGGCGTTGCCGAGTTGCTTGAATTTCTCCTCGGCGCCCTTGTTGTTGGGGTTGACGTCGGGGTGGTACTTCCGAGCCAGCTTCCGGTACGACTTCTTGATGGCCTCCTCCGAGGCCGTCCGATCAACGCCGAGGATCTGGTAGTAGTCGTCCGCCATTTGTTCCCGCCGGGCTGTACGTGAATGAAAGTAACCAGTCGGTGGGAGTGCGCCAGCAAGGACTGTTCGGCTGGTCTCGGATGTATAAAGTCGCCGAAAGATGAGGGAGGCCATGGCAGCGCCGCGCCGAGCAGGAGCGGGGACCTTGTGGTTGGCGGGCTGGCTCCTGGTGCTGCCCGTCTCCGAGGCTCGGGCCCAGGGTGCCTCCAAGGAGGCGCGGGGCAGGGTGGTGGACCGGGTCGTCGCCATCATCGAAGGTCGGGTCCTGTCCTTGAGCGAGCTGGAGTTCGAGGCCCGGGTGGCCCTCGTCCAGCGAGGCGGCGTCCAGGCTCTCGATGCCCCACTTGACGAGGAGACCCTCCGAGGCGCCCTGGAGCTGGTCATCAACCAGCGGGTCCAGGTGCTCAACGCCGACCGGCTCCAGGCGTTCCCCGCCGAGCCCTCCGAGGTGGAGGCGCGGTTGGAGTCCTTCCGCACACGCATCGGTGGCCCCGCGGCGCTGGCGCGGTTCCTGGCGCGCGGTGATGTGGACCTGGAGGGGCTCAAGGCGGTCCTGGCTCGGGGGCTGCGGGCCGAGCGCGTCCTGGACAGCCGCATCCGGCTGAGGGCCCAGGTGGGCGAGACGGAGATTCGCCGCTACTACGAGCAGCACTCGGCGGACTACCCCGCGGACTACGAGACGGTGCGAGACGTCATCCGGGAGAAGCTCTTCCGCGAGCGGTATGCGGCCCTGGCGGTGGAGGAACTCGCTCAGGTCCGGGCCTCGGCGCAGGTGCGTCGGGTGGCGCCCTTCACGCGGGAGGCGAAGCGATGAGGCGGCTGCGGGAGGATGGCGCGCCCCATGGCTTCCTGATCCGTCAGATGACGGTGGACGACCTGGCCGCAGTGATGGCGCTGGAACAGGCGGCCTTCAAGAATCCGTGGTCGCAGGAGTTGCTCAAGCGCGAGCTCCAGCACGAGTGGTCCACCATCCTCCTGGTCGAAGAGGCCCAGGAGTCCGGGCCACCGCTGCTCCTGGGCCTGGCCATCTTCTGGATCGTCCACGACGAGGTTCACGTGCTCAACGTCGCCACCGCGCCCCAGCATCGGCGGCGGGGCGTGGCGAGGGCGGTGATGGAAGAGGTGCTCGAGCGGGGCAAGGGGCGGCGCTGTTGCCTCGCCACGCTGGAGGTCCGCAAGAGCAACGAGGCGGCCATCCAGCTCTACCGCGCGTTCGGTTTCCGGCCGGTGGGCATCCGTCCGAACTACTACGCGGACGAGGGCGAGGACGCGGTGGTGATGGTCCTCGACTTCTGAGCGCACGCGGAGTAGAGGAGCGACCTGTTGTACCCTGGGTTGTCGAGTCACTGGGAATGACCTCGCTGGCGCTGACCTGTTCGGGTCTGCGTCATGCCGTGCTTGACACGGTGGGGTCGGTCCCTATACTCGCGGCCCTTTTCAGTAGTCCTGTAGGTAGATATGCGCCGCCCCGTATTTCTGGCGGTGGCCAACCCGAGGAAGAGGTATCAGTGCCGACCATTAGCCAGCTGGTCCGCAAGGGCCGCGAGAAGCTGAACATCAAGGGCAAGAGCCCCGCGCTCAAGGAGTGCCCCCAGAAGCGCGGCGTTTGCACCCGCGTGTACACCACGACTCCGAAGAAGCCGAACTCAGCCCTCCGCAAGGTGGCGCGTGTTCGTCTGACCAACGGAATCGAAGTGACGTCCTACATCCCCGGCGTGGGCCATAACCTCCAGGAGCACTCGGTGGTGATGATCCGTGGCGGTCGTGTGAAGGACCTCCCGGGTGTGCGCTACCACATCGTTCGTGGAACGCTCGACTCCGTGGGCGTGGCGGGCCGCAAGCAGAGCCGCTCCAAGTACGGCGCCAAGCGCCCGAGCTGAGAGCAGCCGACCACCTTCGTTGTTTCAGAGTTTGGACGTTGAGCCCCGCACCCTGGGGAGCGTCCTGGTTGTTTCCTTCAGCAGATCAAGAAGCCCCGGTTGCAGCGACTCTCCAAGGAGAGTGGGGCGTAAGGGAAGAGAGAAGAGATGCCTCGTCGTCGCGTAGTCGCCAAGCGCAAGATTCTTCCGGATCCGAAGTTCCAGGACCGGCTCGTCACCAAGTTCGTCAACGACCTGATGCGGAAGGGCAAGAAGTCCATCGCGGAAGGCGTCTGCTACGGAGCCTTCGCCCTCATCGAAGAGCGCGCGAAGGAAGACCCCCTCAAGACGTTCAAGAAGGCCCTCGACAACGTCAAGCCGGTGCTTGAGGTCAAGAGCCGCCGCGTCGGTGGCGCCACCTACCAGGTGCCCGTCGAGGTCCGTCAGGACCGTCGTGTTGCCCTCGGGATGCGTTGGATCATCACGTACTCCAAGGCGCGTGGCGAGAAGACCATGCAGGAGAAGTTGGCCGGCGAGATCATGGACGCCGCCAACAACCGCGGTAACGCGGTGAAGAAGCGTGAAGACACGCACAAGATGGCGGAAGCCAACAAGGCCTTCGCGCACTACCGCTGGTAGGTCTTTCGGCCTCGCGGTATCCCGCCCGGATGCAGAGGTTGCATCCGGGCGGTTTCTTTAGGTGAAGCAGGTTCTCTGAAATCGTCCGGGTGGGTACGTGAGACGGGGCCCTGTGCCCTCCCGCCCTCATGGAGAGGTACCGACGCAATGGCTCGCGAGCATCCCCTGGAGCGCTACCGCAACATCGGCATCATGGCGCACATCGATGCCGGCAAGACGACCACCACCGAGCGGATCCTCTTCTACACCGGCGCCATCCACAGGATGGGCGAGGTGCACGAGGGGAACACCACCACGGACTGGATGGTCCAGGAGCGCGAGCGCGGCATCACGATTACGTCGGCGGCCATCACCGCCTTCTGGAGTCGCGGTGAGCATCGCTACCGCGTCAACATCATCGACACCCCGGGGCACGTCGACTTCACCATCGAGGTGGAGCGTTCGCTGCGCGTCCTGGACGGCGCCATCACCGTGTTCGACGCGGTGAACGGCGTGGAGCCGCAGTCCGAAACCGTCTGGCGTCAGGCGGACAAGTACAAGGTCCCCCGCATCTGCTTCATCAACAAGATGGACCGGGTGGGCGCGGACTTCGAGATGTCCGTGAGCACCATCCGCGAGAAGCTGGGCGCGCGCGCGGTGCGGATGCAGCTGCCGCTGGGGGCCGAGGACAAGCACCGCGGCGTCATCGACCTGCTGACGATGAAGGCGCTGGTGTTCGTCGACTCGGAGCAGGGCAGTCGCTACGACGTCGCGGAGATTCCGGAAGACTACCGCGAGCAGGCGGAGGCGGCGCGCGCGGAACTGCTCGAGGCGGCGGCGGAGCAGGACGACGCGCTGACGGAGAAGTTCCTGGAGGGCCTGGAGCTGACCGAGCAGGAGGTCCGCGCGGCCATCCGCAAGGGCTGTGTGGCGCTGAAGCTGTTCCCGGTGTTCTGCGGCTCGGCGTTCCGCCACAAGGGCGTGCAGCCGCTGCTGGACGCGGTCATCGACTATCTGCCGAGCCCGCTGGATATCCCCCCGGTGCATGGCAAGACGCCGAAGGGCGAGGATGCCATCCGCGAGACGCGGGACGATGCGCCCTTCAGCGCGCTCGCGTTCAAGATCATGAACGACCCGGCGTTCCAGTCCCAGACGCTGACGTTCCTTCGCGTGTACTCCGGGAAGCTGGAGGCGGGGACGGCGGTGTGGAACTCGGTGAAGGGCAAGCGCGAGCGCGTCAGCCGCCTGGTGCAGATGCGCGCGGACAAGAAGGACGAACTCACCGAGTGCTACGCCGGTGACATCTGCGCGGTGGTGGGGCTGAAGCTGGCCAGCACCGGCGACACGCTCTGCGACGACAAGCAGCCCATCATCCTGGAGCGGATGGAGTTCCCCGAGCCGGTCATCGACATCGCGATTGAGCCGAAGTCCACGGCGGACCAGGACAAGATCATCCAGTCGCTCCAGCGCCTGGCGATGGAGGACCCGTCGTTCCGCGTGAAGACGAACGAGGAGACGGGTCAGACCATCATCGCCGGCATGGGCGAGCTGCACCTGGAGATCATCGTCGACAGGCTGCTGCGCGAGTTCAAGGTCGATGCGAACATCGGCAAGCCGCAGGTGGCGTACCGCGAGACCATCACCACCCAGACGGAGTCCGAGGGGAAGTTCATCCGTCAGACGGGCGGCCGGGGCCAGTACGGCCACATCTGGCTTCGGGTGATGCCCAACGAGCCCGGCAAGGGCTTCGCCTTCGAGAACAAGGTGACGGGCGGCGCGGTGACCAAGGAGTTCGTGGACGCGGTCCGCGACGGCGTCGCCGAGGCCCTGCAGAACGGCCCGGTGGCGGGCTACCCCATGGTCGACGTGAAGGTGGAGGCCTACGACGGCTCCATGCACGACGTGGACTCCAGCGAGATGGCGTTCAAGATCGCCGGCTCCCTGGCCTTCAAGGACGCAGTGCGCGCGGCCTCACCGGTGTTGCTCGAGCCCATCATGAGTTGTGAAATCGTCACGCCTGACGACTTCATGGGCGACGTGATTGGCGACCTCAACGGCCGCCGCGGCAAGGTGATGGGCATGGCGCCCCGGCCCGGCCGGTTGCAGGCCATCCAGGCGCAGGTCCCCCTGGCCGCCATGTTCGGGTACTCGACAGACCTGCGCAGCCGCAGCCAGGGAAGGGCGACGTACACGATGCAGTTCAGTCACTACGCGCCAGCGCCCAAGACGGCGCTGAACCGGTACTGACGGCCACGGCAGGTGGCCCTGCGGGCGATTTCAGTTGACGTTGTGGCGGGTTTGGAGCAGGACGCAGCACCTTCGCAGTGAGTTTTGCGGGATTCGAGACGCGCCGGGTGGTTGACCGGCTCAGCCCCGGTTGAGGAGTTGTCATGGCCAAGGAAAAGTTCGAGCGTAACAAGCCCCACGTGAACATCGGCACGATCGGACACGTGGACCACGGCAAGACGTCGCTGACGGCGGCCATCACGAAGGTGCTGGCGAAGACCGGCGGCGCCACGTTCCTGGCGTACGACCAGATCGACAAGGCGCCGGAAGAGCGTGAGCGCGGCATCACCATCTCCACGGCGCACGTGGAGTACCAGACGAAGAACCGGCACTACGCGCACGTGGATTGCCCGGGTCACGCCGACTACGTGAAGAACATGATCACGGGCGCGGCGCAGATGGACGGCGCGATTCTCGTGGTCTCGGCCGCGGACGGCCCGATGCCCCAGACGCGTGAGCACATCCTGCTGGCGCGCCAGGTCGGTGTCCCGTATATCGTGGTCTTCCTGAACAAGGTGGACCTGCTGGACGACCCCGAGCTGCGCGAGCTCGTGGAGATGGAAGTCCGGGACCTGCTGAAGAAGTACGACTTCCCGGGCGACTCGATTCCCATCGTCCCTGGCTCCGCCATGAAGGCGCTCGAGGGTGATACGAGCGAGGTCGGCGAGGGCGCCATCCTGAAGCTGATGGAGGCGGTGGACAGCTACATTCCGACGCCGCAGCGCGCGACGGACAAGCCCTTCCTGATGCCGGTGGAAGACGTGTTCTCCATCGCCGGCCGTGGAACGGTGGCGACGGGCCGCGTGGAACGTGGCATCATCAAGGTTGGCGAGGAAGTTGAAGTCGTCGGTCTGCGCGATACGCAGAAGACCGTCGTCACGGGCGTGGAGATGTTCCGCAAGCTGCTGGACGAGGGCCGGGCGGGAGACAACATCGGCGCGCTGGTGCGTGGTCTGAAGCGCGAGGACATGGAGCGCGGGCAGGTGCTGGCCAAACCGGGCAGCATCAAGCCGCACACCAAGTTCAAGGCGCAGATCTACGTGCTGTCGAAGGAAGAGGGTGGTCGCCACACCCCGTTCTTCAAGGGATACCGTCCCCAGTTCTACTTCCGCACGACGGACGTGACGGGAACGGTGAAGCTGCCTGAGAACGTGGAAATGGTGATGCCGGGCGACAACATCGCGATCGAGGTGGAGCTCATCACTCCGGTGGCGATGGACAAGGAGCTGCGCTTCGCTGTTCGCGAGGGTGGCCGCACGGTGGGCGCCGGCGTCGTGGCGGAAGTGATCGAGTAGCAGGCCTCCTCCCGGCTCCCATGGACATCCCCTCGGGGAATTTCCAGGGAGCCGGAGGAAATCCAGTTGCATACACCGGGGCGGGATGGTAATCACCGCGCCCCTTCGTTCTGAAGAAACGGCTCTGTGACAACCAGGGGACGTCGGTCGTAGCGCCTCCCGGGGCGTTGGCACAAAGTTCGTTCTAAGAGGTTCTTGCGAATGGCGACACAGAAGATCCGCATCCGGCTGAAGGCATACGACTCGAAGCTCCTGGACCAGAGCGCGGGTGAGATCGTCGAGACGGCCAAGCGCACGGGCGCGAAGGTGGCCGGTCCGATCCCCCTTCCTACGCGCATCAACAAGTTCACGGTGCTGCGTTCGCCGCACGTGGACAAGAAGAGCCGCGAGCAGTTCGAGATCCGCACGCACAAGCGCCTGCTCGATATTCTCGAGCCCACGCAGCAGACGCTGGATGCGCTCATGAAGCTGGATCTGTCGGCCGGCGTTGACGTCGAGATCAAGTCCTAGGAAGCGGGTGGGCGTCCGAGTGGTTTCACTCCGACCCCCGCGAGGAAAGTGCCATGGCGAAGTTTGACGTTGTCGACCTCGATTTGAAGAAGGTGTCGGAGATTGAGCTCTCCGACGACATCTTCGGCGCTGAGCCGAACGCGCACCTCTTTTACGAGGTCGCGAAGATGCAGCAGATCAACCGGCGTCGCGGCACGGTGGGTGTGAAGAACACCTCGCTAGTCAGCGGCGGCGGCAAGAAGCCCTGGAAGCAGAAGGGCACCGGCCGCGCCCGCCAGGGTTCCATCCGCGCTTCCCACTGGGTGGGCGGCGGCAAGGCGATGGCTCCCAAGGCTCGCGACTACTTCTACCGCCCGCCCCGCAAGGTGCGTCGCGGCGCGCTGAAGTCGGCGCTGTCCCTGCGCGCCAAGGAGAAGACGCTCATCATCCTGAGCGGGTTCTCCCTGGACGCCCCCAAGAGCAAGCAGGCCTTCGAGGCGCTCACCAAGCGCCTGAAGCTGCAGAACGCTCTGGTGGTGGACGAGAAGAGCAACACCAACCTGCACCGCAGCGTGCGGAACCTGGCGAAGTTCGACGTGCTTCCTCCCGAGGGTCTCAACCTCGAGGCCGTTCTGAAGCACTCGCACCTCGTGCTCACCTCCGCGGCCGCGAAGACCCTCGAGGGGGCGCTCTCATGAATCTCAGCGACGTCATCAAGGGCCCGCTCATCACCGAGAAGCTGGACAAGGCCCGCGAGAAGTTCCGCCAGTACTCGTTCATCGTGGACCGCAAGGCCACCAAGCACGACGTGGCTCGCGCGGTGGAGACGCTGTTCAAGGTCACCGTCGAGGGCGTCAACACGAACGTCGTTCGCGGCAAGATCAAGCGCGTGGGTCGGAGCATCGGCAAGCGGCCCAACTTCAAGAAGGCGGTCGTCACCCTCAAGGAAGGCGACTCGATCGAACTCTTCGAGGGAGGGGCGGCCTGACGCTACGGCGTTGAGGTCAGCCTGAGGAACACACCATGGGCATCAAGAAGTACAAGCCGACAAGCGCCGCCCGCCGTCACATGACGGTGTCCGATTTCGCGGACATCACCAAGGACGCGCCCGAGAAGAAGCTGACCGAGCCGCTGAAGCGCTCGGGTGGCCGCAACGTGCACGGACACATCACCCGGCGTCACCAGGGTGGTGGTCACAAGCGCCGCTACCGCGTCATCGACTTCAAGCGTCGTGACAAGGACGGCGTGCCGGCCAAGGTCACCGCGGTGGAGTACGACCCGAACCGCACCGCCAACATCGCCCTGCTGACGTACGCGGACGGTGAGAAGCGCTACATCCTGGCCCCGGTGGGCCTGAATGTGGGCGACACGGTGTTCGCCGGCGAGACCGCCGACATCCGTCCGGGCAACTCCCTGCCGCTGCAGAACATCCCGGTGGGTACCATCATCCACAACGTGGAGCTGAAGCCGGGCCGTGGCGCCCAGGTCATCCGCTCCGCGGGAACCTCCGGACAGCTGATGGCGAAGGAGGGCCGCTACGCGCAGGTGCGTATGCCTTCTGGAACCGTCCGCATGGTCCTCATCGAGTGCCGCGCCACCGTGGGCCAGGTGGGTAACATCGAGCACGAGATCATCCGCATCGGTAAGGCGGGTAAGAGCCGCTGGCTGGGCATCCGCCCGACGGTTCGTGGTCTCGCGATGAACCCCGTGGACCACCCGCACGGTGGTGGTGAGGGTAAGTCCGGTCAGGGCAACCCGCACCCGGTGTCGCCGTGGGGCAAGAAGACCAAGGGTCTGACCACGCGCACCAACAAGCGTACTGACAAGTTCATCGTGAGCGGCCGCCGCCAGGGCGCGCGCAGCCAGTAAGAGGATTCGCAAGCCATGGCTCGTTCGATCAAGAAGGGTCCGTTCGTCGACGACTTCCTCGTCAAGAAGATCGAGGACATGATCAAGACGAACAAGAAGACTGTCGTGAAGACGTGGTCCCGCCGCTCCACCATCCTTCCGGAGTTCGTGGGTCACACCTTCGCGGTGCACAACGGGAAGAAGTTCATCCCGGTGTTCGTCACGGAGAACATGGTGGGCCACAAGCTCGGCGAGTTCGCCCCGACGCGTACGTTCGGTGGACACTCGGCGGAGAAGAAGGTCGCCAAGGCCCCGGGCAAGTAGCCTGGCGCATTGCCTGAGAGCCTGAGGAGATGACCATGGAGTCGACTGCACATCTGCGTTTCCTGCGCATGAGCCCCCGCAAGCTGTCCGTCGTTGCGGCGCTCATCCGGGGCAAGCCCGTCGAGGCTGCCCTCAACATCCTGAAGTTCACCAAGCGCGCCGCGGCCCTGCCGGTGGAGAAGCTCATCAAGAGCGCCGTGGCCAACGCGACGGACCTGTCCAAGGGTCAGGTCGACGTGGACACGCTCTACGTCAAGACCATCTCGGTGGACCAGGGTCCTACCCAGCGCCGGTTCATGCCGCGCGCCATGGGTCGGGCCACCCCGATCAAGAAGAAGACCGCCCACGTCCATGTGGTGCTGGCCGAGGCCAAGAAGTAGGACCCGTCGGGCCCAGCCCGGACGTTCAAGGAGATTCACGTTGGGACAGAAAGTTCATCCGATCGGGTTCCGGCTTGGCGTCATCAAGACCTGGGACTCCAAGTGGTTCGAGCACAAGAACTACGCGCAGTGGCTCCATGAAGACATCCGCATCCGCGAGTTCGTGAAGAAGTCGCTGAACCACGCGGGCGTGTCCAAGGTGGAGATCGAGCGCGCAGCCAACAAGGTGAAGGTCAACGTCCACACCGCGCGTCCGGGTATCGTCATCGGCAAGCGTGGCGCGGGCATCGAGACGGTGAAGAAGGACCTCCAGCAGTTCACGAAGAACGAGGTCTTCCTCAACATCGTCGAGGTCCGCAAGGCGGAGACCGACGCGCAGCTGGTGGCGGAGAACATCGCCACGCAGCTCGAGCGTCGCATCGCGTTCCGTCGCGCCATGAAGAAGGCGCTTCAGACGGCGATGAAGTTCGGAGCCAAGGGCATCCGCGTGGCCTGCTCGGGCCGCCTGGGTGGCGCCGAGATGGCTCGCTACGAGTGGTACCGCGAGGGCCGCGTGCCCCTGCACACCCTCCGCGCGGACATCGACTATGGCTTCGCCGAGGCCAAGACGACCTACGGCAAGATCGGCTGCAAGGTCTGGGTCTGCAAGGGCGAGGTTCTCCCGGGCAAGGGCGGCCAGGCCCCCATGCCTTCCAACCGCTAAGAGCCCTCCCGCTTTGGGCGCTCTCGAGAGAGGGCGCCCGGGGCAGGGCAGTGAAGGACAGCGACGATGCTTCAGCCTGCACGTACGAAGTACCGCAAGATGCACAAGGGCCGCACGCCCGGCGCCGCGCACCGTGGCAGCGACTTGACCTACGGTGAGTTCGGCCTGATGAGCCTGCAGCCGGGGTGGATTACGTCCCGGCAGATCGAGGCGGCTCGTATCGCGATGACCCGCCACGTGAAGCGCGGCGGCAAGATCTGGATCCGAATCTTCCCGGACAAGCCCATCACCAAGAAGCCCGCCGAGACCCGAATGGGTACCGGTAAGGGTGGCGTGGAGTACTACGTCGCGGTGGTGAAGCCCGGCCGCATCCTCTACGAGATGGAGGGGATGACGACCGAGGTGGCCACGGGGGCGCTGAAGCTGGCGCAGGCGAAGCTGCCGGTGCTCACGCGTATCGTGACGCGCACGGACCTGAGCCTCTAGGCACCGCGGCGGGAGCCGCCTTCGGGTGGGCTCCCGCACGCATGTGGAGATAGCAATGGCGACTGCGAAGGAACTGAGGGAGCTGTCGGCGGACGACCTGCAGCGGCGGGCGACGGAACTGCGTGAGACGCTGTTCCAGGACCAGCTCAAGCGGCGGACCGGCTCGCTGGACAGCCCGGCGGAGCGAACCCTGCACCGGCGTGACCTGGCTCGGGTGCTGGCGGTTCTCGGCGAGAAGAAGAAGGCGGCGAAGGCCTAAGGCCGACGTCGCGATTCCTCCAAGCGCGCTCGCCCGGAAGCGGGTGCGTGCGGCCATCCGGGACGCGAGAGCGCCCGGGTGCATGAGAGACAGTGAGAACAAAGATGGCTGAAACGACTGAAGCGCCCAAGGCAGAGACCTCCTCCCGCGGCCGTCCGAAGACGCGCGTGGGAATCGTCACCTCCAACAAGATGCAGAAGACGGTCGTGGTCACCGTCCAGCGCCGGGCTCCCCACCCGAAGTACGGGAAGATCATGAGCCTGCGCGAGAAGTACAAGGCGCACGTGGAGGACCACGACTATCCGAAGAAGATCACCATCAACGAGGGTGATCGGGTCCGGATCGCCGAGACCAAGCCTGCCTCGAAGGACAAGCGGTGGCGTGTGGTCGAGGTGCTGGAGAAGAGCAAGAACGTCTAGCACGCACCTCCACCTGCGCGGCCGTGAGGCGGTGTGGTGGAGTCACCGGCGATAGGAGATTCTCAGATGATTCAGATGACGAGCGTGCTCGACGTGGCGGACAACTCGGGCGCGAAGAAGGTGTTCTGCATCAAGGTGCTCGGCGGTTCGAAGCGCAAGTACGCGTCCATCGGCGACGTCATCGTCGTGTCGATCCGCGAGGCGCTGCCCAACTCGAAGGTGAAGAAGGGTGACGTGGCCAAGGCCGTCATCGTCCGCACCAAGCGCGAGGTGGGTCGTCCCGACGGCAGCTTCATCAAGTTCGATGGCAACTCCGCGGTCCTCATCAACAAGGACATGGAGCCCATTGGTACGCGCATCTTCGGGCCGGTGGCCCGTGAGCTCCGCGCCCGCAAGTTCATGAAGATCATCTCGCTGGCGCCCGAAGTCCTCTGAGAGGACCGCAGGCCGGACGGCGAGCAGCCAGAGAGACGAGGAAGCCATGCAGAAGATGAAAGTGGGAGACACGGTCCAGGTCATGGCCGGGGCCGAAGCCTCCGAGAAGAGTCCTGCGACGAAGCGCGGCAAGGTGCTGAAGATCGACCGCGAGGCGGGTCGCGTGACCGTTGAGGGTCTGCGCCTGGTCAAGCGTCACCAGAAGAAGACGCCCCAGAATCCCGAGGGTGGCATTGTCGAGAAGCCCGGCACCATCGCCCTGGCGAATGTCCAGGTCGTGTGCGCCAAGTGCGACAAGCCGACCCGCGTGGGGGTCAAGACCGAGGGCGAGAAGCTCCAGCGGTTCTGCAAGAACTGCGACGCGCTGATTGACTAGGAGTCCCTGTTGGGGCATGTATGCGCGCCCTTCTGCCCGCCCTGGTGGGCGGGTAGGGGGGAGTGCAGGCAACGAGGGCCTGGGTGGTTCCGGGGCCCTCGCGGTGTTTTCAGTTTCCAGATGAAGGACTGATCGGACGCGCTGGGTCCACAACGGCGCCCCGAAGCAGAGGATACGACGATGGCTGACGAGAAGAAGCCGGACCAGAAGGAAAAGAAGGCGAAGCGGGGCAAGAAGGAAGAGGCCAAGAAGGTTGGCTTCGCGGCGAACATCGAGGAAGGCCTCGAGAGCAAGCCGGCCCGCATGAAGGAGCGCTTCCGCAAGGAAGGGGTGCCCGCCCTGATGAAGGAGCTGGGCCTCAAGAACCCGATGGAGGTTCCGCGTCTCCAGAAGATCGTCGTCAACATGGGTCTCGGCGAGGCGCTCGCCAACAACAAGATCCTGGAGTCAGCGGTGGACCAGCTCGCGGCGATCACGGGTCAGAAGCCCATCGTCACGCGCGCTCGCAAGTCCATCGCGAACTTCAAGCTGCGTCAGGGCCAGGCCATCGGTGCCGCCGTGACGCTGCGTGGTACTCGCATGTACGAGTTCATGGACCGCCTCATCACCGTGGCGCTGCCGCGCGTGCGTGACTTCAAGGGCGTGTCCCCGAAGGCTTTCGACGGGAAGGGCAATTACACGCTCGGCGTGCGCGAGCAGATCATCTTCCCTGAGATCAACTACGACCAGATCGAGAAGGTGAAGGGGCTCAACATCAGCTTCGTCACCACCGCCGCGAACGACGAGCAGGGGTTGGCGCTGATGCGTCACTTCGGCCTGCCGTTCCGTCAGTAAGCCCTCGAGCCAAGGACCTCAAGACAATGGCCAAGCTCTCCAAGATCGCCCAGGCGAAGCGCAAGCCGAAGTTCGCCGTGCGCCAGTACAACCGCTGCCCGCTGTGCGGTCGGCCGCGCGCCTTCCTTCGCAAGTTCAAGATGTGCCGTATCTGCCTGCGCAACCGTGCGCTGCGCGGCGAGATCACCGGCGTCACCAAGTCGTCCTGGTAGCCGGAAGGGCAGGGTGCTGAAGGGCTCGGAAGGGCTCATCGGCACCCTGGGCGCGCTCCGGGAGGAGCTCGCTCAATCGAAGTTTCAACCTCAGCAGTGGCGGTCGGCGCGAACCCCCGGGATGGGCCCGGCAGGCGCGGCGGCCGCGAACGCGAGATGCTCGATGAGGGCTCTTGCTTGGAAGGTAGCTCATGCCGGTCAATGATCCTGTTGGCGACATGCTGACCCGCCTGCGCAATGCTTCGCGCGCGCGTCACGACAAGGTCGTCATTCCCCACTCGAAGCTCAAGCTCGAGATCGTCAAGGTCCTCAAGGATGAGGGCTACATCGGGGAGTTCGCCGTCGCCACCCCCGAGGGCTCGCCGCAGAGCGAGATCACCGTGCAGCTCAAGTACGGTCCGGACCGCAGCCCCGCCATCACCGGCATCCGCCGCGTGTCCAAGCCGGGCCTGCGCCGCTACTGCGGCGTGAGCGACATCCCGCAGGTGCTGGGTGGAATGGGTATCTCCATCCTGTCCACGTCCCGCGGCATCCTGGTGGACTCCGAGGCCCGCAAGCAGAAGGCGGGCGGCGAGCTGCTCTGCACCGTCTACTAGCCAGCTGCCTGGTGGCCGCGCCTCGTGAGAGTGCGCGCCCCGGGCATACAGGACCGAGGCAACCATGAGTCGGATTGGAAAACTGGCGATCAAGCTCGGCGACAAGACGAAGGCCATCGTCGCCGGCCAGCAGGTGAATTTCGAGGGCCCCAAGGGCAAGCTGTCCGTGAAGCTGCCCGCCCGGGTCAAGGTGGAGATCAAGGACGGCCAGGTCAACGTGCTGCGCGAGGATGATTCTCGCGAGGCGCGCAGCCTGCACGGCCTGACCCGCACCATCCTCGCGAACGCGGCGAAGGGCGTGTCCACCGGCTTCGAGAGGAAGCTGGACATCCGCGGCGTTGGTTTCCGCGCCGAGGTGAAGGGCAAGGCCATCCACTTCGCGCTGGGCTACTCACACCCGGTGGTGTTCAACCTGCCGGAGGGTGTGACGGCCGAAGTCGACAAGGCGGCCCGCACCGAGGACAGCCTCCCCACCGTGGGGCTGACGCTCCGCTCGGCGGACAAGGAAGCGCTTGGCGCGACGGCGGTGAACATCCGCTCGTTGCGTCCGCCTGAGCCGTACAAGGGCAAGGGCATCAAGTATTCCGAGGAGCGCATCCGCCGTAAGGAGGGCAAGACCGGAACGACCTAGTCGTTTCGTCTGTCCTGAGGGTTCCCAATCCCGTCGGGCCCGTGGGGTCCGACGGCATCATCCGGCGGCGGAAGTCCGCATCGCCGCCGGAAGGACAAGGAAGCAGCCATGCCGACGAAGATCGATTCCCGTCTCAAGAGGAAGAACCGCATCCGCAAGAAGCTCTCGGGCACCACCGAGCGGCCGCGGCTTTCCGTTTACAAGAGCCTCAAGCACATCTACGCGCAGGTGGTGGACGACACCACTGGCAAGACCCTCGCGTTTGCCTCGTCGCTGTCCAAGGACCTGAAGGGCCAGGACGAAGGCGACAAGAAGGCGGACGCGAAGCGGGTGGGTGCCCTGATCGCGCAGAAGTGCAAGGCTGCCAACGTCGAGGCGGTGGTGTTCGACCGCAACGGCTTCCCCTATCACGGGCGCATCGCCGCCGTGGCTGACGCCGCGCGCGAGGCCGGGCTGAAGTTCTAGCTTTCGAAAGGATTTCCAAGTGGCAACTCCGATCAATCCGAACGATCTGGACCTCACCGACCGCGTGGTGAACATCAACCGCGTGGCCAAGGTCGTGAAGGGCGGCCGCCGGTTCTCGTTCGCCGCCCTGGTGGTGGTGGGCGACGGCGCTGGACACGTGGGCGTCGGCCTGGGCAAGGCCAACGAGGTCCCCGAGGCCATCCGCAAGGGTGGCGAGAACGCGAAGAAGAATCTCTTCCGCGTCCCGCTCATGGGTCACACGATTCCGCACGAGGTGCTCGGGCACTTCGGCGCCGGCTGGGTGCTGTTGAAGCCGGCCAGCGAAGGTACGGGCGTCATCGCCGGTGGCGCGGTGCGCGCGGTTCTTGAGGCGGCGGGCATCCGCAACATCCTGACGAAGAGCCAGGGTTCGCGGAATCCGCACAACGTGCTGAAGGCCACGGTTGCTGGCCTGAAGCTGCTGCGGAGCGCGGCGCAGGTGTCGCGGCTGCGTGGCAAGGACGTCGAGTCGGCGAAGCTCGCCGGGGAGCAGAGGGGCTAGTCATGGCGCTCAAGGTGAAGCTGACGAAGAGCTACGCGGGCGCTTCCGAGGACATGCTGGCCACCATCCGTGGCCTGGGTCTGAAGAAGTTTGGTCAAGAGCGCCTGCTCAAGGACACCCCTGCCATCCGTGGGATGGCGTTCAAGGTGAAGCACCTGGTCTCCCTGGAGACGGTGAGCACCGAGGCGCCGGCGCCGAAGCGCCGCAAGCCGCGCAAGATCGCCCTGCGGGATCGCGCGCGCGCCTACCAGGCCAAGCAGACCAAGGCCTGAGCACGAGAGGACTGAGACAATGAGCACTCTGCACGATTTGAAGCGTCCCTCGCGCTCGTGGCACCGCAAGAAGCGGGTGGGTCGCGGCCAGGGTTCTGGTCTTGGCAAGACGGCCGGCCGTGGTGGCAAGGGTCAGAAGGCCCGTTCCGGCAACATGCGGTTCGAGGGCTTCGAGGGCGGTCAGAGCCCTCTGCAGCGCCGCCTTCCGAAGTTTGGTTTCAACTCCCCCAACCGCACGGTGTACGCGGTGGTGAACCTGTCGGATGTGGACACCCACTTCGACGCGGGCTCCACGGTGGATGAGGCCTCTCTGAAGAAGGTCGGTCTGGTCAAGGGTCGTTACCACGGCGTGAAGCTGCTGGGACACGGCGCGCTGACCAAGAAGGTCACCATCCGTGTCCACAAGGCCTCCGAGGCCGCGAAGTCCGCGGTCGAGAAGGCGGGCGGCGCGGTGGATGTCCTTCCGCTGATGGCCCACAAGCCCGAAGCGGCCGCGAAGGCCCATGCTGGCAAGGGCGTCAAGGCCCCTCGGCAGCCCAAGGCTTGAGCATGTTCGGCGCGCATCACTTGACGGTGGTGCGCGCCATTTCGCTTGTGTAGGCTTCTGCGCCCCTTTCCCGTCCGTGGAACAGGGGCGTTTTGTCGTCCTGGCAGAACCCTCACGAAGAGGATGGCTACCCCGTGGCTCTCAATGCCTTCGCCAACGTCTTCCGCATCGCGGAGCTGCGCAGCCGGCTTGCGTATACGCTAGCCCTGCTGGCCGTCTACCGCATCGGCATCTTCATCAATACGCCCGGCGTGGATCGGGCCGCGATGAACGCCTTCATGGACGCCCAGAAGCAGTCGGGCGGACTGGTGTCGCTGTTCAACCTCTTCTCCGGCGGCGCGCTGGAGCAGATGTCCATCTTCGGATTGGGCATCATGCCTTACGTCAGCGCCTCCATCATCATGCAGCTGCTGGCGGTGGTCATCCCCAGCCTGGAGCGGCTGCAGAAGGAGGGCGCCGCGGGGCGGCAGAAGATCAATCAGTACACCCGCTACGGCACCATCGTCCTCTCCGTCATCCAGGGTATCGGAATCTCCCGGTGGCTGGCGTCCCTGGGGCGCTCCGACGGGGGCCAGAGTGGCTTCAACCAGGTGGTGGTTCCGGACGACAGCGTCTGGTTCACCTTCATGACGGTCATCAGCCTGACGGCTGGTACGGCGTTCATCATGTGGCTGGGTGAGCGCATCACCGAGCGTGGCATCGGCAACGGCATCTCGCTCATCATCTTCGCGGGCATCGTCGCTGGCGTGCTCCCGGGCGCCAAGTCGCTGCTGGACCTGACGCGGCAGGAAGTCATCGCGGTGGCCGAGGTCCTGGCGCTGCTGGTCTTCATGCTCCTCATCATCGCGGTGGTGGTCTATGTGGAGCGCGGCATGCGCCGCATCCCCATCCAGTACGCCAAGCGCATGGCGGGGCGCCGGATGTTCGCGGGCCAGGCCACGTACTTCCCGATGAAGGTCAACACCGCTGGCGTCATCCCTCCCATCTTCGCGGGCGCGGTGCTGTCGTTCCCGGCCACGCTGGGCACGTGGTTCCCGTTCCTGCAGGACCTGCAGCGCGCCATCGAAGGCAACCTGTGGATCTACAACGGCCTCTTCGTGCTGATGGTCATCTTCTTCGCCTACTTCTACACGGCGCTGACCTTCCGGCCGGATGACGTGGCGGACAACATCAAGAAGCAGGGCGGCTACATCCCGGGCATTCGTCCGGGTCGTCAGACGGCGGAGTTCATCGAGCGAGTGCTGAACCGGCTCACGTTCGGTGGTGCGCTGTACCTGGCGGTCATCTGTGTGATTCCATCCGTCATCAGCGGCATGCTCAACGTTCGCTTCACCTTCGGCGGCACCGCGCTGCTGATCGTGGTGGGCGTGGCGCTGGACACGGTGCAGCAGATCGAGGGTCACCTCATCAGCCGCAACTACGAAGGCTTCGCCGGGCCGCGTGGCCCCCGCATCCGCGGCCGGGTGCGCGTGGCGGCCTGAGTCACGACGTTCCACGTCCCGGGCGCCTCTCCCCGTCGTGGGGAGGGGCGCCTCGTCGTTCCGGGATGGAGTCGTTCAAGGTATTCGGTGGTGCACATGGGGGGCGCTTGGAAGCTTCGTGGCCGACGACTTCCGTGCCTTCCTTGGGAGCTGAGAGGAGCACATGAACCTGATCCTGTTGGGACCGCCGAACGCGGGGAAGGGTACCCAGGCGAAGAAGCTCTTCGCCGACTTCCACATCCCGCAGATCTCCACCGGTGACATTCTCCGCAAGGCAGTGGCGGAGGGGACGGAGCTGGGGAAGGTCGCGGGTCCGTTGATGGCGGCGGGCCAGTACGTGCCTGACGAAGTCGTCATCGGTATCGTCGAGGAGCGCTTGAAGCAGTCAGACGTGGCCCAGGGCTTCGTGCTGGATGGCTTCCCGCGCACGCCGGGCCAGGCTGACGCGCTGGAAAGGATGCTGGGGCGGCTGGGCAAGCAGCTCGACGCGGTCGTCTCGCTCGAGGTGCCGCACACGACGCTGGTGGAGCGTGGCTCCGGCCGGCGCGTCTGCCCCGTGGATGGCAGCGTCTACCACGTGGATCAGAGCCCGCCGAAGCGCGCGGGGTACTGTGACAAGTGCGGCACAGGGCTGGTGCAGCGTCCGGATGACATGCCAGACGTCATCGAGAAGCGCCTCCAGAAGTACGACGCGGAGACGGCCCCGCTGAAGGCCTTCTACGCGAAGAAGGGCGTGCTCAAGAGCGTGGACGGTGTGGGCTCGCCAGACGGCATCTACGAGGAGATCAAGAGCGCCGCGGGTCGGGGCAAGGTCTGATGGCCGGACGGGCCGGCGAGCGGACGTTGGGCGCTTGCGGCGCCCATTGCCGCTTGCCACCCGTTCTCCGTGCGCGGATGGCGCGCACGGAGCGCTGATGAGCCAGGTGGCGATCAAATCTCGGGACGAGATTGCCCTCATGCGCCAGGCGGGTCGGATTGTCTCCGACGTCCTGGACGCGCTGGAAAAGGCGGTAGCTCCGGGAATCAGCACCTGGGACTTGGATGCCCTGGCGGAGAGGCTGACAGCGGAGCGGGGCGCCAGGCCGGCGTTCAAGGGCTACCTCGGCTTTCCGTGTGTGCTATGTGCCTCCATCAACGATGAGGTGGTCCACGGCATCCCCAGCAAGCGGCGGAAGCTGGCCGAGGGCGACCTCATGAAGCTCGATTTCGGGGTGTCGTACCGGGGGTGGTTCGGGGACGCGGCCAGGACGGTGGCGGTGGGAAAGGTGTCGGCCGAGGCCAGGTCCCTGTTGGACACGACGCGTGAGTCCCTCCACAAGGCCATCCAGGCCATGAAGCCGGGCAACCGGTTGGGGGATATCGGGCATGCCGTCCAGCGGCACGTGGAGGCTCGGGGGTACGCTGTCGTCCGGGATTTTACCGGCCATGGGATTGGCCGGAAGCTCCATGAGTTCCCCCACGTGCCCAACCATGGGCAGGCGGGGGCGGGGATGAAGCTCCGGTCGGGGATGGTCCTCGCGGTGGAGCCGATGGTGAACCAGGGAACCCACGAGGTGGAGCTCCTGGACGATGACTGGACGGCGGTGACGGCGGACCGGAAGTTGTCCGCCCACTTCGAGCACACCATCCTCATCACGGATGGCGGAGCCGAGGTGCTCACCCGAGGGGCGTGAAGGGGCCGGGACTGCGGGTGAAATATGAGCGTGTTATGGTGGGTTGGTAGGAATCCGAGTTTTCCCGCGCGGGACGCTTGCCACTTGCGGACCAAAGTGATAATCCGCCGCGCTTCCAGAAGGTTCGTGGTCCGGGAAGAGGGTTTGACGCTTGCCGAAGGATGATTCCATCGAAGTTGAGGGGACGGTGATGGAGCCCCTCCCCAACGCGATGTTCCGCGTGGTGCTGGATAATGGCCACAAGGTGCTCGCGCACATCTCGGGCAAGATGAGGATGCACTTCATCCGCATCCTCCCGGGAGACAAGGTGAAGGTCGAACTGTCTCCGTACGACCTGACGCGCGG
This sequence comes from Myxococcus sp. CA040A, assembly GCF_013336725.1. Lineage (NCBI taxonomy): Bacteria > Pseudomonadati > Myxococcota > Myxococcia > Myxococcales > Myxococcaceae > Myxococcus > Myxococcus sp. CA040A. The sequence goes on along the minus strand of NZ_JABUMR010000012.1, from coordinate 28,095 downwards.
ACGGATCACGTACCGGGCGAAGTAGAAAAGGGCGCCGCTCTGGGACTAGGGTGGCGACCCTCATGGCTTTTCATCTGTTCGAAGGAAGGAAGTTCGCTCCATGAAGGTTCGGGCGTCCGTCAAGAAGATCTGCGACAAGTGCAAGGTTGTTCGCCGCAAGGGCATCGTGCGCGTGATTTGCGCTTCCAACCCCCGGCACAAGCAGCGCCAGGGCTAACCGCCGACAGGCTGTTGGCTCCAGACCAACTCCACTCCAGAAGGAAGACCGAAGATGGCTCGTATCGCCGGCATCGACCTGCCGCCCAACAAGCGCGCCGTGATCTCGCTTCAGTACATCTACGGGATCGGCAACAAGTCCGCGCAAGACATCATCGAGGCGGCGGGCATCGATCCCACCACCCGGACCAAGGACCTCACCGAGGACCAGGCTCGCAAGATCCGTGAGATCATCGAGGCCAGCTACAAGGTCGAGGGTGACCTCCGGCGTGAAGTGACGATGAACATCAAGCGCCTGATGGATCTGGGCTGCTACCGGGGTCTCCGTCACCGCAAGGGCCTGCCTGTCCGTGGCCAGCGCACCCACACCAACGCGCGTACCCGCAAGGGTCCCAAGCGCGGCATCGTTCGGGCGAAGCCGGCCGCTCCGGCTCGGTAAACCGCAGCGCCGGCCCGTGAGGTGCCGGCGTCGATCACCTCCTCTCAGGAGCAGCAACTCACATGGCTGACGAGACCAATACTTCGGCTGCGGCGCCCACGGGCACCGAGGGCGAGGCCCCTGCCGCGAAGAAGGCCAAGCGCAAGGGCAAGAAGAGCATTCTCAATGGCGTGGTCCACATCCAGTCCACGTTCAACAACACCATCATCACGATCACGGACGTGTCCGGGAACGTGATCTCCTGGTCCTCGGCCGGGGCGCGTGGCTTCAAGGGAAGCCGCAAGTCCACCCCGTTCGCCGCTCAGGTGGCCGCCGGTGATGCCGCGGCGAAGGCGATGGAGCACGGGCTGAAGAACGTGTCCGTGTTCGTGAAGGGTCCGGGCGCGGGCCGTGAGTCGGCGCTGCGCGCGCTGGCCGCCGCCGGTCTGAAGATCAACCTCATCCGCGACGTGACGCCCATCCCGCACAACGGGTGCCGTCAGGCCAAGCGCCGCCGCGTCTAACCCCTTCGTCCGGGCCGCCCTTCGCGCCACCGGCGTGGGGGCGGCTCCAGATCACCTTTAAGGAGAAGTCTGTGGCCCGTTACACCGCGAGCGCTTGCCGTATCTGCCGGCGCGAAAACCTCAAGATGTACCTGAAGGGCGACCGCTGCTACACGGACAAGTGTGCCATCGAGCGCCGCCCGTATCCCCCCGGCCAGCACGGCCAGGGCCGCGTGAAGTTCTCTGGTTACGGCGTGCAGCTGCGCGAGAAGCAGAAGGTCAAGCGCATGTACGGCCTGCTGGAGAACCAGTTCCGCGGCTACTACCACCGCGCGTCCGCCGCCAAGGGCAAGACGGGTGAGAACCTCCTGCAGCAGCTGGAGCTCCGCCTGGACAACGTGGTGTTCCGCATGGGCTTCGCGGATACCCGCAACGAGGCGCGCCAGCTGGTCCGCCACGGCCACTTCCAGGTGAACGGCCGCAAGGTCAACATCCCCTCGTTCTCCATCAAGCCCGGCACGTCCGTCGAGGTCGTGGAGAAGAGCCGCAAGGTGCTCCGTATCTCCGAGGCGCTGGAGACGGTGGACCGCCGTGGCGTTCCGCAGTGGATCGACCTGGACAAGAAGTCGTTCAAGGGCACGGTTCGCACGGTCCCCAACCGCGAGGACCTGACCATGCCCATCCAGGAGCAGCTCATCGTGGAGCTCTACTCCAAGTAATCGCCGCGCCAGGCCAATTCGGGCCTGGACGACGTACTCAACGCCCTGGCCGACGAGGCCGGGGCGTCGTGCTTTATCGCAGTCCCCTACGTGGCCATCCTCCCGCCCTTCCGGTGGGTAAGTCGGTGGTGGCGCACGTCTCGAGGAGTCGTACACCATGGCTGATACGTACATTGCGAAGAACTGGCGTGACCTCATCAAGCCGCGCCGCATGGAGGTGGACCAGGACAGCCTGACGCCCACCTACGGGAAGTTCATCGCGGAGCCGCTGGAGCGTGGTTTCGGTACCACCCTGGGCAACTCGCTGCGCCGGGTGCTCCTGTCGTCGCTGCAGGGCGCGGCCATCACCTCGGTGAAGATCGAGGGCGTGGACCACGAGTTCACCACCATCCCCGAGGTGTCCGAGGACGTCACGGACGTCGTGCTGAACCTGAAGGAAGTCCTCCTTCGGATGCACACGAACGAGCCGAAGACGCTGCGCATCGAGGCGGAAGGGCCCAAGGAAGTGAAGGCGGGCGACCTCATCACCGACGCCGACGTGGAGATCCTCAACCCGGGTCACCACATCTGCACCATCTCCGAGGGTGGCAAGCTCCGCATGGAGCTGACGTGCCGCCGCGGCCGTGGCTACGTGCCGGCCAACTCGAACAAGGTGATCGGCGCGCCCATCGGCACCATCCCCATCGACTCGCTGTTCTCGCCCACCCGCAAGGTGAACTACCAGGTCACCAACGCGCGCGTCGGTCAGGTCACCGACTTCGACAAGCTGTCGCTCGAGGTCTGGACGGACGGCTCGGTGTCCCCTCAGGACGCGGTGGCGTACGCGGCGAAGATCATCAAGGAGCAGCTCACCGTCTTCGTGAACTTCGACGAGACGGAGGAGCCGGTCATCGCCGAGGCGCCGAAGGAAGAGGCGAAGCTGAACGAGAACCTGTTCCGCTCGGTGGATGAGCTGGAGCTGTCGGTGCGTTCCGCCAACTGCCTGCAGCAGGCGAACATCAAGACCATCGGCGACCTGGTGCAGCGCACCGAGGCCGAGATGCTCAAGACGAAGAACTTCGGCCGCAAGTCGCTGAAGGAGATCAAGGAGATCCTCGCGGAGATGGGCCTGTCGCTCGGCATGAAGCTCGAGAACTGGCCCCCGAAGCAGGCTCCGGCCCCGGCGGCGCCGAAGGCGTAGAGTCTTCGTGGTACTTTCCTCCGTGCCCGCGACATGGCAGCACGCGGCGCGGAGGGAAGGGGACTGGTGCGGTTGACCAGGCCCAACCAGCAGTGGCGAGCCTCGTGTCGGGTTCGCCCTTCCCACCCGGTACCTGATACGGCCGGAGTGGTGGCCCCCACGCGGGGACCCGGAGCACGACGATGCGTCACAAGGTCGGACAACGAAAGCTGCACCGCACCACGAGCCACCGGCTCGCGATGCTCAACAACATGGTCACCTCGCTGCTCGAGCACCAGGCCATCCGCACCACGGTTCCCAAGGCCAAGGAGGCCCGGAAGCTGGCGGAGCGCATCATCACGCTGGGTAAGCGTGGTGGGCTCTCCAACGTGCGTCTGGCGGCTCGGACGGTGAAGGACCGCGACGTGCTGCAGAAGGTCTTCAGCGAGTACAAGGACCGCTACGCCACGCGTCCCGGCGGCTACACCCGCATCATCCGCCTCGGCTTCCGCCGGGGTGATGCCGCGGAGATGGCGCTGCTGGAGCTGGTGGACCGGCCCGAGAAGAAGGCCACGCCCGCCGCCGACGCTCCCGCCGAAGAGACCAAGGCCGAGTAAGGCCCGTCTCCATGCCCCTTCGTGAGGAGGGGCTGGTGGAAACGCAGAGGGCGCTCTTCCCGTGGGGAAGGGCGCCCTTCGTGTTTGCGGGGCTTCACGGAGCTACTTCGGTCCGAGCAGGCGCTTCCACTCGTTGAGCAGGTCCTCGGTGAGGTTCGCGCTGTCGTCGCTGCTGCGCATCTCCAGCGTGTTGAAGCGCAGGTCCGCGGGGGCGGCGCCGCTGGTGCCCATGAGCTGCTTGGGGGTGATGGTGATGAACTCACCAGCGCCCACCGAAGGCACGGCGGCGCGGTACTGGCCGTTGACGATGAGGGTGACGTCCTTCCACGCCTCCTTGCTCTCGTTCCAGATGGTGATGGAGGGCCGGTCCAACTTGTCGCTGAGCACCAGCCGCGCGTCCATGTCCCCTGTCTGAACGGAGCTGCCGGGGCAGGCGATGGCGAAGCTCGCCACCGTCAACGCCAGCCACCCGGCGACGATGGACGCCTTGTACTTGAAGAAGCGATCCCGCTGACGGAAGTCGCCCGCGAACTCCTTCAGGATGGAGAGCGCATTGAGGGCCTGATTGGACGCCTCGCCCGCGAGCCGCTGTCCGAGGGCGCCGTCCTGCTTGCCCTTCTGGAGCGGCGCGGTGCGCGCGGCGGACATCACCCGCAGGGTGCCTGGATCCGTCGGCGTGCGAGGCATGCCTGGACTGCTCGGCGTCCGGGGCTGCGTGCCGGGATTGGTTGCCGTGCGCGGGGACTTGCGGCCATCACTCATCGAGCGCGAAGTGTAGAGGGCACGACCCGTTGGTGGCTACTGGCCCTTGAGGGATTGCAGCGCACGCGAGGCGATGGCGTTCTCCGGCTGCGCCTCCAGCACCTTGGAGAGCCAGCGCTCGGCCTCCTCGGCCGCCGTCTTCCTCACCTGCGGACGCGTGGACTTCATCGATTGTTCGGTGAAGAGCAGCCCCAGCCGCAGCGAGAACTCCACATTCTCCGGGTCCTTTTCGACCACGTAGCGCAGCTCTCGTTCCGCTGCGGGGTAGTCGCCGTCGAGCTGGTACACGAGCGCGAGCTTTCCCCGTGCGGGGATGGAGTCGGGCGACAGGGACACCGCCACGATGAAGGCCTCGCGGGCCGCCGCCAGGTCCCTGCGATCGAGATGCAGGTCACCCAACCGGAACCAGGCCGCGTCCAGCAGCGGATGCAGCGCGACGGCCTTCTCGAACGACGCACGGGCCGCGTCCGGACGCTGACGGGAGGCGTAAAGCTCCCCGAGGTAGAGGTGGTTCTTCCCGTCGCGAGGAGCGCTTTCGATGGCCTGCTTGAACTCGTCCACCGCGCGGCCCGCGTCGTCCAGGCGCTGATAGGCGAGGCCCAGCAGCGAGTGCAGCACCGCCAGGTCCGGGTAGTCGTGCAGCACCTCCTCGAAGGCGAGGATGGCGTGCTGGGGGGCATCCAGGTCGTTCAGGTAGCGCAGGCCCTCTTCGAGCTTGGCCTCGGCTGCCTTGGGGATGCCACCGAAGGGGTCGCTGATCTGCTCCATCAGCGCGCGCGCCGTGGCCACGTCGGACGGGGCGGGCCGGCCTCGGACCACCACGCCCAGGGCCTCCACCGCGCCCGCCGGGTCTCCCGTGCGGTGCAGCGCCTTGGCCAGGGGCAGGCGCCAGGCGGTGCGCTCGGGGGCCAACGCCGCCGCGCGACGCAGGGGCTCCACGGCGGCGGCGTACTGTTCGGACTCCAGGCGGGCGACACCCAGGCGGTGATGGTACTCGGCCGTGTCCGGCGAGAGGGTGATGGCTCGCTCGAAGGCGGTGACTGCCGGCGCGCCGGCGTCCTTCGCCCGGGAGAACAGGGCCAGCCCGAGCATGTACTGGTCCACCGCCCGCTCGCTCGTGGCGATGCGCGCCTGGAGTTCCTCGATCCACGCGTCGGTGCGGCCCGCCTTCACCTGGGCCTCCGTGAGGGTGCGGGCCACGTCCAGGTCCTCGGGGGCCTTCGCGTGCAGGTCCTTCAGGAGTCCGAGCGCCTTCTGCGGCTGGTTCTCCTCCAGGTACGCCCGCGCCCGGGAGCGCTCGTCGGTGGGCCGGGGAGCGCCCGTCGTGGCCGAGGTGGTGTGGCCGCAGCCGGCGGCGAGCAGACCCAGGCCCAGTACGGCGGCGCGGGCCCAGGGGCGAAAGCGGAAGGCGGGAGTCGTCGGCACGGGAGAACGTCTCAGGGAGTGGAGGTGGCGCGGGCGGCGCTGATGCCTTCGAGGCCCGCGGCGGCGACGGAGTCCTCGGGGTCGCCACCCTTGCCGCCCAGCGCGAGGCTGTCGGCGATGATGACCTCTCGCACGGCGCGGGCGAGGCCCTCCCGGTCATTCTCCGCGAAGCCCGTGGTGTCGATGGGCTTGCCAATCTTCACGCGGATGGGGCCGGGAGTGATGTTCCAGCTGTCCTTGGGCATCAGGCTGCCGGAGCCCTCGATGGTGACGGGGCAGATGGGGACGCGGGCCTTGAGCGCGAGCGCGAAGGGGCCCTTCTTGAAGGGCAGGATGTGGCCGTCCGGGGAGCGAGTGCCCTCGGGGTACAGGAAGATGCTCGTCCCGCCGCGAATCTTCGCCGCCGCCGCGTCCAGAGAGGCGATGGCCTTGGAGCGGTTGCTCCGGTTGACGAAGACGTGACCGGCGAGCGCGAGATACCAGCCGATGAACGGCACCCACTTGAGCTGGTCCTTCGCCACGTAACGGAACGGCACGGGCACGGCCATGAAGTGCGCCGGGATGTCGATGGTGGACTGGTGGTTGGCCACGTAGATGGTGGCCCGCTGCGGGTCCACGTTCTCCTGACCCAGGACCTCCAGCTTCGCGCCACCCGCCCAGAGCAACACCGGGGACCAGATCCTGCGAGCCACCCAGACGGAGTTGGCCGGCCTCAACGTCAACACCATCGCCAGGATGGCCAGGACGAAGCTGATGGGGGTCCACACGCCCGCCGTCACGACACAGAAGAGCTTACGCATCCCTCAGCCCCCTCCTCGGGGCCGGTTCGTCGGGCCGACGGAAGTCGCGGCCCGAGGGCAGCCCCGAGGCCAGATGTCCTGTCCCGGACGGCCGGACAGGCGGCCGCACCCCGGGAGGTGGCGGCGCCCAGGGGCGCGGCGAGAGGGACGGCTCGGGGGCATGCACTTCTTCTACCACGAGCCTTCCTTACCTTGTTGCTGGTGCGCGCAGCTTGGCGGGGTTACAAGCAGGGGTGGCGTGGCCAGGAAAAAGTTTATCGCCATCGCGGGCAACATCGGCGCCGGGAAGACGGAGCTCACGTCGTTCCTCTGCCGGAAGTACGGGTTGACCCCGTCCTTCGAGCCCAATGACCAAAACCCCTACCTCGCGGACTTCTACAAGGACATGAAGACGTGGGCCTTCCGCTCACAGCTCTTCTTCCTGACGCATAAGTTCCGCCTCCACCGGGAGTTGGAGCGCACGCCCGGTACCGTGCTGCAGGACCGCACCCTCTACGAGGACGCGGAGATCTTCGCCAAGAACCTCCACCGCCAGCGGCTCATCGACAAGCGGGACTGGAAGACGTACTGCGAGCTCTACGAGACCATCTCCGAGTCGCTGCGTCCGCCCGACCTGATGATCTACCTGCGCTGCCCCGTGCAGACGCTGAAGGAGCGTATCGCCCTGCGCGGCCGCTCCATGGAGAAGGACATCCCCACCCGCTACCTCCAGCGCCTCAATGCCCTGTATGAGGAATGGTTCGGTGCCTACCGGTTGTCTCCAGTCCTGGTGCTGGCCACCGACAAGCTCGACTACCTGACCGACCTGGTGGACCGCGTGGACCTCTTTCAGCAAATCGAGAAGCACCTGTGATGGAGGTCTACCTCCTGGCGACCGAGCAAGAAGGGCCCGCACCGCTGGATGCCCTGCGAGCCTCGTTCGCGACGGACGAGGTGGAGTTCACGCCAGACGAGGACGGCCAGGGCTTCGTGCTCCGGGCGGACAGCTCGGAGGTGCATGTCCGGCTGACGGTGGGCCCCGAGGGCCTGCCCAAGTTCAACAAGGCCGCGTACAGCGGCAGTCCAGAGGCCTTCACGCGCCTGAGCAAGGCGAAGGCCTACTACCACCTGTCGCTGGAGCCGGGTGGGGCGCAGCCCACGCTGCCCGTGTTCGAGGCGCTGTGGGCCGTGCGCACCCTGCTGGAGCATGTGCCCGGGGTGCTCGTGGACCTGGCGGCCTTCAAGCTGCACGAGCCCGAGGACGTGGTGGAGATCACCGAGCTGGACTTCGACATCCGGGACCACGTCCACCTGCACGCGGTGGAGGTGACGGAGGGCGACACGCCGCTGTGGGTGCACTCGCACGGCATGGAGAAGTTCGGCGCCCGGGATTTGGAGATCTTCCACCTCGCGGAGCAGGACCTGCTGCCCGCGGAGAGCTTCCTGCACGAGCTGTGCACGGACCTGGCCTTCGGTCAGGGGCCCGCGCTGCGCTCCCAGGTGGGCACCAGCGAGGGGCAGGCGTTCATGGTGGTGCCCTCCGAGGAGGCGCGCGCCAACCTGCTGGGCGTGCCGCTGGAGACCTTCGAGGGGCATGAGGGCCTCTTCCTCACGGTGGTGTCCCCCCTGGGGCGCCACAACACGTCCCAGCTCCTGGCGCCGTACCGGGAGCGCTTCACCCAGGAGCCCGAGGAGCAGACGGAGTCCATGCGCCGTGAGGCCCAGGCGCTCTTGCCCTCCTTCCTCGCGCGCTTCCAGCGCCGGGGGCTGATGGAGCCGCTCACCTTCCTCGTCCGAGCCCCCTTCGACACCCACCCGGATGGAAACACGGTGGTGGAGAACCTCTGGCTGGAACTCATGGCCCGGGACGACGGCACCCTCGTCGGCAAGCTCGTGGATGGCGCGGTGCACACCACCGAGTGGCGCAAGGGCGCTCACGTCGAGGTCGAAGAGACCCAGGTCAACGCCCTGGCGCTCAGCCGCGAGGGCCGGGCCCTGGATGAAGGGGAGATCCGGACCCTGTTGAACGCCGAAAGGCCGATGTAGGGCGACACGGCGGCGCTTGCCCGCGTCCTCCGGGACGCTAGGCTCCGCGCCCCATGCCCGCACTCCTGCTGCTCACTGGCCCGTCCGCGGGGCGCCGCTTCGAGGTGCTCTCGGACATGGCCATTGGCCGCAGCCCGTCCTGCGAAATCCCCCTGCGCGATGACCAGGTCTCCCGCAAGCACGCCCAGCTGACCGTCCACGAGGGAGAGGTCCGACTGACGGACCTGGGCTCTCGCAACGGGACGCTGCTGAACGGCGCGCGCATCAGCGGCGAGGTGGTGCTGCATCCCGGAGACCGCGTCCGGGTGGGTTTGACGGTGGCCGTCTTCGAGCCGCCCCCGGTGACGCTCGTGGAGGGCGGGCCGACGTCACCTGGCCACGTCCCGATTGAAGAGGTGCTGCCTCACGTGGGCGCCGCCGCGGCGCTGTACTCGGCGGGCACGGCGCTGCTGGGGGCCACCAGCGAGGCCATGGTGTTGCGGCGACTGGCGGATGAAGTCGGTCGAGCCCTCAGCGCCGACCGGGCCGCGGCGCTGCTGGGAAGCAACACAGGGCTGCTGACCGCGGCGGTGTCGGGCGCGGAGTCCATGTCCGTGCCTCGCTCGCTGGCGCAGGTGGCGCTGGAGCGCAAGGAGCTGGTCCAGTCGGAGACGGAGATGTGCGCGCCGCTCGTGGCCTCCGGAGGGATGCCCTTCGGCGTGCTCTATGCGACGCGCTCGGACTCCTCGTTCACCGGTGGCGAGGGGCAACTGCTCGCGGCGCTCGGGCGGCTGGGGGGCGAGGCCTATACGGCGGTGCGCTCACGGATGGAGGCGGAGTCGCCCGCGCCCGTGCTCATCGGGACGTCCAGGCCGCTGCGCGCGCTGATGGACGGTGCTCGGCGGGCGGCGAACAGCGCCGCGCCCGTGGTGCTCCATGGCGAGTCCGGGACGGGCAAGACGATGTTGGGACGGGTCGTCCACGCTCGCTCGCCCCGGGCGTTGGAGCCGCTGGTGGTGGTGGACTGCCGTCAGCCCACGGAAGTCGTCGAGGAGGCCCTCTTCGGCCGCGCCAGCGCGCCTGGACAGCCTCCCGTGGCGTCCGCGTTGCTTCGCGCGGACCGGGGCTCGCTGCTGCTCCAGCACGTCGAGGCGCTGCCCCGGAGCGCCGCTGAGCGGCTGGCTCGACTGTTGGCTCGAAGGGTGGCGCCAGCGCGGCAGGGCGGCGAGGAGCCCGTGGACGTGCGGTTGCTCGTCACCGCGTCGGTTCCCGTGACACTGCTGGGAACCCACGGTGAGGTGGACGCGTCGCTCGCTCGGAGTTTGATGGGCTTCGAGCTGGAGGTGCCTCCCTTGCGCGAGCGCCGGGCGGACGTGCTGGTGTTGTTCGAGGGCTTCCTCGCGCGCGCCGCGCGCCGGGTGCGGCGGGAGCCTCCAGTGCTGGGCGCGGATGCCCGGCGCCTGCTGGCGGACTACCCATGGCCCCACAACGTACGGGAGCTGGAGTTGGTGGGGGAGCGGTTGGGGTTGCTCTACGCCGGGGGAAGGGTGGGGGCGCTGCAGCTTCCTCCAGAGGTCCAGCAGGGCGGCCCGGCCAGCGACTCCCAGACGCTCCAGTCTCGCGTGGGACGGCTGGAGCGCGACGCCATCGCCGAGGCTCTGCGAGAAGCCGGCGGCAAGAAGGTCCGGGCCGCCGCGTTGCTGGGCATCAGCCGCCCCACGCTGGACAAGAAGATCGAGGAGTACGGCCTCGCGGTGGAGCGGGGACGACGGGGGGAAGACGGGCGCTAGCCGCTCACCCGTGTCACTTCCCGCGACTGAGCACCACGCCGCCGATGATGAGCGCCGCGCCCAATCCCTGGAGCAGCGTGGGCCTCTCTCCACGAACGCCCCACGCGGTGAGCGCGGCCACGATGGGCACCCCCGTGTTGTAGAGCGACGCGCGTGCGCTGCCCACCTGCTGTACCGTGCGCCCCCAGATGAAGTAGCTGAGCACCAGCGGAATCAGCGCCGAATACACCACGCCCGCCCACGCACTGAAGCCGATGCTCCCCACGTCCAGCGCGAGCACCGCAGGCGCTCCCGCCAGCACCACTCCCGGAGCCCCCGCCAGCATGGTGATGGCGGTGATGCGCAGCGCCGACACCTCGTTGCCCAGCGAGCGAATGCCCACGGTGTAGATGGCCCAGCAGACGCAGGCCACCAGGATGAGCCCGTCTCCCAGCCGGGTGTCCGTGCCCAGCGACGGGCCACGTGCCGCCACCACCAGCAGCATTCCCATCACCGCCAGCGACATGCCCATCACCAGCGGACGGTTGAGCCGCTCGACTCCCAGCGCCGCGCCCAGGGCCGCCACCAGCACGGGCGTCACCGCCACCAGCATCCCGCTGTTGGCCGCCGTCGTGTTCGCCAGCCCCAGGATGAAGCTCAGCTGGTACGCCGTGTTGCCCACCAGGCCGAGCATCCCGAGCTTGAAGAGCACCCGCCACGGCAGCGGCTTCCACCCCTCCACCGCGAGCAGCAACACCGCCATGGCCACCGAGGCCACCGCGAAACGCACCGACATGAAGGCCAGGGGAGGAATCACCCCCAGGGCCTCCTTCACCACCGTGTAGTTGGTGCCCCAGACAACGACGACACCAAGGATGGCCAGGTCGGAGGCCGAGAAGGCGCGGGGCGGCGCAGCAGGGACACTGGCGGCGGATGTGGACACGTCGCGCGAGGGAATAAGACCCAGCGTCCTTTCGTGCAAGCCGACGTTTCCCCGCCGCTCGGCTTGTCCCCATGCCGCGCCGTGGCTTAAACGCGCGCCATGGACCTACGCTTTTCGGACGAGGTGCGTCGCGCCCTCGACTCGCGGCAGCCCGTCGTCGCCCTGGAGACGAGTGTGGTGGCCCAGGGACTTCCCTATCCGGACAACCTCGCCGCCGCCCGAGCCTGCGAGGAAGCCATTCGTCGCGCCGGTGCCGTGCCCGCCGCCACCGCCGTGGTGGACGGCGTGGTGTGCATCGGCCTGGAGGACGCGGCCCTGCGCCGACTCGCGGAGGGCAAGGAGCCCCTGCTGAAGCTCGGCTCGCGCGACCTGGCCATCGCCGTGGCCACCCGCGCCTCCGGTGGCACCACCGTCAGCGCCACGTGTGAGCTGGCCGCCGCGGCCGGCATCCGTGTCTTCTCCACGGGGGGCATCGGCGGCGTCCACCGGGGCGCCTCGGAGCACTGGGACATCTCCCAGGACATCGCCGCGCTGGCCCGCTTCCCCGTGGCAGTGGTGTGCGCGGGCGCGAAGTCCGTGCTCGACCTTCCCAAGACGATGGAGCTCCTGGAGACCGCGGGCGTGCCCGTCATCGGCGTGGGCACCCGCGAGCTGCCGTCCTTCCACAGCCGTGACTCCGGCATCACGCTGGAGCACAGCGTGAATGACGTGGCCACCGCCGCACGCATCGCTCGCGCCCGCTTCGAGACGCTGGGGCAGGGTGGGGTGCTCTACACCGTGCCGCCGCCGGAGGAGACCGCGCTGCCTCGCCATGAGGTCGAGCTGCAGATCGCCTCCGCGCTCGCCGAAGCCGAGCGCCAGGGCATCCGGGGCAAGGACGTGACGCCCTTCCTGCTGCGCGAGCTGGGCCAGCGCACGGGCGGCAAGACGCTCAAGGCCAACCTCGCGCTCCTCGTGAACAACGCCCGCTTCGCCGGTCAGCTCGCCGTGGCCTACGCACGCGGCGACTGAACCTGCTCCCTGGGGCGCGGGCGCTGTCTTCCCGCCGCGCCCTCGGGGGCCTTCGATGGATGCGCGGCGCGGCTACTGCTGGAACCAGCGCATCATCGTCTCGAGCTGCTGGCGGTCCACCTCGTCGAAGGTGGACTTGCTCGCGGAGTCGATGTCCAGCACCGCGAGCAGCTCGCGATTCTTCCCGTACACCGGCACCACGATTTCCGACGCGGAGCGCGCGTCGCAGGCGATGTGCCCCGGGAAGGCGTGCACGTCCGCCACCACCTGCGTCTCGCCCTTCGCCGCGGCGGCGCCGCAGACGCCCTGGCCGAACTTGATTTCGAGGCACCCCAGCGTGCCCTGGTAGGGGCCCACCCGGAGCAGCTTCCCCGGCGTCACCACCCGGTAGAAGCCCGTCCATAGGTGGCCAAAGGCGTGGTGAATCAGGCAGCTCATCGTCGCCATGCCCGCGATGGGGTCGTCGATGCCGGCGAGCGCTGCTTGAACGTGCTGCTGCAGTTCCTCGTAGGCCTGCGCCTTGGGAGCCGCGCGCAGGTCCAGGGTGATTTCCGCCATGATGGGGTCCTCGAGCCAGGTCTCCGCACCCGCCCGTCAGGGCCCGGCGCGGTCATCGTCGTCCCACGCTTCATATCCTGAATCCCACGCCGCACAGGAGGCACCGTGGAAACGCTCCTTCTCGATTCGAATACCTGGCTGCTCGTCCTCACCGGCGCGGGCGTCTCCGCCGAGAGCGGAGTCCCGACCTTCCGAGGAATGAACGGGCTCTGGGAGGACCAGCCCGTGGAGCAGGTGGCCTCGCCCGAGGGCTTCGCGAAGGATCCGCTGCGGGTGTGGCGCTTCTACTCCCAGCGGCGAGCAGGGGCCGCGGGCGTCTCGCCCAACCCCGGCCATGACGCGCTGGTTTCCTGGGAGCGTCACCTGGGCGACCGCTTCCTCCTGGCCACGCAGAACGTAGATGGGCTGCACTCACGTGCGGGCAGCCAGCGCGTGGTGGAGATGCACGGCAACCTCTTCAAGACGCGCTGTAGCAACGACGAGTGCAAGCGCGCACCCTTCGAGGACACCACCGTGTACGCGGCGGGCACGGTGCCCGGGTGCAAGGACTGCGGCAGCCTGCTGCGGCCCCACATCGTCTGGTTCGGCGAGTACCTGGACCCCGCGGACCTGGAGCGCATCCAGGACTTCTCGCTGCGCGCCGCCAGCTCCGGCGGGCGCTTCGTCTTCCTGGCCGCGGGCACCTCCGGCGCCGTCTACCCCGCCGCGGGCATGGTCGATCAGGTGCGCGGTGCGGGCGGGGAGACGTGGCTCGTCAACCTGGACCCCGCGGAGAACTCCCGTCGCTTCGAGCACTCCGTTCAGGGCAAGAGCGGTGAGGTGCTCCCGAAGCTGGGCCGACTCGTCTGAGTCCGCCGAATGGCGGGCACCGCGCTCCCGGGCAGCAATCCCGTGCCTGGGACGCGAGCCCCGCAGCATGACGGCTCCCGGTGCGCACGGGAGCCGGCCGGTGCTACTCGAAGACGTTGATATCCTGCCCGGTGTTGGCGGGCCGAGGCGGCTTCGGCTTGGGGGGCGTCGCGGCGCGAATGGGCTCGAGCGTCACGTCCACCGTCTGGCTGTCTCCGGCGACACGGCTGAAGTTGAGCGAGCGCTCCTCGGACTTGTGGTTCGCGAGGCGGAAGCTCAGTTGGTGGGACTTTTCTCGCGGCAGCATGAGCTCGATGGGCGTGGTGCCGATCTGCTCCTCGCCCTCGTAGATGGCGGCCCCGGACGGCGTCGAGTTGAACTTCACCCGAAGCGCCTGCGGTGTGGCATCGACCGGAGTCGTGGCCCCCGAGGGACTCGTCGGCCTGTCCCGAGGGACCTCGACGACCTGGGTCGCTGGCTGCTTGGAGCCACCCTGGCCTCCGCCCAGCACCACCGCCGCGCCGATGCCGAGCAGCACCAACGGCACCGCGACGAACGCGACCTTCTTGCCCGTGGACATGCCCTCCGGCTCGGGAGGGGGAGGCGGCGGGGTGGCCGCGGCCCGGCCCGGGGGCGGACGGACGCGGCTGGGTGACGAGCCACTTCCGCCCGGCGCTCCCGCCTGGCTGCGCGCGATGACGACGTTGGAAGGCGTGGAACCACGACCCGGTGACGCGCCGACGCGCGAGGAGCGCACGCCACTGCCGCTGCCGGCACCCGGACGTCCCGCGCGACTGCCGCTGGCCCGGCTGCCGCTCCCTCGCTCGTTGACGCCGGAGCTGGAGCCGCCGCTGGGCATCGCGTCGAACTGCTCGGCGCTGACGTCCGCCACCGAGTCCATCATCGCGTCGATGAGCTCCTGCGCGCTCTGGTAGCGGTCCTCCTTCTCAGGGGACAGGGCCTTGCGGAAGAAGGCATCCAGCGCGGCGGGGACCGGGGCGCCCTGGCGCTTGGAGTTGACCGCGGGCACCTGCTGCGTGAGTGACGCGGTGAGCGCCTTGCGCACGGTGTTCGCGCCGAACGGCGAGCTGCCCGTGAGGCAGAAGTAGAGCACGCCCGCCATGGAGTACAGGTCGGAGCGCTGGTCCACGGCCTCGCCACCGGCCTGCTCTGGCGGCATGTACTGCGGCGTGCCCAGCACCTGGCCGGTGGAGGTGAGCTGCTCCTCCTCCTCGGCTTCGAGCGCCTTGACCAGACCGAAGTCCAGCACCTTGACGAAGTCCCGCCCGCCCAGGTCCTGCACCATGATGTTGTGCGGCTTCAGGTCGCGGTGGACGCAACCTTCCTGGTGCGCGTGGGCGAGGCCCTGCGTGGCCTGCTCGATGAGGCTGGTGGCGCGGCGCAGGGACATGGGCCCCTCGCGCTTCACCACTTCCTTGAGGCTTTCGCCCTGGAGCAGCTCCATCACGTAGTAGCAGGTGCCGTCGGGCGCGCGGCCGAAGTCGAAGATGGTGATGACGTTGGGGTGGCGCAGGCGGCTGGCGATCTCCGCCTCTCGTCGGAAGCGCTCGAAGAACTGGGGCGCGGCGGCGAGCGACGGGTTGAGCGTCTTCACCGCAACGGGGCGCTGCACCGAGGTCTGCGTGGCGCGGAACACCATGCCCATGCCGCCCTGGCCGAGCACGCTCTCAATCTTGTAGCGGCCATCGAGCACCTGGCCGATGAGCTGGAGGCTCTGGCCTGAGCAGAGGTGGTCGACGCCGTCGGTGCTTCCGCAATGGGGACAGGGGGCAGCCATGTGGGGCCGGAGTATAGGCAGGCCCCGGGCAGGTCCGGAAAGGGGACGTTGGCCCCCACGGCCTCCAGACAGGCATCTGAGCCATTTCCCGAGGAGCCCAGGGCTGTTACATCCCCGGCCGCCATGAGCCTCGTCATCGCCCAGGACCTCAGCCTCTCCTATGGAAAGAAGGTCCTCTTCGACAGCGACAGCTTCACCCTCGGCCCCAAGGACCGTGTAGGCCTCGTCGGGGCCAACGGGACGGGGAAGAGCACCCTGATGAAAATCCTGGCGGGGGTCGCCCAGCCGGATTCAGGGTCCCTGACCTACCGTCGCCGGGCCCGCTGGGGGTATCTGCCCCAGGAAATCGCCGGGCTGCCGGAGGGCACGGTGGTGGAGGCGGTGATGAGTACCGTTCCGGGGCGCGACACCCTGGAGACCCGCCTCAAGGAGACCGAGGAGTCGCTCTCGGCGGCCACGGACGAGGAGGACCAGCTGGAGCTGGCCCAGTCCCTGGCGGACCTGCACGCGGAGCTGGACGACTTCGAGAACCGCTTCGGCCGGCACCACGCCGAGCGCATCCTCAAGGGCCTGGGCTTCAAGGACAACGACCTGGCCAAGCCCACCTCGGCGCTCTCGGGTGGCTGGCGGATGCGCGCGGCGCTGGCGGGACTGCTGCTCCAGGACCCTGACCTGTTGCTCCTCGACGAGCCGACCAACCACCTGGATGTCCCCACGCTCGCGTGGTTCGACGGCTTCCTGCGCCGCTCCAGCAAGGCGCTGGTGCTCATCTCCCACGACCGGGACTTCCTCAACCGGCAGATCAACCGCGTGGTGTCGCTGGAGCTCGAAGGCGTGCGCGAGTACGCCGGCAACTACGACGACTACAAGCGCCTGCGCGCCGAGGAGAAGGTGCTGCTCCAGGCCCGGGCGGAGAAGGTGGAGAACCGGCGCGCGGAGCTGCAGGGCTTCATCGACCGCTTCGGCGCGAAGGCCACCAAGGCCAAGCAGGCGCAGAGCCGCGCGAAGATGTTGGAGAAGCTGGAGAAGGTCCAGGTCCTGGAGGAGCGCTCGACGATGAAGTTCCGCTTCCCGGAAGTGGACCGGAGCGGACGCGACGTGGTGACGCTGGAGGGCATCACCAAGCGCTATGGCGCGCAGACCGTGTACGACGGCCTTTCGGGCCGGGTGGAGCGCGGCCAGCGCATCGCCGTGGTGGGGGCCAACGGCGCGGGCAAGACGACTCTTCTGCGGATGGTGGCGGGGGAGCTGGTGCCGGACTCGGGCACGGTGACCATCGGGCACAACGTGGTGGTGGGCTATTACGCGCAGCACCACGCGGACAAGCTGGACCGACAGAACACCATCATCGAGGAAGTGCGCCCGCTCGCGGCGGACAAGCCGGAGAGCTACGTGCGCGGCGTGCTCGGCGCCTTCCTCTTCAGCGGCGATGACGTGGAGAAGCCCATTGGCGTGCTCAGCGGTGGTGAGCGGGCTCGCGTGGCGCTGGCCAAGCTGCTGCTGGTGCCCTCCAACTTCCTGCTGATGGACGAGCCCACCAACCACCTGGACCTGGACTCGGCGGAGATGCTGATTGAAGCGCTGAAGCTGTACGGCGGCACGCTGCTGTTCGTCAGCCACAGCCGCAGCTTCATCAACGGGTTGTGCACCCAGGTCTGGGAGGTGGCGGACGGGAAGCTGACGCCACACCCGGGCAACCTGGACGACTACCTGTACCACCAGGAGCAGCAGCGACTGAAGGCGGAGGCCGCGGCGGGTGGCGCGAGCGCGGCCCGGGGCGACACTGCGTCCTCCGTGGCGATGACGGAGAAGGAGCGCAAGCGGCAGGAGGCCGAGGCGCGTCAGCGGCGCAGCGTGGTGGAGGGTCCGCTCAAGAAGGAGATCTCCAAGCTGGAGGAGCAGATCGCCAAGGTGGAGGCCGCGCAGAAGGAGCGCGAGGCGCAGCTCGCCGACCCCGTCCTCTACAACGACTTCGCTCGTGCCAAGCCGCTCATGGACGCGCACCGCGAGGGCAAGGACACGCTGGAAGACCTCTATGCGCGGTGGGAAGCCACGCAGGAGAAGCTGGCGCAGGCGACCGCGACCTTGAACTGAGGCGCGGTCCTCCGCCAGGCGCGCACGGGGCCGCTCTCCTGTGAGCGCGGGCCTCCGGCTCGTCTCGGCTCACTCCCCGAAGACGCGCCTGAACAGCCACAGCAGCGCGGGGCCGGTGGTGTCCCCCGTGTAACCCGCGGCCATGTTCCCGGTGTAGCCGGACAAAAGCGGGGTGCTCATCTCGGAGGAGGGCTCCGCCTTCGTCAGCTCCTCCGTGAAGGGCGCGGAGCCCTCGGGCGCGCAGCTTCCGCAGTACAGGGCTTCTTCCCAGACGAAGCCGTAGCGTGGCTTCACCTCGCGCTTGCACTCCGCGCACGCAGTCGCTCGCCCCAGCTTGAGCGTGGGCCGCACGTCCAGCGGTGAGTCGCGATACTGCGCCGCCGCTTGCTGGAGCTGTTGCAGCTCGCCCGGGTCCAATGCCACGCCCGCGCAGTCCGAGCACACTTCCACCGTGACGCCCAGAACCTGAACCACGGGCAGCGGCGCATGCCCGCACCGGGGACAGCTGGGCGCGGGTGTTCCACAGCTCGGACATTCGGGGACGTACTGGACCTTCGCCTGACAGCCCTTGCACACGCCCGGGTGTCCCTTCGCGCGGCGCACCAGCGCGTCCGACACCGAGCCTCCCATCACCTTCGTCAGCGCCTCGCCCTCGAACCAGACGGAGCCGCAGTGGCCACACTCCTCGCGGGGCAAGCCTCCCAGGAAGGTGGGCCGCATCGTCTCGTGGCAGAAGGGGCAGGCGCTCATGGCCAGACAGCCTAGCGCCAATCCCACTCAGCTTGCTCGGCGCCGCCGCTCGCGCTTGGGCCGGGGCTCCGGGGTCGACGGGGCAGGGGGCTCTCGCAGCTCCTCCGGCATGGGGAACGACTGGGAGATGCGCGTCGCGGGCGGCGGGGTGCCCGTGCCCTCCGCGACGAGCCCCTCCGCGGGCTTCTCCGCCGGCAATGCGGGCAGCCGGATGATGAACGTGGTGCCTTCGCTCGCCTTGCTCTGCACCGAAATGCTGCCGCCGTGGTTCTTCACGATGCGCTGGCAGATGGCGAGCCCCAGCCCCGTGCCCTTCTGCTTCGTCGTGAAGAAGGGCACGAAGATGTGCGGTTGCTGGTCAGATGGAATGCCCGGGCCGTTGTCGGACACGCGCACCTCCAGCACCTCGCCCCCCGCGTTGCGGAACTCGCCGAAGCGCTCCGGCTTCTCCGTGCGCACGGTGATTCGACCCTCGCGCGTGTCCAGCGCCTGCACTGCGTTCTGCACCAGGTTGATGAGCACCTGCTTGAGCTGCTCGGCGTCTCCATCCGCTCGGGGCAGGAGCAAGTCCAACTCCACCGCGAGCTGGACGTTCGCCGGCACGTCGTTCTGGATGAGGCGCATCGTCCGCGTCACGACTTCGTTCAAGTCCGTGGGCCCGAAGCTCTGCTTCATCGGCCGCGCGTAGTCGAGGAACGCCGTCACCACGCCGTTGAGCCGGTTGACCTCCTCGACGATGACCTCCAGGAACTCGCCGTCTTCACCCGGCAGCCGCATGGGGTCCAGACACTGCGCCGCGCCCTTGATGGCCCCCAGCGGATTGCGAATCTCGTGGGCGAGGCCGGCCGCCATCTCTCCCAGCGCCGCCAGTCGATCTCTCTCTCGAATCTTCTCGTACAGCTTCGAGTTCTCCAGCACCGTCGCCAGCTTCTCCGCCACCTCCAGGATGAGGGCAATCTCATCGGACGCGTACGCCTCCGGCACCCGCTCGTCCCAGAGATTCAGGAAGCCGATGACCCGGTCATTGCCCACCATCGGCACGCTGATGCCAGCCTTCATCTGCACCAGCGCCGCGCGCGTGTCGTTCAGCCGCTTGAGCTCGTCGCGGTAGCGCCGTCCCTCCACCGACTGGAGTCGCATCGTCGCGCCACGCCGCTCCACGTTCTCCAGCAGTACCGCCTTCTGCCCGCTGGCCACCGCGAACAACAGGCCGCGCGCCGCCGCCGTATCCAGGAACGACACCGGCAACGGCCCCCGCGAATCCAACAGCCGATACCCCGGCCGGTCCTCCGCGAGCAGATACACCGACGCGTGCGTCACGCGGCCCGTCTCGTGGAGCGTGTCGAGCACCAGTCGCGCCAGCTCGGAGATGTCGATGACGTTCGCCATCCGCGCCCGCAACATCCCCAGCGCGTCCAGCAACGCGAAGCGCTCGCGGAAGAAGATGCGCACCACCATCTCCTCCACCTTCGTGCGCAGCGGGTCCAACAGGATGAGGATGACGAACGCCGCCACCACCGTGTTGAAGACGAACAGCCCCGTGTCCTCGTCCACCCACGCCGTCAGCACGGTGAAGACGGCCGCGAGGATGACCGCCAGCACCGTCTGCGAGGCGATCTTCCCCAACAGCTCATGCAGGTCCATCAGCCGCAGTCGCAACAGCGTCTGCGCGAGGAAGAACAGGTACAGCGTGGTGAAGACGGGCCCGAGCGTCGGCAGCGGAATGACGGTGCCCAGGAAGTCGAGTGCCGAGAACAGGATGCCCGCGGCCGCGCCGATGGCGAGGTACATCAGCCTCAGTTGCTCGATGCGGGACTCGTTGGTCCGGACCCGGTGGAGCAGCAACGACACCGAAGCGAGCAGGGAGCCGAGCACCCAGACGCCCATGGCCACGCGAGCCCACACCTTGTCGGCCAGGGGGGTGACGGCCACCGCCAGGCCCAGGAAGACCGACAGGAGGGCGAGCCGGCGGCCGACCTGGTGTGTTCCCTTGCTGACATCCAAGAACTCGAGGAAGAACCCCACGGCCGCGCCTGGAACGAGCGAGGCGACGAGCACGGTGATGCCCAGGGTGATGCGTGCCGCCCAGGGGTAGGTCGCCGCGGGAAAGAGGCTGTGGAAGAAGAACGAGAGGTAGTACCCGGCCACCGTCAGGGCGAAGACGGAGTACAGGGTGAGGACCTTCGGCCGGGCCGGGCGCAACAACATGGACACGCCCAGGGCCAGGCCGATGATGGATGCCAGCAGAGCGCTCTGAGTCCGGATGTCCATGGGCGTGCGGACAGTCTAACCTGTGTCCACCTCCGGAAATTTTCCATGCACTCCCGGTTGTCATGGGGCGAGCCCGCGCCCACCTCCCAGGGTCCCCAGCCCCGCGTATGAAGCCCTTCCTGCCCAAGCTCGCCGTCGTCGCCTCCGCGCTCCTCTTGTCCGCGCAGGCTCCCGCACCCCAGGTCTCCACCCCCGCCGAGACGGAGGCCGCGCCGGCTCCCGCCCCCCAGGCGTCGAGCCCCACCGTGACGGAGGCCCCCTCGTCCCATACGGAGAACGCCCCTTCCGAGGCCCAGCTCTCTCCGCGTCCGGACGCGGAGAAGACGCAGCTGCCCGAGGGCTTCGTGGAGGTCCTCAACCCGGCCTTCCCCAACGCCGCGCCCCCCGCGCCCGTCGTCCACCGGGGCCGCCGCTATGCCCTGGAGGACCTGGCGCCGTACTTCGGCGAGGGCAAGAAGCAGGAGGCCCGGGCGGCCTTCGACAAGGGCCAGTACAGCCGAGCCCGCGAGCTGCTGAAGGACGAGGGCACCACGCCTCCGGTGCGCTACCTGCGCGCGCTGGCCGCGCTGCGCTCTGGAGACGAGGAGACCGCCGCGAAGGAGCTGGCCGCGCTGGCGCCGGACTACCCCGCGCTCCAAGACCGGTGCCTCACGCACGCGGGCGTGGCGCTGGAGGGACTGCGCCGCTTCGACGAGGCCGCCGTGCTGCTGGCCCAGGTGTCACCAGAGTCCCGGCTGTACGTGGACGCCCGGCTGGCGCTGTCGCGGGTGCTGCGCAAGAAGAAGGACGCGGCGGGGGCCATGGCCGCGCTGGAGCCGCTCACGTCGCGTGCCGCGCCCAGCTGGGGGCGCAACGTGGGCGCCGAGGCGCTGATGGCCATCGCCGACATCGCGGCGGAGAAGAAGGACCGCGCCGCCGAGCGCGCCGCGCTGTGGCGCCTGTGGGGCGCGCATCCGCTGTCCGCGCTGGCGATGCAGGCGGAGAAGCGCCTCAAGGGACAGGCGTCGCCGGTGGAGGCCAAGGTCGCTCGCGGTGAAGCGCTGGTGGAGCTGCACCGCAACAAGCAGGGCCTGACACAACTGGAGCCCATGCTGGCGCAGTTGAAGCTGCCGGAGCCGCTCGCGTGCCGTGCGCACTTCGCCTACGGCAAGGGCATGCGCAAGGAGCGCCAGCACACGCGCGCCATCCAGATTCTGTCGCAGGTGGTGGAGAAGTGTGAGGACCGGGACCTGCTGGCGCGGGCGCTGTATGTGCTGGGCTCGTCGCGCTCGATTGTCGACTCGGCGCGCGGGACGGACACGTACGAGCGACTGGCGCGCGAGTTCCCGGACCACAGCTTCGCGGACGACGCGTTGTTCTACGCGGCGGACCTGTACGTGAAGACGGACCGCCCCAAGGAGGCGATGGCTCGGCTGGACGAGCTGGCGCGGCTGTATCCGCAGGGGGACTTCCTGGGCGAGGCGCTGTTCAAGGCGTATTGGATCGCACGCACCAGCAAGGTGGAGGACGCGGGCCTGTCCTTCCTGGACCGCATCGAGCAGCGCTTCGCGCAGGCGGACGAGAGCTACGACGTGGAGCGCGCGCGGTACTGGCGGGCGCGCACGTTCCAGGACCAGGGCAACATCCAGGGCGCGGCGGAGCTGTTCGAGAAGATCGCGGTGGAGCACCCCGCGACCTACTACGGGCTGATGGCGCGCTCGCAGTTGTCCACGGTGGACCCGGCGCGGCTGGAGCGCATCTCCCCGGACATCTTCGCGGTGCCCGACGCGGCCAGTCCGTGGCCGTTGTTCGCGGGGCCGGTGGGCGAGGACCCGCACTTCCGCGCGGGCATCGAGCTGCTGCGGCTCGGGTTCCCGGAGGCCGTGTCATCGGAGCTGCTCGCGGTGAGCCGGACGAACCAGCCCGCGGAGGCCATCCGCCTGCTGGTGCTGGTGCTGCACGAGGCCGGTGACGAGCGCGCCGCGCACGCGGTGGCCCGGCTGGCGCTGCGCAAGGACTTGAGCGGCCGCATCACCCGCGAGACGCGCGTGGTGTGGGAAGTCGCGTATCCCAACGCGTTCCGCGAGCTCATCGAGAAGCACACGGCCGTGTCGGGCGTGGAGGCGGATCTGCTCCAGGCGCTGATGCGCGAGGAGAGCGCGTTGGATCCGAAGGCACTGTCCTGGGCCGGAGCGCTGGGCCTCACCCAGCTCATGCCGTCCACCGCGAAGGGCGTGGCGAGGGAGCTGAAGCTCAAGCGCTTCACGGTGGAGCAGTTGCTCCAGCCTGACCTCAACATCCGCATGGGGGCGCACTACCTGGGCGGACTGCTCAAGAAGTTCGGCGGACACACGCCGTACGCGGTGGGCAGCTACAACGCCGGCCCGGGCGCGGTGAACCGCTGGCGCTCGGACAAGCCGGACCTGCCGCTGGATGCGTGGGTGGAGGAGATCCCCATCTCCGAGACGCGCGGCTACATCAAGCGCGTGCTGCGCTCGTACAACACCTACCAGCTCCTCTACGGCCGGGCGCCCAAGCTGCCTGTCATCAAGAGCGCCGCGCGCTGAGCGGTGGCCGGGAAGCCACCTTCGAGCGCGGGAGGACGGCCTGCGAGCAGCCGAGGGCAGGACTGTTCCCCCGGCCATGGATCGGCTTCCTCCGTTGAGGTACGTCCTCCCTAAATCGGCCGGATGTTCTGCGCGTTCATTCCCTTGGGCCCCCTCGTCACCTCGAACTCGACCCGCTGGTTCTCCTGGAGAGACCTGAAGCCGTCCGCGTTGATGGCGGAGTGATGTGCGAACACGTCCTCGCCTCCGTCATCCGGGGTGATGAAGCCAAAACCCTTGGCATCGTTGAACCACTTCACGGTTCCCGTCGTCATACTGCCGTCCTCGTGTGCCATTCCTGGGGATGTCCAGGTGATTGGTAATGAAATAGGGATGGGCGGGAAGGATTGCCCCAGACCTGGAGCAGGGCGTGCTCAGGCTCGCATGCTCTGCGAGGGACGGCTCACGATGACCTTCGAGCAGCGGACGCGCGGTTGCCGCCGTGCAAGCAGGCACAGGGCGACGAGCGCCAGGAGCAACGGCGTCACGGAGCCTGGAGCGGCGCCGCAGCCGAGAGCCCCCAGTCGGGGCTCGGAGTCGATGGAATAAGCCGCGGACTTCTCCACCTGGATGCGCATCGTCCCTGTCGAAGCCAGTCCCGCGGCGTCGGTGACGGTGAAGACGAGTGACACCTCTCCCTCGAAGTCAGGCGCCGCCTCGTACGTCATCGAGGGAGCCTCGCCGGACAGCTCGCCTGAAGCGGGGCGCGCGCTCACCGAGTAGGTCAGTGCGTCCTGGTCCGCATCCCGGGCATCGAGTACCACCGCGCGTCGCTCGCCAGCCTTCATCGTGAGCCGCGCGTTGCTCGCGATGGGGGCATGATTCACGGGCGTGATGTGCAGCGTCACCGTCGCGAAGGTGGTGTGCTCCTCATCGCTGACCGCGAACGTGAAGGAGTCCTCGCGCGATGCGCCCGCCCTGGGCCGGTACACGACATGGGGCAACGTGCCCGTGAGTTCTCCCTGCGACGGGCCTTCGCTCAACTCGAAGGTGATGATGTCTCCGTCCACGTCGCGGCCTTCCAGCTCCAGCTCAACCGGTCCCTCCGCGGACACGGTGACCTCGCGAGAAATGGCCACGGGGGCGTCGTTGACGGGTTTGACGGAGAGGAGCACCTGGGCGGAGGTCGACTCGGTCACCCCATCACTCACGCGAAACGTGAGGTGGTCCTCGCCGTGGAAGTCGGGGTGGGGCGTATAGACGAGGTTGGGGGTCGTGCCCGAGAGCCGGCCGTGGCGGGGCAGCTCCACCAGCGAGTACTTCAGCGTGTCTTTGTCAGCGGCCAGGCTCTCCAGAATGAGCTCGACGGAGGTGTCTTCCGTGAGCACTTCCGAGCGATCAAACGCCATGGGGTCAATCTGCTCGGATTTCGGGAACCACATCCCCGGCCGCCCATGCTCATCCTCAAGGCCGCTCGTCACATAGACATAGCCTTCCTCTCCCTGGATGTCCGCAGGGGGCGTATCGGTGACGATGTTCACAAGGTCGTCGTCGGCCACGTCCTGTGCCGGATATTCGATGGCAACCTCGGGAGCTGACGGGTGCGGAATGCACATCTTGGCGTTGGAGCCTCCGGACGGCCCTCGTGCCGGAGCCACTGCGAGGGGCGCGGCGTCGTAGTCCACCGTGCGCGCGTGGACCCGGAGCGCGGCGTAGGGCGGTCCGACGAAGCGCTGGTAGGCGAGCAGGAAGCGGCTGGCCCCGACGGACGTCGCGCTCGGGAGTTGATACTCGAGCGCCAGCGAGCCCAACTCGACGGGGGTGTCGACCGTCCCGCTCGCTGAGTCGATCCTCGCGCCGAGCAAAAGGTTCGCCGTACTGTCGCCCGGCGCGGGCGAGAGCCAGTACACGAGTGTGGAGGTGCCGGTCGACGCCACCTGGGCCTGCCCCCAGAATGGCACCTCCTGCCCTGGTGACGAGAGCAGCCATGGCTCCGGGTCCACCACCATTCCCTCTGTGTCCACGCGGAGCGCGCGGACGTTTCCTCCCTCCGTCCACGCGATGACGTGGTTCGTCCCGTCGAAGGCGATGGATGGCTTTTCGGGCGTCAGCTCGCTCTGCCGAACCAGGATGCGGCCCGGCGCGAGGACGGTGCCGGCCCTGCTCACGCGGACCGCCTCCAGTCGTCGGAGCACGCCGCTGCTGGAGGGACGGACCTCCCAGACGACGAGGAAGTTCGTTCCGTCGAACGAGACCGCCGGGTAGGACTCCGGGTCCCCACCGCCCAGGTCGATGCCCAGTGGATCGAGCACGACATCCGTGGGGCTCACGCGCGCTCCCCGGGCGATATCTCCGAAGCCAGACGACACCGGCGGCTCATCCCAGACGGCGAAGCAATCACCCCCACCACAGGCGAGTCGGGGTGCGTCGAGGAAGGACCGATGGGCGTGGATGGGGAACTCACGTCGCAGGGGGACTCCGCTCGCGGAGATGCGACGGCCATGGAGTCTGGGTGTCTCGATGCCCGTTCGGGTGTCGCGCCACACGACCAGGTAGTTCGTCCCATCAAAGGCGACGGCGGGTTCACCCTGATCGCCGGCCGTCTGGGAGATGACAAAACCTCCCGGCGTCAGCTCCACGCCCTCCACGCTCAGCAGGGTGCCGTAGAGGTCCGTCCCCTGGGGAAACGGGCGCTGCTCCATCCAGACCAGCAGGGTGCGAGTGCCATCCGAGGCCACCGCGGGCTCCTCCTGGCGGTTGGTGGACGTGCTGACCAACAGGCTCTCGGCGAGCACCGTGCCCGTGTTGCTCACCCGCGTCGCACGGATGTCCTCCTTGTCTTCGCCCTTCCCCCCATACCAGGTGATGAAGAACTCAGTTCCTGTTGACGCCATCCCACTGGGAGACGCAGTGAAGTTCCTGCGGTTCGCTACGAGCACCCGTCCGTTGGGATCCAGCACACCCCCGGAGGTCGTGATGCGCGCGCCATGGATGCCGCCGTAGCGCACGCCGTCGACGTATCGCATGTCATGCCATGCGACCAGGAAGTGCGTGCCATTGAAGGCCACGCTGGCCATGGATTGATGCGCGAAGTTCGTGTGGATGATGAAGGTCCCCAGGACGAGGCCCTCGGGGCTCACCCGTGCCCCAAGAATGTCCCGATTGAAGTCGAGCGGGGTGATCTGGTCCTCCCAGACGACGAGGTGATTCTGTCCGTCGAAAGCGACGACCGGGAGGACGGGGAAGATGGCATTGGGAGGACTGATGACGAACGACCCCAGGCTCGTGCCCTCCACCGAGACACGCGTCCCCTGAACGAGATTGCCGCGCGTGGAGACGACGAGGAAGTGGGTGCCACCCCAGGAGACCGTCGGCTCCCTGCCTTCACCCAGCTCCAGGCCCATGATGTCGAGCACGGCGCCCGAGGACGAGAGCCGTGTCCCTCGGAGCATGGGGCCCAGGTCGGGGGCGTATTCGCTCCAGGTGACCAGGTACTGGCTGCCCGAGAACGCCACGGTGGGCTTCCCATACACGCTTCCCGGGGCTGCACTGGCGAGTCGTCTGGGTGCGGGCTCCACCAGTTGGCCCTCCGACGTGACATGTGCGCCCAGGATGAGGTCACCTGCTTCACCCGGCCGCGTCGCATGCCAGACGACGAAGAAGTTCGTCCCCTCGAAGAGCACATGAGGGGTGGTGCTCTTGTCCGCGATGGGGCTGATGAGGACTCCCACCGGGTCCAGCACCTCTCCCGTCGGACTCACGCGGGCCGCGTAGATGCGCCCGCTTGAGCCGCCGTGCCGGTAGTCGGTCCACACCACCAGGTGGTGCGTTCCATTCCAGGCCACGGCTCCGTCGAACTGGTGGTCGCTCGCGGGGCCCATCGTCACGGCGCCGACCAGGGTTTCGAAGGAGAGCCCTGGTGCGAGGAAGGCCGGGCGGGAGTCCGCCCACGCGGGCGTCACGGCCGCGATGCAGAGAAACGCGGCGAGGCAGGCGAAGCCTCGCGGGCTCATTCGAAGAGACGACATGTGGACCTCGGGGAGCGCGGAGTCGGGACCGGCGAGCCGCCAGTGGATCGGCGGCGGACAGGGTCAGCAGACTCCCTGAGGCGTGATTCCCGCATCACGGAACCATCATGGGTTCCTCACACGGGGTGCATTTCTTCCAATCCCCCCGCGTGCCGGATGGGCAGACTGTGGATATCCACCCTTGAACCAGGAGGTTCGTGATGAAGCCAGACACCACGGTTGCCATGAAGAAGGACGTGTCCCCGCAGCCTCGGTTGGGCATCCAGCTCGTGATGAAGAACGCGACCGCCGCGCTCACGTTCTATTCCCAGGTCTTCGGCGCCGAGGAGCGGATGCGGCTGGTGGAGCCCTCCGGTCGCCTGGGCCATGCCGAGATGCTCCTGGGCGGAGTGGTGCTGTCCATCGCGGATGAGTATCCGGAGTACGGAATCGTCGGGCCGCAGAGTCGGGGAGGGGCGACGAGCCTGCTCAACCTCTCGGTCGACGACGTGGACGCCATGGCCCAACGGGCCATCGCCGCCGGAGCCGTGCTGGAGCGTCCCATCAAGGACGAGTTCTACGGCGACCGCGTGGCCCACATCCAGGACCCGTTCGGCCACCGCTGGTCGCTCTCCATGCGCATCGAAGAGATGTCTCCGGAGGAGATGCAGCGGCGCTTCCTGAAGATGGTGGGAGGCTGAGCGGCCCGCGCGGGCGTTCGAACCGGCCCGCGCGGCCTGTTCGTCCCGCTAGCCCCAATGCCGTTCACTTTAGAGGACCTAACAAAAGTCAGGGCTGGGGTGGCCACCGACGAAGGGCATCCCCAGCTTGAGTGCATGGTCCGCGAACTCGTTCCCGACGCCTTCTGGCAGCGTGTGGCGCCGCTGCTGCCTCCGC
>NZ_JABUMR010000011.1:0-224347 GCF_013336725.1 Myxococcus sp. CA040A | reverse complement strand
AAGGCGGTGACGGAGTACGTGGAGCTCAAGGGCCGCTCGCACTACACCGTGGCGCAGCCGGGCTGGGAGGCCGTCGCGGACCTCGCCCTCAACTGGGCCACCGAGCACGCCACCGTCCGGAGCTGAGCATGGCGCGGCCCCCAGCGCCCCGGTCCTCGCCGAGCAGAGGGCCGGGACGCGCGAGCGGCCCGCCAGGAGGAAGGCAGCAATGACAGACGGTGGCCTGGCTAGGGCGCCTTGGAGACCGCCAGGACGAATCGTGCATAGCCGAGTTCCGCCGCGTTCTTCATCAATTCGAGCGAGGCCCAGGCCACGATGTCTCCGAAGGGCTTGCCCTGCAGCGGCCAGCGCGTGCGCTCCGTCGAGCGCAGGTCTTCATCGCCGAGTCGTTCGATGTGGGCCCGCCATTCTCCGTGCAGTCGATGGACCCACTCGCGCACGCCGTCGGCGGTGCCGGGCCAGTACACGGCCTCTTTGGTCAGGGTCGCATCCGCGAACGAGTGGTTGAGCACCATCGACCACCAGAAGCCCAGATGCCACGTCAACCAGGCGACGCTCGCGGGCCCCAAGTCATAGCCCTCGTGTTCGGGCCAGTCCGCGCGCCAGTGTCCGTCCGCGCCTTGTTGAACGTGAAGGCCCACCCGGCCCGGGCGGCGCAGGCACTCCTCCGTGGTCAATCCCTCGAGATGGTACTGGGTGAGCGCCCAGGCGATGTCGAGCTGCCCGAGGAGGGTGTCTCTGACGGGATGGGTCATGGACCCCACGCTAGAGGGCGCCCCCAGGCGCCGTCCATGGCGCGTGGCGCGCGTCAAGTCACCCACGTTCCGGGACGTCACGTGCCCCTGCTCGTGGAGCCGAGCGCCCAGCCATGCCCGCGAAGCCCGCGCGGCCTGCGGCGCAGGGCCCCTCCCGCGGTTAGACTGCCGCCAATGAACTCCAGTCCATCCAGCCGCTCGGCCATCGTCGTGGCGGAGCTGGGGCCGACGAACACTGGAAAGACCCACCGGGCCATCGAGCGCATGCTCGAGCACGACACGGGGATGATGGGGTTGCCACTTCGCCTGCTCGCCCGCGAGGTCTACGACCGGGTGACCGCCCGGGTGGGCGAGGGGCGGGTGGCCCTGATGACAGGGGAGGAGAAGCGGCTGCCTCCGCGCCCCGACTACTGGATTTGCACCGTCGAGGCGATGCCTCTGGACCGCACGGTCGACTTCCTCGCGGTGGACGAAATCCAGCTCGCCGCCCACCGTGAGCGCGGGCACGTCTTCACGGACCGTCTGCTGCATGCGCGAGGGCGCAAGGAGACCTGGTTCCTGGGCGCGGACACGATGCGGCCGATGCTCCAGTCGCTCATCCCCCACGCCTCGGTGAAGCGCGCCACGCGCCTGTCCCAGTTGCGCTACTCCGGGCGGCGCTCCCTGAAGAGCCTGCCTCCGCGCTCGGCCGTGGTCGCGTTCTCCGCGGACCGGGTGTACGAGCTGGCCGAGTCGCTTCGGCGCCTGCGCGGCGGGGTCGCCGTGGTGCTGGGGGCGCTGTCGCCCCGGACGCGCAATGCCCAGGTGGCGATGTATCAGTCCGGCGAGGTTCAGTACCTCGTGGCCACGGATGCCATCGGCATGGGGTTGAACCTGGACCTCAACCACGTGGCCTTCGCGGCGCTGTCCAAGTACGACGGCGCCGAGCAGCGAGACCTCTTCTCGGATGAGCTGGCGCAGATCGCCGGCCGCGCGGGCCGTCACCTCAACGACGGCAGCTTTGGCACCCTGAACACGCTGTCCGAGCTGTCCCCCCGGGTGGTCTCCTCCATCGAGTCACACCAGTTCCCCGCCGTGCGCAGCCTCATCTGGCGCAACGCCGAGCTGGACTTCGCGAGCCCGGAGGCGCTGCTGGACTCGTTGACCCGGGCACCCCGCCACAACGCCTTCATCCGGGTGGAGCGCGCGGATGACTTCGATGCGCTGAAGGACCTCTCCCAGGTCCCCGCCGTCCGGGACGTGGTGACGGACCGCGCGGGCGTCGAGCTCTTGTGGCAGGTCTGCCAGATTCCCGACTTCCGCAAGGGCCTCTTCGGCCAGCACGTCGGGCTGCTGCGGGAGACGTTCCTCCAACTCGCCGAGGGCGATGGGACGTTGGACGCGACGTGGCTCGGCAAGCAGGTGTCACCGCTCGACGACGTCTCGGGGGACCTCCACACGTTGATGGACCGGCTCGCCGCCATCCGCATCTGGACGTACATCAGTCATCGCTCGTCATGGTTGCATGACGCCGAGCAGTGGCAGGAGCGCACGCGCCACATCGAGGATGCGCTGGGGGATGCCCTGCATGAGCGACTCGTCGAGCGCTTCGTGCAGCGGGCCGCGCGCAGGAGCGCACGGCGCTTCGTGAGGGCCACGGCGCCTGTCGCCGGGAGCGGCTCCGACAGTCCCTTCGCCAAGCTGGGGCTCCTCCTGGGCGAGGTGGCGGGGGCGGACGGCCCGGCGCTGACGGAGGAGCAGTTCGTCCAGCGCGTCGTTGATGCGACGCATGAGGCCTTCGAGGTGGATGCGTTGGGAAGCATCTCGTTCGAGGGGCAGCCGCTGGCGCGACTGGTGCGCGGCACGGACCGGCGCTCGCCGCAGTTGGCCCTGGCGGAGCCGGAGGTCTGGACGGGGGGCGCGCGGCGGCGGCTCGAGCGGCGGCTGAACGCCCTGGCGAGGGACCTGGTCACCGAGGCGATGGGAGGTTTTCCCGCCGAGTCCCTCACTGGCGCGGGGCGCTCCGCGGTGACGCGGGGACTCTCCTACCGCCTGGCGGAAGGGGTGGGAGTGATTACCCAGGGCGAGGCCCGGGAGCAGTGGGGGCTGATGGACGGGGAGTCGCGAGAGCGCTTGAGGACGCTGGGCGTTCGCGAGGGGCGACGCTATTTCTACGTGGCCAACGCCCTGTCGCCTCCGGCGATGGAGCGGCGCTGCATGCTGACGGCGCTGTTTCTCCAGAAGCCCGCACCCAAGGGGGTGCCGAGTGAAGTTTCGCTCGAGGCGTCTGTGTTCGGCGCGAGGGAGGCGCGAGCCTTCGGGTACGAGGTGCTGGGCTCCGTGGCGTTGCGAATCGATGTCGTCGAGCGGCTCGCCGAGGCGCTGCGTCATCCGTCCGGCGCGCGGCAGGCGCAGACGCTCATGCAGGAGCTGAGGCTGGAGGCCGGCGCGCGCGCGGTGGTGCTCCGGGAATTGGGGGGGCCGTCGGGGAGCGCCGCGATGAAGCGCCGCCGCCGTCGCCGTCGAGGGAGCCAGAACTCCCCCGCAGTGAAACAGGCTGCGGGCTTGCATCCCTCCTCCCGGGAGAGCGGCACGGGTGCGCGGGGAGCCCCGGGCGGACCCAAGCCGGAGTGAGGGCTGGCGACGGGTGCTGTTCATTGAGGCTGTTGGATTGAATTGAGCTGGGATTGCGGGACCTGTCCTCGGACGAAGGTACGATGCCCGTGTTGAGTCGTGCGGGTGGCGCTTGGGGGATGGGTTGAATCATCGCAATCACTTCCCGCAAATGCATATCGCTCGCATAAGTCAGACAAGTTCACCCGCGAGCGAGGGAGTCCCATGTCCAGCCAGATCAGTCGTCGTGCGCAGTCAATCCCTTGCTTCCTTGTTCTCACATTCGGAGTCGTCCTCTTCGCCAGTCCAGCGAGCGCGCAGCTCGTGGCCCTGGAGTGCCCTGGCACCATCGCGGCGACGTACAATCCAGGCATCAAGCTCGAAGCCCAGGCCATCTCCGCGACGGCGATGGGAAGCTTCGGGCCCTGCGTCGGTGTGCCGCTGACCTTGCCCTCCGGTACCTTCACCGCCACTGGCGGCGGCACCTTGAGCTGTGTGACGGGAGATTCAACCTTCGATGCGGTCATCAACTGGAATGACAACTCCACGAGCAACGCGTCCGTCACCGCCACCATCGACGTACGCCCCGGGGGCGCGGTCGTCGTCTATACGGGGACGCTGAGCAGTGGGAAGTTCAGCGGCGCGACCATTGTCATCACCGTGGCCCTCCTCACGACGGACCTCGACAACTGTCTCACCGCGCAAGGCGTGACATTCACCAGTGGCGCGGGCACCATCACCTTCGCCAAGGTCCTGTGACGGCTCGCCCCGGCACGGGTCCAAGCCCGTGCCGGGGCGGCATGCGCCTGACGTGAGGGGCTCAGCGCAGCGCTGGCAGCACCCGCGCGGCGAAGGCGTCGATGAACGGCTCCTGCCAGCGATTGACGTTGTGCAGGTAGAGGTGACTGAACCCGAGCGCCACGTCCTGGGAGAGCCAGTCCACGTGGCGCTGGAGGCTGGAGGCCACTCGCACGTGGCCCTCCAAATCCCTGGGCTGCACCGTGCGCGCAAGCTCCTCGAACTGGGAGGGGCGGCGCAGGTCCGTGAGCACGGAGCTGGCGAAGATGTTCGGAGCCCACTGCTCCATGGCGCCCTGGAGCGCGGCCTGCTCGTCCTCGGCCCACGACAGCTGCACCTTGAGGAACATGGGCTTGCCCTCGCCGCCTCCGCGATGAAAGGCCTCCACCATCTTCCGCAGCTCCTCGGGAGGCTTGCTCACGGTGATGAGGCCATCCGCCCAGCTCCCCACCCACTCCGCCGTCTGGGGAGTGATGGCCGCGCCCACCAGCAGGGGCGCCTGGGCCGGGCGTGAGTAGAGCTTCGCCTCCTCCACCCGGACGAGTCCTCGGTGCGTCACC
The DNA here is from genome assembly GCF_013336725.1 of Myxococcus sp. CA040A. Taxonomy (NCBI): domain Bacteria; kingdom Pseudomonadati; phylum Myxococcota; class Myxococcia; order Myxococcales; family Myxococcaceae; genus Myxococcus; species Myxococcus sp. CA040A. The sequence goes on along the minus strand of NZ_JABUMR010000011.1, from coordinate 219,642 downwards.
GTCTCTCCCCGGAAGAGGGCGCGCATCACGTCCACGCACTCGCGCAGCCGGGCGTTGCGCACATCCTTCGGCGGCCAGGGCTCCCCCGTCACGCCTTCGTTGACGAGCTGCCCGCTGCCCAGCGCCGCCCAGGCGCGTCCTGGGAACATCTCCGTGAGCGTCCCCAGTGCCTGCGCGATGATGGCGGGGTGGTAGCGCTGTCCCGGTGCGTTCACCACGCCCAGGCTCGTCAGCTTCGTGGTGGCCAGGGCCGCGCCCATCCAGCTCCAGGCGAAGCCGCTGTGTCCTTGTGCCTCGCTCCATGGGTGGAAGTGGTCGGAGTTGAGCGCCGCCGTGAAGCCCGCCGCGTTCGCGCGCTGTACCAGTCGAAGCAGTTCGCTGGGAGGAATCTGCTCGTGGGAGGCGTGGTAGCCGAGCGTGAGCATGCGCGCGCACGTTGGTGTCGCCTTCTTGGTTTCGCGAGTCCACCTGATGACCAAGTGTGCGCTGTCGCACGCATGTGTCACGTCGTGGCGGCGCCTCTGCCTCGGCATCCCCACCCTGCACGCAGGGAGACGGATGATTCAGGACCTCTGGTACAAGAACGCGGTCATCTACTGCCTGGACGTCGAGACGTTCATGGACGGAAACGGCGACGGCGTGGGCGACTTCATCGGCCTCCAGCGTCGCCTGGACTATCTGGCCGGCCTGGGTGTCACCTGTCTGTGGTTGATGCCCTTCCACCCGACGCCCAACCGCGACAACGGCTACGACATCACCGACCACTATGGCGTGGACCCCCGGCTGGGGACCCCCGGTGACTTCGTGGAGTTCACGCACCAGGCGAAGCAGCGCGGGATGCGCGTCATCATCGACCTGGTCGTCAACCACACCAGCGACAGGCACCCGTGGTTCCTGGACGCGTGCAAGGGCCGCGACAGCCGCTTCCATGACTTCTACGTGTGGTCCGACAAGAAGCCCCGCGACGCGCATGAGGGCATGGTCTTCCCCGGCTCGCAGAGCACCACCTGGACGCAGGTCCCCGCGGTGAAGCGCTGGTACTTCCACCGCTTCTTTCCCTTCCAGCCGGAGCTCAACGTCGCCAACCCCGCCGTGCGCGAGGAGCTGCTCAAGGTGATGGGCTTCTGGCTGGAGCTGGGCGTGTCCGGCTTCCGCGTGGACGCGGTTCCCTTCCTCGTGGAGCTCAAGGGGACGAAGGACCACGGGAACAAGGACCCGTACGCGCTGCTCAGCCGGATGAGGGAGTTCCTCTCGTGGCGCAGCGGGGATGCCATTCTCCTGGCGGAAGCCAATGTCACCATGGACGAGGTGATGAACTTCTACGGCAAGGAGGGAGACCGGATGCAGATGGTCTTCAACTTCGCCGCCAACCAGAACTTCTTCCTCTCGCTGGTGACGGAGGACGCGACGCCGCTGGTGGAGGCGCTGCGCTCCGCGCCCCGGCTGCCCCACCTGGCGCAGTGGGCGAACTTCCTGCGCAACCACGACGAGCTGGACCTGGGGCGGCTGCCAGCGGCGGCGCGCAAGCGCGTCTTCGCGGAGCTGGGCCCGGAGCCGAGGATGCAGTTGTATGGGCGGGGACTGCGCAGGCGGCTTGCCCCCATGCTCGCGGCGGACCGTCGCCGGCTGGAGCTGTCGTTCAGCCTGATGCTCTCGCTGCCGGGCACTCCGGTGCTCTGGTACGGAGACGAGCTGGGCATGGGCGAGGACCTGTCCCTGCACGAGCGGCAGAGCGTGCGAACGCCCATGCAGTGGTCCAACGAGCCCCATGGGGGCTTCACCCGGGCGCCGGAGCCCTTCCGCCCGGTGGTGGCCAGGGCGCCCTTTGGTTTCCCCCAGGTGAATGTCGAGCAACAGCGCAGGGACCCGTCCTCGCTGCTCAACTGGATGGAGCGCATGGTGCGCATGCGCAAGGAGTGCCCGGAGTTGGGCTGGGGCGCGTGGAAGCTCCTGCGTGTGAGGCCTCCGCACGTCCTCGCGCTGCGCTACGACTGGAAGGGCGAGACGCTGGTGATGCTGCACAACCTGTCTGGCAAGGCGTGCGAGGTGGGCTTCTCGCCCGGTGGGCCTCCGGCGCGGCTGGTGCATCTCCTGTCGGAGGCGCACTCCGCGCCGGGCAAGGCAGGGCGGCATCGGGTGACGCTGGAGGGGTACGGCTACCGGTGGTTCCGGATGGAGCCCCGCGCCATGCCCGCCGCCACGGCTTGAGCGCTCGCGGCGCGTACCTGCCTGGGACGGCGCCGCGCTAGGCTGCCACCCATGCTGACGGGTGGTGGGTCGAGGATTCTCGCGGGAGTCGGAGTCGTGGGCGCGGTGGGCTTCCTCCTCGCGATGGACACGGGGCGCCCCGAGGTCCGGCTGATGACGAAGGCGGTGCCCATGCTCTGCCTGCTCCTGTGGCAGTGGCCCCCTCGGGAGCGTTATGCCCGCTGGGTCTTCGCGGGCCTGGGGCTGTCGCTGCTCGGCGACGTGTTGCTGGACCTGGGGCCGGAGTTCTTCCTGCCCGGCCTGGGCGCCTTCCTGTTGGCCCACGTGAGCTACACCGCCGCGTACCTCACCGTGACGCGCGGGCTCCAGTGGGTGAGGGCGCTGCCCTTCCTGCTCCTGGCCGTGAGCGCCAGCGTGTTCCTGTGGCCCGGCCTGGGGGACATGGCGCTCCCCGTGACAGTCTATGTCGCCGTCATCTGCACGATGACTTGGCGCGCGGCGGCGATGCTGGGCACGCCCGGCCTGTCACGCCTGGAGCAGCGGGCCGCGTTCGCCGGAGCGCTGCTGTTCGCCGTCAGTGACGGACTGCTCGCCATCAGGCTCTTCGTGCAGCCCGTGCCCGGCGCTGGTTACGCCATCATGTTGCTGTACTGGGCCGCGCAGCTCAGCATCGCCGTCTCCGCTCGCGGGCCGCGCGCCCACCCCGCGAGCGCCGGGCACTCCCTGGCTTGAGGGGGCCCGCGCGGTGGCGGGCGCCCCTTGCCGCACCTGTCAGTGGCGGGTTTCCTTGGGCGCGCTGAACGAGCGCAGGAACTCGATGAGCAGCCGCGCGCCGTAGCCCGTTGCCCCCTTGGAGCGCCACGCCTTGTCGCTGTCGATTCGCGACGTCCCCGCCATGTCGATGTGCGCCCAGGGAATGCCGTCGACGAACTCCTCCAGGAACAGGCCCGCGGTGATTTGACCCGCGTTCACCCCGCCGATGTTCTTGAGGTCCGCGACCTCTGAATCGAGCTCGCCCCGCAGGCGCTTGTCGAGCGGGAACTGCCACACCGTCTCGTCGGACTTCTCGGCCGCCGCGCGCACCTGGTCGACGATGCCCTGATGGTTGCCCATGACCCCGGCGTTGTCGTTGCCCAGGGCCCGCTCACAGGCTCCGGTGAGCGTGGCGATGTCGAGGATGGCATCGGGGGCCGGCTTCTCCTCCGTCGCGAGGACCAGGCCGTCCATCATCACCAGCCGGCCCTCGGCGTCGGTGTTCAGGACCTCGATGGTCTTCCCGCCCCGGGCCGTCAGGACGTCGCCGAGCCGCATTGCCTTGCCTCCCGGCATGTTGTCCGTGCACATGAGATACCCGGTGACGGAGGCCTTGACGCCGAGCGCGGACAAGGTGGACATGGCGGCAAGGATGGCCGCCGCGCCGGACATGTCTGTCTTCATCGCGGCGTGGACCAGATCGTTGGGCTTCAGGCCGAGTCCGCCCGAGTCATACATGATGCCCTTGCCAATCAACGACACGCGGCCGAGGGGCTCGAGGGCCTTGCCTCGCTCGTCTTTCGGCCGGTACGAGAGCTTGATGAGGCGCGGAGGCTCCGCGCTCCCGGCATTCACCCCGAGCATGCCGCCGCAGCCCATCTTCGCGAGGGCCTTCTCGTCGAAGACCTCGATGTCCAGCCCCGACGCGGCCGCCACCACGCGGGCAATCTCCTCCACGCGGCGCGCGGTGAGGAGCGTGGCCGGCGCGTTGGCGAGGTCTCGGGCCAGCTCGGTGGCCCGGGCCGTGATTCGGCCACGCTCGACGCCGCGCTTCACCTCTTCGAGGGGCAGCGACGACGTCAGCAGCGTAAGGGCCTCCAGGGGCGGCTCCTGCTGGGACGTGCGCTTGAGCGGGCGATAGCGATAGCGCGCCAGGAGGACTCCCTCGACGACCGCCTGCGCGGCGACGTCGGGCGCGATGCCGCCGAGGTCCGGCAGCGTGAAGCCGAGGTGGACGTAATGGCCCGCCGCCCGTGCGAAGGTCGCCGCGGCATCGCGCAGGGACGCGAGGTCACTGTCTGCCTTTTCTCCGATGCCGACGACGACGAGCGCCGAACCCTCCGCGCGTGGAATGACGAGGGACTGGCCGACCTTGCCCGTAAAGCCAGCCGCCTTGAGCTGGGCCCGGTTGAGCCCCAGCTCACGGGGGACCTCCCCATCGACTCCGACAGGGATGCCCAGGACGCCCGCCTCTTTGGGCAGGGCCCGTGAGACCTGGAGCGTGGTGGCCTCGAGCTCATCCACGGAAGGCGCGGGATGGAAGTCAGACACTGCTTCCGCATGGTACGTTGGAAACGTCATCGTCATGGCTCTGTCCTCGGGCGCTGTGCCAGCGCGGCGCTGACTGTCGAACTCGCGAAAATGTAGTCACGCGATATCCGGCGCGGTCATGCCCGCTGTCGAAGACAAGCCCCTCGTCGACTGGCCGCCAGAGAGCGGCCTGCCTCAGGCGTCGGGGCTCGACCTGAACAGGCTCAAGCCGAGCCGCTGTGACAGGAAGCGCGCGGCGAGCTGCCCCTGGACGCTGTTGCCCGCGGCGTCGAGCCGTGGGGCGAACGTGCCCAACCCACCCTTGCCCGGCGCGACGGTGACGATTCCGCCGCCAATGCCACTCTTGCCGGGAGTGCCCACGTCATAGAGCCAGTCTCCCGAGGTCTCATACATCCCCGCCGTGGCCATCACCGCGAGCGCGTGGTGGCAGACCTCCGCGTCGACCACCCGGGCCCGGGTCACCGGGTTGACGCCTCCGTCCGCGAGCGTGGCCCCCATCACCGCGAGGTCCCTGGCGGTCACCGCGAGCGAGCACTGACGCGTGTAGAGCTCCGTCGTGAGGGAGGGCTCTGTCTCCAGGCGGCCCAGGCCATGCAGCAGCCAGGCGAGCCCCTGGTTGCGGTGGTGTGTCTTCGTCGCGGAGACATACACCTCCTCGTCGAGCACGAGGGGCCTGCCGGCGAAGCGTGACAACCCCTCGTGGATGAACCGCCACCGGGCCTCGGGGCTGGTGCCCGGCACCAGGCTCGTCGTCGCGAGCGCTCCTGAGTTCACCATGGGGTTGGTGCGCCCGTCCGGGCTCTGGTCTATCGCCATGGCCGAGTTGAACGGCAGGCCGGTGGCATTGACCCCCAGCTTGCGCCGCGCCACCTCCGGGCCCAGCGCCTGGCAGACGAGGGCGAAGACGAACGGCTTGGACACACTCATGAGGGTGAACGGGTGGTCCACGTCGCCCGCTCCGTGGCTGCTGCCGTTGATGCCGGCGACGCACACGCCGAAGAGGCGGGGGTCCACCCTCGCCAGCGCGGGGTAGACCTGGGAGCACGCTCCCTCCGTGTTCTCTCGATGGCGTCGGTGCGCCTCGATGACCAGCTCCCCGACTCGCTCCGAAGAGGGGAGGTGTCCGGTGGAGATGAAGGCCGCCTCGTCTGCCGTGTCCATGCGTGGCGGCCCTCCTGCTCGGAGTGGAGAGGCGAGGCGTTGCTCGCCTCGTCGGTCATCGGTCCCCTGGCGTTGGCTTCGCTGGAAGGGTTCGGTCGCGAGGGGTGGTTGTCAATGCCGCGGGCAGGCCTACTGCGCCTCGAGCATCAGGAAGCTGAAGTCCGCCGTCCCACTGCCGCTCGCCTTGGGGGCGTTGGAGTGGCAGCCCATGCAGGACGCGGTCGGCTGGATGAAGGTCTCCATCGTCGTGTTGGCGAGCACTGGCGGCGTTCCCTGGGGCGCTCCACCCGTGGCCCACTGGGTGCTGATGAGCTGGTAGTTGGCCCAGACGGAACCCTTGAGCAGCCCCCGGTAATACGCATTCAGGCTGGGGTCGGCCTGGATGGGCGTGGTGCGAGTCACCTGCACCGGCGCGTTGAGCGGCCCGCCGTCCGGAGCGAGCTCCGTGTACGGCTGGGTCGCCGTCTGCTGGTTGGGCTGGCAGTTCGTCGTGCAGTGCGGGTTGAAGAAGGACGACGTCGTGTTGTCCACCTGCTCGAAGGTGGACCAGAACCACTTCGCCTGGCTGGCCGTCTTGTGGATGATGTGCAGTCCCACCAGTCCCACGGTGACGGGGTTGGCTCCGGGACTCGGGGCGCCCGACTCGTCGTTGAGGACCCACGCCTTGCGCATGTAGAAGCGCTTTCCGGCGACCTCCTGCGCGGACAACACCTTCCACGCCGCCTTGACCTCCATGGCGCCCACTGGACCGCAGGGTTTGCCATTGCAGGGCCCGGGGTTCTGGGTGGGACCGGTGGGGAAGGAGATGGTGGCGCTCGTCTGACCCGCCGCGTTCCAGAGGTTGTTGGTGATGAGGTAGTTGTACTCGTCCTGGTTCAGTCGCTTCTCGTAGCGCACGAACCGGCCGTTCTGGTCCGTCAGGGGTCCGCCGACGGCCTGCTTGATGTCGGGGAACCTCTCGATGACGATGGCGGACGCCTTGGAGTCACTCACGAGCAGCTTGTCCACGTTCGCGTTGACGGCCTCGAGTCGGCCGGCCTCGGTCAGCTTCGTCAGCCGCCGCAGCTTCGTCTCCAGGGCCGCCGGCGTGTTGAACGTGCACCAGGCGCCGGGCTTGCTCCCGGGTGGCACGAAGATGTCGGTGTCCTCCGGGTAGGTCTCCCAGACGGTCGGCCCCTGTCCCGTGAGGATGCTGACCTGGGTGTTGGGCGCGCACGCGGACGTCGTCGCCGGCCAGTTGAGCGCGATGAAGGTGTTCCACGAGTAGACGTCCACGTCGGACTGGAACTCGCCGAAGCGAGGGCACGCGTCCACTGGCACCACCGACTGCGCGGGGGTGATGGCCGTGGCGCACGTGGAGCCGGGACAGGTGGGGTCCGGGTTGCACCCCGGCGGGAGTGCCTGGGCGGACGGAGTGTCCGTCGAGCCCACCGGAGAGGATGAGGGCGAAGTGGTGGCACAGGCGACGATGACGGCTCCGGCGAGGACACCGCCCACCGTCAGCCGACGCAGGAAAGTGTGAGAGACGCTCATGGACGACCCAGGGGTAAGAGGGGACGACTGCGACGCTGCCCGTGCAAGGCGAGGGCCCCTGGCCAGGAGTGGCTGCAACCTCCCGGAAAGAGGAACGAGCCCCACCGGGCCCGCATCCACCCGCGTCGTGTGCGGACGCTGGTGCGTTGGTGCATCACGCAGCCAGGCGCGCCAGGGTGCCCGTGGGAAGCACCCCGCGCCAGCCAGGGGGAGGGGAGGGGTGCTCGATTCAAGACACCGTGCGGGTGCATGGGTTCAGCGCGGTGGGGCTTTCGCGCGGCGGGGTGGGCCCTTGATGATGTGGCCATGCCCCGCCGCCCCGCGCTTCCCGTCGTGCTGCTGCTCTCGTTGTCGTCCGCCCTCCTGCTGGGCGCGGCGCCTCCCGCCGCGACGGGGGCGGCGAGCTCCGCTCCGGTGACGCTCCGGTGGAAGGTGCCGCCGGAGTCGTTGGGCTACGCGTACACGACGGAGGACACGGACCCCCAGGGCGGCCGGATGCGCGTGGACCTCTCCAGCCTCAAGCTGCAGGGCGTCTCCGCGGGCAAGCGTCGGCAGCTCTTCACGATTCAGCAGCCCACGCAGTCAGAGATGGTGCTGGTGCTCACGCCAAAGCCCTCGGGCGACGTGGCCGCCAAGGTGGTGGTGACGCGGATGGACATGCCCAAGGCCAGGCGCCCGTCGAAGCAGGACCAGGCGATGGCGAAGGCGATGAAGTCCATGGAGGGCACGGTGCAGTTGCGTGGGAGTCTGATGCCCTCGGGGTTGGTGACCAGCGACCTCAAGCGAGAGCAGCGCAACCTGCTGGCGTTCATGGTGGAGCTGCCCACAAAGCCGGTCTCCGTGGGGGAGGTGTGGACCCACAGCGCGGACCTCCTGAAGATGGGCGGCCGGTGGCAGGGCGAGCATGAAGTCCTCAACCGCGTGGAGCTGGTGGCGCTGGAGCGCGAGGCGGAGGGGCGCACGGTGGCCGTCATCGACTTCACGCTCGCGGAGCGGCACGACGGCAAGTTCGAGCACCCCGACCCGTCGAAGTCGATGCCTGGGATGATGGAGATGTCCTATGTGGCGCGGGGCGAGTTCCTCGTCGAGGAAGGCCGCTGGAGGCGCATCGCCGGTCAGATGTCCACGCTCTCCAAGGGCCTGATGACAGGCAACACCGCGCAGCGGTTTGTCATGGTGCCGCTCGCGCCCATTCCCGCCGAGGTCCTCGCCGCCGAGTGACACGTGGGGGCCGGGGTTCTCCCAACCCAGGGGCCGCGAGGTCATTACCCACTCCGTGGGCAGGTGAGAGGCGTTGCCCTAGAATCCCGGGTTCTCCTCGTTGAAGTGAGGCTGTCTCCTGGACCTGGCAACGCTGAACAAGCTGCTCTCGGTGGGTGTGCAGAATGGCGCATCGGACATCCACTTCCGCCCGGGTGACCCGCCCATCTACCGGGTGAACGGCGCATTGCGCCCCCTGAAGATGGACAAGCTTCAGGCGGACCACACCAAGCAGGTGGCGTTCCACGTCATCACGGACCCCTCCATCAAGAAGCAATTGGACACGCTTCAGGAGTGCGACGCGTCCTACAGCCTGCCGGGGGTCGCGCGCTTCCGGGTGAACATCTACCGTCAGCGGGGCTCGCTGGCGTGCATCCTGCGCATCATCCCGGATGAAATCCCTACCATCGACGGGCTGGGCCTGCCGCAGGTGCTCAAGACGATTGCGAGCAACGAGCGAGGGTTGGTGTTGGTGACGGGCGCGACGGGCTCCGGGAAGAGTTCCACGCTGGCATCCATGATTGACCACATCAATCGCACGGAGAACCTGCACGTCCTCACCATCGAGGACCCCATCGAGTTCATCTACAAGAACATCAAGTCGTCCATCTCCCAGCGCGAGATTGGCTCGGACACGACGAGCTTCGCGGTGGCGCTGAGAGGGGCGCTGCGCCAGGACCCGGATGTCATCCTGGTGGGGGAGATGCGGGACACGGAGACCATCGACATCGCGCTCAAGGCGGCGGAGACGGGCCACCTGGTGCTCTCCACGGTGCACACGACGGATGCCTCGCGCACCATCAACCGATTGGTGTCCGTGTTCCCCGCCGAGGAGCAGACGATGGTGCGCATGCGGCTGGCGGACTGTCTGAAGGCGACGGTGTCCCAGCGGCTCCTGCCCCGGGCCAGCGGCAAGGGGCGCACGGTGGCGCTGGAAATCATGGTGCAGACGAAGACGGTGGAGCAGTACATCCGGGATGACCGCGCCAACGAGCTGAAGGACGTCATCGAGAAGGGCCGCGACATGTTCGGCATGCAGTCCTTCGACCAGCACCTGACACAGCTCTACCGCGAGGGGCTCATCACCCTCGAGACCGCCCAGGGCGCCGCCTCCAACCCGGCTGACTTCCAGCGCGCGCTCGAGTTCGATTGAGCCCTGGGCGCGGCCCGTCCCGTCCGAGCCGTCCGTTTCCGCTCGAGAGGGTCAGAGGGTGCAGTTCTGGTTGCCCGTCAGGGACTCGTTCGTCGCGCTGATACAGGAGCACGGACGACTCCCACGGCACTTGAACGAGTTGGACGCCTCGCACAGGTCGCTCACGCGCTTCCAGCGCCTGACGGACTGGTCGACATCGTCATACCGGGTGAAGAGCTCATCCCCACGGACCGCGAAGGTGAAGATGTCCTGGTTGGACTCCAGCGAGCTCTCGCCCGAGGCGTCGCAGGAGGTGGCCCTCGTCATCACCAGCTTTCCGTCCGCTACCTTCCAGGTCCCCAGCGTGTTGTCCCAGACCTGCTCCAGGTGGATGAAGGAGCTTCCCTTGATGAGCATGGCTTCGGTGGACCGAGCACCGAGGCCCTGCTCGAGGCGATAGAGGCCGTCCGGAAGGGTTCCTCCGGTGAGCGCCGGCGCGTTCGTCACCTCGGTGTCGTCCACGCTCATGTTCGAGCACCAGCTCACGGCATGGCACTGGAGCGCGCCCCCCTCCTCTTCCTTTTCATGGGAGTCGCCACATGCCGTGGCGAGGAGGGACAGCGAGAGGGACAGTGACAGGGCACGCAGCATCTTCTTCATCGGGTCCTCCTGCATCAAGTCGGTGGGGAACCAACCCCCGACAGGAGGAGACAGGCCGGAGCCCGCTGTTGCGGAAAATCGACGGGCCCCTTCTCGCCGTGGGTGGCTCGTCAGAAGAGGAAGTCCGTGGTGAGGAAGTCCGACTCCCGCCGGGTCAGGATGGATTGGACGAGCGTGGTGTTGGCGGGCGTCGTCTTCGTGGCGACGAGCGTGCGGATGGAGAACACGCGCAACGCATCCGCGACGGACAGCGTGCCCTCGGCCGAGTCCTTCCTCCCGTTGAAGGGGAAGGTGTCGGGGCCTCGCTGGCACTGGCAGTTGAGGTTGATGCGGCCGACCTGGTTGGAGAACGCGTCGATGAAGCGGCCGATGCGCGCCGAGTCCTTTCCGAACAGGCTCAGCTGCTGGCCGAACTGGGAGTTCACCACCAGCCGCACCACCTCCTCGTCCTCGTCGAACACCATCACCGGGACGACGGGGCCGAACTGCTCCTCGCTCGCCAGTCGCATGTCCTGCGTCACCGGGTACACCACCGTCGGCGCGTAGAAGGAATGGGCCGCCTGGCCTCCCGTCGCGTTCACCACGCGCGCACCCTTGGACACCGCGTCGTCCACGAGGCCCTGGAGGTAGTCCGCCTTGCCCGGCTCGGGCAGGGGCGTGACGGAGACGCCCGGCTCCCACGGCATGCCGGGCTTGAGCTGGTCCACCGCGGCGGTGAACTTCTTCAGGAAGGCATCGACGATGCTCCGGTGCACCACGAGCAGCTTGAGCGCCGTGCACCGCTGGCCGTTGAAGGACAACGTCCCGGTGATGCACTCCTTCACCGCCTCATCCAGGTTCGCGTCCTCCAGGATGATGGCCGGGTTCTTCGCGTCCAGCCCCAGCACGGACTTCAGACGGTGGGGCCGGGGGTGCATCTTCTTCAGCTCGCTGGCGCCCCGGTTGGTGCCGATGAAGGCGAAGAGGTCCACCTGGCCACTCTCCATCAGCGCGCCCACCGTCTCGCGGCCCTTGCCGTAGATGATGTTGATGACGCCCGGCGGGAAGCAGTCGCGGAACGACTCCAGCAAGGGGCGGATGAGCAGCACGCCGAACTTCGCCGGCTTGAACACCACCGTGTTGCCCATCAGCAGGGCGGGGAAGAGCGTGCTGAACGTCTCGTTGAGCGGGTAGTTGTAGGGCCCCATGCACAGCGCCACGCCCATGGGGGCCCGGCGAATCTGCGCCATGATTCCCTGCTCCTGCACGAAGCGGGACGAGGTGCGGTCCAGCTCCTTCAGCGCGCGGATGGTCTCCACGATGAGGTCGATGGTGCGGTCGAACTCCTTCTCGGAGTCCGGCTGCGTCTTGCCAATCTCCCACATCAGGAGATTCACCACCGCCGTGCGCTGGGCACGCATCGCCACCACGAAGCGCTCGACGGCTTCGATGCGCTCGGCGACCTTCATCGTCGGCCAGACCCCCCGGCCCAGGTCATACGCCTTCACGGCCGCAGCGAGCGCCTCCAGCGACTCGCGAGAGGTGAGCAGCGGCGTGGCGCCCATCACCTTCTGCTTCAGGCCCTCGGGCGTCTGCACGTAGACGGGGCTGCGCACGGGGCTGAGGTCTCCCGCCCACGTCCGGAGCTCGCCGCCGACCAGGTACTCGCGCTGCTCGAGATAGGCGGGGAGCCGCACACCCGGGGGAATCTGCTCGTCGGTCGGAAAGAGGTCAGCCAGTGCCGTCATGGGGGCCCTTTTTAACGGACCCCTCGCGGACTGGCACTCCTTCCAGCGTCCCTAGAAGGAGGTCTGGAGGCCCCCTCGCCGCCGGACATCCAGTGTGGCGCAGTGGAACGAGCCGCCGAAGGAGTTGAAGTTCCGGACGTCGCAGAGCAGTGGTTTGAAGCCCTACTTCTCCGACGCGGGGCCCGTGGAGCGGCGCACCGGGCTGTCGTGCTGCCCGTACCTCATGGGCGGCCGGCTCCGGGGGCTGGAGGCCTGGGTGGCGCACTTCATCCGGAGCGAGGGCTGAGCACGGGCGCGTGCCTTGGGGAATCGAGCGAGGCGACGACCTCCGGAAGGTGGGGGCAGGCGACCGGGGGCTGGCGGATTGCCTGGCCTGGGGGCTTCACGGTCGGCTGACCGCATGAGCCCCCGGGGCTCCCATGCGTAGATCTGGAGCGAGTCCCGCTTCCCCCTGGAAGGGACACGGGGGCGATGGGGTTCGTGAGGGAGGGCGCGCGAGGGTGTCCGTGAGGACGCGCCGCGCAGTCGTTTCAGGAAGGAGCCGCGCGTGATGCACGAGGGGGATGCCTCCGCCGCTCGGGTGGGGGACTTGCTGGCCGGTTGGGAGAGTGAGCTGAGGGCTCGCTACGTACGCCGGGTGGAGCGGGAGCGCGGTCCCCGGGGCCTCGCCGAAAGCAGGCTGGTGGAGCTGCTCCCGGTGCTCCTGGAAGCCCTCACCCGGGCGCTCTGGGAAGCGCGCGTTCCTCCGTCTCCCGCCATGCTCCATGCCCTGCGCGTCGGGCAGGCGGAGCGCTGGCAGGAACGCCCGGACGCGGACGTGGGCCTGCTGGCGCGAGAGTACGGCCTGTTCCACGACTGCCTGCTGGAGCTGCTCGAGGAGGTCGGGGCGAGAGCGTCCCTTCGTGAGCTGCGAATCGTGGAGGCGGTGCTGGCGGAGGCGACCGCGGACGCGGTGAGCCGTCACTCGGCGAACTCCCACATGCATGATGACGGCGCCTGGCTCCAGGCCATCATCGACCACGCCCCGCCCGTCATCTTCGCGAAGGACGCACAGGGGCGCTTCGTCCTCGTCAACCGGAGCTTCGAGGAGGCGCTGGGGATACCGCGCTCGCGCATCCTCGGGAGGACGGACTACGGCCTGTTCCCCTTCGATGTGGCGCACAGCAACCGTGAGCACGACGCGCGGGTGCGCGACACGCACGCGCCCCTGATGGCGGACGAGTACATCCCCGGTGTGAAGGGCGTGCGCACCTGGTTCGCCATGAAGTTCCCACTGCCCGGCGGGGCGCGACCGGACGGGCCCTTCGTCTGCGGCATCTCCACGGACATCACCGACATCCGCCGCACGAACGCGGCCCGGGACTTCCTGCTGGAGGCGGGGAGGGTGCTGTCAGGCTCGCTGGAGCTGGAGGCGACCCTCCGGAGCCTCGCGGGCCTGGTGGTGGCGCACCTGTCCGACTACTGCACGGTGGACCTGCTGGATGGGGAAGGGAAGCTCGTCCGGCTGGAGGCCGCCGCGAGGGAGCCTTCGCGCCAGGAGCTCATCCGCCGCATCATGCCCTACGCTCCCCGCGTGGACGTGGACACGCCGCTGAGCCGGGCGCTGGCGCGAGCCGAGGCCCTCGCCGTGCCCCAGGTGACGCCGGACTGGTTGGAGTCCGTGTCCACCAACGCGGCGCACCGCGCGCTGCTGGAGGCCCTGTCGCCCCGGTCCTCCGCGCTGGTGCCGCTGGTGTCTCGCGGGCGCGCCCTGGGGCTCATCCACCTGGTGTGGACGCGTCCGCATGCGCCCGCGGAGATGGAGGCGCTGGTGGAATTGGCGCGAGGCGCGGCCGACCGCGCGGCGGTGGCCATCGAGAACGCGCGGCTGTACCGGGAGGCGCGCGAGGCGGTGCGGGTCCGCGAGGACGTGGTGGCCATCGTGAGCCACGACCTGCGCAATCCCCTCAACGCCATCCACCTGACGGCCACCGCGCTGCTCCGGCGCGCCGGGCTGTCCGAGGAAGGGGTGAAGGGAATCGGACGCATTCGCGATGCGACGCAGCGGGCCACGCGCATGATTCGCGACCTGCTGGACTTCACCCAGGCGCGCGTGGGCGAGCGCATTCCCATCCGGCCGCGTCCCATGGACCTGCATGGACTGATACGGCAGGCCGTGGATGAGCTGTTGCTCGCGCATCCCCAGCGGCATGTCCACGTGGAGCTGCACGGAGACGGGCGGCTGGACGCGGACGAGGACCGGCTGGCGCAGGTGGTGACCAACCTGGTGGGCAACGCGCTCCAGCACAGCGAGCCGGGCTCGCTCGTGCGGGTGGTGCTCCGGCAGGAAGAGGAAGGCGTGTGCCTGGAGGTCCACAACGCGGGCGCTCCCATTCCTCCGGACCTGTTGCCCACCCTCTTCGAGCCGTACCGGCGAGGCCCCGAGGCACGCACGAATAAAGGCAGCATCGGCCTGGGGCTCTACATCTCCCGGCAGATTGTCCTGGGGCACGGTGGGCGCATCGACGTGGACTCCGCCGAGGAGGGCACCCGCTTCAGGGTGTGGCTGCCTCGCCCGGTCGAACCTGGGCTTCGCCCGGAGAGGTGGGGTATTCATCCGTCAGGTACCCCATGAAAAACCCCATCATCGCGACACGAGAACTCGGCCGAGGCGCCGCACGGTTTCATGACCTTGTCTACATCATCAGCAAGGGCAAGACGCTGCTCAGGGACGAGATTGCGCATACCAGCGTGGTGAGCGTCGACGGTGGGGACTGGGCCGACGGCGTGGACACGACCTGGAACTCGACGGCCATCGCGGTGGCGCGACAGCCCTCCGAGAAGATGGTCGTGGTGGGGGAGGATGGAGAGGTCGTCACCTACGTCGGTGGGAAGAGCAAGAACGAGGCGCTGAAGCCCGCGCCGGTGATGATTCGCAACGCGCGCGAAATCGCGGGGTGGGTCTACGCCTGTGGGATGAAGCGACAGGTCTACAAGCGCATCGGCGAGGCGAAGTGGGTGGCGATGAACGCGCCTGCCGCGGAGGCCACGAAGAAGGCGGGCTTCGAGGCCATGGACGGCACCTCGGAGACCGACCTCTATGCCGCGGGCTGGGGCGGAGAGGTGTGGCGCTATGACGGGAAGAGCTGGTCGCCCTGCGAGAGCCCCACGCGCGTCATCCTCAGCGCCGTCTGCTGCGCGTCGGATGGCACCGTCTATGTGGCGGGGCAGAAGGGCGTGCTGCTCAAGGGGCGCGGAAGCGCCTTCGCCGCGGTCCCCTGGGCGGAGGAAATGACGAGTGACTTGTGGGACCTGTGCTGGTTCCGCGGCAAGCTCTACGTCGCCACCCTGTCCGCGCTGTACACGTTGGAGGGCGACAGGCTCGTCGAGGTCGACTTCGGCGAGGCGGGAACACCCACGTGCTACGGGCTGGCGACCGCGGAGGACGTGCTGTGGTCGATTGGCCGCGACGACGTGGCCTCGTTCGACGGCACCACGTGGAAGCGCTACGAGTGACGCATCGCCGCGCCCGTGGCGCGCGGGGAAGACAGCTCCCCGCGCGTCAGGGACTCATCGGCTCAGGCCATCAAGGGTAGGAGATGGACTCGACGAAGGACGGGTGGCCTGGATGGCACGCGGCCTCCACGTCGGCACCGACGATGGTGCCGCGCAGGATGCGGCTCGGCTGGCCCGGCCGCTTCACCGTGAGGGTGTAGGGCAGCGGGCTGTCGTCGCCATGCGTCGTCTCGAAGCTCGTGGTCTTCAGACAGACGTCATAGATGCCTCGCGCAGGCGCGGCCTCCTCCCCGCCGGGCGCCCGTGCCTGCTCGCCGGTGATGCCAGCCTCGTAGGTGACGAGCTCGCCGGAGGGCGTCCGGATGATGAGCTGGGTGTCCAGCGCCTGCTCCCACGTCGCGGTGAGCTGGAACGGCGTCACGCTGGTTCCGCAGACTCCGGACGTGCAGGTCCTCCCGCTGGCGCAGGTGTTGCCGCAGCAGCCGCAGTTCGCCTCGTCCGTGTTCGCGTCCACGCACCGCCCCGAGCATTTGACCTGCGGCGCCGGGCAGCTGCCGGGCACGCAGTCAAAGCCGCCGGTCTGATTCACGCACCGCTGGCCCGGGGTGCAGGTGTGCGTCCCGAGCGTGCACTCGTTGATGTCATTGCAGGTGCGCCCGTTGCCCGAGTAACCCGCCTTGCACGTGCAGTTGTAGCTGCCCTGCGTGTTGCTGCAGGTGGCGTTGACGGAGCACTGCGAGGTGCCGTTGGTGCACTCGTTGATGTCGTTGCACGTCCTGCCGTTGCCCGTGTAGCCGCCCTTGCACGCGCAGGTGTAGCTGCCTTGCGTGTTGGAGCAGGTGGCGTTGACGGAGCACTGCGAGGTGCCGTTGGTGCACTCGTTGACGTCCGTGCACGTCCTGCCATCGCCCGTGTAGCCGCCCTTGCATGCGCAGGTGTAGCTGCCCGGCGTGTTGCTGCAGGTGGCGTTGGTGGAGCACTGAGAAGTGCCGTTGGTGCACTCGTTGACGTCCGTGCACGTCCTGCCGTTGCCCGTGTACCCGCCCTTGCACGCGCAGGTGTAGCTGCCTGGCGTGTTGGTGCAGGTGGCGTTGGCGGAGCACTGCGAGGTGCCGTTGGTGCACTCGTTGATGTCGTTGCACGTCCTGCCGTTGCCCGTGTAGCCACCCTTGCACGTACAGGTGTAGCTGCCCGGCGTGTTGGTGCAGGTGGCGTTGGTGGAGCACTGAGAAGTGCCGTTGGTGCACTCATTGACGTCCGTGCAGACGCTGGGCTGGCCCGAACAGGCGTACCCCGGCTCCACCTGGCAGGTGGCGCTACAGCCGTCGCCCCCCGTGCGGGCGCCGTCGTCACAGCCCTCGCCCGTCACCACCCTGCCATCGCCGCACAGCGGTCCCGTCGCCTCCACCGCGTCCACCTGGTAGAGGGCGGCCAGCCCGCCCCGCAGCTTCACGAAGCGATAGGGCGTGGCATTCGTATAGGGGACCAGCGCCGTATAGGTGCCGAGCCCCAGCTCGATGAGCCGCACCTGTCCGGTGGTGATGACCGTCATGTCGGCCCGCAGGAACTCCACCTGCGCCACCACCGCCACCGTCAGGCCCCGGTAGTGGATGCGCAGCGGGCCAGTGCCTTCCTCGCCTTCGCCCATGTCCAGGTTCAGTGAGCCGCCCAGGGCCGCGAGGAAGCTCGCCACCGTCCCATTCGGCGCGCCTATTGCGTTGTTCGGGTTGAGGACGGCGACGACACCGCCCGGTGCCACCGCGTCCGCGTAGGGGTCTATCGCGAACTCGGACACCTTGTCCGTCGAGTCCTCTTCCTCCTGCTTCGCGGACTCGTCGTTGGCGGGGGAATCCCCCTCTGAATTGACACCACAGGCGCCGAGAACGGTGAACATCAACACCGTGCTCAGCGTGTGCCACAGCGTGGCCCTTCGATTGAACTCCATGTTTTGCTCCATTCCACTCAACAGACCGACAGCTCCCGAGGTCAGTCAGTCCTTCGGGAAACCGCCGGAATCCATGAAATGCATGGAGTTCAGTTCGCGCCTGGAGACCTTGCGCTTGTCTGGCGAAGCACGTGTGCCAATCGACAGGCGCCGCGTTGAGTATCGCGGCGGTGCGCCGAACGCGACATCAGGGGGGACCTGCAAGGCACGCGCGGGTGCCTGGGCTGCGGGGTGTGTTGCGGGCGAGCTTCCGTTACGGCTTCTTGCGCCAGGCCTTGAGCTCCGCCTTCTTCTTCGCGCCCACTTCATCCAGCCTGTCCTGCCAGCGTTTGCGGTAGGGCCGCAGGGCGGCGGCCACGGTGCGCGCGACGACGAGGTTGCGGTACCACTTGGAGTCGGCGGGGACGATGGTCCACGGGGCGTTCTTGGTCGACGTGCGCGCGAACACGTCCTGGTAGGCCTGGGTGTAGTCCGCCCAGTGCCGGCGGTCCTCCCAGTCCCCGGCGCTGATCTTCCAGGCCTTGCGCGGCTCCTTCTCGCGGTCCAGCAGGCGCTGCTCCTGTTCCTTCTTGCTGATGTGGAGGAAGAACTTCAGGACGATGGTGCCGTTCTCGGAGAGCATCTCCTCGAAGTCGCGGATGTGCTCGTAGCGCTTCGTCCAGAGAGATTTGGGCGCCAGGTCATGGACGCGCACGGCGAGCACATCCTCGTAGTGGGAGCGGTTGAAGATGGAGAACTCGCCCTGGCGGGGCGTATGGCGGTGGATGCGCCAGAGGAAGTCGTGCTCGCGCTCCTCGGTGCTGGGGACGGCGAAGGAGGCGACGCTGACGCCTCGGGGATTGAGGCTGCCCACCACGTGTTTGATGGTGCCGTCCTTGCCCGCCGTGTCGCGGCCCTGGAGGACGATGAGCACGGAGTTCAGGCGCGCGCCCCACTGCAGGTCCTGGAGGTCGAACAGCTCCTCGCCGAGCGCGTCGAACTCCGCCTTGGCATCGGCCTTGAGGGCCTTCTTCGGCGGAGTCGTGTCGATGCTCTCCAACCGCACCCTGGCTCCCTGTCTCGCGCTGGTGATGAGTTGCATGGCTTCCTTTCCATCCGTTCCGGGGACTCGCGTGGGGGCTGGCGTCGTCGCTCCAGCCGTCCCCTGGTATCGCCCGGAACGGGCTGGGGCTGAACCATTCATGCCCCCGTCATGAAGACTCCGTGAAGATGTGAGCACAGTGGGCCGCGTACCTCGGAGGGGCCGCGGCGAGCCTGCTCCGTGCCTCCTCCTCGAGCCGCGTCTTCGCCGAGGCCGTGCCGGGGGAGGGGTGATTTACATTTCGAGGGGGCTGAATTATGGGGGCCCATGACGCCACTGCTCCCCGACCCCGATGGCGAGCTGGATGCTCGCAACCCGCTGGTCATCACCGTGGATGACCTGCTCACCGACGACGAGTGCCGGGCGCTGGTGGAGCGAATCGAGGAGGCGGGCCCGACGGCGGCGCCCATCACCACCTCCT
Organism: Myxococcus sp. CA040A; assembly: GCF_013336725.1. Lineage (NCBI taxonomy): Bacteria > Pseudomonadati > Myxococcota > Myxococcia > Myxococcales > Myxococcaceae > Myxococcus > Myxococcus sp. CA040A. The sequence continues at coordinate 200,715 of NZ_JABUMR010000011.1, read as the reverse complement.
CGGGCTTCGTGATGCGTCCCGACATCCGCAACAACACCCGGGTGATGTTCGACGACTACGAGCTGGCGGACCTGTTGTTCCAGCGCATCTCGCCGCACGTCCCGCGCCGGCTGGAGCGTCAGTGGGAGCTCTCTGGCACGAACGAGCGGCTTCGGTGCTACCGCTACGACGCGGGGCAGTACTTCGCCCCGCACTTCGACGGGGCCTTCGTGCGCGACCGTGACGAGCGAAGCCTGCTCACCTTCATGGTGTACCTGAACGACTGCACCCACGGTGGCGCGACGAACTTCCTCTCGCTCGACCGCTCCGTGACGCCGCGTACGGGCACCGCGCTGCTCTTCAACCACCACCTGCTCCATGAAGGGGCGGAGGTCACCGCGGGCCGCAAGTACGCGCTGCGGACGGACCTGATGTACCGGCGCATCCGCTCGTGAGCCGGCGCTGACCCGCGGTGCCTGGCCCTCCACGCGAGGTGCCACGGGCTCCGGAGCAAGAGGCCTCCGGAGCCCGTTCCTTCAGGGCTCAGTGAATCTCGATTTTACAGGTGGCACTGCAGCCGTCGTTGTTCTGGCCGTTGCCGTCGTCGCACTCCTCGCCGGAGGTGAATTGAACGACGTGGTCTCCGCAGCGAGGCCCCAGCACGCAGCCCGGCGCGCATTCGCCGTAGCCCCCATTGTTTGTGCCGTCGTCGCACTGCTCCCCTTCATCGACGATGAAGTTGCCGCAGAGCGCGCTGCACTCGGTGTGCCGGGTGGTGAAGTCGTGGAGGGTGAGTCGGTACGAGGACGCGGTGGTGTGGCGCTCCGCCTGGAACACCGCGACCTCGTAGATACCGCCTGGCGTGAGCCCGAGCCGCGTGGCCTGGTTCGACAGGCTGACGTTGCCACTCATCGCGCCGTGTACCCCGCCCATGTCGAGGGCGAGGATGCGATTGATGAACACCCAGACATCGTCATCGCCTCGGAAATCGAGGACCTCGGTGCCCTTGTATTCGAACCAGTAGCGCGTCTCGCTGGTGAAGCTGAAGTTGCGCGGCCGGGCGGGGTTGCCGTTGTCGCCGCGCGAGGGCTCCTGCCCGGAGGCGACCCAGCCCAGGTTGTCCAGTGGGAAGAAGCTCTGATTGTCGAAGAGGTACGAGCCATTCGGCTGCCGGTGGAGGATGAGCGTCCCGACCTCGGGCTTGTTGACGAACGCCGTGTCGCGGAACCACTGGGCGAAAGCCGCGGCTCCGTGCGTCGTGAGGGAGGACTGGCCCTCCTTCGCGTACGCGGGCTTGCCGTTCGCATCCAGGGTGTTCTTCACGATGCCGGTCTCCGCGCCGTTCTTGTTCTCGAAGTCGATGTGTCCCCTCGGCAGGGAACTGGAGGCCGGCAGGTCGTAGCCCCGGAAGTCGCGGTAGACGATGGGGAGGGCCACCTGGGCGGGAGGTGACTCGATGGTGATGACGCATTGGAAGCCGGGTTCGAGCTCACACGACGACGAGCAGCCATCATGGGCGCGCGTGTTGCCGTCGTCGCATTCCTCGGTCGTGTCGTTCGGCAGCAGCACTCCGTCGCCGCAAACGGACTCACAGACGCCGTTGGTGCAGAGAGGCTCCCTCATGCAGAGCGGGGAGCAACCGTCGCCGGTGTCGTTGTTGCCGTCGTCGCACTGCTCGGTCCCTTCGGTCACCTGGTCGCCGCAGGTGGTGCGGCTGCACGGCTGGCCGACAATGGGGCACTTGTAACCGGACTCCAGACGGCACGAGCCGTTACAGCCGTCCGCGGAGGCGGTGTTGCCGTCGTCGCACTCCTCGTGTCCGGCGCGGATGCCGTCGCCGCACGCCTCCGCGCTGCAGGCCCCGCCGTTCACCGGGCAGACCCAGCCGGGCTCCACGGCACAGCTCGTGTCGCAGCCGTCGTTGCTCGTCGTGTTTCCGTCGTCGCAGACTTCCTGGCCTTCCGGCTCGCCGTCGCCACACACGGGAAGCAGGACGCAAGGTTGGCCGGCCTGCTCGCACGCCCAGCCGGGTTCGACCTCGGCGCAGTTCGCGGAGCAGCCGTCGCCGCTCACCGTGTTGCCGTCGTCACAGGCCTCTGGGAGGTGGCGATTGCCATCGCCACAGATGCTCATTCCGGCGTCGGGTTCAGGGGCAGGTCCCCCGTCAAGCGGCCCCGCGTCCGGCTCTGGTGCCGGTCCCCCGTCGAGCGGCCCCGCATCCGGCTCCGGTGTCGGTCCCGCGTCGAGCGGCCCCGCGTCCGGCTCCGGTGTCGGTCCGGCGTCGGTCTCCGGTATCGGTCCGGCGTCGGTCTCCGGGGTCGGTCCGGCGTCGGTCTCCGGGGTCGGTCCGGCGTCGGTCCCTGGGGTCGGTCCCGCATCGGTCTCCGGGGTCGGTCCCGCGTCTTGCTCTGGCTGGGGGCCCGGCCCTCCGTCGGTACCCGTGTGGGTGCCTGAGTCCTCCTCGTTGCCGGGCGTGCCGGAGTCCTCTCCGCCGTCGGGCGGGCCCGCGTCGCCACCGCTGTCTGGGATGGACGCATCGGGGGGCTGGGTACCGGCATCCGTGTTGGGGGAGTCGTCTCCGCCGCACGCGGACAAGACGAGGAACAGGGTGGCGAGCAATGCGCTCAGCGACCGCGAATGAACACGAGGAATCGGCATAGGGATGAGAGAAGGAAGTGAGGGTTGAGGCGGAACTTGGAGGGTGACGGACTCCAGATGTTGTCGATCGGCGATGGCCCGCTGGGCGCAGCATGATGCCCGGAACCGCTGACATCATTGGGTGTTGTCCCCCGCGCTTCGGACGTTCAGGAATGCTTGAGATTTGTACCATGGTGACAGGTGCCACCCCATCGACAGACCATGGGCCGCCCGCCCCCGGGTGTAGCCCCGGACCCACGGAGGGAGATATCCGCTAGGGTCGCAGACCCCCGTGATTGGAGTCCCCATGCGACCCTCCTCCCTGGTCCTGCTCCTGCTGCCCCTGACTGGCGCCGCCGCCGTGAAGAACGTCTCCACCGTGGCGGAGCTGCAAGCCGCGCTCGCATCGGCGAAGGCCGGTGACGACATCGTGCTCGCGGACGGCACCTACACCGTGAACGCGAACCTGGACTGCAAGGCGGAGGGCACCGAGGCCCAGCCCATCACCGTACGCGCCGCGAATCGCCATGCGGCCCTCATCCGCTTCAACGCCGTGGAGGGCTTCAAGGTGTCGGGTCGCTCCTGGGTCTTCGACGGGCTCACCATCGAGGGCATCTGCGCGCGAGACCCAGACTGCGAGCACGCCTTCCACGTCACCGGCCACGCGGAGGGCTTCGTGTTGCGCCACAGCCGGGTGCGCGACTTCAACGCGCAGCTCAAGGCCAACGCGACGAAGAACACCGAGGGTGTCTTCGAGATGCCCCACCGAGGGCTCATCGAGCACAACGACATCTACGACACGCGCCCGCGCGCGACGTCGACTCCCGTCACCAAGCTCAACATCGACACGGGCGACGACTGGGTGGTCCGCGACAACGAACTGCACGACTTCTCCAAGCAGGGCGGCATCTCCTACGGCGCCTTCATGAAGAGCGGTGGCAAGCGCGGCCTCTTCGAGCGCAACCGCGTCGTCTGCGCCAGGGACCTGCCGGCCTCGGACACCCGGATTGGCCTGTCCTTCGGCGGCGGCGGAACGGGGGCAGCGTTCTGTGCGCCAGCCTTCGATGCGAACGTGCCGTGTGACCCCGAGCACTCGGATGGCGTCCTGCGAAACAACATCGTCGCGAACTGCTCGGATGTCGCCGTCTACCTGAACCGGGCCACGCGCACGAAGGTGCTGTTCAACACCTTCATCGGCACGACGGGCGTGGACTTCCGCTTCGCGTCCTCCACCGGCGAGGCCCACGGCAACGTGTTGTCGTCCGTCATCCGGGGCCGCGACACCGGCAGCTTCACGGCGGGCACGAACTTGATGAACGTGGCCACCGCCACCTGGACGTCCTGGTATGCCGCGCCCCTCCAGGGCGACTTGACGCTCAAGGGCTCCGTGTCCCAGCTCGTCGGCGCCGCCGCCCCCAATGCCCTCGTCAGCGAGGACTTCTGCGGGCGTCCTCGGCCCTCCACCGGGGCGCACACGCTGGGCGCGCTGGAGCATTCGCTGGGCAACTGCGAGCCGGGCACGGGTGAGCCCGACGCCGGTTCCGGAACTCCCGACGCGGGCTCGGGCCAGCCGGACTCGGGGAGCGGCAACCCGGACGCGGGGCCTTCGGATGCGGGCTCTTCGGACGCGGGTCCGGGGCCGGACAAGGACGCGACTGGGGACGACGGTGGATGCAGCGCCAGTCCGGGCCTGTGGCCCCTGCTCCTCGCGCTGCTGGTGCCGCTGAGCCTGCGCCGCCGCTTCCGCCGCGAGTGAACGCGGTGGGCCCCTGGCTTTCCCGTCAGGGGCCCGCGCGACGCGGGGACATGCTCACCACGCGGTGTGGCGGTAGTCCTTGAAGAAGTTGCCCCACGAGAACTGGCCGGTGTTCTCCGAGAAGATGACCGGGTCCACGATGCGGGCCGCGCCGTCGATGATGTCCAGGGGCGGCTGGAAGTCGAGGTCCACCACCTTGCGCTCCGAGAACAACACCGGGTCCTCGTCGGTGACCCAGCCCGTGTCCACCGCGTTCATGTAGATGCGGTCCTTGGCGTAGTCCGCCGCGGACGTCAGCGTCATCATGTTCAGCGCGGCCTTCGCCATGTTGGTGTGGGGGTGCCGGTCCGTCTTCGTCCCGCGCGAGAAGCTGCCCTCCATCGCCGACACGTTGACGATGTGGCCCGCCGAGGAGCGGTCGCGCATCATCAGCGGCTTGAGCTTGCCGCAGAGGATGAAGGGCGCCACCGCGTTGATCAGGTGGACCTCCAGCATCTCCGCCGTCGGCACGTCCGCCAGCTTCATCCGCCACGAGTTCATGTTGCGCAGGTCCACCTGCTGCTCATCCGCGTCCAGCCGGCCCTGGGGGAAGAGGGCGCGCGTGTCCCCCTCCTGCTCCATCGCGTAGGGCAGGAGCGACAGCGCGGCGGACGAGTGGATGCCCAGCGCCGGGTCGCTGCTGCGCCAGGTCGTCGTGAGCGAGGAGGCGTCCACCGTGCCGCCGCTGCCGAGCATGGGCGTCACGGTCTCGATGCAGGCCCGGTGGCCCGCGAGCAGCGGACGCGCGGCCTCCGGCAGTTGTTCCAGGCGGAGTTGCTCTCCCTCGAGCAGGTGCGCGTAGAAGCCCGGAGGACGGCGGACCGTCTGCGCCGCGTTGTTGATGATGATGTCCAGCCGCTGGTGCGTCTGCTCCACGTACGTGGCGAACAGCTCCACGCTGGGCGCGTGCCGCAAGTCCAGCCCGTGGATGTGCAGCCGGTGGGACCAGTCCGCGAAGTCAGGCTCCAGCACGTAGCGCCGCGCCGCGTCCTGGGGGAAGCGCGTGGTGGCGATGACGGTGGCGCCCGAGCGCAGCAGCATCAGCGAGGCCTGGAAGCCAATCTTCACGCGCGCGCCGGTGATGAGCGCGACCTTGCCATCCAGGGAGGCGCGCTGGGTCCGCTTGGCGTAGTTGAAGTGCGCGCACTCCAGGCACATGGAGTCGTAGAAGAAGTGCAGTTGACGGAACTCCGCCTTGCACACGTAGCACTTGCGCGGCGTCTCCAGCAGCTGCCCCGGGTTCTCCTCGGGCGGGGGCGGCAGCATGGGCACGTTGAAGACGGGCGCCCGGCGCATCAGCCGGATGCGGGTGGACGCCCGGACCTCACGGTCCTTGGTCTCCTTCTCCTGCCGGCGCTCACGCCGCAGGGCCTTCTCCAGCCGCGTCTTCGCCCCACGGTCCGGGTGCACGAGGCGGCCAGCGGCGACCAGGAGGGCGAGCTTGTCCTCCTCGGGGAGCCGAGTGAGCAGGATGCGGTCCTCCGCCGCGGCCTCGAGGAGGCGGGTGCATCGACGGACGTCCTCCAACGAGAGCGAGGAGGGCGACGTGAGGTCGGTATCAGCGGGGAGTGCGGGCGACGAGGTCTCTGCGTCCTTCATTCCCGCGGTGAATATCCCGGAGGCGCCCGCGAAGAAAGGCCGGCGGTGGCGGAGGGCTCGGTAGGAGGGGAGGCGGCCGTGCTGTCCGGGGGAGGAGGGCCCCCGCCCTGGGACGGCCCGCCCGCGACCCAACGTCGGTCAGTGCCAGTTGACCCTGCCGCTGCCATTCACGCGGATGGAGCGCACGGAGGCGTCGCCCCACAGGTCCACGTCGCCCGACGCGTCCAGCGAGACATTCACGGTGCCGCCCTCGACGGTGGCGCTCGCATCGCCGGAGCCCTCGGAGACCAGGTCCAGGTCCACCGCGCGCAGCTCGCGGGCCTCCAGGTCACCACTGCCTTCCATCCGCACGCTCAGCCGCGAACTGGTGCCCTTCAGTTTCACCCGGCCGGAGCCCTCGCTGGCGACATGCACGTCGCTCGCGGCGCCCGTCCAGCTCAGTTCTCCGGAACCGGACAGGGAGAAGTCCGCCCGCTCCACGAGCACCGAGTCCGGCATGCACATCACCACCCGGCCGGAGCCCTCCACCTTCGCCTCCACCGTGCGGGCTCCGCCGCAGTAGCGCAGGCCGCCCGAGCCCGTCGACTCCAACCGCACGTGCTCCTCGGTCTGGCCGATGAAGCCCTCCACCGTCATCGAGCCGGAGCCTTCCAGCGTCGCGCCCACCAGCCGAGGCACCGTGATTTCCACCCGCGCGGTGCCCTTGGGGTGAAGGTTGCCGTCCGTCACGATGAAGAGGGACGCATCCGGACCCTTGAAGGTGCGCACGTTGTCCTGGAGGTTCGAGTCCAGCGTCACCGTGAGGGTGGCTGTCTCCCCTTCGCGCACCACCACGTCCAGGTTCCCTTCATGGGTCACCGACTGGAACGCCTCCACCTGGCGCTCCTCCGTGACGGTGTCTCCGTTGCCGTGTACGTCGAAGTCACTGCAGCCCGCGAGCCACCACGCCGTGAGTACACCCGCCGCCACGCGCTTCCACATGTCCTGCCTCCAGTGAAGGGGGCGCGCAGTCCAGGCGCGCTGTCCCTGGAACACCGGGGGCTCCGGAAACTGTCACTCGACCCGGACCTCGGGTGAGGGCAGTCGTGCCGAGGCCACCGCCAGGCACAGCGCCGCCACGACGAAGTAGTAGTAGTTGCAGAACGCTTGTTTGTTGAAGGCGAAGAAGGTGGCGTAGGTGAGGGCCGTGGCGGCGGCGAAGCCCGACGGCGACCGGGGCGCACGCCACAGACTCAGGCCCAGCACCAGGGCCACCGCGACGAACGGTATCCAGATGGGCGGAGGCGCATGGCCCCGGGCGACCCACGCGGCCAGGTAGCTCAGCGACTCCGTGCGAAACGGCTGGTGGATGTGCAGCGCCACCACGCTGTGGAAGAACGCCTTCACGTCCGGCAGCGCGAACGGAAGGCTCACGGCCAGCGCGGTGGCTCCCGCGCGCCAGAGCAGGCCCCAGAGCCGCCGGGGCTCGGGAACGAGCAGGAAGGCCAGCGGCACGAGGAACACCGTGTGCTGCTTCACGGCGAGCGTCAGCCCGAAGACGTAGGGGAGGGCCCGAGGAAAGCGGAAGGCACAGAAGACGCTCGCCGACAGCAGCATCACGAGGAACGGCTCCGTCCAGGACTGCTCCAGCACGAAGAAGCCGCGCGGCGTGAGCAGGTAGAGCGCGGCGGCTCCCGCGCCCAGTCGCCCGCCACGCGCATACGCCATCAAGCCCGCCGCCACCGCCGTGGCCACCAGTTGCGCGTAGCGCGGGTCGCCCGCGAGCACGCGGCCGAGCGTGGCGAACACCAGACTCAAGGGAGGATAGGGAAAGCCGAACAGCAGACGCCCGTCCCTCGCCAGTCCCTCTCCGTACCAGAGCGTATGCCCGTAGATGTTGGGGAACGTCATCGCGAACGGATTGCCGCCGCGCAGCAGCTCGTCCGCGCCCTGGAGCTGGAACACGAAGACGTCGATGTTCGGCGACGGGGCATGCCGGAGAATCCATCCCCCAAGCAGCAGATACACCCCCAGCAGCACGGGCACGCCCACCTGCCGCAGTCGCTCCGGCCCCGCCAGGAGCGCTCCCGACACGAGCGCCGCGGTGGCCAGGTGCGCATGGAAGGGCGCGAAGGGCCAGGGGCCGTTGAGCCGCAGCGCGGACGAAGGGTAGTCCGAGAGCAGGGCCTGGAGCTGCCACAGCAGCGCCACTCCCAGGAGCAACGCGAGCACCGGCTCCGCCCACCGCCAGGGACGACGAAAGCCCGGGCCGACCACCGCCAGCAGGCTCAGGCCCAGGCACTTCGTGAGGCCTTGAATCGAGTCCTCGCGGAGCGTGCCATTGGTGAGCTGGAGCGTCAGCGCGAGCACCGAGGCCGCCGCCAGGCAGAAGACGGGGAGCCGCCAGGGGTCAGCGAGAGGGAGCTGGGGGAGCGACGGCGTGGACTCCATTGCGCGCCTTATACCCCACGCGCCTGGAGCCGAATCCCCTTTGCGTTCGCCGCGGGGGCGGGGCGGTCAGCCGCAACGCGGCAGGTGGATGCTGAAGGTCGTTCCGCCCGCCAGGGTGGAGGTCACCTCGATGCGGCCTCCGTGCGCCCGGGCAATCTGGTCCACGATGAAGAGGCCCAGGCCGACGCTGCGCCGCTCCACTCCGGCCTCCGTGCCGCGTCGCATGGGCTCGAAGAGGGTGGGAATCACGTCCATGGGAATGGGCGGTCCGGCGTTGTTCACCCGAAGCACCAGCTCCAGGGGGCTGCCCTCGCTCAGCACCTGGATGCGGGCGTTCGGCGGGCTGTACTGCACGGCGTTGGAGAGCAGGTTGTGAATCACCTGGGCGATGCGGTCCGAGTCCAGGGCGCCCTGCCCATCGCCGCGCGTCTCGACCTCCAGCACCCGCTCCGGCATGACGGCCCGCACCTCGTCCACCGCCTGCTGGGTCAGCTCATGCAGGTCCATGACCTGGCGCTTGACGGGCATCACCTGACCCATGCGCGCCTGGGTGAAGTCGAGCAGGTCCAGGATGAGTCGCTGCGCGCGGTCCGCCGAGTCCACGATGCGGCGGATGGCCTTGCGCGCCCGCTCGTCCAGGTCCGTGCGTCGCACCAGCGTGGACGCGGAGAGGAGGATGGCGTTGAGCGGATTGCGGAGGTCATGGCTGACGATGCCAATCAGTTGCTCGCGCAGGACGGCTGCTTCCTTCGCGCTGAAGAGCTGCGCGTCCCTGCGCTCCAACTCGTCCTGGTTCTCGAGCTGATGGCCGATGAGCTCCCCGAGGTGACGGAAGACCTCGAGCTTGTCTTCGGTGAGCAGGGCCGGGTTGGCGTCCAGCGCGCACATGACGCCGAAGAAGGAGCCATCCCTGCGGTACACGGGCACGGCGATGTAGCTCTCCACGCCGTAGAGCCTGGGCGCGGGGTGGTTGGCGAAGCGGGGGTCCTCGCTCGCGTGATTGACGAGCAGCGGCGTCGCGGAGACGCGGACCGTGTTGCAGAAGGTCGTCGTGATGGCCAGCGTGTCGCCCGGATTGAGGCCGAAGTTCATCTCGTCCAGCACGGCGCAACACCGCCACTCCTGGGCGGTGACGCGGGCGACGACGGCCAGCCGCAAACCCGTGGTCTGCAAGAGCACCCGGAGCACCGTCTTCACGGCGTCGATGCGCGCGATGGCCTGGACGTCCGCGGTGAAGCCGACGGGCAGGGCCGCGGAGTCGACCGGCGGCGGGCGGGCTGGTGCGCTTTCAAAGGCGGCCATGGGAGCTGGAACAGTGGCCTGGTCGCTCATCATTTCACCCCTTGATGCCCTTCTGATGGCCTCGGGGCCCTGAGCGCTCGCGTGCGGGCCACACGGCGCTTGCCGGGGTGCTGGCGCGGCGGAGGGGCTTGCGGGCGAAGTGTGGAGTTCCGTGCCCTGGGGGCGGATTTGGCGCGGGGTGGGGCAACCCCGGAGGCCCGCCCAGGGAGCGAGCGAGTAGAATCCGCGCTGTCGGCACGGAGCCAGGGGGGGCAGATGGCACGAGTGCGAACACCTCCAGGGGGCGGCCATGCGTGAGTCCCCGTCGACGTCGGAGCTGCTGCGCCAACTGGCCGGGACGACGAGCGAGGGCACTGGTGAAGGTGTCGCGCGGCTGCGTGCGCGGGCGGACCTGGTCGACGCGGCTCGGGAGGCCCTCGCGGGGGGACAGGAGCGGGAGAAGGTCCTGGCGCTGCTCGCGATGCAGGGACTGGATGCGCGCGGAGCGCAAGACCTCCTGCTCTCGGCGATGGGCGATGCCTCCGCGCGCGTCCGGGCGATGGCGGCGCGGGGACTGGCCCTGGCGCCACGACAGGTGGCCTGGAGTCACCTGGTCACCGCGCTGGCGGATGCGGACAGCGCGGTGCAACGACAGGCCATGGAGGCACTGGCGCGACTCGACGTCTCCGAAACGGGAGCGCTGCTGGGCGCGCGCTTCGGTTCCGCGACGGAGTCGGAGCGGCTGAACATGCTCGATGTCGCCAGGGAACAGGAGGCACACACCTGGCTGGCCCTGGCGCGGCAGGGGCTCGTGGACGCGGCGCCCTCCGTCCGAGCCGCGGCGGTCGCGGCGATGGCGACGGTGGAGGACCCGTCCGCGGACCGCGTGCTCGTGGAGGCGCTCCAGGACGTGGATGAGCAGGTGCGCCTGTCGGCCGTCGAGGCCCTCACCCCGCGCACCTCCCTTCCCACCACGCCGCTGCTGCCGCTGCTCGCGGATGCGTCGCCCACGGTGCGGATGCGGACGGTCCACGCGCTGCTTCGTCGAGGAACCTCGGAGGGCTGCGAGCAACTGGTGCGCCTGCTGGATGATCCGCTTCCCCCACTGCGCGAATTGGCCATTCTCGCGCTCGGCCAGCTCGGCTGCGGCGCGGCGACCTCCCGGCTGGTCGACGAAGCCCGCCGCGCATCCGACGCGGAGGAGCGTGCCGCGCTCGTCACCGCGCTCGGGCGTCTGGGCGGAGGCGAGGTGGAGCCCGTCATCCAGGAGGCACTCGGGGACACGTCCGCGCCCGTGCGTGCGGCGGCGGTGGTGGCGTGGCCTCGCGTCGTCGGACTGGCGCGGGCGCTCGCCCCGCTGCGGGGACTGTTGCGTGCCGACCCGGACTGGCAGGTGCGCTCCCAGGCCGTGCTCGCGCTCACGGGCGCGGCTTCCGAGGCGGACGAGGACCTGTCCCTGGCCCTCACCCGCGACGTGGACCCGAGGGTCCGCACGGCGGCGGCGCGGGTGCTCGCGGACAGGGAGGGAGAGGTCGCGGAGCGGGCCCTGGTGAAGGCGCTCTCGGACCCGGAGCCCGAGGTCCGGTTGAAGGCGGCGCGCTCGCTGGGGCGACGGCTGGCGGTGGAGGCCCATCCCGTGTTGTCCGCGCTGGAGGGCTCGGAGCCGCGCCGCGATGTCCGGGCGGAGGTCCGACTGGCGCTCTCACGTCTGGAGCGGGCGCGCACGGGTGGCGATGAAGAGTCACCTCCGGAGCGCGAGCTGTATGACCCGGCGGGGCAGGGGGTGGCCTTCGCCACGTGGCTGAGAGACCCTGACTGGTACCCCGTCTCGGACCGCCTGGTGTTCTACCGGGAAGGGGCGCTGGAGAGCATCGACCTGGATGAGCACGTCCAGGTCCATGACTACTCCGTCGATGTCGGCCACCTGCGACTGCGACGCGAGGGGGCGCCAGACTTGCTGACCGCGTTCCAGGTGGAGCGCACGACCTGGCCGACCCCGGAGCAAGGCGACCAGCCCTGCTACCGACTGGAGCTGCACACCGACGTGCTCACCAGCACCGGCCAACCCCGGGTCTTCTATTGCTTCGACGTCCGCTAGAGTCACCGCGTTGCCCGCCCCGTCCTTCGTCTCCGAGGCTTCATGCGCCACGCGACTCTCGTGCTCGTCCTCCTGCTGGCTTCCGCGTGCCGATGCACCGAATCCGTGCGCAGCGAAACCGTGGGCTCCGCGGTCGTCACCCACGTGCGGAGCTGCGAGGCACTCGACTGGGAGAACAACTCCTGCCGGACGGACTCCGTCATGGCGGTGGGGAAGGTGCGCATCACGGAGGTGAACTCCGTCTCCGCGAGTCCCTCCCAGACACGCGCGCTGGTGAGCCTGCGAAACGGCACGGCCGTCCTCGTCGACACCCGGTCCGGAGAGAGTCTCAGCCGCTTCCCCGTCTTCGCCTCGGCGCAGGAGTGGTGTGGTGACTCGGCGCTGATCGTCACGTATGCCCTGGCGAACTTTGGCGTGACGGAGGGCTACAAGGGCACCACCCTGGAGCTGGTGTGGTTCGAGAGCGACACGGAGGTCCGCCGTGCCGTGGTCCACAAGGGCCTGCGCCCCGTGCCCCGCGTCCTGTGCGGGCCCGCTCACACGCTGGCATTCGCGTTGGAGGGCGAGAAGCGGGAGGACCCGCCGGAGCTCTACCGCTGGAGCGAGCGCGAGGGACTCCAGCTCGTGGAGACCTGGCCCGGGCCCCTCGATGAGGGGGGACCGCCGGCCCTCGTCCTCTCCTGGGCCTCCTCGGGACGGCCCTCCTGGTGCGCGCTCCAGCCGCCGTATTCCCAGAACCGCTGCGTTCCGCCCGCGCGCTGACCCGCACGGTGCGCAGCGGGTCGCCCCCTGGTGGAAAAATGACCCCACCCCCGAAGACTTGAACGCGACCCCGTTCTCCCGCCGCAGGCCATCGGAAACCGGGAGACCGCATGAAGACCAGGTCGCTGTTCGCCGCGCTGGGGTGTCTGTCCTTGGGCACCGTGGGGTGTAGCTCCGAGGCGCCTCCTGCCCAGAGCTGGGAGGTGGGCTCGGGGCTTCGGCTGGATGACGACAGCGTCGTCAGCGTCGCGTACGGCTCGGGTCCTGGCACGGTGGTGGAGGGCAATGACCCCCGGCTCGCTGACGCGCGCGCGCCCCTGCCCGGCAATGGGAGCTACATCCAGAACGGGACGCAGGCCCAGGACGCGTCGCTGTCCCTGTCGGGCGTGGCCACCGCGAAGTCCGGCCTGTTCGTCGACGCGGCGGCGGGAGTCGGCGCGCCCGTGCCCCTGCTGCGCGTCGTGAACACGAGCACGGGCACGCCTGTCTGGGACGCGTTGCCCCTCTTCACAGTGGATTCGGGAGGTGGGTTGCTGGCGCGCGGAGAGCTGGGCTACGGCAAGGTCCCGATGAGCGGCGCGGGGATGCGGCTGATGTGGTCCCCCTTTCGCTCCGCGTTTCGCGCGGGTTATGCGGATGACGAATGGAATGAAGCCAACCTGGGGTTCTATTCCTGGGCGGGAGGGGTGAAGACCCGGGCGAGCGGCTTTGCCGGCTTCGCCTTCGGCGATGGGTGCCTGTCGAGCGGCACGGGGGCGGTGTGCTTCGGCTCGCAGAACCAGTCGACTGGCAGCGTGAGCTTCGCGAGTGGCGCGAACTCCATCGCGAGTGGCTTCGGCTCCGTGGCCATGGGCTACACCAACACCGCGACGGGCCAGGGCTCCATCGCGGTGGGATATCGCGTCACGGCCGACGCGGACTACAGCACGGCCCTGGGGCAGCGGGCGTCGTCGGGCGGCTTCTCGGGCTCGTTCATCTGGGGAGACCAGTCGACCACCGCCTTCGTCAGCAACACCGGGGCGAACCAGTTCATGGTGCGCGCGGCGGGCGGCGTCTTTCTGCGGACCAACGCCACGTTGACCACGGGCTGCAATCTTCCGGCGGGCTCCGGCGTGTTCAGCTGCACGTCGGACCGCCACCAGAAGGAGGACTTCCGCCGCATCGACGGAGAGCAGCTCCTGGCGAAGGTGGCGCGGCTCCCCGTGGAGAGCTGGCGCTACAAGGAGGAGGCCTCGGGCGTGCGTCACCTGGGGCCGGTGGCGCAGGACTTCCGGGCGGCCTTCGGACTGGGAGTCGATGACACCAGCATCGGCATGCTCGACATCGACGGCGTCAACATGGCCGCCATCCAGGCGCTGGAGCGACGCACCCGCGAGCTTCACGTGCGGGACGCCGAGGTCGACGCGCTGAAGGCGGAGCTGGCGGAGCTGAAGCGCGGCGTGGCCGAGTTGAAGGCCGCGATGTCTCGCGACCGCTGATGGGGCTGGAGCGGGCCCGCCGGCAACCCCCGCGTCACATGTCCGTCGTGTCAGAAGACGACGGTCCAACCGGGGCGACGGACCTGCTCCTTCACGTACGAGACGCCGTCCACCTTCAGCCCCTGGGCATCGAGCAGGTTGATGGAGCCGCCCTGGTTGGTGAGCTCCACGGGCTTCTGGACGCGCAGCACGCGGGTTGCGCCGGGGGCCAGGTCTCCACTCAAGGTCTGCTGGTGTTTCTTCCGGTCCGCGAGCACCCAGCCGGAGAGGGACACCGGTGCGGGTGACGTGTTGAGGAGGGTGACGGTCTCCTGCTCGGGCGCGTGGGTGTCGTTGACGAGCGCGGCGATGATGCGCACCAGGCCGTCATGCTGTTCGGGCACGGGCGTGGTGAGGGCATGTCCCGTGCGGTCGTCGGTGTGCCAGACCTGGGACTGGAACTTGAGGAAGATGCCCACCCACTGCTCGGGCTCCGCGAAGTGGAGGAGCACGCCGCCGTCCTGCCACACGCCATCCTGGCTCGCGAAGGAGGAGTGGTTGCCCTGGTTCATGTGGATGTCGTGGATGCCGCGTCCGGGGCTGAAGCCGAAGTACTTGTCCTTCGCGCTCTCCGGTCCCCACGTTTCGCCGAAGGCGTAGACGGTGGCCTGCTCGTCCGCCATGGCGCGCTGGAAGAAGTGGTCCAGCTTCTCGTTCAAGTCGTTGTCCGGCCCCGGCACGTTGGGCGACAGCGCCTTCATGAGCGAGCGGTCGAAGAAGTTGCCCCGGATGTAGTCGAGCGCGCGTCCGCCACCTCCTCCAGGCAGGGCCGTGAAGCCGAGCGGCAGGGCCTTGAGGGCGTCGGTGGATGGATGCCGGAAGTTCTCGTCGACCAGGTACTCCAGGTCCGACGGCGGCAGCTTGGAGCTGACGTTGATGGCGATGCGGTGGTCCGCGTCCTGGTCGACGAGGCGGACCTGATAGTGGGGGCTGGGACCGGAGCCCAGCCGTCGCGCGATGGCGGAGCCCTTCAGCACTCCGTAGTTCTTGAGCGGCATGCGTGATTCCTCCTCCCGGGGAAGAGGCGTCACGCGCCGGATGTCTCGCGGCCCGTGTCGAGGGCCGCCCGGAGCCCGTACCGACACGGGCCCGCCTGGACGCCGGGCTCCTCGCGGCGGGGGCTACGGCAGCACGGCGCGAGGCCCCTTGTGAGGCTTCGCGGGGGCCTCCACCGTGCGCAGCGGCGCCGCGTCGCCGTGGGCATCACGGCGATACACGGTGATGGTGCCCGAGCGGGCGTTGGCCACCCACAGCTCCTCGCCCGCCGCATCCAGGGAGACACCCGTCGGCTGGTCCAGCTCCGTGGCCTTGCCGTGAAGCAGCCGCAGCGGCTTCACGTTCTCCTTGCCCGCGAGCAGCGCCTCCACCGAGTACACGGCCACCGCGTCCGCCCCGTAGTCCGCGACGAAGAGCTCCTGGTGGGTGACATCGAGCGCCAGGCCCGAGGCGCGGTTGAGCTTGAGTTGCTCCCCCGTCCACCGGGCGAGCGGCGCCGTGTCGCCTTCCGCCGCCATGTCGAACAGGGAGAGGAAGGCTCCCCGGCCCGTCTTGCTCGCCGCCGTCAGCCCCGTCACCTGCGCCTTGCCGGAGCCCGCCACGAAGAGGCGGTGTTGCTTCACGTCCAGCGCCAGTCCCAGCGGGCCGGACAGCCCCGTCTTCCTTCCGGAGAGCACGCGCGCGGACTGGAACTCGCCCTTGTCATCGCGGCGGAAGACGGCCACCGAGTCCCCGCCGCCGTTGGCCACGTAGAGCTCGTCGCGGGCCGGGTCCAACACCAGCGCCGTGGGCTGCTCCACGCCCTCGCGCAGCGTTCCCACCGTGCGAGTCGCCTCCTGCTCCGCCAGACTGAAGCGCACCACGGCGCTGGCGCTCGTGTCCGCCACCAGCAGCTCCTGGTGCTTCGCGTCTCTCGCCAGTCCCCAGGGCTGCTCCAGGCCCGACGTGAAGCGGGACTCCAGGGTGGAGGCGGGCAGCACCTGACTTCCACCCTGGCCCGGGAAGGGGCTGGGCGGTGAGCCGGCGAAGCACTGAATCCAGAACCACAGCTCGAAGTCGCCGCCCTGTCTGCCGTCGCCCCGGTTGGGATAGCCGATGGCGAAGCGCCGCTGGAGCGACTGGGAAATCACCTCGCCATCCAGGACGCGGAAGCCGTCGCGCGAGTGGATGAAGCCCCCCTGGACCCGCAGCTTCGCGAGCATCCGGGCGTTGTTGAAGTTGTCGATGTTGTACGAGCGCAGCAGGTCCATCCACCGGTAGGACTCCAGGAGGGGGACCCAGACGATGTCCGTGCCGAAGATGCGCGCCTCGCCCCTCATGTGGAAGGTCTGGTGACCCACGAAGCCCGGAGCGCGGCCCATCTGCTGCGTCCAGTAGGTCACGTCCGGGGTCGTCAACGGATAGACGACATCCAGTGACAGGGTGACGACCGGCGGCGGCAGGGGCAGGGGCGCGCCCGAGGGAGCCAGAAAGGGCGCGAGCTCCTCCGTGCAGATGATGCGAATCCCCTGACGGAAGAGGCCGAAGGGGTCGAACCCGAGCAGCCCATCGTTCTCCAGCACGAACTGGGGATTGGCGGCCAGCTCCACCCGGGCCACGTGGACGGAGCCCTCTTCACCACTTTCCAGGCCGGGGCGTGCGCTGAACACGATGGGCGGAAGCCGGGTCGGCTGCTGAGCGTCCTCGACGAGCACCGCCGTCACCTGCTGGGCTTCCGCACGGGAGATGACCCAGCGCACCGCCGCGATGCCTTGCGCGTCGGTGCGGATGAGCAACGACGGACCCTCCAGCGCTCCGTCCAGGGAGCGCAGGCGGGCTCCGTCCTGGGGCTGGACCAGGCGGAAGTGGACGATGGCGTTGGCGACCGGGTTCTCTCCGGTCATCACCGCGACGATGAGCGGCGTGGGCAGCACATCCCCTGAGTGGGCCTGCTGACCATCTCCACCGAGGTACAGGAACGTGCGCTGTCGGCACAGCGTGTCCAGCGCCTCCTGCACCGTGTCCGCGCTGAACAGCGTCTGGCACCCTCCGGGCTGGTAGGCGACCCGGTCGGCGCGGCTCAGGCGCGCGGTGAAGACCAGGGGCAGGTGGACCTCGCGGAGGTTGCCGCCGCCGTCCGCCACGAGCAGCCGCGCCTCCACCTGTTGCGTGGCGTCGTTCTGGTTCGGCAGCCACTCCACCTGGGCGATGCCGTCCGCGTCGGTGGGGACGATGATGCTCTCCGTCCAGGGGTTGCCCGAGCCCGCGAGGCGCACGCCGTTGTACTCCCCCCGGGCGTCGCCCAGCACCCGGAAGCGCACCGTCTGGTTCGCCGCGCGGCGCTGGTGACGGGCCACGCCCACCCGCAGCGGGCGCGGGAGCACTTCACCGGGCATGGCCTCCTGCCCGTCGCCCCCTTCGTACGTGAGCACCAGCTGCCGGCTCAGCGTGTCGAGCGCCTCCTGGACGGTGTGCGTCTCGTTGAGGATTTCCTGGGCCGTGTCCGGGGCGTACGCCACCTTCGAGGCGACGCTGAGGCTGGCGCTGTAGCGCAGCGGCGCGTGGACCTCCTCGTTGCCATGGTCCAGCAGCCGCGCCTCCACCACCTGGCTGTGCCGGGGGTGGTCCACCGTCTGCCACCCGTCGATTTGCGGCGTCCACCAGGCCTCGGCGATGCCGCTGACGTCGGTGTAGACGACGATGGTGGTGCCGGTGTTCGCCGGCCTGCTCACGTCCTCCAGCGTGCCGTTGCCCTCGGACGTGACGACACTGAACTGGACGCGCGCGCCCTCCACGGGAATCCGCCCGTTGAACACTCCGGCGCGCAGCGGACGTGCGAGCCGTGCCGGAGGAGCGGGCGTCCTCGTGGGCATCACCTCCTGGCCATCGCCTCCGGCGTACACCAGCGTCTTGTGCTCGGTGAGCGGGGCGAACAGCTTGCGGCAGTCATGCACCGTCCAGCCGAGGTTCGTGCGCTCCATCACCGCGAGCGCGCAGTAGTGGTGCCGGATGCCGTGCGCGGACTCGAACGTCGGGACGCCCGCGCGCCGCGGCCAGAGCACGGTGCGCGTCACCGTGCGCGCGGGGATGAGCCAGTAGTCGCCCGTGCGGTAGTGGCCCGCGGTGAAGCGCACCTGCACGCCGCTCTCCAGCGGAATCCAGCCGCTGTCAGGGCTGGTCGGGTCGGCGGCCGGAATGACCTCCACCGTTCCCGTGGTGCCCACCGTGTCCCAGCCGCGCACCGTGAGCGCGCCGGAGGGCAGGGTGACAGGCCACGTCGCCGTGTCGATGGTGATGCGATTGCCCGTGACGGCCTCCACCCGGACCAGCTCTCCGGGTTCGCCGCGCAGCACGCGCGACTCGTTCGTCAGCTCCAGCCACTGGTTCGGCTGGAAGCGCCGGTAGCCGTCCTTGCCCGGCTCGGCCACCACGAGGAGGCGGTCGTCGACGTCCACCGACTCGACGCGGGTGTAGAGGATGCCGTTGTCGCGAGACCACTTGAAGGTGGCCCGGCCGCCGCTCGTGTTGGCCCGGTGGACCTCCACCCGATAGAGCTGGTTCTCCAAGCGGCGGTAGCCCGCCTCCGCCGCGACGATGCACGGGTTGTCGCTGACCTGCTCGGGCTCGCCGCGCGCCGCCAGCGTGCCGGTGCTCGTCAGCTCCGCCGGCGTCCACTCGGGGGTGCCGAAGGTGTGGCACGGCACCGCCTCCACCGGCCCGGAGGCCTGGTCGCCCGTCAGCGGATACAGCCGCGCCTGCCACACGGTGCGGGTGCGCGTGGCGGTGTCCGGTCCGCCCAGCGCCACCTCGCGCAGCTCCGTGTCCTCCAGCGCGGTGACGTGGCGCCGCCACACGTCCAGGAACGCCAGGTAGCGCCCGTTCACTTCGGGCAGCGGCACGCCGGGCAGGTCCGGCTGCGCGCCCAGGGCCTGCTCTTGCTCGTTCTCACAGAGGATGCCGTCCACGTAGTAGTGGCCGCGGCGGACCAGCAACTGCCCCTCTATCAGGACGACGGCGAACCCCGTCTGGTCCGCGGGCGTGCCCGGCTCCTGGGGCGTGCCGCTGGAGCCGATGATGTCCCGCCAGGTCGTCTCGTCCAGATACCGCTGGATGTCGACGTGCTCGTTCCAGTCGGCGTCGAGCTGGACGCGGCCCTGCTGCATCCGCACGCCGGAGTAGTGCTTCGCGGGCCGGAAGGTGTTCCGGCTGAAATCACCCTTCATGGCGTCTCCTCAGGTCACGAAGAAGAACCCGGCTTCGAGTCCGAAGCGCAGGTAGTCAGTCAAGCTGGCGCGGAGGTTGGCCTCGCGCTGCGGTTGTTGAAGGTGGTGGAACACGCCCATCTCCCCCTCGTCGCTCGCGCCCCGGCGGATGCCGGAGTCGGTGTCATCCCGGAGCTGGCAGTAGCCGGGGTCTCCATAACGGTCCGACGTGAAGACGGGCTTCACGCGCCGCTCCACTTCCAGGCGCACGTCGTCGGGCGCGTCCTCGGCGTAGGCGGGCTGGCACCGGAAGCGCTGGGGCACGCGCGAGCCCGGCGGCACGTACGAGAAGCGCACGCAGCCTTCCTGCCGCTGCACCACGTCGACCCGGCCGGTGAAGAGCGAGTCGCTGCCGAGCACCAGCACGGTGGCCTCCACGCCCCCCAGCACCGTGCTGGCCAGCACGTGCAGCGCGCCCGTCCTGCCGGCGCCCTCGTAGGACTCCACCGGCGGATCCTCCACCGGCCCCGGCAGGGGTGGCAGCGGCTGGAGCGCCAGGCCTCCCAGGCCGTCCACGATGCAGTCCTCCAGCCGGAGCGTGGAGGCGCGGCCCGTTTGAATCGGCCCGGTGATGCAGCGGCTCAAGAGGACGGTGCAGTCGCCGTCCTTCGCCCCTCGCACGACGAGGCTCGGCGCCTGGGTGCGCGGCTGTCCGTCGGGCATCAAGTCCCGCCCGGGGACCAGCGTGCAGTGCCGCAGGTCCAGGGTGGCATTGTCGGCGGCGTACACCTCCAGCACGCCACCGCGCACCAGCAGTCCGCTGAGCACCAGCGTGGCGCCCTTGCCCAGCCGCACCACGCACCGTCCGCCCTGGAGGTCGAGGACCGGGCGCTGGAGGTTGGCGGCCCGCAGCTCCAGGCGCGCGCTGGACGCGACGTTCAGCGTGGTCAGCGGATAGCGCTCGCTGTCGAGCACCTCCACCAGCGCGTCCGCGCTCGCGGCGCTCGTGTCCGTGGCCAGTTGCACGGAGGTGAAGGGACCGGCCCGCGTGTCCACGCGGTAGGCGTCACGCTGCTCCAGCGGGAGGAGCGTCTCCTGCCGGTCATAGAAGCCGCCGCCCACCTCGCTGCTGAAGCCGTTGGCATAGCTCACGTACAGCGTGTCCGGCACGGGCCGGCCCTGCGCGAAGGCCAGCCGGCCGAGGACCGGGTCCACCGCGACGAGGATGTCCCGATTCACCGGCGGGGCGTTCGGGTCGGTGCCGGGATAGGGGAGGGTGGCGGCGGGGCGGTGCCAGGTGGACAGGTCGCAGATGACGATTTCATCCGGGGACACTTCCTCGAGCGTGTCCGGCGCCGTCTCGCGGTGGAGCGAGAAGGGGGGCGCGGCGCCAAAGGCGAGCTGCTCCGGCGTCCGGTCCTGCGCGAGCGCGGCGCGGCGGGCCTCCAGCTCGTCATACAGCGGGCGGCGTCGCAGCGGGCCGGGCACGTTCAGCTCTCCGGCGAGCGAGCTGAGCGTGGTCTCCGACTGCGGCAGGTTGAACAGGTGGGTGTCGCTGCCCAGGACGTTGAAGCGGAAGAGGCCCGCTTCCGTGGCGCCGGGCTCCGAGCCGGGGAGCACGCGGAACGCCGGCGCGAGCACCACGGGGTACGCCTCCAGTCGCCACAGGAAGAGGCCGACGTTGGGGAGGTTGTGCTTGCCGCGCTGGTTGTCGATGTGGCGCACGTCCACCGTGCGCGTCGCGTCCTCGAAGGGCGAGCCCACCAGCTCCAGCGCGTTCGAATCTCTCAGGTCCGGGGTGCGCAGGCTCGTGGGGCGCGGGTGGTTGACGTGCTGGGTGGTGCCCACGCGCTGGAAGAACTCCACCGCGCGCGCGGGCCAGCCCGTCACGTCGCGCGCGAGCTGCTCCAGCATGGCCGCGGTGCCCTTGCGCCGCCGGTAGGCCAGTGAGTTGGCCACATAGGCGCGCTGGCTGAAGAGGCCGGGGTCCACCGGCACCAGATCGCGCACCTTGAGCAGGTCGCCGATGTACGGCACCACCCACTCCTGGCACGTCTCGATGAACCAGTTGTCGTGGAGCTGGCCGATGTCCTCCTCGAGCGCCAGGAACTCGCGCTCCATGACGGCCAGCAGCGCGCGCAGGGGCTCGCCCTGGAGCGTGTCCTTGGCGCGATGGATGGCCGGCAGCAGCTTGTACAGCCTGTCCTGCGGCGAGGGGCTCACGGGCTCACCTCCGATTCCACGACGAGCGTCACGCCCCGGTTTTCACCCTGGAGCGACGGGTCCAACAGGAGCAGCTGCGCGGGCCGGAGCGTCGTGCCCTCCCACCGCGCGCCCCGGGCCCTGAGCAGCGAGAACAGCTTCTGGGCCGGCACCGCGGGCGTCGTCGGGTGCAGCCGCTCCAGGTCCACCATCACCACGCCGGGCACGTCCTGGAGGACGCGGATGATTTCCGCGCCGCTCACCGCCTGGGCGAACTTCCGCCGCTCGAACGAGAAGGCGTCGCGCAGCGCGGCCTCCGCGCGGGCCAGCACGTCCTCGGGCAGGTAGCGCGCGTCCAGCCGCAGCCGGGCCTCCATCGCGAAGTAGAGCTGTTCGTACGAGGAGAGCGCGAACTGGCGGACCGGGTCGTGGTGCGTGCGCAACGCTTCCTTCAGGCTCTCGTAGAGCAGGGAGTCCTCGGCCACCGGCCCACCGCTCTTCGCCGCGACGGTGACGTGGACGAGGATGCGCTCGCCGTTGGTCAGGTCCGCCGCCTGGGCCTTGCCGATGCCGGCGAACGTCGCGGCGAAGTCCTCGTAGTCCTGCAGCGACACCACGCGGCGCAGCGTCAGCACGGAGGCCGGAGCATTGGCGCGCGCGTCGTCGCGAGACTCGGGCGCGGCGGCACCGGTGGCCGGGAGCGGGTTGGTGACCTCGCGGATGCCCAGCGGCCTCACCTTGAGCAGCGCCAGTTGTCCCCGGTCCACCTCGCCCTCCGGGCCGATGCCGGAGCGGTACACCGCCGTCACGTTCTCCTGGCCCGTGGGCAGCCGTGCGCCGGACACGCCGTCGCCGAAGGTCACCACCACGGAGCTGTCGTCCTGGATGCGCACCATGTAGACCTCGGCGCGCGCGTCCTGGCCGAAGAGGGTGGGCACCTCCTTCCAGAGCACGCCGTTGACCCGGACCTCCAGCGTGCTCTCCCCACCCGTATCGGTGGGCGCGGGCACGTGGGTGAGCGGCGGCTTGCGCAGCACGAAGCGCTGGAGCATGCGCGAGCCATCTCCGCCCCCGAGCACCTCGCGCACCGTCTCGCCATGCGTGGAGGGCAGCACGTTGCCGTAGATGCTGACGGTGGAGCGCACCAGCTGCGTGGACAACTCCTCCGTCAGCACCAGTCGCGTGCGTCCATTCGCCAGCGGCTCCGCGCGGTCCAGCACCACCACCTCGCGGACCCACTCCCCTGACTCGGGGGTCTCCCGGTAGGGGCGGCCCTCGACGAGCAGCACGTGACCCGGCTCCAGGCCCTCCACCGCGCGGTCCAGCTCGATGTCATTGCCGCCCACCGGGTCCGTCCGGGGCATCTCGCCAATGGGCAGCTCCTCGCTCTGCGCGAGGACGACGGTGCTGCGCAGCGGGAAGTAGGACAGGTGCTCGTTGGTGTCGAACGTGAGGCGCGACACCTTGGCGTTCATCGTGAAGTCCTCACGCGCCCAGGGCTGGATGTCGGTGATGCGATACAGCTCCACGTACTTGGACTTCCAGAGCGCCACCCAGCTGCCGAGCACGAGCGTGGGGTACTCGCGGTCCAGGTCGACGATGCCCTGGACGGCCGTCTGGTTCTCGAAGTGGGGCCACTGGGTGAAGCGATTGTCGCCGGGCCTGTAGTCCGGGTTGTAGAGCTTCTTGATGTCCTCCGGCATCGCCTTGAAGGACGGCGCGTTGTAGCCGAAGAGGTTGCCGCGCAGCCGCAGCACATAGGCGCGCGGATGGTCCGCCGGGTCCACGCGAGGCGTGTCGCTGCCCAGCCCCGGCTCCCACTGCACCACGGTGTGGTTGAGCGCCGGCTCCGTCGGGTTCGTCACCCGGGTGACGCGCGTCACCCAGCGCAAGTCCCACTGCTCGCTGCCGGGAACCGTCTCCCGCTCCTCGCCCACGAGCAGCAGGGCGTCTCCCGGTTGGATTCCGGGCTGGATGCCCTGGAGGTAGAGCGTGTCCTCGCCGCGCAGCAGCTCTTGCGGCTGCGTCCTGGGCACCTTGAGGACGTTCCACTCCGCGCGCGCCTCCATCGCCTCCGTCGTCTCGAAGGTCTGCGGCCTCGCGTCCTGGCCGGGGATGCTGAGCACCTGCACGCCCACGGGCACCGTCACCCGCGTGGGCGCGCCGGGCGCCGTCTCCACGGTGAAGACCAGGTACGTGCTGGCGGCGACGCCGGGCTTGAGCTCGTAGCCAAGCTGCCGCGCCAGCTCCAGCACCGAGCGCCGCTCCGTGGCGGTGCGCAGGAAGCCCTCGTTGGCGATGCGCTCCTGGTAGAAGGTCAGCACGTCCGCGGCCGTGGCCCACGCATCCAGCAGCGCGATGGACAGGTCCTCCGGACTGCGCGTGGACAGCGAGGCCAGGGGCCGGGTGCCCTGGAACTCTCCGTCCGGGAGGAACTCCGTCGGCAGCCGCGCCAGCATGCGCTGGAAGAAGCTGGAGTGCGTGCCGATGCGATACGCGAGCGCGGGTTGTCCCGGCCGGTTGTAGAGCGGCGTGGGCTCCGGCGGGCCCCGGTCCTCGCACGCCTCGCAGTCCCCCGAGCCCTTGGCTGAAGTGCTCACAGGCCCCCCTGCATGAAGAAGTCGAGCTGCCCGTTCTCGGGCTGGCTCGGGTCATTGTCGAGCCGGGCGATCTCCAGCCGCTCCATGGCGATGAGCCCGTCCTTCCACTCGTCGCGCGGCACCTGTCCGAAGCGGCGGAAGCGCTGCGGCTTGCCGGGTGCGTCCTCCGTCTCCACCCACGCCACCCCGGGGACCTTCATGGCCGTGGCGACGAGCTGGCTCAGGTACACGGGCTGGCCGAAGGAGAAGTTGTCCGGGTGGAAGAAGCCGCGCTGTCCGCCCGGCAGCTCCGCCGTGCTGAAGGCCTCCAGCAGCGCGGCCTTCACGTTGGCGGCGAGATATCCCGGCGACACGCAGACCGTCATGGCGATGTCCAACGGGACGAAGAGGGGCGCGTCGACGCGCAAGTCGTAGCCCGCGAGGCGGAAGCGCTCCAGGAACGCGGTGAGCCGCTCGGAGAAGTCCGCGTCCACGGGGAAGCCGCCGCGCCGGTCCACGGTGACGAACATGGTGTGCCAGCTCCCCGTCCACCGCAGGCTGCCCACCGCGCGCTGCACCTCGGGGTGGCGCTGGGCCACCTCCGCGTAGTCGTCCTCCGTCACCGCGCGCTGCTGGACGCGGAAGGCCTCTGGCGCGTTGACGCGCACCCGCTCCACGGACTCCGGTTCCACGCCGCCCCGCGCCGGCAGCGGGTTGCGCACGCGCAGGATGGCAGCGCGCCAGTCGCCGCCCACCAGCGAGTACAGGTGGGTGATGGACTCCGAGCCCACGTTCCCGGAGGTGCCGTTGCCGATGCGATATGTCGCCGACAACGCCACGTCGGGGCTGGGGCGCTCGCCGAGCACGTTGTCTCCGAAGCGCAGGCGGGCCCGGCCGTCGTCCTCGACCTCGGCGACGAACTCGCGACTGAACCGGCCGCTGTTGAGCAGCGTGCGACGGGGCGTCCACACCCGCCCGCTCTCCGCTTCTCGCAACCAGATGGCGGGCAGCGCCTCTTCGGCGGGCGTGCGCAGCGCCGCCGCCGCGGAGGCCGTGGGGTCCACCGCGCGGCGCCCGTCCACGCGGGACACCTGGGTGAGCGGCCCGCGCGCAAGCCTGGGACGGTAGCGGCCCTCGACGGACACGGTGGGCAGCGCGTCCGTCAGCGTGCGGCCGTGGTCCACCAGCACCACGTTGCCGCGCGCCACGCTCACCGGCGCGGCCTGTCCTGGTGGGTCCTCTGTCTCACCCGTGGAGTCCAGCGGAACGCCCACGCTCCACAGGCACAGCTCGAAGGGCAGCGCGTCCTCGGGGCCCCACGCCACCTCCACCACGTCCAGGTCCATCAGCGGGTCGCGGGTGAACTCCACCTGCGTCAGCCGCACGGCGTGGCGGCGCGACGGCTCGGCGTCCACCACGCGTCCGGTCTCCGGGCTGCGCACCTCTTCCAGCAGCAGCACCAGCCCGGGCGTGAAGTTCTTCGGAGTCATCACCCGCTGCGCCGGGTCGGAGTCGAAGGGAGGATTCAGGAGCGTGGCGGCGGTGGCGCCCTGGGGCAGACAGCACCGGTCCTCGCCCCAGGTGTGGAAGACGATGCGGCCATGGCCGGAATGGAGGGTGGCGGGGTGGAGCGACTCGAACACCTCCGCGCCCGCCGTCACGGCTGCCTGGAGCTGACGTGCATCGAGCACGCGCGGAGCGTCCACGGTGGTGACGAACATCGCGCCCGGCGTCACGTCGGTGGGCCCGGGCAGGGCCCAGCCTTCCGCGCCGGAAGCCACCTGCACCGTCACCCACGCGCGCGCGTTGCCGCCGTCGTGCATGGGGTAGTCCAGGAGCTTCGCGTGGCGACGCACGGAGGTGCGCTTCCGCGCGGTGCCCAGGTACGCCTCGGTGGCCACCGCGTCCTGGTAGTAGCTGAGGTAGTCGGCCGAGTAGGCCATCAGCTCCACCAGCGTCACGCCCAGGTCCGCGGGGTTGCGCTCCTTCCACTGCGGCGTCACCTCCGACAGCCTGTCCAACAGCAGGCGCCGGAAGCTGGCGTAGTCCCGCGTGAGGTAGTCGATGGGCGGGTCCTCGCCCGAGGGTGCGTCGGCGTGCTTCGGCGGGGCGCAGTCGAACTCGCTCGGACACTCCACCTTGAAGGTGAAGTCCACGCGGGACAGGGGCGCGTCGAAGTCCGCGGGCGGCACCGTGTCCAGGAAGCCCCGGAGCAGCGCCAGCGTGTACGTGGAGAAGTCGCCCGAGGAGGTGGTTCGCACCACCAGCGTCTGCTCCGTCTCGTGCGTGCCGTTGGCCTCGTCCAGCTCCTTGCGCCGCGTGTACTCGGCCCGCTCGGCGGCCGTGGTGAGAGGGTCCGGAGGCGCCAGGTCCATGCGGAAGGCCAGGGCCACGCCGATGTCCTTGAGCCGCACGCCTCCGGTGATGGAGACGTTGTCCGCGTTCAGGTTCGCGGGCAGCGGCTTGTAGCAGCGCACCCATAGCGTCCGCTGGCGCTCCAGGCCGAGCGCCTCCGCGTCCTCGTCGAGCACCTCCAGATAGTCGATGCCGTTGAAGGTGGCGTGGGCCTCCACCAGCCGGCGTCGCTGCTCGCTCTTGCAGACGTAGCGCGCGCCCATGTCAGAGCTCCCTCGTGAACCGGGCCGTCTGACGCTGCTGCGTGCGGCGCACCACGTACCGCACCGTCACCTGGAGGGTGGCCTCCACGCTGAGCGTCTCCACGGCCTCCACCTGGATGAGGTCTCCCAGCCACTGTTGGAGCGCGCCCTGCACCAGGAACTGCGTGGCGGTGGCCAGCTCCGAGCTGTTGGGCGCGAAGACGAGCTGCCCCAGTCCGGTGCCGAACGTGGGCCGGTTGACGCGCTCGCCCGGCGAGGTGAAGAGCACCTGCTCAATCAGGTGCCGCACGTGCGTGTCCAGGTCCGCGTCCGCCGTGCGGCCCCGTCCATCCAGTCGGTATGGGAAGGCGATGTGCATGGCTCAGGTTCCCTTCACCCGGACCTGCGTCATCACCACCTGGGGCGGTCCCAGGGGCGCGGCGCCAATGGACATCCCCACGCTGTTCTGCAGGATGACGAACTGGCCTCCCGCGCGCACGCGCACGGCGGGCACCAGCCACTTCACCTGCACGCAGGGGCCCATGTTGGCGGGCGGTGGTGGAAGGGGACAGCCCGTGACGAGGTACTGGTCCGCCATGGTGGCCACGGGCTGGCCGCCCACCTTGACGCGGGGATTGCCGGGCGTGGTCTGCATCTGGCCCCCGTGCGGACACATCACCGTGGCTCCGACGTGGAGGAAGAAGGCTCCCATGGCTAGATGACCTCCAGCGCGCCGTTGTTGACGTTGACACCCGTGGGACCGAGCTTGATGTTGGCGGCGCCGAACGACAGCTCGATGCCGGTGGCGCTGAGCACCACCTTGGCCGTCCCCCCGTGGTCGATTTCGATGCCGGCCGCGGTGAAGGTGGCCTTGAGCGGCATGGGCACGGCCGGAGGGCTCACCTCGATGGTCAGCCCGCCCGCGCCGGGCAGGTCGTCGAGCTTCAGGGTGATGGCGTCCGTCTTCCACACCTTGGTGGTGGGCAGGCCGGGGGTGGCCGGGGCCTCGCCCTCGCCCCAGAAGCAGCCGGCGACGATGGGGTAGTTGAGGTCTCCGCGCTCGAACTCCACCCAGACCTTGGCGCCCGTGGGCGGCACCGCGAAGAAGCCCTTGCCGCTGCCGCCATAGGGCATGCACGGCATGGCCCAGCCCAACTGGCTGTCGCCCAGCACGGTGGGGACCTTCACCTGAACGCGGCCCATCATCAGCGGGTCGATGTTGTTGACCACCTCACCGCGGTACTTCCCGAAGTACGTGCTCATGGCGGCACCACAGGGGTGAGCGCTCCGGTCCCCTCACGCGTGAGCGTGAAGCGCTGCTTGTATTCACCGGGGCGGATGGAGTGCGTGACGTTGCGCACGTAGAAGAAGCCGTCGTGTTCGAAGCCCGCGCCGCGCACACCCACCAGACCTCGCGGGCGCAGCATGTCGCCGTAGCGCGTGGCATCCAGCTCCCCGGAGCCCGTGAGCACCTGGTCCGTGGACGCATCCGTCTGGCCCTGCGCCTGGGCGAAGGCCGCGATGTAGCCCGCGCCGTCCGGCACGTCCTCGAGCAGCGAGGTGCGCACGCGGGACTGCGACAGCAACGCGGGCTGACTGGCCAGCGGGGGCACGCGCAGGCTCGCGAAGGTCTTCACCGGGAGCGCCCGGCCGAAGGCGATGGCCTGCCCGCTCACGGACGTGGACGCGAGCGCGTTGTACTGGAAGTTGATGGAGTCGACGTTCGTCTGCGCGCCCAGGTTCACCGACAGGGCCCGCTGGGGAATGCCCAGCCGGTTGGGCGGGCCCCAGTACGCGGTGTTCGTCAGCGGCGCGGGGCCGGGCGTCACCTGGAAGACGTAGCCGTAGCGGCTCGCCATCTCCTGGAGGTAGGCGTAGTCGGTGCCTCGGAAGACGGGCGTGCGGTAGATGGGCAGCGGCACGTCCAGCGAGGGCGGCGGGATGATGACGGGAATCAGGCCGTACTGCGCGTAGCTCAGGACGAGCTGCGCGATGATGATGGGCTCCACCTGGGCCGGGTGCTCGTGGACCTTCTGGTCCAGGTCCATGGCGGTGCTGATGTCCTCTCCTGTGATTGTGAGCGTGGAGGCGCCGGGCTGCTGTGACGGGGTGAGCGTGCGGTGGGTGATGAGCCCGTCGAAGAGCACCTGCGGAATCACGTTGAAGGTGACGAGCAGCACCACGCGGTTCATGGGCTTGAGCAGCGGGTGGCCCACCAGCCCGTAGTCCAGGAGGTGCATGGGGCCCGAGCGGCCCACGCCGAACGTGAGCTGGAAGCCCGAGCGGCCCTCGTCGTTGTGGGTGACCTCCACGTTCTGGAGGGACTCCATGAACGACGCGGGCGCGGGCACCGCCACGGTGGGGCCCAGCATCAGGGTGAGGTGGATTCCCAGCAGGCTCATCGCGCGCTCAGAATTCCGGCATGGCGATGCGCACCACGGAGCCCGTCTCGCGCATCAGGTCGAAGGGGTTGAGCGTGTCGTTGGCGTCGCAGACGCGCCAGAAGTGCTCCGGGTCTCCCAGCGTGCGGTGCGTGAGCAGGTCCAACCTGTCTCCCTCGGTGACGGTGACTTCGGCGAGGACCTTCAGGGCATTGCCCGCGGGGATGAAGCGGCGGCGCTTGTAGGCCGCCACGCGCCCGTCGGGGAGCGTGAGGGTGGCGGTTTCCAGGGAGGCGTAGCGGCTGGTGGGGTCGAGCATGAAAGCTCCCGTGAGGCGTGGCGCTCAGCGTGGCAGCGAGGCATTGGCGACGCCGGAGATGCTGCCGACGACGGCCATGGCCTCCTTGACGACCTGGTGCGTGAGGAAGAGGGCGTAGCCGGGGTGCAACAGGGGCAGGTCGTTGTAGGAGAGGACTCGCAGCCCCAGGGACACCTTGGCGCGGATGGGATTGAGGTTCGGGTCGAACGCTTCCTCGGTGATGGTGAACTCGGTGAGCTTCACGGGCAGCACCCGCTTGGGGCCCCAGATGAAGAGCGTCAACGGCGCGGTGGCGGGCACCACTTCCAGCGTGCCCACCTGCATCAGCACCGCGTTGAGGATGACCTGCGCCGACTTGGGATAGATGAGCATCTCCAGCGAGGACAGCTGGGGGTAGATGCCCAGGCTCCCCGCGATGGGGTCGCCATTGGCGAGCTGGTCCGTGGCGTCTATCTCCACGTCCACCCGGATGTTCTCCACCGGAGGACCCGCGAGCCGCAGGGCCTCCGTGCGGTCATTGCCGCCGTCGCCCGACATCTGGGGCGTCAGCGTGCGCGTCATCGTGTCCGGGTTGTATTGGAACACCACCAGGCTCGCGACGGGGTTGAACGGGTCCACCGCGACGATGGCGCCTCGCTGCGTGCGGGGTGTGCGTGGGAACGAACTCATGCCGTCACTTCCCCTGTCCCAGGCCCGAGTACACGGCCCGCGCCACCTGCGCGCCCAGCGACTGGGGCGCCGCGTGCGGCGTCACATGCACCGCGCCCGCGTCCAGCCGGGCCACCTCGCCGCCGGCAAGCCCCTGTGGCAGCCCCTCTGTCGCCAGCAGCCGCGTGAGCTCCTGTCGCACGGCCTCGCCCACCTGCTCGCGGTGGGCGGGGGCGATGCCGTGGAGCACCAGCTCGTCGATGTGCAGGCGGATGCGTCGTGGCGTCATGTCCACCCCGAGACCTCGGCTTCCGCCAAGGGCTTGTCGAGCTTGCTGAACTCCGAGCGCACCGCGCGCTGGAGGTGGCCCATCCGCACCGGCTCGTTGGCGTCGGCGGCCAGGAAGGCGGCGTTGAGGGCGATGGTGCGGATGTTTCCGCCGGTGACGCTGAGCCGGGCCAGCCGCGTCATGTCCAGGCCCTCGGTGGGCGTGGCGGCGGGGAACATGCGCCGCCAGATTTCCGCGCGCTGGGCGGCGTCCGGGAAGGGGAACTGCAACACGAAGCGCAGCCGGCGCAGGAAGGCCGTGTCCAGCGCGTCCTTCATGTTCGTGGTGAGGATGGCCAGCCCGCTGTAGGCCTCCATCTGCTGGAGCAGGTAGCTCACCTCGATGTTGGCGTAGCGGTCATGGCTGTCGCGCACCTCGGTGCGCTTGCCGAAGAGGGCGTCCGCCTCGTCGAACAGGAGGATGGCGCCACCTTCCTGGGCGGCGTCGAACACGCGGCGCAGGTTCTTCTCCGTCTCGCCGATGTACTTGCTGACCACCTGGCTGAGGTCGATGCGGTAGACGTCCAGCCCCAGCTCCAGCGCGAGCACCTCCGCCGCCATCGTCTTGCCCGTGCCGCTGGCGCCGGAGAACAGCGCGCTGATGCCCAGGCCCCGCATGCCGCGCGCGGCGAAGCCCCACGTCTCGTACACGCGCGTGCGCTGCCGCACGCTGGCGCAAATCTCCCGGAGGATGGCCTTCTTGTCCGGGGGCATCACCAGGTCGTCCCAGCCCGCCATGGGCTCCAGCCGCTGCGCCAGCTCCTCCAGGCGGGGACGCGACTGCACGCGACAGGCGGCCCACAGCGCGGCGCCCAGCGAGGCCTCCTCCTGGAAGGGGCCGCGCTCGTGGACCTCCAGGCTGGCGGCGCGGATGGAGCGCAGGGGCAGGTCGAACTGCGTGGTGACGCGCTCCAGTGCGCCATTGAGCGGCACGGCCGCCTCCGAGCCGAGCGCCTGCATCCAGAGCACCTGCTGCTCTCCGCGCGTGGGCCGCTTCACGTCCAACTGGAGCGAGGCCCGGTGGCGCGGTCGCAGGGGCTCCCGGGCGGAGATGAGCACCATGCCCTGGAGCCGCTCCGCGAAGGCCGTGGCCAGTCGGAGGGCTTCGGCTCCGGCGCTCTCGTCACACTCCAGCAGCAGGCCGCTCCCCAGGAGCAGCGCCTCGCGCTCCCACAGCCGGGCGAGCGTCGCCCGCTCCTCCGCGCCGGAGGGAAGCAGGCCCGCGCGGGCCACGTGGAGTTGGAGGCCCAGGTACGCGCACGCGGCGCTGGCGATGGCCTGGGCTCCTTCCGGCTCCACGCCACAGAGCTGGACCACGGGAGAGGGTGCGCCCGCTGGGGGCTCGCGCTCCCACAGCCGACGCAGGCGCTCCGCGAGCTCCTGGTGTGAGGGCGGCAGGGCTCCCGGCACGGGCACGGGCGTGAGGAACTCCTGCAGCCTCCGGTCCAGGTACGACAGGCCCGCGAGGTAGTGGAGGATGCGCTCGTCGATGCGCAGCGGGCTGGTGGTGAGCTGCTCGCCCGGGGCCAGGGACACCAGCTCCCAGCGCCGCAGCGCCGCCACGGGTGTCAGCGCGCTCCAGTGCGCTCCGGGCAGCGCGGCCAGGGCCAGTCCGAAGGTCGGCCACGTCCGACGCGGGTCCCCGTTCATCGCGGCGAACAGGGGACCGAAGCCCGTGCCCAGCTCCAGGCTGGCGCAGCACAGCAGGATGTCGCGCTCGAAAGCCGATAGCCGGAAGGCGTCGCACAGGCTCTCCAGCGCGGAGGGCGCCGGCATCGTCGACTCGGCCTCGGTGAGCGCGGCGAGGGCGGCTTCGACGTCCCGGACTTGCTCGGGCGGCCCCTCTTGCTGGACGAGCGCATGCTGGAGCAATCGCGCGCGCACCACGGCGAGCGCGGCGGCGAGCTGTCGCTGGTTGGCTGCCTGCCAGGAGTGGGGGAGCGGGAGGTTCATGTGACGGTCACCCGCTGGGACACGTCGAACACCGGGGGCGTCTGGGTCCGGTCGATGAGGAGCGAGTCCACGCCGTCCACCCGCAGTCGGACGAAGTGGTCACCGGCGGAGACGTCCCGCGCGGTGAAGCTGATGCTGTCCACCGGCACGGCGCGCTCCGGGGCGGGCACTTCCTTGCCGCCGAGGAGCAAAGAGACGCGCTGCTCCGGGCGGGCCCGAGGCTGGAAGGTGAGGGTGAGCGTCACCTCGTCGCCGGGTCCGCGCGGGGCGGGGTTGGGGGTGATGGAGGTGAGGCGGGGCGCGAGCGTCAGCGGCAGCGCGGAGGTGGTGTGCTCCACATTGTTCGCGTCGGTGATGACCACGGACACCCCATAGGTGCCCGAGGGCCAGCCGACAGCGTCGTTCGGAATGGCCACCGTCAGTCGCGAGGCCGTGACGTCCGTGGCGGGCCGGGTCACCGGCGCGGTCCAGAGCGGATGGGAGAAGCGCACCCCCACGGTGCCCCCGGCGAGGTACTGCCCGGTGAGGACCAGCACGTCCCCCAGCCGCGCGCTCGCCTGTTGCTGCGGCGGCGTGACGGCTTCGAGGAGTGGAAAGGGCGGCAGCGTGTCGGGCAGGACGGTCAGCACCGGACGCAGCACGGGCAGGGGCGCGCGGTGCGGGCGCGTGCTCTCGATGAGCACCACCGAGGCCTGGTAGACGACGGACACGCGGTACTGCGTCTGGAACATGGTCCAGAGCTTGGAGAGCTCCTCCAGCGAAAGCGGCTCCGAGGTGATGCGCACGCGTTCAACCTGTCGGTACAGGTCATTGCCGGGCACCGCGACGCGCAGCTCCTCGGACCCGAGCAGCGGATGGTCGTGGAGGACGTTCATCGCCTTGCCCAGCAGCTTGTGGCTCTCCACGTCGTCGTCGGACGGCGCGTAGGGCGTGAGCACGTAGGTCAAGCGCAGGGCGAGGGGCGGGAAGCCGGACTCGCCGGGCTTCGACTTCGGCGGGAACTCCATGTTGCGCAGCGAGACGTCGTGGCTCACCTGGAAGAGGAAGAGGTTGAGCTGGTGGTGGGTGGCGTCGCGGGCCCGCGCCTTGTCCGGAGGCAGCGTCGTCACCGCGACGTCCGGGGTGTCCACCTGGAGGTGGTTGAAGAGGAGCGTGCGGAGCGTCGCCGTCACCGTGGCGATGGAGAGGGAGTTGCTCACCGTCCACCTCCGTTGCGGCGCGCGAGGTACTCCTCGAGCGACGGCGACGGGGAGGGCCGCGTGGGCGCGCTCCTGGCGGGCGCGGCGGGCGTCACCGCGCGGACCTCGATGCGGCCGATGGTGACCTGGATGACCGGTTCCGCAGGGGCCAGCGACGTGTTCCTCGAAGCTGGACTCTCGGCCGACTCCTGCCGCGTCGCCCCCGTGGAGGACCGCGCGGACGGAGCGGGCGCCGACGTCTCCAGCGCCACGCTCAACGCCCGGGCACGCCCCACCGCCGACGTGACAGGTCGCGCGTCGAACGGACCCTGCTCCGAAGTCGTGAAGGTGCGCGAGCGCCCCTCCTCCACCAAGGACTCATGCGGTGCGCTGGAGTGCCGCGCGACAGCTCCCTGTCCGTGCTCCACCTGCACCGCGGTGAATGCGTCAGGGCTCCTCGTCGGAGCCACGGCCCCGGGTGTCGCCGCCGCCACGGGGCGAAGGTCCGTGCGCGGTGCCGCACCCGCAACGAGTCCCTCGGTGAGAGGCGACGCCTCGCGCGCGGGCGAGTCCCCATGAGCGATGCCGCTGCGCTGGATGACGGAGCTGGTGGGAGTCGCGAGCGAACTCGCGCGTGACTCGAACGGGAGAGAGGGGGCGCCCTTCGGTGCCGCCTGCCCCGTGCGGCCCGGTGCCTCGTCGACGCGCCCGTGGGGCGCCGCCGCGACTCTGGTGGGACTGGGGAAGCTCCTCTCGCGTGGGCCCATCCCCTCTGCCTGTGCCTCGTCGGGCCCTGAACCTGGCGCGCGGCGAGACGTGTCGAGCACCTGGCTCAATGCGCCCCGTGTCCCACCACGCGGGAAGCTTCCCGGCTCGACGGTGCCCGGAGTCTCGACGGGCCCCGGGCGGCCCGTGCTCCGCGGCTCCGAGAGAGTTTGCCCCACCACGCTCCAAGGTTCGCGTCGGGGCCGGACTGGACCGATGGGGGCGCGGGGCAGGGCGCCGGGTTGCTCGTGCTCCGTGTCAACGCGAACGAGGGACGCCTCGTCTCGCTCCACGGCCTGCGCCTCGGGTGCGAAGTACGAGGTGATGCGCGGCCGGACACCCTCGGTGGGGCGGTACTGACGTGCCACCAGATGGCTCAAGTAGTCGCTCATGTCCCCGCAAGCTCCAGGTAGCGCTGCCGCTTCCACGGGCTCATCCCCAGGATGTGCTCCTCGGACCAGCCGTACAGCCTTGCCAGCGTGTGCACGTCGCGCAGGGTGCGCTGGGCCCACGCCTCCACTTCCCTCCAGAAGAACTCGGCGATGTCGAACGCCGCGAACCAGTGGTGCCCGCAGGCGGGACACGTGGTGGACAGCTCCACCCGGGCCTGTGGGTCCGCGGCCTCCATCGCGTCGGCGATGGCGCGAATCACGTCCTCCGGCAGCGCCCTTGCGTCCACGTGTGCCCCCTCCCGATGTGCCTCCACCACACACCGCGCCAGCACGCCCTCTCGCCCCGCGCCGCCGCGTCCCGCCGCGAGCGCCGCCAGGTCCCGGCTGTCCGGCAGCCGGAACCGCACCGCGTGGCCCGCGTGCTCCACCTCCAGCACCTCCGGCGGAGGAGCGCCCTGCGGCACCTGGATGTCACCCACCTCGAAGGCCAGCTCCACCTGCTCGCCGCACGGCGGACACGACACCAGCCCCACGAGCGCGGAGCCGAAAGTGCCTTCCCGCGCCGCCAACAGCAGCGAGTCCCGGACGCCGACCGGGAGCCGCGCCAGCTCTCCCGGACTCCGCTCCGGCCATGCGGCGCACAGGAGCGCGAGCGCGCGTCCGGGCGCGGAGTGTGGGTGGCCCGCCTCCCATGCGCCCAGCAGCTCAGAAGCCGTCAGCGAGCGCATGGAGCCTCAGCGGGTCAGGGGTTGGGCTCGTTGAAGCTGGGCTCGGTGGGCTCGGTGATGTCGTAGTCGCGCTCCCAGCCCTCGTTCTCCAACTTGAGCGTCTGGATGGCCACCGCGTTGGCGTTGGCATCCAGGTCCGGCATCGCCTGGTACTCCGACACCCAGCAGCGGAAGAGTTTGTAGGAGATGGCGAGCTGTCCGGCCTCGTTGTAGACCTCCAGGATGATGTCCTTGCGGAAGTCCTTGAGGGACACCTCGGCGCCCAGGCCGGAGCCGTAGTTCCAGACCTTGTTGGCCCACCGCTCGAACTCGGTGTCGTGGGTGACGCCGCGCTCCAGGGTGAGGGCCTCGTACTCGCTGCGGCCCGGGGACTTGCGGCTGCTGCTGGGGTCGCCACCCTCGCGGTGCTTGACGACCTCCGTGGTGCGCTTGAGCGCGCCCACCTTGCTGACCCCCGCGACGTAGCGGCCATCCCACTTCACGCGGAACTTGAAGTTCTTGTACGGGTCGAACCGCAGAGCGTTGACGCTGAACTGAGCCATGGAATGGGTCTCCTTTACGCCGCGACCTGGCCGGCCATCTGCTGGAGCTTGAGGACGACGAACTCGGCCGGCTTGAGCGGCGCGAAGCCCACGACGATGTTGACCACGCCGAGGTTGATGTCGTTCTGCGTGGTGGTCTCCTTGTCGCACTTGACGAAGTACGCATCGCGGGGCGATTGGCCCTGGAAGGCCCCCTGCCGGAAGAGGTTCTGCATGAAGGCGCCCACGTTGAGGCGGATCTGCGACCAGAGCGGCTCGTCGTTGGGCTCGAAGACGACCCACTGGATGCCCCGGAAGAGGCTCTCCTCGATGTAGAGCGCCAGCCGGCGCACCGGCAGGTACTTCCACTCGTCGGCCAGCAGGTCATTGCCGCGCGTGGTGCGCGCGCCCCACACCACGCGGCCCGCGGCAGGCAGCGAGCGCAGGCAGTTGACGCCCAGCGGGTTGAGCTGGCCGTTCTCCTGGTCCGTGAGGGGCACGCTCAGCTTCGGCACGCCCGTCAGGAGCGAGTCCAGGCCCGCGGGAGCCTTCCACACGCCCCGCTGGGTGTCCGTGCGGGCGATGACCCCGGCCACCGCGCCGCAGGGGGCGAAGATCTCCAGCTGGTTCTCACGCAGCGGGTTGGCCTGGACCAGTCGCGGGAAGTAGAGGGCCGCGTTCTTGCTGCGCAGGCTGCTGCTGTTGAAGCCGGAGACCGCGTCCGCGACGCTGTCCCAGGCCACGGGCGGGTCCGCGATGAAGACGGCGCGCCGCTCCTCGCAGTAGGCCGCCGCGTCCGTCGCAAGCCCCGGCTCGATGTCTCCGTCCAGCGCGTGCGGGGAGATGCACAGCAGGTTGAAGACATCCACCTTCTCCAGCGCGTACAGCCCCTCCTTGTTGGTGCGCAGGTTCGGGCCGGTGGTGAACTGGGTGATGGTCAGCGTGGCGCCATCCGTGCCCTGGTCCGCGGGTGCGGGCGTCTTCGTGCCTTCCTCGGGGCGCACGGCGGGGTTGGGCAGCGTGCCCACGCGGACGAGGGCGGAGCCCTGCTCCAGCACGGTGGGGAAGTAGCGGGGACTGGCCGGGTCGATGGAGAGGTTGATGAACTTCTCCACCGCGCGGGTGCCCGTGTCGGTGATGGTGAGGTTGAAGAGCAGTGCGTCGACGGCCGGGTCGCCGGTCTTCTTCGTGTTGTGGTCCACCACCACGCTGAGCTTGCCGCCCCAGGCGCCCGGGTTCGCGGCCAGCAGCGTCGTGTTGCCGGAGTTGGTGAGGTTCAGCTCCGCCGTCTCACCGCCGTTGTCCAGCCGGACGATGACGGCCTGTCCGCCTCCATTGAGGAAGAAGTCGCGGACGGCGTAGCTCATCGAGCTGTCTTCCCACAGGCTTCCGAAGGAGCGCTCGAAGTCGCCGTATCCGTTGCAGATGACCGGCTCGTTCACCGGCCCGCGCTGCGCGCGTCCCACGAAGGCGGTAATCGATGTGGGAACCCCGGTGATGGTGCGGACCCCACTGGGAACTTCCTCGATATAGACGCCCGGATAACTGAGAGCTGCCGGCATGGACGACTCCTCCCTCTGCGGGTTCGTCAACTCCGCCCCTCACGTCGCGAGGCAAGAGCCCTTCCAACGCACGGCGCACTCCCGTGTTCACGGGGGCACCCCGTACGGCTGTGTCACATCCGTCTGTATGGGGAGGACGGCAACTGATGCCGTGGCGGCAAATCCATGCGCGTGAAACCGGTCGACCCCCCTCGCTACCGGAAGCCTGTTAC
The DNA here is from genome assembly GCF_013336725.1 of Myxococcus sp. CA040A. NCBI lineage: Bacteria > Pseudomonadati > Myxococcota > Myxococcia > Myxococcales > Myxococcaceae > Myxococcus > Myxococcus sp. CA040A. The sequence continues at coordinate 163,076 of NZ_JABUMR010000011.1, read as the reverse complement.
GAGCTTCCTCAACGTCGTATTGAGACTGTGCCAGAAACCCGACGGAAAGTCATTCATTCCGGTCTAGTGGATCATACGTAGTTGGCTCGATGTGTCACGGGTTGGGTGGGTATTGCCAATCCAATACAGAGGTATGAGCCGTCGCACATGGCTCGTTCTTTGTCTGCTGGATGACAGGTTTCCTTCGTGGATACGCGGGGATGCGTGGTGTTAGCTTTGGCGTGCCGTTCCCATCGAAAGGCTTGTCATGCGCAAGGGATTCCAGAAGTGGGTCTTTGTCGTGGGAGTCGTGGCCGGAGGTGTGTTGGGCGTACTCCACCCGGCTCAGGCCGAGGCTGGCGCGGAGGCGTGTCAAAACCAGTGCGACGATGAGGGCTGTTCTTGTTTCTATCGATGTTTCCAGCTTGGCCCGCACTGCATCTGCGAGGAGTTTCCGACCTGCATGTAGCGCGTCGGGACTCCTACTCCGCGCGAAGCGCCTCGCTGGGAGAGACCTGGAGGGCGCGGCGCGCGGGCAACCAGCTCGCGAGCAATGCCACGACTCCCAGCAGGCCGGGAACGGCCAGGAACGTCACCGCGTCGAAGGCGCGCACGCCGTAGAGCATTCCAGACAGGCTTCGCGCGAGCAGGGCGGCGCCCACCAGTCCCACCGCCACGCCCGCCGTCGCCAGACGCGCGCCCTGGCCGACCACCAGCCGCAGGACCTGGGAGTCCGTTGCTCCCAGGGCCATGCGGATGCCCAGCTCCCGGGTCCGCTGGCTGACCGAATAGGCCACCACGCCATAGAGGCCCACGCCCGCCAGGGACAATCCCAGGCCCGCGAGCAGCGCCAGCAGTCCTCCCAGCACGCGCGTGGTGCCGAGGCTCGCCTCGACGACTTCCTCCATCTCCCGCACGGTGCCCAGTGGCACGTCCGGGTCCACCGCGCGGAACCGCTCGCGCAGGATGGGGACCAGCGCGTCCAGCCGCGTCGAAGAGCGCACGACGAGCACCATGTACAGCGACGCGAACTGGTTCATGGGGAGGTAGACCTCCGCCTGCGGTGTCTCACCGACGGAGCCGTGGCGGACATCCCGCACCACGCCCACCACCTCGCGGAAGTCCTCGCCGTCCATCGTCAACTTCACCTGCTTGCCCAGCGCGTGCCCGTCCAGGAAGTGGCGGCGCGCGAAGGTCTCGTTGACCACCATCACCCGGGGCGCGCTCGCGGTGTCCGTGTCCGCGAGAGGGCGTCCTTCCTTCAGGGCGATTCCCAGTGTTTCGAAGAGGCCCTCGCTCACGGTGCGGAACGTGGCCAGCTCGCGCGTGTCAGCCGCTGACGCGGACTCGCCGGGGAGCAGGAAGGAGCTGACGCCGTTGCGTCCCCACAAGGGCACGGTGCTGGCCAGCGCCGCCGAGGACACACCCGGAATCGCCCGGACGTTCTCCACCAGCGAGGAGAGGGCGAGTTGCTTCCTTGCGTCGTCCTCGTACTTGTCGCCGGGGAGCAGCACGTCCGTGGCGATGACGTCCCGAGGCTCGAAGCCCAGCGGTGCCTCATGCAGCGCGCGCAGCGTGCGCAGCATCAGCCCCGCGCCAACGAGGGGCACCAGGGCCAGCGCCACCTGGGCGACGACCAGGAGCGCGCGGAGTCGCCCGGAGCCCGTCAGTGTCCGACCGCCGCGCGCCATGCCCAGCGCCCCCTGGGCCTCCGCCCGCGCCGCGCGCATGGCCGGCACGAGCCCGAACAGCAGGCTGGTGGACAGCGAGACGCCGAACGCGATGGCGAGCACATGGGGCTCCAGCCGCAGGCTCTCGGGAGCAAGCACACCCTGGGGGATGAGCAGCCGCAGCAGGTCCAGGCCCCACAGCGCGAGCAGCAGTCCCGAGGCGCCTCCCGCCAGGGCCAGCAGGGCGCTCTCCACCAGGAACTGTCGCGCCAACTGCCACCGCCCCGCGCCCAGCGCCGCGCGCACGCAGACCTCGCGCTCGCGTGAGCTGGCCCGCGCGAGCAGCAGGTTGGCCACGTTGGCGCAGGCCACGAGCAGTACCAGCGCGACGATGCCGGACAGGAGCCACAGCCGCTCGTGGGCTCCCTCCACCACCAGCTCATGCAGGGGCACCAGTCGCACACCGGGCGGCTGGCCCGTCATCCCGGGCTCACGCGCCAGCCGTTCCGCCTCGGCCTCCAGCTCCTTGCGTGCGGTGTCCAGCGGCGTCCCCGTCTCCAGGCGGCCCACCACGCGCAGCGTGACGTCACCGGGGTGCTGGGCCTCCCAGCCGGGCTCCAGGACGAGCGGCTTCCACAGGTCCACATCGGGGGCGAAGCGGAAGGACGCGGGCATCACGCCCACCACGGTGTGGGGCCTGCCGTCGAGCATGAGGCTCTGCCCCAGCGCGGCTGGCAGTCCTCCGAAGCGGCGCTGCCAGAGGCCGTGGCCGAGCAGCACCACGTCATCCTGGCCCGCCGCCGCGTCGTCCTGCCCGAAGGCTCGGCCGAGCATCGGCTGCACACCGAGCATCGACAGGAGTCCCGCCGTCGCGCGGCCAGTGCGCACCCGCTCCGGCGCGGTGCCATCTCCCGTGAGGGTGCGGTCCCAGAGCGCCAGTCCCTCCACCTGCTGAAAGGCCCGGACGTGCTCGCGCCAGGCTTGCAGCATGAGGTGGCTGACGCCCAGTCGCTCCCGCTGCGCGCTCGACTGATAGAGGCGCACCAGTTGCTCGGGCTTGGCGTAGGGCAGCGGTCGCAGCATCACCTGATAGACGACGCTGAAGACGGCGGTGGTCGCACCGATGGCCAGTGCGAGCGTGGCCACCACCACCAGGGTGAAGGCGCGCTCGCGCAGCATTCGGCGCAGCGCAAGACGAACGTCCTGGAGGAGTGGGGGCATGCGGGGGGCAGCGCTGGTGCAACTCTAGCGCCACGGCGCTCGGTGGGAGGAGGGATGCGGGCTTGCCCGCTGAGTGTGTCGGGTCTCCACGCCAGGGTGTCCGGATGTGGCACAGGGGATTCCCAGGAGCGGCCACTCGCGAGGCATGGACCCGTTATTGTTGGGAGACAAGCTCGCGGGTCATGCGCCCCGGGTAGGGAGTGCACAGACTCCCTCCCGCCTGAAGCAATGGTGCAAGTCACACCGCACACGCTGTCACTCCAAGCAGGCGAGCAAGGTGGGTCTTGGGGCCACTTTGCACCGGGGACTTGGCGACACACCCTCCCTCCCAGTCTTTCCTGTAGGGGGCTGCATGTCGTGGCGCGGTGGGTGGGTGGTGTCGTTGCTGGTGGTGGGGGCGGGCTGTGGGGGAGCACTTCCGGGAGAGGATGCGACGGCCGCCTCCTCGGGGGAGGTGGAAGCGGCGCTGGACTCGTCGTACTGCCTCCCCACGGAGGCGGACACCCAGCGAGTGAAGGTCATCTTTCCACCCTCGGAATTTGGGAGTGGGCTCTTCGCGGCGGGCCCCGGTCCCTTCGAGGCTTTCCGGGGGACGCTCTTCTTCGGGGCGAACTTCGAGGATGGCCGCCGCGCCCTGTGGAAGAGCGACGGCACCGAAGCAGGCACCGTCCAGGTCAAGAGCCTCCCCGGTTCGACGGGGCTCTTCTGGCCCATCGTCACGGGTCTCAAGGCGACGCCCTCCCGGCTGTTCTTCCTGGCGGGGGACGCAGCACATGGGACGGAGCTGTGGGCGAGTGATGGCACTGGCGCCGGCACCCAATTCGTCAAGGACCTGACACCCGGCCCGGAGAGCTCGTCGCTGAGCCACCTGACGGCGGTGGACGACGCGCTGGTGTTCTTCAAGGAAATCTATGACGACACGACCCCGCGCACCCGCTACGAGCTGTGGCGGTCGGATGGCACGTCCTCGGGGACGGTGCGCCTGCGCGATTTCGGCACGGAGATGGACGTCAGCTACCTGGACGCGAAGGTGGATGGCGCGCTGCTCTTCTTCGTGCGCGAGCTGTCGGGCTCGGGCACCAGCCTGTGGAAGACGGATGGCACCACCCAGGGCACCGTCCGGCTCAAGAAGCTCACCTCCGGCGCGGACGCCTTCATCCGCTCCGTGAAGACCTCGGACTCACGCACCCTGTTCATCCTGGGCGAGAGCACCGGGCTGCAGGAACTGTGGAAGTCGGATGGCACCGCCTCGGGGACGGTGCGGCTGGCGTCTTTTGGCTCCACGCGGACCGTGGAGCTGCTGGGCTCGCTGGGCTCCTGGGCCTATGTCACCACGACGTCCAACACCACCCAGTACATGGTCATCTATCGCGTCCCGCTCGCGGGTGGGAATCCGACGTCCGTGGTCAGCCTGCCCAATGAGTTCGCCTCGCAAGGCGTGGCGTTTCCCTTCATCGACGCGGTGAGCAAGGCGCCCGGAGGCTCGAAGCTGTTCTTCACCGTCCACATCGGCACCGCGGGCCCGGGGCTCCGGGACACGCAACTGTGGGTGACGGATGGCACCGCGGCGGGAACCACCCTGCTGCGCAAGCCCCTGAGCCTCTCGGACGAGTACAGCTCTCCGCTGCTCGCCGTGTCGGATGACCTGGTCTTCTTCAGCTCGCTCGAGCTGGGTGGCATTGGCGTGGAGCCATGGGTGAGCAATGGCACGCCAGGTGGGACCCGGCGCCTGAAGAACATTTCCACCGGGGCGAGCTCGTCCTATCCGTACCCGTTCTTGAAGGTGGGCTCGCGCGTGTTCTTCGGCGCGTATGACGAGACGCTGGCGGGACAGCTCTGGTCCACCGCCTTGAGCAACACCTGCATGTCGCTCGACACGGCGCGGTAGGCATTGCCCGGCACCACGTCTTCCCAAAAAGAAAGCCCCAGGCTCCTTTTCGGAGCCTGGGGCTGACTTCAGGAGCGCGGGAGAATCACTCGCTCCAGTAGGTCCGCGTCATCAGGCTGAAGCCGGACACGGTGTCGACGAAGAACGCGACGTTGTTGCCGCTCCAGGGGTCGTTCGCGTAGCCGAAGTAGCAGCCCTTGAACGTGCGCCCGTCGGTGAGCGTGTTCAGGTTGTTGACGCCGTTGGTGACGACGGTGGGGTTGAGCTGGTTGTTGCGGTTGGCGAAGTTCAGCACGCCCGCGAAGTTGTTGCGAACCTCGTCGCCGTCCGCGGGGGTGGCGCGCAGGGGCGCGTCGAAGGGCGCCTCGCCCGGCTCGAAGCCGAAGCACTCGTCGATGCCGAAGTGGTAGTAGCGGTCACCCAGCACCTCGTACCAGTTGAAGTGACGGGCCATCTTCGCGCCGTGGTCCGGATGGGGCAGCGCGTTGACCGCGCCGATGAGGGCCTCCAGCGGCTTGCTGAGCGTGGCGGCGTTGCGGAGGTTGCGCAGGCTCACCGCGCCAATGCCGGGGGTGCCGCCAATGGCGTGGGCGGAGGTGAACGGGCGCTGGGTGAGCAGGTTCACCGCGCCGTTCCAGGCGTACGGCAGCACGTCGTGCAGCTCCGTGTCGCTGATGCTGTTCACCAGGGAGACCAGCTCCGCCTGGTCATCCGTGGAGACGGCGAGCTGGTCGATGATGCCGACGCAGGTGCTGGTGATGGCACCCTCGTAGCGCGCGCCGCTCTCGATCTGCGCAAGGCGGGCCTCGCCGACCAGCGGGACGGAGGACAGGTCCGCCAGGGATACGAAGTGGGACGTGGCGCGACGGGCAACGATGTTGCTCACCACGTTGCTCGGCAGGTACTCGTCGAGCTTCGCGAAGGTGGCGTTGTTGACGAAGGTGAGGATTCCCGCGCACTCCGGCGCCACGTCCACGTCGGCGATGGTGAGCGGCGCCTGCTGCTGCTCGTTCTCGACGGGCGCGGGGGACTGCGATTCGGTTTCGGCGGGAGCACAGCCGACGAAGAGACTCATGGACAGCAGGGCTGAACCGAGACGACGCATTCTGAAACTCCTCTTTGGGGGGACGACGCGAGACGGACGGCTCATACACCAATAACATGGGTTGCTGACAATCCTCGGGACAGAAGGATTTGTGTGCTCACGGAGAAGCCACGCACGCAGTGGCTTTCGTGAGACGTCCTTCCCTCAGGAAATCCAGCAAGTTGACGAATCTGTCACGTGTGGCGTTCTCTTGAATACACAGGCCGCCAGTGGCGCCTGTCGACACGTCTCGGGGGTGGGATTGATAACAGTCGAGACATGTTTCACGCCCGGTGCTGCGGGTGGCGCTTCGGGCGTGCGGGTGGACCGGCGCTGCGTGACGCCGCCGTGACACCGCCGGTGTCAGCGGACGGGGTTCACCAGGGTGAGGGTGACGGGAAGGACGTCGTGCCACGAGCCCCGGTCCTGGCGAGGGTGGAGCTGGCGGGTCCACTCCTCCGGCAGGAGGCGGATGCCGAGGGCGGCCTCGAGCGCGCGGTCGATGTCCTCCGGCGTCTCCACATACAGGTGGATGCTTCCGAGCTGGACGGGCCCCTCGAAGAGGAAGGCGCGCTCGCGACCGTGGTCCGCGTAGCGGGCCTCCCAGCGCACCTTCAGCTCCGCCCCGGTGCGGCTCAGCACCGTGAGCCGGTTGTGGACCAGGGCGGGGGCGTCGTTGCCGTACCAGGCCTCCCAGTCCCCTTCCGGGCCGACGACGAGTGATGACCACTCATCGAGCGTGGGATGTCGTCCGCCATTCGCATGGAGGACGGGGACGTCGCCGGCGACGGGGGCTGGCTGGCCGTCCTCGACGGTGGAGTGGGGCGGCTCCAGCTCCAGGATGTACCTCGCAGTGGAGCGCTCGGGCAGGTAGCGGTACTGGGAGGACCCCACATCCCGGGCCCAGGTGTCGATGCGGACGTCCAGCACGGCGGACGCCATCGCATGGCCGTGTCCGCCCAGGACGAGCGGCTTCTCTGGCGAGGGGGCGTCCGGCGGCACCTGGTCGGGCGCCTCGGGGTCGTTCCAGGGCGGCGCTTCCTCCGAAGCTGCTTCCGGTTCGGAGGGCGCGGGCGCTTCAGGGACGGGCGTGAGTCGTTCGAGGAACGCGCTGAAGGACGGCGCGTGGACACGGGCCACGAACAGGTCCGCTGTGTCCGTGTCCGCGTTGCTGTCGAAGAACCAGATGGTCCCGGCGGGCGAGTCCGGCCGGTCTCCGAGCTGGATGCCGAAGAGATTGATGGAGCCCCAGTGGCGGGCGAACGCCATCACGTCCGGCGGGAGGTGCTCGCCGCCGGGCTCGAGCCGCTCCCGTCCCTCCGCGCGAATGGCGAAGAGGGTGCCAAGGTGTACCTCGTCACCGAGCGCGTCCGTGGTACCGGTGGCGCAGCGGCCCAGCTCCAGTCCGTTGTGCAGGGTGAGCAGCTCCCGGTAGTCCGCGGGCAATGGATGCGGGAGGCCGCGCTCGAAGTGCTCCAGTTGCTCCGACGTGGGCGGGGACGGCTGGACGAGCGAAGCCAGGTGGGCCGAGAGGCTGGGGGGCAGGGGAGGCATGCAGGTGCGTTAGAGCATGCGCTCCCGGTGGCTTGAAGCGCTTCATCGATGCGCTGACTCCAGGGCGTTGCCCAGGCACCCCGTGAGCCACTGCGGGGGTGTTGATAGGGATTGCGCTCACGCCGCCAGGAGATTCTGGCATTGCGACGCGCATCTGGGACGGAGGTCCATCGAGACCTGGAATCAGGTGTGATTCTCTCAAGGCCACCGGAGTCCGGGTCGGGTAAGCCTCCGCGTGTCAGGCGTTCTTCGTTGTCTTTGTCGGGAGCCTGCTGTTGCCTTCCGCCCATGGACGAAAGCCTTCTCCCGGACATCCTCGATGCGCTCGGTCGTCAGCCTCGAGAGTTCGGCGCGGTACAGCTTCACGTGGACCCCATCCGCCGGTCCCCGGACGGCACGGAGGCGCGTGCCGTCATCTGGCTCCAGGCGGCCTTCACGCCCCTGCCACCCTCGACGAGCCTGCGCGTGGTCGACGTCACGACACGTCGAGAGGTGAGGAGTGGGAGCCTGCCCTCACTGGACGGCGGCAAGGTGCTGCGGTGGGTCCTTCCGCTGAGCCTTGCGGCCGACGTGAAGGAGCTGCTCTTCCTCCTCGCGGCCCCTGTCCCCGAGGACGCCACGCGGGTGCGTCCTCCCTGGCGCCTGTTCGACACGCTGGAGCAGGTGGAGGTCCAGCCGGTTGCCCGTCCCCTGTCGAGCACGCTCCTCAGGGCCGGAGTCTTTGCCTCCACCGGCGTGCTCGCCATCACCCTGCCCCCGTCCACGGGTCTGGGGCCTGGCGAGCCACGGACCCGGCGTCATGCGGCGCGCGCGATGCCGGAGGGCTTCGTCGCCGACGTCACGCCCGGCCCCTTCACACCGGACGCCGAGCCCGGCAGCACCGTCATCTGGGAGCCGGGTCAGACGTTGGACACCGCCCGCTGGGTCGAGGCCACGGGCGCGGCCGAAGGCTTGGAGCGCGTGCGATGTGCCTGTGGCGCCGTGGCGCCTCGCGACGCGGAGTTCTGCCCTCGGTGCCTGGCTTCCCTCGCGGGCGCCTCGCGCGAGGTGTCTCCTCCGGTGTCCGACTCCGACGCGCTCCCCGCCGTCATCGGAGCTCCGCCCGTCGAGGAACCGACGGAAGCCACGACGGCGCGATGCCCCCGGCACCCTCGGGTGGAAGAGGTCCAGACCTGTCCGCGCTGCGGAGGGTTCTTCTGTGAAGCCTGTCTTCCGGAGGCGCTCGCGTCCGAGCGAACGCACTGCGCTGACTGTCTGGCGAGAGAGAAGGAGCCCGCGGTGCTCCGCCGCGCGTTGTTCCGGGACCTGGCCTTCATTCAATGTGGCGTGGCGGTGCTGAATCTGGTGATGGGCCTGCTCGCCACGATGACCTCCTCCGAGGCCGAGCCCCTCGCGGGAGTGCTGGGCACCGTGTGCTTCGCGACCCCGTTCCTGGGACTCGCGGGCCTGCTGGTGCTCACCCGGAGCCCCATCGTCGGCTGGGTTGCCTTCGCGTTCGCTACCCTCTTTGGCCTGGCCGCCTTCTTCCTCGGCGTCCATCTGCTGGGTGGCGTCATTCTTGTTTCCGCCGTCATTTCCTATTTCCAGCTCTCCAAGCTGCGAACCCTGTCGAACCCACCCACGCCTACTGTGTGAAGACACACGGACAGCCGAATTTCCTGTCACCACGGCAAGCGCACTGCCTTTACGCAAAGGCAGTAACGAAAGTCTCGTAATCGCGATATTCGTGTAACGCCGTAAGCAGCAGGAACCCCAGTTCGAGGAGAGCACATGCGAAACATCGTGAGTGGACTGTTGGCGGCCGCGTTGTTGGTGGGCTGTGGTGGCAGCGAGCTGGACGCGCAGGAGCCGCTCCCCCAGGAGGACACCGTGAGCGCGATGGCGTCTCCGGAGTGTGACTCGTGCATCCCCGCGCGGAGCGAGTGTTACTCCACGGCGGAGACCTACCCGCAGAAGGTCATCTGCTCCTCGAACTACACGCTGTGCCGGCAGACGTACTGCAACTGACGACGTCTCCACGGCGCGCGCGTCCGTGAGCAAGCGGTCCGTTCCGGAGTATCGGAGCGGGCCGCTTGTCGTCGCGGGGTTGATGACCGCCGTCGTCCATGACCTGATGCCCGGCGCTGGATATCTCTGGCTGGGAGCTTCTGGAACATGGCGGCGAAGCAGGGTGCGGTGACGAGCTGGGGGCGTGAGGTTTCCTCGGGAGAGGCATGGGCGCGCGTGGAGTCGGCGGCGACGCCCGAGTGGAGGAAGCAGTTGTCCTCCTGGTGGAAGGGTGTCACCGACGAGGGGGTCCTGCTCCACGAAGGTGACCTGGAGGCGGACTCGCTGGTGGTCGGTCCAAGGCCGCTCGTCGTCTCCGGAAGTGTCCGACTGAAGGGGCTGCTCGAGGACGGACACGCGGCCGACCACACGCTGCTCGTCGTGCTGGGAGACCTGGAGGTGGAGAATGTGGCGACGGTCTCCGCCATGTTCATCGCGGGGAACGTCCGGATTCGAGGGCTCCTCTTCGGAGACTCGCTCGGCGACGACGTCTTCTCTGTCGCGGGTGGGTTGAAGGCGCGGGCGCTCGTCGAGGAGCACCACCACCTCCATGTCGCGGGCGCGCTCGACGTGGACGTCCTCGTGGGCAGCAAGCTCACCGCTCCGGGCAAGCCTCGCCAGAAACTGGAGCCGCACGAGGCGCTGCTGCGAGGGGCCTTCACGGTCGAAGAGGAGGACGAGGACGGCGTCGTCGACTCGACGCTGGACCGGAAGGGGCTCCTCGAGAAGCTGCGTAAGGGCAAGCCCGTGCTGGCGGACACGAGGCTTGGTCCGGTGGAGAAGGCGATTGTCGCCGCGAAGGAGAAGGTGACGAAGGGGGATAAGGCGCCTCGGCTCGGGCTCTCGCTCAAGAAGCTGAAGGCCATTCCCGAGGAGGTCTTCTCCCTCACGGGCTTGGAGGGCCTCACGTTGGACTCCAATCCCATCGAGGTGATTTCCCCCCGCATCGGTGAGCTGCGCGCGCTGCGCTCCCTCAGTGTGGAGCGCTTGCCGGTGAGCACGCTGCCCGACGAGCTGTGCCGGCTGCCCGCGCTCAAGAAGCTGAGCCTGCGCTACTGCGACAAGCTCACTCGCCTCCCGGAGGCGTTCGGCGAGCTGGAGTCCCTGGAGGAGCTGTACCTGGATGTCACGGGGCTGGACGGCTTCCCAGAGGTGCTGACGCGCCTGCCGAAGCTCAAGAAGCTCTGGTGGTGGCGCTTCTTCAAGACGCCTCCGAAGAAGCTTCAGGTGTTGGTGGACGGCCTGGGCCGGATGCCGAAGCTGACGCACTCTGGCTTCTTCCAGGGTGAGGTGACGGAGCTGCCCGCGAACCTCGCCCCGCTCGCGCGCCTCAAGCAGTTCAAGCTGGGCCTGGAAAAGATTCCCGCGACGGAGGTTCGGCGCCTGGAGGCGGCGCTGCCTCCAGGCCGACTGCACGTGGGTTATTGAGCCGCCCGCGCTGGGCCTGGATGAGAAAGCGAGGTGGTGGGCGTGAGCCTCTTCAGTGGACACCAAGGAAGAGGCAGGTACGGTGTCCGACATGTGGGAAGGAAAGAAGCCACACTGCCCCGACCTCTCTCCGCGCGGGAGGGCCGAGCGCCGGTGGCGCTGGTACGCTCCGGACCTGTCCTTCCGCACCCGGGCACGCTCAGAGCACCAGTGCCGTTAGCGCGTGCTGGCATACTCCAGAGCGGGAGCGCCTTGACCCCCAGCGCCCGTACTTGATTGAAGGACGTGACGATGCGACCGCGCGCCTGTGCCGCTCTTCTCCTCTTTCTCTCGGCGTGCGCTTCGTCGGCACCGAGCCCAAGAGAGCGTGTGACCCGAAACCCAAGGTTCGCCAACCTCCAACGGGCAGCTGAGCTGCCGTGGAAGGACCGGGGGCGGTGCGTCGTCCGTGAGTCTTCCCAGCCTTGGCCTGTACTCGCGGAGCGCTGCTTTCATGTCCTCGACCACGATCGGGTTCGGTTCAACGACCCGACGAGAAGATGTGCGGTCGCTTCGGCGGGCACGGTTGTCCTGGGATTCGGCCTCTGTGTCTTGGCTGCTCCCGAAATCGTCGTGGGCGCGGTGATCGTCGTGGGCGTCGTGGTGGTGGGAGTCGTCATCAAGGAAGCGCTGGAGGCATATGAGCTGAGGGGGAATGGCCGGGAAGAAGTCGAGCCCGAGCCCCAAACGAAGCCCGTCCCGCAGGAGCCCTCCGCGAAGGGAAAGCCCAAGCCAGAGCCATCAGGGCAGGATGGGTTCCCTCCGGTGCCGACCGAGCCCTTGGCACGAGATCGCCGCCCAGAATGCATACCCGTCCCGGTGCCGCACGCGGGCAACGATGCTCCGCATAACGAGTGCGCCGACAAGGTTCCGCCCAATCGTTATCCCGGAATGGACGTACTCATGGGCGGTGTGCGCTTCGATGCGCTGCAAGTCGGCGTGCGCGTGCTGTGGGAGATCAAGACCCATCAATTCGACACGTATCCTGACTTTGTCCAGGAGCGGGAGGTTGAGAAGGAGTTGGAGCAAATCGAGAAGGAGCGAAAAGCTGCTGCGGCGTGCGGATATGACTTCGTCATTGGGGTGAGCACTCAAGCGCACAAGGACGCGCTGCTCGCTGTTGTTCCCTCCCTCAGGATCGTTGTCACGGGATGCAAACGATGACGCCCCAGAATCGCCTCGTTCTGACCGTCTATGCGCCCGCGCTTGTGGGTGACGACAAACGCACACTCGCGGCCGTTCATGGGATGGAGAAGGCGCTCCCCGGCTTGCGTCTAGAGTGGAGGGTTACCGGGGGGCGACGACTTGCTGCATTGCCAGATCGCGACTCATGGCTCGTCGAAAAGATAAAGGACGGGGGCTTCCCTCTCGTGTGCAACGGGGACGAGAGCTACCCCGTGACGGTGATGGGGAGGGGAAGCTCAGGACTCTTCGGTCCTGGCGGTCAGGCCCTGTTTGAAGTCCATGCGAAGTTGCCGCTAGATGCGACGGTTATCGCGGCAGCGGCGGAGCTGCTGGAGCGCGTAGCGGAGGGTACACGTGCGTTCTGGGGGCGTGCGACGCCACACGATGCCGCAGTGGACATCGCGTATCAGACAGCACCCACGCTGGAAGGGCCGCCGTCCCCACGCCGGGGGCTGCCAGCCCTGAAGGTGTTCGAGCACATCCGCTCGCCCGAGATTCCCTATTACCTGGGATGGCTGAACTACTGGTCTGCCGCTGCCGCGCAGGTCATCGGATTCCCCGATTCTGCTCGCGATGCCGAGTTGCTCACGCGGGCGCGGCGCACGGCATCGGGAGGGTGGGTCGTGCAACTCACCGATGCGCCGCTCGACCTGGACAACCCTGCCCACCTGGACGCGCTCCTGCGCGCCTATGAGCGCTTCCCAGAGATCGGCGGGCGCTCCGCACGGTGACCCCTCGGTGCCGTGACGCGGGAGCACTGCCGAAATGGACTCGCGGATCGACGTGGAACACTCCGCACCGCCGAGCGTGCGAGCCACGCCCTGTCTGATGGCCGAGGCTCGTGCCATCCGAGGAACAGCCAGCCGAAGGAGCCGTGCGTCGCCTCGTCCTTCACGATGAGCCGCGGCGAGTCGGAGACGTGCGCCTTCCTGCTCGCGTTGCCCGGCGAGCGCCCCTGCGAGCGGGAAGAGCTTTCGGGCGACGCAGTGCGTGAGCACATGAGGACATTCATCGCTGACAGGGGAGGCTCGCGGATGCACCGTCTGTTGCGCCACATCCGGAGGTTCTTCCGACTCCAGCCAGGCAGGCCCGCGTGGGCGGCCGGCATCCGCGCGGCGCTGGCTGTCACCATTCCCTTCTCGCTCGCGACGCTGCTCGGCTTCAAGGACGCGGGCTGGACGGGACTCACCGGGCTGCTCGTGACGCTGGCGAATCCCGGAGGCGCGTACCGGGGCCGGGCGCGGGTGATGGGAGCGGTGACGCTGCTCGGTGCGCTCGTGGGGACCATCGCCGCGCTGGCGGGCGGGCGTCTGTTGCTGGATGCGACTCTGCTCCTGTTGGGGGTCTTCGTCCTGACGTTCGCCCGGTGTTACGGCGACACGGCGGGCTCGGTGGGCGAGAAGCTCGCGGTCATCTTCGTGGCGTCACTGGGGGCGCATGCCGTGGAGCTGGACGCGGCGCTGACGCGCGGAGGGGCGCTCCTGCTGGGCGGCGGGTGGGCGATGTTGCAGTCGTTGGTGCTCTGGCCGGTGCATCCCTATCGCCCGTCGCGTCGGTCCATCGCGCATGTCTACACGTCGCTCGCGGATGGGGCGAGAGACCTCGCGATGCTCTCGCGCGAGGGAGCCCCCGCCGAGGTCTGGACGGCGGCCACGACGCGGCATCTGCCGCTGCGCGCGAAGATTGAGCGAGCGCGGGAGACCCTGGCGTCCACGCGGGTGGGGCGCTCCGAGGAGTCGCGGCGAGGGGAGCACCTTCTCGTGCTCCTGGAGCTGAGCGAGCAACTGCTCGGGGTGTTGTTCGCGTTGGCACAGGCGATGGAGGTCGCCAGCCCCGAGCGCAGGCTGCGGCCCGTGCGGGAGCAGGTGGCGCGGGCGTGTGACTGGTACGCGGAGATTTCGCAGCGGGTGGCGACGGTGTCCCTGGCGCCGGAAACGGCGGCTGTCTACTGGCCGCGCTTTCCCACCCACCATGAGGAGCTGGGGCTCCGGGGGAAGTGGCTTCGGGTGGTTCCGGCCTCCGTGACGGAGCTGTTGACGCGGCTGAAGGGACACGCCGTCGCCGCGCAGCGGGCCGCCATGGCGATGCGGCGCGGAGACCCGGTGGAGGTGGGCAACGCCGAGTCCATGTTGCGAGCGAACCGGCGCCGTCCGCTGTTGGAGACGTTGCGCGCGAACCTGAACTCGCGGTCCGTGGTGCTCCGGCACGCGCTGCGAGCGGGCACCGTCGCCTGTCTGGCATTGGTGCTCACTCGAGTGTTGGGACTGGGCGAGGCGTACTGGGTGGTGCTCTCCGCCATCGGTATCCTCCAGCCATACTCGGCGAACACGGAGGAGCGCGCGCTCCAGCGCGTGACAGGAACGCTGCTGGGCGGGACGCTCGCGGCGGTGATTGCCACCGGGGTGGGCTCTCCGCTGGTGTTGATCGTGGTGATTGGGGTGCTGACCGCGGTCTCCGTGTCGCTGTTGCCGCTCAACTTCGGCGCGTTCCAGATTCTCCTCACGCCGGACTTCCTCCTGCTCGCGACGCTGAGCGCGGGGGACTGGTCCGTCGCGGAGAACCGGGCGCTGGGCGTGCTGCTGGCCTGCGTGCTGGCGCTCGCGGGGGTGTGGCTGTTGTGGCCGTATCCAGAGCGCAGGCGCTTCCCGGATGCGGCGGCGACGGTGCTGCGCGCGGATGGGAACTACTTCCGACAGGTGGCGGCGAGCCGCAGCGGTACCGAACCGGGTGTCAGCGCGGCGCGCAGGGACCTGGGGCTCGCGATGATTGACGCGGAGGCGTCCTTCGAGCGGCTCATGGCGGAGTACCGGGGGCCCGCTCACCGGCTGGAGCCGGCGATGGCGCTGCTCACGTACTCCCGGCGCCTCGCCGCGTCGGTGACGGCGCTGGGCGAGCAGAAGTCCGTGATTCCCTCCTCGGAGGTGCTGGACGTGGTGGCGCACAAGGCGAGCGGCACGCTGGATGCGCTCGCGGACTCGCTGAGGCAGGGACAGACGCCCCCGCCCATGCCGGAGCTCCCGCTGCGCCGCATCGCCAATGACCCGGTGTCGGGGCCGTTGGTGGAGCGGGTGCCCCGCCAGCTCGAAATCCTGCACGGCGCGGTGGAGAAGCTGGCGTGGACGTGAAGGGCGTGAGCTGACCTGGGAGGATTCCGACCCCAGACGCGCAACTGGAATTCGCGCTGAAGGCTCCCGCGAAGGCCGAGGAGGCCGCTCCAAAGCGCCTGTTGCGCGACGAGTCGCGGTTCGAGTCCAGGTCCCCGGCCAAGGCGCCCGTGGAGCCGAACCCGGGCAGCGGCTCGGGTGCCCCCGCCAAGGCGCCCACGCCCGGCAAGGTCGACATTGAAGGCATCTCCAACATGAAGGATCCGGTGGCCCGCAACCAGGCCATCACCCAGGGCTACTACGAGCTCTCCAACCAGATGGCGGGGCTGCTGGGGAAGGAGAACGCCAACTGGGCCACCTTTGGCGTCTGGGCCTCGAAGCAGGCGGGCGTGAGCATCCGGCAGGAGGACCTGCCGAAGGTGTTCATGGACCAGCTCAAGGGCGACAACAAGTGGCTCGGCGCCCTGACGAACATCGGCCTCGGCGCCATCAATCCGCTCGCCCCCGCGATGGCGGAGGCCCTGAAGGTCCCCATCAAGGACGCGCTGAATCGCGTCAGCGACGCCATCGCGGATGGCAACCAGAAGCTCTTCAAGGACATCGCGCCGGAGTTCCAGCGCTTCACGGAGACCTTCAAGGGCGACACGAAGTACGACGCCGCCAAGGTGGAGAAGTACCTGGAGGGTTTCCCGCCGGGGAAGGAGAACCTCAAGGCCGCCTTCGCCGACTACTCCAAGGCGATGTTCGAGAAGGACCCGAACAAGAAGGCGGAGCTGATGCTCTCCGCCAATGACCGGGTGGGCGTCCATGAGCAGAGCCTGATTCAGGGCGAGGTGGAGCGCGCCCTCAACGCCCCGCTCAAGGAGACCTTCGCCCCCATCGTCAAGGCCACCATCGACGCGGCTGGCAATGCGCTGCCTTTCCCGGCGAACCTCGCCTACAAGGGCGCAAAGGCAACCGGCCTCGTCGACAAGGCGGTGGACAGCGTCGTGAACGGCCTGACGGGCCAGTTCCGCAAGTTCGCCACCGAGCACATGATGAAGATTGGTCTGCCGGAGGGCATCCTGAGCCTGGGTGACGACGTGAAGCCCGGGGCGCAGGGCGCCTTCCCCGAGCACCTGCGCACCATCGAAAGCGGCGAGCTGAACCGGCTCCTGTCCCAGTACGACAAGTCGCCCAACTCGCTGAAGGGCTCGTCGGCCAATGACTGGTCCAAGTTCGACCAGCGCATGAACTACATCGTCGACCTGTTCCGCTCTCGCCAGGGCGACCCGCGCCTCTTCAACGCGCCCTGAGCCGCTTGCCAGAGGGCCTCCGGGCGCTCGCCCGTTCGCCCTCTTTCTCGAGCCTCGGATTTCAGGTGTCTGGGTTTGAATCCAGGCACTGAAAACCGGTGCTCCTCGTATTGAAGGTGACTCCCAGGGTGAGCCTCGTGGCTCGCCTTGACATCCCCTCATGGGTGCGGTTGAACTGCCCGCGATTCGCAATTGCGAATCATTATCAACTGGGCGACCCGTGAGGCGGACATGGCGACATCGACCCTGCTGATGGTGCTGGGCCTCGCCGTGCTTCGTGGCGTCGCGCTTCCTCCAGTGCTGGCCCGTCATCGATTCTGGGTGAGGGGGCTGGGGGGCTGCTGCCTCATCGCCGCCGTGGGCTTCGCGGTGAAGGCCCAGGGGCTCGCCGTGGGGCTGACCTGCGCGCTCGTGGTGGCGATGCTGGTGGCTCCGGTGCTCGCGCTGGCGGCCCCGCTGTGGCCTCGCGCCACGCGGTACGTGTGGCCGGTGGGGGCCCTGGGGCTCGCGTGGCTGTGGTCGGGGGCCGTCTGATGGCCCACCAGCATGGCCCCGGTCGCATCGCCGCCGCTGTCACGGGGGCTCCCGGGGCCGCGGTGCTCGCGAGCCTGGCCGTCCCCGCGGTGCTGCCCGTGTCCGCGGACGTCCGGTTGCTCATCGCGCTGCTCGCGGTGCTGCCCGCCGCCGCCACCGCCGCGTGTCTGGCCTTGCTCGCGCGCAGCGCCGTGCGCGCGTGGGTGGCCTCCGCGCTCGTGGCCGTCGTGGCGGCCGTCGTCCTGGTGCTCGCGTGAAGCTCTCTTCCCGCGCGTACGAGATTCTCTGGGATGCCCACGCGTGGGCCGGCGTGCTCTCGTCGCTGGTCCTCTTCGTGACGTTCTTCCTGGGGGCCTTCGCGCTCTTCGCGGAGGAGCTGTCGCCCTGGCAGGAGCCCACGTTCCGCGCGCCCATCGCCGTGCCGGAGGCTCAGGCCGTCGCGCTCGCGCAAAGGCTCGCGGACACGGAGGCCGCGTCGCGCCCGGTCTGGTTCGGCATCTCCCTGCCCACCGAAGAGGAGCCGTGGCTTCGCCTGTGGCGGATGACCGACGGCGCCATCCATCCGCTCTGGTTGGACCCTGTCTCCGGCCGTCAGCTCGGGGAGCGCAGCGACCTGGGGGAGTACCTCAACGCGATGCACTTCCTGGAGCCGCTGCCGGGAGGAAAGCATTTGTCGGGGCTCGCCTCGGCGGTGCTCGTCCTGCTGGTGGGCACGGGGCTGCTGCTCCAACTGGGCCGGATGCTGCGCGAGCTGGTCCAGTTCCGTCCGGGCTCGTCGCGGCGGGTGTTCTGGTCCGACACGCACAAGGTGATTGGCGTCATCAGCGCGCCGTTCCTGCTCGTCTTCGGACTCACGGGCGGGATTCTCTGGTTCGACGACTGGTTCGAGCCCGCCGTGGTGAAGACGTCGATGAAGGGCGACCTCCAGGTGAAGGAGCGCGCCGTGGACTGGCCCTCTCCTCCCGCCGCGTCAGGCAGGCCCGCGGGTGCGCCCGACCTGGCCCATGCGCTCGCGCTGGCGAAGCAGCGCTTCCCCGCGTCGTCGCATCACTGGTTCTTCTTCGACAACCTCGGTGACGAGCACGGCCTCGTCCACCTTCCGGGCGAGCGCGAGGGCACGCTCCACGCCTTCACCCACGTGCGTGTCTCGCGGACGGGGGAGCTGGTGTGGGCCCGCGACACGGGAGGCGGGACGCTCTACTCGCGGGTGATGGACCCGCTGTATGGGCTGCACTTCGCCACCTGGGCCAACCTCCCCGCCAAGGTGCTCTACGCCCTGCTGTCCTTCGTCTGCGCGTTCGGCATCCTCGCGGGCAACCTGCTCTGGTTGGAGCGGCGGCGCGCGAAGGCGTCCAGCCGGTTCGACCGGGTGCTCGCGAAGCTGACCTCCGGGGTCTGCGCGGGACTCCCGTTGGCGGTCGCGAGCCTGTTCCTGGCCAATCAGGTGCTCCCCTCGGAGCTGTCCGCGCGTCCGGGCTGGGAGCACGCCGCCTTCCTCTCTGCCTGGGCGCTCGGAGTCGTCGGCGCCTTCGTCGACAGCGAGCCCGCGCGGTATGCGCGCCGCCTGCTCCTGGGCGCCAGCGTGCTGCTCGTCGTCGTCCCGCTCATCGACGCGGCGAGGACGGGGCGGTGGCCGCTCGCCTCCGGCTCCGCGCACGTCCTGGTGACCGAGCTGGGCCTCGTGGCGCTGGCGCTCCTCCTCGCTGGCGCGGCGCGCGGCAT
Organism: Myxococcus sp. CA040A; assembly: GCF_013336725.1. NCBI lineage: Bacteria > Pseudomonadati > Myxococcota > Myxococcia > Myxococcales > Myxococcaceae > Myxococcus > Myxococcus sp. CA040A. The sequence continues at coordinate 144,327 of NZ_JABUMR010000011.1, read as the reverse complement.
CCGTCGCCTCCAGCGGCCCACGCCTGTCGCTTCCTCCGCTTCCGTCGAGCCGGAGGCCCCCGCCTCCGTGCCGACCTGACCCTCCACGCCTCATCCCCCTCAACGGAGTTCATCATGAGCACCCTCCGCCGTCTCGCCACGGCATCCGCCGCCACCTCGCTCTTGCTCACCACCGCCCTGGTGGGCTGCGGAGACGACGACGAGAAGACGCCGGGCCCGTCCGATACCAAGGAGCCCGTGTACAGCCTGGCCACGTCGGTCTTCTCCCAGGCCGGCAGCGCCACGTACGTGAGCGTCTTCAACTCGCTGGACGTCACCGCGTTGGATTTGACGAAGGCCCGCGAGCACTCTGGCTTCGCGACGATTGGCGCCGTCGACGGCATGCTCTTCGTCGGCGCCGGCGAGGCGCCCGAGGTGTCGCGCTACACGGTGAAGGATGACGGCACGCTGGAGGACGCGGGGCGCATCAGCTTCGCCAACTACGGCCTTGCCACCTCGCCGCTCTACTTCAACCAGTTCGTGGACTCGACCAGCGCGTACATGTCGCTGGAGGAGTCCCGGCGCATCCTCTGGAACCCCTCGACGATGGAGATCTCCGGTCCCGCCGAGGTGCCGGGCGTGGTCCGCGAGCGCGAGGACCTGGTGGTGAAGACGGGCTATGACCGCGCCCGCGTGGTGCGCGGTGAGTATGTGTTCCAGTCGTTCTACTGGACGGATGGCAGCTACTTCAACTTCCTGCCCACCTCGCAGATCGCCATCTACTCGAAGGCGGATGACAGTCTGGTGAAGCTGCTGGATGCGCCGTGCCCCGGGCTCGACGTGGCGACGCAGGACGAGGCCGGCAACATCTACTTCTCCAACTGGGTGTTCAGCTCCGCGGCGCCCGTCCTCAAGGAGACCGCGCCCGCCACCTGCATGGTGCGCATCAATGCCGGGGCGCAGGAGATTGACACCACCTTCACGCGCTCGCTCTCCTCGATGGTGGGCGGCCGCCAGACGGCGGCGTTCCGCTACCTGGGCAATGGCACCGGCGTCGTCGCCGTGTTCCACGACGAGAACCTGACCATCGACGAGAACACCAAGGCGACGGACATCACCAGCGGCCTGCACTGGAAGCTGTGGCGGGTGAACCTGGAGGCCGGCACGGCGTCGCCCATTGAAGAACTCGGCTTCATCGCGGGCGGTTACTACTCCTTCACGCTGGACGGCCGGACGTTCCTGCTGCTGCCCACGGCCGACTACAGCAAGACGGCCATCTGGGAGCTGGGCGTCAGCGGCGCGCCGGTGAAGCGCTTCGAGACGCTGGGCTGGGCGTACCAGTTCGTGAAGGTGCGCTGAGTCGTCGTGCCCGACGCGCCTGGCTTCTTTCGAGGCCGGGCGCGTCGTCCTTCACGTCCGTCAGTACTCGAGCGTGCCCTTGAGCCAGGCCGCGCGGCCGGGGCGCTCGACGCCGTAGAAGTCGAAGACGCGCGCGTCGGTGACGTTCTCCAGTTCGGCGGTGAGTCCCGCGGTGAGCTTGCCTCGCCGGACGCGGTAGCCGACTCCCGCCGCCTGCACGAACTGGGTGGCGATGGTCTCCTTCGACTCCACCGTGCCCAGCGTCTCCCAGTTGCGGAAGAAGCCCTTCACGTAGCGGGTGCTCCAGAACGGGGACAGCTCGTCTTCCGCCAGCGCCAGCCCTCGCAGGGACACGCGGGCCGTGGCGTTGGCGAAGAGCCACGGACGGTTCGGCAGGCGGCTTCCCTCGAAGGTGCCGAAGGTGCCCTGGCCGGAGACGTTGCGCGGGTTCTGCACGGTGGCGTTGGCGTCCAGGCTGAAGAGGCCGCCCGGTGAGCTCCACCCGGCCGAGCCCTCCACGCCGAGAATCCGGGCCGCGTACACGTTCTGATAGCTCCAGTCCCGGTCTCTCCCCGCGAGCAGGATGAGGTTGTCCGCGAAGCGGGCGAAGCCGTTGAGCTCACCCCGGAAGTTGCCCAGCTTCGTGCGCAGCGGCACGGAGGCGAGGCCCAGGTTCAGGTTGTGGCTGTGCTCCGGCTCCAGGTCCAGGTTCTCCTGGATGAGCACTCCGTTGCCGAAGACCTCGTCGGGGCGCGGCAGGCGCGTGGCGCGCTCGTAGCTGGCCTTGAGGTAGACGGGCGCGCCCAGCCGGAGCCGCAGCGCCGCGCCGCCTCCAAGCTGATGCAGCTCGCGGTCCTTGTTCCGCCAGCCCCCCGTCTCCATCGGCTGCTCGGCCTTGCCCTGGTAGACGTAGTCCTTGCCGAAGAGGATGACCTCCAGCGCGTCGTCGAACAGGTCGACTTCGTATTCGAGCCCGGTGACGAAGGTGAGCTGCGAGCGCTCCGGGGCGAGCCGGTCAGGGTCGCTGGGGCTGAGCCTGCGCCGCTCCTCACCGGTCCGCGCCGTCCTCGTCGGAGCGAAGGCGAGCCGCAGCGTCTGGTGCTTCGCCACGTCCCAGCCCACGTTGACGCGGCCATAGAGAGAGCGCTGCCAGACGGTCTGGTCGACGGGGGTCCCACCCATCTCTCCCGCCACGACGCGCTGACGGACGCGGTTGCCGAACCAGTCGTAGACCCACTCACCCACGTCCGTGAGCTTCGTGGCCTGCCACGCGTAGCCAGCCAGCACGTCCAGGCGGACGCTCGGCGACAGCGTCTTCGCGTAGAGCACCTGCGCGCCCAGCGTGTCGGAGTCGTAGCGGGCCTCGCCGTACGGCGTGCCCGACATCACCAGGTTGTGTTGCAACTCCTTGTCGTGCTGGGAGCCGAAGGCGCGCACGACGAGGCGGTCCGCCCAGGACAGGCCGGTGTAGCCCGCCTCGACGCCACCGCCGAGCGCCTCGTAGCCGTCGTGGAAGCGCTTGACGGTGACGGGACGGAGGCTGCCCCGGTCATCCACGGCCTCCACGTCGACGGAGTAGTCGTTGTTCGTGGTGTCGGCGAAGAAGTGGGCCCGCGCGTAGAAGCCCTCTTCCGTGGGCTTGTAGCCGCCGCCGAGCGTGAGGCGGAAGGTGCCGAAGGCTCCACCCTGGAGTGACACGGCGCCATGCGCGCCGACCTCCTGGGGCGAGGAGACGAGGTTGACGGCGCCACCGAGCGCGTCCGCGCCGTAGCGCACCGGCACCACGCCCCGGTAGAGCTGGATGGAGTCCACCAGGTTGACGGGCACGTTGGCGATGCCGAAGGGATAGCCCGAGAGGTCCAGCGGCACGCCGTCCAGGAAGAAGCGAATCTGGTCGTCGGTAAGGCCGTTGAGCGCGAACAGGGCGGTGCTGCCGAGCCCGCCCGTGCGCCGCACCTCCACGCCTTCCTGCGAGGCGAGCACCTGGCCCAGGTCTCCGGAGCGGGAGCGCGCGCGCTGGATGCTCACGACTCTCACGGCCTCGGCGGACTGGCGTCGCTCTTCCGAGTCCGAGCGCGCGGAGACGGTGGTCTCCAGCTTCTTCTCCTCGGGGACCGGTGGCGTGGCCTCGGTGATGGGGGCTGTCGCCGTGGGCTCGGAGCCGGGCTGCTGAGGGACGGGCGGCGGAGGCGCGTCGAGCTTGAAGGTGTGGGCCAGTTCAATCTGGCACGCCACGGCCTCACCCCGGACGCGCGCGGGCTCGAACTTGAAGGACAGGCTGGCGGTCCGCACCGCTTCGTCGAAGGCCGCGCCCGCGGAGCGGACGACCTCCGAGTCCGTCACGGTGCCCTGCTCGTCGAGCGTGAGTCGAAGGACGACCTCCCCCTCGCGCCCGGCCGCCTGCTCGGCCTCGGGATAGGGGACCGCGACGCTGTCGAGGCGCCGAGGCACCTGGACCTCATCGCTCGGAGGAGCCTCCGCCGTGGCTGTCGCCGGAGCCTGCTCCTGGGAGGGAGACAGCGTGGACGGGGCCGGGGAGGCCACCGAGAGGAGCAGCGCGAGGGAGGTGACCGGTGAGAACATCCGCAATCCCGGACTACTTGGTTTTGCGACGCAATATCAATTGCGCGCCCCGGGGGATATCGGGGATTGCGGTGGGGCGGTCAAGGCGCGCGGCCCTCCGCCTGTCCGGGGGCTGCTCCCTCGCCCGCGAGCCCGGGCCATATGGGCTCGCGGTGAGGGACGAAGCCGCTCACTGGACGATGGCGCCCAGCTCCGTCTCACCCGGTTCAATCTTCGCTTCCGGGTTGGACCACACGAAGGGGATGCCCGGCTGCCGGTAGAGGGTGGTGGGGATGTCCTTGGCCAGCTGCGCGTGCAGCTCCGGGAGCTGGGACCAGTGCACGCCATGCTTCGCGTGGTGGGCGGTGTGGAAGCCCAGGTTGCCGGTCATGAGGTTGTAGCCCCGGTGAACGATGTTGTACGAGGCCTGGGTGTGCTCCGCCGCCTCCAGCCCCACGTGGTGGAAGTAGGTGGCCCAGACGGTGACGTAGAGCGACGCCACCATGGGGAGCAGGAACACGAAGAGGGCGTTGTACCAGTTGTGCCAGAACAGCACGCCGAGCAGCGCCACCTGGAGCGCGGCCATGGCCAGGAAGATGCGCTGGGCCTTCGGCTGCGCGCGTCCCACGGCGTAGGCCCGGGGATAGGCCAGCAGCGTGTTGATGACAGAGAACTCGACCTCGCCCATGGTGGACCCGTCCGCGCGCTTCCAGCGGGCCTCGTCCTTCTCCTGGTCCAGGTAGTTGCGGTGGTGGCCGACCACGTGGTGCAGGAACCACGCGTGGGACGTCACGCCCGTCTGGAAGCCGAAGACGACCTCCAGCAGCCGGTTGGGCAGCGCGTGGCGGAACATGGGCACGTGCTGGTGGTGGTGGTTCCAGGCGCTGATCCACCCCTTGGGAATCACCCAGAGGGCGAGCCACAGGAGGGGGAGCCACCAGCTTCTCGCCGTGAAGTAGACCGTCAGGTCCAGGGCGAACACCGTGGCGAACAGCAGGACGGGGATGCGGTCTCTGGGATGTCGGAACAATGTCATGCGGTTTCCACAGCGGGGGTGGGACGGGCTCCCAGGGGAGGGTAGAGGGTTTGCCGCTCGCGCGGGACAAGCTTTCCGGTGACGCCCTTCGGAAGCACCACGCCGAAGAAGAACCCCTCCTCGAAGGGCTCCGTCGAATCGACGTGGACGCGCACCCGGGCGCTGATGGTCGCCAGCGCCGTGCGCAGGAACACCATCGCGAAGTCTCCGGCCACACAGGCACGAGGGCCCCGGCCGAACGGGAAGAAGTAGTCGCTGCCCAGCGGGTCGTTCGCCGCGCCGCCGTTCAGCCAGCGCTCCGGGTCGAACGTCTCCGGGCTCGTCCAGTGCGTCGCGTCCCGGTGCAGGTGCTGGTTGGAGATCATCAGCGTCGTCTCCGGCGGCAGCATGACGCCCGCCAGCCGCGTCTCGGTGGACGGTGAGCGGCGCATGAGGACGCGGACGGCGGGGAGGATGCGCAGGGCCTCGTAGGCGACGGCCTCGCCCCAGGGCGCCCCGCCGAGCCGCTCGTGGTTCAGCGGTTCTTCCGCCAGCAGCGCGGACTCGAGCGCCAGTCGCTCCTCGGCGGCGGGGTGCTTCTGGAGCTGGTGGAAGGCTCCGACGAGCGTGGTGCTGGAGGAGAAGACGCCGCCGAAGAAGAACGAGCCGAGCAGGTTGGCATGCACCTGGTCATCCAGCTCCGGCATCTCCCGCAGCGTCCACGACATCAAATCCACCCGGTGCGCGGCCGGTGCCTGTCGCGCCGCGCGGATTTTGTCCGCGAACAGCCCGTAGAAGCGCTCCTTCGCCGCGGCGAAGCCCTTGGGGACCGAGACGAACCTCAGGGGCAGCTTCGCCTGGATGCGCGCATCCGCCGCGGCGGCCAGCAGCATGAAGTCGTCATACGCGGACGTGGGGAGCTTCTCGCCCACCGTGGCCACGCAGAACGCATCGAACGTCAACTGGCGCAGCATGGGCGTCAGGTCGAGCGACGGCTGGTGGCGCACCGCCTCCACCGACTCGGCGATGGAAGCCCGCATCGGCTCCACCTGGGCCGCCTGCCACGCCGCGGTCCACGGCTGCGCCAGCGGGTCCATTCCGTGCTTGCGCTTCCAGTCCTCACCCTGCTGCGCGATGAACGGCGTGTCGTCGGTGACGGAGGCGCGGATCTGCTCGCCGATGTTGCCCTTCTCGAACTCCAGCCTGCGCGTCTCCAGCACCTCGCGGATGATGGCGGGGCCGTTGAGCACCAGCGCGGGGGAGGGCCCCAGCCACGCGACGGTGACGGGCCCATAGGCGCGCGCATAGCGAGCGCACGTCTCCCACGGCTGCACGCCCAGGAAGTCCCCCAGGTTGCCCAGCAGGCCCGGCGTTGGCCCCGGGAGGCTGGCGAGCGGCTTGCGCCGGGCGCCGAAGAACAGGTTGAACAGGCCGCGAGAGAGCAGGTTCGGCACGAGGGAGCCTCCGGTGCTGCTCAGACGGTGATGCCGCAGGGAATCTTGTCGGGCTGCAGGACGGTGTAGGGCACGGCGACGCGCGCGTTGCGCGCCTTCACCGCCGCCAGTTGCTCTCGCAGGCGCTGATGGAAGCGCTCGCGGATGGCCAACAGCTCGGGCTCGTGGAAGTACTCCTCGCGCCAGCCGAACTCGTGCAGCAGGTACTCCTCGTCTTCCCCGAAGCTGGAGAGCGCCCGGCCGATGGCGACCTGCCAGAGTGTCTGGGACTTGCTGGGAATCATGGCGGCGATGTCTTCCGCGCGCAGGACGCCTTTCTGACGGGGCGGCTCCTGACGCATGCACAGCGGCGCGTTGGGTACGAAGGCGTAGTGCTCGTATTGCAGGTAGTTGACCGCGGCGTGCTGGACGCTGACCGTGAAGATGACGGTGGTGAGCATGTCGACCAGGTCGTCCACGCGGCGCAGCTCCTGGCAGGGCAGCTTGTCCACGGGCAGTCCGTGCTCGGTGAGGTCCTTCCACCACTGTTGCATCTCGGTGTCGCCCTCGAGGTCGGCGTCGGTCCGGTAGAAGTGCCTGAGCACGCCGCCGACGTAATCCTCGAAAGCATCCCACAAGGGGAGGGCGTCGTCGCGGTAGGGGTAGCTGGGCAGGACGTCAGGGGACAGCACGCCTCGGCGCTCGAAGTCCTGCCGGGGCCTGTTGTCGGAGAGCTTCCAGCGCTGGTACCCCTTCTTGCCCAGCTGGAGGTGGCCCTTCTCCGGGCCGCCAGTGGCGATGAAGTCATCGAACACCCCACCCTCGGCGAGCAGGCCCTTGCGTGCTCCCTCGTTGATGGCGAGCGTGTACCGGAAGTGCCGGCGCAGCAGCTTGTAGACGGGGTGCGGGTCCGGCAGGTTGCGCATCGTCACCATGACGAAGGGCTCCGCCACGAAGTGGGTGCGCAGCGCGTGGCTCACCATCTGGTGCGTGTTGCCCTCGCTGCAGCGGACGTAGATTTTCGCCGCGAGCCAGTCGTACTCGCCGTCGTTGGGTGTGAAGACGGGGTCCTTCCGCGCGTCGCGGCCCAGTTGGATGGCGATGGGGCGCAGCTGGCGGGAGTCGTCCAGGTACAGCAGGCAGCGGGACGCCGGCGCCCACCTCCGCTCCTCGATGCCCTCCTCGTTGACCTTCCGGTACATGGGGATGTCGTCGAGGATTTCGAAGTCGAGCAGGAAGATGCGTCTGGCGTCGAGCGCGCGCGCCAGCGTGGTGCCGGGGGACAAGAGGCCGCGCAGGTCCTCGTCCGTCAGCGGCATGTCCTGGGGCACGTTGGGGACGAGGGTGATGTGCATCGGGTTGATGCCCTGGACGGCCTGCCGCGCGAACTCGTAGTCGTCCTTCCATCTGGGGGCGAGCTGGGGCACTTCCAGCCCCTTGAAGAAGTCGAAGATGTCCACCAGCCCGTTCCACGCGTTGGACAACATGGGCAGGTGCAGCTTGATGGACGCCAGCGTCTTGGCGATGACGACCTCGTAGCTTCCCTCCGTGAGTCCCCGGTACAGCTCGTCCTTGGGCAAGGGCCGCGTCTCGCTCAAGTCGAGCGCGCCAGGAAGTCCCGCGGTGGCCTCGGCGGAACGCCAGGGATACATCCGCCGACGGTGCTCGAGCAGCTCGTGCCGCGCGGTCGCTTCCCGTGCGTGGCTTGCCTGTCGCGCGAGCTTCGCGGTGCCTTCGAGCACGTCCACCGTGGCGCCACCCTGCACCCACCGGAAGAAGGGAAAGCGCCACTGCTTCCCCTCCGCGGTGACGAGGGCCTGGTCCAGCAGCCAGTCCGCCGCGACGCCTCCCGTGTTGGTGAAGCGCAGCAGCACCAGCTCGCCCAGGTCCGTGGCCTGCACGGAGTAGACCTCCTCCGCGCCCGCCTCGAAGTCATCGTGGAATCGCTTGTTCAGCGCGTGCGGCCCGCTCTCCCCATGCGTGCCCACCAGGGTGACGAAAATGTCTGCGTTCGTGCCCGCGCCGAGCTTCGCGCTCGTGCGAATCTTGAGCTTGTACTCGACAGTCATGGAACCCTCTACGGAACGGGGGCAGACCGTAGGACGGGGAAAGCGAGGGCTGCAAGCCATGCTACCCTCCCCACGGAATGAGGCAGGCGTCGCTCAGCGCACGGAATTCGCGAAGGTTCCAGTGGCCCTGTCATGAGTGAGGGACACCCGTGGAAGTGGGGCTGATGACAGACGGTGGCGCTGGTGGGCTCGCGGCCTGGGGCAGGGGACGGGGATGATGTTCGCGGCGCTGCGCCGGTGGGTGGGCTCTCTCGGGTTCAGGGGACGCGAGAGCGACCGGAATGAAGTGTTGGACGCGGAGGAGCTGGCGCGGTGGTACTCGGGGCTGAAGCTGGAGGAGCGGCTGGAGTTCAGTCGTCAGCTCGCACCTCGGGTCCGTGCGGGCCGCACCGTGCGGGACACCTCCACGTTGCCCGCGGTGGCGGTGGGACGTCTGGTTTTCGAGCAGGACGGGCCGGACGGCCCCATACCCTTGCATCACGTCAAGGTGGAGCTGTGGGACCGGGACTTCGGCGCGCCGGATGACTTTCTGGGGGAGGGCTTCACGGACCCGGACGGTGGGTTTTCGGTCCGCTACGACCCCGAGGACGCGGGCGTGGGAGACCTGCCCGATTTGGAGGTCCGCTTCTTCGAGCCGCAGCACACGTTCCGTCCGGATGGGCAGGTGGTGGAGACGTGGCGGCGCATCGGCTCCGAGCAGGGGCCGGATGACCACGGGGGACTCCACTTCGACTTCGGCACGTTGCGGCTGCCGTACTGGGAATACGATTCGACGACGCCGCTCGCCCGCCTGCTCGTGACGGAGGAGGGGACGGCGCCCACGGCCTATGCGCCGGGCCGTGCGATTGCGATGTTGAAGGCCGTGGCGCCCGTGGAGCTCATCAAGCGAGGGCACCTGCTCCAGGGGAAGCTGGGACAGGCCCCCGCGCTGGAGAAGATTCAGGCGGACTATCCGGAGGCGCTGACGGTGCGGATGGAGCGCGAGTCGCCGGGCTCCACGCGCACGGATGCGTTCTTTGGAGAGCGGCTGCTCAACGGCATGTTCTCCAGCATCCTCGACAGGGACCCGGAGGTGCCCGGAGACGCGAAGGCGTTCCGGCTCTACTACCCGTGGAACGCGTACGAGCAGGACGGCGTGCACTGTCTGCCGGACGTGGACGTGCGGCTGCGGTTGGTGGAGGAGCGGCTGTTGCCGGTGCGCATCATCCTGGGCATGCGCGAGCCGGGTGCGACGGCTCCGGGCTCACCGGTGACGCGGCGGAGCTACACGCCCGCGGACGGTGCGGGTTGGGAGGCGGCGAAGCGGATGGCGCGGGTGAGCGCGACGCTGGACACGGAGCTGGGCAATCACCTGGGGCAGTGTCACTTCAACGTGGAGCAGTACGCCATCGCCGCGCATCGCAACCTGCGGCGCAGCCCGCTGCGGTGGTTGCTCATGCCGCACCTGCGCGAAGTGGTGCTCATCAATCGCTCCGCCGACGGGTTTCTCGTCGGGTCCACGGGCTACATCACGCGTGCGAGCGCGCTGGTGGAGCGGGCGGTGGAGTCGCGCCTCTTGCACCTGATGGGCAGCTACGACTGGAAGGGCTTCGAGCCCGCGCCGCCCATTTGCGAGGGACACCGCTACGCGCGCGCGGCGGGGTTGTTCTGGAAGCTGTTGGGTGAGCACGTGGACGCGTTCTTCGCGGAGCACGGCGCGGCGGTGGAGGCCGAGTGGCGCGAGGTTCGGCGCTTCTCGGACGACCTGGTGGCGCACTCCGCGCCGGCCTTCGTGTGTCGCTATCTCCGAGCGACGGTGCCGGGCAAGGCCGCGCCGTGGTTCGTGCGCTCCGAGCGCATGGACCTGGACGCGAAGAGCGTGGAGCCCACGCCGAAGGCCGTCAGCGCCGTGACATGGACAGACGTTCCCCAGCCTGGGGAGGTTGAGGCGCTCAAGCGCCTGTGTCGCTATGTCATCTACTTCGCGACCTTCCGTCACGCGTGGGCCAACAATCTCCAGTGGGACGACGCGGGTGAGGTGTTGTACGCGTGTCTGGGATTGCGGTGGGGGAAGGGCGGGGTGCTGTCGACAGAGGCGGACCTGGACGTCGCGCCCTCGCCGGAGGAGGCCACGGAGATGCTGTGGATTTCGTGGATGTTGTCCAAGACGAACTACGGCTTCCTCCTGGCGAACGAGGAGTCCGACGTGCACCCCCGGTTCGTGGAGTTGTTGCGCGCACACGCCGCCGAGTTCGCCGCGCTGGGTCTGGATGTCCGCACGGTCAGCTCGCGCATCAACATCTGATCGGCACGTGCGCACTGCGGAACGGATGTGTCAGGGAGATGAGCGACCGCCGATTTCAGGGAAGCGCTCATAACCCCGTAGGAGCGCGGCCAGGTGGTCGGGGTTGTCGAGGTCGAGCGGCGCGTCCGTGAGCCGCACGACCCACCCGCCCGTCGCCGTGTGTCGTGCGCGGAGAAGCAGGTCCGCATCCCGGGCCGGGTCGGGAAACCCGATGGCTCGGGCGGTAGCGGCCGACCAGTAGTTCAGCCATCCGAGACGGTGCGGAATCTCAGGCGAGCGAATCATGTCGGGGAGCTTGAGCGCGGGCAGTCCCCGGGGAGGGCGTGGTGACCCCTCCTGCGTGGGGCTTGTCTGCTCGGCGATCTCCACCCCGGCGTTGAACGGTGTTGCGTGCCCCCACAGCGCACGTGCGCCCTCTGCAACAGCCTCCAGGACGTCGGTGGCGGCAACGGGACCAGCAGTGTCGAGTGTAAGGTCTACATGGACTTCGAAGTGTGGCGGGCCTTCCGCCGCAAGCCCGTTCGGGTTTTCCCACCCGGCGATCGTGACCGGGTGCTTGTCGTTGTCGTTGCGCAGGAACAGAAAGCCGCCATCCGTTCTGTTGGCCATGATCCACTCGTCGCGGTTGGGCAATGCGATGAGGTCCTCCTTTTCAGAGGTTGTCCATTCCAAGTGAAGACCGGGAAGCGCACGCTCCATTCCATGGATGATGGCCAGCGCACGGCCTTCGTCGCCCAGGAGGGACGGTGCGTAGACGATGAGGGCCAGGTCATTCTGCCTGGATGCCATTTCAACACCAATCCATGACGACGACAGTGAGAGAAGGATCCGCCAGCCGCAGTTCGGCCTTGTGAGCCTCGCTGCGAACTCCAACGAGGAAGTGAAAGCCGCACTCCTTTGCAAGTCGCGCCTCTCGCTGCATCTCGGCCAGTTTCATCTTGACGAAGAACCTCCGGGAGTGAGGTGAGTGGCGTTCGAAATCATCCGTCTTGACCTCCCACAGCGTGCGGGTGGTGAGGACGAGTGCATCGAAGTGCTTGCCGTTGATGAGTACGTTCAAGCCAGGGAAGCTGTTGCCTGGAATCTTGTTGGCGCAAACATCATGTGGCACGTTGCCTCCACGAGGTAGCCCTGGAATCGGCCTGCACTCAGGGCGGCGCTGTCGCTCCCGTGGATCGGTCGGCACAGGGGAAACCAATCCTGTCCAGATGTCTCAGGCTTGGGCGTTCGATTCGCGGAGGGGTCCTGTAGCGTGGGCTTCGTTTGGAGAACAGACTCTGGCTCTTCGGAGTTGCTCCCCCGCGGTTCATAGGCATCCAGCGCTTCCTTGATGGCGAAGCCCACCACCACGACACCAACGACGACTACCGTGCCCACGACAATCTCGGGAGCCGCCAAGATACAGAGGCCGACTCCCAAGGTAACCGTGCCAGCCGAGGCAACGGTGCATCTTCCAGCCCGGTCGTTGAAACGGATCCGGTCATGGTCGAGGGCTGGATAGCACCGCTCCGCCAGCACGGGCCAAGGCTGGGAGGCCTCACCGACGACGCACCGGCCCTCGTCACGCCACGGCAGTTGTGCTGCTCGCCGCAGGTTGGCGATCCGCGGGTTCGAGGGCTCGCGCTCTCTGGAACCTGGCGCCGATGCGGCGCACGCCGACAAGAAGAGCAGAAGTGCGGTGCCGGCGATGAGACGCATGGCTACGTCCTTTCAGGCTGGCCCGGGTACCGCAGGTCAACAAGGTCCCTTGGAGTATGCCAGCACTTGATAAGGACGAGAGGCCTCTGTCGCCCTGGGATGGGCGATGAGGTTCTCGAGAGCGCCATCGGCGGAGTGGGTGGCCTACGGAGTCAGGCTGCTGGTCTCCGGGTAGAGGCGCGCGGCGCCCTGGAAGGGCGCGAGAACACGGTGCTCCTCGCGTCCCGCCACGGCCAGCGCCCACAGCGGGAAGACGCGCAGATAGGCGTCGTAGTGGATGGCGCAGGTGCGATTGAAGACGCCCGCCCGTGGCTCTGGTGGCCATCGGCCGTCACCGTCCTGTCGCGCGCGCAGCCACGACACTCCCCGGCGAGTGGCCTCCGATTCGCCCTCTCCGGCGGCCATGAGTGACAGCAGTGCCCACGAGGTCGTCACCGCGTGTCCCGTCGGCCCGTCCACCCAGCGACGCTCGCGACAGCTCTGGACGGTCTCACTCCAGGAGCCGTCCTCGCGCTGATGGTCTTCGAGGAAGCGGACCGCCCGGCGCAGCGCGGGGTCTCCAGCCCGGACGCCACCGGCCACGAGGCCCGTCACCGCGAACCACGTGCCATAGCTGAAGCACACTCCCCAAGCGCCCTCCCAGCTTCCGTCCGGCCGCTGCGTGCGACGAAGGAAGTCCACGCCTCGTGTGATGGCTCGACCCACAGGCGCCGAGGGGTGTGCCCGGCGCCACGCGATAAGGGCCTGGACACAGGCGGAGGTGCACTCCACGTAGCTTGCGTCCACCATGATGCCGGCGAACACGTCCGAGGGATTGAGCCGCTCCAGCCAGCGAGGGCCTCGCATGCGTTCATAGGTGGCCCAGCCTCCGTCGCGATTCTGGAGCGAGAGGATGAACTCCACGGCCTGCGCCAGTCGCTCGCGAGGCACGCGGTTGAGCCCCAGCGGCTCCAGCAGCAGACACGCCTTCAGCGCCTCCGCGGTGCAGTCACTGATGGGCCAGCCGTGGGCGCGCGTGCTGAAGGGCCAGCCCCCCCGGCTCGGGTGTCGGTAGTTGGGCGCGGCGCGAGGCGAGTCTTCCAGCACCTGCTCGGACTCGAGGAAGCGCGCGGCTCGCGAGAGGGTGTCCCGTGCTTGCGCGTCGCCCGACGCCACCAGCGCCTGGACCGCGAACGCGGTGTCCCAGAGCTGCGAGGAGTTGTAGCCATTGAACGTCACGCCTTCAGTCGTGCGCTGGAGGTAGTCCGGCAGTTGCTCCAGGTGGGCGCGCACCTCGGGGCCATCGGGTCGGGCGATGTGCCAGACCACGGCGTTGAGCACCTTGTTGATGGGCCCGATGCAGATGGAGTGCGTGGCCTCGTCCTCACCGCGAATCAGCTCCAGTGACTCCTCCAGCGCGCGGGCGCGGAGCCGCCTGGAATGAAACCGCTCATGAATCCCGAGCACGCGGTTCACCGCGCGCAGCCACGCACTGCGCGGAGTGTAGGCATCGGTGGCGGCCACCCTGTTTCGCGCCGCCTTCCAGTCCACGTCCTCATAGGGCAGGGGATACAGCTCGCGACGCAGCGCGGCCAGCAGGGGCGTCTCCGTGGCGCGCGCCCGGCGGCCATAGAGCCAGCCCATGGGCAGGTACACCATGCGGCAGTGGCACCACAGCCGCGATGGATGGAACGGCAGCGCGCGCGGCAACAACCACAGCTCCGGCGGCGTGGGGGCAAGCCCGTCGTATTCGTAGAGGCCCAACAGCGCGAGGATGAACTTGCCCCAGGAGCCGCTGCCCAGCGGCCCACCGCGTGGGAGGAACCAGGCCCGCGCGCGCAAGAGGCCCGGGTCATCGGCGTCGATGCCCAACAGCCGCAGCGTCACGTAGTTGAGCACCGTCGTGAAGACGAGGCTCGGTGACTCCACGTCCAGTCCCCAGCCTCCGTCCGCGTTCTGGTGATGGCGAAGGTAGGCGAGCAAACCCTCGCGGGTGCGCGTGTCCGGAGCACGTCCCATCACATACAGCCCGGCCACATACACCGGGCTCAAGAAGAGAGGCCCGCTGTAGTCTCCCTTCCAGGAGCCATCCGCCTCCTGGGTCCGGGCAAGCACGTCGCGGGCCCGCTGAATCATCTCACCGCCTCCACCCCCTGAGCGGCTTGCGAGCAGTCCACGTAGAGCGCTCGCAGCGCGGAATCCGACGCCACTCGCTCCTGCGTGAGCAGCATCAGCGTGCGCACCGCATCCCGACCGAGCTTCACCGGCGTGGGGTCGAACACCGCGGGATTCCCCTCCACCACGTTGAGCGTCAGCACCGCGAAGAAGAGGGGATACAGACAGAACAGCCGGAGGCCGGGCTCCTCGGGCGGAATCGCCAGGGAGTACTCGAGCGCTTCATCCAGCTCGCGGCGCGCCACCTCCACCAGCTCCGAGTGCAGCGCCATCGCTCGCGCGCGGTGGCTCGGCAGCGCGAGCGTGGCGGGCTCCAGGCCGTAGGCGGCCATCCGGTCCAGCGGCAGCCAGCACCTTCCGTGGTCAAGGTCCTCGCGCACGTCCTTCAAGATGTTGGTGAGCTGCAGGGCCCTGCCGAACGCGGTGGCCCTCGGTTCGAGCAGGGCCTGACGTGGCGGCGTGACGAGCGGCGAGTAAGCGATGAAGAGTCCGGTCAGCATCTCGCCCACGACCCCCGCCACGCAGTAGCAATAAGCGAAGCTCGCCTGGAGGTCGGGCAACCCCACGACGGGCCCGTCGCCTCCGTACCTCCGCTGAATCTGGTTCATCCCGTCGGTCATGATGCGCACACACCGCGCGACGTGGGGATGGACCCAGGAGGGGAGCGAGGCCAGGGTCTTCAGCACCGTGGACGTCCCCGCGACCAATTCGACTTCCGCCTCGGGGGCGGACGCTCGCAGTGCGGCACCTGCCCGACGAGCAAAGGCCTGAGCGCGGCCTTCCCAACCCGGCTTCAGCTCCACGAGGCTCGCCAGCTCCTCGAACAGCGCCTCCTGGAACGGCAGGCGGGCTTCATCCTCCAGCGTGTCCGCGATGCGGCACAGCAGGTAGGCCACCGTGACGGCGAGGTCCAGGGGCTCGGGCAGCAAGGGGATGTTCAGCGCGAACGTCCGGGAGACCCGGGGTAGCACCGTTCGGCAGAACGACTCTTCCAGAGCAACCATGGCTTCCTCCACTGCGTCATGTCGTGTCCATGACTAGTTGTTGCGTCATGGGGGTGGCCTGCGTGCGGGATGTCGACGTGGTGATTGCGGGGGGCGGCCCCGCGGGGTGCGCGGTGGCGGCGGCGCTCGCCGAGCTGGGGCTGTCCGTCCTGCTGGTCGACGCGGGCGTGGACCGCCACAAGCAACTCTCCGGCGAGCTGCTCCACCCCACCGGGGTGCGTGACTTGCGCAGTCTCGGCTTCGGTGACGTCGTGGACGCGTGGACCTCGCAACCCGTGCGAGGCTTCGCGGTCCTCTTCTCCGCCCCCGAGCGCACCGTCGTCCTTCCCTATGGACACGGCGCCACCGGGGTGTCGCTGGAGCACGCCACGCTCACCGTTCCCCTGTTGGAGGCGGTGGCCCGGCGTCCTGGCGTCACCCTTCAGGCCCACTCTCGCGTGACGGCCGTGGAGCAGAACGACGCGCACGGCGTCCGTCTTCGCTTCTCCCACGACGGCGTCGAGCACACGGTGCGCGCCCGACTGCTGGTGGCCGCGGACGGACGCGCGTCGCCCGTCCGGAGGATGCTGGGCATCGTCGAGCGCTTCACGCGCATCTCCACCATGCTGGGCGTCACCGTGAACAGCGCCTGTCTGCCCCACCCCGACCATGGACATCAGTTCGTTGGCGGCTCCGTCTACGCGCTGGCCTACGCCATCCAGCCCGGTGTGGCGCGGGTGATGGTCGACCTTCCCTTGGGCAGCACCGCGGCGACGTTGAAGGCCCGGCCGGAGCTGCTGCGCACGCTGCCCCCCGCGCTGCGCTCGGAGATTCTCCAGTCGCTGAAGGGGCCACTGGCTCCGCGCATGGCGTCCAACGACGACCGGCTCGCGGAGACCGTGCGGAGGGGGAGCGCAGTGCTGGTGGGCGACGCCGCTTCGTGTTGCCATCCCCTCACCGGCAGCGGCATGGCCTCGTGCTTCCACGATGCGCGCGCGCTCCAGGAGGCGATGCGCCGCCACCCGGAGGACCTCCCTCGCGCGCTCGAACGCTACGCACGGGAGCGGCGGCCGGCCCAGCGCACCCGTGTCGCGCTGGCCTCCGCGCTCTACGACGCTTGCGCCGGTCAGGACGAAGGCATGCGCGCGTTGCGCCTGGGATTGCTGCACTACTGGGAGCACAGCCCGAGGGGCGCCAGCGCCTCCATGGCCCTGCTCGCCTCCGAGGAGTCGCGCATGCGGGTGATGGCGCGCGAGTACCTGTGCGTCGTCGGCCATGGCCTGGTGGCGATGCGCTCGTCGCGCCGTCAGGAAGGTCGCCTCCGAGCCACCGTGCCGTTGCTGCGCTCGGTCGGACCGCCCCTGAGGGATGCCGTGGCGAGCACGGTGGAGCAGGTGGGGAGCTGGTGGCATCGCCGCGTCCGCCGTCCCGTCTACACGCTGGCCCGCTCGGGCTGGGTGTCACCCAGGCGCGCCTTCGCATCCAACTGATAGCTCCGGCCTCGCCAGTCCACCTCGCGCGACAGCCGCGCGGACAGCGCCACGCCCGCGCCCAGCAACGGCAGCACCGCGGGCACCCAGTAGTGCCGAGGGGCGATTCGCGGCCCGTTGAAGGCCCGCTGGAGTCGCAGCTGGCTCCACACGGAGAAGCCAATCGGCAGTGACGCCAGGGCCGCATGTCCCCAGGCCCGTCGCGTGACGGCCGCCGCCAGCCCTCCCCACGCAAGCCAGCCCATCACCCCGCGTATCCAGTTGGGGCGCGCGAAGTTCCAGGGCAGGCCCGCCTCCGAGAAGAGGACCCAGCGCCGGAAGATGCGCAGGAACTCGCGCAGCTCCAGTTGTCCCGTGACGATGCGCAGGGGCGCATGGATGACGCGGTTCTTCCACCCGACCTCGTGCAGCTTGCGCCCCAGGTACATGTCATCCACGAACTGACCGGCGGCACACCCCACGCCGCCGATGGCCTCGAGCGCTTCGCGGCGGAACACCATCAACTGCCCCATGATGAAGGGCAGCGCGCCGTCAGGCCCCGCCGCGCGCGCGACCGACGAGCCGTACCAGGCATTCACCAGGAGCCCATAACCCACGTCACCCGCGAGGGGCTCCTCCGCCGCCGCGTAGATGGGAGCGAACGTCGCGCCCGTCAGTGCATCCTCCAGCAGCGCGCCCACCAGCGCAGTGAGCACGCCGGGCGCGGGCCGCGTATCCGAATCACTGAAGGCCAGCAGCGTGCCCCGCGCGCGCGCCACGCCCATCTGCATGGCGTTGAGTTTTCCCGTCAGTCCCGGGGGCGGCTCGCCCGCCACGAGCAGCTCCACCCGCTTCGCGCCCGTCGGGTAGGTGGCGAGCTCCTCCCGGGTGACGGCGAACGCCGGGTCCTCCTCGCTGTCGAAGACGAAGAGCACCTCCCACTCACCGGGGTAGTCCAAATCCAGCAGCGCGCGGACGTTCTGCCGCGCCTCCACATCCAGTCCCCGGATGGGACGAATGATTGTCACCGAGGGCGGCTCGAACTTCCTCGGGGACGGGGCTGGACGCCGTCGCAGGCCGGCCATCAATCCCCGATGCCCGTGGACCAGCACACCCAGCGCCGCCGCTCCCGCCGCGACCCACGCCATGTCTCGCGTGTTCATGGCCTCACCTCCGTCCCCTCGCTCCGCGCATGCGGATGCCCATGGTGGCCAGGCCCCCACCAGTTCAGGTCCCCCATCAGTCGCATCATCGCGGGGACGATGAGCACCCGGACCAGCGTCGCATCCAGCGCCACCGCGATGGCCATGCCCAGCCCCATCGCCTTCACCACCACCACCGACGCCAACGCGAAGGCCGCGAAGACAGCCACCATGATGGCCGCCGCGCTGGTGATGAGCCCGCCGGTCTGCTCCAGCCCCTCCGCGACCGCGTGGGTGTTGTCACCCGTGCGCAGCCACTCCTCTCGGATGCGGCTGAGCAAAAGCACCTCGTAGTCCATGGACAGACCGAACAAGGCGCAGAATAACAGGATGGGCAGGGACGGCTCGATGGGCCCGGGCTCGAAGCGCAAGAGCTGGTGCAGGTGCCCCTCCTGGAAGATCCAGACCAGGGCCCCGAACGAGCCCGCCAGCGAGAGCAGGTTCATCAACAGGGCCTTCAGGGGCAGCACCACCGAGCGCAGGAGCACGAAGAGGACGATGCACGTCATCCCCATTACGAAGCCCACGGCCGCGGGCGTGTGATGCCGCACGAAGGCCGTCGCATCCACGTCGGTGGCGGTCTGCCCGCCCACGAGCAGTCGTCCCTCTCCCACCGAGCGGTCCGCGCGCAGCGCCTTGACCAGCTCCCGCGCCTCACGACTGCTGGGGGGCGCGGACGTCAGCACCTGCAGCACCGCCACGTTGCCCGTGAGGTACGCATCCCGCGCGACGCGCAACTCCGGGGGCAACATCTCCGCGGGCGCGGCGGCCAGTTGTTGATAGGCGGCCTTGTCCATGCCGGGCGACAGGTCCACCGCGCTCTCCACGCCCACGACTCCGGGCAGCGACGCGAACCGTCGGCTCGCGTCGTAGAGGGCGGAGGCCCGCTGCGGTGTGAACGGGTCACCCGACGGAAACTCCACCGCCACCAGCACCCGTGTCGCGGCCTCGCGTGGGAATAGCCGGGCCAGCGTCTCCGCGCCCTGGCGGGCTTCCGTGTCGGGAGGCAGCGCGGTGATGTCCGTGGCCGCCAGCTCCAGGCGCCGGAACGGCAGCCCCATGGCCAACAGGAGCGCGAGCGTGGGCAGCAGCACGAGCCAGGGATGTTTCATCACCCACGTGGCCAGCGCATGCCACATGCCACCGCGCCCCGTGGAACGGCCGAAGGGCAGCCGTCCCTTGTCCACCCTCGGCCCCAGCCAGGAGAGCAGCGCGGGCAGGACCGTGAGCGCGAAGAGCACCGCGAAGGCCACGACGAGCGCGCCGCCCAGTCCCATGGCGCTCAGGTACGAGCCACGAAAGAAGAGCAGTCCCGCCAGTCCCACCGTGACGGCCAGTCCGGAGAACGCCACCGCGCGCCCCGCGGTGTCCAGGGTGCGCGTCAGCGCCTGCTCCGTCGTCAGTCCTTGCGCGAGCTCGCCTCGGAAGCGGCTCACGATGAAGAGCGAATAGTCGATGGCCACGCCCAAGCCGATGAGCGAGACGACGTTGAGCGTGTACTGCGCCATGTTGGTGACGCGCGAGAGCAACAGCACGCCCGCCACGCCACAGAGGACAGCGAGCCCGCCCACCACCAGCGGCAGCATGGCGGCCACCACCGTCCGGAACACCCACAGCAACACCAGCAGCGCCAGCGGGAAGGAGATGAGCTCCGCGCGCAGCAGGTCATGCTCCAACAACTGGTTGAGCGCGGCGAGGAAGGCCACCTTGCCGGTCAGCGTCGTGTCGAGGCGCGGGTCCTCCACGGCGGCGCGCACGGCGGGGAACGCGGCGGTGGCCTCGCGCTCACCGCCCTTGAGCCGCACCAGGGCCAGCAGGTCGTGGCCGGTGCGAGACACGAAGCGTGCGCGCAGCGCTGGCGGGGCGCCCACCGGTGACACCACCGATTCGACCTCGGGCAGGCGCTGTACTCGCGCGAGGACGTCCGCCACGGCTTTCGTGAAGCGTGGCTCGTCCACCGTCCAGGCGTCGTGGTGGAAGATGACCGCCAGCGTCTGGTCCGTCGAACCCGCGGCGGCGGGCCGGGCCAGCGCCTCCGCCTTCGCGGCTTCGATGCCGTCGATGGTGCCGGTGGTGAGGTGCCCTCCCTGGAGCAGCACCCAGATGGCCAGGACCAGGAACACGACGGCGCCCCCCAACACTCCGCTCCGGTGCCGGTGCACACCCCTGGCGAGCCGGGCGAACAGGGTGGGTGACGCTGTCGCGTCGCTCATGGCGCGGGGACTTCCTGGAACGATGCGAGGATTTCGCGCGCCGTATCCACCTTGACGCTGCCGCGCTCCACCAGCAGCAGTGCCACCTTCTCCACGTCCACGCCGCGCGCGCCCGCCGTCACCGCGACGCACCGGGCATGCAGCGCCATGTGCCCCTTCTGGATTCCCACCGAGCCCAGCGCGCGCACCGCCGCGAAGTTCTGCGCCAGCCCCACCGCCGCGAACACCATGGCCAGCTCTCGCACATTGGTGACGCGCAGGAGCTTGAGCCCGAGCTGCGCGCCGGGGTGCACCTTGATGGGCCCGCCCACCATGCCCAGCGCGAGCGGCAGCTCGATGCGGCCCACCAGGTGGCCCTGCTCCAGCGTCCAGCGGGACAGCGGCCCGTAGCGGCCCCCTCGGCACGCATAGGCATGCGCGCCCGCTTCGATGGCCCGCCAGTCCTGGCCCGTGGCGATGGCCACCGCATCAATCCCGTTCATCACGCCCTTGTTGTGTGTCGCCGCGCGGTAGGGGTCCGCCTCCGCGAAGCGGCTCGCCTGGAGGATGCCCTCGGCGATGTCCTCACCCGGCAGGCCGAAGTCCGCCAGCGCCGCCAGCGGGATGCGACAGGAGGCCCGCGCCAGTCGCTGGTCGGCGAGGTTGGACAGGATGCGCACGAAGACGCGGCCGCCGGTGAGTTGCTCGATGAGCGGCGCGACACCCTCCGCCATGGTGTTGATGAGGTTGGCACCCATGGCCTCCTTCGTGTCGACCAGCAGGTGGACGATGAAGAGCGGCTCGCCCTGGGGCCCTTCGGGCGCGGGGAGGATGCGCACCTGCACGTCGCGCGCTCCACCGCCTCGCCGCTCGAGCGCGGGGTGGAAGCTGTTGGCGAGGGCGAGCAGGTGCTCCCGCCCCGCCAGCAGCCGCGAGCGAGCGACCTCGGGCGTGCCGTAGCGGGTGAGCTGCACCTGGCCAATCATCATCGAGGCATCCGCGTCGGCGGTGAATCCGCCCGCCTCGCGCACCACCTTCGCGGCGAAGGACACCGCGGCGACGACGGACGGCTCCTCCACGGCCATGGGCACCAGGTGGTCGCGCCCGTTGACGGTGAGGTTCAGCCCCAGGCCCAGCGGCAGGGCGAACACGCCCACCGCGTTTTCGATCATCTGGTTGACGACGTCGAAGGTCGGCGCGCCCAGCGCCCTGAGCACCTGCAGCTCCTCCGGTGAGACATCTCCGCGCAATGCCAGTTCCCGCCAGCGCTCATCCACGGTGCGGCGGTGGAAACCTGGCAGGCGAGAGGACAGTGTGCCCGGTTGGACTTGCGGCAATCCCTCGTCCACCACTTCCGACATAGACGCCCCCCATTGCTCTGCCCGTCAATCACCATGGGAACTGGTGATGACCGACGGCGTTGGGCAGGGGCCCTGGGGCTTTCGGACGTCGCGAGGTCCAGGAGCGGACGGCGTGGCCCGCGTCTGTGGACACCTGGGCCTTTGCGTCGCGTGCCTGCCCCTCCCTCGGGTGCGAGCGTCGTGCTCAGTGGGCGAGCATCAGCCACGCGCCCACGAGCAGCATCCATCCGAACACGAGCGACTCCACCGTTCGCTGGATGAGTCCGCGCACGGGTGACTCGAAGGACAGCGCGACCATGCCGAGCAGGACGAGCTTGCCCACCGCGCCCGTCAGCGTGGAGAGCGACGCCAGCGCGGGCAGGTCCTCGAACACGCGCTGCAGTTCGATGAGCCCGCCGCCCGCGCCGAAGTAGCCCAGCCCGGCGACCAGGTTGTGCATCTGGTTCTTCCAGGTGCCCCAGAACGGCGCGCCCTCGTCGCAGGGGAACACCGCCGCGCCCACGTAGCTGACTCCCAGCAGCGACAGCAGCGCGAGCCCGGTGATGACGTCTCCATTCGGCGCGAGCTGTGTGTTGAGCACGGCGGAGAAGCCCATGACGGCGAGCCCCGCGGGCGCGAAGCCGAGCCACGCCACCCGCTTCGCCTCGGGAGCCCCCGACGCGCCCAGCTCGCTGATGGTGTGGCGCAGGTGGCTGTAGCCGGGACGCCGTCGCGCGAACCACCACGGCGGCAGGGCGGTAAGCGTCGTGGCGAGCAGGGCTGCGAGGAAGACCCCAGGGTTCATGCGCTTATTCCAAGGGGGCAGGGGGCCCGGAGAAAGGGGATTCGATGGGGGTAGCCCCACGCCCGGGGCGTCGTCAGATTGCAGGGGCTTACGCCATGAGGAGGGCGTCATGTCGCATCGCAGCCGACTCTCGGGCTTCATCATCGATTGTGAGACCGGGGACATGCGGTCCGCCGCCACCTTCTGGGGCCAGGCGCTGGGCCTCCGGGTGGGCGAGCACGAAGTCGAGGGTGGCGCCGAATACGTGGGCCTCCAGGACACTCCAATGGGGCTGCACGCCGCGCTGCAGAAGGTCTCCCACCCTTCGCGCATCCACCTGGACATCGAGGCGGACGACCAGGACGCGGAGGCTGCGCGCCTGGAGGCGCTGGGCGCCCGGCGCATCGGCTGGGTGAAGCGCTGGTGGGTGATGGAGGCGCCCACGGGCCATCGCTTCTGCATCGTGAAGATGAACAACCCGGACCAGGGGCCGCCACCCACCGTCTGGGGCTGAGTCCCGTCGCGGTGAGCCTCGGGGATCAGAGCGCTCCGGCCACACTGGCGCGCAGGCGGCGGAGCCCCTCGTCGATGCCGTCCGCTGTGAGCGCGCCGTAGCCCAGCACCCAGCCATGGCGCGTTGGCGCGCCGGCGAAGTACGGGGAGAGTGCCTCCACTCCGACACCCGCGGCGCGTGCCTGCCCCGTGAGCGCCTTCTCCAGCCGAGCGCCACCCCGCGCGAAGGTCGCGCACAGGTGCAGGCCCGCGACGGAGGGCAGCAGGCGGAGCCCGGAGCCAAAGTGGCGCGTGAGCCCTTCGGTGAGTCGCGCGTGCCGGTGCTCGTACTCGCGCCGCGTCTTGCGCAGGTGACGGGCCAGCAGGCCGGTGTCGATGAAGCGCGCGAGGACCGCCTGAGCGGGGAGCTGGCTGTGGCTGTCCGCCACCTGCTTCGCCAGCCGCAGCTCCCGCCGGAGTGACGGCGGCGCGACGAGGAATCCCAGGCGCAGCCCGGGCAGCAGCACCTTGGAGAACGAGCCGACGTAGAGGACGCGCCCGGAACGGTCCAGGCCATGGAGCGTCTCGAGCGGCCTGCCGCCGAAGCGGAACTCGCTGTCGTAGTCGTCCTCGATGACCACCGCGTCGCGCTGGCGGGCCCAGTCGAGCAGCGCGAGTCTTCGCGCCGGTGACATCACGATGCCGAGCGGAAACTGGTGGGACGGCGTGACGTAGACGAGGCGCGCGTCGTCCGGCAGTGCGCTCACGTCGAGTCCTTCCGCGTCGACGGGAACGGGCACGACGCGCGCTCCCAGCGACTGGAACAGGAGGCGCGCGGGTGGGTAGCCCGGCTCCTCGACGGCGACGCAGTCTCCGGGCTCCAGCAGGACGCGCCCGATGAGGTCGAGCGCCTGCTGGGCACCGTGGGTGATGAGCACGTCCGTGGCGTCGGCGCGCACGCCGCGCGACACGCCGATGTGGCGCGCCACGGCCTCCCGCAGCTCGGGCTGTCCGGACGGGTCCATGTAGGCCGCCGTCATCGCCGAGGCGCGCAACTGCCTCGCCATCAATCGGCGCCAGGTCTCGAACGGAAACAGCGCGGCGTCCGGGATGCCGACGCGGAAGTCATGGCGCGCGGGGGGCTCGGGCGGGCGAGGGGTGGGCAGCTCGCTCCAGATGGCCCGAGGGCGCAGCTTCACTCCGGCGGAGGCCCTGCCTCGCGGGGCGTGCTCCCGAGGCGGCTCCTGGACGATGCTGCCCGCACGGCTGCGCCCCGCGAGCAGCCCCTCCGCGCCCAGCCACTCGTAGGCGACGCTCACCGTGTTGCGTGACACGCCCAGCCGCCGGGCCAGCTCGCGCGTGGGCGGTACCCGCTCTCCGCCGCGCAGGCGACCGTCGAGAATCTGCGCCCGCAGGCCCCGATAAATCTGCCCCGCCAGGTCCCTGCGGTCCTTGAGGTCGACGTGAAGGTCCATGACAGGGACCTCCATAGATTGGCCCAGTGAGATTCGTCAAACCTGGACCTGTCGGCGGGCCATGGGAGGAGCACCCTGCCGGCACTTCTCAACCGAACCCTGGAGCCCCCATGAGCCCCGCTGCCCAGTCCCTCACGTCACACCCCGTCGACCCCGCGCGCATGCCCTGGATTCCCATGGGCCCGCCGGGCCTCTCCTTCAAGCCGCTGCGCTTCTTCCGGGACGGCTCGGGCTGGATGTACATCTTCCGGCTGGAGCCCGGCACCCTGATTCCCCGTCACCGACACACGGGCGAGGTGCATGCCGTCAACCTCTCCGGGACGCGCAAGCTGCTCGACACCGGCGACGTGGTGGGACCCGGTGGCTACGTCTACGAGCCGGCGGGCAACACCGACAGCTGGATGGCCATCGGTGACGAGCCGGTCGTCATCCTCATCACCGTGCGCGGCGCCATCGAGTACCTGGACGCCGAGGGCCGGGTCACCAAGAGCGTCGGCTCCGCCGAACGGCTGGAGACCTACCGGCGCTGGTGCGAGGCGAACGGCGCGGAGTTCCTGGCCACCCTCGAGTGACGCCGTCAGTGGTGGAGCTGCGCCTCCACCGTGTCCAGCACCTCGCCGCCCTCGCCGGTGAAGACGAGCTTCGTCATCGCGAGGGCGAAGCCCGCCACCTGCTTCGCGGTGACCCGGGGAGGCATGGAGAGCGCGTGCGGGTCCGTGACGACGTCGACGAGGGCGGGCCCCGGGTGTGAGAGGGCTCGCTCGAAGGCGCCGCGCACGTCCCCGGGGGCCTCCACGCGCTGCCCCATGACGCCTACGGCCTCCGCCAGCTTCGCGAAGTCCGGATTCACCAGGTCCGTCTCCGTGTCCGGGTAGCCAGACACCTGCATCTCCAGCTTCACCATGCCGAGCGAGCTGTTGTTGAAGATGACGACCTTCACGGGCAGGTCGTACTGCGCCAGCGTGAGGAAGTCGCCCATCAGCATGGCGAAGCCGCCGTCCCCGGACATGGAGATGACCTGCCGGTCCGGGTACAGCAGCTGCGCGCCAATGGCCTGCGGCAGCGCGTTGGCCATGGAGCCGTGCGTGAAGGAGCCGATGATGCGCCGCTCGGCGGTGGCGCGCAGGTAGCGGGCGGACCACACGTTGCACATGCCCGTGTCCACGGTGAAGACGGCGTTGTCGGCCGCCACCTCGTCGAGCAGGGCGGCCACGTACTCCGGATGCAGGGGGCGGTGCGAGCCGACGTTGCGCACGTGGGTGTCCAGCTTGTGCCGCGCCTTGGCCAGCTCCTCCAGTGCATTCTCCAGATGGCGCCGGTCTTCCTTCTGCTCCAGCCGGGGAAGGAGGGCGCCCAAGGTCTCCCGGATGTCGCCGCAGACGCCCAGGTCCAGGCGCGAGCGGCGTCCCAGGTGCTCTGGCCGCACGTCCACCTGGGCGATGTGGGGCTTCACGGGCATGAACACGTCGTAGGGGAAGTCGGTGCCCAGCAGCAGGAGGACATCACACGCGTGCATGGCTTCGTACGCCGCGCCGTAGCCCAGCAGGCCCGTCATGCCCACGTCGTAGGGGTTGTCGTACGCCACCCACTCCTTGCCGCGGTACGCGTGGCCCACGGGAGACTGGAGCGCCTTGGCCAGCGCGAGCACCTCCGCGTGGGCACCCTTGCAGCCGCTGCCGCAGAACACCGTCACCCGTGAGGCGGAGTTGAGCAGCGCGGCCAGCCGGTCCAACTCCGCGTCGGCCGGGCGGACCACGGGGAGCGCGGTGGAGAAGCTGGAGGGGACGTCCTCGCCCGCGTCGAGCGCGGCGATGTCTCCGGGAAGCACCACGGCGGATACGCCGCCTTTCGCCAGCGCCGTCCGCGCGGCGAGCCGGAACAGGCGCGGGGCCTGCTTGGGGTTGGACACCATCTCGCAGAAGTGGCTGCACTCGCGGAACAGCAGCTCCGGGTGCGTCTCCTGGAAGTACGAGGTGCCAATCTGCTCGCTGGGGATGTGAGAGACGAGCGCGAGCACCGGGGCGTAGCTGCGATGGGCGTCATAGAGCCCGTTGATGAGGTGCAGGTGGCCCGGTCCGCAGCTCCCCGCGCACACCGCGAGCTTGCCGCTGAGCTGGGCCTCGGCGGAGGCGGCGAAGGCGCCGGCCTCTTCGTGCCGGACGTGGACCCACCGCAGCTTCCCCTGGCTGCGGCGCACGGCGTCGGTGATGGGATTGAGGCTGTCGCCGACGACGCCGTAGATGCGCTCGGCACCCGCGTCGATGAGCGTCTGGACGAGCGCATCCGCCACACTGGAGTGACTCATGCGAGTGAAGCTGGGGGGCGCCCGGCTTCCGGGCAACCCGAGTCAGCAGGTGAGCAGGCACTCCGCTGGCCGCCCTGGACGCGGGAGGGCATCCCGCGTCAGGCGTCGCGATTACTTCTTCGGCGCTTCCACGCCGTTGGCGGTCCAGACGTAGTGCTGCTGCCAGTTCCCACCGATGCCCACCCCTTCACCCCGGTCGTGATTGGGGACGAGGTACTCCGGCAGGCCCGCCTTCTGGAAGCTGTCCGGCACGCGGGTCCCCGACTGGAAGTGGGCCTTGTTCGACACCGTGTACTCCAGGTTCGGCTTGCCCGTCTTCTCGTCGATGCCGGTGCACTTCACCTGCGTGTGGTACGAGCCCATGAACCACTCCAGCGACGTATAGGCCCCCTGCTTGTCGTCCTTCGCGGACTCGCTGCCTTCCTCGGCCGTCCCCGGGCCCGTGAACTTGTAGAGCCCCGCGTTGTAGTCCGGGTGGTTCACGTCGTTCGGCGAGAACGTGTCGCCCACTTTCGGGTTCGGGAACTTCTCGAAGAACGCGTCCGTCACGGCCTGCTGGTGCGGGCGGCCGGCGAGGTCCTCCGTGTACGCGTTGTCGCGCACGGTGACGACGTCGACGCCGCCCTCCTTGGTCCAGGTGCCCAGGTCCTTGGGCTTCTCCTCCAGCAGCCACGTGCTCCACAGGCCCGGCCAGTCCGCCTTGAGCTCCTGGCCCGTCACGGGGTCCTTGGTCCGGTTGATGCCGTTGAGGTCCACGTCCGCCAGCTTCTGGAGCTTGTCCGTCACGCCGGAGTCCTTGCCCAGCACCACCTCGGAGCCCTTGGCGAGCACGTCCATGCCCTTCTCGGTGCCACTCAGCAGCAGGTCCGTCGCGCCGCTCGGCAGCAGCTTGTCCGCGCCTTGGTAGGCCACCCGCAGGCCCGTCTGGAGCGCGTCGCGCGCCAGGTCCTTCGGGTCCGGGAGCACCTGCTTCAGCTTGTCCGTCACCGGATTGTGCTTCACCACCTCGAACACGTCCTTCGAGGTGTCGACGACCGTGTTCTTCGCGTCCTTCGCCTTGTCGACGACCGCGTCCTTCGCGTCCTTCGCCTTGTCGACGACCGCGTCCTTCGCGTCCTTCGCCTTGTCGACGACCGTTCTCTTCACATCGCTGAAGCTCGGGACTCTAAAATTCATGACAGGCCTCTGGGGGGTGTGGGGGCCGGCAGCAAATGACCTACAAAAGAGTTATCGGTCCCTCCCTTCCGCGGTTTCTTGGGGGCTGAGATATCCCTGACTCACCCTCGGTGAGGGATAGAACGGCCAGCCCCTAACGGGGTGCGTCAGCGACAAAGGTCGGTTCGAGGGGCTGGGCGTACGTGAGCCTCCAGCGTGGAGCGGGGCGGCACACTGGGGGACTCACGGGACGGGACGACGGACCTGGACGGTGCTCCAGCTCACTCGTAACAGCTGCTGGCGACTTCCCGCAGCTCGACGATGCCCCACTCACTGGCGGGACACGCGTGGGCATATTCCAGGGCCTCATCGCGCGTCTTGCAGTTGAGGAGGAAGAAGCCGCCGATGATTTCCTTCGACTCGGTGAACGGGCCGTCGCTCACCGTGCGCTTGCCCCCGTAGTTCTCGATGCGCACCGCGTGGTCATCGGACTTGAGCGCCTCGCCCGTCACGAGCACGCCATTGGTCCGGAGCTTCTCCTGGAAGGCCATCATCCGAGCGTAGGCGGCCTGGCCTTCATCGAGTGGCCGAGCCTGGCGCTTCCCCGGGGCCTCCATCATCAGCAGCATGAATGACATCGCGCTCCCTCCTTTTGAGAGCCGCGACTCTACGCCAGCCCCGTGACACGCCGTCGAGCCACCGAAGGTGCGTTGCTCGCTCTCCATCGCTTGCCCGCCAGTCGCACGGTGCGTTTTTCATTCGGGCGGACCGCGCCGCTTTCCCCTGTCCGGTATCCGACGGGAGTGGACCGCCGCCGCACCATGGGTGAGAGAGGACCGCGCGCCACTCTGGGTGTGCCTCGGTGGTTGACCCCGCGCGTCGGAGAGGGGAGCGTGCAGTGCGATGAGTGCCGGCCCCGACCTGTTCTCTGCTTCCGTCGATGTGAATCGCTTCGCTCCCCTCGCGGAGCGGATGCGTCCACGCACGCCCGATGAGTTCATCGGACAGTCCCATCTGCTCGGCCCGGGAGGTCCGCTGCGCCGGTTGATGGAGCGCAAGCAGATTGTCTCCTCGCTGTTCTGGGGCCCGCCTGGCGTGGGCAAGACGACGCTGGCGCGCATGCTGGCCTCCAGCGTCGACGCGGAGTTGGTCATCCTGTCGGCCGTGTCGGATGGCATTCCCCGCATCCGCGAAGTCGTCGCGGAGGCCGAACGCGCGCGCAACCAGTACTCGCGCCGGACGGTGCTCTTCGTGGACGAAATCCACCGCTGGGCGAAGAACGTCCAGGAGCAGGCGCTGCCGCACGTGGAGAGCGGCCTGCTCGTCCTGCTGGGCGCGACGACGGAGAACGTCAGCTTCGAGGTGCGCCCCGCGCTCGTCAGCCGGTGCCGCGTCTTCCAGCTCCAGGACCTCACGCTCGCGGACATCCAGGGCGCGCTCCAGCGAGCACTCACCGACGAGAAGCGCGGCCTGGGCAAGCGCAAGCTGACCGTGGGAGAAGACGCACTCGCGCTGCTGGCGAGGGGCGGGGCAGGGGACGTGCGCAAGGCGCTGGGCGCGCTGGAGATGGCCGCGGGGCTGACGGCGGACGGTGGCGAAATCAACGTGGACACGGCGCGCGAGGCGGTGGGCACGGGGCTCGCGCGGCACGACAAGGATGGAGACCAGCACTACGACCTGCTGAGCGCGCTCCAGAAGTCCTGCCGGGGTTCCAACGCGCAGGGCGCCATCTTCTGGGCCGCGAAGCTGCTGCAGACAGGGGACGTGGTGTCGCTGTGGCGCAGGCTCAAGGTCATCGCCGTGGAGGATGTGGGCATGGCGATGCCGGAGGCCATCACCATCGTCCGCGCGTGCGAGGAGAGTTTCCACTCCACGGGCATGCCGGAGGGGCGGCTGTTCGTCGCGCATGCCGTCGTCACGCTGGCCACGGCGCGCAAGAGCAATCGCGCCTATGCGGCGATGAACGCCGCGCTCGCCGCGCTGGAGGAGCACCCCAACGCGGCGCCGCCGCTGCCGCTGCGCAACGCGCCCACGGACTTGATGAAGGAGCTGGGGCACGGCAAGGGCTACACCCCGCCCTGGGACTTCAAGGACCACTACGCCCCGGGGCAGACCTACCTGCCCCCGCCGCTGGAGCGCTCCGTCTTCTACCGCCCGAGCAAGGAAGGCTACGAGGCGGAGATCCACGAGCGCATGAGTCACTGGTGGCGCGAGGACAAGGCCAGCCGGGGCGAGTAGGGCCCGGGCTACTCCTCCCTGTCGCGCGCGGCTTGCGCGAACTCCAGGAGGTCCCCGCGCTCCCAGTAGGAGGGCGGCGGGGGCCGCGAGCGGCCTTCCTGCCGGAGCACGTGGTTCTCCAGCTCGTCATCGAAATACCAACCGCACTGCCCTCTCACCCGGGCGTCCAGGAGCCTCGCGAGATCTTCCGGGGTCCCCAGACGATTGAGGGCCCAGGCCGCCTCGTTCGCTTCGTCCGAAGCCGGAGGCGCGCCGAACCCGCCGATGTCCCCAGGGCCCGGTGGAGTCTCGAGCGCCCGGTACAGCAGCGAGCGGCTGGCCTCGGCATCCAACACACCCAGCCATCGAATCGCCTCGGAACGCAGGGTCGCCCCGGGAGACTCGTCGACGGCCACCAGGCGCAGCGGCTCGAGCCACTCATGCAGTCCCTCTCTCACCAGCCCCGCGGCCGCGTTCAGCCTCACCCTCGGGGAATCGGAGCGCGCGAGGAACGTGAGCCGGTCCCTCCAGCCCGCTCCGGATTCTCCCAGGCCCATCAGCCCTTCCATGGCGAGGAGCTGCCCGTGCACGTCCTCGTCGCGCAGCCATCTCAGGAACAGGGGCCTGTCCTCGGGCCGGGGGTGTCTGGCCGCGAGTTGGTGGGCTCTCATCACGAGCGGCAGATTGTCCGGGTAGGAGACCGCGGCGAATGTCCAGCGGAGCGCGGCGGCCCGGTCCCGCGCGAAGAGCTCCATGAGCAGCGCTCCGCGTGCCTCGACATCCACGTCGAACGAGCAGAGCAGCTCATACAGGAGCGGCCGTGCCGCGCCCCATTCACCCAGCACCTTCACTGCGCGCCCGAAGGGCTCCGGGCGCTCGACGATGTTCGCGCGGTTCACGACCAGCGCCAGGCTCTCCGCGAGGACCACCTTGCGCAGGGCGCGCGACAGTCCCTCCGTGCCGAGCGCCGCGTGCAGCTCCCGCAAGGGGAGCAGGAATTCGGCCACGGCCCGTTGGTGGAGCTCCGGATGGGAGGTCAGCAGTCGCACCTGCTCGGCGGGCGACAACCTGGGAAGGACATGCCACTTCAGGTGGTCGGTCGGCCAGTTGCGGGCCCATTGCGTGAGCAGGTCCCACATGCCGGGGCGGTTCCGGCATTCGAGGGCGACGAATCCATTGAGCTCGTGTCCTCGGTCGCCTTGCTTGTCGAGGTGATGGCGGTCCTCTTCCCACCACTTCAGGAACAGCCATTCCATGAGAGAGGGGGTGAGCGCGCCCGGTCGTTGGTCGTGGAGGATTCTCGCGCGCGTGTCTGGCGTCGCCGCGCTCAGGACGTCCCTTGCGAGCTCCTCGGAGTCCTCGTCGAGCCCCGCTTCGCAGAGCACGCTGGACAGGGTGAAGGTCGGGCCCGGTTGCCTGCTCAAGAGGTCGTCGCCCTCGTATGAAGGGGTCCGCCCCGCGAGCCGGGAGAACTCCTCTCGTGACAGCTTCAGCCATGGGGGACGCCAGTGCGCGAGGCGCATCACCGCGTCTCTCACGTCGTAGGTCTCTCGCGGGTCCAACAGCACCGAGCGAAGCAGGGACTGATGCTGTCCGGCTGTATCGAGCCGTCCGATGAGCCGGACGAGTCGCTGGCGGACCCACTTGTCGTGAAGGGGAGTGCTTCGCAGCAGGGACACGAGTTGCGCGCAGAGATTCTCGCGCGAGGACCACACCACTCTCGGACTGGAAACCACGGTGGACGCCGCGTTGGGACCGGGGGGCGAGGCCGGCTGCGTGGTTGCAGAAGTCAACGAAAAGCTAGCCCGTGTGGGCGCCCCTCGCAACCCACGGCACACTGTGGCCGTTGGACACCTGTCGGCCTTGAGAGGCTTTCGCGCTCGGGCGCGGGCCGTCCTTGCATCGGCGGACGAGGGTGCTCTATTCCGCCGCGTGACGGTCTCCGAGAATCATCGTGCCATCGAAGCGGTCTGGAGGATTGAGTCCGCTCGGCTCATCGCCGGCCTGACGCGCATGGTGCGCGACGTCGGGCTCGCCGAGGAACTCGCCCAGGACGCGCTGGTCGCCGCGCTGGAGCGCTGGCCCACGGCCGGCATTCCGGACAACCCGGGCGCGTGGTTGATGGCCACCGCCAAGCGACGCGCCATCGACGAGCTTCGTCGGGGCAAGCGCCTGGAGCGCAAGCACGAGGAGCTGGGCCACGAGTTGGAGTCGGACCAGGCGCACGGCGCCCCGGACCTGGACGCGGCGCTCGACAACGACGTGGGCGACGACCTCTTGCGCCTCATGTTCATCGCCTGCCATCCCATCCTCTCGACGGAGGCGCGCGTCGCGCTCACCTTGAGGTTGCTCGGGGGCCTGACGACGGACGAAATCGCGCGCGCCTTCCTGGTGCCATCCCCCACCGTCGCCCAGCGCATCGTCCGGGCCAAGCGCACGCTCTCCGAGGAGAAGGTGCCTTTCGAGCTGCCCCGGGGCGAGGAGCTCGCGGTCCGTCTGTCGTCGGTGCTGGAGGTCATCTACCTCGTCTTCAACGAGGGGTATTCAGCGACGGGGGGAGACGACTGGATGCGGCCGGAGCTGTGCGCGGACGCGCTGCGGCTGGGACGCATCCTCGCGGAGCTGGCCCCCCAGGAGCCGGAGGTCCACGGCTTGGTCGCGCTGATGGAAATCCAGGCGTCGCGCTCGCGGGCCCGCGTGGGGCCCAACGGTCAACCCGTGCTGCTGCTCGAGCAGAACCGCGCGCAGTGGGACCAGCTCCTCATCCGCCGTGGGCTCGCGGCGCTGGAGCGCGCGGAGAAGCTGGGCGGGGCGCAGGGGCCGTATGCGCTGCAGGCCGCGCTCGCCGCCTGTCATGCTCGGGCGCGGCAACCGGAGGACACGGACTGGGCGCGCATCGCGTCGCTGTACGCGGTGCTGGTGCGGCTCACGCCGTCGCCCGTCATCGAGCTGAACCGCGCGGTGGCTCTGTCGATGGCGTACGGCCCCGCCGCCGGGTTGGCGGTCGTCGACACGCTGACCGCGGAGCCTTCGCTCGCCAGCTACCACCTGCTGCCCAGCGTGCGCGGAGACCTGCTGCGGAAGCTGGGTCGCTTCGACGAGGCACGCAAGGAGTTCGAGCGCGCCGCCTCGCTCACTCGCAACGCACGCGAACAGACGCTGCTCCTCGACCGCGCCGCGGCCTGCGCTCGCAAGGAGGCATAGTCGCGCCAGGCTCGCTCGCACCTGCGTGACGCGGGACCTCCGCCTGAGGCTCGAAGTAGCGGGACGCGAGCACGTGCTCCGCGCGAGGGTGACGCAAGGGGGGCCGTCGGCGGCACACGTACTCTCGTGGAAATCTTTCACGGCCCCTGGAGCCGAAGCGTTGACGGGCATGCTCAAGCCCTCGCTTCGTCCCTCGCCAGGCGTGGGTGAGGGTCCGCCGGGGGTTGTCGCCGTGGGAGTTGGACTACCCTGCGCGCATGTGCCGGAACATCAAGCCCCTGTTCAACTTCTCGCCTCCCGCCACGGATGACGACATTCGCGCGGCGGCCCTGCAGTTCGTCCGGAAGATCGCCGGGACGCGCAAGCCGTCGAAGCAGAACGCGGATGCGTTCGAGGTGGCCGTCGAGGAAATCTTCCGAAGCTCGAAGCTGATGCTGGACGGGTTGGTGGCGACGACGCCCCCGAGAGACAGGGTGCGGTTCGAGGCCCTGAAGAAGCTTCGCTACAAGAAGGCCGACGCCGCCGGCTGAGTCCCGCCCGCGAGTCCTGGCCGCTGACCGACTGTTTCCACGCAGTGCACACGGCGCATGGGGCCGAGGCCGGCCCTTGCGCTCGGAGGTCGTCCGATGAAGCGGTCCTCGTGGTGGTCTGTCGTTGCCGTTGCCTCGCTGCTCGCAGTGGGCTGTGGAAGTGAGAGTCCGGAGACCTCGCTGGGAGAGGAGCCCGCGAATACCGCCACCGGGGCGCTCGCATGCAGCACGCGCATCACCTACGGAGACCGCTGGATTCATCCCTCGGGCCACCCCGGGAATGAAGACGTCGCGGCGGACCTGGTGACGTGGGATGGCGTCTGCGTCAACGAGGGCACCAACTCCTACGCCGTGCTCTCCAACGGCTGGAAGCCGTACTTCACGGGCAACAACGCCTGTGTGCTCGCGCTCGACACCACCTGTCCTGGCGCGGGGGCTTGTGCCACGCGAGTGACCTACGGCGCCGCGTGGATGCACCCGGCGAATCACCCCGCGCAATACGACGACGTAGGCGGGCGTGTGTTCTGGGACAGGGCTTGTGTGAATGCGGCCCCCAACTCCTACGCCGTGCTGTCGAACGGCTGGGGGCCCTACTTCAGCGGAGCGAATGCCTGCGGCATGTCCATGCGCTACACGGGCTGCGGCGGCCTGTACCAGAACCCCGTCGTCGCCTCGGACTGCGCGGACCCGGGCGTCATTCATGACGGCACTCGCTACGTGGCCGCGTGCACCTCGGGGGGCGCCGCGAGCGCCTTCCCGCTGCGCGTCTCCACGGACCTGGTGACGTGGACGGGCGCGGGCTCCATCTTCCCAGCCGGGAGTCGGCCGTCATGGGCGACCGGTGACTTCTGGGCGCCGGAAATCCACCGGGTGGGCGGACGCTTCATCGCGTACTTCACCGCGCGGCACTCGAACGGAAAGCTGTCCATTGGCGCGGCCACGTCCACCAGCGCCACCGGGCCGTTCACGGACCTGGGCCGGCCCCTCATCCACGACGCGGGCATGGGGATGATTGACGCGACATTCTTCACGGACACCGCCGGGACGGGGTACCTCGTGTGGAAGGCGGATGGGAACGCGGTGGGCCAGCCGACGCCCCTCTACGGCCAGGCGCTCTCCGCGGACGGACTGTCGCTGGTGGGAACCCGGCGCACGCTCATGACCAACAACCTCGCCTGGGAAGGCGGCGTGGTGGAGGCGCCGTGGGTCGTCGCGCGCGGCGGCTACTACTATCTCTTTTACAGTGGTAACGCGTACTACAACAGCACCTACGCCGTGGGAGTCGCCCGGGCCACCAGTCCGCTGGGGCCGTACACCAAGGCGGGCGCGCCCATCCTCACGACGGGAGGCGGCTGGGTGGGACCGGGCCACAACTCCGTGGTGAACGGACCGGGCGGCGACACGTACATGGTCTACCACGCGTGGAACAGCGCTCACACCGCGCGGGTCATGCTCGTGGACGCCATCACCTGGCCCAACGGTTGGCCCGCGGTGCCGGAGGCGCCCTCGGCGGGTTCGCGTCCCCGGCCGTAGCCTTGGGAGAGCTCGAGGGGGGCACGGTGCGCCGTGCCCCCTTCCGGCGTCAGGACATCCCGGCGGAGGTGTTGAGCGAGGCCTCGGGGGCCTCGACCTTCTGGGGCCCCAGGGCGGAGCGCTGCAGCCAGCCCGCGAGCCCGAGCAGCACGAGTCCGGATGTCCGCAGCGTGCGCAGCAGCTCCGCGCCATGCGCCGCGTCGCCGGGGAGCAGCGGGGCCAGCCACACGCGCGCGTCGTACAGCAGCCACGTGGCGCCGGACAGGCCCATGGCCCACCACACCCAGGCGAGCCGTCCACCGCGCAGCATGTACGCGACGCTCAGGATGGGGGCGACCAGGAAGATGGTCGTCATGTCCGCCAGCGTCGACGCCAGGCTGATGACCGCCGAGGGCGCGGAGTTGACGCCAGAGGCGAGGTTGCGCACCTCCGTGACGAGCGAGGGGATGCCCACCGCCAGCGCGGCGATGGCCGTCACCGCCCACAGCGCCTTCGTGCGAGGGCTGGAGGGAGGCTGGAGGCCCGACTGCCGGTAGGTCATCGCCAGGAGGACCAGCGCGTAGGTGGTGGCGATGTTGGCCAACACCACGGCGACCATGCGGTAGGGCAGCAGCGGCGAGGCCGTGAAGGCGACGTCCGGCACCGTGTGCAGCCAGTAGCTGCGCAGCGCCGCGCTGACCAGGGACAGGGCTGCCCCCGCCGTGAGTCCGCCCCACACCTTGCGCAGGTAGTCCCCGGAGACGAACGCGCTCGCCGCGGCGAACGTGCCGGCGACGGCGAGCAGTCCGCTCACCCATCCCGCGACGTCATGCACCAACGCCAGCCGCTCGGGCGCCGCCGTCGCGACGGCGAAGAGGTGGGCGAACTGGAGCACCACCACGGCGCCGAACCACGGTGCGACGGAGGTGGAGCGACTGGAAGCGGAAGCGGGGCTCATCGCGCCTTCTCCAGCGAGGTGGCGATTTCCGCGAGGATGACCTTGGCGTGCAGCGCGCCAATGAAGGTGTTGAGCATCGGCTTGAGGCCTTCGAGCAGTTGCGGGAGTTCCTGGAGCGTGACCTGCTCCGGCGGGCGCTTCAGCGCGCGCAACGCCGCCGTGTGGATGGCCATCTTGGCGGTGAAGCCTCCGAGCAGGGGTTCGAGGTGACGCACGAGAATGTCGTGCCAGCCAGCGGGGGCGGTCTGGGAGGACGAGGTGATAATCGCGAACGCTCCTGGTGAGGACTTCCAGGGTAGAGCGAATCCCGAAGACATACGAGCGGCCCGTCCGCGCCTCCCGTCGATTGAGTCCAGTTGCACCTGGATTACAGGGAGAGCCCGTCTTGAGAGCGACAACAGGTGTAGCGGGTGAGGACCGCGCGTGCTGAGCCCGGCCGCCGGATGCACGAGCAGGCATCCGGCGATGGATGTGGGAGGGTTCAGGCCTTGATGTATCGCTCGAAGACGAAGCCGAAGTCCTTCACCCAGTACTTCTGCTGCGCTCCGGCGAGCCAGGCGAAGGCGGCCTGGTTGAGCTCCTTGAAGGACTCGACGATGGGCGTGGCGCCCGCCTGGCCGCGGCCGAGCGTGGTGGAGGCGACCTCCAGGCTCGTCTTCGCGTGGCTCAGGGAGACTTCGTTCTCGTGCATCAGCTCGGAGATGCGGAACAGGGCCTTGTAGAGGTCCTTCACCTGCTCCAGGTGCTTCTTGTGCACGTCGATGGAGAAGTCGCGCGCGCCCAGGCGGAACTTGATTTCGACGTCCATGTCGATGTTGCCCGCCGTCTCGAGCATGACGTGGGAGACGGGATTGGCGCTGTACGTATAGCGGCGCAGCATGCGCTTCTTGCTCGCGGCGCTGGTGCCGTCGAGGTGGACGAGCGCCTTGTTGGTGAAACAGTACTCGTCGGACTTGGACTTGATGAGGAAGAAGATCTTCTCCTGGTCCTCGTGCATCACATAGTCGTCGGAGTCCACCTTGTCGTAGTCCGCCGAGGTGATGACGGAGCCGATGTCACTGAGGCCGAGCGCGTCTGCGGCGAGCTTCCCGAACATGTCAAATCTCCCTGTGTGCCAACTGCATCGAGGTGGAACCGCGTGGGCCGTGTCGAGCCCCGCGCGAGCATAGGAGACGACCCCGTCACAGGTCGAAGCGAATGCCCTGCGCCAGGGGCAGCGCGTCGGAGTAGTTCAGCGTGTTGGTCTGCCGCCGCATGTACGCCTTCCACGCGTCGGAGCCGGACTCGCGGCCTCCGCCGGTGTCCTTCTCGCCTCCGAAGGCGCCGCCAATCTCCGCGCCGGAGGTGCCGATGTTGACGTTGGCGATGCCGCAGTCGGAGCCGGCGGCGGACAGGAACTTCTCCGCGCTCTGGAAGTCCCGGGTGAACACCGACGACGAGAGGCCCTGGGGCACGCCGTTCTGGAAGGTGATGGCCTCGTCCAGCGTCCGGAACGGCATGACGTAGAGGATGGGCGCGAAGGTCTCCGTCTGGACCCACGCATCCGTGGGCTTCACGCCGGTGATGAGCGTGGGCTGCACGAAGTGGCCGTCGCGCTCCAGCGCCTTGCCCCCGCTGACGATGCGGGCCCCGGCCGCGCGGGCCTGGGCGACGGTGGCCTCGAAGCGTTGCACGGCGGCCCGGTCGATGAGGGGACCCATCAGCGTGCCCGGCTCCAGCGGGTCGCCGATGCGCTTCTCCACCTGGGCGTAGGCGGCGGCGAGTCGGCCCACCACGTCGTCGAGGATGGACTCGTGGACGAAGAGCCTCCGGGTGGTGGTGCAGCGCTGGCCCGCGGTGCCCACCGCGCCGAAGACGATGGCGGGAATCGCCAGCTTCAGGTCCGCGGTGGCGTCCACGATGATGGCGTTGTTGCCGCCCAGCTCCAGCAGGCTCCGCCCCAGTCGCTGCGCCACGCGCACGCCCACCTGCCGCCCGACGGCGGACGAGCCGGTGAAGCTCACCAGCGCCACGCGCGGGTCCTCCACCAGTCGCTCGGCGCGCCCGGTGCCCGAGGCGTTGAGCAGGAAGAAGACCTCCGGGAAGCCGCCGGCCTTCAGCGCGGCGTTGCAGATGCGCGTCGCCGCGATGGCCGTCAACGGCGTCTTGGGCGAGGGCTTCCAGATGGACACGTCGCCGCACACGGCGGCGATGAACGCGTTCCATGCCCAGACGGCCACGGGGAAGTTGAAGGCGCTGATGATGCCGACCAGGCCCAGGGGATGCCATTGCTCATACATCCGATGGCCCGGGCGCTCGGAGTGCATCGTCAGGCCATAGAGCATGCGCGACTGGCCCACCGCGAAGTCGGCGATGTCGATCATCTCCTGCACCTCGCCGTCGCCCTCGGCCTTCACCTTGCCCATCTCCAGCGCGACGAGCGAGCCGAGCGCGTCCTTGTTCCGGCGCAGGGCCTCGCCACACAGCCGGATGGCCTCACCCCGACGGGGAGCGGGCAGCGCGCGCCACGCCACGAAGGACTGGGCGGCGGCGTGCATCAGCTTCTCGTGGTCCTCCGCGCTCGCGGACGACACGGTCGCCAGGCGCTGGCCATTGGAGGGATTGAAGACCTCCAGGGCCGGCTCGGAGGAGGAGCCGGTCCACTCGCCGTGACCGAGATAGCTGCCAGGGTTGTGCTCGGTCAGGCCGAGCGCGTCGAGGATGGGGTGGAGCATGGGCGTCTTCCTACAACGTCGGTGGCTTCCTGGCGACCGGCGGCGGAGGCGCGCGGCCCGGCTGCGTGAGGACCCAGTCGACGAAGGTCCGCGCCGCTGCCCGGAGCCGGCGGTGGGAGGGATACACCACGAAGTAGGAGTAGCGCGTGGGCAGCGAGGGACCGGGCAGTCGGACGAGGCTTCCGTTGGAGAGAAAGGGCTCGGAGACCTTGTCCCGCGCGAGCGCCGCGCCCAGCCCGCGCGCCGCGGCGAGCAGCGCGTTGGTGGTGTCGCTGAACGAGTAACGGACGTCGATGCTCGCGCCATGCACCTCGGCGGCGCGGAACCAGTCCTGCCAGGACTGCCGCGCGTGGTCCCCGACGAGCGGCAGCTTCTGGATGTCCGCCGGAGTTGACACGTGCTCGACGCCGGGCAGGTCCGGGGAGGCCACCGGGAACATGGTGTCTGGCATCAGGTGGTGGGCCGTCATCCCCGGCCAATGACCCAGGCCATAGCGGATGCCCAGGTCGGGGCCTCCCTCGTCGAAGCTCGTCAGCGCCATCTCCGTGTCGATGCGCACCCGCACGTGCGGGTGGGCCGAGGTGAAGTCTGGCAGGCGCGGCAGCAGCCAGGTGTGGGCCAGCGAGAGCATGGTGGTGATGCGCACGCGGTGGCGCTCTTCCCGGGTGTCGCCCAGGTCTCGCATCACGTCGTCGATGTCCGCCAGCGCGCTCTGCGCGGCGTCGGAGAGCTGACGTCCCTCTATCGTCAAGGACACGCCGCGCGCATGCCGCTGGAAGAGGGTGACGCCGAGCAGTCCCTCCAGCTTGCGCACATGGTGGCTGACCGCGCTGGCCGTCAGGTGGAGCTCCTCCGCCGCATGGGCGAAGTTCTGGTGGCGCGCGGCCGCCTCGAAGGCCGCCAGGGCCGGCAGCCAGGCCGTGGGAAGGGGCATGCGAGCCTCAAATCACACTTGTGGCTGCCCTCAAAACCATGAGGTTGCAGGTAGAGTGGCGCGGGCGCAGAAAGAGGGTGACCGGAGCCAGATTCGTGCCTCGCAGTCACCCTCCTATGGAACGCCCCATGAATTCTTCCACGCTTGCCCGTCCCGCCGTTCCCGCCCTGTCAGGTGCCTGGCTCACCCCGTTGGAGCTGGGGTTGCTGGGGGCCATCTGGGGCTCCTCCTTCATGTTCATGCGCATCGCCGCGCCGGACTTCGGGGCGCTTCCGCTCGTCTCGGTGCGACTGGTGCTGGGCTCGCTGGTGCTGATGCCGTTCCTCGTGCGCCACCGAGCGGTCTTCACCCGCTCGCACTGGCCGAAGCTGGCGCTGGTGGGCGCGCTCAACGCGGCGGTGCCCTTCGCGCTCTTCGCCTGGGCCGCCCAGCGCGCGCCGGCGGGCATCAGCGCCATCGCCAACAGCATGACGGTGCTCTTCACCGCGCTGGTGGCCTTCCTCTTCTACGGAGAGCGCATCGGCGGGCGGCGGGCGGTGGCGCTCGTCATCGGCTTTACGGGCGTGGTGGTGCTGGCCAGCGGGAAGATCGCCGGAGCCAGTCCCGGCCTCGCGGTGGCGGCGGGCGTGTCCGCGGCCTTCCTGTACGGCGTCGCGGCGAACCTGGTGCGCCGTCACCTCACGGGCCTGCCGGCGGGCGCTGTCGCGGCGGCCACGCTGGGTTTCGCGGCGCTCCTGACGTTGCCTTTCGCGGTGGCCTCCTGGCCCACCCAGCCCATCCGGGGCGTGTCCTGGCTGTCGGCGGTCACGCTCGGAGTGCTCTGCACGGGGATGGGTTATGCGCTGTACTACCGCCTCATCCAGCGTGTCGGCGCGCCTCGCGCCGTCACCGTCACGTACCTGCTGCCGCTGTTCGGCGTGGCCTGGGCGTGGCTGCTGCTGGACGAGCCGGTGACGCTCACCATGGTCGCCGCGGGCGCGCTCATCCTGGGCAGCGTCGCGCTGAGCCAGCGACAGTCTTCCTGACGGAAGCCCGCCGCCGGCCCGGCTGGCAGTGGCTCAAGGACAGCCGGAGCTGACCTGGAGCGAGTCATAGGCCATCCACCCGTTGCGCTTGGTCCCGGTGGTGGCCGCGATGACATAGCCATACAGGAACTTCATCTCCCCGGACTGCTGGCGATAGCGGCCCGCGCTGTCCTGGACCCAGAGGGGGATGTCGATGGAGGGAATGCCAGACTCCGTGGGCACGTCCAGGCGCTGGAACTTCGTGCCCGCGGGGAAGTGGTCCACGGCCGGTCCGCCCAGCGCCATGCCCGGGACGTTGAAGATGAGGTTGACCGAGCGCAGCCCGTTGGCGCGAACCAGCGGCAGGTAGTCTCCGGCGCGCTCGTGCGTCGCCTCGCTGTCGTAGACGACCTTCTTGAGCTCCAGCACCGGGTCATGCGAGTTGCGCACGGCGTAGCAGCCCAGCTTGTTCAGCCCCGCGCCAAGCGCCGAGACATGGCCGACCTTCTGCTCGAAGGACGTGCGCCCCAGGATGCTGGAGATGGGCAGCCACCCGGCGCTGGAGTTGGACGTGGAGACCGCGAACGCATACAGCTCTCCCGCGAACGTGCGCGTCTGCCCATAATTGAAGGCGGCGCTGGTGCGCGTGTTCGTCCCCACCACGGTGCCGTTGCCGTCCCGGATGGGGACCCCCGTCGAAAGCCCCCAGTTGTCGTCCGCCGGGTCATTGGTGGGGACGCGGTTGCCACCGTTCACCTGCAGCTTGCAGTTGTAGGGGCTCACCAGGCAGTAGTCGCCGTTCACCCCGGCGAAGGCCGCCTGCTCCCGCGTCGACAGGTCTCCCTCCGCCTCGATGCCCTCCGCAGGGGATGCGCCTCCGCAGGCGGTGGTCGTCGACAGGAGGAAGGTCAGACTCGTCAAAAGCAGTTTTCGCATATTTACAGGAACTAGTTGAAATACCTTGTCGTCGTCAATGCGCGCTTCGTCGAGCACAGGCAGTGCGTGTGGCGGCGCGGAGAAGTCAGACAGTGGACAGGCCCCGAGGTGTTTCGACGGCCCGGGACTCGACACGGCTCGTTGTGAGGGATTGCGGCGAGAGCGCCGTGCGTCGGCCTGTCATTGGCCCGGCGGTGGCGACTCCCACGGAGTCCACCT
The DNA here is from genome assembly GCF_013336725.1 of Myxococcus sp. CA040A. Taxonomy (NCBI): domain Bacteria; kingdom Pseudomonadati; phylum Myxococcota; class Myxococcia; order Myxococcales; family Myxococcaceae; genus Myxococcus; species Myxococcus sp. CA040A. The sequence continues at coordinate 102,149 of NZ_JABUMR010000011.1, read as the reverse complement.
GGGGTCTGGGGCTTGGGGGTAGTCTGCGCGGCGCGATGGCCCGCCCCACTGACGTCTCCGTTCCTCCGCGCCGCTTCCATGACGAGCCGCTCGTCCTCATCCTCCGCCACCTGAAGTCGACGCTCGATGGAGCAGGCGCGGTGCGCATCGAGGTGCCGGACCCGGACCTGGGCCGGGGCTGCTATCCGGGAGAGCGGGTGGGGCCGGGGGGCGGGCTGGTGCATCGGCCGCTGCGCAGTTGGTGTGATTTGGCGGAGGGACTGGCCTGTCGCCTGCTCACGCCGCGCGGCGTGGACGACACGCACGTCTCGCTCACCTTCGAGCCCCTGGGCCCCGAGGCGCCCTGGCACGCGGGCGGCTCGGGGCCGGACGACGCGACGTCGCCCCAGGAGCGCTACGGCGCGGACTCCGCCTTCTCCCGCGTGCGCAAGCTGGAGGACGCGGGCTTCCTGTGTCCCTGGCTGGAGGCGCTCGGCCGGGTTCGCCTGCCCGAAGGGGCGCGGGTGCTGGACCTGGGCGTCAATCGGGGAGACGAGCTCGCCGCCTTCGCCTGGCTGGAGGGGGCGCCGGACGTCACCTTCGTGGGTGTGGACCACAGCGCCAGTGCGCTCGCGGAGGCGCGGGCCCGCTTTCCAGACGCGCGTCACTCCTTCCTCGTCGCCGACCTCAACGCCCTGCCGGAAGGGCTGGGCCGCTTCCACCTCGTGGTCTCCGTGGGCACGCTGCAGAGCCCCGGTGTGGATGACCACGCGCTCCTGCGCACGCTGGTGCAGGAGCACCTGGAGCCCGAGGCCACGCTCGTGCTCGGCTTTCCCAACTCCCGCTTCCGCGACGGGGAGGTCGTCTACGGCGCCCGGGTGCGAAACCTGCGCGAGCCCGACCTCTCCCTGCTCGTGAAGGACCTGTCCTTCTACCGCCGCTACCTGCACCAGCACGGCTTCCGCACGTTCCTCGGTGGCAAGTATGACCTGCTGCTCACGGCGGTGCGCGGCCCGGGTCAGTCCTCGGCCTGAACGTCCTCGGGCTTGACGCCCCAGTCCGCCAGCACCTGCGCTTCGTCCTCTTCGCTCTTCGTCTTCTTGAAGCGGGCATCGGACACGCCCTTCACCCGTCGCTCGCACGCGGCCCACGTCGAGTGGCGCTTCACGCTGCGGCCCACCTGGCTCAGGTAGGAGTGCGCCTTGGTCTTGCCCTTCTCCTCGCGGGGCTTCTCTGGCGGCAGGGACGTGTCCTCGGGCACGTCGTACACGTCCACGTCGTAGCCCACGAGCGAGCCGGTGTAGAGCCGCATGCCCTTGCCGCGTGAGAACGAGACGGCGATGGCGTCCACCCGCTCGTTGCCCGGCACGCCCACGTGCCCGCGGACGTAGTGCCACTCCACGGCGGCTGCCTCGCCCGAATGCGTCTGCTTGCGCTGGGCCAGGAGCGCCATCAACCGCTTCCAGTAGAGCGTGTTGGCCACCTCCTTGCCATCCGCCGTCTTCCAGCCGCGCTTGCTCCAGCCGAACGCCCAGCGGGTGGCGCCCTGAATCACATAGGTGGAGTCCGTGTGGATGTGCAGCGGCCCCGGCGTCGCCTCCAGGTGGCGCAGCGCCTTGCCCACCGCCGTCAGCTCCATCCGGTTGTTGGTCGTCTCCGGCTCGTGGCCGCCCAGCTCCGTCACCTGCCCGTCGGGCGTGGCGATGAGGGTGCCCCAGCCTCCCGGGCCGGGGTTGCCGGAGCAGGCTCCGTCGGCGAAGACGAACGTGGCGTGGCTCTTCATGCCGCAACCCTAGGCGGCCCCGGGTTCGCCCTGCCAGGAAGACTCGCGCCGCGGGCGTCCTCGGGCTGACACGGAAGTCGTGATTCCATGCACAGCCGGAAGACTCCCTCCCTGGAGCCTCCTTCTGGTACGTGGCTTGCTCTCGGCCTCCCACGCTCGGGCCCATGGGTCGCGGGTGTCCGAGGGAAAGCCAGTCATCGACATGCAGACCGAGCATCCCGCCGCTCCACGCCCCCTGAGTCCCTCCCGGCCCCATCCCTCGCGTGCCCGCGCCTGGGCCGCGCGCGTGGCCCTGCTGGTGGCGAGCGTCGCCTCGGTGGCCACCTCCATGTCGGGCCCGCCGCCCGTCATCGTCGAGTCCGAGCCGGGGATGCTGTCGCTGTCGCCGACGTCTCCCACCGCCCGCGTGGCCCTGCCGGTGAGGATGTTCGTCCCCAATGGCTCCAAGCAGACGGTCTGGGCGACGATGCGCGCGCCGCTCTTCGTGAAGTGGACGCCGGATGCGCCGGGCGACGAGGCGCAACCCATCGTCAAGGCGAAGCTGGTCTTCGGTCCTCGCCCGGTCAAGGAGATCTCCTCCGCGCCCGTGACGGCGGGAGACGCCGGCGCGGTGCGCTTCGAGGCCTTGTCGGATGGCGATGTCTGCCAGCTCGAGCAGCCGTGTGAGTGGGAGGCGGCGCTCGAGCTGTCGCTTCAGGACGCGACCCTCCAGGGCACCGTGGACGTGGAGTGGCGCATGGTGGTGGAGGTGAGCATCGACGACACGGAGGACTCGGCGCCGGACGGGCTCGAGGTCCTGGTGGGGCCTCGCTGAGACGTGCGTGCCTCCGTCCCCACGGCCCAGGTGAGCCCCACGCCGGGCGACACGCTCCTGCACCCGCTCGTGTTCGGCGCGGTGCTGGTGCTGGTGCTCAATGACCATGTGTTGAAGGCCCGCTGGCCGTCGTGGTGGACGGGGAAGCTGTCGGACGTCGCGGGGCTGGCCATGTTCCCGCTCCTGCTTCAGGGGCTCTGGGAGCAGTCGTGCGAGCGCGGGGCCCGCGCCTTCCAGCCCTCTCGCGCGGTGCTGACCACGTGCCTGGTGCTGACGGCGCTGGTCTTCACCGCCATCAAGGTGTTCGAGCCCGCCGGTGACTGCTGGCGCTGGGGGCTTGGCACCTTGCAGTGGCCCGTGCGCGCCGCGTGGGCGTGGCTGTCGGGACGCCCGATTCCAGGCGTGGCGCCGGTGGCCCATACGATGGATGTCACGGACCTGCTGGCGCTGCCCGCGCTGGCGGTCTCGCTGTGGCTGGGGTCGCGGCGCGTGAATCACACGCGCTGAGCGCGGCTCGTCTCAGGGATGCGGGCACGACGGGCATGACGCTCGTCACCCGCGAACGCACGGCTTCGCTTCAGGAGCCGTCTCCCCGAGGGAGCAGTCGTGAACGAGAACCTCTTCAGTCAGTCGTACAACCAAATCATCAACGGTGCGCTGGGCGGCGACGCGCCGAACTTCCAGATGCTCGGGACGCCCATGGCGTTCAACTGGGCGCCGGCGCCCCAGGGTGAGCTCAACTCGCACGCGTACCAGGTCATCAGCGGCATGCCGCGGTGGTCCCCGCTCGGCGCGTACAGCACCCTGGACGCCTCCTTCGCGGACTCCTACCGGCAGGCGCTCCACCACATCTCCTTCAAGGTCAGCCCGGAGCGCCAGAAGGACCTGAACGCGCTGCGCATCCAGGTCACCCTGCGCGAGAACGAGATGTCGCAGGCCATCACCAACCTGAACCAGGCGTACCTGAGCCAGCGGCAGAACGGTGGCGCCTACTTCGAGCGCAAGTACCCGGACGTGGATACCTGGGTGGACCTGGGGCCGGGGAAGACCTACGCGCAGATCTGCGACAACGCGAACCTGGCCTTCCGGCGCGCGTCCCAGTTGGTGTTCGAGCTGGAGATGGCGGGCATGCCCGCGTCGCTCCAGTCGTCCATCGACGCCATCAAGCTGCCCTCCGGGAACCCGGGCAGCGGGCCGGCTCCGCGCGGCTGGACGAAGGTGCAGGACGGCTCGGGCGTGCTGCGCTATCAGCCCGACTACATCGTCGGGAAGGACGGCGACACGTGGCGCGAGGAGCTCAAGAAGGGCTCCATCGGCTCCTTCTCCGTGACGCTCAAGGCGTCGGACCAGACGGTGGACTACTCGCGCAGTTGGGCCCAGGCCACCGCCAGCTACGACAAGCCCTTCTGGGGTGTGTCGGCCAGCGGCAGTTGGGAGAAGATGGACCTCACCGCGACGGACAAGAACGTCACGGCCACCATCGCCGTCAAGTCGTCCACCATCGTCCCCGTCACGCCGGGTGCCTGGTACGACGGTGGCTTCATGGCGGACGTCGCGCGCGGCAAGGGCGGCGGCTACGAAATCCTCAACCCCTGGGTGGCGAAGGGCGGAGAGGGCAGCTCGTCGCTGTTCGGTCAGCATGGCCTCCTGGCCTCGCGCATCAGCGGGCTCGTGGTGGCGTACCAGCCGCGCTTCTCCATCGAGATGAGCGAGGCGACGTACGAGCGGCACTACGAGAAGTTCGAGGCGAGCCTGTCGCTGCGAATCGGGCCCTTCTCCTTCGGTGGCAGCGGCGGGCACGAGAGCAACTACGAGCACAGCACCGATGGCAAGACGACCTTCGAGGGCGGCTCCACCTCCGAGGACCCCATCATCATCGGCGTGTTGGTGTCCTTCCCTGGCCTCAACCAGGCGTAGTCGCGCCCCCGTCCGGTTCCTCGTTCATTCACGCATTCATTCCGGCCCTCTCCGCTCCTGGTGGAGGGGGCCGTTTTCTTTCCGGGTGATTTCCATGAAGACGACTGTCGAAGATGCCTTGCGCGCGGAGCTCCGTCAGGTGCTGGCCGACCAGACCGCGAACCCCGAGTCCTCTCTTGCGTCAGCCAACGTCGGGGCCTCGCCCCTGCAATGGCTGGAGCCCGCGCTGCGCTGGGACTGGGTGCCCACGGTGGACGGGACGATGGGGGACGTGGCCCACCACTTCTATGACGGGGTGCCCGCGTCCATCGAGGATGGCGCCCCGTTCGTCTCCACGAGCGCGAGCTTCAGTGGCCGCTACCTCACCTTCCTCCGCGTGCTGTCGCCGTCCTTCGAGCCGGTGGAGGAGCTGAAGGAGTCCCTGGAGCGCGCGACGCCGCCCTCCACGCCTCCGGCCAGCTCCAGCAATCCTCCTGGTTGGACGAAGGTCCAGAACAAGGCGAGCCTCCTCCAGTGGGGCGCCGACTACACGCCGGCGAAGTCGCCCTATGAGTGGCTTGCGGGCATGGCCGCGCGGGGGCTCACCACGGGGCCGGTCCGCGTCGATGTCCAGGCCTCGACGCGGGAGGGTCGCATGGATGCGCAGCCCTCGTTGCTCAAGGTCCGCGCGAAGCAGGGGGCGCTGAAGCCGTTGGAGCTGAAGGACGGAGAGCTCCTGTCCCTGACGGTGTCCATGGAGGGGCTGGGCCGGGTGCCGCTCTACACGGGACACTGGTTCAACGGCTCCATGCCCATCCTCGGGCGCAAGGGCCCCTTCAAGGGCGGCTACACGCCGGAGCAGGTCTTCGGCGCCAAGGGCCTGTTGAGCGGCCGTGTGGCGGAGATGATGGTCGCCTATCAGCCGAGCTTCGAGCTGACGGTGGCGTCCTCCTTCTTCGAGCGCCACGCGGAGGACCTGGCCTCGGCCGAGGAAGTCCAGGTCGCGGGCTTCTCGTTCCGTGGCACCCGCGAGGCGCCAGGTCCGGTGCGGGTGTCGCCGGGCTTCGCTGGAGGGAGCGTGGGCCTCTCGGGCGCCTCGGCGTCGTTCGAGCCGCCGTTCATCGTCGCCGTGCTCCTGGAGACCTTCGACTGAAGGCGCGTCGGAATCACACCCGCGTGGCGCCGCCGTCTTCCGGGTACCACGCGGGGGCCTTCCCCTCGCTCAACGAGGAGACGGCGCATGCGTTATTCCAACGTGCAGTTCATCGCCTGGTGCATCCACACCGGGCCCCGGAAGCTGGGTGATGGCGTGGAGGAGTACGCGGGGCTCTCCACCGAGAGCGCCGATATCGCGGCCCGCGTCGAGCTGGTGGCCCGCGCGCTCGACGCGGCCCGCGACTGTCCGGAGACGACGCGCGACGACCCGGAGACGCTGAAGGTGTTCATGCTGCCCGAGTTCTTCTTCCGAGGGAGCACGGGCGCCTATTCGATGGACGGCGTGCAGGCGCTGGTGGCCGCGCTCCAGTCGCGTGTGAAGGACGAGGCGCGCTGGGCGCATTGGCTCTTCGTCTTCGGCAGCACCGTGGGCAAGTCGTTCCAGACGCGGCCCGCCAGCTTCTTCGAGCGCCTCTTCGGACCGAAGTACGTCATCGACACGTCCAAGCCCATCGAGGCGTACAACTACGTGCTGGTGCAGAAGGGCGGCTTCACGTACGCCTCCGCGGGCCCCGAGTTCGCGGAGGCCGTCCTGAAGAGGCGCCAGTCGGGGATGGACTTCATCCTGGTGTCGGGTGGCGGGGGCGGCATCGCCGGAGCGCGGGTCCACTACCTGCCTCCCACGCGGGAGTACGGCACGACGTCCGAGGTGCAGGTGGCCAGCTACGACGGCAACTCCGTGTTCGTCCGCGACCAGCTGACGCTCGGCGTGGAAATCTGCCTGGACCACGCCGCGCAGCGGCTGAAGAAGGCCTCGGGCCTTCCTCCCATCGACCTCCAACTCGTGCCGTCGTGCGGGATGACGTTGAAGGCCGACTCCCTCGTCGCGCGGAGCGGAGGCTATGCCTTCAACTGCGATGGCTACGCGAACTACGACACCGGCGTGCTGGGAGCGAACAGCCAGGTGCAGGGCGTGGACTCCGGTGACGTCGCCGTGGTGGCGAAGGCCTCGCTGGACGTCACCGGCGTGAACGTCGCCGCGCTCTTCGCGCGAGGGGCTGGCGAGGTGCGCGTGTATCCGGCCCTCCCGCTTCCGAAGGACTGAGGCGCGGCCCTCCGCAGGTCAGAGCGAGCCGAGAAACGCCAGCAGGGCCTGCCGGTCCTCGAGGACGAGCCGCGTGTAGCGCTCCTGCGCGGGCGCGGCCTCTCCGCCATGCCACAGCACGGCCTCCTCGAGGTTCCGGGCCCGCCCGTCGTGCAGGAAGCGCGTGTGGCCGCTCACCGTCGCCGTCAGGCCGATTCCCCATAGGGGCGGGGTTCGCCACTCCTGGCCGGTGGCGAGCCCGTCCGGACGTCCATCCGCCAGCGCCTCGCCCATGTCGTGCAGCAGCAGGTCCGAGTACGGGAAGATGCGCTGGCGCGACAGCTCGGGGAAGCCCGCGACCTCCTCTGTCTCCATCGGCCGGTCCACATGGCAGGAGGCGCAGCCGATGGCGCGGAACACCGCCTTGCCACGCAGCACGCCGGGCGCGTCCCAGTCCCGCCGCTTCGGCACCGCCAGCAGCCGCGTGTAGAAGACGAGCCGCTCCAGGTCGTAGTCCTTCACGTCGGGCGTGGCGGCGGGGACGCCCTCGGGCTCCTGGGCGCGCGGGTACAGCTCGTTCGTCAGCCCCATGTCCGCGACCAGCGCGTGCGTCACCTGCTGCAACAGGGTGGGCTGGTTGGCCTTCCACCCGAAGCGGCCCATCCGGGTGCGGCGCTCCTTCACGTCCTCCACCTGGTTGGGGCGTCCGGAGATGCCGTCGCCATCCCGGTCCTCCGGGTCCGCCAGCGCCAGCAGTGTCTCTTCGGGAATGGCCTCCAGCAGTCCGAGGCCGAAGTTGGCCGGCGACACGCGAGGCGAGAAGGGCGTGCCGTCCTCCAGCGGTCCGCGCGTCAGGTCCTTGAAGCGGTAGGCGGGGCGCAGCAGGGAGTAGGGCTCGCCCGTGGCGAACGTGCCGGTGAGCTCTTCATGGCCCACCTCGACGCTGCCCTCACCGCGGGCCTGGCCGAGGTGGTGGAGGTCCAACTGCTCGCCATACACGGGATGGGGTCCGGGGCCGGTGGGGGAGCCGAGCTGGAAGGCCAGCGACACCAGGGGCTCGGAGGGCGAGAGGGGAGGGCGCCCGCGCCCATCCTTCACGTGGCACCCCATGCAGGAGTTGGAGCTGAAGAGGGGGCCCAGTCCGGGGCCATGGCCGGGGTCGCTCCAGTCGCGGTCGAAGACGCGCTTGCCCAGGTGGAACTCCGGCCAGCGCGCGCGGTCCATGTTCGGCGGAGAGCGACCGAAGGCATTGCGCCCCGCCTCCGTCACGGTGGCGGCGCCACCCGGCAGCTCCTCGCCCGGCTCCAGCGCGAGGGCCAACTGTCCCAGCACCAGGGGCGGGGGCAGGGGACGACGCCCCGCCTGCGCCCACACGGCGGTGAGCACCAGCGCTCCAAGAGGGATGCCCAACAGATACAGCCGCCGGCTCATCGAGGTGCCTCCGGGAACGCGGGAAACGACACGCCGGGCGGGATGCACGACTCCCGCCCGGCGTGGGGCCCGTGCGCGGGGCACGGGCGGGACGACTACTTCGCCGCCGGCTTGAAGGACTCGCTCAGGATGTTCATCCCCTGCGCGGTCGCCTTCACGTCGATGCCCGTGAAGCCGTTGTACGGGTAGTGCCCGTCCTCGATCTCCTCGATGAACTCCACGGAGTCACCGGTGAGCACCTTGCCGTCATCCAGCGCCACCGAGAAGGTGGAGCCGTTGGTGCGCAGGCGCCAGCCGCACGCGCCCACGTTGGCCGGAGCGGTGGGCTGCTCGCCGTTCTTCCCCCAGATGATGTCCAGCTCGAAGAAGTCGGCGTAGTACATCAGGAAGCGGATGAAGTCCCGCCAGTTGTTGAAGATGATCATCCGGTTGGCGGTGTTGGTGGACGAGCCCTGGAGCACGCCCTCGCGGTAGACGTTCATCCGGTAGTTGGAGCCGCCCGGCGCGCCGCTGAACGTCGGGGTGATGAACGCGCTGTTCGCCTCACGGCCCGGCGTCACGCGCAGCGTGCTGACCACCTGGTCGCCCGAGCGCGCGTCCAGCTGCAGCACGCCCGAGGTGCTGCCGAACTTGATTTCCGTCGCCTGCGTCCAGCTGGCCGCCCGAGCGAAGCTGCTGGCGACACCGTCCGTCTTCACGCTGCGCAGACCGGTGACGGCCAGGCCCTGCTCCGTCGACGCCAGCTGCGCGTTACCCAGCGCGCAGCTGTTGATGCCGTCGAACCGCTGCGTGCACTTCGACTCCGCGCCGGCTTCCTGCGTGGCCACATCGCCGTCCGCCGCCGTGGGCTCTTCGCCCTGACAACCCGACATGACGCTCAGGAGCGCCGCTGCGAACAAACGGCCCATCATCTTCAGCTGCATGGAATTACCTACCTCTTCAATAGGGGGAGGATCTGCACCGCCAGGAGAGTGCTGCATCCGGTGCCGGCCCAGCCCGAATGCTCCATGTGGCGGCGAGCCATCCCCTTGCACCCCGCAGGCCAGCGCTCACCGGCATGTTTCACCTCCTCTGTATCAGTGAGGAATTGAGCCTCCAGGGCGTCGTGGCTGTAGCGTGTGTTGTTACAGCCTCGCGTTGAATGTATCGCGCCCTGCCACACGCCATTCGCCGAGCGTGACATTGACCCGTTCCATGCGTGTGGTGCGCGCAGACGCTGTCTGGGTATGGGGGCGATTCCGATTCCAAGAATCATTGTCAGAATGTTGGAAACCGCGAATCTGGACAGGTTGCGTCATCCTGTTTAGCGAGTCCTTCCTGTCAGGTCATTTATACGAGCGAAGCAGGAGCAACTCTGCTTTTACGCTGAGACTGGAAGGTGCGCCCTGGGTCGAGGCCGCCTGGACAGGAATAATGCGGAACCGGTATAAAACCATTCGTCAGACTGGTGACACTGGTGATTCCGCCAACCTCATACAAGTCATGACGCTCTGAGAAGGGGGCATTCCCTATGGCTCGTTCGTCGTTGTCCCGCGGTGTGCGTCTTTTCAATCGCGGCCTTTTCTCGTCGGCTCTGGCGGTATCGTTGTCGGCATGTGAGCCGGCGGCTCAGGTCGAGCCTCTCAATCCCACTCCCGCGGAGACGGAGGAGCTGGGGGTGGACCCGAAGGCGCTGCTGGACAGCATGGCGGTGTTCTCGCTGCGTCCATTGGCCCATGAGCCGGTGCCGCAGCCGGTGGGCAGCCGCATCATCAACAAGGCCGCCGCCATCCGTCTGGGCAAGGTCTTCTTCTGGGATATCCAGACGAGCGGCGACGGCCAGACGGCCTGTGCGAGCTGCCATTTCGCCGGTGGCGCGGATGACCGTCGCATCAACACCGTGCACCCCGGCTTCGACAACGTCTTCGACAGCATCGCAGGCCCCGGCGAGACGTTCACGCTCGCGAAGATCACCAGCGATGACCGCATCGGCTCGCAGGGCCCGCTGCGCGCGCTGTTCCTGAATCTGGACCCGGACCCCACCGTCGCCGCGGACTCCTGTCTGGTGCTGCCCGCCGCGCCGTTCAACGAGCACCGGCTGGTGGGCCCGCGTCACAGCCCGTCGGTCCTCGGCTCGGGCTTCTACCGCAACCAGTTCTGGGGCGGCGAAGCCAACGCGACCTTCAACGGCGTGAACATCTGGGGCTTCACCGAAAACAACACCCAGGGCTTCCTCCTGCGCATCGAGAACGCGTCGCTCGCGTCCCAGGCCACCGGCCCCGTGACGAACTTCTCCGAGCAGTCGTGCTCTGGTCGCCAGCTGCTCGGTCCGGGCAGCCTGGGCGCCAAGCTGGCCGTGCGCCAGCCGCTGCGGCACCAGCGCGTCTCCACCTCCGACAGCGTGCTGGGCGCGCTGGCCAACCCCACGGGCCCGGGCCTCATCTGCAACGGCGCGCCGTGCACCTATGACCAGCTCATCCGCGAGGCCTTCGGCGACGCGCTGGCCAACATCTCCGTCAACGTCTTCTCGCTCATCTGGGGCGAGGCGCTCCAGGCCTACCAGGCCACGCTCATCCCGGACCAGACGCCCTTCGACAGCTTCCTGTCGGGCAACCTGAACGCGCTCACCCCCAAGCAGCTCAAGGGCCTCAACGTCTTCGTGGGCAAGGGCGAGTGCATCAACTGCCACACCGGCGCCATGCTGTCCGACGCGACCATGAGCTGGTACGAAATCGCCGGCCCCCTCAACCGCGACGGCGGCGACACGGGCTTCCACAACATCGGCGTGCGTCCCACGGACGACGACCTGGCTCGCGGTGACCTGGGCATCTTCGGCGGCGAGCCCAACTCCGTCAGCCTGTCTCCGTTCGACATGGGCGCGTTCAAGACGCCCACCCTGCGCAACGTCGGCCTGACGGCGCCGTACTTCCACAACGGCGGCTACCCCACGCTCGACGACGTGGTCGACTTCTATGCCCGAGGCGGTGACTTCAACAACCCGGAGAAGTCGCTCGACATCAAGCCGCGCACCTTCAGCGCGAGCGACCGCTCCGCGCTGGTGGACTTCCTCTCCAACGCGCTGACCGACTGCCGCGTGTACACGTACCGCGCGCCGTTCGACCACCCGGAGCTGCCGTTCCCGAACCGCGAGACGCTGCCCGTCACGGGCCGCGGCGGTCGGGGCGCCTGCCGCTAGGCTCGGTTTCGCTTGCGATGAGAGTGAGCCACCCAGGGGTGCTTCAGGCCCCTGGGTGGCTTTGCCCTTTTTGCGCGGGATGTCAGGGCCAGCGCGAGAATGGGCGGAGTCTCGGCTCCCGGGGCTTGCTTGATGCTCCGGGGACCTCGTGGAAGAGTTCCTGACCTTCGCGTCAGGTCTGAACAACAGGTTTCTCCCAGGAGTTGTCGCATGAGTCAGGAAGCCGTGCCCATCGACCCGCATGAGACGCTGTATCTGCCCATGCGGCGCCGCTTCATGAGTGAGTACGTCCAGACACCCGAGGGCACGAACGAGCTGCGCATCTACTACGGGCTCAAGGAGATCTCCATCGAGGAGGCGGACCTGCACTCCTTCGGGGAGAACCTGCTCAAGCAAGACCAGTTCATGGCGGCGATGGCCACGCGCTGGAGCAACGGCGAACCCTATGCCTGGGAGCGCGTGAAGGAGCTGCTTGAGCAGCTCCTCGCGGAGAACATCCTGTCGCGCGAGGCGCCGAAGCTTTCGCCGGAGACGGACTACCACAAGATGGTGATGGCGTCGGAGGCGCGGCGGCCCGCGCCCTCGGAGCCCATGTGGTGGAACCCCGACACGGAAGGGGTGCTGCAGAAGCTGGTGGGCCGGCCGATGGAGTTCGGCTTCCTGGAGGCGATGCTGCCCGTGCACCGCGCGGCGCACGCGGCGCTGGATGCCGAGGGGCGGCACATCGGCGAGAACAACGTCTTCCCGGACTCCATGCGCATGCGGATGGAGACCGAGTGGCGGATGTGTCCGTACCCGGGCAGCCGCTTCAAGGACGACGCGCTGATGAACGTGACGGCGCTGAAGTCCATGTCCAAGCACTGGAAGCCCACGCTCCAGGCGCTGCTCATCCTGCGCGAGGCGTTCCTGAAGCGCTATCCGCTGCTGGCGGATGGACAGTGGCGCCTCGGTGACCTGCATGCATTCAGCTGCGCGGTGCTGGCGGTGCCGTCGCTGATGCTCCTGCGCGGCAAGGACCCCATCCCCAACGGGACGTTGGACCCGGTGCTGTCGTCGGTGTTCCGCGTCACCGACGGCGTGCGCATGGTGAGCATCTACCTGATGTTCCTGCCCGAGCAGCCCATGCCGTACGAGACGCCCATCAACCCGGCGTCGCTGCTGCACCTGACGGAGCGCGACAACCACTTCCTGTCCACCCGTGGCGTGTGCGCGGGCCCTCCGCACATGGTCGACGAGTTCTTCGCGACGATGCTGGATGGCAAGCCCATGGCGGGTGAGCCCCTGCCGGAGCCGTCGTGGCTCGCGGAGATTCCCGCCGCCATCGACTACGGCCTGCGCGGCCTGCAGCTCTACTCGCTCCAGTTCACCCTGTGGGCCCACATGTGCCACACCTACGAGCGCATTCGTGACGCGGTGCTGCAGGCCGAAGCGCCGGTGGACAGCGGCTGGGGCCGGCTGCGTCAACGCATCGAGAAGGACTGGAAGGTCATCCTGCCAACCCGACAGAACACGTCGGTCCAGCGCGAGTGGGCCAAGGCCCGCTACGTGGAGATGTATGACCGCGCGCAGCGCGGCCTGCGCGGCTTCAGCGAGGAGAAGCTCCAGAACATCAGCGACGTCTTCTCCCCGCCGAAGGACGCCGTGCACGCCCAGGCGGCGGAGGAGCTGCGCAAGCTGTTCCGCGAGCGAGCCCCCGTGCCCGAGGGCGCGCGCCCCGAGCTCATCGACGCGGTGGCCGAGGCGCTGGCCGACTACCTCACCATCGAACGCTCCGCGCTGGGCACGCTGGAGACCGTGCAGCGCGAGGTGAACGCGCTGCTGCAACGCCAGCACCCGGACCGGCCCTTCACCAACCTGGACCTGTCCATCCACCACCGGCTGCGGTTCGCCACCATCGGCGTGCTGCCCTACCTGCTGGATGTCTTCCGCGAAGAGCTGGGCGTGGGCATCGAAAGCCACGTGGCGGACGTCAAAATCACGCCGGGAGCGCCCTCCGCCGCTGCTGCTTGAATTGACGCAATGTTTCACTCCCAGGCCTGGATGCATCAGCCTGTGTTGCAGGCCTGGGAAGCTTGACTGACCTGTTTCACCGACTTATATCGGTGAGCGCCAATTGCGGCGGTTGTCAGGACTGTCGTGGATGGTGTCGCTGTCCCGAAAACCAGGAGCGAGCACATGCAGATCAAGACCAAGGTTCGTGGCGGTCCCCGTGGCTGTGGTGGCACCGTCGTCGTCAAGGCTGTCTGAGTCGTGCCGTAGTCCGAAGTCGGAACCTCTGACCAGGAGCAAGACCATGCAGATCAAGACCAAGGTTCGTGGCGGTCCCCGTGCCTGCGGCGGCGTCATCACCGTCTGAGTCGTGCCTGTCGTCTGCAGTCGGAACCTCTCACCCAGGAGTTCACCATGCAGATCAAGACCAAGGTTCGTGGCGGTCCCCGCGCCTGTGGCGGCGTCATTGCGGTCTGAGTCGTGTTGTCGCTGAAGCGGTAGCAGTCACGGCACGCGTTTGACTCACGTTTGATGGCTTGTCCTTCGGTCGTCGGCAGGCGGAGCTTCCGCCTGCTGGCGACCGTTGTTGTTTTTCAGGGGCGCGGCCTTCCCGTCACGGGTGGGCGATGACGATGAGCGTGGGCGCGCGAGCGTTGACGCAGTTCATCACCTTGCGCATCGTCACCGGGTCCAGCGCGCCGAACGCCTCGTCCAACACGACGACCTGGACGCGCTGAAGCAGGGCGCGCGCGACGAAGATGCGGCTCTGCTCGCCGTGGGAGAGCTGCCAGCCGCGCTCGCCCACCATCTGCAGGATTCCCGCGGGCATGCGCTGCAGCAGGTCGCCCAGCCCCAGCTCCTCGCACAGCTCCCGCGCCAGCTTCATGTCGTCCTGCGTATGCGGCCAGGCGCGGCCCAGCAGCAGGTTCATGGCCAGCGTGCCGGAGACGACGTGGTTCTCATGGAACTGGGGTGCGCCGGCGATCTGCGCGCCCCAGCCGTCCGACGTCCACGTCGACATGTCCAGGCCGCGCAGCAGCACCACGCCGGAGCCCTGGCGCCGCAGGCCCGTGAGGATGGAGGCGAGGGTGGACTTGCCCGAGCCGGAAGGCCCTTCCAGGAGCACGCGCTCACCGGGGCGGATGGACAGCGAGGCCCCCTCCAGCACCGCGCGCGGCGAGGCCGGGTGCTTGAAGTACACGTCGCGCACCTCGAGCAGCGCCTGGTTCCTGGACGGCGCCTCGCTGGAGGTGAGCGGCGCCACCTGGGGCACGCCATCGTCATCCTCCTTCGTCGCGCCCACGGCGCGGGCGAGCCGGGCCGCTTCCAGCATGGGGCGCACGCCGTCGAACAGCACGCGCGAGCCGATGAGCGCCAGCGCGCCCACCGTCATGGACGTCACCGCGCGGGCGCCCAGCAGCGCCGCGCCCACGCCCACCGCGATGGTCGCCGTGGAGCTTCCCGCCAGCACGCCCGGGAGCGTGGCGATGATGGCCACCGGAAGGATGCCCCGGCGCGCGAGCGTCATGATGCGCGCGGTGCCCGCGTCCCAGCGCTCGGCGGCGTCCGAGTAGCGCGCCAGCTCCTGGTCCTCCTCCTCGTGCCAGCGCGACGGCTGCTCCTGCGCCAGCCGGGTGCGGTGGCCGAGCATCCGCTCGATGAGCGCGTGCGTCATCACCACGCGCGCCTCCGTCCAGCCCCGGAAGAGCATGGCCTGCCGGGCGACGAGCACCCCCAGCACCGCGCAGCAGGCCGCCAAAGCCCCCAGCCCGAGCCAGCCCGCCGGACCCGACAGCGTCACGCTGGCCGCCAGCGTCAGGTCCACCACCGCGAGCATGCTGGTGAAGCTGCCCGCGAGCACCATCTGCTCCATGCCCGCGCTTTCGAACGTCCGCCCCACGTACTCGCCAATGCCTCCGCGGCGCGCCTCGTCCACGGGCAGCGAGAGCGCTCCCGCCAGCAGCCGTCGGCGCAGCAGCGCGGAGAGGTCCAGCGCCAGCGTGCCTTGCGTCCACGCCAGCGCGGCCTGCAGCGGCACCGCCGTCAGGCCCATCAGCGCCCAGGCCCAGAGCCAGCCCTGGTCCAGCTGGCCCTCGAAGGCGCCCCGGCCAATCAGCCACCAGGCCGCGAGCACGCAGACCTGGATGAGCACCGCCAGCAGCAGCACCAGCATCAGCCGGGGGGCCGCCGACAGCGCCTTCAGGTGGTGGATGAGCCGGGCGCCGGGGGGCAGGCGCAGGGTGCGCGCGGCGACCAGGTGGGTGTTGGCCAGCTGCGCGCCCATCAGCGCGCGGCGGGCCAGGGTTCGTTGCGGCTCGCGCAGCGCGGTCCCCGCGAGCACCCGGTCCACGGTGTCCACCTGCTGGAACTCGACGAGCGCCTGTACGGCGGCGGTCAGCTCGGATACGGGCACGTCGCGGACCGTCTCGTCGGGGGCGAGCACGCGCGCCGTCCTCCCGGACGGGGACACGCGCAGGAGCGCGACGACCTGCACGCCTCCGTCACCGACGACGTCCAGCAGGGCAGGGGCGGCGCGCTGGATGGCCTTCTCCACCTCGCCGTGGCGCGTGTAGAGCAGGTCCAGCTCCAGCCCCTGGGACTGGGCCACCGCGTCCAGCCACTCGCCCAGCCGGTTCGGGTCTTCCGGCAATCCACCCACCACCCGTCCGGAGGTGCGCGGCAGCGGCAGCCCCGCCCGGAGCGCCAGCGCCTCCAGCGCCTCCGCGGCCCGCCTCGGCTGCCACGCCAGGCCCGAAAGCGGCCCGGCCGCCCTCGGCTTCAGCTCGTTCGCCAGGGTCGTCACGCCGCCCCCTCCCGCATCGGCTTCGTGTCTTCCGCGGGATGCTCGCTGAGCAGCCCGTGGTCCAGCACCATCCGCCGCCAGCCCCCGTGACCCGTCAGGTCACGGCGCATCTGCTCCTCCTCGTCGAGCAGCGAGCGGTACACGGAGTCCTCGCGCTGGGCGAGCCGCTTCGGGTTGTCGTCCTCCACCAGTTGGCCGCCCTTGATGACGAGGACGCGGTCGAACGTCAGCGTCTCCGCGATGTCATGCATGATGCACAGCAGCGTGGCGCCGGAGAGCTCGGCGCGTGAGCGCTCCAGCAGCGCCGCGCGCCTGTCCCGCTCCAGTCCCCGGAACGGCTCGTCGAAGATGGCCAGCCGCACCCCGGGACGCAGCAGCGCCCGCCCCAGGCGCACCCGCTGCCCCTGACCGCCGGACAGCAGGCTGCCTCCCTCGCCCAGCCGCGTCTGCAGGCCGAGGGGGAGCTTGTCGAGGAACTCGATGAGGTCCGCCGAGCGCAGCGCCTGACCCACGCGGGGCAACACGTCCGTCGCCTCCACGCCGTAGGCCAGGTTGTCGACGAGGGACTTGTTCCACAGCGTCACCTCCGGCTCCACCCAGGCCGTCTGCCGCCTCAGCCGGGCGAGCACCTGTCCCGCCAGCGGCGCGCCATCCACCTCCACGCTCCCGGACGACGGCCGGTGCCAGCCCAGCAGGATGCCCACGAGCGAGGACTTGCCGGCGCCCGAGGGGCCGACGATGGCCACGTGCTCTCCGGGGCGCACCGTCATGTCGATGCCCTGCAGCACGGTGAAGCCCGCGGCCTTGACCTCCACCTGCTTGAGCGTGAAGCCCACGCCACCCGTCTCGGGCCGCGCGTCCACGTCGGCGGCCGTCTCCAGCCCCGCGCCCACCTCGTCGGGCGTGAGGAGCGGCTCCATCATCCGCGCGGTGAGCGACGAGGCGGCCGGGTACTGGCGCAGCGCGTCCGCCAGCTGCTTGCCCAGGGTGGCCAGGGCGAGCGCCCAGTAGACGAGCAGCAGCACGGCGCCGGGCTGAATCCCCTGGGACACGGCATGCAGGACGATGGCCACCGAGCCGCCCGTGGCGACCATGGTGGCGAGCGTGTCGGTGAGGATGCCGCGGCTGAGCAGCGTGCGCGCGGCGCGGACGAACTCGTGCAGCGGCTCCTCATGGGCACGCCGCAGCGTCAGCTCCGCGCGGTGGGCCCGCAGCGCCACCGCCCCGCGCATGGCATCCAGGTAGAAGCGCGACAGCACGCCGTCGAAGTCGCGCATCCGCCGGTCCGCCTCCAGCAGCGAGCGCTGGGCGAGCAGGGGGACTGCGAGCGCCAGTCCTCCGCCGATGATGATGAGCGGGGCGCTGCCGGGGGCCAGCCACGTCAGGCCGGCCAGCGTGACGAGCATCTCCGCGGAGGCGCGCAGCACGCCCACCGCCATGGTCGGCACGGAGCGCACCTGGTGGATGCCGTGGCAGCGCTGCGCCATGTCGGAGACCAGCCGGCTCTTGAAGTAGCGGTCTCCCAGGCGGGGTATCTTGTCGAGGAACGCCAGCCGCAGGCGCAGCTCCAGCCGCCGGCCCAGCCGCAGGGTCCCCAGCGACAGGGGGAACTCCAGCGAGAAGATCATGCCCATCAGCGCCAGCAGCGTCACGATGCCCGCCAGTCGCTGCTCCTGGGTGGTGAGGTAGCGCCCCGCGTCGATGATGCCGCGCAGGAGCAGGGCCTCCAGGAAGCCGCCCACCGCGGCCGTCAGGGCGATGGCCGCGAGGACCGAGGGCGCCAGCACGCCGTCCCGGCGCATCAGCGCCACCAGCTCCCGCAGGGGCCGGGTGGGAGGCTCCTTCAGGGCCGCCAGGAGCTCCGCGGACAGCGGCGGCTCTCCCTCGGCGCGCTCCGTGCGCAGCCCCCGGGCCAGGATGCCCACCACGCCGCGCAGCGTGACTTCCTCCGCGTCGGGAGGGCCCACCGCCGTCCAGTAGGAGGCGGGGATGACCTGCTCGGCCCGCCCCTCCGCGAGCGCGGCGCGCACCTCGCGCAGCAGCTGCTCCAGGAAGCGCTCGGAGGACTCGCCCCGCTCGACGCCGCCCCCGTCCACCAGCGTCTGCACCAGCCGCGTCGCCGCGTCCAGGCAGGCCACGCTCTTCCACGTCTCGTCCGCGAGCGCCTCCGCGAGCAGCCGCTCCGCGAGCGGCTTGTCGGCCAGCGCGCCCAGCCGCAGGCGCATGCCCGCGAGGAACTCCTCCGTGCTGGCCCACGCGCGGAAGCCCTCGGCGGGGACGGGCAGGGCGTGGACGTAGAGCCGCTCCATCAGCTCCGTCACGGACACCCAGCGCCGTCCCAGCGCGGGGTCCATGATCTGCACCATGTTGCCCCACCGCCGCCAGATGACGATGAAGTGCAGGTTGCTGTCCGCCAGGCGCACCACCGCGAGCGCGGGCAGCGCCTTCGTCTCCGGCATGAGCACCTGGTCCAGGGGCAGGACGACCTGGACGGCGTCCATGCCCAGCTTGCCGGCCAGCTCCTCCAGCACGTCGATGGACGTCCCGTCGATGTCCGTCTGGCAGGCCTCGCGCAGACGGCCGTAGCTGACGGGGAGGTTGAAGCCGTCGAAGAGGGCCTTGAGGGCCGCCGGACCGCAGTCCATGGCGGACGTCTGGATGACTTCGGGAATGAGCAGTCGT
The DNA here is from genome assembly GCF_013336725.1 of Myxococcus sp. CA040A. Taxonomy (NCBI): domain Bacteria; kingdom Pseudomonadati; phylum Myxococcota; class Myxococcia; order Myxococcales; family Myxococcaceae; genus Myxococcus; species Myxococcus sp. CA040A. The sequence continues at coordinate 83,358 of NZ_JABUMR010000011.1, read as the reverse complement.
CGTGTGCCCGCCATGACTCAGCCTCCCCCCCGCGACATCTCCAGCTCCCGGGGCGTGCGCGGCGGCAGCGGCCGTGCCCGCGCGGGCGCCTCCATGCCCCGTCCCAGCGCCCGCAGCACCAGCCGCAGGGGCGTGGCCTCCTCCACGGCGATGTCCACGGTGCCCGGCAGGCCATGCTCCAGGGGAATGCCCACCGGTATCTCGTCCACGGACAGCTCCGCGCGCACCATCCCGTCGCGTGCCTCGCTCGCCACCGCGACCACCGTGGCCTGCACCATGCCGAACTCCGTCCAGGAGAAGCCCTCCAGCTTCATCCGGGCCCGCTGTCCGGCGCGCACGCGGCCCAGGGCCGTGGCGGGGGACAGCTGCGCGACGATGCGCACGTCACCGCCCGCGACGACCGTGGCGATGCGGTCTCCGGCTCGCACCTGCGCGCCCACTCGCACCGAACTCGTCTCCCCGAGGATGCCGTCCGCGGGCGCCTTCACCACCCGGCGCTCCAGCTCGTCGCGCAGCCGCTCCACGGAGGCGCGCGCCACGTTCTCCCCGGACTCGAGCTCCGCGATTTCCCGCCGCAGCGCCGCGACGCGGATGCGCCGCTCGGTGGTCTGCATGGTGCCGTCCATCTTCACGCGCGCGAGCCCCGCGCGAGAGGCCTGCTCCACCGCCTGCGCCCGCTCCAGCTCCGTGCGCACCCGGTTCCACTCCGACTCGCTCACCAGTTGCCGCGTCCAGAGCTGCTCGGTGCTCGTCTTCTCCTCCAGTGCCCGGCGGGCCAGCGCCTCGGCCTCGGCGAGCCGGGCGCGGGCCTCGTCCACGCCCGCCGCGCCGCGCTCCTGCTGGGCCACCAGCGCGCTCTGCTCCGCGTCCAGCTCCGCGCGCGCCGCCACCAGCTGCGGCCCCACGCCCTGCAGCAGGGCCTCCGCCTCCGCGAGCAGCCGCGCCTCCTGCTCATGCGCCAGCTCGAAGAGCACCTCGCCCGCGGTCACCTGACGGTGCAGCTCCACCCGCGTCTTCACCAGCCGCCCCTCCACCGGGGCGTCGACGGCGTAGACCTCCCGGTGGACCTCCAGCCGCGCCTGCACGCTGGGCTCGTACACGGTGATGCGCGCCCGGACGAACCAGCCGCCCCACACGGCGAACAGCCCCACCGGCAACAACCAGAGCGCCGAGCGCCCTCGTCCCCGCACCAGCGCGCGCATGGTGCGCGGGAACATTCCTTCACCAACTCGCATGGATGAAGCCTACCTCATCGCCGTTGTCCGACCGACTCCCCGCATTCTCGCCCAATGGACTGACGCCGCACCGGCCCCATGGACGCGGGGGACTGGCTCCGGGGGCGCGGGATGCGGTGTCTTCACGCCGCGCATGCGCTGCCTGTCCGGCTCGGGGGGCCACGGCCGTGATGCACGGGCATCCCCAGTCAAGGGTTGTCCAAGCGAATCCTATTTATTGGAGCGGGCGCGCTTGTGCGTGAAAACATGTTTTAAAGGTATTGCGACGCATGGCGCGATGCGGTCTCCACGTAGATGGAACCGTGAGCAGGGCTTCGCGCGTCTCACGCCGCGGCGCGCGCCAGCATGGATGCGAGAGGCAGACCTGGTGGATTTCAGGACCCTGGGTCATTCTCGCGTTTTGGTAAATTGGGCGAAATATCCAAGTCTGCGGATTTAAAAGGGATGACGGGTTTTTCTGTTGAAGGCTTGACTCCCATTTTCCATCGATTTTTAATGATTCTACTCAGGGTGTGTATGGGCTCGCCCCTCGCCACCCGGAACTTCGCTGTCCTCCATCAGGGAGTAGACATCATGAAGATCAAGACCAAGGTTCGTGGCGGCCCCCGGAGCTGCGGCGCCAATGGCACCGACCACTGGTTGCGTACGACGCGCTGACGCGGGTCCCGTGGTCTCCACCTGGGCTGTATTTGCCCGGAGGTGGCTCGGATTCGTCAGCGGGAAGCGCATCGTCCGCCAACGATTTCCACTGCAGCGCCACGCGTCATGTATTTTCGTGTTTCGCGAAGTTTGAGATTGGGTGTAGCGCCAGAAGTTACAATGACTTTCTCCGCAATCTTTACGGCATGGCTTGACTGACCGATTACGCCCGTCTTTAATGATTCCAGTTCCGGCGCGAATCTGGTGTCTCGAAGCGAAGGCAATGGCGAGCGAGGCACGGCGTAGGTTCCAGGTGGTCTGGGAATAGCGAGACGGGCGGCAGGTTGAGGGGATGGTCGAGCCCGCGAGCGCGACGAGAATCAGGTGGCGGCGTTTAGACAGCGAGTGTCTCAATGGCTCGGATGTCAGAGGGGTGTGCTTGATTGTTCTGCTCGCTGGAAGGAGCAAGCACATGCAGATCAAGACCAAGGTTCGTGGCGGTCCCCGTGGTTGTGGTGGCGGCACGGTCGTTCTCCCGACTCGTCCCGGCACCCAGATTCCGTAGTTGTCTCTGCCTTTCCCACTCTCCAGGTTGTCTGGAGCAACGCAGTACTCTCACCAGGAGCACACATCATGCAGATCAAGACCAAGGTTCGTGGCGGTCCCCGTGGTTGCGGCGGTTCCCTGCCCGTTGTGACCGGCACGGTTCGTACGCAGATCCCGTAGTCGTCGCTGGCGGTCGCCAGACGATTCCGGCTGTACCTTCCTCAAGATCTCTCACCAGGAGCACACATCATGCAGATCAAGACCAAGGTTCGTGGCGGTCCCCGTGGTTGCGGCGGTGGCGGTCAGATCCCCGTGCTGAGCACCGACGTGCTGGCGTAGTCGTTCATTCCACCCGTTTCACCCGGAGAATATCCATGCAGATCAAGACCAAGGTTCGTGGCGGTCCCCGTGGTTGCGGTGGTGGCGGAACGATTCCCGGCCCCGTGCTCAGCACGGACGTGCTGGCGTAGTTCCTGGAGTCGACTGGCTTTGCCGGTTGACCTCGGCGGTATCTGTTCCTTCAACTCAGTCCTCACCAGGAGTTCATCATGCAGATCAAGACCAAGGTTCGTGGCGGTCCCCGTGGCTGTGGCGGTTCTCTTCCCTTCCCCACGCCTGTGTTGACCACGACGGACGTGCTGACGCAGGTTCCGTAGTTTTTCGTCGGGCGCCTCGGTGCCCGTATAAGACGTAAGTCGCCAGCGGGTGGTGGACCACCCGCTGGCGACTGTCATTGCGGGCAAAGACAGCCTCCCGGGCGCCGCCTCTCCGGCCGTGAAATCGCGCTAGGCTGGAGGGATGTCACTCCATGTCCAGAGCTATGCCTGGCAGGCCGCGATTGTCGGCAACGCCCGTCTCGGAGGCCTGGAGCTCCGGGCGCTGATGCTCGAGGACCCGTACGCCGGGGTCTTCCGCGGGGCGCCGGACAAACCCTTCCGAGGTTTCCAGGTGGAGGGAGGCTTCGAGCCGTCCTTCTATGCCTGGTTGGACTCGATGAAGGCGCGGGGGCTCGTCGCCATCCGCTCGGTCGAGGCCCTGGACCCGGCCGACTGGGTCCTCACCACGCCTCCGCCTCCGCTTCCCAGGATGCCGGAGTTGGTGCTCGTGTTTCCGGACCGGGACGTCTGGTACCAGCACGTCTTCCCGTGGCCAGGGCCCGACGGCAAGGCGAAGAATCCCGACGAGTGCTTCAGGGAGGTTCCGGAGTCGCGCTCCTCGGCCGTCCCGTCCGTGGAGGACGCGGAGCGGGAGCTGCTCGCGGCCACCCGGGCCTATGTCGACTTCGTCGGGGCGCGGGCCCGGGCGGATGACACGACGGACGTGTTCCATGCGGAGATGGGGCGCACCGCGCTGGCGCGACTCCTGGATACGGAAGCCCAGTTCCGCGAGCGGCTGGTGGCGCTGCGGGACGAGCGGCTGCGGGAGTACCGGCGCCGCGCCAAGGACTGGTACCCGGTGAAGCCGGTGACGAAGGCGATGCGCCCGCTCATCCTGGAGAACGCGGCGAAGAACCTCCAGCTCGACGACTACCTGCGCATCATGGAAGCAGCGGGGCTGTCCTGGCGGGCCGTCCGGCTGGCCTGCGCGGCCGAAAACCTGCACCCCCTCAACATGCGCCACGAGCGCACGTCCGAGGAGCAGCTGCCGCCCTTCGTCAATGCGCCGGGCTATGTGGCCGTCGGCGAGCGGTTCGACCGGGCGGCGAGGGACGCGCGCAATGCCGCGGTGAACGCGCGGTAGCTTCCGGGCCGGGGTGTCTCAGCGGGGCGTGTCCACCGAGGTGCCCGTGGAGGAGGGCGCGGAGCGGGAGAGGGCTTCGCGCAAGCGCCCCTCACGCTGGGCCACGCAGACCTGGAAGCCCTCCACGGTGCCGCAGGTGACGGCGTCACCCAGTCGCAGGAAGGACTCCAGCCGGGCCGGGTCGACGATGTAGAGCGTGTCCGGAGAGAGTCGCCCCGCCGAGACGTCGGTTAGGAGCGCCTCGCAGACCTCGGAGACGCGTGCCTCGCTGAGCCGGGCTGGATAGCCGCTGTTGGTCGTCAGGCCCTGCCTGTACGCCAGGTCCCCGAAGCTCACGTAGTCGCGCTCCACGAAGGCGCTCTTGATGCAGGGCGTCTCCGAGAGGTGGACGTACGGGGGGACGAGGACGAGGTGTCGGTAGGACGCGTCCACCAGGGCCCACTCGGGGGCCTTGAGGCGGGGCCAGGGCGTGACGGCGAAGTGGTTGCGCGTCCAGAGCTCGGCCGTGTCCAGGGACTGGAGCAGCACCGCGCCCAGCAGCAGGCCCGTGGCCACCGCGGGCCGCTGGCGCCAGCGCCACAGCGTGAGCGCGAGCAGCCCCGTCAGCACCGCGTAGTGCAAGGGCCAGATGAAGCGGCCGGAGGCCCGGAAGGGGCTGAGCAGCGGCAGCAGCGGGGACACCGCCTTGCGCAGCGACAGCACCGTCACGCCCGCCACCGTCAGCACCGACGAGAGCGCCAGCACCGCGAGCAGCAGCAGCACGACGACGAGCGGAGCGTGGGTGCGCAGGCGCTCGCGCACCTGGGCGCCCACGCCCTGGGGCTTCCAGAGGGCCGCCGCCGCGAGGGCGAGCACGCCGGTGCCCAGGTAGCCGAACCCCTCATACTGTCCACGGCCGGTGGGCAGGCCCGGCAGCACGAGGGACCAGTCCATGGGGTTGACCAGGGTGAGCAGGTCGGAGCTGAAGTAGCCGAAGCCGGCCGAGCCCGAGCGCACGCCCTGGCCCACGTAGCCAAAGGCGACGAACAGCGCCGCCGGCACCAGGCAGAGCCCGGCCAGCGCCAGGGCCGCCGCGCGCCGCGACAGGTGGTGCTCGCGCCACGTCACGGTGGCCAGCAGGGACAGGGTGAGGGCGAAGACCATCACCTCCAGGTACGGATGGATGCCCGAAGCGAGCGTGTTGAGCAGCAGCGCCCACCCCAGCGCCTTCCACGCGTCGCGAGTGCTCGCGCGCGGGCGCAGGTGCACCCAGAGCATGCCGGTGAGCAGCCATTGCGCGCACAGCGTGTCGTGCCCCGTCCGGTACAGCAGCACGGGCGCGAGGACGAACAGGGCGCCCCCGAGGACGCGCTGGACGGGGCTCGGCGTGAAGAGGCCCGTCAACCGCGCGCCCAGCCAGCCCTGGAGCATGAAGCACAGGGCGAGCCACGGGCCGATGAACTGGAAGTCCCGGGGCAGCCAGTGCGCGAAGGGCTTGAGCGCGAGCGACACCCAGGGATTCGAGTCGGAGAAGGCCACCGACATGGGCAGCGGGCGCAGGAGGCCCGGCGTGCTGCCCAGGGGAAAGCCCCAGGGCGCGTCGCGGAAGTGCATCCAGCCGAGCGCGTGCTGCGCGAAGTCGCCCCCCAGCCAGTCCAGGTCGGTGGGGTCCAGCGTGGGCCCACCGCCCACCGCCAGGTACCAGAGCAGACCGAACACCGCCGCGAGGAGCGGAGCCACCCAGGTCCAGCGGCCCTCCACGCCCGAGCCCAGGTCCGCGCTCAAGCGAGGGCTCCACTCGGGAGGAGGGGAGGCGGGGCCGTCGTGTCGAGGGACGTCGAGGCCGGGCTGCGAGTCGCGGTCATCACCACCTGCGGGGCTCCTGGACTGTCCTGGTGTCGCGCTCCCCGGCAACCCGGGGGACAGGGGGGCGAGCCATATCGTCAGTCGAGCGTCGTCGCCAGCCCCGGAGGCTTCAGGCCTCGTCAGCCCCGGGGGGAGGGCCGCGCCTCGCCCCCGTGGACCGCGAGCACGGGAGCGAGCGCTGGCTCCGCGCGCTTCCGCGGAAGCGCGGGCGGGGGGCTCACCACAGCATGATGGCGGACTCGCCCGCGCGCTCCTCGTAGTAGAGCCGCAGGCGGACCACGTACTCGCGTCCCCGGAACAGCTTCAGCTTGAGGGCCGCGTTGGTGCCCAGGCCGCTGTCGTCGTCACCGGCGAGGAAGCGCAGCCCCGTGCCGCTCTTCTCGAAGAGCACCATGACGGTGTCGGAGACGCCGAACGTGCGCAGCTCGTACGTGCGGGTCTCCTGGGGCGTGAAGGTGAAGTTGCGCTGCTGTCCGGGCTTGAGCTGCAGGCGCACGGACTGGAACGGTTGCAGCGCGGTGTAGTCCTGCTCGGTGAGGGGCGGGTACATCGTCCGGGCCCAGGCCTTGTCCTGGTCCGACAGCCCGCCCTTCGGGGTGAGGCCGTTGCGGAAGTACTCGATGGGCTCCTTGATGAGCCCGGGCTGGAAGGGGTACTCCATGACGGAGTCCGGGTCCCAGGTGGAGCCCTCCACCGAGCTCGCGACCAGCTTGCGGATGATGTTGTGGAACGTCGTCTCACGGCTCCAACTGTTGGGGGGCCGGGCCAGCGCGGCGTAGACGGCCTCCTCGTCCCAGATGATGCCCGCGTGGGGGTTCTGGTGCTCGTGAGGGAAGCCGAGCGTGTGGCCGATTTCGTGGATGGCCGTGTCGATTTCGCGCGGGTGCTCCGTGAGGTCCCAGCCGAAGTTCATCGTCCGCTCGTCCTGCCCCTGGGCGAGGATGTCCCTGCCCACGTAGGACCAGGCGCCGTCGTCACGCATGAAGCCGATGCGCACCTCGGCCTCGTCGCGCGAGGCCACCTCCTGGAACTTCAGGCCGAGGCCCACCTGCGTCCACCGCTCGAAGGCAGCGCGCACGACGTCCTTCTCGGTGTCCGTGGTCGTCCATGGCACGAAGCGCGTGGTGCCGTTGGCCAGCCGCACCTCCTCGCCATCCGTGGCCTTGTCGAAGAAGTAGTAGTGGAGGACCGTGCCGTTGGCCCACTTCTGCTCGTTCATGCGGATGAGGCGAAGTCGGCGCGCGTTCAGGTCCGGAGGCAGTGGCCGCTCCGGGACTTGCGGCAGTGCGCAGTAGGCATAGCCGAGCGCCTTCGTGGTTTCGCTCGTCGTGGCGCGGCCTGTCTTCCCCGCCGTCCTCGCGCGAGGCGCCGCCTTGCGGCCCCGGCGAATCGTGGGCTCGGGTGCCGCCGCGCGGGGTTTCGAGCGCCCCCTGCCTCGCGCCCCGCCCGCGTTCTGTTTGAGTTTGTCCGTCATGGTGACTCTCCCCTGGCGATGGATGCTCCGCCCGTCAGAGAGAGTCCCGAGGTGCTTCGTGTGACGGCGCGAGGACTGGGAGGGACGCGGCCGGCGCTCGGCGCCGGCCTCGCCCGGGCAGGGAGCGACCGGCGACGTGAAGCGGCCCGGGAGGCGTGCTCCCGGGCAGTCTCTCAGCTCGCCTTGGCGAGCACCTGGTTGGCGGTCTGCGGCGGAACGACATAGCCCGCGGCCATGAGAATCTCCGAGGCGGCCATCGCGACGCCGGCCTGCACGGCGGTGGCCTGGGGCGGCTTGCAGTACACGCCGATGCCCAACACGGGACCCAGCACGCTGAACTCCGCCACCTCGACGCTGGGCGCGGGTTTGGCCTGGACTTCCGGCACCAGCGCCACGCGCTCCGCGAGGGCCCGCATCAGCGCGTGGACGTCACCACCGTGCATCATCGGAACCTTCACGACAATCTTGCGGTGGGGGTGGTGGCTGTAGTTGACGATGTTGTCGCCGAAGAGCCGGTTGTTGCCGACGGAGATGCGCAGGTTGTCGGACGTGTCGATGGTGGTGGCGAACAGGCCAATCTCCTGCACCAAGCCTGTCGCCCCCGCGGCGGAGATTTCGTCTCCCACGCGGAACGGACGCAGCACGAGCAGGAAGATGCCCGCCGCGAAGTTGGAGAGCAGGCCGGACCAGGCCGTGCCGATGGCGATGCCCGCGGCGGCCAGCAGCGCGGCGAACGACGTGGTCTCGAACCCCATCATCCCCAGGATGCCGAGCAGCAGCAGGATGGTGAGGGAGCCTGCGAACAGCGATTCGATGTACCGGATGAGCGTGGCGTCGAACTGACGCTTCTGCAGGGTGATGTTCAGCACGCGCCGGAAGGTGTTGATGACGGCGCGACCCACGAACCACAGCACCAGGGCCCCGACTGCCTTGAGCAGGAAGGGGAAGGCCTCTGCGAGTGCCAGGGTTTTCAACTGCTCGATAATGGCGTCCATGACGTTCCTGAAGCGGCGGAGAGTCCACGTCCGTGGCGCGCCAGCTTCGAGGGTGCGCATGTGCAGGGGACGGGCCAGCAGTGGGGCTGCTGGTAAGCCCCCGGATGCAAAGCATTTTCACGCCCGCGGAGGCAATCGCCCCTCGGTCTGAGCCGCCCATGGACGCGTCAGCCTCCCCTCGTTGACGTGTCAGCGGGGGCCCTCCGTCAGGGGTGGGGCCCTCAAGAGGGCTTCGTGGCCGTGAGCAGCTTCTCCACCGCGAGCAGCACCGAAGCGGCGGTGGCGGGGTGCTTCACGAAGGCGGCGGGGCTGAGGTTCGACAGCCGGCCCATCAACGAGTCGGGCCCGCTCACGTTGACCATGATGGTGCGTGAGCCCGGCCGGCCCGCGGTGCTGAGCACGTCGAGCGCGGAGCCGGTGTCGACGACGATGATGGGCGCGGGCCTGTCGCTGTCCGTCACGACGCGCAGGCCCTTCTGGTGGAACAGCTCGGTGACGAGCGTCATCAGCCGCGCGTCCGACAGGCGCACCAGGATGGGGACTCGCGTGTCCAGCTCCACGGCGGTGGCCGCCTGGGGCGCGGGGCCCTTGCCCAGCTCCCGCACGTCCGTCTTCAGCACGCTGCGCACGCGCTGGAGCAGCGAGGCATCCTGCGTGAGGAAGGACTTCAGCCGGCGCTCGGCTTCGGGCGGCAGTTGGGTGAAGGCCACGCCCATGCCGTCCTCGCGGGACCAGACCACCTGTCCCTCGGCGCGCAGGGTCTGGGAGGCGTCGGGCAGGGTGATGCGCAGCTCCAGGGTGCTGCCCACCGGCAGCGCGCGCGGGGTGCGGATGGCCAGCCCTCCGGTGCCGATGTTCTTGCTGTACGCGCGCACCACGTCGTCCTGCGTGGCGAACGTCAGCTCCAGCACCGCATCCGCTCGCGCGGGGCGCGGGGGAAGGGGACTGCCCTCGGGCGGCAGCGCGCCCAGCTCCAGGAGCACGTCGCGCAAGAGCTCCAATCGTTGCTCGTCGTCGGGGCCGAGCGGTCGGGTTCGTTGTCGCTCGAGCAGCGCCTTGTACTCCTCGAGCGCGTTGACGCGTGGACTTCCCATGGAGCCCCCCTGCCTGCCTGGACTTCCGTGCAGCCTGCCATGTCCCCGCGGAGGCGCGCGAGAGGTCCGCTTCCACCCTGTCGTGATGGATACACCCTGGTATAGCGGGCCGCATGGACGTTCCCTGTGCGCTCCCTCCCCGCCCGGGTCTGCTGTCGAGCCTGCTGCGCTGGAGCGCGGCCTGCGCGGCGATACCTCCGCTGCTGACGCCCGCGCTGTTGCTGGGCCCGGTGAGCCAGGGGGTGTCCGACGCACTCATGCGCGCCTGGTGCCTCTGGGCGCGGCGGGTCTTCGGCGTGGACGTGGAGGTGGTGGACCACAACGCGGGCCGGTACGACGCCGCCGCGTACGTCTTCCTGCAGTTGAATCAGACGAGCCTGAGCGAGACGTTCGTGACCCCCCCGGCGCTGCCGCGACCCGCGCTCATCTTCATGAACCTGGGGTTCGCGGTGCTGCCCTTCGCGGGGTGGGTGCCGCTGTCGCAGGGCTCCACGGTGGTGGTGCGGCAGTGGCATGCGCAGGCGCGGCGCGCGGTGGACCGGGCCACGGAGGCGCTGCGGCGGGGGGCCAGCTACTACATGTCCATCGAGGGACTGCGCAGCCCCGACGGTGCGCTGGGGCCCTACAAGAAGGGCGCGGCGGTGCTCGCGATTCGCTCCGGGGCGACCATCGTCCCCATGGTGTTCCATGGGGCGCGCGCGGTGCTTCCCGTCGGCGAATGGCGGGTGCGCCCGGGCCGGGTGCGCGTCGAATTGCTGCCCGCGCTGGAGACGCGGGGCCTGCGTTACGAGGACCGGGATGCGCTCCTCCAACGGCTGCGTGAGCTCGCGGAGGCTCACGGGCTGGGGCGGCCGCCGGGGTGAAGTCCCACGCCGGGGCCCGCCCCGAGTAGGCTCGGCGTCATGTCCTACCAACGCAACCCGGTGAAGGCGCCCCGCGTGTCGGGGTTCGCGCTCAAGGCGTTCGTCAACACCCTGGAGAGTGGGGTCGGCGCTCCCGTGCTGGAGAAGCTGGTGAGGGACAGTGGCATCACCCAGTGGCGCGAGCTGCCCGCGGGTGACGCACCTCCGCTCCAGTTCCCGCTGCCGCCCGGCGCGCCCGCGACGGAAGTCCAGTCCCCGCAGGAGCAGGCCGCGCGTGCCATCGCCGCGCAGGCCGTGACGCCGGAGCGCGAGACGGTGGGCTCGTACGCGCGCGCCTACCGGGAGGGGGGCGCGGACCCTGTCGCCGTGGCGCGGCGGTTGAACGAGGCCATCGACCGGCTGGAGCGGGGCGAGGCGCGGATGGGCTTGTTCATCGCGCGCAAGCCCGACGAGGTGCTCCGCGCCGCCGAGGCGTCCGCCGAGCGCCTGCGCGCTGGACGTCCGCTGAGCGTGCTGGACGGTGTGCCCGTGGTGCTCAAGGACGAAGTGGACCTGGCGGGTTTCCCCACGACGTTGGGGACGCGGTTCCGCAACCAGGTGGCCTCGGCGGACTCGACGGTGGCCGCGCGCCTGCGGGCCGCGGGCGCGCTCATCCTGGGCAAGGCCAACATGAATGAGATTGGCATCAACCCCATCGGGTTGAATCCGCACCACGGTGCCGCGCGCAACCCGTGGAACCGGGCGCACATCACCGGGGGCAGCTCCAGTGGCTCGGCCGCCGTCGTGGCCGCGGGCCTGTGTCCGCTGAGCATTGGCGCGGATGGCGGTGGCTCCATCCGGATTCCGGCGGCCCTGTGCGGCATCGTCGGGCTCAAGGCGACCTGGGGCCGCATCCCGGAGACGGGCGTGCCGCCGCTGTGCTGGAACGTGGGCCACGTCGGGCCCATGGGACTCACCGTCGACGACGTCGCCGCGATGTATTCGCTGCTGGCGGGGCCGGATGGCAAGGACCTGGTCTCGCAGACGCAGCCGCCGCATCACCTGTCTGGTTACGAGCGCACGGATTTGATGGGGGTGCGGTTGGGCATCTGCTGGCCCTACTTCGAGGATGCCTCACCGGACGTGGTGGCGCGCTGCAAGGACGCGGTGCGCGCCCTCACCGACGCGGGCGCGACGGTGGTCGAGATTCCCGCGCCTGACTTGAACACGGTGCTGTGGACGCACAGCTGCATCATCCTAAGCGAGATGGCGGAGTCGATGCTTCCGCACTCGCGCGCCAATGCCGCGGACTTCGGGCTCGACTCCCGCACCAACCTGGCCATCGGCCGGCACTTCCGCGCCACGGATCTGATTCATGCGCTGCGCCACCGCCACCGGCTGACTCGCGACTTGTTGGCCGTCATGGCGGACGTGGACGTCATCGTCACTCCGTCGACGGCCACCACCGCGCCGCTCATTCCGGAGGCGACGTTGCCGGATGGCGAGTCGAACCTTCCCGTGGTGGATGCGCTGATGCGCTTCGTGCGCGAGGGCAACCTGACGGGCTTCCCCGCGCTGTCAGTCCCGGCGGGCTTCGACCGCGCGGGCCTGCCGGTGGGTGTCCAGCTCATGGGGCGCCCGTATGAGGAGCACCTGCTCCTGCGCCTGGGCCGAGTGGTGGAGCGAGCTACGGCGGCGCGGACTCCCGCCATCCACGTCACGGCCTTGCGCTGACCTGGCGCGCGGTGTGCGCGCGTGTCACGGCGCGGAGGGCTTCACGGGCCTGGCGCGCCGACTCTCCCGGGTGGACATCTCCAGGGTGCCGTCGGGTGTGACGATGACGTCGCCGCCCGCACAGGAGATGAACAGCCGGCCGTCTTCCATCGTCCCTGCGACCTTGGGCGAGCCGGGCAGCGCCCTCCAGGGCTCGGCGACGTAGGAGTCACCCTTGGGGACGATCCGGTACAGCATTCCGCGATGGCTGGAGAGGTGGGCCAGTCCCGTGACGGCGACGAGGGTTTCACCGATGCGGTGGATGGACCGCGTGTTCTCCTTCAGCAGCACCGAGGTGGCGCGCTTCGCGCTCCGGTGGACCAGCTCGCCTCCCCACTCTCCCCGGTTGGTGCCCAAGAGGTGCCCGTTCGCGACGCGCAAGCCACAGCCCGGCTCCGCCTGGAAGTTCTGGACGCGCCAACCCTTCTCGGCCCGGGTGCGCACCTGCATGGGGTACTTCAGCGGCTTGAGGTCCTTCTCGGAGAGCTCGTCGCTCCCCGGGACGAAGGGCGGCTCGACCGGGTTGGGCGTGTCGTCGACCGAGAACCGGTAGTGGAGGAACTCCGAGGGAAAGTGCGGATCCTCGGTGTACGTGGCCTCGCCTCGGATGACCTTGATGGCCTGGAGCGCTCCCTTGCGTACGAAGGGATACCAGTGCTCCTTCGCGACGCGCTCGAGCGGCCCCACGGCTTTCTGGGCCTTGAACTTTCCGAGGGCCTCGACCGAGACGATGACCATCCGCCAGTCCTTCTCGTCGTTGAGCTGGGCGATGAGCAGGTCGGTTGCGTCCGTGTACTGGAGGTAGCCCATGGCATGGACCGCCGCGACGCGTATCTCCCAGTTCTCGTGGGTCAGCAGCTCGACGAGTGCACCGCCGGCTCCGCGCCCGTCCTGACGCAGCTTCGCGAGGTCTCGCAGCAACGGGATGGTGGGCTCGACGCGCAGTTGTTGGGCGAAGAGCGCCGCGGTCAGCTCGGGGCGGATGCTGATGAGCGCCAGGTCGATGTCACGCTTCAACCGGGGCGTCTTCTCACGAAACTGCTCGAGCCTGTCGGCAGCGGGCTGGGCGAGAAAGCCGATGCATCCCAGCAGTCGTATCGCGTGGACCTGGTTCTTGGGATGAGTCTTCTCCTCCGCCATCACCGCGAGGAGCGGCTCGATGGCGGGGCTCGCCTTGTCCTTCATTTCACGCAGCAGCTCGCAGGCGACGTCGACGTACGCGGGTTTCCGAGGCTTGGGAGCGCGCAGTGACTCCGTGAGTGCGAGGGCCCCTTTGCCTCCCGCCGTTTCCAGGGCGCCGGTGATCTGGTTGTGTCTCGAGGGGTATTCATCGAGGGCCTCCGTGAGGAATGCCAGGGCTCGAGGCGTTCCGATGTGGCCGATGGCCCGCTCGACCCACGGCGTGCCCTGACGCTGCGCCTCGATGAGCGGCTCCAGGTGCTGCTCGGTGAGCCCCTCGATGTCGCCCAGGGTGTAGCCCGCGAGCACGCGCACGCCCACCTTGTCGCTGTCGAGCATGGCGAGCAGCGGGGGAATGGCGGCCGCGCCATGGGCCTGAATGGCCGTCGCCATGGCTTGTCGTTCCTTCTGGATTCCCGAATCTTCTACTTCGTCGTCCGTTTTCGAATCGTCATGCGCGACGTCCTGGAAGCGATCCAGGAGGTCCGTGAGCGGCTCGCGAGCGTCGGGCGGCGGCGCGGAGCCCAGCGCCAGGGTGGTGGTGAAGGCGATGATGAAGGCGAAGCTCAATTCCAGGCCTCCGGGACGCGCGGATGGGTGGACAGCCTACACCTGTGCCGTGACACACGAATCGGGAACGGGGCGGGGCTGGTCCGGGGACCTCGTGGGGCGGCTAGCATGGCGCCATGTCGGAACGGGGAGACGCGGGGCGCCGGGAAGGGGACGACGGGCCCACGATGGATGGCAGCGAGGCGCCGGAGGACGCGCGCGCTCCAGACCTGGGCGTGGCGGAGGTGGCGATGGGCGAGCGCTTCGACTCGCTGGAGCTGCTGGGGCGCGGGGGGATGGGGGAGGTCTACAAGGCGAGGGACCGGAGGTTGGGTCGCTTCGTGGCGCTCAAGTTCGTGCGGGAGGCGGACCCGGACCGCGTCATGCGCTTCCTCCAGGAAGCCCGCGCGCAGGCGCGCATCGTCCATCCTCACGTCTGCCGCGTGTACGAGGTGGGCCGTGTCGGCGCGCGGGACTTCATCGCGATGCAGCTCGTGGACGGCACCCGGCTGGACCGCGTGGCGCCCGACATGTCGCTGGGCGAGAAGGTCCAGGTGATGCGGGAGGTCGCCTCGGCGATGCACGAGGCGCATCGGCTGGGCGTCATCCACCGCGACCTCAAGCCCTCCAACATCCTGGTGGAACGGCAGGAGGAGCGGCGCTGGTACCCGGTGGTGACGGACTTCGGGCTGGCCCACGATGCGGACCTGGAGCAGGGGCTCACGAAGACAGGGGCGGTGCTGGGCACGCCGTCGTACATGGCTCCCGAGCAGGCGCGCGGAGACCGCGCCAGCGTGGACCGGCGCACGGATGTCTATGGCCTGGGCGCCACGCTGTACGAGCTGCTGACGGGGGTGCCGCCGTTCCGCGACACCACCTCCGTGGGCACGCTGCATCAGGTGTTGCACGAGGACGTGGTTGCTCCTCGACTGCGCGTGCCGGAGGTGGCGGGCGACCTGGAGACCATCGTCCTGACGTGTCTGAACAAGGACCCGGCGCGACGGTATGCCTCGGCGCGCGCGCTGGCGGAGGACCTGGACCGGTACAGGGACGGTGAGCCCATCCTCGCGCGAAGACCGGGGCTCGTCGCACGAGGACGGCGGTGGGCGGGCAAGCACCGCGCGCTCGTCGTCGTCTCCGCCGTCTCCCTGCTGAGTGTGCTGGTCGTCTCCGTCCTGGGTGTGCGCTCGTGGAGTCAGGCCGAGGGACGCGCCCGTCTGGCGGAGCACCTGGGGCAGCAGGTGAAGGACGTGGAGTGGCTGATGCGCGCGGCCTTGATGGCGCCGCTGCATGACACGCGTCCGGAAGAGCGGCTCGTGCGGGAGCGGATGGTCCAGCTCACCTCGACACCGCACGCGCTGGGGGCGCATGGCGAGTCGCTGGTGCATTACGCACGAGGCCGTGGCCATCTGGCGATGGGCGAGCTGGAACAGGCCCGCGAGGAGCTGACTCGCGCGGCGGGGCTGGGGCTGGATTCTCCCGAGCTGAATCTGGCGTTGGGGAAGACGCTGGGCGGCTTGTACCTCCTGGCGATGGAGACGGCGCGACGCCGGGGCGGGCCCGAGTGGGTGGCCGAGCACGCGCGGACCCTGGAAGTGGACCTCCTCGCTCCCGCCCTGCGCGCGCTGGAGCGAGGGCAGGGCGCGGCGGGGGAGTCGCCACGGCTGCTGGCGGGATGGATGGCGTTCTATCGCCAGGACCTGGCTGGGGCGGAGGCCGCCGCGTCGGGGGCGGCGGCCGAGACTCCGTGGATGTTGGAGCCTCGGATGCTCGCGGCGGACGTGGCTCATGCGCGGGCCATGGAGCGGCTGGGGCGTGGGGATTACGAAGCCGCGCGCGCGGACTTCCTGGATGCAGCGCGTCGCTATGAGCGGGCGCTGGAGTTGGGGCGCAGCGATGCACGGGGGCACGAATCGCTCGCGGAGGTCTGGCTCCAGCAGGCGGACCTGGACCGGAAGCAGGGCCGCTCGCGCAAGGACTCGTTGTCGCTGGCGCTGGAGGCGAGTGAGCGGGCGCTCGTCGCATCGCCCATGCGCGCGTCCGCGCACACGAAGCGGGCGCTGGTCTTGATGAATGCCTATCGCGCGGCGAATCCCCTGGATGGGAACGAGGAGCCGAAGCGGCTCCTGGGAGAAGCCATTGCGTCCGCCTCGCGAGCCATCGAGCTCGAACCCCGGGAGGTCCTGGCGTACGACACGCTGGGCTTCAGTCTCTTCCTGCGGGGGCTTCAAGTCGCGCGCGAGGGCGGAGACCCCGGGGCGTCGTGGGACGAGTCCATGGCCCAGCTCACCCGGGCACTGGAGCTGGAGCCGGCCTACCCCTGGGGACACAATGACCTGGCGCTCGTGCACCGGTGGAAGGGCAATCATCAGCGCGAGCACGGCCTGGATCCGCGCCCCGAATATGAGGCTGCGGGGAAGCACCTGCGGCTCGCGCTGCGCACGGACCCCCGGTACCTCTTCGCGCACTCGAATCTGGCGGAGCTGCACAACGCGCTGGCGACGTATGCGCTGTCGCGAGGCGAGGACCCGGGACCGGACGTGGAGCGGGCCCTGGAGGCGGGGCAGGGCGCGCTCGCGCTGGATGGACGCTTCTACTCCGCGCTGAACGAGGTGGCGCTGGCGGAGCTGACCCGCGCCTCGCACCTCATCGACGTGGGAGGTGACGCGAGTCCCACGTTGACCCGGGCGCTCGATGCACTCGCCCGCTCGCTGAGCATCAATGCGACGGCGGGACGCACCCACTTCCATGTCGCGTCGGCGCACTTGTTGTTGGCGACCCAGGCGGTGCGTGACGGGAAGTCTCCCGAGACTCCGCTGGCGGATGGGCGCCGGGCGCTGGAAGAGGCGTTGCGTGTGGACGCGCGCTGCGCGGATTGTCGCGTCGTGGGCTCGAGTCTGGAGTTGATGGGCGCGGAGTGGGCCCGGCGGCAGGGGAGGCGCGCGGTGGAGACGCTCCTGCGAGCCCGTGCCGAGGCCCGTCGCGCCGTGGCGCTCTATCCGTATCTCGAGGCCCATGTGTCGCTCGCGCGGGCTTCGTGGAAGCTGGCTGAGGCGCAGCCCCTCGCGGAGGCGAGAGTCGCGCTGTCCGAGGGCTTGAGACAGGTGGAGCTGGCGATGCGGCTCGACCCGGATCAGGCGCAGGCACATGCGCTGCGTGCCGGATTGTTGTTCATGGAGGCGCGGGTGGGCTCCACGCAGGAGGAAGGTGTCCGTCAGGCGAAAGCCGCGCTCGCGCGAGCCCTGGAACACAACCCCTTGCTTCGTCGTGAGTACATCGAACTGATCCGAGGCCTGGACGCCATGGTCCACGTCCCCGTCGCAGGACCTGCAAAGTGGCCGGCCCCCGTAGAACATCCAGGAGTCATCCACCTCCAGGCACCCGGCGGTGAACGGTTGCTCGACACCCAGCGAGGCGTGAAGCCCCGTCAGCGGTGACCCTGACATCATTGCACATGGATATGGGTAACGGAATGAAAGACAAAACAGGGCGACGGTTCCGAAGGCCAGCAGCGCTCTGGCTGGGATTGTTTCCATGGGTCGGCTGTGGACAGCCCACCGGCGCGCCAGGAGCGCAGGTTTCGACAGTCGCTGCTCTGTCGGGGGCTCAGGCTCAAGCCCGTATCGCCGCTGGCGATTCCCATTCGCTGGCGCTGCGCTCGGACGGCACTGCGTGGGGCTGGGGCTACAACGCATTCGGCGAGGTGGGGGATGGCATCACGAGCAAGCGCTCCACCCCGGTGCCGGTGCCAGGGCTGATCGGGATATAGCCGCATCCTCCTGGTGAGCGAGCGCAACGCGGACACGGTGGACCTGTACCGCACCGGATTGTCGAGACACCCAGGCGGTCGTAATCAGGCCGCTTGTTTCAGCTGCGGCAGCGCTCGCCGGGCCTGACTCGGCGAGAGGAAGTTGTGGCGCTCCAGCAGCCGGTGCTCGTTGTATCGGTGGGCCCACTCCAGCAGGGCCGTCCGGAGGTACTCCACGGGGGAGAAGATGCGCACCCAGAGCAGGCGCTCCTTGAGGGTGCGAATGAAGCGCTCGGCGCAGCCGCTGCCCTCGGGGCTTTCGAACAGAAGCAGTACCCGGGTGTGAGCAGCAACCAGAGAACCAGGATGACCCGCGCCATTGCAGTTATCGATGAGAGGAGGCTCCTCTTCCGTCTGGCTCACCTGGATGCTAGGTATCAAATATTCAGCTCTTTCTACCGTCACCAAATCCTCATGAACGCCTCCGCCGTCAATGCGTCCCCAGCCTTTGACAGTCGTCCACTACCGCAGCCGCCTGCAGCCGTGACGCCCTTTCTGTCGGATGTCGCCACGAAGAGAGGAGGGGGCTGGTGAAGGGCTTCGGCTGTCTAGCGGTGCTGTTTGGGGGTGCACTCAAGCTCTGGTCAGCCTGTTGGGTAATCGCCCTGCTCGTCGCCCACGCGCACGGGAAAATACAGGAGCCGGCCAAAATGGTTGCCGCCCTGTGGGGGGTGATGGTCGTACTCCCCTTCCTGCTCGGCCAATTTCTGTGGAAGAAGGGGCGTTCGTCCCAAGAAGAGCGCGAGCCCGCTCACTGGGTAACGCCGACCGTGGAGCGCCGTGACCCCATGGCTGAGCTGGCTGACTTCATCCGCAACAAGGGGGATGTCACCGTCAAGGACGTGGCCATCTTCTGTCAGGTGTCGGAAGAGAAGGCTGAACAATTCATCCTGAAGCTCATCGCCGCCGGTGAAATCAACCGAGTCTTCGAACCCCAGAAGGGGGCTTACGTTGTTTCCTCCTTCACCCCGGGGCGGACTTCCGCCGGCCTCCTGTCGAGCGCTGTTTCCCTCGGCAACGTGAGCGCAGATGCATCCGCTTCATCAGAAAACGTCACTGTCTCAACTCGGCGCCTCGAGCACCGCTGCCCTTCGTGCAACGCTCCACAGGACCTCGGCGAATCAAGTCCCGGAGACAAGCGCGTCTGTCCCTATTGCGATATCGCCTTCCTGGTGGTCGCCGCGTCGCCCGGCCCCTGAACAAAGAGCCCGCCTGCTGCTGGAGGAGGAGATTCGAGGCCTGCTGACGTCCTTGGGGCACCTGGACGTGGTTACACTCCGCCTTGGCCCTGACCTGCTGGGCACGCCCTAGTGTCGCGGTGGGAGGCCCGTCGCGAGCTTGCCGTTGTCCCGCCACAGGATGCGCTGCCCCGACGGTGCCTCGCAGCGCTCGATTCGGGGGCCATGCTCCGGATGCAGGGGAATCTCCGGGTGACGCCGGTGCTCGGGATTGAGGCAGACCGCGCCCTCGGGACTCCAGAGGGCCTCCAGGAAGTCGGTGCGCTCGATGCCACCCTCCGCGTCTCGCCCAAACCCATACTCATCCCGTTTGACGATGCGAGTGCCCGTCAGCGTGTAGCTCTTGAGGTCGCCCTTGCCCACGAAGTACGCCGCGCGCTTCGCCTGGAGACAGGAGCCATAGACATATTCCCGATTCGGGTCCGACACCCCTGTCTGGGGATTCCAGGGGCTGTAACCCCAATCCAGGCACGTGACGATGGCGCCGGACTCGCAACCAAGCGTCGTGACGTTGGCGTCGGCGGTGACGGCGGCATTCATGTCATCCACCACCCGCCCCGGGAGGATGCCCACCCGGCCCCGCGCGGACCCGCCGCACGGATTCGTCCAGGCCGGATGATTGCCATTGGGGTCTCTCAACCGGTGTCGCACCTCATACTTCTGAAGCTGGAACGGCGGGAGGAGTTGGTCGGTTCCCAGCGGGACGAGCTGGAGCTCGAAGAACGTCTCCTCATCCGGCACGTTCCGGAAGAGCACGTCGAACGTGAAGCCCGCGAGCGCCGACCCCTGGAGCGTCTGGATGTCCTCTGGCTTGCTGCACTTCATGCGCGACTGACAGTAATTGACGACGAGCTGGTCCCCGTTGCCCTGCACGCTGTGAATCGCAACGAAGCTCGCGGGAGCGCCCTGCGGCGTGCGACCGAGCTGGCCCGGCAATACCCCCCGGAGCGTCGCGGTGTAGAAGAGCGTGCCCATGAGGCGGTCCCTCCCCTTGAGCACCACGTCCCCGGGCGCGCGGTTGACGAAGGCCTCCGGGCAGAACCGGAACTCCGTCCCCTGGGTGAAGCAGAAGTCGCTGCCCTCGACGATGTAGATGCCCTGGCCGTTCGAGTTGTCCGGGATGCACTGCCCCGTCGGACACTCCAGCGGCGCCAGCGGTTGGGCCGTGGGCTCCAGGGGCGGGCAGTCCTTTCCCTTGCAAGGTGTGACGGGCAACTGCGTCTCCGAGTCCGTCACGTACTTGTCGCCCACGTCGGGCTGCCGGGGGTTCGGGTCCGAAGGTGACGGCGGGAGCTGGAGGGGCTTGAGGCAGGCGCTCGCGCCGAGGAGCGCCAGTGTCGCCAGCAGGATGGGGCTGGTGGTCCGGTGGGCTCCCCGCACGGGCGCCGCGATGTCGTCAGTCATGTTCCTCATGGTGGTGTCCCCTGGTGCCTCGTGATGCGTGCGCCCCATAGCGAGCGCCGTGCCACGGTTGAACGCGCCCCTGACATTCCCGTCGCCGTCGGGAGCACGTCCTCGCCAGGCGCCCGAGTCGCTCCGGAAATGGCACAAGCGCCGGCACCGTGCCGTGTGCCACCGCCCGGCGCGTATGATGACCCGGCATGGAACACGATGGGTCGACGCTCCGGCCGAGTGGTGATGGACGAGGGATGGAGGTCTCGGACGCGGCGCGCGTTCCCGGGCTGGTGCGCCTGTTCGGCGGAGGGGCGGCGCTGGCGGTGGCGCTCCGGCTCCCGCTGGAGGGGCTGGAGCTGGGGCGAGGTCCCCAACTCGGCGACGTCCAGGACCCGAGGATGTCGCGGCGCCATGCCCAGGTCCGCTTCGACGGGAAGCACTTCTGGGCCGTCGACCTGGGAAGCCAGAACGGAACCTGGGTGGATGGAGAGCCGCTCGCGCCCGGCGCGCCTCGCGAGGTGCGCGCCGTGCTCCGGATGGGAGACTCCCTCTTCGTGCCGAGCGTCGACGTGCGGCCCCTGGAAGAACACGGCGTCGGACTGGTGGACGGCTTCGTGCGGGGGCCCGGTGGCCAGAGGCTGCTCGCGGAGGTGACTCGCGCCGCGGAGCTGGGCTTTTCGCTCCACATCCATGGAGAGAGCGGCTCCGGCAAGGAAGGCATGGCGCGCGCCTTCCACCAACACGGTCCCCGGCGCGAGGGCCCCTTCGTCGCCGTCAACTGCGCGGCCATTCCCGAGGGCATCGCGGAGCGGCTCCTCTTCGGTGTCCGGCGCGGCGCGTACTCCGGCGCGGAGGCAGACGCCCAGGGATACCTGCAGGCCGCGGATGGCGGCACGCTGTTCCTCGATGAAGTGGTGGAGCTGGACCTGGCCGTCCAGGCCAAGCTGCTGCGCGCGCTGGAAACACGCGAGGTGCTGCCCCTGGGCGCCTCCCGGCCGAAGACGGTGGACCTGCACCTGTGCTCCGCGAGCAACAAGGACCTGCGCGCCCTGGTGGCCCGGGGCGGGCTGCGCGAGGACCTGTACTTCCGCATGGGCCGGCCCGAGGTGGTGGTGCCTCCGCTGCGCCAGCGCCCCGAGGAACTGCCCCTGCTGCTCCAACGCCAAGCGGAGCGGGTGGCGCCGGGGCTTGGGCTCCACGTCTCCCTGGTGGAGCAGTGTCTCCTGCGGCCCTGGCCGGGAAACATCCGCGAACTCCTGGTGGAGCTGCGCAGCGCCGTCCAGGCCGCGCTGCTTCAGGGCGCCACCCGGGTGGAGGCTCGACACCTGAGCCCGAGCGCGGGAACAGCCTTTGGCCCCGGAAGCGTCACCGTGCGCGCCAGCCCGGAGCCTCGCGCGGATGCGACGGAGCGCGCCCAGGGGGATGTCCAGGAACGGGCCCGGATTGAAGAGGCCCTGCGCCAGCAGGGAGGCAATGTCTCCGCGACGGCGCGCGCTCTCGGTCTGCACCGCACCCAGCTTCGACGGCTGCTGCGCCGGCATGGCCTCGACGGCGCGGAGTCCTCCGAGCCCGAGTGAGCCGCGTTCTCCCGGATGCGCGCGCCCCGTGTGTGAGCCCGCATGACGGAGTGTCCGGTATCTCCTGGCGTCGCCGCCGGGCGTGGATGTCTACAATCCGGATGGACGACGCTGTTTCAAGCTCCTTTTCAATTTTGCCATTGCAGTCGTCCGCCAGGGCTTGTGTGTATTTGAGCTGGTAAAACAGGGAAAACCTGCCAGTATGCCGCGACGCGGCGAAGAAGGACTTTCACCGTCGCGCCAAGGTCCCGCGCCAGGCCGGACGTCATTCCCTGTCATCCGGAAGCGGGCAGGAGGAATCGTTTCGTGCAACTGCGTCGACATGTGGGTTGGGTAGCCGTCGTGTTGGGTGCATCCCTGGTGGCCGCGTGTGGCCCCGCCGCGCCGTCAGCTCCCGCGCCCGAGCCGGAGTCGGAGGGCCAGGTGTCCTCGCCGCTCACGGAGCTGGTCGTCAATGGAACCTTCAGTGGCGGGACGGTGGCGCCGTGGTGGAGCGGTGCCAACTCCCAGTCGGTGGTGGAGAACGGGAAGCTGCGCATCAACGTCACGGGGACCCCCGCCAATCCCTGGGATGCACCCTCGGGACAGGACAACATCGTCCTGGTGAATGGCCGGGCGTACACCCTGTCCTTCACGGCGTCCGCGTCGGCGACCGTGCGGGTGCGGGTGACGGTGCAGTTGGGGGCCGCGCCGTACACCGCGCCGCTGGACCAATACATCACCCTGGATGGCACCACGCGCACCTTCACATTCCCCTTCACCTCGAACCTGGCCACGACGGCGGGGCAGGTGACGTTCCAACTGGGCGGCGTGGGCGCCTTCTCGGCCTTCCTGGACAACATCTCCCTCACCACGGAGGACGGCGGGGGTGGCACCGGGCCGGTGGAGATGACGAGCGGCTTCTACGTCGACCCCAACTCCAACTCCGCCGTCTGGGTGCGCAACAACGGTGGGGACTCCCGCGCGGCGCGCATCCAGTCGTCCATCGCGAGCAAGGCGGGGGCGCGCTGGTTCGGCAACTGGAGTGGAGACATCGCCTCGGCGGTGTCCAGCTTCGTCGCCGCCGCGGACACGGCGGACAAGCTCCCGGTGCTGGTGGCCTACAACATTCCCGGACGCGACTGCGGCAGTCACTCCGGCGGAGGCGCGGGCAGTCCCGAGGCCTACCGCACGTGGATCTCCGCCTTCGCCACCGGCCTGGGCAAC
The DNA here is from genome assembly GCF_013336725.1 of Myxococcus sp. CA040A. NCBI lineage: Bacteria > Pseudomonadati > Myxococcota > Myxococcia > Myxococcales > Myxococcaceae > Myxococcus > Myxococcus sp. CA040A. Next base: position 60,223 of record NZ_JABUMR010000011.1, on the reverse strand, counting down.
CGCCCGGCCATCGTCATCATCGAGCCGGACGCGGTCGCCCAGCTCGACTGTCTGCCCAATGATGCGGAGCGACAGACGCGGCTCGGCCTCCTGCGCTACGCGACGGAGCAGCTGAGAGACCGTGCGCCGAACACGTGGGCCTACTTGGACGGTGGCAACGCCAACTGGATTGCCGCCGACACGATGGCGCAGCGGCTGGAGTCCGCCGGCGTCCGCAACATCCGGGGCTTCGCGCTGAACGTGTCGAACTTCTACACCACGGCCCAGTCGACCACGTACGGGGCGGCGGTGAACGGCGCGCTCAATACGCGCTACGGCTACACGAAGCCCTTCGTGGTGGACACCAGCCGCAACGGCAATGGCCACAATGGCGAGTGGTGCAACCCGGCGGGCCGCAAGCTGGGCGTGCTGTCACAGGTGGGCGGGGGCGCGGAGATGCTCCTGTGGGTGAAGGTCCCTGGAGACTCCGACGGCAACTGCGGCATCGCCCCCACGACTCCAGCGGGCCAGTTCAGCCCCGACATCGCCATCCGCCTCATCGACGGGACCTGAGCCCAGGGGCTCCCGGAGCGCGCGACGAATCAGCCGCGCTTCGGGAGCAGCCGGGCCAGCTCGCGGTCCAGCGCCGCGGCGAAGCGCTGGCGGTCCTGGGCGTTGAAGCCGCTCGGGCCGCCTGTCACGACGCCGCTCTCCCGCAGCTCCTGCATGAAATTCCGCACGGAGAGTCGCTCGGCGATGTTCTCCTCGGAGAACAGCTCCCCACGAGGGTCCAACGTCACCACGCCTCGCGGCACCAGCAGCGCCGCGAGCGGGATGTCCTGGGTGACGGCCAGGTCCCCGCGCTGGGCCGACGTGGCGATGTGCTGGTCCGCCACGTCGAGCCCCGCACCCACCTGCACGGTGGAGACGAACTCCGCGCGGGGCAGGTTCATCGCCCGGTTGGCCACGAACACCAGGGGCACCTTGAGGCGCTGTGAGGCGCGCAAGAGGATTTCCCGGACGGGGCCCGGACAGGCATCGGCATCGACCCAGATTTTCATGCGGCCCGCATCCTCGCGTGGATTCACGGCGCGGTGCTCCGGAATATTCGGCGTGGACCGTGCAGTGCGTCGACGAGCGCTCACTGGATGACGGCGACCCGGAGTGAACGGTGCCGCGTTGTGGACGAAGTGCTTGACGACGCGGGAGCGCGGCGCTCGGATGCGCGCCCATGTCCGAGCTGCTCACCCGTGCTGAAGCCTCGAATTACGCCGAAACCTCGCGTCATTCCGACGTGCTCGCCTTCATCGACGAACTCTGCCGCCGCACGAAGCTCGCCCGACGGGTGGACTTCGGGACCAGCGGCGAGGGTCAGCCGCTGGTGGCGATGGTCGTGAGCGACCGCAACTGCTTCACGCCAGAGCTGGCGCGCAAGCAGAAGAAGGTCGTCGTGCTGGTGGAGGCCAACATCCACGCCGGCGAGGTGGAGGGCAAGGAGGCGCTGCTCGCGCTCGCGCGGGATTTGACGCTGACGAAGCTGGGCGCGAAGTTGCTCGACAAGCTGTGCCTGGTCCTGGTCCCCAACTTCAACCCGGACGGCAATGACCGCATCAGCCCCAACAACCGCAAGCTCAACCTCAAGAGCCTGGAGGGGCAGGTCAACCCCGAGGGCGGCGTGGGCACGCGCTACACGGGCGAGGGGTGGAATCTCAACCGTGACAGCACGAAGCAGGAGGCGCCGGAGACGCGCGCCATGGCGAAGCTGCACCAGACGTGGTGGCCCGAGCTGTTCATCGACTGCCACACCACGGACGGCAGCATCCACGCCTTCGACCTGACGTTCGACACGTCTCACTCGAACGAGCCGCTGTTCCAGGAGCTGCGCGACTACAACCGGGCGATGCTGGAGCGCGTCTCCGAATCGGTGAGCAAGCGCCACGGGTTCGACAGCTTCTGGTACGGCAACTACCGCGAGGAGGACGTGCCCGCCTCGGGTTGGCACACGTACCCGGCGCTGCCGCGCTTCGGCAGTCACTACCGGGGGCTGCTCGGCCGGCTCGACGTGTTGCTGGAGACGTACAGCTACATCGACTTCCCGCGCCGCTGCGCCGTGACGCGCGCGTGGCTGTTGGAGCTGTTCCGCGAGGCGGCCCGGAGCTCGAAGGCGTTCCTTTCCGTCACGGAGGCCCAGCAGGCGGCCATCATCGCGCGCGGCAAGACGCCGGACCTCCAGTCGCTGGTGGGCATCAACTACGGCGTCGCCACCCGGGACGCGCAGGGCGCGCTGACGTTCGACTACCCGGCCTATGCGAAGGACGGGGACCTGGCGCGCATCCAGGCGTTCGACGAGAAGAGCATCGCGGAGCATCGCTTCCCCGGGAAGAAGCGCCGCGTCTACCGCGTGCCGCACTACCGCACGTTCATCCCGACGCAGGCGGTGAGCACGCCGGAGGCGTACCTGGTGCCCGCGGAGCTGGCGCCCCGGCTGGAGGGGCAGGGCATCCGGTTCGAGGTGCTCCCGAAGCCGCGCCACTTCCTGGTGGACAGCTACCGGATTGCCCGGCGGGAGGAGACCTTCAGCCCCGACGTCGCGGCGAACGTGCCCGCGCCCGGCGAGGCCGAGGTGCCGCTGAGCCTGAAGCCCAAGCCGGTGCGCTTCGAGACGGTGCTGACGGTGTCCCCCGAGCGGACGAAGCGCGAGTTCGCCCAGGGGACGCTCTACGTGCCCACGGCGCAGCGCGCGGGCACGCTGGCCGTGTACCTGCTGGAGCCGCACTCGGACGATGGCTTCTGCCGGTGGCAGTTCCTGGACACGCTGCTGGAGGTGGGCGGGCTCTACCCCGTGCACCGCGTGGTGAGCCCCGCCCCGGCTCCGAAGAAGGCGGAGTGAACGAGCGCGCGCTGGGGCCCCGTGCTCAGTTGGGGCTCCAGCAGAACTGACCGGTCTCCGCGGGCGCGGAGGTGACGCCCGTCGCATCCGTCACGCGGAACCGGACGTGCTTGCTGTAGTAGGTACCGGTGGTGGAGAGCTTGAAGACGCACGTCTCCTCGCGCGACGTCGTCCCGACGCTCCAGTAGGGGCTGTTGGGGCCGTGTGGCTGGATATGTCCCTGGTGCCTCCAGATGACAGGCGCTGTTGAGTTGCAACTGTTTGCGGTATGTCGGCAGGGGTTGGGGCTCAAGACAGGGCGTTCCGTGAGACATTGAACCCGGGGCCACTGTCGCGCCACAGTGCGGGGTTTCGAAGGGGAGGCGCTCATGAGGAAGTCCGTCGGACTGAGTCTGTGGTTGATGTTGGGCCTGGGCTGCGCGCATTCGTCCGGGAAGCCCCAGGACGTGGTGTCCACCGTGGGCGCGATGACCTCGCAGGAGTTGTCCCTGCGCGCGGAAAAGGCCTACGACGCCGAGGACTTCGCCACCTGCGCCGATTTGCGGCGCCAGTCCGCGGAGGCCCTGACGGACCCTGGCCTGCGCGCGGAGGAGTACTACTCCGCCGCTGGCTGCGCTTCTCTCGGAGGGCGCACTGAGGACGCGATGGCCTTCCTGAAGCGCGCGGCCGACAGTGGTTTCCTCTCCGTGGATCAGCTCCAGTTCGACCCCGAGCTGGCCTCGCTCCACGCGCTGCCGGGCTGGGCGGAGGTGGTGGCGGGTGTCCAGGCCAACCTGGACAAGGCGGGCACCCCACCCATGCCCATCCCCGTGCTCGCGACCATCGACGTGTCGCGCTCGCGTCGCGCCACCGCGGCCGAGGTCATCAAGATGCTCGGCCTGGAGGTGGGCAAGCCCATCGTCCGCAGCCGCCATCTCATGAAGAAGCGGGAGGAGGCGCTGCGTCAGCGCTTCAACCTCGCCTACACCCACGTGGGCGTCATCGCGTTCTTCGCGGAGGAATTGAAGGGGCAGGCCTTCGCCAGCGTGGACCTGGTGGATGCCGAGGATTCGCACCGCCTGAGCTTCCTCCCCGCACCCACCGGACACGTGGAGGACCCGGAGGGGCTCATCGCGCACTGGCTGGAGTACGAAGACAAGGTGGTGCGCCTTATGCGCGCCGGCGCGCTGAACACCGACCAGCCTCCGTCCTGTCGCGTCGCCCACTGCTCGTTCGGGTTCGGTCACCCTGAGCTCGCCCCCTACGAGCCGCGCTTCGTCGAGAAGGCCCCCGCCGCTCGGGAGGCGCTGCTGCGCATGCTGCGCGAGGACGCCGATGCGAACCGTCGCTCGGCGGTCCCCTATGTGCTGGGTTATGCCGGCACGCCGGAGCAGGTCATCGGGTGGCTCCTGCCCTTCTTCAAGGACCCGGACTCCGGCGTGCGCAACAACGTCGTCCGCTCGGTGCTGGCCTTCCAGCAGGGCCTGGACCGGCCCGTCGTCGACCTGTCCAAGGTCTTCGAGGCGATGACGATGCCGGACGTGTCGGACCGGAACAAGGGCACCTACCTGCTGGAGATGGTGCTCCAGAAGCTCTCGCCCGACGAGCTGAAGGCCCGCCGCGCGGAGGTGCTCCAGAAGGTCGGCACGCTGCTCGTGGACATGTCGGCCTACCAGCAGCCCATCAATCGCGAGCCCGCGGTGCTGGTGCTCCAACTGCTCTCCGGTGAGAAGTTCGAGCGTCCCGAGCAGTGGCGGCAGTGGCTGTCGAGCCAGGGCGGCTGAGCGACGCTCCGTTCGTCCCTGTCCGCGAGCGGTTTGTCCCAGGCCTCGTGGAAGCCATCCCCGGGGCCCGCTACCCTTGCCCGTCATGCGCGAAGAGGAGACGGCGAGACCCCGGGCTGGTGAGGTGGCGCCCCTGCCATCCTGGGCCGTGTGGCCAGGCGCCCTGGGTTGGTGGCTCGCGGACGCGCTCATCTCCGTGAGCCAGGTCCAGCTCCTCCAGCGCATCGGCGAGGCGGAGGTCGCCGGGGGCGCGCTGTGGCGCATGTCCCTGGCCAGCTCCCTGTTGTGGGTGCCCATCACCGTGATGTGTCTGCGCCTGTCGGAGCGAGTCCCCCTGGCGCGCGGGCGCCTGCCTTCCGCCCTGGGCTTCCATCTGGTGGCCCTGCTGCTGGTGGTGTTCGGCAGGGCGACCTTCGTCGTGCTCACCCAGGACCTCATCGGCTGGTACGAGCGCGAGCCCCGCGTGCTCGACGTGCTGGCCCAGAGCGTCGTCAACAACCTGCTGCCCTTCGTGCTGCTGACGGCGGGCGCCCACGCCCTGGGCCTCGCGCGCCGGGCGCATGTGCGTCAGCGTCGCGCGGACCAGCTCCAGGCCCAACTGGCGGAGGCTCGGCTCCAGGCGCTCGCCTCGCAGCTCCGGCCACACTTCCTGTTCAACGCGCTCAACGCCGTGGCCTCGCTGGTCCACGCGGACCCGGATGCCGCGGAGCGCATGCTGGCGCGACTGGGCGACCTGCTGCGCCAGAGCCTGGAGTCCCATGCGCGACAGGAGGTGACGCTGCGTGAGGAGCAGGCGGCGCTGGCTCCCTATCTGGACATCGAACAGATTCGCTTCGGGCCCCGCCTGGAGGTGTCGTGGCGGCTGGCTCCGGACGTCCTGGATGCACGGGTGCCCTACCTGGCGTTGCAGCCCCTGGTGGAGAACGCCATCCGTCACGGACTGGCGCCGCGCGCGGAGCCGGGGCGGATTGAAATCTCCGCCGAGCGGGAGGGGGATGTGCTGCGGCTGTTCGTGCGGGACGACGGCATGGGGCCGCCCGTGGGAGGCCCGCCTCGCGGTGGAGGCGTGGGCCTGTCCAACCTGCGAGCGCGACTGGCGACCCTCTACGGGGGCAGGGCGGGGCTGGAGCTGCGGCAGGGGACGCCCCGGGGCGCGGTGGTGGAATTGCGCGTGCCGCTCGACGCGGGGCCCGAGGGGGCTCGGGTGGCGGCATGAGCGTGGAACCGGTGGAGTCGACGCTGCTTCGCGTGGCGCTCGCGGACGATGAGCCGCTGGCGCGCTCCCGGCTGCGCGCACTGCTGGCGGCGGAGCAGAACGTCGAAGTGGTGGCCGAGGCGACCAGCGGCGCGGAGGCGGTGCGCGCGGTGCTCCACACGTCGCCGGACGTGCTGCTGCTGGATGTCGAGATGCCCGCGGGTGACGGCTTCGAGGTCCTCCGCGCGCTGCCTCCGGAGTCGCTCCCCGTGGTCGTCTTCGTCACCGCGTGGCAGCAGCACGCCGTGCGTGCGTTCGAGGCGCAGGCGTTGGACTTCCTGCTCAAGCCCTATGACAAGGAGCGCTTTCGGGCCGCGCTGGTCCGGGCACGCGAGCAGGTGCGCCTCGTGCGGCGCAGCGAGGCCGTGGCGCGCCAGGAGGCCCTGCTGTCGGGCCTCGCGATGGCGGAGGCCCCTCTGCGCAGGCTGCCCATCAAGGTCGACGGGCGCATCCGCTTCGTCGACTGCTCCACCATCACCCACGTGGAGTCCGAGGCCAACTACGTCCGCGTCCACGTCGGGGGCGAGCAGCACGTCCTGCGAGAGACGCTGACGCATCTGGAGGAGCGGCTGGACCCACGTCGCTTCCTCCGCGTGCATCGCTCCGTGCTCGTCAATCTGGACCAGGTGCGGGAGATGGAGCCCCTGTCCCAGGGCGAATACCTGTTGGTGCTGGGCCCTGGCGGCACCGCCGTGCGCACCGGGCGCAGCCATCGCGCTCGCGTGGAGTCCGCGCTCGGACTGGGTCCAGGTTCGGACGGAGCGCGCTGAGGCGCGTCCCCGAGGGGCTCCCGTCCGTCCCGCGTCCCTCTCGCTTCATCCCCGCTTCCCGGACAGCGGCGGGCAACGCGCGTACCTCTTGGGCCATGGCGGGAACGACGTCACTTCCTCCCGCCACATCTCGAGAGGAATCCGTCATGTCATCGTCATTCCGTCGCATCCCCGTGGTGCTCGCGGCGCTGGTGCTGTGCGCCGCCATGTCCGCTTCGGCCTCCGCGCCTCGCGCTCCCGAGGTGTTCGCCCCGGGGTTCGTCTCCCTTCCGGGCCAGGAGGAGTGGCGCATCGCCTTCACTCCGGACGGGCGCACGGCCTTCTGGGGCGTGAGCCCCGGCTTCTTCCCCGAGACGCGCCAGGCCACCATCGTCTTCTCCGAGCTGCGCCACGGCCGATGGACGGAGCCCCGCCCCGCGTCGTTCTCGGGCGTGTATTCGGACATCGACCCGTTCGTCTCGCCGGATGGACGTCGGCTGTTCTTCTCCTCCATCCGTCCCGTCAACGGCGCGCCGCGCGAGGATGTGGAGATGTGGGTCGTCGAGCGACGCAGGGACGGCGGCTGGAGCGAGCCGAGTCACCTGGGGGCCGCGGTGCACAGCCTCGGTGACGAGCTGTACCCCAGCGTGGACGAGGACGGCACGCTGTACTTCGGCTCGGACCGTGAGGGCGGCTTCGGCGGCTGGGACGTGTGGCGCTCGAAGCTCCGCGCGGATGGCAGCTACGGGCCCGCGGAGAATGTGGGCCCCGCCGTCAACACCGAGCTGTGGGAGTTCAACCCGAACGTCCTGCCGGACGGCGACACGCTGTTGTTCGCCTCCATCGGTCGTCCGGAGGGTTACGGCTACGGCGACCTCTACGTGGCCACGCGCACGTGGCGCGGCTGGCAGCCGGCCCGCAACCTGGGGCCGACGGTGAACACCGCGCTGGACGAGTACCATCCGACGCTCTCGCCGGACCACCGCACGCTCTACTTCGTGCGGCACCAGTATGAGCCGTTCCTCCCCAGCGACCTCTTCCACGTCCAGGTCGGCCGGCTCCTCTCCGATGCCGGCTCGTGCGACGTGCGCGACTGAGCGCCCAACGCGGCTTCCACCCGGAGCCAGGGGTCTGACTCCGGGCGGAGGCGCGATGTGGCTTCCGGCTCGCCGCTCAGCGGGTCACAAGGCGGAGGTTGTCCAGGATGAGGTCGGGCTGTCCGGCCGGCAGGTCGACGAAGAAGGCCACGGGCTGTGCCGCGCCGAGCTGGAAGTGGGTGCGGACGCGTCCACGCACCGCGTTGCAGCGCGTGCGCAGCTCCCGCCCGTCAGCGGTGATGAAGCCGCAGGACACTCCCACCGTGTCGCGTGACGTGTCGAATTCGACCGTCCATGCGCGGCCCGACACGAAAGCCTGTCGTGTCACGACGAACCGCTGGCCCCCACGCAGGAGGGCCGCGAAGCGCGAGGGAGGGAGTCGCGTCCAGGTCGCCGGGACGGGCGTGCGAGCGCCAGGCTCGAGGATGCCCATGCCCACGCGCCGCGAGCGATACTCGAAGCCGTTGGCCAGCGGGTCCGCGACGACGACGACCTCCGTCACGGCGAAGGCCCCCGAGTCCTCGCCTGGGGCGAGCCGCAAGGGCTGCGCCGCGCCGGACAGCGGCACGAAGGTGGTGGCGATGAGCCCCGCGGCCTCGCCCGGGAGCGCGACGGGACTCGCGTTGCTCAGGAGGGACTGAGTCCCGAGCGAGAGCGTGACAGTCGCCGGAGTGCTCTCCAGGGCCCGGACGCGCACCGACACGCGATAGGTCATTCCCGCGATGACCTCCGTCGAGGGCAGCGTGAGGGACTCTCCCCGCGCCAGGGGCACCAGGGGCTCATTGGGAAAGCGCAATCGCTCCCAGGCGGAGCACGAGGAGGCGGTGCACGGCCAGGGCTTGGGAAAGGGTTGTGTGCCCAGCGCGCCCCGGCGCAGGAGCCACACGTCGTGCGTCAACCAGAGCAGGGGATTGGGAAACAGGCCCGGCACCAGGGTGTCGCAGACATCGTCCGGGCTCCTCGACTCGACGAGCTTCCGGGTGAAGGCCAGCCGGGCATAGCCCAGCCCGGCGTCGCCCGGGAGCCGCGCGGTGCGCGCGGGGTCTTCACAGAGGAAGTCGTAGTCGTGCGCGGGGAACACCCAGTGGGCCCAGACCGCGACGGGCCCGAGCAGCTCCTGGGTGCCCAGGTGCTCGTTGAGCTGCGTGATTCCGGAGCCGGACGAGCCATGGCAGCCATGCAGCTCCGTGAGCCGCGCGTCGGTGCCGAAGCCGGAGAGGCCCAGGGAGACGCGGGGCCGGGACGGATTGCTCCAGGGACTGGAGAGCAGGGGCAGCAGCTGATTCACCCCGTAGTAGTGGTAGTTCTGCGCGGGCTCGTAGTCGATGTAGCGCGTGTAGCGCTGCCAGAGCTCGGTGCTCCGGTCCTCCGGAATCGAGTAGACCTCGTGGGCCCACGCCATGGACACGGGGACGCCCAGGCCCTCCGACTCGGCGACGTCCAGGTAGTCGTAACGACAGCCGGGGCTCTCGGCGCCGCAGTCGAGCAACGCGGTGTCGGCCCGGGGGAACGATGCGGGGCACTGGTAGTTGCCGAACGAGTCGCCGCAGCGGGCAATCACCCGACACGAATAGGACGACGTGCTGTAGCCCCCGCCGAGCGGCGTCCGGTGGAAGCCGGGAAAGGTGCCCGACAGGCTCTCCGCCGTGGCCTCCCAGTTCACCTCCGCGTCAATCATCGGGTCATACATGCGGACCTCGAGCGCCTGGTTCGCGGGGTCCCAGACGCTGACGTCGTCCAGGCAGTGCGCGGCGGTGATGGCCCTGCGTGGGGAGATGAACGTGACGCCGCACGTGTAGCGAAGAGGCGTGCCATCCAGACCCAGGAGCGGCGCATGGGTGACGGGCTGGAGGATGGGGACGAAGACGGTGCCCCGGCTGAGCTGACTGCTGCCCGTGGGACCGCCCGGCGCGAGGGCCACGCTGTAATAGTCCTGGTACGCACGCTGGACGGCCTGGGGGGCCATTGTCCGCGGCTCCTGGGGTGGCGACTCACCGGGTCCATCGCAGGCCGCGAGGACTGCTCCCAGGATGACGAGGTGGATGCTCGTGCCGACGAACGCGGCGCGAAGAGACGTCTTCATTGAATGACCCCCCAACTCCAGAGACAGACGTGGCGAGTCCTTCCGCCGCGAGGGGCCGGTGTCCTCGGCGCCCTGGGCACATCCTGCCTTCCGAGTCGTGGGTGTGGCCCCTGACGTCCGTCTCCGATGTCGAGGAGTAACACTCGCCACATGTCACACGTCGTGGACGGGACGGCGCGCGAGGGCAGGGCCTTCGTTCAGCTTCGCACCCAGGACTGGTGGAGCAGGGCGGACCTGCCCAACGAGCGAGAAACGGAAGCAGCATCTGCCCCCTTCATCGAGGGCGACGCGCACGGCTTCCTCCACTGCGACGAGGACTGAGGCGGCCGCCGCTGCGCGCACTGGATGAGCAGTGGGGGTTGTAGCGCCGGGTGTCACGGAGAGTGAAGGTTTGTTGCGGCGGACGCAACAACGGCACCGGCGTAGCGACACGGATTTCGAGGGAAGCCTGAGATGGCCTACTTCCTGCCTTCACGGGGAGTGCAGTAACCATCGCACCGGGCCTTGGGCCGGGTGCGAGTTCCCCACAGCAAGAGGAGTGTCCCCACATGTTTCATCCGGCTGAGTCACACCGTGGTTCTTCCAACGGCATGCGCGCGGCAACGCTCGCGATGCTCGCGGTCTTCACCGTTCAGATCGGCTGCAGCCGTGCTCCCGAAGCCAACCCGATGACCAAGGCGCGCGAGGCCCTGGCCGAGAACATCGTCTTCAGCGCCGTGGAGCCCGCGCAAGTCGTTGACGGGAGTCTGGAGCGGTTTGGCCGGCTGGGCATCGCGATGCATGACGAGGTGCCCCGTTTCATGAACTTCGTCCTGCGGCAGACGCTCGTCCGCGGCACGGAGGACGCCGTCCTCGAGGTGTATGACGAGAAGACCGGGGAGCGCACCATCTACACGGTGAACAACGAGACGGGCGACGCCTGGGTCCACCATGAAGGCGGCAAGCTGCACATGGTCTTCAACGCGGACAAGACCATCCTGGTGGGTGACAAGCTGGCCGCCAACGAGCAGGAAGCGGCCAGTATCCTCCTCGAGACCGGGGCGCTGGAAGCCGTCTCCGAGTACTCCCTGTTCACGATGATTGAAGTCATCAGCAAGTACCTTCCCGAGGACAATAATGGGAAGGGCGGCGCCGCGGCGGTGGTCGTCCTCATCGCGGTGGGCGTCTGGTACGTGGGCTCCACCGTCGGCTGCTCCCAGCAGTACCGGCGCAACGGCTGCAGGCTCACCGGGTTGAGCAACTACTGCCGCTCGTGGTGCGCCTCGTATTGGTGCCGCTGCTAGCAGGCCTCCCGGTGTTTCGAGCCAGGAACTGGAACCGTCCATGACTGTGTTGGTAAGGCACTGGCTCCTGGCCCTGCTTCTGGGGGCCTGCGCGTGTCGGCAGGCCCCCGGAGTGCAGGAGCGCGTCGTGGCGATCTACTCACGAGTGGATGTCGCCGAGTTGCAGCAGTCGCCGTGCTCGGATGCCCGCTGCCCGCATGTGGCCCTCGAGGACTTCTCCTGTCCCTCTGGAGTGAGGGCCGAGGTGCTCGTGCTCAGCGGACACAGCCTGCCGCCGAGCTATCTCAACGCGACCCCGGAGGACCTCGCGCGGGTGGTTCGGTGCTACCGCCCGGACCTCATCGTCCTGGATACCTGCTACGGCTTCTCCACGCCGCTGCTCACGGCGCTCGCGGAAGAGGCGCCGGGGGCCTGGGTGCTGGGCTCCACGTACAAGCTGCCCCTCGATGGGTTGCTCTATGACGAGGGCTTCTTCCAGGCCGGGAGCCCCGAGCAGCGCGCTCGATTCGTCCGGACGCGCTCTGGCAAGGCGCTGGAGTTGTGGCGGTTGGATGCGAAGGCCATGGACACGGCGCTCGAAGAGGTGTCGCGCTGGGAGCCCGCGGTGCTGGAGGCCCGGTTGGCGCGCAAGCACCCCAACCTCGTGAAGGTGGAGCTCCCGGGGGAGGCCACGGCGCTGGTCCCCGTTGCGCCCGAGAGGTTCCGGAAGCGATGATCCTGCTCCTGGCCCTGGGCTCGGGTGTCGCGCTGGGCGTCGCCTTCCTGTGGACGTGGGCGCAGCCCTTGGCCTGGGTGGGCATCGCGCTGTTGGGGTGGGCGCTCCACCGCGCCAACGGCTGGCGCCAGGCCGCCGCGGCGCTGCTGCTGTCCGCGCTGGTGCGCCAGGGCGTGGCCCTGCACTGGTGGGTGGGGACGGCGGAGTTCTACACGGCCCCCTGGCTTCCTCCTCCGTTCATCGTGGCGTTTCTGGGCTGGACGGCCACGGGGGTGCTGTCCCAGGTGCCGCTGCTGGCGCTGGCGGCGCTGCCCGTGAAGCGGGTGCCACCAAGGTACTGGTTGCCTTTGGGATGGGTGCTGGGCGAGGCGGGGCTGGAGGCGTGGAGCGGCTTCTCCATGACGCACGTGCTGCATTCCCAATGGATGCAGCCGCCCATCCTGAGGGCCGTGGGCTTCGTGGGGTGGGTGCCCACCCTGGTGCTCTGCCTGCTCGCCGCCGTGTGCGTTGGAGAGGCCGTGGCCCTGCGCTCGCGCCGCCTGTTGCTGCCGGCCGTGGGCGTCATGCTGGCCCTGGCCGCACTGCCCCGGCTGCCCGTGGCGGACGATGCGCTCCAGGGGACGGGCGTGGTCCACATGGCCTCTTCCGTGCGGGTGCCGGAGTCGGTGCCCGAGGCCACGGAGCGGCTCATCTGGCCAGAGTCCACGGTCCGGGGGCTCCAGCGGGGGACCGAGGGGCGTGTGTCACGGCCGGAGGTCCTCGAGGCCTTCGATGCGCGCCTGCCGGTCCCCGCCATCGCGGGGCTGATGCTCCGAACGCCCGAGGGTTTTTTCAATGCCGCCGCCGCCTTTGATGCGGACGGGCGTCTGCGGGAGACCCGAGGCAAGTCCATCCTCGTCCCCATCGGCGAGCGCTCCATCTTCGGGCTTCAGGGAAGAGGGGAGCCGCTGCTCGCAAGCCAGGCGCGACCGCTGCTGTCCCTCGCGGGGCGGAAGGTGATTCCGCTCATCTGCTACGAGGCCTTCAGTCGCGCCACCGCCTTGCGTGGACGGGAGGCGGGAGGAGAGCTGCTCGCGGTCCTGGCCAGTGATCTGCCCCTGGCTGGAAGTCGCTTCGCCGTGGACCAGGCCATCGGCGGTGTGGTGATGCGGGCGGTGGAGTTGCGCATGCCCGCGGTAAGAGCCTCGCTGGGAGGCATCGCGGTGGTGGTGTCTTCCGACGGCCGCGTGCTGGCGCGGAGCGCACCGGGGGCGAGCAGCATCCTCATGCTGTCCCCGCCGCCGCGGATGGTGGAGGCGATGCAGGAGTAGGCACGGTCCTCGTGGGCATGCGCCAGTCCTCGGGATGTCGATGTTCACGGGCTCAGCCGGCTGTGCGCGTGAGCTGACGCTCCTGCTGGTCGCCACCCTGATTGCCCTCCCAACTCCAGAGACAGACGTGGCGAGTCCTCCCGCCGCGTGGGGCCGGTGTCCTCGGTGCCCCGGGCACATCCTGCCTTCCAGGTCGCGTGCATCGCCCTCGATGTCCACCCTCCGACGTCGGGGAGTAACACTCGCCACCCGTCACACGTCTTGGATGGGACGGCGCGCAAGGGTGTGTCGAGACCCAAGCCCTGTCGCCGGCACTCGCAAGCCCATGTTTGCGTTTGACTCATCCTCTTTGTGGATTTTGTGTCAGTGAACAATGTATAAACTCGAAATCATGGGATTTCTTGCCGACCCGTGAATCCGGCGACGTGCCGGAGTGCTCATCCCTGGCAGGGGGCGCGGCCGTCCGCGCGGGTGTGAGACCTCGAATGCAACGCATGGTTGAGAAGAGCCAGCTGGACTGGCGCGGGATGCTCGTGTGCGCGGTGGTGGCCCTGGCGGCCGGCTGTGACAACGCGGCGCCGGAGGCGGAGCCGACCGGGATGGACCCGGCGGAGGAAGTGACGGTGGACCCGACGAGGCACCCGGAGCGCCGCGGCATTGGTGCCATGGCGCTGCCACCCATGGGGCCGTCGGCGATGGTCGTCACGGTGGACCCGCGCTCGTCGCTCATCATCACCGACGACGCCATCGTGAGGAACTTCCCGCTCGTGCGGGTGATGAGTCAGCTGGTGACGCAGTCCGGTGTCGCGGGGCTGACGCCGCTGGCGCTCTTCCAGGACTGGTGGAACACGGCGAACCCGCCCAACTGCGGCCCGCTCTTCAACGGCTTCCAGTATCAGTGTCCTCGCATCGAGGGGAACCAGGCCTTCGTCAATCCCTTCCTCAGCCCGGGCACCAACCCCGACGAGTATGTCCCGCTGGCGCTCGTCAACCGCTTCGACCTGGCGCCGGCGTCGGGCGTGGACTGCGGTGAGTACCGCATCGTCTATGGCAAGCGCTCCGGCATCCCCGGCGGTGGCAATCGCAACCTGCTCATCTTCGAGGCGGTGCTGCCCAACCCCAATCCGACCGCCGGCCTCAATGGCTGTGCGCCGGTGGCCAACTTCTGGGCCTCGCTGACGGGTGCGGCGCTGGCCACCCGCATCGGCGGGCTGCAGAACTTCTACTTCACGGGCCTGCCGGGCTTCATGCCGGTGGTCCACATCGACAACTACGGCAACCGGACGACGGGGAGCGTGCCGACCGGGCAGGTGCGCACCAACCAGTTCATCCAGCCGCCGTGGACGCTGCGGGAGTTCAGCGTGCGGCGCACGATGTGCGGCAGCGTGCCCTGCCAGCTGAACTTCCGGCCGGTGACGGTGAAGGTCAACCCGGGCGGCACGTTGTTCGACCCCGTCTCCGGGCACCCGCTGGCGCCGTCCTTCCAGAACGTCCTGTTCCCCTCGCAGGTGCCGGCGCTGGCCGTCACCGACATCAACCTGTTCAACAACACCATTCCGGACATGTTCAACAGCGGCCAGAGCAACGCGCAGGGCCCGGAGAACGACTACCGCTTCCAGTTCGGCCCCAACCCCAGCCCCTTCCGCACCAACATCCAGAACGAGCTGCTGCTGCTGGGCAGCCCGCTGCTGCCCCAGCACATCGTGGAGCGCTCGATGGCGCTGTCATGCGGCGGCTGTCACGAGTTGAGCAACGGGGCGAACCTGGGCGGCGGCCTCGTCTGGCCTCCGTCGGGCGGCTTCGTCCATGTGGGTGAGCAGTTCGACCCGGCCCCCGGCCCGTTCGGCCCGCGCTTCCGCATCTCCCCCGCGCTCAACGCCGTCTTCCTGCCGCACCGCCGGGCCGTGCTGGAGACGTTCCTCAACTCCTCGTGCGGGGATGCCGTGTGCCAGCCTTGGGAGTCGCCCGCCGCGTGCCCGGCTGACTGCTAGCCCTCCTTCGCGCAGGCAGGCATGGGAGTGGGCGCGGAGAGGTGCGTATACTCCGCGCCCACCATGACGGCGGACTCCCTCAAGCAACAGCTGCGGCGCACGCTGCGGCGCGACCTGTGGTTCACCCTCGCGCCCGCGGTGCTCCTCATCGGCATCGCCTTCGCCGCCGCGTTCCATTTCATCGAGCCCGCGCCCCCAAAGAAACTCGTGCTGGCCATGTCGCCCGACGAGGGCGGCTTCCGCTACTACGCGCGCAAGTACCAGGACTTCCTCTCCAAGCACGGCGTCACCCTGGAGCTGCGCTCGACGAAGGGCTCCATCGAGAATGTCGCGCTGCTGTCGGACGAGAACTCCGACGTCGACGTCGCCTTCGTGCAGAGCGGCACCGCGGGCGGCGAGAAGGCCGCGAGCGTCGTGTCCCTGGGCAGCCTCTCCTACGTGCCCCTCTGGGTCTTCTACCGGGGCGAGCCCCTGGAGGACGTGCGCCAGCTGAAGGGCCGCCGCATCGCGGTGGGGCCGGAGGGCAGTGGCACGCGCGCGCTCGCCGTCACGCTGCTGAAGGCCAATGGCATCGACCAGGCGCCCACGGAGCTGCTGCCGCTGGAGCGCGAGGCCGCCATCGAGCAGCTCAAGCAGGGCCACCTCGACGCCATCTTCCTCATCTCGCCCGCGGAGTCGCCCCCCATCCAGAAGCTGGCGGCGGTGCCCGGTGTGAATCTGCTCAGCTTCGCGCGGGGCGAGGCGTACGCGCGCCGCTTCCCGTACCTGACCCGGCTGGTGCTGCCGCGCGGCGTGTTCAACCTCGCCTCGGATATCCCCGCGCGGGACGTGGTGGTGCTCGCGCCGACGGCGAACCTCGTCGCGCGCGACTCCCTGCACCCCGCGCTCTCCTACCTCCTCATGCGCGCGGCCAGCCAAATCCACGGCAGCGCGGGCCTGCTCGATGGCGCCAGCGAGTTCCCCGCGCCGCGTGAGACGGGCTTCGCCCTCAGCAGCGAGGCCCGACGCTATTACGAGGCGGGAATCCCGCTGCTCCAGCGCTACCTGCCGTTCTGGGCGGCGAACCTGGTGGACCGGTTGTGGGTGATGCTGGTGCCCATCATCGCAGTGGTGGTGCCGCTGTTCCGCGCCGTCCCCGCGCTGTACCAGTGGCGCATCCGCTCGCGCATCGTCCGTTGGTACGCGCGGTTGAAGGAGATTGAAATCCAGCTCGATGAGAACCCCGGGCGGGACATGCTCGAGGACATGCTCAAGCGGCTGGAAGAGGCCGAGCGCGAGGTCAACCGCATCCCCATGCCGCTCGCCTACGCGGAGAACCTCTACTTCTTCCGCGAGCACATCGAGGTCGTCCGCCGCCGCCTCATCCGCCGACTCGACGGTGCGCGGGACGGGGTGGGCGCGCTCGTCCGCTCCGCCAACGCGTAGTCGGCCCCCGCCTGGCGCGCGGCGCCCGGCTCGGAGGCAGGGACTGCTCCGCGCCGCCGCGCACGGGAGGCTCCAGGTCCGTGCCGCGCGCCGAGGTGCCGAGCGCCAGGCGCAGCACCTGATAGGCCCGAAGCAGCCGGCGGCGGGTATTCACATGGGTGATGCCCAGCTCCACGGCCATGCTGCGGCCATCCAGCTCCCGCTCGAAGCGCAGCAGGCACGCCCGCCGCAACGGCTCCGGCAGCCGGTGGACGTGGCGCCACAGCAACTGGGATTGCTCCTGCTCCAGGATGAGCTGCTCCGGCGATGGGGCATACGCCGGCTGCACTGCCTCGGACGGGGCCTCGTCGTCCTGCTCGGGCGGCTCCTCCGCGCGTCGGGCCCGCCTGCGATGCAGGTCCACGCAGGCGTTGTGGAGGATGCGCGTCAGCCACGCCTCGGGGTTTCGCAGCCGCTGGACTTCCCGGGGCCAGGCCTCGGCGGCTCGCAGCATCGCGGTGCTCAATGCGTCCTCCGCGTCGGCCTGGTGGCCACCCAGGTGGCGCAGGCTCTTCGCGAGGAGCTTCGGGTGGTGGCACAGCCACAGCTCCCAGAATCCAGTCGTCTTCGCTTCCATGAGGGTTCTCACCGTTGGCAACCCCTCCGAGCGCCTCCTAGAGCAACCGCTGTGCCGGGGCGTGCTCCCTCGGAGAAGGGCGCAGGGGCGGGCGGCGCGGTGCTCGGCTGGCATGTCAGCGGCGTCGGCTGACATGTCAGCGTGTGCCAGCCCGGGGGCTCCCACGGTCCGTCGCGCTTCGGGCTCGTGTAGCCTGAGGGAGAACGCGGGCCCTGGCTCCGAGCGTCCCCCTCATGAAGCAGAGACTCCTCGACGACGTCTCCACCGCGAGTCCTCAGCGGCAAGGCGGTGATTCGCAGGCCACCGCGCACCTGCCGGCGCTGACGCTGGTCTCCCATCCGCTCGCCTCGCGGGTGGGGGAGCGGTTCGTGTTGGAGTCCCTGGCGCGCGGCAAGGAGGTGGCCCTGTCGCGCAACGAGCCGCTCTTCACGCGCGTGGGGGAAGTCATCGGCAGGCCGCTGGCGGACCCCTTCGTGAGCCGCCGTCCCCTGCGCTTCCTCCCGCGTCCGGAGGGCGGCGTCCGGCTGGAAGGGGATGCCGAGGGGACCCAGGTGATGGTGGGCGGGGTGCCAGGGGTGAGCTGGGACTTCCGACCGGAGGCGCTCGCGGCGGGAGTGACGCTGGAGCTGGCCGGGCGCGTGGTGCTGCTGTTGCACCGGGTGGCGGTGGACGAGGAGCGGTCCGCGGACACGTTGGGCATGGTGGGGCAGAGCTCCGCGCTGGGCCGGGTGCGCACGCGAGTCCGCCAGGTGGCGGACCTGGACGTGCCGGTGCTCATCCGGGGCGAGACGGGCTCGGGCAAGGAGCTGGTCGCGCGCGCGCTCCACCAGCGCGGCCCCCGTCGCAAGGGGCCCTTCGTCAGCGTCAACCTGGGCACGCTGGCCCGCGAGCTCGCCGCGGCGGAGCTGTTCGGCGCGCAGCGGGGCGCCTACACCGGCGCGTCCCAGAGCCGCGAGGGCTTCTTCCGCGCCGCGCATGGCGGCACGCTGTTCCTGGATGAGGTGGGCGAGGCTCCCGCCGAGGTGCAGGTGGCGCTATTGCGCGTGCTGGAGACGGGGGAGGTGTACCCGGTGGGCGCGCACACCCCCATCGCCACGGACGTGCGACTGGTGGCGGCGACGGACGCGCCCCTGGAGGACCTCATCGAACAGGGCCGCTTCCGGGCGCCCCTGCTGCACCGGCTCTCCGGCTACTCCATCCAGATGCCCCCGCTGCGCGAGCGACGGGAGGACATCTCGCTGCTCTTCCACCACTTCGCGCGGGTGGAGCTGGAGGGGCTGGGGGAGGCCTGGCGCCTGGAGCCCACGGACCCCTATGCGGAGCCGTGGCTGCCGGCCGCCCTGGCGTCACGGCTGCTGCGGCACGACTGGCCCGGCAACGTCCGCCAGCTTCGCAACGTGGCCCGCCAGCTCGTCATCAGTGGCCGGGGGCAGGCTCGCCTCCAGGTGGACGCCGCGCTGGAGGCGGAGCTGGCACCGAAGCCCTCGGGCGAGGAGGCGCCAATCCATGAGCCCACGCCCGTTGCCCGTCGCAAGCCCTCGGACGTGACGGAGCCCGAGCTGCTGGAGGCGCTGCGCGAGTGCTCCTGGGACTTGAAGAACACGGCCGAGAAGCTCGGCATCACCCGGGCGTCGCTCTACAACCTCGTCGACCGCAGTCCCCACATCCGCACGGTGAAGGACCTGGGCGCGGAGGAAATCACCCGCTGCTTCCAGGCCTGCGGTGGCGACCTGGACGCCATGGTGCGGAAGCTGGAGGTGTCCCGTCGCGCCCTCCAGCGGCGGGTCAGGGAGCTGGGCCTCGAGCCTCCCGAGTCATGAAGCCGTGGGGCGTGGCAAGCTCCACGGGCCACCGTCCGGGTCGGGCCAGTCCCGCGCATCCCAAGCGACGTGGCGGGGAGGCTTGCACCATGGATGGGCACTGGAAGCATTGGCTGGGCGTCGTCATGTTGTCGCTGGGGTGGAGCTGCGCGCCCGACACGTCGGGGCCCGCGGAGGTCGATGCGCGGGGCGTGCAGTCCCAGGCGGAATACGACGCCTCCGCCTGCGCCAAGCTCCATGCCGTGCCCTGTCCCATGGTGGACGGGGGGTGCCCCAAGCCCGCGGAGGGGACGCTGTGTTTCATCACCATCTCCCTGGGGGCCGACCCCGTGACGCCTCCCCGAAGCTGCGTCTGGCAGCGACACCTGCTCAAGTTTCAGCTCGCCCCGGGTGTCCCCTGGGCGTTGCTCAAGTTCCATGGAGAGGGCGCCGACGCCATCTTCGAGAACTACAACAAGGACGACATCAAGCTGGTGGCGGGGCCCATGTCGAGCTGGTGCCGCAGGGTCCGTCGCAATGCGGTCTGGAAGGACTACCCCTTCGTCGTCTCGACCGACACGGGCGAGGGCCAGCCCGGGGACCTGGAAGTGGTCAGGGATCCCAACGAGCCCGAGGAGGAGTGACGCTCCAGCTCTTCACGGAGGCGTCGCGCGGGAGCGGCCCGGCTCCGTGAGCAGGGGCGCCCAGGTCCGAGCGAGCAGGGGGCGCGTGGCGAGCGCGCTCGACAGGGCTTCCCGCGCGCGTGCCTGCTGACCGGGATGCTCGGCCGGGAAGGCCCGGGCCTGGGTGAGCTCCAGCGCCGCATGCAGCGCGCGCGCCTCTTCATCGTGGGGGCGCGCCTTCAGCACCGGGGCCACCCATGACAGGCCGCGCTCCAGCACCTCGCGAGGGTCCTTGTCCGCGAGCCGCCGCGCCAGCGCCCAGTCCAGGTGGAGCCGCGCCAGTGCGCGCCGGTCATCGTGGGGACGGGAGCTGACGGCGAGGGCCGCCTCGTGGGCCTGCTCGGCGCGAGTGAAGGCGGCCTCCCAGTTCTTCGAGTAGGGGACGCTCCAGGCCGCGCTCAGGCCGCGAGCCTCCGCGGCGTAGCGCAGTGCTTCCTCGTCCCGGGGGTTGCGTCGCAGGGCCTCACCCAGGGCCTGCTCGGCGGCGTCGAGCTCGGGCCTGGCGTCTGTGCCTTGCTCCAGCGCGAAGGCGGCGAGCACCCGGTGGGCCTGTCCCAGGTTGGCCCAGGCCGTCGAAAGGTCTGGCTGGAGCGCGAGCGCGGCGCGGGCCTCGCGTTGCGCGGCGCGGGCGTCGTCTCGCGGGTCTTCTCCCCGGGCCAGGCGATAGGCCGCGCGGGTGGCGTGGGCTTCCGACAGGTTGCTGTGCGGCAGGCCCTGCTTCGGGGCCAGTGCCAGGGCGCGGCTGAAGGATGCATGCGCTTCGTCCAGGGCGGGGAAGGGGGCCTCGCCGCGAAGCCACGCGGCCCGCGCGCGCTCCAGGTGCACCAGCCCCACTCCTCCATGGAGCTGGGGCACGTCCGCGTTGAGGGCCAGCGCGCTCCGGTACGACGCGAGCGCGGTGTCCAGGGAAGGACCCGCGTCGCCTCCACCGTCGCGCAGTCGCGTGGCGCGCAGCGCGTGGACCTGGGCCTCGTAGAAGTGGCTGACGAGGTTGCGGGGATTGAGCGTCCGCGCCTTCTCCAGCGCCTGTCGCGCGCGCTCCAGGTCCGCGTCCGCGTCGGGGTTGCGCGGGTTCGACGCGCGCTTGAACCAGGCGCTGCCCAGGTTGATCCACGCGTCGGGAAGCGCCTCGTCGATGCGGATGGCGGTGAGGTACGCGTCGATGGCGCGCTTGCGATGGCCGAGCGAGTCCTCGCCCACCGCGTCCTCGTGGTCCGCCCACACCTTGAAGATGAGGCCCAGGTTGGAGTGGTAGTCGTAGCCGCGCTCCTGGAGCGCCACGCCGTCGAAGGCCTCGATGGCCTGCTTCAGCGATTCCCGGGGGTCCTCGCTGCGCGCCTGTTGAATCCGGGCGCGCTGCCAGAGCACCAGCCCCAGCGCGTGGCGGACCTCGCTGCTCACGGGGTCCACGTCGAGCGCGGCCCGGGCCGCCTTCAGCGCCGCCTGGAGCGCGGCTTCCGCGTCGCCACCCTGTCGGCTCCGGAACTCGGCGAGCCTGCGATGGAGGTGGGCCTTGCGCACCAGGGACGGCAGGTGTCGGGGCGACGCGGTGAGCGCGCGCTCCAGGGCTTCGAGCGCCCGCTCGATGTGCGGTGTCACGTCACCCTGGCCATACAGGCCCATGCGCAGGGCCACCTGCTCGACGCCGGCCAGGGCCAGGTGTGACTCCGGCAGGCTCTCCGCCAGGGACGCGGCGCGGACATGGGCCTTCCTCGCCGCCTCCAGGTCTTCTTGCGCGCGCTCGCGACGTCCCGCGTCCCAGTGCCCGGTGGCGCGCGCCACCAGCACGTCACCCCTCAGGAGCGGGGCCTCGAAGAACCAGGGCAGCCGGTCTCCCAGCGCATCCAGCCGCTCCAGCGCGTCCTCGTACCGCTCCTCGTGGTACGCGAGCAGGGCCGCGACGTACTCGGCCGGTGGCAGGTCGGCGCCGCTGCCCTGTCGCAACCACGCCAGCGCGGGCTCCCGGTAGAGCGTCTCCAGCTCGCGCCGCCGCGCCTGTCGCTCCGAGGCGGGCAGGTGCTCGTAGGCGCGCAGCCGCTCCTGGTAGAGCTGCCCGAGCGCGAGCGCCAGCGCGCACGCGACGCGAGGCGTGCGGGTGCCATGCTCCCACGCCGCCTCCAGGTGCTCCCGGGCCCGCGCCGGTTCTCCGAGCGCCAGCCAGCCCCGGCCCAGCGCCTCGTTGCCCGGCCCGAGCGCGTGCTCGCCGCCCTCGCGCATCTCCCCCGCGATATCCTGGAGGCGCGTCTCCAGCACGTGCCGCTCATTCCGGGTGTCGTGCAGTCGCGCCAATGCGGTGTAGCGCGCGCGGGACTCCACGTGCTCGGCCAGCTCGGAGAAGCGCCGCGCCAGGTGTTCGCGCACGTCCGCGTCCCGGCGGGCCAGCACGGCCTGCACCCCGGCCAGCAACATCAGCAGGCCCGCCACCGCCGCGAGCAGCAACCCACGCCAGTGTCTGCGCGTCAGCCGCGCCAGCCTCCAGGCCGTCCCCACCGAGCGCGCGAGCACCGGCTCCCCGTCGAGGAAGCGCTGCAGGTCCTCCGCGAGCGCGCGCGCCGAGTCGTAGCGGCCCGCGCGCTCCTTCTCCAGACACTTGAGGACGATGGCCTCCAGGTCCGCGGGAACCTCGGGCGCGAGCACGCGAGGCGGTGTGGGGTCCTCGGTGGGGATGCGGCTGAGCACCTCCAGCGCGTTGCCCCCGGGGATGGGCGGCTGGCCCACCAGGAGCGCGTAGAGCGTGGCGCCCAGGGCATAGACGTCCGCGCGGCGGTCCAGGCGGTTCACCTCTCCGCGCGCCTGCTCCGGCGCCATGTAGTGCGGCGTGCCGAGGATGGAGCCCGTGGCGGTGGCCCCCTCTCCCGGGTCCCTGGCGAGGCCGAAGTCCATGACGTACGGCTTCCACTGCCCGTCGGCCGTGCGCTCCACCAGGATGTTGGACGGCTTGAGGTCCCGGTGGATGAGGCCCGCGCGGTGGGCGGCGTGCACGCCCTCGGCGGCCTGGGCCAGGATGAGCGCCTTCTGCTCCAGGCTGAGCACGCCCGCGAGCTGGTGGAGGGGCTGGCCGTCCACGTACTGCATGGCGATGTACGCGCGGCCCTGGACCTGGCCCACTTCGTACACCTTGCACACCCGCTCGTGGTCCACCCGTGCCTGGGCCTGCGCCTCGGCGACGAAGTGCCGCGCCCGGTCCGAGTCGTCGTCCCTCACGAACTTGAGCGCCACGGGGCGACGCAGCACCGGGTCCTGGACCAGGAAGACGCGCCCCATGCCGCCCTGTCCCAGGAAGCGGATGGGCGCGTAGCGCTCCCAGCCCGGCACGGGGAAGCCAGGCTCCGGCTCCGGCTCCAGCGCCTTGGGGGGCCCCACATGGCCGGTGGCGGTGGGGGCGCCCACCAGCGCGCCCTGGAGGGCCGCGCGCGACGCGCTCCTCAGCGAGGCGAGCGTGTGCTCGGACAGTCGCCCCCGCTCCCGCAACAGCTCCAGGGGCGCGGCCTCGCGTCGCAGGGCCTCCGCCCGCAGCGCCTCCACTTCGCTGTCCGAGAGCAGGCCCTCGAAGAGCACCGCCCGCAGCTCCGCCTCGTAGTCCTCGCGCATCGGCGTTCCCAGGCTCGTGTGTCCGCGGCCTTCTCTACCGAGACGACGGGCGGGACGTTTTGTACCACCCGCCCCCCACGACATCCCCCGTGCACGGGGCGGGCCTCGTTGATATGCAGGGGGCGCCGGACGGCGGTCGTCGTCGTCTCGCGTGTCCCCTGGAGGCCCCATGCACGCCGACATTCATCTTGCCGCGGTGGGAGTCCTGTTCACCCGGAGGACGCGGGCCTGGTAAGGCCGGCGTGAAGGCCCGTCACAGCGCGGTCCACGTCCCCCCGGGTGCCCCTGAAGAACCGAGGTGCGCCGCAGGCACCGCTCTGTCCGGAGTCTTTCCACGTGTCACTTGAAACCTTTGGTTGGGGGCCCGAGCTGGCCCAGGCTTTCTCCGTCGTCGTCGCGTCGTCCCCTCTGCCCCTCGTCCCCGGCCGCGTGGTGCGCCAGCACCGAGGGCTCGTCTCCGTGCAGACCGCCGAGCGCACCCTGTGGGCGCGCACCGCGGGAAAGCTGCTCCACCAGGCCCCCGGCGCCGAGTCGCTGCCCACCGTGGGCGACTGGGTCGCGATGCTCATGCCTCCCGGAAAAGGGGAGGGAATGCTGCACGCCGTCCTGCCGCGCAAAAGCCTGCTCGTGCGCCGGGAGGTCGGCCGCGAGCAGGGCGGCGGCCAGCTCATCGCCGCCAACCTGGACGTCGTGCTGCTCGTCGCCGGGCTGGATTCGAACTTCAACCCCCGCCGCATCGAGCGCGCGCTCACCCTGGCCTGGAGCAGCGGCGCCACCCCCGCGGTGCTGCTCACCAAGGTGGACCTCCACGACGACGCGACGTCGCTCGTCCAGGCCGTGGAGGCACTGGCCCCCGGGGTCCCCGTGCTCGCGCTGAGCTCATGGACTGGCGAGGGGCTCGACGCGGTGCGGGCGCTGCTGCCCTCCGGCAAGACGGGCGCGCTTTTGGGCTCCTCCGGCGTGGGCAAGTCCACCCTCGTCAACCGGCTGCTGGGCGAAGAGCGCCTGGCCACCCAGTCGGTTCGCGTGGAGGATGACAAGGGGCGTCACACGACGACGCACCGCGAGCTGTTCCTCCTGCCCCACGGCGCACTGCTCATCGACGGCCCCGGGATGCGCGAGCTGGGGCTGATGGGGGATGAGGAGGAAGGCATCGAGCAGACCTTCGCCGACATCCTCGAGCTGGCGGAAGGGTGCCGTTTCAACGACTGCACCCACCAGGGCGAGCCGGGGTGCGCCGTGCGCGCCGCCGTCAAGGCCGGAACACTTCCCGAGGAGCGGCTCTCGAGCTTCGAGAAGCTCCAGAAGGAGAAGGCGTTCCAGTCGCGCCAGACGAGCCCCGCCGCGCAGCGTGAGCAGCGCAAGTTCGAAAAGGGCCGCACGGTGATGGGGTGGGAGAGCTCTCGCGCCAAGCGCCGCAAGGACTGAACCCCGGGCCGAAAATCGCCGCGGAAATCCCGCGCTCAAGGATTTGGACCCGTCGCGTTTGGATATTTCGAAAGGTGGGGACATCCGGGCAGAGCCGGGGTGTCCAAGGGGTTCAGACGCAGAGCGTCTGAAGGGCGGTTGGGGGGAGTGTCCGGGCGGTTTGCCGGCACTCGAGTTTTCGAACGCACTGCGTTCGAGGGGGGACGAGGCGCGCCGGGGGGCTCGCCTCTGACCTTGTGAGGGGGCGCCCCTGGGGAGGGGCGTGGCTTCCGGAGGGCATGCCGAGGGGCGTGCCCGACGTTGGACCGGAAGTTCGAATTCGAGCAGTCCATACGGCGGGGAGCGCGTCGAGGGGGCGCGCTCCCCGCGGTTCTTTTCAGGGCCCGTCCAGGCCCGCCGCGCGTGAGCTACCGCGCGGAGTCGGACGAGGGCATCAGCTTGATGGGCTGACCGTCGTCCCCCGTCACCACGTCACCCT
Organism: Myxococcus sp. CA040A; assembly: GCF_013336725.1. Classification (NCBI taxonomy): domain Bacteria; kingdom Pseudomonadati; phylum Myxococcota; class Myxococcia; order Myxococcales; family Myxococcaceae; genus Myxococcus; species Myxococcus sp. CA040A. The sequence goes on along the minus strand of NZ_JABUMR010000011.1, from coordinate 35,088 downwards.
GGGTCTTCTGCTGCTGCACGCTGGGCTCTCCCACGGAGAAGGTGGCCACCTTCGTCATCGGAGCGCCTCGGAAGGTGCCGCTGATGGCGACGACGAGGAGCGAACGCCCGTCGCCCGGGGTGAAGTCCACGTCCAGGGTGGTGGTGGTGGCCTGCTCGAAGCGGGCGCCCCGCAGGGGCGTGGTTTCGCTCGTCACGCGCAGCCCGTCCAGGCCGGAGATGTCCACCTGGACGTCGTCCGCGGGGCCCTGGAAGCGCAGGGTGACGGTGGCCTTGTCGCTGGCCAGCGTGGCGCCCACCTCCACGGGCGCGCTGATCTTGCCGGTGGTGGCCCCGTCCGCCTGCGACGAGGTGTCCGCCGTACCGCTCCCGGCGGGGCTGCTCTTCGCCGGAGACGTGCAGGCCACCGGCGCCACGAGCGCGAGGAGGCCGGAGAGGAGCGCGGGTGCGATGCGATTCATGAGAACTCCTGGGGGAGACTGAAAGAGGCGAGGTCCGTTCATGGGCTGGTGATGGAGACGGAGTAGTTGTAGGTGCCCGTGCTGTCCTTGAAGCCCGTCACGATCAGCACGTATTGACGGTCCGCCTGGCTGGAGAAGCGGAAGGACTCCGTGCCTCTGAGGAAATCGTCGGCGAAGCCCGCTCGGGTGCCCTGCTGGAGGGCCTGGATGCCCACGTCCTCGGTCGAGTTGGCGGAGATGATCACCGTCCTGCCCGTGCCGTTGAAGACGTAGTACCGGTTCTGCTGTTGCTGGTTGGAGGGCTTGCCGCCCGTGAGGGTGCCGTTGGCGTTGTACGGCAGCGACGACACCGTGGTGTACATGGCCGCCAGTTGGGTGTCGCCTTCGCCGAAGGCGGAGCGAATCGAGCCGATCTGGTAGTGGGCCGCGAGCGTGTCCAGGGCCGCCGCGTTGACGCCCGGCTGCGCCTTGAGCCCGTGGATGAAGGAGCCGATGGTCGTCAGCGCGGGCGTCGTCTTCTGCGGTCCCACCAGCACGTCGTACAGCGTGCCCAGGCCGATGTTCACCTGGTCATACGAAGCCTCGGCCGCGCTCGAGGCGTCGAAGATGTCATAGAGCAGCCGCATGACGCTGAACTCGGAGAAGACGCTTGGCGTCGGGTCGTCCGCGGCCGCCGTCTCCATGTCGAAGCCGAAGGCGGTCTGCCGGCCTGCTCCCCAGGAGGTGTCGACGTAGAGGGGGTCCGGCAGGAGGATGGCGGAGAGCGCGTTGCCGTAGCCCTCTCCGAAGGCGATGCGCGGATCCAACACGTCGCCGCCGATATGCTGGCCGCCCGGGTTGTCCGAGCGGGAGAGGTTGGACTCGAAGTAGTGCCCCCACTCGTGGACGATGACGTGGTTGTCGAACTCGTCGGTGTCCGCGCCCTCCTTGCCGAGCACGTAGACTTCGTTCTCCGAGGGCGAGAAGTGCGAGGTGCCAATCTGCCCGGTGGAGGTGTCGCCGCTGTTGTTGCGCTCCGCGATGTTGTTCGGGCTCCAGTTCACCTTGAGCGGTGGAAAGGGGACCGTGCGCACGGCGAGGAAGGCCCGTGACGCGGTGTACATGCTGTCCAGGATGGCGAAGGGCGCGGCGACCCGCTGGCTCGGGTTGTAGGAGGAGCCCGTCCAACCGTGGCCCGCGTGCAAATCCCTGCTCGTGGTGCCGCCGGTGATGGTGGCGGACACGGCCCAGATGGCGTTGCGCGCCGTGTTGTCCTCCACCTGGATGGCGGGCGTGGTCGTCTTGGCCAGGGTCGCGAGCGTCAGGTTGGCGCCGGTGCCGGCGGTGTAGGTGAGCTGGTAGCGGCCGTCCTCGTCCGTCGTCGCCGTGCCGAGCACGGTGGTGCCCCGCATCACCTGGACGGCGGCGTTGCGCACGGGCCGCACGCTCGTCTGTGCGAAGGCCAGCATGCCGCCACGGATGGGCGTGGTCGTGAGGATGGCCGGAACAAAGTCGTACGTCACCCTGCCGGTGAGGGTGGCGGTGATCGGCGGGCCCGCATCGGGCTCGGGCACCCCCGCATCGGGATTGCCTCCGCCGTCGGGCTCGTCGTCATTGCCGTTGTCGGTACAGCCGAACATGGTGAGACTGAGCGCGAGCGCCAGCATCGCGCTGGTGCGGCCCCAGACCGATTTGCGAGACACGTACATTCCGTCCTCCCCCTTCCTTTCGCTTTCGATGGGTGGCGGGCATTCTCGGCGGGTCCTCCTGGAACTTCAAACGTTGGAGGGCGGATGCGGCCCGTGAGCCGCGAATTGTCGGGGAAGGGTGTGCACTCTGGCCGGGAGCGTCCGGGCGTGCGGGCCCGTCCTCGAGGCTCGGCAGGCAGGCCGGCCTCGCCTCGGACCCAGGTGTGGGTTGGCGTTGGAGCAGGGCGCACGCATCGTTCACGCAGGCGTCGCGCGCGGGGGGCGAGCGACCCCCTGGCCCATCGTCTCCTCGCCATGCCCTCTTCGACCGACAGTCCGAGCCTGCCTCGCCCCACCGGGAGGGATGCGCCTGTCGAGGGCGGCGAGGGCTTCTTCCAGTCCGTCGTCACCAGCATGGCGGAGGGCGTGGTGGTGGCGGACGAGCAGGGGAGGTTCGTCTTCATCAACCCCACCGCGGAGCAGTTGATGGGGGTGGACGCCTCGGGCACGGCGCTCTCCGAGTGGTCATCGCACTTTGGCCTCTTCCTGCCGGACCAGGTCACGCCGTATCCCCCGGAGGACCTGCCGCTGGCGCGCGCCATCCGGGGCGAGTCGATGAGTCAGGTGGAGATCTTCCTGCGCAACCCCGAGAAGCCCTCGGGCGTCTGGCTGCTGGTGAGCTGCCGACCCGTGCGGGACGCGAGCGGAGCACCGCGCGGCGGGGTCGCCGTCTTCACCGACATCACCGAGTTCAAGCGGGCCGAGCAGGCCCTGCTCGAGAGTGAGCAGAAGCACCGGATGCTCTACAACAACACGCCGGTGATGATGCACTCCATCGACCGCGAGGGCCGGCTGATCAGTGTCAGCGACTGCTGGCTGTCCACGCTGGGCTACCGGCGCGAGGAGGTGCTGGGCCACGACTCGGTGGAGTTCCTGTCCGAGGAGTCCACGCGGCTTGCCCGGGAGAAGGTGCTGCCCGCCTTCTTCGCGACGGGCTTCTGCAAGGACGTCCCGTACCGGCTTCGCAAGAAGAACGGCGAGTACCTCGACGTGTTGCTGTCCGCCATCGCCGAGCGCGACTCGAGCGGCGCGTGGGTCCGCTCGCTCGCGGTGCTGCTCGACGTGACGGAGCGCAAGCGCGCGGAGGAGGCCCTCCTGCAGAGTGAGCAGCAGCTGCGGGCCATCCTGGACAACGCCACCTCCATCTTCTTCCTGCTCGACACCCAGGGTCGCTACGTCTTCGTCAACCGGCAGTGGGAGTTGATGTTCCGCCGCACCCGCGAGGACGTCATCGGCAAACAGGTCCACGACCTCTTCCCGCCGGAGGTCGCGGACGGCTTCCAGCGGATGACCGGCGCGGTGCTCCAGCGCCGGATGCCGCTGGCCCAGGAGGAGCGCATCCCCCAGGAGGACGGCCTCCACACGTACATCACCCAGAAGTTCCCGCTCATGGACGCCCTGGGCGTGCCCTATGCCGTCTGCGGCATCTCCACGGACATCACCGAGCGCAAGCGCCTGGAGGAAGCGCAGCGGTTTCTCGCCGAGGCGAGTCGCGAACTGGGCACGTCGCTCGACTACGAGACGACGCTCCAGCGCGTCGCGGAGCTGACGGTGCCCCGGCTCGCGGACGTGTGTGTCGTCTTCATCCCGGGGGAAGGCGGGCGACTGCGTCCGGTGGCGGTGTCGGCCCGAGAGCCCGGGCAGGCCGAGGATGTGCGAGCGCTGCTCTCGGCCCACCCGCTGCTTCCAGATGTCCACCGGGGCCCGGTGGCGGTGATGGCGACGGGGCGCTCGGAGTGCTCGCGATTGCCTGGGGGCATCCTGGACAAGGATGGGCTGGATGCGAGGCAGTGGCGCCGCGTGCGCGCGCTGGGCGGTCGACCCTCCCTCAGCGTGCCGCTCCAGGCGCGCGGCCGGAGCCTGGGCGTGCTGACCCTCCTGTCGACGTCGCGGTCCGCGCGAAGCTTCGGCGCGGACCAGGTGGCGCTGGCGGAGGAGCTGGGGCGCCGCGCGGCCTTCGCCATCGACAATGCGCAGCTGTACCGCAAGTCCCAGGAGGCCATTCGCGTCCGCGACGAGTTCCTCTCCATCGCCTCCCATGAGCTGAAGACGCCGCTGACGTCCATGAAGCTGCGCATGCAGCAGATGGCGGCCCTGCTGTCGCGGCCCCGGCCCGACTCGACGCTCGCCGCCAGGCTGTCCAGCATGCTCTTCGTCTGCGAAAGCCAGCTGTCGCGGCTGTCGCGACTGGTGGAGCACCTGCTCGACGTCTCCCGCATCCACGAGTCGCGGCTCGCCCTGCGCCCGGAGGAGATGGACCTGTCGGTGGTGGCGCGCGACGTGGCGGCCCACCTCCGGGAGCAACTGGAGAAGGCAGGCTGCGAGCTGGTGCTGGAGGCGCCACCGTCGCTGCCGGGCCGCTGGGACAGGCTTCGCGTGGAGCAGGTGATGATGAATCTGCTGACGAACGCGGTGAAGTATGGGGCGGGCCAGCCCATCTGGATGCGGCTGGCCTCCCACGACGAGCGGGTGTGGCTGAGCGTGGAGGACCGGGGGATGGGCATCCCCCGCGAGGCCCAGGCGCGCATCTTCGAGCGCTTCGAGCGCGCCGCCTCACCCAACTATGGAGGGCTGGGACTGGGCCTCTTCATCACCCGACAAATCGTGGAGGCCCACGGTGGCCGGGTGTGGGTGGAGAGCGAGCCGGGGCGGGGCGCCCGCTTTGTCGTCGAGCTGCCCCAGTGGACTCACGTCAGCGGGCCTTCCACCAGCCGCAGCACGTCCGCCAACACGCCGGACGCCGTCACCGCCGCGCCCGCGCCGTAGCCCCGGATGACGAGCGGCGTGGGGCTGTAGCGCTCGGAGAGGAAGCTGAGCGCGTTCTCTCCGCCCTTCACCGCCGCCAGCGGGTTCTCCAGGGGCACGGCCTTCAGGCCCACCGCGCAGCCCTCCTGTCCGACGCTGCCCACGTACCGCAGCACCTTCCCCTCGTCGCGCAGGCGCTCCACGCGGCGCTGGAAGGCGGCGTCGATGCTCGGCAGCCGTTCCAGGAACGCGTCGAGCGGGCCGTCCGCGTCGAAGTCCGCGGGCAGGAGCGACTCCAGCGCCACCTGCTCCAGCTCCACCTCGCGTCCCAGCTCCCGGGCGAGGATGAGCACCTTGCGCGCCACGTCGGTGCCCTGCAGGTCATCGCGAGGGTCCGGTTCGGTGAAGCGCTTCTCCATGGCGGTGCCCACCGCCTGTGACAGCGGCACGCCCTGTTCGGTGAGGCCGAGGATGAAGGACAGCGAGCCGGAGAGGATGCCTTCGATGCGGTGCACCTGGTCTCCGGTGCGCAGCATGTTCTTCAGCGTGTCGATGACGGGCAGGGCCGCGCCCACGTTCGTCTCGTACAGGAAGCGGCGCTGGTGGCGCGAGGCCGTCTCGCGGATGGCGCGCCAGTGGGCCATGCGTCCCGCGTTGGCCTTCTTGTTGGCGGTGACGACGTGGAGCCCCGAGGCCAGGAGGGACGGGTAGGCGAGCGCCACGTCCTCGCTGCTGGTGCAGTCCACGAAGATGGGACGGCCCGGGCGCTTCTCGCGCGCCTGCTCGCGGAAGGAGTCCAGCGACGCGGACGCGGTGCCCGCCTCCAGCTTCTCCTTCCACTGCCCCAGGGGGATGCCCGCGGGCTCGATGACGCCCTTGCGGCTGTTGGCGATGGCGCACACCCGCAGGTCCACGCCCTGGGCGCGCAGGTGGGGGGCCTGCTGACGAATCTGCCGCATCAGCTCCCCGCCCACGCTGCCCACGCCGGCCACCAGCAGCTCCACCACCTCCGTGGTGCCGAAGTAGCGGTGGTGGACGTGGGCCATGGCGCGCGGGCCGTCCGCCTCGGTGATGACGGCGGAGATGCTGCGCTCACTGGAGCCCTGGGCGATGGCGGCGATGCTGCAACCCACGTCGGCCAGGCCACTGAAGAACGTGCCGGCCACGCCCACGCGGTGGCGCATGCCGTCGCCGACGATGCTGAGCACCGCCAGCTGGCCCTGGCGCTCAATCGTGTCCACCTTGCCGGCCTCGCGCTCCACCTCGAACTCGGTCTCCAGCGCGCGCACGGCGGCGTCGGACTCCGACTGCTGCACGCAGAAGCTGATGGAGCACTCGCTGGAGCCCTGGGTGATGAGGACCACGGAGATGCCGGTGCGGGCCATGGACGCGAAGACGCGCGCGGCGGTGCCCGGCACGCCCTTGAGGCCCGCGCCGGCGATGTTGATGAGCGCCACGTCGCGCAGGAAGGACAGGCCGCGCACGGGGTGGTCCGGCGGCGCGGCGGAGTCCGTCACCAGGGTGCCGGGGTGCTCGGGCCGGAAGCTGTTGCACACGCGCACGGGGATGCCGCGCTCGCGGGCCGGGGCAATCGTCTTGGGGTGGAGCACCTTGGCGCCGAAGTACGCCAGCTCCATCGCCTCCTCGAAGCTCACCTCCGCCAGGGGGAAGGCCTCGGGGACCAGCCTCGGGTCGGCGCTGAAGATGCCGTCCACGTCCGTCCAGATTTCGAGGAGCCGGGCATCTAGCGCGGCCGCGGCCAGCGCCGCCGAATAGTCCGAGCCTCCGCGTCCCAGTGACAGCGTCTTGCCGCGCTCGTCACCGCCGAAGAAGCCCGGCATCAGCATCAGCCCGGGGCCGCTCGCGTCGCGCAGCGGGGCGAAGCGTGCGCGAATCTCGTCCATGCGCGGCGTGGCCTGGAGTGGGTCTCCCGTGCAGATGAGCACGTGGCGCGGCTCCACCGCGTGCGGGGACAGCTTGCGCGCCGACATCAGCGCCTCCAGCAGCAGACAGGAGGCGCGCTCGCCCAGGCCGGACAGGTGGGCGAGCACGGAAGGGGAGCACTCGCGCAGGAGGCCCACGCCCTGGAGCAGGCCGCGCAGCTCGGTGGAGATGGCCGCGAGCCCCAGCTCCAGCGGCGCGAGCGCCTCCAACTCGCTGCCCATCTCCCGGGCGATGGAGAGGTGGGTCTGCTCGAAGCGGGAGAGCGCGGCGTCCACCGCGCCGCCCTCCTGTGCGAGCCGCGCCGTGTCCACCAGGAGGTTGGTGATGCCGGTGACGGCCGAGGCCACCACCATCACCCGTGTCTCCTTGCGGGCCTGCTCCACCAGGTCCACCACGCGCCGAATCTGCGCGGTGCCGCCCACGCTCGTCCCGCCGAATTTCATCACGCGCATGACGGCACCTCGTGGAGGGCGGGGCGGCGCGAGACTGCGGACTGGCGGGGCGTCGTCGAGGTCTGGGTCTGCATGGCGTTCCAGGTGGGTGGAGGAAAACGAAAAAGGCCCCGCGCCGGGGAGCGCGGGGCCAGGTCGGAAGCACTGCCGATTCCGAGCTAGACCTCCCGCGCTCCGCGAGGAGTCGTGGTGGTAGTGGTCGTCGTCGTCGTGCGAGTGGAGGGAGCGGTCGCCGCGCGCGCGAAGGACGGGGACGTCTGTCCCCGGGTCCACGCGAAGTCCTGGCGCATGCCGTTCACGAAGTGGAACGCTGACCGATGACCCCGGTGCGAGTCAAGCCACCCTCCCGAACGAGCGGGCGAGGGCCGTGTCGCTCCATCAGTCCCACGCCACCCGGTGGAGCGTCAGGGCGTCCTGCTTGCCCTTGACCCGGGTGGGCGGCAGCGTCGTCAGGCGCCAGGTCGACTCGCGCAGTCGGGCGCGCGTGGCCTCCGAGAGGACGACCTCTCCCGCCTTCGCCACGCCGCACACGCGACTGGCCACGTTGGTGACGTCACCCAGGGTGGCGTACTGCAGATAGTGCCCGGAGCCGATGTTGCCCGCGGCGGCGGGGCCGCTGTTGAGGCCTACGTGGATGCGCAGCTCCGGGTGGCCCTTCGCGCGGAAGCGCGCGTTGAGCGCCACCAGCGCGCGCTGCATGTCCACCGCCGCGCGCACGGCCCGGTCCGCGTCGTCGTCCCGGGAGAAGGGCGCGCCCCAGACGGCCATCAGCGCATCGCCGATGTACTTCTCCAGCGTCCCCTCGTGACGGAAGACCGCGTCCGCCATCACCGGGAAGTACTCATTGAGCATGTCCACGACTTCCCGGGGACGCAGCGACGCCGACAGCGGCGTGAAGTCGGAGATGTCCGCGAAGAGCACCGTCACCTCCGTCTCCACCACCTCCAGCGACGCGCCCGGTGACGCGTTGAGCCTGCGGACCACGGCGGGAGGGAAGAAGCGCAGGTACGTGTTGCGCAGCACGGCCTCCTCTTCCAACCGTCGCGCCAGCCGCGCGTTGTCGATGGCGACCGCGGCCTGGTTGGCGAAGGCGGTGAGGAACTCCAGGTCCTGCTCCGTGAAGAGCCCGCCCTGCGAGCGGTTGTCCACGTAGAGCACGCCCAGCCAGGTGTCGCGCGGACGCAGCGGCACGCACATGGCGGAGAGGATGGCCTGCGAGCGGATGGAGGCGGAGCTGTCCAGGCGCACGTCTCGCTGGGCGTTGGCGAAGAGGGACGCCAGGCCGTGGGTGCGCACGAAGTCGACGATGCGCTGGCTGAAGAAGCGCTCCGGGAGCGTCTCTCCGCTCGCCGCGCGCGCCACGCGAGGGCGCAACTCTCCGGTGGCTTCGTCCACCAGCAACAGCGCCGCGCGGTCCACGCCGAGGATGCGGAAGACGAGCTGGAGGATGCGCTCCAGCAGCGTGTCCAGCGAGCCGGGCGAGGCGAGCAGTTGCGCCACGGCGAGCAGCACCTGGAGCCGCTCCCGCGTCGTGTCGCCCTCGGGCTCCGGTCGCACCCGCAGCCGGGGCGCGTCCGCGTCCAGCAGGGTCTCCAGGGGAGACAGGGTGAAGCGCGTGTCCAGCGTGCGCGTGTGCAGCGGACTCAGCTCCTCCTCGCGCTCGGGGTCGCCCGCGAGCAGTTGGAACCACACCTCGCCGCAGCGGAAGGCCTCGCCTTCCTGGAGCACGTGCCGCTCGACGCGGACCTCCCCCATGAACGTGCCGTTCTTGCTGCCCTGGTCCACCAGCACCACGCGCGAGCCCTGGCGCTCCAGCCGCGCATGGCGCCGCGAGATGCTCTTGTGGAGCACGCAGACGGAGCTCTCGTCCGTCCTGCCGATGGTGGTGGTGCCCTCGGAGAGCAGGAGCTCCTGCTCTCCCTCCCGCCCGGGGTTGAGGATGAGACGCATGGAGTGGGGAATGCTAGCACCCGCCCGCGGGCCTCCCGAAGGAAGTGGCCGGCGCGGGCGGGCAGGGGGAGGCCGGACTCAACCCACCAGCCGGACGACCACCTGGGTAAGCCCGTAGACGAGCAGCGCCATGAGCGCGGCGGCGGGGATGGTGAACACCCAGGCCCAGATGATGCGGCCGGCAACACCCCACTTCACCGCGCGCCAGCCGCGCGTGGAACCCACGCCGACGATGGCACCGGTGATGGTGTGGGTGGTGGACACGGGGATGCCCAGCTCCGCCAGCGCGATGATGGTGACGCCGCCACCTGTCTCCGCGCTGAAGCCGCCGATGGGCGCCAGCTTCGTGAGGCTGTGGCCCATGGTGCGGATGATGCGCCAGCCGCCGAAGAACGTGCCCAGGGCGATGGCCGCGTGACAGGAGATGATCATCCACCAGTCGATGTGGAACGGGCGGTCCTTCCAGATGGTGCCGAAGAGGACCACCGCGATGATGCCCATCACCTTCTGCGCGTCGTTGGTGCCGTGGCTGTACGAGAAGATGGCGGAGGACACGAGCTGGAGGCGGCGGAACCACCGGTCCACGTAGGTGGGCGTCTGCTTGTGCACCACCCAGGTGCTGATGAGCATCAGCGTCATGCCCAGGAACGTGCCGATGAGGGGCGAGAGCACGATGAAGGCGGCGATCTTCGCGATGCCCGCGCCCATCAGTCCCTTGAAGCCCAGCACCGGCACCGTCGCGCCAATCATTCCTCCGGCGAGCGCGTGTGACGAGGAGGAGGGCAGGCCCCACCACCACGTCAGGAGGTTCCAGGCGATGGCGCCCATCAGCGCGGCGAAGATGACCGACAGCACGGCCGAGGGGCCCGCGCCGCGCAGCATGTCGAAGTTGATGATGCCCTTGCCCATGGTGTTGGCGACATGGACACCCCCGCTGAAGGCGGCGATGAAGTTGAAGAAGGCGGCCCACGCCACGGCCAGGTTCGGTGACAACACCCGGGTGGACACCACGGTGGCGATGGAGTTCGCCGCGTCGTGGAAGCCGTTGATGAAGTCGAAGATGAGGGCGACTCCGACGATCAGGATGACGGCGGCGAGTAGCATCTCAGGAGTGCTCCAGCACCACACCCTCGATGACGTTCGCCACACCCTGACACTTGTCCGTGGCGGTCTCGATGAGGTCGTAGATCTCCTTCCACTTGATGATGGTCAGAGTGTCGACCCCGCTCTTGAAGAGCCGGCCCAGCCCGGAGCGCAGCACCTCGTCCGCCTGCGTCTCCAGCCGCTTGATTTCCTTGCAGCCGGCCAGAATCTGCTCGGGCTTCTTGATGAGCCGCAGCGCCGCCACCACCTCCTGCACCTTCTCCGAGGACAGGACCAGCAGGCGCGCCAGCTCCGTCGCATCCGGCAGGCTGCTCTGGATTTCGTAGTAGTGCAGCCGGGACGCGGCCGCGTTCGCCAGGTCCAGCACGTCGTCGATGCGCGACAGCAGCGAGTGAATCTGCGTCCGGTCGAACGGGGTGATGAACTGTTTGTGCAGACGGTTGAAGGCGGTGTGGGTGACTTCGTCGCCCTGGTGCTCCACGTCCTTGAGCGCGCGGACCCGTGCGGGCACATCGCGATAGTCGCTCAACAGTTCGTACAGCATCTTCGCGCCCTGGACTGTCGCGGCGCACTGCTTGTCGAAGTCGTCGAAGAACTCGTCCGACTTGGGCATCAGCCTTTCGAGCATGGCTACCTCCCGGTTGGGCATGCCCGGGGTGTCACCTGGTCGTGACGCTCCCGTGGCGCGCCCGTGACTACCTCACCTGGGGATAATCGCCAGCCTTCCTTTTTGACTTGCAACTGAAAGCCAGTCACCACAGAGGGCGGCCGTACTCCCGGCCGGTGCTACAGGCCGGGCGCGCCAGGGGTGGGCTGCTGTCGTCCTGGCGCCCCTCTGTCTCCAGCCATTAGCCGGGGCCTGTCTCAGAGCCAGGCGAGCAGCTCCTGCTCCAGCCTCGCCCGGGGCATCGCGCCCACGAGCTGGCGGACCACCTTGCCCTCCTTGAACACGAGCAGGCAGGGCAAGGCGCGGATGCCGTAGCGCTGCGCCGCCTCCTGGTGGGCGTCCACGTCGATTTTCGTCACCTTGAGCCGGCCCCGGTACTCGACCGCCAGCGCATCGAGGATGGGGGAGATGAACCTGCATGGGGGACACCACGCGGCGGTGAAGTCCACCAACACGGGCCCCTTCGCTTCCAGTACTTCCCGGTCGAACTCCGCGTCTCCCAGCTCGATGACGTCCGCCGCCATGTCCTGTCCTCCTCGTGGGGCACGGCCCGCGGGGCCGCGCCTTTCGTGTGGAGGGAAGGTGTAGTGGCCCCAGGGCGCCGGAACGAGAGCCCCTGGCGGAACGCTTCGTTGCGGGAAGTGCTCCTAACGGGCGCGGCCCGGCGCGGTGGCTTCTTCCCAGGGAAGCGCGGCGCCGCGCTCACCCAGGAGCGTCAGGAAGGCGCGCACCTTGGGGGGAAGCTGCCGGCTGCTGGGGTAGACGGCGAAGATGGGGATGCCCGGTGGCGTCTCTGTCTCCAGCACGGGGACGAGCAGCCCGTTCCTCACGTCGTCGACGACGAGCGACGCGGGCAGCCGCACCACGCCCAGCCCCGCGCGAGCCGCCGCCTGTCCCGCGCGCACACTGGGCACCCGCAGCCTTCCGGTGACGGGGATGCTCTTCGCGGTGCGGCCCTCTCCGAAGAACCAGACCTCGTCGGTGCCGGGCTCGGCCAGCACGACGCAGGCGTGGCCCTGGAGCTCCGCCGGGCTTTTTGGAGTGCCCTGCCGGGAGAGGTAGGCGGCGCTGGCGTAGTAGCCGGTGCGCAGGCGCCCCAGCTTGCGCGCCACCAGCGACGAGTCCGCCAGCGGGCCCGTGCGCAGGGCCAGGTCGTACTCCTCCGCGATGAGGTCCACGTGGGCCTCGGCGAGGGAGACCTCCACGCGCAGGAGCGGGTGGCGCAGGAGCAGCTCGGCGATGACGGGCGTGAGCAGCTCGCCCAGCAGGGAGAGGGTGGCGATGCGCAGGGTGCCCTGGGGCGTGGTGCGGGACTCGCCCAGCGCGCGGTTCACCTCGCGGGCCTCGGCGACCAGCCGCGCGCAGTGGGCGTGGTAGTCGCGCCCGGCCTCGGTGAGCCTCAAATGTCGGGCGTTGCGCTCCAGGAGGCGCACCCCCAGGCGCTCCTCCAGGGCGGAGAGCCGGCGGCTGACGGTGGACTTGCGCAGCCCCAGTCGCGTGGAGGCGGCGGTGATGCCGCCCGCGGTCACCACCTCCGAGAAGAGGAGCATGTCATCCAGAAGGGGCGGGCTCGGCGGCACGCGGACAGCCTAACCGGGACGGTTGTCCGGCTCCTCTCCCTTCGGGCCCCCGGGCGTCACTGGGGGGTGGGCAGGGGAGGGAAAGCCGGGTAGAGGAGGTCCGATGCCTTCCCGACCCATGCCGTTGTGTGTCGCGCCGATGATGGACTGGACGGACCGCAACTGCCGGTACTTCCACCGTCAAATCAGCCAGCACACGCTGCTGTACACGGAGATGCTGACCACGGGCGCCGTGCTCCATGGCGACCGCGAGCGGCTGCTGGGCTACGAAGCGGCCGAGCATCCGGTGGCCATCCAGCTCGGTGGCTCGGAGCCGGAGGCCCTGGCCGAGTCCGCGCGCATCGCCGAGTCGTGGGGCTACGCCGAGGTGAACCTCAACGTGGGCTGCCCCAGCGACAGGGTGCAGTCCGGCCGGTTCGGCGCGTGTCTCATGGCGGAGCCGGAGCTGGTGGCGCGGCTGGTGGGCGCCATGCGCGCGGCGGTGAAAATCCCGGTGACGGTGAAGTCGCGCATCGCCATCGACGAGATGGAGGAGTGGTCCACGTTGGAGCGCTTCGTGCGCCTGGTGGCCGCCGAGGGCTGCACGCGGTTCATCGTCCATGCGCGCAAGGCGTGGCTCCAGGGCTTGAGTCCCAAGGAGAACCGGGACGTGCCGCCCTTGCGCTACGACCTGGTCCACCGGCTCAAGCAGGAACTGCCCCACCTGGACATCAGCATCAACGGGGGCATCAAGACGCTGGATGCCGCCGCCGAGCACCTCGCGCACGTGGACGGGGTGATGATTGGCCGCGCCGTCTACGAAAACCCCTACCTGCTCGCGGACGCGGACCGTCGCTTCTTCGGCGGGCAGGAGGCTCCGCGTGAGCGGCACGAAGTCGTGGAGGCCATGCTCCCGTACATCGAGCGCAGCCGTCAGCGGGGCGCGCCGCTCAGCGCCGTCACTCGGCACATGCTCGGCTTGTTCCAGGGGCTACCCGGTGCGCGCGCGTGGCGCAGGCACCTGAGCGAGAACGCGCACAAGCCGGGTGCGGGTCCGGAGGTCGTCGTGGCCGCGCTCGCGAAGGTGCGTCGCGAGCCGGACGCGGTCGTCGCGGCCTGAGCGTCGCGCTGTCGCCGCGGGCGTGGCGGTCCTCAAGGGAGCGAGAAGCGCCCGATGCGTCCTGCTTCCTCGGCGAACCACAGGGCTCCATCCGGGCCGACGGTGATTCCGTGTGGCTCCGCCTTCCGCGTGGGGATGGCGTACTCCGTGACGACCCCGGAGGTCGTCATCCGCCCGAGGTGATTGCTGCCCCACTGCGTGAACCACAGGGCCCCGTCGGCCCCCGTGACGATGGCGTGGGGACGTGCTCCCGAGCGGAGCAACGGGTACTCGGTGATGGTCCCCTCCGTCGTGATTCGTCCAAGCTGGTCCGCGAGAATCTCGACGAACCAGAGCGCGCCGTCGGGGCCCCACGTGATTCCCACGGGCCCCGCCTTGGCCGTGGGCAGGTCGTAGCCGGTGACCTGTCCATCCACGGTGATGCGCCCGATGCGGTTGCCCTGATTCTCCGTGAACCAGAGCGCGCCATCCGGCCCGGAGGTGATGAACGAGGGATAACAACCGGCCTGGAGTGGGAACTCCGTGACGCCACCGTCCGGTGTGAGCCGCCCAATCCGATGCACGGTCATCTCCGTGAACCAGAGCGCACCGTCGGGTCCGGCGCAGATGCCGAACGGACCGGCTTGCGGCGTCGGCAACGTGAACTCGGTCACCTCTCCGCTCATCGTCACGCGGCCCACGCGGTTCGCCTTCTGCTCGGTGAACCAGAGCGCGCCGTCGGGCCCGGCGGTGATGATGGACGGCCCGGCTTCAGATGTCGGCAGCGGGAAGCTCGTCACCCTGCCCTGGACGTCGACGCGTCCGACTCGGCCCGAGTGAACCTCGGTGAACCACAGCGCCCCGTCCGCTCCCTTGACGATTCCATAGGGGCCCGTGGACGCGGACGCCAGGGGGTACTCGACGAACTGACCGTGCTCGGAACCAGGGGCCTGCGCCATCGGGCGTGTCTCCAGGAGGAACGTGAAGTGCCCGCCGGACCCTCTCCCGCGAAGGTCACCCACGTCCAGTGCGCGGAGCGCCCTGTCGCGCGCGTGTTCCACTCAAGACACAACAAAGCCCGGGCCTCCTCTCGGGGACCCGGGCCTTGGGCGAAGCAGTCCGACTCAGCCGATGACCAGCTCGCCGGGCAGCGGCTTCTTGTCACCGTCCTGGAACAGCCCGAAGTAGCTCTCCGCCAGCTTGTACTCGTTGTACGCCGGCGAGCAGGCCATGTTGCGCACCGCCATCAGCGGGTCGTTCGGCTTGCCGTCGTAGTCGGTGAGCAGGACGTTGATGCCCATGTGCCCGCCGTTCTCCGCCTGGATGCCGGAGCGCCGCTGCATCTCCTGGATGTCGCTGGCGGTGAGGTTGAGCGTGATGGGCTTGTCGTTCTCACGGGCCGCCTTCGCCTTCGCCGAGTCACCCGTGTACGAGTACACGAGCAGCTCGCGCGCGTTGTCGTCCTTGGTGTCGAACTTCATCGCGAACTTCTCGGAGCCGGGGATGAGCTTGCCGTCCGTGCCGTACTTCTGCTCGATGGTGACGTCCGGGTGGTCGCCACCGTAGGTGATGTCGGACGTCATCGACTTCGTCCCATCCGGGTGGTGGGTGATGAGGTACTCGCCCGTGTTCGTCGTGCCGTCCGACTCGATGCTGAAGGGACCCACGTCGATGCCGACCTTGCCGCCCGTCGACTCGTAGTTGATCTTGTCGAAGCGCAGCGTGTTGGCCACGCCCGGGCCTTCCTTCTCCGGCATCCGGCCGTCCTTCGCGAAGGCGTCGTACGCCTTCTTCCCGTCCGGGTTGGACAGGTCGAACTCGGCGGTGCGCAGCTTGTACTCCTTCAGCGTGTCGGAGCGGCCCATGCTCACCGACACCGGGCCCACGCCCAGGCTCACCTTGCCGTTGTTCTCGATGAACTCCGTGGGGCCCGCCGTCATCGACAGCTTGTCGCCATCGCGGCTCACCTCAATGGACATGCCCTTGCCGGACTTCACGTCGCCGGAGATGCCCAGCTCGGCCGCGTGGTAGGACAGGCCCACGTCCAGGCCGTAGCCGGCGAACTGGCCCTGCTCCATCTTCACGGAGGTGCCGTCCGGAATCGTCTCGGCGTTGAGCGGATGCGGAGGCGCGATTTCGCCACGCTTCAGCTTCTCGTAGTCGGCCTCCTTCATCTTCACTTCGTACGTCATCGTCTTGCCGGCCTCGACGCTCCCCTCCACGGAGGCGCCCACGCCGACCTTGGCCTTGGTGAACTCCACCGTCCCGGACGCGGACACGGACGTCTCGGCGTTGATGGAGACGGTGACGTACCCGTCCTCCTTCTTCACGTCCTTCTCGAGCGTGTCGCTGAACTCGACGGACACCGGACCCGCCTGCCCCGGAATCTTCGTCTCGTAGGGCTCGGTGGTGACGGGGTTGGGCGCGCCGCCGATGTCCGCCGGGTAGTCGGCGACCATCATCTTCTGCAGCTCGGGCGACACGTTCGCGTCGGCCAGGGCCTGGGTGCGCTCGGGCGAGCCCGCCTCGGTGGAGAAGATCTTCGCGGCGGACGTGCCGGGGATGGTGCCCGCCTCGCTGTAGTGAGGCTGCTCCTTCAGGTACGCCGGCATGTCCTCGTAGCTCTTGCCGTTGCTCGGGTCCAACACGCGCTCGCCCTGGCGGACGACGACGTGGCCCGACTGGCCCTCGGCACCCGGGCGCGAGTCCTTGAGGAACACCAGGTCCGAGCGGCCCTGCAGCTCCGGCGAGGACTTGCTGACGAAGTCCGCGGCCTTGTCGAGGCAGTTGACCTTGCCGTCCTTGCTGTTCTCCGAGAACAGCGACGTGGAGGGCGCGCTCTTGCCGTCCAGGTTCAGCTTGTTCTTCGCGCCAGCGGGCTCGAAGGTCGACTTGTTCTTCTGCGCCTCCGCCGCCTTGCGAGCGGCCTCGGCGGCCTGCTTCGCGGCGGCCTCCGCCGCCTTACGAGCGGCTTCCGCTGCCCGACGCGCCGCCTCTTCCGCGGCCCTGCGAGCCGCTTCCGCCGCACGTCGTGCCGCCTCTGCTGCCCCACCGTCACCAATGCGCTCGGTACCCATGGTGTCTCTCCTCGAAGTCGTACGAATTTCCCAATTCTCGGGAGAAGGAGCGAGAGGTTGCGTACGGGCTGGAAGTTCGTGGGGTTTTGCGGGCCGAGCCCTGTCACGGAGTGAGAAATCGGGGCGGAACCCATACGTGGAGCGAAGGTGGGCACCGGATGTGTGCCTGGTGCTCACGCCGTGTCGTGGCGGTGGATCAGCGCTTGGGGGGGCTGGTGCGGAAGCGCTGGAGCTTGGTGCGGTTGCCGCAGACGGCCATGGAGCACCAGCGTCCGGAGCGGTTCTTGGACGTGTCGTAGAAGGCTTCCTGGCAGGCGCCCGCCGCGCAGACCTTCATCCGGGGCCAGTGGCCGTCGCGTTGGGTGGAGACGACGGCGGCGAACAGTCCGCCCAGGGCCTTCCATCCGCCCGTGCCGGCGGGACGCAGCCGTACGCCGTCGGGGCCGAAGCCGACGGTGAGCGGACTGGAGGCGGCCACGCGGTCCAACACGCGCGGCTCGGAGGCGGGCAGGGGCTCTCCGGTATGGGAGAGCAGCACGGCGCGCAGGGCCTCACGGGCCTCGATGGCGGCCTTGAAGGACTCGGGGGAGAAGGTCTCCGCTGAAGACAGGAGGCCGCGCGCGCGGCACCAGGTGGTGAGTGCGTCCGAGGTGGGCACCGCGTCGACGAGCTTCTCCACGTCCAGCGTGTTGACGAAGTCGAGCAGCAGCACGACATCCGTCGGGAGCCCGGGGCTGTGCGCATCGGCCATGGCCGGGGCCTATCGCGTCCTGGGCGTGGGCACCAGGGCCCCCAGCCCCGTGGCCAGGCTGTCCACCAGCGCGCGGGCCGCGTGGCGTTCGGGGTCCAGGCTCGGGTCGTAGATGGTGACGTCCATTCCCACCGCGAGCCCGGAGGCGACGAGGTGGGCGACCAGCTCGCCCAGCTCCTCCACGCTCAGTCCGTCGGGTTGGCGGGAGTCGACGGCGGGCATGACGTCGTCATCCATGACGTCCGCGTCCAGGTGCATCCAGAAGCCGCTCACGCCGGACGCGCGGAACCTCGCGAGGGCCTGCTCCACGCTGGCGGCGATGCCGTCCTGGCGCAACGTGTTCAGGTCCATCCAGCCCATGGCGGTGTCGCGCACATGTTCGGCGGAGACCTGTGCGCCCCAGTGCTCCAAATCCCTGACGCCGAGCACCGCCACGTCCGTATCCCGCACCAGGGGCCCGCGTCCCTCCAGGTTGGACAGCACCGCGGGGCCACGCCCGGAGGAGAACCAGAGGTCCATGCCGGCCACGCCGCCCAGCTCGGAGGCCTCGGGGGGCCAGAAGTCGGTGTGCCCGTCCATGAAGGCGAGGCCGTGGTGGGCGCACGTGCGCTTCAGGCCGAGGAGGCAGCCAAGCAGGATGCTGCAATCGCCTCCGAGCACCAGCGGGAAGCGCCTGTCGCGTACGACTCCTTCCACCACGTCGGCGAGCCTCGAGCTGAACTCCGCGATTCCTCGTGGGTTGATGACCCGGGTCTCCTTGTCGCGCTGGGGCTCATAGGGACCGGGCTTCACGGTGTGCTCGACCTGGGCCTTGAGCCGGTGTCCCAGGCCCGCTTCCAGCAGGGCCTCCGGAAGCAGGTCCACCCGAGGCGTCCGCCTGTCGGGGCGACTGAGTCCAAGGCCAGAGGGCGCGGCGATGAGGGCGATGGGCGGTGGCATGGGCACTCCGCGGACGGATGGATAACCGTCGTATTTGTTTAAGTGGTTTCGATGAAGGTAGCCCCGGTGCTGGGCGGATGCAACCATCCAAATTGAATGGGTGGTTACGCGGGGCACCCGAAGGGGAGGGTGGTCACCGAGCCTCAAGCGCACGACGTGCCGCGAGCTGCTGGAGCATCTCCGTGGCGCCACCCCGACGATGAAGTGGTGAAGCAAGGGCCCCGGAACGCCTGAGTGCGCCCGGGGCCCCTCGAATTCATGACAAAGGGGTCAGCCCGCTGGTCCGCTACGGGAGGCGAACGAAGCGCAGGCCGTACCAGGAGCCGCCGATGCGGGTGCGACCGTAGAAGCTACCGGCCTTCATCGAGTACTTGTAGTTGACCTGGGTCGGCGGGGTGCCCGGCGGCCCGGCGACGCCGCCATTCTGGACGTAGCGGATGCCCGCGTTCGCGTCGAACCACCAGGTGTTCTGGTGGCTGTAGCACTGAGGCTTCTCACCCTGGCCGGAGACCCACCGGAGCTTGTGTGCCTCGTTGATGTCGCTCACCATCTTGGTGTGCGCCGCGTACCGCGTGTTGTAGGTCCAGTCGATGGCATCCATGACGTTCCGCTCGATGGCCTTCCAGACGTTGGTGTAGACGCTTCCGATGAGCGTGTTGATGGCCCCGCTGATCCAGTCCGCGACGTTCTGGGTGGTGATGGGGCCCCCAGGGCCGGGAGGATTGAAGTTCACGGCGATGTTGGCCGCCTTCACCACCCAGTTGCCAATCTTGTAGTCAGCCAGGCTGCTGAGCTTCGGCTTGACGAGGGTGTTGAAGTACTGGGGATAGGGAACGATGTAGCTGGTATCGAGCTTCATGTTGTCCATGCCGACGACAATCTCATCGCCGTAGGACGGTCCCCAGTAGCCGATGCCCAGGAAGCGCTTCTTGCGCTGCAGCTTGGCCTTGATGTCGATTTTGTGGAACCCGACCTCGACGCCGAAGAGCTTGAACTGGAAGCCGGGTGACTGGGCCTTGAAGACGAAGCGCCTGTTGCCGGGCATGCCGACCGACTCGGAGCGACTGAAGTTCGAGCCGACCGTATAGGCAGGCATGTTGAACGCGGGCGGCGTCAGGTTGCAGCTGGGCGGAGGCGTGGAGGCGCCATCGCAGATCCACTCCTGGAGGCCGTTGCCGGAGTACGTCTGACCGCAGCCCGCGACGTTCCACAGGTTGGGGGGCTTGGCGGTGACGGACACCGCGGTGACCGAACTCGTCCCCGGGAAGAACTTCCGACAATACGTGAGCGGCGCGATGCTGGCGCCCGAGGTGCAATCCGAGTCCTTGAGCCAGGCTCCGCCCGCGGCCTTGTGCGCGTTGACCTTGCCGGACCAGTACGAGATTCGACCGAGTTCCGTGCCGCCCAGCGCCCGGACCCGCGAGTCACCCTCTGCCTGGGGCGCGCCCCGCTGCCGGCCGAGGAAGTCCGCGACTTGTGTGGCCCCACTCGCGGCGGAGGGCTCGTCGGCGAAGTCCGCCATGGCCAGCGTGGTGCCTCCGCCGCCGCCACCCTCGGCGTCGAAGCCGAGCAGCTTCACCGACGGCGTGCCGAAGTTCCCAACCTTGCGGATGACGCCCGGCAGGACCTGATACGCGCCGTTGGGGAGGGCGACCTCTCCCGGAATCGACTGGAAATTGGGGTCGGTGTTCATCGCATAGGCATGGGTGTTGAGCCAGGCGCGATATGCGGGGATGGACGCCGCGTCGACCTGGAACACGCCCAGGTTGGTGAGCTGGTAGAGCTGGCCTTCGACCATCACCTGGAGCTCCTGGTCGACGAGGCGGCGCAGGGTGTCATCCTCGGCGAGGAAGGCCTTGAGGTCGTCGACGAACTCGGCGTAGTCGACGTCGACGATGGCGTCACCCGGCTGCTCTCCCGGGCGGGCATTGTCCAGATACGTCTTCGCGCTCACGAACCCGGCGGGCAGCATCTGGTCCTGACTGGGAGCCGCGGTGATGTTGTAGACCACCGTTCCCTGGCAGGTGCCCGTCGAGAAGCAGCCGAGCCGCACCTCGAACGTACCCGTGCGGTCCGCGGTGTAGGTGATGCGACTGCCGTGGTCGCTGCAGGCGTCGTCACTGCCGAAGATGTCGACATTGCCGTCGGCGTCGATGAGCTTCAGGTACGTATCACCCACCAGACCGGAGCCCGCGAGGCCGCAGGTGCCAACGTCGAGCACCTGCCCCTGCGTCAGGTGGAGGACCAGGGTGGAGTAGTTGGTGCTGGCGTTGTTCGTGTTCGAGCCCGTGAAGGTCCGTGCGCCGATGAGCGCCCCGTTCGCTTCGGGCGACAGGACCGAGTAGCTGACGGTGCCGCTGCAGGCGCCGTCCGAATAGCAGCCCATCCGGACTTCGTAGACCCCGTCGCTGGGGGCCGTGTAGGAGATGCGGCTGCCCGTGCCGCCACACGCGTCGTCGCCGGACGCGACCTCGGCGCCCCCGACGAGTGCCAGGCGAAGGAGGGTGTCTCCGGTGAAGGAGGCGCCGTCCAGGTCGCAGGTGCCGACCTCGAGCATCTGTCCGGCGTACAGTCTCACCTGGAAGCTCGGGGAGTTGGTGGTGGTGCTCGTCGTGGCGGAGGCGCTGAAGGGAGTGAGGCCGCTGCTGCCGGTGCTCCCGCCGGTGACTGAGTCCATCGCGGCATAGAAGGCGATGAAGTTGCTGGCCGTCCCGAAGTTCAGGACGCCATTCGGGAAGTTGCTGTCCACGAGCAGCGCTGGCGCCGTCCACGGGCGCGGTGGATAGACGCCATCCAGGTCGGTGGAGCCGCTGACGGCCTGGAGTTGGGAGGACGGCTCCTGTGGAACAACCGCCTCTTCGCCGCCACAGGCCAGAAGCCCGAGCGTACATGCTGCAATCAATAACGTTCTCATCCGAGTTGTCTCCGCTGGAAACCGGCGCGAGCCACGGTACGGCCGTAACTGATGCAACCGTGGAACCGCTGGTTGAGCGCCAATACCCTGTTTCAGGAGACACGCCAGGGTGTCACAGGGGACGTCGCGACGGGCATGCCAGGTGTGGTGACTGTTTTGACATTCCGAATCGCCCGATATAGCGCGCGAGCCCGCGAGGCCCCGGGGATGACACTGCTTTCGCGAGACATGGCTCAGTCGATGCGCTTCGCCAGGACTGCCCCCAGGGAGTCCCTGGGCGTGACGTCACGGCGTGGCGGCCACGCCGACGTCCTCGGCGAAAGGCACCGTGAAGCGGAACGTCGCGCCGTGTCCCCACTCACTCTCCACCCAGATGCGGCCACCGTGTGCTTCGACGATTCCACTCGCGATGGCGAGCCCCAGGCCCGTCCCCTCGTACCGGGTCTCGCCGCTGCGCCAGTACCGGTCGAACAGGTGCTTGAGGTCCTCCCTCCGAATCCCCGGACCATCGTCCGCGACCGCGAACACGCACTCGTGCAGACGCGCCGCGACCCTGAGGGTGATGCTCCCGCCCTCCGCGGTGACCTTGGTGGCATTGCCGACCAGGTTGGACAGAACCTGGAGGATGCGAACGCTGTCGCAAAGAATGGGTGGGAGGCGCGGCTCGACCTCCGCGGTCATCGTCAGCCGATGTTCCTGCGCGACGCGCTCGAAGCTCGCCAGCGTCTCGTTGACCATCGCGCCCGCGTCATTCGGCTGACGCTTGATGGAGAGGTGCCCGCGCTCGATGTTCACGAAGTCGAGCAGGTCGTCGATGAGCCGCATCATGCGCTCGGCCGCGCGTTGGATCCGCTCGACCCCCAGGGGAACAGGAAGCTCGGTCCGCCGCCTCGCGGTGGCTCCCTGCTGTGTGAGCGCGCCGGCGGTCATGATGATGGTCGAGAGGGGGTTCTTCAGGTCGTGAGACACCACCCCGAGGATCTGCTCACGCTCTCTCACCGCGACCTGCGCCTGTTTGTAGAGTTGGGCATTCTCCCTGGCGAGCGCCTCGTATTTGTCACTCGAACTCTCGGCGACGAGGCGGTCTCGGTCGGCCGCGGCGCCTCGCGTCTCCGCCTGGGAACGCTCCTCCTCGGCGTTCTCGCGTCGGGTGATGTCGCGCCGCCACGCGCGGTCGCGCTCGAGCGCGATCGCGAGCTGATTGGCGATGGCATTGACGAAGATCAGGTCCTTCTTGTCGAGGGACATGGCCCCTTCGAGCTGAAGGGCACCGAAGAGTGAGTGCTGGGCCACCACGAGCGGGATGACGATGAACCGCTTCTCTTCGTTCCCTTCAAGCTTCTCCTGCCAGGGCAGCAGGGTCTCACCCGGCTGCTCACTCAGTCCGAGGGACTCGGTCGACTTCGCGCCGACGAGGTAGGCGTAGGCTGCCTCCGCGTGTTCCTTGACCGCTCGCAGCCGTTCGGAATCCTGAAGTTCGGACGGCCAGATGATCATCTTCGACCGGCCGTTCTCTGTCTCGATGAGGACCGCGCTGCGCAAGGGCAGCGATTTCGCGAGGATGCCAAGCGCCGGGTCGAAGGACTTCGAGACGCTCTCGAAGCTCGCGAAGAGCTTGCTGATTTCATACAGGTGCTCGAGCCGCCGATAGGCCTGCTCCAGGCTCGCGAATGAAGGGTCGGCGGGGGGCGGGTCCCGTGTGCGCTGCCCGCCTGTCTCTTCTCGCGAATCAGGGTGGGGCCCCTTGTTTCGCCGACCAGAGCTCATCAGCGCCTCGTGTCTTCGGGGGCGGACCAGGAAGGCGTCGGGAGCTCACTCACGGACGAACCGATTCGCAGCCCTCCCCGCGAGACCGTCATGAAATACGTGCGTCGATCATGCTCACTGCCACGAGTCTTCACGACCGTCAGCGTAGGCGCCAGGCGGCCCGCTGCTTCCTCGTAGCGCAGCATGAGCAGGTTGTCGGCGATGGGGGAGAGCCCCTGGTCGGTGACTCGCTCCATGGAGAAGAGCGAGGCCGACTCGAGCGTGAGGACGCTGGTGATGCCGAGGGTCTTGAAGCGGACCACCAGTTTGTAGAGCACGTGACGGAACTCGTCGATGGGCGTGTGTGCGGTCAGCAGCTGCGTCGCGGCGTCGAGCACGACGCGTGAGGCCTTCAGCGCCATGATCCGGTCCGACAGCACGGTCAGGAACTGCCCCGCGCGCAGGTGCTCCCGGGAGACGTAGAGCACCTGGATGAGGCCCGCGTCGAGCTGCGCGCGCAGCGGCAATCCCAGGGCCTCGGCGCTGGCGAGCAGTTGCTCGGGCCCCTCTTCCATCGAGACATAGAGGCCCGGCTCCCCAGCCCTGGCGCCCTCCAGGAGGAACTGGATTCCGAAGGTGCTCTTGCCGACGCCCGCGCTGCCAGAGACGAGGGTGGCGCTTCGCCTGAGCAACCCGCCGCCCATCAGCCCGTCGAGCCCGGGGGTGCCAGAGCGCAGCCGGGAGGAAGCCTCCAGCGCGGGGGGAGGGGCCTCCACGCGGAGCTCTTCTCCGTAACGAGGGAAGATGGAGACCCCCCCGGCGCCAATGGCCATGGCGTGTCGGCCCTTGAGGTGAGCGGTGTTGCGAAGCTTGTACACCTCGACGTAGCGCTCGCGCTCCAGGCCCTCCTCCGTGGAGCTGAGGATGATGACGCCGTCCACCACGGTCTCCTCGACGCCCCTTCGGCTGACCTGATGGGAGCCGTAGGGGATGTCGGTGGGAAAGAAGCCGACGGCCTGGGCGTTCTGGACGATGCTGCAGAGGCGGAAGACCTTCTCGCGGCTGAGCTGCGGGTCCGTCACCTTGTCCAGGAACACCGAGACGGAGTCGATGACCACGCGCCGGGCCTTCAGGGCCTTGATGCGCTCGCGAATCATCAAGAGGTGGGCCTCCACCATGATGTCGGGCTGGGGGATGAAGACGATCTCCACCATGCCGCGCTCAATCTCCCTGTCGAGCTCCCAGCCGAGGCCCTTCGCGGCGGCGCGGAGGCGCTCCTCGCTCTCCTCGAAAGAGAAGAGGATGCCTTTCTCTCCCGCGAGCGCGCCCCGGTAGATGAACTCGAGAGAGAGGACGGTCTTTCCAGTGCCCGCGACGCCGCTGAGGAGGAGGCTGGACCCCCAGGGGATGCCGGGCCCGAGAATCTCGTCGAGCTTGGTGATGTGAGTCCTGCAGCGCTCCTGCGAGTTCTCCGGAATCGACTCGCGTTTGATGGCCTCGCGGGGAGCGAACATCTCCAGTCCGCTGGAGGTGATGAGGAAGGGATGCTCGTCCCGGCTGTGGTCCGTCCCCCGCATCTTGACGATCCTGAAGAAGCGCTGTTGCTCGCCCTGGGACACGCGCTGGGAGAGGACGAGGAGGCCGTCGACGATGGAGAAGAGGGGATTGCTCTCGTAGTCGGCGGGCCCGTATTCGCCGAGGAGCAGCGCGGTGGTCTCCCAAGCCATCAGGTTCACGGCGATTTCATAGCCGAACATCCGGAGCTCCTCCTTGGAGGTCGCCAGGTCGTCAAAGGCCTTGAAGCTGTCGATGACGACGATGTCTGGCTTGACCTGCTTGAGGTTGTCCATGATGAGCGCGAGCGCCGCATCGAAGCTCCTCAGCCGCAGCATGGCGCCGAGGTCCACGAACTGAACGCCCTCCTCGAACTTCTTCGGGTCGAAGAACGAGAACTGCTGGAGGTGCCGCAGCGTCTTCGCGGTCGGCTCGGAGAGGGTGTTGAAGGCGAGGACGCGGTGGGCGGCCGAGGCGTTGTGGAAGCAGATCTGCTGGGTGAGGGTTGTCTTGCCAGACCCGGGCGGGCCGCACACGGCGGTGACGGAGCCCTTGGGCAGGCCGCCCTTGAAGAGTTCATCGAGGTTGGGGACGCCCGTCTGAAGGCGCGGGATTTCGAATCTCTTCGTCATGACGTTGTGTCCTCGCCCGCGGCGACGCGTGGGCGAACCGCCTCCGGAAGTGCGACTTTGGAGAGCTCCGCATGCAGCTCCGGCGTTAAGATTTCAGCGGTCAGGTTGCCGAGCACGGTGAGGAACTCCACGAGCACGAATCGACTGCCCTCCCTCAAACCGGAGTCGCGCCCGGCGCGGACCTGTGCCCGGAGCTCTTCGAACTGGAGCCCCCTCTGCCGTTCGACCTTGAGGGACGAGAAGAGCGGGAACTGCTCGGAGGCATTGTGCAGAACGCGTCCAGCGATGGCGCTCAGAGTCACTTCTCCCAGCGTGGTCAACGTCTGTTTCCACAGCACGGTGAGGGCCGCTTCGAAGAGCTGGAGAAAGGCCTCCGTCGACAGATTCCTGTCGGCTCGGTCGAGCCAGGCGTCGACGCAGGTCGCGTGTCGACTTTCGTCAAGCACGGTTGCCCTCACCCGCCTGAGCGCCCCGTATCTCTGCTGGAAGGGCGTCGTCCCCGTGCTGAAGGAGCAACGTGCTCAGCGTGGCGGTGGAGCGGCCCACGTGCTCACCGGTGCCAAGCGGAAGCCGGGACGCCAGGGCTGACGTGGCTTGGGTGATGCACGCCCGAAGTGCTCTGACTGCCCATCGCATTCTTTCCCGCTCTCGTCGTTTTGGACGCCCCGTCGAGATGGACGGGGCCGTACGGGCTGCACACAGGCGGACGAACAGATGCGTCAGACCGACTCAGTCGCAGGGCTGGTACTTCGAGGAAATATAGGGTCGATTGTTCAATCGAGGAGCGGCTGACAGGCGGGATGTGCGCCAGTTCGTACGCCAGTCAATACCACAAGGTGGCTCGCAAGGGCTCTGCCACCCCACCTTCAGGAATATTCCGCTGCTGAGCGCCGCCGGGTCGGCAAGACGGCTGGGAGTACGGGAGCGGTCCGCCGCGACACCTTTCAATTACCCAGCCTCGCGGCGACAAACTCGCTGGGAGATTCGTCGACCCCATGACGCGCCCGACCGCGATGGCATGTCGCAGCGTATCCCTGCGAGCGCCGCCTCGCCGCCAGGGCGCGGGGACTCCCGGCGCATTTCGCGAGCGCTCATCTACGTCGGCTACAGGTTGAAGGCGGGCGGCATGCAACTCGTCCGCCGGGACGCGAGGACCGGGGTCGCCACCTGGGATGTCCCCATTCCCTGCTCCAAGGACGGCTTGCTCCCCTCCAGCATCCGGAAACAGGGCGACCGGCTCTATGTGTCACACTGGATGTGGCTGGATGTCTTTGACGCGAAGACAGGCAACCTGCTGGGCACCCTCGGCACCGGGTAGTCCCGGCCCTCCACACTTCCTCCATACCCTCCACGCATCCTCCTCCCACCTTGCCTGGCGCTTGGGGCGCCACAGAGGGGGAGACAGTCATGACGGATGTGAATCAAGGGTGGGATGCGGCGGTCAACCTGGACGCGTCGCTGCTGACGACGATGGCGAAGAACTTCAGCGCGGGGGCGGAGGACCCGACCATTCCCCTGAAGAATGGCTCGGTGACGCTGGGGTTGACGGAGCTGGCGCTGACGTTGGACCCGAAGGCGGGCGAGGTCGTCTTCAGTGCCCCCTGCACGGGGACGGTGGCGCGCCAGGACGTCGACGGGACGCTGAGCATCGGCATCAAGCTGGCGAGCCTTGCCATGGGCTGCGTCTATCCGGCGTCGTACCTCGCCACGAACGGCGCGGCCGACTGCCGTGCGCTCGCGGGCGGGACGTGGACCCTGGACAGTCAGGCGCTCACGCTCGAGGCCTGGGTGCGCGGCCTCTCCACCGCGCCATGGACGCTGGTATCGCTGCCCGCGGAGGGCTTCGTGCTGAGCGTGGAGGACGGCCTGCCCGTGGTGACGTGGGGCGGGCAGCGCTATCCGGCTCCGGGGACGGCGGCGGTGCTGGATGACGGCCTCTGGCACTTCGTGGCGGTGTCGGTTGCCGCGCAGGTCATCACCTTCTACGTGGACGGCCAGTCCAAGGGCACCGCGACGCTGTCCTCGCGGCAGAAGACCTCCGGCAAGGACCTGAGCTTCGGCCAGGGCTCTCAAGGAGACCTGACCCAGGTGCGGCTGTGGAACGTCGCGCGCACCGCCGCGCAGCTCCAGCAGGCCATGAACGTCACGCTGCCCTTGCCCCAGCCAGGTCTCCTGGGCGTGTGGACGTTCGAGTCGAGCCAGGTGGTCAACGCCGTCAACAAGACGCAGGGCTCGCTCCAGGGAGGTGCCATGTCCGTCACCGCCTCGAAGTCGACGTCCGAGGACGACGCGAACGCCCACAACTTCCTCTGGTTCCTCGACCCGGAGAACACCTTCACCGTCACGATGAGCCCCCCGTCGAGCGTCTCGTCCCTCATCGAGTCGGCGACGCTCTCGCTCCTCCAGTCGTCCGTCACCCAGGGCAAGTCCCTCTCCGTGACGGCGGCGCCGCCGCGCCTGCCCACCACCGCGGTGTTCTCCGTGACGGACAGCAACGACCCGGACTGCATCCTCCTCCTGATGAACGGCCACACGCCGCCGCCGAGCTGGCCCGCGCCGGTGCCTTTCCCTACCGCGCCCGCGTTCACCACCTCCGCGCAGCAGAACGCCGCCATCCTCATCGATGACGCCTATCTCCTGGAGCAGATGCTGCCGAACATCGCCGACAAGATGGACATCCCCGAGTCGGACCTGCACGTCACGGGGAGCCCGCCGGTGCTCTCGCTCATCAAGCCCACTGACGCCAGCCTCAACGGCTCCACGTTGCACCTGACCTCGCTCACGTTCAGCGTCACGAACCGCGGCATCGCCATGTCGATGAAGGGCACCGCGCATCACATGAAGGTCTCGGTGTCCGGCACCCTCACCCTCACCGTCAAGGCGAACAAGGAAGGCGTGCAGGAGCCGTACTACGACATCGCCAACCCGAAGGTGAGCATCACCCCGGACACGAGCGACCCGGTGGTGCAGACGTTCGAGGCACTGATGGGCAGCGGCCTGCCCATCATCGCGATGCTCGCGGGCGTCATCGCGGGCATCTACATGGCCGTGATGTATTTCATCCAGAACAAGGCGCAGTCGACGCTCGCCGACCTGCAAGACTTCATCGACCTGAAGGGCACGGGGCAGACGTTCGCGCTCCAGAAAATCCTGTTCGACAGCGGCGTGTACTTCTACGGGCAGCTCACGCCCGGCGGCTCCGGCGCCCAGCGGGGTGCGTCCAGTTCGGTGAAGAGGGCCGCCGCCCCCGTGGTGACGGACTTCAACCCCAAGGGGGGCGCGCCCGGCACCATGGTCACCATCACCGGTACGGGGCTGGCGGGCGCGAGTTCGGTGAGCTTCAACCAGACGCCCGCCGACTACTTCCGCACCTGGAGCGACAAGCAGCTCGTCGCCCGCGTCGCGGAAGGAACCACCAGCGGCCCCATCCAGGTGTCCACGGCCGCGGGCAGCGCGGTGAGCACCCAGTCCTTCTCCGTGGCCCAGGCTCCGAACCTCACCGACGTCTACCCGCCCAGCGCCCAGCTCGGTGAGGACGTGAAGCTGTCGGGCACGGGGTTGCTCTCCACGCAGGCGATCTACTTCAGCGAGGACATCCTCGCGTCGTTCTCCCCCGTGTCGGACGTGCTGCTCATCGTCACCGTGCCCGGCGGCGCCATCTCCGGACCCATCACCGTGGTGACACCGAGCGGTACGGCCACCCAGGAGGGCTTCACCGTGCAGGGCAGTCAGGTGCCCTCCATCTCCGCCTTCACGCCCACCTCCGGCGCGGAGGGGACGGAAGTCACCGTGACGGGCTCGGGCTTCACCGGCGCCACGGCGGTGACATTCGGCGGGGTGCCCGCCTCCGGCTTCAACGTGCTGGATGACGGGCAGCTCACCGCGGAACTCGGACTGAGAACCCCCTCCGGCCCCGTGCGCGTCACCAACAGCCGGGGCACCGGCATCTCGAACGCGGCCTTCAACGTGCTCCCCGCGCCGCGCATCGACGGCGTCTCGCCTTCGCATGGAAAGCCGGGCACGGAGGTGACCATCACCGGCTCGGGGCTGTCGGGCACCACGGTGGTGCTCATCGGCACTCCCTCGGTGGAGGTGCCCTTCACCGTCGTGGGCGACACGAAGCTCACCGCCACGTCACCCTCGGGGACCACCAGTGGCCCCGTGTCCGTGCAGTCGCCCTCCGGCATGGCCCACTCCTCCGAGGACTTCACGGTGCTGAGCGTCACCGCGCCCGCCGTCACCGACGTGTCGCCCCTCACCGGAGGGCGGGGCACCGCCGTCACCCTCACGGGCACGGGCTTCACCGGGACGACGGGCGTCAAGTTCGGCGGAGTGTCCGCGGGCGTCTTCGAGGTGACGAGCGACACGCAGCTCCTCGCCTACGTGCCCAACAGCGCCAGGAGTGGCACCGTCAGCGTCACCAACACGGTGGACACCCGCGACTCGTCGCAGACCTTCACCTGCGTGGCGGCGCCCACGGTGACCCAGCTGTCGCCCACGACGGGCAAGGCGGGCACGCAAGTCACGCTGTCGGGGACGAACCTCACCGGTGCCACGAGCGTGCGCTTCGGCACCCACTCCACCGCGGAGGCCCTCATCACCCTCCAGGGCAGCACCCGGCTCACCACCACCGTGCCGCCTGGTGCGGTCAGCGGCAACATCCTCGTCACCACCCCCGGGGGCACCACGGCCAGCCGCTCGGCCTTCACGGTGAGCACGAGCACGAAGCCCACCGTCGCCAGCTTCTCTCCGGACTCCGGTGGAGCGGGCACGCAGGTGACGGTGACGGGCAAGGGTTTCACCGGGACGACGGGGGTGAGCTTCGGCGCCACGCCGGCGCGGACCTACGAGGTGCACAGCGACACGGAGCTGGTGGCGGTGGTGGACACCGGCACGAAGACGGGGCCGCTGTCCGTCACCAACGACGCGGGCACGGGCTCGTCCTCGATGGCCTTCACCGTCCCGCACGCGGTGTGGATCGACAGCTTCTCGCCCGCGCGCGGCGGGGTGGGCACGCAGGTGTGCATCCGGGGTGGCGGCTTCACGGACGCGCAGCGCGTCAGCTTCGGCGACTCGGCCATGCCCGCGAGCTACACGGTGCAGAGCGACACGCAGCTGACGGCGGAGGTGCCCTCGGGCGCCATCCAGGGTCCCCTCCAGGTCGTCACCGCGCAGGGAGGCGCGCGGTCGACGCAGCGCTTCTCGGTGGACTCCAGTGTGCAGCCCACCGTCACGCGCATCACCCCGATGTCCGGCCCCACCGGCACGCAGGTCACGGTGGAGGGCTCGGGCTTCACCGGGACGACGGGCGTATTCATGTATGGCGGCACGCCGGTCGACCGCTACCAGGTGGTGAGCGACACGCAGCTTGGCTTCCACGTCCCTCAGGACGCGCAGTCGGGGCCCATCACCGTCGCGAACAGCCTGGGGACGACTCCCCCCGACCCGAACTCCACGTTCGAGGTGACGCCCGCCGCGAACTCCACGCCCCAGGCCGTCGCCAGCTAGGCTGAACCCCGCATCGGAGGTCGTCCGCCATGGACTCGCAAGGCCCCATCCTGGTCGTGGAGGACGACGCTCCCATCGCCGCGGGCATTGTCCGCGGGCTCAAGCTCGCGGGCTTTCAGGTGTCGCTCGCCACTGACGGGCACCTGGCGCTGGAGGCCGCCCAGAAGGAGCCTCCCGCGCTGGTGGTGCTGGACCTGAACCTGCCGGGCCCGGACGGCTTCGCGCTGCTCGAGGCCTGGCACCACCGGCTCCATGTCCCCATCATCGTCCTCACCGCGAGGCAGGAGCTGGAGGCGCGGCTGCGCTCCTTCGGGCTGGGCGCGGCGGACTACCTGGCCAAGCCCTTCTGGATGGAGGAACTCATCGCCCGCATCCGCGCCAGGCTCCGCCTGCCGGACACGCCCGCCCGCCGGGTGCTGCGCTGGGCGGACGTGAGCATCGACCTGGATGCGCGCACCGTCACTCGCGAGGGACAGGGCCTCGTGTCCTTCACCCGCACCGAGCTGGACGTGCTGCTGTACCTCGCCGAGCGCCCTGGCCGCGCCCTCACGCGAGAGCAGATCGCGGACCAGGTCCTGCCGACCAACGAGGAGCGGGACGCGCGGACGGTGGACTCCCACGTGGCCCGCATCCGCAAGAAGCTGGGCTCCGCGGGCGCGCACGTGCGCACGGCCTGGGGCATCGGCTACCGCTTCGACCTGGAGGGTGGCGCGTGAGGATGTGGCATGGACTGGTGTGGCGCACCGCCATCGCCTCGTTGCTCCTGGGCCTGCTGGCCACGATGTCGGCCGCGTATGTCGCGTTCCACAAGGCCGCGGAGCTGTCCGCGCGGAGCAGCGCGCGCCTGTTCACCGAGGCGATGCTGGAGACCCACGGCGACGCCTGCCGCGCCGCGCCCGAGGGCTGGAGCCACACCTCGCCCCAGGGCCTCCAGGTCCGCGCCTTCGACGTGGCCCGCGTCCTCTCTCGTGCTCCGCTCCCTTCGGGCGAAGGGCCGGACCCCGCGTTGGCGGAGCAGCTCGCCGCGGGTGACGCGCAGCCCATGTCGATTCACTTCCCGCGCTTCGACGGGAGCGCGTGGGGCGGAAGCCTCCTGATGCGCGTGGCCGAAGCGGGGCCGTGCAGCCTGCTGGAGTACCGGTGGCCTCCCCTGGTCAGCCGCATGAGCGAGGCGCGCTGGCTCATGCTCGCGGCCTTCACCTTCACCGCCTTCCTGGCGGCGGCGTCCACCATCTCCGTCATCACCCCGCTGCTCAAGCGCTTGAGGCGGCTGCACGGCGCGGCCAGCGGCCTGGGTAGCGCGGCCTATGTCTCCACGCGCGACGCGGCGCACGACGAGCTGGCGGACCTGTCGCGCGTCCTGGATGCCGCCCAGGCGAGAGTCCAGTCGGATGCCGCGCGCATCCTCGCGCAACAGCAGGCCCTGGAGCGCTTCCTGTCCAACGTGGCGCATGACCTCAAGACGCCCATCGCCTCGCTCCAGCTCTCCCTGGAGCTCGCCACGTCCGCCCCCGCCGAGGAACTCTCCGAGCTGCTGGTGCGCGGCATCGAGGACACCGTCTACCTCACCGCCCTGGTGGACAACCTTCGCCTGGCCTGCCAGCTCGGAGAGGGCGTGGACCCGCTGGACGGCGAGCCGCGCGCCGCGCTGGGGATGCTGGTGGAGCGCGTGGTGCGCCGGCTGTCATTGCTGGCGCGCCGCAAGCAGCTCACGCTGGACGTGGCCCGCCCGGACCTCGAGCTGTGGACGCGGTGCAATCCGACGATGCTGGAGCAGGCGGTGAGCAACCTCATCCACAACGCCATCACCCATGGAACCCCGGGCGGCAACGTGGTGGCCGTGCTCGAGGAGGCGGGCCCCGAACGCTTCCGGCTCACCGTCCTGGATGACGGCCCCGGCGTGCCCGCCGAGGACCTGGGACGGCTCGGCGAGCGCCTGTTCCGCGCCAGCGGCGCCCGGGAGAGAGACCCGCGAGGCAGTGGCCTGGGGGTCGCCATCGCTCGCGAGCTGTGTCAGCGCGCCCACCTGTCATTGACCTTCAGCCGCAACGAGCCGCGCGGCCTGAAGGTCGTCCTCGAAGGCGCCCGCGCTCAAGCCCGGTCCACTCCCGACTGAGCCTCGTCGACAGGGACAGGACAGAGGTGTGCGTCCTGATGGAACGCCCCGGTCACTCACTGCGTCCTCCTCATACGCGGCCTCGAACTCCCGCCCGCGCGACGCATGACTGAAGGTCGCGTGGTGCATCGCTTGCAGTGGGCCTCGGCTCCCCCGAGAAGGCGCTGACTGGCTGATGCTCCTGAGACACCGCGACGACGGCCCCATCCGCCGCACAAGGCTCGCCCGAGCAGGGGCCTGCCTCGCGCGGTCGCAGCGAAGCCACGGAGGCGGGGGAACTCATTTATCAGGGAACGAGGTCTATCATGGCAGAGGTGTGGGATCCGTCGAAGCTTGACGCGAAGATCGAGGAGAACCCGACGCTTTGGTCTTCCCTCGATGAGGAGTGGCGGGAGTTGGTTGCCCGCGCCGTGCTGTCCGACAAGGGCATGCGCAAGCTGAACCGCATCAGCGGTCGCCTCAAGCGTGGCGCGGTGGGCCAGTTCCAGAACGCCACCGCCACCGCCGCGTCGCTCGATCAAACGATTCTGGGTTGCTATTCGCTGTTGAAGTATTGGTGCGCCGAGCGCAAGCCCAACGAACAACAATTCTATCTCAACAATCAGATTTCCACCGCGCTGAGCGCTGTTTGCCCGGGAACTGAAATCACCCGGAGGCTCGCTGAACGTCTCGACGCGCAGTGGAAGGAGCGCAACATGCGCTCCAAGGTCGTCGTCATCGCGCATCGCGGGGACGGGGCCACCTTCGAGAAGGTCCGCAAGGTGTATGAGCGACAGGTGTTCGACAGTCTCTTCACCTATACGCACGAACATGAAAACAGCGAAGGCGCCGTGATCAAGGCGCTCGAAGCCTGGAGGAAGAAGAAGCTGAGCGGCGTCGAATGCGATGTCTGGTTCAGCCAGGACGCGGTCCCGATTGTCACCCACACGCAGCATATCGAGGCCCTGTTCAATCAAGAGAACAACAGGGGGCTCGTGCCTCCGCTGACGGGCGCGAAGGTCAAGGACGTGCCCTCGGGCGACCTGCCACCCAGATTCCTGACCCTCGACCGCTGGCTCCAGATCATTGAGGCCTACCTCCAAGAACATTCGATGGACCTCGACGGAAACCGACAGGTCCGCCTGGAGATCGAGATGAAGGACACGAACCTCGCCTTCGGTCCCAACACCGTCCAGAACGAAAAGGAGCAGGTGCTGGCCAGATGGCGGTCCGTCGAGCGGATCGTCAGCCGGTTCCTGAAGTCGTGCAACAGGCCCAGCATCTACCAGATTGCCCTCTTCAATGGCTCGGCGGCACCCAAGGGGGCGTACGACAAGTCCTCGAACGAGCACAAGACCCTGCTTTCGAGCGTCGTTTATGGAGGGAGTCCCGACTCCCCCGGCACCTCCGAACTGCAGGAGGTCAGGTATGGCCTGCACTCCTCGGGGCTCCTGGAGCTGATGTACAGCGGGCAGTTCGCGGGGAAGATCCTGACGCTCGCGCCGGGTGTCGAGGCCGTCCCCCTGGATCAACCCGTCCAGCTTGATACGCTCGGAGAATGGATTGAGAACAAGCAGTCCTTGACGGTCGAGCAAGCCATCCAGTGCGCGAGGCTGCGCAAGATCCTGTGGATGTTTGATGAGATGACTGCCGGCAGATTGCCCAGGGAGCGCAAGCCGCTCCGCATCCAGGTGCTGACCGATTTTTGCGAAATCGGCGCGAAATTCATCGTCAAGAACAAGGCCACACCCATTGGGCCGCGCGGCCTGTTCGATCAGGCTTTCGATGAACAAATCCTGAGGTGTGTCTGGCGGAAGTACAACCTCGAGGGGGCGCCTCAAGAGACGAAAAGGCAGGTCTGCCAGGTCTTGAATTCGTGCGGCAACGACCAGAACAAGCTGATTGAATTCGGGATGGAATTCCTCAGGTCGACGGGCGACTGGTACCAGGCATGAATGGGTTGAGCCAGGGCCGCCACGAAACACGTATTCGTTGGAGGGCAGGGTGGGCTAAAGCGGGAGGTCGCTGCTCCACACCCCTAAACCAACGATCTCGATTCTCGCACGATGTCAGGAGGCACGCCTGAGGTCGGCTCGGCGCAGGGATGGACAGGCAGAGCGCTGTGCATTCCGCGCGCTGAGGTAGGCATGTACCCGCACCATGAG
>NZ_JABUMR010000010.1:0-366312 GCF_013336725.1 Myxococcus sp. CA040A | reverse complement strand
CGTCCGCGGGCTTGGGCTTGAAGCCACCCTCGAGCGCTGACGGCCTTGCGCGGCCTCAGGGCACTCGCAGCACCACCTTGCCCACCGTCGCGCGCGACTCCAGTCGCTGGTGGGCGTGCGCGGCTTCCTCCAACCCCACCACCAGCCCCAGCTTCACGCGCAGCTGCCCTCCCGCCAGTGCGCTTCCCAGCGCCTCGCGCGCCCGCCGCTGCAGCGCGGCCGGGTGTGGCGTGCGCAGCCAGTACGCGCTGACCTTCAGCGACTTCGCGTACAGCGTCTCCACCTCCACCGCCGCTGGGGGACCGCTCGCGCTTCCGTACGCCACCAGATGCCCGAAGGCCGCCAGCGACTCCAGGCTGCTTGCCCACGTGCTGGCACCCACGGAGTCCAGCACCACCTCCATGCCAGCTCCTTGCGTGACGGTGCGCACCCACTCAGCGACTGAGGCGGTCCCTCCGTAGACAAAAACCTCATCGGCTCCGGACTCGCGCGCGAGCTTTGCCTTCTCCTCGCTGGAGACCGTTCCGAGCACTGTCGCACCTGCTTGTTTCGCGAGCTGGATGGCCAGGAGTCCCACTCCTCCCGCCGCCGCGTGAATCAACACCCGCTGGCCCTGCTGAAGCTGCGCCGACGTGTGTATCAGGTGCCAGGCCGTGAGCCCCTGGACCAGCAGCCCCGCGGCCTCCTCGAACGAGACGTGTTCAGGAAGCTCGAGCAGCTCCTCTTCGGTGGTTGTCGCGAACTCCGCGTAGCTGCGCGGCGCGAGGGCCACCACCCGGCGACCCACCCACTTCGCATCGACCCCTGGCCCCACCCCGTCCACGATGCCGGCGGCTTCGCTTCCGAGGATCCTGGGCAACGGCGAGGTCGCGTCATACAGGCCGCGACGCCGCTCCGTGTCCGCGAAGTTCACCCCTGCGGCCTTCACCTGGATGCGGACCTCGCCCGGACCCGGAGTTGGCTCGGGTACCTCGTCCAGCCGTAGCACTTCCGGCCCCCCTACCTCGTGATAGCGAATGGCTTTCATGCGAAGCCTCTAACGGCGCGCCTTGTTTCATGCCGCTGCTCTCACCGCCGGCTCGAACTCGCCGCTTCCAAGTCCCTCCTCGAACGAGACGCGGCTCGTGCTTCGTCTCCCCGGGCCCGTCTCGGGCAGCGGAGACGAGGCTCGTGCTTCCTCCCCCCAGGCTCACCTTGGGCGGCAAGACGAGGCTCGTGCTTCCTCTCCCCAGGCTCACCTCGGGCGGCAAGACGAGGCTCGTGCTTCCTCTCCCCAGGCTCGCCTCGGGCGGCAAGACGAGGCTCGTGCTTCCTCTCCCCAGGCCCTCATCGGGCGAAACGAGCCTCGTGCTTCCCACTCCCCAGGCCCTCATCGGGCGAAACGAGCCTCGTACTTCTTGCGAGGACCGGCTCAGGTCCGTTGAGGCTGTCGGTGTTCCGCTGTCGTTGGTGCACGCGGCGGAAAAAGAGACGGAACAGAGGAGGGAACGCCTCGTGTGGCTGGCCTCGCCCCACGTGGCTTGCTTGAGTGGTGGCCCCCTTCACGCAGAGGAGCCTCCCGCATGAAGCTGATTCGTCCCTCGCTCGGTGTTCTGCTCGCGGCCGGATTCTTCGTCACGCCCATGAGCTCGGAAGCCGCCACGGTTCGCCTTGGGCTCGGAGCCGACTATTGGATTGATCAGAGCGCGGCCTTCAGCTTCCTGCTCGGCGTGGAAGGCCGTATCACCGGACCGATCTCCGTCGGAGCCCGCTTCGGCGCGGCACTCATCACGGATGGCAATGACGTGGGCATCCCCCTGGACCTCGTCATTCGCGCCAACATCACCAGCGCCAAGGTCTACGTAGAGGGGCTCGTGGGCCCTTGGATCGTCATGGGCCGAGGAGACGCGCTCCGAGCCCATGCGGCCTTTGGCTTCGGCCTCCAGGGCAAGGCGGCCAGCATCGGCGTCGAGGTGGGTTACCTGGAACCCGACCCCGTCATCGGCCTGCGCCTGGGCTACAAGTTCTGACCCATCAGTAGTGGGGCGGACGCTCGTGCTGCCGGGCATCCACCAGCCCGGGCTCCGCCTCCAGCTTCTTCTTCAGCATGTCCAGCTCCACTCGCAGCGCTTCGATGACTCGCTGCTGCTGATAGAGCACGTCGCTCAGTTCCTGCAGCGTCTCCTGCTGCTGCATGTAGCGAATCTCCAGCTCGGCGATGCGCTTCTCGTCCATGGGGCCTACCCTTACCCCGGAGAAGCCCTCGTCGTCCCCCCTCGTCCCACGCTCCCGTCTCGCCATGAACGTCCAGGAACACCTGCAGAGGGCTCGCGAGCTCCTCGCTCGAGGACAACCCGAGCTGGCCGAGTCCGCGCTCAGCGATGCCATCGATGCCTCCGTCTCCG
This sequence comes from Myxococcus sp. CA040A, assembly GCF_013336725.1. Taxonomy (NCBI): domain Bacteria; kingdom Pseudomonadati; phylum Myxococcota; class Myxococcia; order Myxococcales; family Myxococcaceae; genus Myxococcus; species Myxococcus sp. CA040A. Next base: position 363,928 of record NZ_JABUMR010000010.1, on the reverse strand, counting down.
CGGACGACCTCATCCTGCTGACACAGGCCCGCTTCGCGCTCGGAGAGTTCCTCTTCCAGCAACAGCGCGACGACGAGGCGCTCGCCTACCTCCAGGCCGTCGTCCGCACCGAACGCGTCGATGGCTCCGTGGACCCGGAGGTCAAGGCCTCCGCCCGCATGCTTCGCCAGATTCGAGGAATCGAGCCTCGGTGAACATGCCGGAGTCCCTCCCGGGTCAGGGAATGCTGCACGACTGTCGAATCAGCTCCATCCGCCCCGAGAAGCGTCGCTCCAGGTCCATTCGCGTCAGTCGCGCGTCCTCAATGAGCCTCGCCTGGAGCTGAAGCGCGCAGAGTGCCGCGAGTGACTTGGGGCTTCCCAGGTCCAGTCGGTCCGCCTGCCTCAACGCGTCCTGCGCGGCATCCAGCTCCCCCACGCGAAACAACGCCAGCCCCAGCTCGAACTGCGCGAGCGAGAGTCGGGGGTCTTCCTGCGTCGCCTTCCGGAACACCGCCACCGCCTCCGTGTCCTTCCCGTCCGCGCTCAGCACCAGGCCTTGCTCCACCAGCAACCGCGCCCGGGGCACCTTGCCTTGAAGCGCCTCCAGCACGGACAGCGCCTCCGAAGGCTGCTCGGCCGCGCGCAGCAGTCGCACATACCGCAAGCCAATGAGCGGATCCGCGGGCGCCTTTCCAAACGCGGCCTTCATCGCCTCGCTGGCTCCCACCACGTCTCCACTCTTCTCCTTCAGCTCCGCTCGGAGAATGTCTGGTCGCGCGTCACCAGGTGCCACCTGGACCGCTCGCTCCAGTGAGGCGCGCACACAGCGCTCCATCCGCTCCATGTCGCAGATGCGCGCGAGCAACAACTGTGTCTCCACCGCCGCCGGCTCCCGCCGCTCCGCCTCCTGGGCCAGCTCACGGGCCTCGGCGGGCGCGCCTTCGAGCAGCAACTCCGCGGCCTCCCGCAGCTCGGCGGCGGTCGCCTTCGGATGCGCTCGCAGCGGAAGCAGCAGCTTCATCCGCGCCTCCACGCCCTGCGTCACCCGGGCGATGGCCAGCTCCTGCTCGGGCATGTTCCTCGGCAACAGGAGCGGGATGAGGTGAAGCAGCACCGCCACTCCACACACAATCACCATGCCGCGCAGGCCTCGTCGGCGCCCGGGGTGGGTGACAGCCGCGTCGGCGCGCGATGAAGGCGCGTCCAGCGGCTCCTGCTGCCCTGCTTCCGTCCTTCGCACTTCCCGTCTCCCCGAGCAGGCGTCGCCGCTCACACCGCGCGAAGTCGGGTCCGCAGCCCTCGGGGCAGCTCCACCCCGCAGCTCCAGCACAACTCGAAGTTGCCGGGGTTCTCCTCCCGACAGCCCGGGCACTCCACCGTGCGCGACGCTTCCTCCTCGTCCTTCTTCAGCTCCGCCACCACTTCCCGCGCTTGCTCCACGTCGCCGGGAAGAAGCCAGAGCTCCACCCACGTCTCCCCGCTCGGAATCTCCCCGCTCAGTGGAACGAGGGCTTCGCCGCGCACCTCCACGGACATTCCCTCGGCTTCCAGCGTTCCCGCCAGCAACCGCGCCTCTCCCACCGTGCGGTGCACGGAAAACTGCACACGCGTCATGTCTCTCTCTTCACAGAACGCGGGGCGCTCGGCAACCACACCCTCCCTCCTGCTCGTGCCTTCACTCACCGCTGCCCGCTCGTCTGCTTATTGTTCATGCTTTGTCACATGTCACCTGGCCCGCGCGCCCCCGGTTCTCCCGTGTTTGCCTTTCACCGCGAGTCCAGGTGAAGATCCGCGCCGACAGGCTGTCGCCTCGAGAGTCTCCCTGCGCTCCTGTCATCCGGTGTGTGAAGCCTTTGTCCAGGAAGCGAGACGCCGTCCGATGCGTGCGCACGCTCTCCATTTAAGATTGGCCGCCCTCGCGCGCCCCGTGTGGGCTCGGCACGGGGTGGCCGTGCTCTGCGCGGGTTCCGCCTGGGCGTTGCCGTGGGTGCTGGGGCCTCTTCCCGCGTCCCTGGGTGTCCTCTGCTCCATCGCAGCGGTCCTCGTCGCGGCGCTCGTCGGTGGCGCGGGCCCCGCCTGGCTGGCGACGCTGTTGGGCTCGTTCGCCGTGGCCTCCAGCGCCTCCCCGAGCCCTGTCGCCACTGTCGCCTTGGAGATCGCCCTGTTCCTCGCCGTGGGGGGACTCGTTGGCCTCCTGGCGCGGCGGCGCTCCATGGGGACTGGCGCCATCGGGTCTTCCTCGCTTGAACGCGCGCCCGCTCCGTCGCACGAGGTGCTGGAGGCTCGCCTGCTGCGGAGCCTTGGTGACGCGGTCCTGGCCACGGATGCGAATGGCATCGTGCGCTACCTCAATCCCGCCGCCGCGCAGCTGCTCCAGTGTCCAGAAGAAGAAGCTGTCGGAGCCCCCCTGACGAAGGTGCTGCGGTCCCGACCTGAATCCGGCTCGTTCCCCATCCGCCACCCGACGACGCCCGCGTCGTGGTCCCAGTGGCCGCGCGCCTTGAAGCGACGTGACGGCGGAGAACTCCCCATCGAGGAGTGCATCGCACCGCTCAAGGGGCGCGACGGTGAGGACCTCGGCGCGGTGTGGATGTTCCGCGATGCGACCTCGCGTCGGCAGCTCGAACTCGAACGCTCGCAGTTGCTCGCGCGCGAGCATGCCGCGCTGGGCGAAGCCCAGGCTCAACGCGAGCGCATGGAGTCTCTCTTCCTCCAGGCCCCCACCGCCATCGCCGTCTTCCATGGCCCCGACCATGTCTGCGCGCTGCTGAATCCCCAGGCTCGCGCCCTGCTGGATGTCGATGGCGCCGCCATCGGCAAGCCGCTGCGTGACGTCCAGCCCTCGCTGGACCCGGGCATGCTGCGCCTCCTCGATGAGGTCTATCGCGAAGGGAGGCCCTTCTCCGGTCGCGAAGTGCCCCTGGCGTCCGCCTCGCCCTACGTCACCCCCTCGCTCTCCCGACAGCAGCGGTTCCATGACTTCACCTGGCAACCGTGGCGCGATGCTCGCGGCGTCATTCAGGGCGTCATGGCCGTGGCCGTGGAAGTCACGGGGCTGGTGGTGGCTCGGCGCGCGGCGGAGGACCTGGCTCGGGACCTGCGCGAGGCCGTCCAGGCCCGTGACGAGTTCCTCTCCATCGCCAGTCACGAGTTGCGCACACCCATCACTTCCGTCCAGCTCCAGCTCCAGTTCCTCCTTCGCGCGGCACCCGCCGTGGATGCCGAGGGCACCGTCTCACTCGTGCACCGTCGGGTCGACGCCACGCTGCGCTCCGTGGCTCAACTGCATCAGCTCGTCGCGACGTTGCTCGATGTGTCCCGCATCCGCGCGGGGCGGCTCGACCTGCATCGCGAGCCAGTGGACCTGTCCTCGCTCACGCAGGACCTGGTCTCCCGCGTCCAGGAGGATGCGGCGGGCGCGCGGTGCTCGGTGCGACTCGTCGTGGCCGAGCCCCTGGTCGGCTCCTGGGACCGCGTGCGCGTGGAGCAGGTCATCACCAACCTGCTCTCCAATGCCTTCAAGTACGGCGCGCAACGGCCCGTGGAAGTCCACGTCACCCGGGAAGGAGACTTCGCGCGGCTGAGCGTGAAGGACCAGGGGATCGGCATCGCGCTCGAGGACCAGTCGCGCATCTTCCACCGCTTCGAGCGCGCCGTGTCCCAACGTCACTACAGCGGCTTCGGCCTGGGCCTCTGGATTGTCCGGCAGATTGTCGAGGCCCTCCACGGCGACATTCGCGTGGAGAGCCGACCCAACGCCGGCGCGACCTTCATCGTCCGGCTGCCCCTGGAGAGCGTCGTCACCGCCGACGCCTCCGCGTGAGAAGGGCCGTGCTCGTGCCTCGGCTACTCTTCCTGACGAAGCTGGTGCGGTAGCACCGCGTGCGCGTGTCGTGGCGCCCTGGCGTGCAGCTCCCGCGTCAGCAGCGCATCCAGCTCACCGAGCAGGGCGTCGTAGTGCGGCCCCGCTCCGTGCGCGGGCAGTCGCTCCGTGGCCAGGCGGACCCGGGGTGACTCTTCGTCCTCGAAGGCGAGCGTCACCGCGAGGCCATCCGGCCCTCCCGCTTGGGGAACGAGCACCGCGGGCGCCGGCTGCCGAGTCGCCTCCTCCAGAAGAGGTGCCAGGCTTCGCGCCTCGTGCGGAGTGAGGTCTCGCTCCGATATCACCTCTCCCTGCTCCAGGACCCACAGGTGCTTGAGTCCTTCCACCCTCAGTGCCTGGGCCGCCGTGTTCGTCCGGCCGCTGCGCTCATAGGTCATCGTTCTCACGCCCATCACCTCCGTGGGAGGGAGGTAGGCACTCAGGCGCGCATCGCCATCCCCGCACGTGCGAACGGAGGCCCGCAACGCCGGGGACCCACCGCGCGGACGTACGCTTCATGACAGCGTGGCGAGCCCGCCGTTCGAGTGTCCCTTCGCGAGCCCCTCTCTACGGTGCGGCCCTCTCGAGCAACTGTCTGCTCGGGACTCCGGAGGACTCGTCCATGGGCAACAAGGGAAGTGGCAAGACGCCGAGCGCGAATGACCAGCGCTCCGATACGAAGAATCCCAACAACCCGTCGCAGAAGTCCGCGCAGGACAACCGCTCCAACCAGATGAACCCGAACCACGGGGGCAGCAAGAGCCCCCCGTCCACGACTCCAGGCGGCATGCCTGGCGGCAATGGGCGTCCCGACCCGTCGAAGAACAATCACTGATTGCGTGAGTCGTCCCATCTCCGGCCGGACCAGCGAACCGGAGATGGAACGACGGGGGCCACTGTGTCCCGGTGGCCTTGCTTCAGCGTGCCTTGGGCGAGCACTCGCCCTCGCCACGGAAGTGGCCCGCGGTGCGAACCAGAGCCGTGACGAAGTCGCGCAGGTTGCGCACGTTGCCCGCGCCACCCGTGCCGTACTGCTCCGCCGGCAGCTCCGTGAGGTCCACCGTCGCCAGTTCCTCCAGCGTCACCACACCGTCCGGACCCGCGATGCCCAGCCTGTCCGCCGCCGCCATCGCGTCGAAGCGCATCTTCGCGTCCGGCGACTGGAGGTCATCGAAGAAGAGGTGGTCGCCGTGGATGGTGAGCTGCACCGTCTCCTCGCCATCCTTGGGCACCGTCACGCCCGCGCCCAGTTCCGGGCTCTCGCAGCGCTCGTAGAGCGTGTTCGTCTTGAAGCCCCAGTCGAACTGCTTCGTCACGCCGCCCTTCGTCGCGGTGCCCACCACGAGCAGGCTGAGCCCCTCCGTCTTCATCCGCTCCACGTCCTGCGCGTCCGCGTTGCCGGCCACGGCGCTCGCCACCGGGGCAATCGCGTAGCTGATGTCGTCCCACTCGCGCGCGTCCAGGTCCTTGAAGGACTCCACCACCACCGGTCCCGGCTTGTGCACGTCGAACACGCGGGCCTGCGTCTGCTGCGCGGCCACGTCGTCCTGCGTCTGCACCTTCACCTCGCTCAGCACCACGACGAACTTCGAGAAGCGCACCGTCCAGCCGTCGACGAAGCCCGCTTCCTCGCCCACCGCGGCGGGAATCTCCTTCTCGATGTAGTCCTCGCCGTAGGTGGTGAACGTCACGTTGCCCGTGCCGTCGCTGCACGCGACGAGTCCCAGGCACGACAACCCCAGCATCCAGTTCTTCATTGCACGGCTCCTTCTTCCCACGTCACCACGTAGGCGGTTGTGTCTTCCACGCCCCGCAGCAGCGCGTTGCGCGCCTGACTGTCGGCGGGGAAGGTGTAGACGCCATCCGCGTCCGGGTCGGTCGCGGTGGCGAAGTCGATGCGGTCCATCCACTTCCTCAGGTCCACGGAGATGCGCACCCGGCCCATCTCCGTCCCGAGGGACTTCTCGAAGCGCACTCCGGCCACCGGCTTGGGCAGGTCCGCGTCCACATCGAAACGCACCTGGCCTCCATCCGGGTTCGTCGCCGTGCCGACCACTCGCACCGCGTGGCCCTTCAGGACTCCCTGCGCGTCCGTGGGCGTCGCGAGCGTCAGCTCCAACGAGCCGTACTCGCCCGTCACCGCGCTCGCCGTGCCCATGACGCTGACACCCCCGAGCAGGTCCACCGTGTGCGTCTCCAGCAGTTCGCCCAGCGCGTCGCCCGGCACGTAGTGGCCCGGATGCGCGTGCGCCGTCCCGCCGATGAGCGAGTACCAGTCGAAGCGCGGCGTGGCGCGGCTCGACAGCAACACGCGGCCCTCGAAGAAGCGCACCGGACCCACGGAGACGTGCGCGGAGTCGAGGACGATTCGCCACCCTCGCTCGTTGGGCTCCTGTGACAGCGTCGCGGCCGTCACCTCCACGGGAAACGCGCGGCGCTCCGCCTCGCTGCCACAGCCGAACGACAGGGATGACGCGGCGGCCATGGCCACCGCGCTCTTCAGCATGCGTCCGCGATTCATAGATGGACCTCCAAGGTGAGCGAGGCCATCCGAGGCGACCCCGCGGTGAAATGTCTGGCCGGCACGAGGCTGGCCGGTGCGCTCGGGTTGAAGCGCGAGCTGTAGACGAACTCGCCATCCCTCCAGCGCGAGTCGAGGAGGTTCCTCACCTCCAGCCGCAGGCCCAGCTCTCCCCGGCGCAGCCCCATCTCCGCGTCCGCGAGGAACACCGCCTGGCTGCGCTCGTCGAAGGGCAGGGGACGCGGACCGAGGAACGTCAGGCCCGTGCCGATGGAGAACAGGGTGCCCTCTCCACCCAGCCACTCCACCGGGCGCTCCCAGCCGATATCCGCCCTGGCGACGAGCGGCGCGAAGTAGGGCAGCAGCGTGTCCGTCGCCGTCACGTAGGCGTGCGCCACGGTGCCACTGAGCGCCGCGACGATGCCGGGCAAAGGACGCGCCTGGAGCGACGCCGTCACTCCCGAGCGCAGCGTCTCGCCCGTGTACACGGTGGTGCCCACCGTGTGGTCGAAGAAGAAGTCGTTCTCCACCTGCGAGCCGAAGACGCTGAGCTGCGCGGCCCAGCGCTCGCCGTCCTTCCTCGCGCCCACTTCCGCGCCGTGCACGGAGACGAAGGGGGCCCGCTCACCTTCGGACAGGCTGCGCGCCTGCGGAGAACGGAAGCCATCGCCATAGCTGGCGAACAACCTCCACGCATCCGCGCCGTCTGACAGCGCGTACTCCACGCCCGCCTTCGCGCCCAGGTGCACTCCGAAGGCACTGCGCGAATAGCCCTGCCCGTCATAGAAACGCGGGTCCCGGAACGCGAGCGCGTCGAAGACCTCCACGCCCAGCGCGTCCGCTCGACCGCCCAGGCGCAGCGCCCAGCGACCGAGCGCCATCCTTCCCTCCGCCCAGCCCCAGACGTTCGTCTGCGTGAAGCGCGCGTCGATTTCGTCGGAGAAGAACGTGCCGTCCGACTCGCGATAGCGACGCTGCGATTGCTCCACGCCGTCTCGCCGCGCGCCCAGGCCCAGCTCCAATGTCACGGGGCGGCCGAACGCCGTCACGCTTCGACGGTGCTCCGCTCGTGCTCCAAGCACCGTGGCGTCGTTCGTCTGCTCCAGTCCGTCACCCCGGTCGTCCACCCGGTAGCCGGTGAAGTTGTTGCGCAGGCGCAGGTCCGAGATGATTCCGAAGAGCTCCAGCTTCGTGCGGCCCTTGCCTGCTCGGGGCAGGTCCACGCCGAGCAGCAACTGGTGGCGGGACACCGTGCCTCCCTGGCGCGGCGTGGACGCGGAGAAGAAGTCGCTGGTGCCCGTGAGCAGGTCGTCCTCGCGCACCACTCCGGGCGAGTCGAAGCGCGTGACATAGCTGCCGCCGAGCGCTCGTACCGTGAGCCCGTCTGCGAGTCGCGCCGTCGCCTGCGCGAGCAGGGATGCCCGGCCGTAGCCTCGCTGTGTGCCGTAGCCCTTGCCCTCACCGAGCTCCACCGCGGCGAAGGTTCCCGGGTCGTCTCCGGGGCGCACCGTGGCCACGAGGCGACGCTGGCGGTACTGCCCCAACGTGCCCGCGAAGTGGACGCCCTGCTCCTTCACTCCCAGGTCCATCCGCACCGAGCCGGCGACCGCGAAGTCACCCTGTGACGCGCGATAGGAGCCCTCGGTGACTTCGATGGACTGGACGACCTCGGGGATGACGAAGTTGAGGTCCGCGTAGCCCAGCGCGTGAATGTGGCTCACCTCGTTGACTGGCAGGCCCGCGACATCCAGCTCCACGTCCTGGCCATGCAGCGCATCGAAGCCGCGCAGGAAGAGCTGGTGGGCCTTGCCCTCGCCACTGTGTTGCGAGGCCACGAGCCCCGGGATGGCGCGCAGCAGGTCGACGGCGCTGCTGCGGGGTGCCGCGTCGAGGATGTCTCGGCCCAGGGTGACTTCTGACGCGCTTCGCGCGGTCCTGGTGCCTCGGACCACGGTGCCTGGTGCTGGCTGTGATTCGGGTGTGCCCGCGGTGGCGGTGTCCTGGCTCGCGGGGGGAGTGCTGGCTTCGTCTTGCGATGCCGTGAGGGGGCTAGGGGCCGCCTCACGCTCATCCGCGGGGAAGGTTGGCGCGGAGGTGGCGTTGCCCGACGCCTCGGACTCCTGCTTGCCGTCGGCCGTACCCCCGTCTCGGGAGGCTTCGTGCTCACGCGTGGCTTCCGTGTTCGTCACACGGAGGGGCTCGGTGGTGGACGCAGCCTCCGTGCGCACGGAGGACTCCTGCGCCATGGCGACGCAGGGCAGGCACAACGCCAGGAGTGGGGTCGACAATACGGCCAGGACACGCACGGACATGGAGACACCCACGGCTGGACGGCCACGCTCCGCGCCCTCGTGCACGCGGACCTCGCGTGACACCGCTGGCTCATCGTCGTGACAGCCCGCCGTCGTGGAGACGGGAAGCAATGTGCGAGAACACGTGAACCACCCCGTGCTCACCTCGCGCACGACGTGCACGAGAGCACCGGGCTCACGCTCGAAGGATTCGGGTGATGATTCGCCGACCCCGGACTACGGGCCTTGTGGCATCGCCGTCGGTCGCGGCGACGCTCCGGGCGCGACAGCTGGCCCACGCGCGACTTCGGTCACCCACGAGACCCAGCGCACGGCGGGTACATGGACCATGGCCCACGTCGTCGCCACCGCGCTCAGGTGCTCCACCGAGCCTGTCAGGTGCTTGTGTCCATCCTGACCGTGCCCCTCACGCCGATGACCGTCGGTCTCCCGGGGCCTCTCCGGCGACAGGGGCGACGCTTTGGCTCGGGCCCCGTGCGAGTGGGCCTTGTCGCCATGGGCGTGGACATGCGCTGCCCCTCCCAGTCCTCCCGCATGACCCACCACCGCATGCAACACCGGCGCGACGGCAAGCCCGTACACCAGGACCATCAGGCCCAGGCTCGCGAGGTCTCGTCGGTCGTGGGGATTCAGCAAGGCTCGGTCAGCGGGTGGAGAGGACGGTGGCCGCCTCCTACCCGGCTTCCTCCATGCACGCAAGGCAGCGACCGACGTGATGCCCGCCATTCAGCACAATGAATGACATGCAGGATTGCTCGCGCGAACTCGCACCACGCGCGCTGGCATCGACAGGTCGCATCGGTGGCCGTCGCGATGCCGATGACGAGGCTGGAACCCTCAGCGATGCCGCGGAGCGTGTCTCCCGCGACGACGGACCGACGTCGATGACCCGCGCGGGTCGACGCGGTTTCAAAGTCCTGGCCCGGGTGCGGCGGTCCCGGTGTGTGACGCGCGGTGAGATACCCATGTCGGCGTGCTATACGGACAGGGCCCGTCGTCCGGATGTCTGGCGTGGCATCGTGCGCTCACAACACCCGTGGGTGAGGGCAGGGGCCTCCGGGCCCAGGTGCGCCCGCGCGGCGTCGGCGCCACGGTCCGTGGGCTCCCTCGGCCCCGCCCCCCTCCAGGACGAGCCTTCCGCCTTCACCGCGTCAGTCCACCCAGGAGGTTGTCCACCATTCCTCCCTCGCGGATGTGGGTGCTGTGGTCCGCTTGACGCGCCGCATTGATTCCCGTGTCACCGGGGGCGGACCGTTATTACAATCCGCGTGTGCGTTCTGAATCCGCGGCGCTTCGCCAGCAGTCCACCGAAGGGGTCATCCCACCGACGAAGCCTCGCTCCGAGCGGCTGAAGTCCCTGGCCACCGAGGAGTTCGATGTCCTCGTCATCGGAGGTGGCGTCACCGGTGCCGGCACCGCGCGCGATGCCGTCCTGCGCGGCCTCAAGGTGGCGCTCGTCGAGCGCGAGGACTTCGCCAGCGGCACCTCGAGTCGCTCGTCCCGACTCATCCACGGAGGCCTGCGCTACCTCGAGCACGGCCACCTGGGCCTCGTCTTCGAGTCCAGCATCGAGCGCCAGCGCCTGCTCAAGCTCGCACCGCACCTGGTCCGCCCGCTCGCCTTCGTCTGGCCCGTCTATGCCGGCGCCCGCGTGCCTCGCTGGAAGCTCAACGCGGGCCTCATGCTCTACGACGCCCTCTCCCTCTTCCGGAACGTGAAGGGCTACAAGCGACTCAACCGCGAGCAGCTCCACGCCGCCGAGCCCGCCCTTCGCACCGACGAACTCAAGGGCGGCGCCCGCTACTACGACGCCGCCACCGACGACGCTCGTCTCACCCTGGCCAACGCCCTGGGCGCTTCCGAGTCCGGCGCCGTCGTCCTCAATCACGCCTCCGTGCAGCGCCTCACCGTCGTGGACGGCCACGCCCGAGGCGCCGTGGTGGTGGACCACCTCACGGGCCAGGAACTCACGGTGCGCGCTCGCGCCATCGTCAACGCCACCGGCCCGTGGAGCGATGAGATTCGCAAGCTCGATGCCTCCGGCGGCAACGTGCACGCGGTGCGCGGCAGCAAGGGTGTCCACATCTCCGTCCCTCGCGAGCGGCTGGGCAACCATGATGCCCTCACGCTGCTGTCCCCCAAGGACGGCCGCGTCATGTTCGTGCTGCCCGCCGACGGCTTCACCATCATCGGCACCACGGAGACGTCCACGCGCGCCCACCCGGCCGAGGTGCGCGCCAGTGAGACCGATGTCGCGTACCTCCTCGAGTCCGCGAACGCCTTCTTCCCCGAAGCCCACCTCACCCGCGCCGATGTCGTCAGCGCCTGGGCCGGCATTCGCCCCCTCTCCGCCACCGGCTACCATGGAACCCAGGCCGACCCGGGCAGCGCCAGCCGCGAGCACCACATCGACGTGAGCCCCACCGGCGTGCTCGCCATCAGCGGCGGAAAGCTCACCACCTACCGCGTCATGGCTCGCGATGTCGTGGACGCCGTGGAGCGTCAGCTCGGGCAGCCTCGTCGCAAGTCGCCCACCGAAACGCTGCCGCTGCCCGGCGGAGACATCCCCCGCATGGACGCGGAGCTCGCCGCCGCGCGGGAGACCATCGGCGACGCCGCCACCGCCACCCATCTGGTGCGCGCCTATGGCAGTCGCTGGCGCCGGGTGTGGGACCTCACCCGCGAAGACGCCTCGCTGGCCCGGCCGCTCGCCGAGGGCCTGCCGTACCGCGCCGCCGAGGCCGTCTGGGGTGTCACCCACGAGTTCGTCCACTCGCTCTCCGACCTGCTGATCCGCCGACTCAAGGTCGGCTTCGAGACGCGGGACCTGGGCCGTGGTGCCGCCCAGGTGGCGGCCGAGGTCATCGCACCTCGCCTGGGGTGGGATGCCGCGGAGACCCAGCGGCAACTCGACACGTATGCCTCCGACGCGCTGCGTATCTTCGGTGTCGACAGCGCCGAGTCCTGAGTCGGTCGAAGTCGCTCGCCCAGCGTTCGCCGGTTCACGCCCCCGTGTCTCACTCCGTGAGAGAGACGTCCATCGCCTGACAGGCCCGCGAGCGGCCGGACGGCCAGCGTGCTTAACTTGCGCCCGGGGACTGGGAAGCGATGTGCTCCCGTTCACCCCGGCCGATGCATCCACGCCGGCGCTGATGACGTACCTGTCCGCTGGCCGGGATGCGCAAGGAGAACGACGATGAAGCGTTGGGTCTGGCTCGGGTTGCTCGGTGGGGCGGTGGCGTGCACCAAGGTGCCAGAGCGTCCTCCCGTGGAGACCGAGGACGTTTGTCCCGGCACCGAGGAGATGTCGCTTCCCACGCGCTCACAGTCGTCGCTCGACGCGGAGGACGGCTCGGAGTCGGTGCTCATCACCTTCCGCCCCCGGGTGTCCGCCAGCGCCATGGCGAGCACCGACGCCTTCGCCGAGGACGCGCGACGCGTGGGGGCCCACGTCAGCCACCGCTTCCCCCGCATCAACACCATCGCCGCGAACGTGACGCCCGAGGCGCGCGCGGCGCTCGCCAACAATCCGGACGTGCTGAGGGTGGAGCCCAACCGCCCGGTGCACGCGTTTGGAATGCCGAGCCTCTCTCCCTCGCTGTGGCAGGGCGCGCTGCCCCCCAACACGCGCGGCTCCACCGGTGAATACACCGACGGCTTGAAGGCCGTGCAGGCGCCCCAGGTCTGGGATGCCAACGGCGACGGTGAGCTGGACGTCGGCGCTCCGTCGGGCACGAATATCAAGGTCTGCATCATCGACAGCGGCTGGGACAGCCGGCACCCGGAGCTCGCGGCCGCGTACATCGGCGGCAAGGACTTCCTCGACGGAGACGATGAGCCGCTGGACCAGGGCAAGGTGGACGGCGTGCTGCAGTGGGGCGGCGGTCACGGCATGCACACGGCGGCCACCATCGCCGCGCAGCTCGGCGCGGGCGCGCACGTGCGCCCCGGTGAGGAGCCCAACGGCGTGGCGGGCGTGGCGCCCACCGTGTCGCTGCTCGTCGCCCGTGTGCTGAACGTCAACGGTGACGGCAACACGGCGAACGTCATCGCCGCGATAGACTGGTGCGTGTCGCAGGGCGCGAACATCGCCTCGCTGTCGCTCGGGTCGGTTGCCGACTCGGACGCGGAGAAGCTCGCCTTCGAGAAGGCGCAGGAAGCGGGCGTGCTGGCCATCGCGGCCACGGGCAACCGAGGCACCAACGAGACGTCCTATCCGGCTGGCTACGACACGGTGATTGCCGTGGGCGCGGTGGACTCCAACAGCGCCTGGGCGCCCTTCTCGCAGTACGGCGACTTCGTGTCGCTGGTGGGGCCGGGCGTGGGCGTGCTGAGCGCGACCATCGTCGGCGGCGCGCCGTACGGTGATGTCCAGGCCGCGGGGACGCGCTACGCTTCAGAGCCGCTGGAGTACACCGCCGTCGGCGTCTACACGGGGAAGATGGTGTACTGCGGCCTGGGCGAGCGCGTGTCCTCGTGCGGTCAGGGCGCCACCTGCGACGGGTTCGTGGCGCTGGTGGACCGGGGCGGCGGCATCCTGTTCCAGGAGAAGGCGCGCAACGCCATCCGCGCGGGCGCCAAGGCCATCATCATCGGCAACAACACCACCGAGGGTGGTGGGGGCTTCACGCTCACCGACCCCGCCGAGTACTGGGTGCCGACGACGGCCGTCACGCTCGCCTCCACCAACACCCTCAAGGGACTCGCGGGTCAGGACGTGACGGTGGACGTGTCCGGCCTGGACTACCTGCGGCAGTCGGGCACGTCCATGGCCACCCCGCACGTGGCCGGCGTCGCGGCGCTGGCGTGGAGCGCGTGCCCCGCGCTCACCAACGTGCAACTGCGCGCGGTGCTTCAGGAGAGCGCGCACGATTTGGGCGACACCGGCAAGGACCAGAAGTTCGGCTACGGACTGGTGCAGGCCAAGGCCGCGGTGGACCTCGCGAAGCTGCGCTGCCCGTCGCCCGCGCCGTGAGTCGCGGGGGCTAGTCCCCGCGCAGGGCCACCATGGGTGAGGCGATGAGGCACGCGCCCACCCGAGCCTCCAGCGCGGCGGCGGCGTCCTCGCACGCCTCCACGCCGGTGGCGACGATGAGTTCGCGGCTCCACGGCTCCTCCGTCGTGCCGCCGACGCCGGTTCCGCCCCGAGGAAGGCTGAGGCCCACGAAGGCCACGGCCGCCGCGGCGGCCATCGCCATCTTCCCCCAGTGTCGCCACTGTCCCTCGCGCCGCGCGTGACGCACGGGCGCCTGGGGCTCGTGGGCGAGTCGGGCCTCCAGCGCGGCGAAGCTCAGCGCGGGCCGGGCGGGCTCGCGGCGCGCGCGCTGGGCCATCCACCCTCGCTCCAGTCGCTGCCACGCCAGCGCGTGTTTGCAGGCCGCGCAGCCTTCCGCGTGCGCGCGCACCCGCGCGGCGTCCTCCGGTGCCAGCTCTCCTGCCAGCAGCGCATCCAGCTCGCTCTCGCGGCACGTGCTCATGGGCGTCCTCCTCCGACGTGCGCCGCCAGTTGCTCGCGCAGGCGCAGGCGCGCGCGGTGGATTTCGTTCTTCACCTTCGGCAGCGACCAGCCCATCACCGAGGCAATCTCCTCATAGGCAAGCCCGTGGTCGATGCGCAGCAGCAGCGCCGCCCGCCGCTCCGCGTGCAACATCCCCAGGGCCTCCGTCAAAAGCCCCGCCAGCTCCTGGTCCAACAAGAGGTCCTCCGGCGACGGCGTGGGCAGGACCGCCTCCACCTGGTGGGCGTGCTCCTCGTCCGCCACGTCCACGTGGACCCCCCGGGTGCGACGGGACTCCAGATAGACATGCCGGGCGATGCCTAGAAGCCACGAGCCCACCCGGTCCTCGTCGCGCAGCGCGCTCAGCCGCGAATGGGCGCGCACGAAGGTCTCCTGGGTGGCCTCGTCCGCGGCGGACTCGTCGCGCAGGAGGTCTCTCAAGAAACGCCAGACGCCCGGGGAGTGCCGCTCGAAAATCGTGCGGAAGGCAGCGGGGTCTCCCGTGCGCGCCCGGCGCAGCAGGCCTCGCTCCCCATCCGTGTCGGATGGAGGCGCACCCACCAGGACCATCTTCACCGCGGAGAGAAGAGCCACGGCTCCACCGTGTCACGAGTCGCCCGGGAGTTTCAGCGGCCCTGTCGAATCTGGATTCGACAGGGTGTCACGCGTGCCCGCCTGGTCTTCTCCCGAGGGCCGGGAGCCAACCTTGTTGGGGAACTGGCGTTGTTGGTATGAGAATCCCATGTCTTCCGATTACGCCCGCCCGGACGCGGCTCCGGCGGCGCACGCTCCGCGTCTGCATGGGCATCTGCCCGTGCTCGACGGTGTGCGGGGCCTCGCGGTCCTGCTGGTCGTCTTCTTCCACACCACGCACTTGAGCGACCAGAGCGTCGCGGGGCGTGCCACCTGGTGGCTGGCCGGTGCGGGCTGGACGGGGGTGGACCTGTTCTTCGTCCTCTCCGGCTTCCTCATCACCGGCATCCTGTGGGAGGCGAAGGGGCAGACGTATTACTTCCGCAACTTCTATGCGCGCCGCGTGCTGCGCATCTTCCCGCTGTACTACGCGGCGCTGGCCGTCTCGTTCCTCGTCCTGCCGTCGCTGGCGGGGCGGCTGAACCTGGATGAGCGCATCACCACGGACGGCGCTGTCTGGTATCTGCTCTACTTCTCCAACTTCTACCAACTCTTCATCGACACCACGCACCCCATCCTCGGGGTGGTGTGGTCGCTGGCGATTGAAGAGCAGTTCTACATCGTCTGGCCCTTCCTCATCGCCGCCGTCTCCTACAAGGGCGCCATCCGCCTGTGCCTTGGCACCATCGCCATGGCGGTGGCGGTGCGCGTGGGCCTCACGCTGTACGGCGCCAGCGAGGAGAGCACCTACGTGGTGACGTTCTGCCGCGTGGACTCGCTCGCGCTGGGGGCGCTGTTGTCGCTGGCGCTGCGACAGCCGGAGGGCAAGGGGCTGTCCGCCTTCCCGTGGATGCGCTGGGCGCCATGGCTGGCATTGCCCATTGTCGCGGCGGTGATTGTGTTGCCGGTGGGCCCGGCCTTCAAGACGGTGCTGCGCACCGGCGGCTACACGGCGGTGGGCATCCTCTACACGGTGCTGGTGTACCGCGTGGTGTCCGCGAAGCCGGGCACGCTCCTGCACCGCTTCTTCTCCAACCGCGTGCTCCTGATGTACGGCAAGTACAGCTATGCCATCTATCTGGTGCACTCGCCGCTGGATGCCATCCTCCGGCGCACCGTGCTGAAGACGCCGCTGAAGGAAGTGGGAGGCTCCGACTTCCCCATGCAGCTGCTCTTCTACGTCGTGGCCGCGTCGCTCTCGTTGGGAATCGCCCTGGTGAGCTGGAACCTCTTCGAGAAGCACTTCCTCAAGCTCAAGGACTACTTCCCGTACAGCGAGCGTCCGGCTCCGTCCCCGACTCCGGCCCCGAGCAGCACTCCAGGCGCCGCGAGCTGAAGGGGACGCGCGCGGGAGCCATCGCGTCCCGCGCGCCGTCGTGCGCGCCGTCAGTCCGGCTGGATGAGCGCCTTGGCGACGAGCAGGGCCCACGCCTCGGCGGAGTCGAGTTCCGCGCGGGCGCCGCAATAGCGGTCCATGCTCTCGTCGGAGCCGTCTCGCAGGAAGATGGCGTCATGCAGCTCGCGCTGCGCACGGCTGAGCCAGAGGCTCGCCTGGAGGCGCAGCTTGGCCGCCGCGTGAGGGTCCTTCAGCGACTGACCAGGCGTCAGCAGCTCATGCTCTTCGGGATACAGCACCGTCATCTTGTTGTAACCGGCATGCTCAAGTGTCGTAGTCATGGTTTGAGAATGTGAACCGAGCGCCGAGCAGGCACCTGTCCGGTCGGGCAGGTGTCTGTCTTGTAGCGAGCACACGGCGCCCAGAAGCCATCCAGAGCGGAAACTTCCGGACGGTGCGAATTCTGTGCGCCGCGTCAGGCTTTACTTCAGGCTCTTCATGTCGATGACAAACCGGTATTTCACGTCACCCTTGAGAAGCCGGGTGTAGGCGTCATTCACCTGCTGGATGGGAATCACCTCCACGTCGGAGACGACGCCGTGCTCACCGCAGAAGTCGAGCATGTCCTGGGTTTCCTGGATGCCACCGATGCTGGAGCCGGAGAAGTTGCGACGCTGGCCGATGAGGGCGAAGGGCTGGACGGGCAGCGGCTTCTCCGGGACGCCGACGAGGACGAGGCTGCCGTCGATGCGCAAGAGGCGCAGGTACGCGTTGATGTCGTGGGGCGCGGAGACGGTGTCGAGCACGAAGTCGAGCGTGCCCTCGCGCGCCTTCATCTCCGCCTCGTTGGAGGAGACGACGACTTCATGGGCGCCCAGGCGCAGCGCGTCCTGCTTCTTCTTGTCGGTGTGGCTGAAGACGATGACGTGCGCGCCGAAGGCCCGCGCGAACTTCACGCCCATGTGTCCCAGTCCGCCCAGGCCGACGACGCCCACGCGCTGACCGGCCTTCACATTCCAGTGCTTCAGCGGTGACCAGGTGGTGATGCCCGCGCACAGGAGCGGCGCGGCGGCGGCTGGGTCCAGGTTCTCCGGGACGCGCAGGACGTAGGCCTGGTCGACGACGAGCGCGCTGGAGTAGCCGCCCTGGGTGGGCCGCTGGCTTTCGCGCTCCCGCGAGTTGTACGTGTAGGTCGGCCCGCGCTCGCAGTACTGCTGGAGGCCCTGCTTGCAGGCATGGCAGGTGCGGCAGGTGTCGACCATGCAGCCGACGCCGACGGAGTCGCCGACCTTGAACTTCTTCACGTTGGCGCCGACGCGCGTGACACGGCCGATGATTTCGTGGCCGGGGACCATGGGGAAGATGGAGCCGCCCCACTCGTCGCGGGCCTGGTGGAGGTCGGAGTGGCAGATGCCGCAGTACTGGACGTCGAACTGGACGTCGTCGGGGCCGGGCTCGCGGCGCTCGAAGTTGAAGGGGGCCAGCGGGGACTTGGCGTCCTGGGCGGCGTATCCACGAACGGGAATCATGGGAGGTCCTTGATGGGGGTGAGCGAACGCATGGAATATGCGCGGGGGGCCCCATTCGCGAAACCAGTGGAATCAGGACACGTCATGTAGAAAAACTTCGCAATGGCCTTTACCCCGCTGAACGCGCTGAACGCATTCCTCGCGGTGGCTCGCAGGCGCAGCTTCGCGGCGGCGGCGGCGGACCTGGGCGTTTCCTCCTCCTCGCTGAGCCAGTCCGTCCGCCAGCTCGAGGCGCGACTGGGCGTGGCGCTGCTGACTCGCACCACCCGCAGCGTGGCGCTCACCGAGCCGGGGCGCCGGCTGGTGGAGAGCGCGGGCCCGTCGGTGGACCAGGCGCTGGCGGCGCTGAAGGTGGCGGCGGCCCAGCCCGGCGAGGTGACGGGGCTGGTGAAGCTCACCGTGCCGACCGTGTCCGTGAGCCACGTCGTCGCACCCGTGCTGACGCGCTTCCTGGCCCGCCATCCCCGCGTGGAGGTGGAGCTGCGCGTCGAGGACTCCATGGTGGACATCGTCTCCGAGGGCCTGGATGGCGGCATCCGCTTTTCCGAGTCCCTGGAGCGGGACATGGTGCAGGTGCGCCTGTCGGAGGGCTTCCGCTTCGTGGTGGTGGGCTCGCCCGCATACTTCAAGCGCCGCGGGGTCCCGGAGAAGCCGCGCGATTTGCTGACACATGACTGTCTTTGCATCCGCTCCGGCACCACCGGGGCGCTCTATCAATGGGAGCTGGAGCGCGGCGCGCGAAGCTGGCGGGTCCCCGTGCGGGGGCCGCTGGTCACCTCGAACCACCATGCGTTGATGGAGTTGGCCGAATCGGGGGTGGGCTTGATGTATGCCTTCGAGCCGGAGGTGGCGGACCGGGTGAAGCGGGGCATGCTGCGCATCGCGCTGGAGCCCTATGCGGCCCACGTGGATGGCTTCTTCCTCTACTTCCCCAGCCGCTCCCACGTGTCCCCCGCGTTCCGCGCCTTCGTGGACGTGGCGCGCGAGGTGACCTCGGAGCCGCGGGCTTCCGAGTCGCGTCCCTCGCGCACCCGCTAGCCCGGCGGGGGAGCTCAGGCGCTGGGGATGCCCCGGGCGCGGGCCCTGACACGGGCGGCTTCCTCGAAGGCGCCGGCTTCCTCCAGCGCGGTGGCGGCGCGGAAGTACAGCAGCGCGGCCTCCATGTGTCGGAAGGCGGAGGCCTCCGCGTTGGCGGCGGCGACGAGGTAGGGCGCGGCGCGCTCCGGCTCCTTGCCCTCCAGCCAGTGCTGCGCGACGACGACGGGGGCGGCCTTGCGCTGCTCCAGCGCGCTGGCCAGCCTGCGATGGAGCAGGGGAATCAGCGACGGGGGAATCGTCTCCCGCACCACCTCGAAGAGCAGGTCATGGGTGAAGCGCTCTCCGCGCAGGATGTGCGCCGCCTCCAGCTCGGAGACGTGCGCGGCGAGCGTCAGCGGCGTCATCTCCAGGACTTCGACGGCCAGCTCCAGCTCGAAGGACGTCTTCGCGAGCGCCGCCAGCCGGGCGACTTGAAGCGCCTGGGGAGACAGCCGCTCCAATCGCTGTTGAATCAAGTCCCGGCCCCGGCCGGAGGGGTGGATGTGTTCGGGCCAGCCCCGCTCCAGTCCGCCCGACTCCAGCAGGTGGCGCAGCGCCTCCATGATGAACAGGGGATTGCCGCCCGTGTAACGCATCACGTTGTCCGTCAGGCCCTCCGCGCCCGCCAGCTCCAGGCTCCCCAGCAGCGAGCCCACCGCGTCCGTCTCCAGGGGCTCCAGCTCGATGACGATGGCGAGCCCCGCCTCCACCAGTTGCTGGATGCAGGCGACGGCCACTGGCGACAGCTCGCCCTTGCGGAAGGTGTCCACGAAGTGGGGGAAGGAGCCACCGGGCTGCGTGTCGTGGCGACGCGACAACATGAGCAGGGCGAACTCCGCGGTGGCCGCGTCCATGTACTGCAAGTCATCCGCGACGATGGCGTCCAGCCCGGCGCACAATTGGTAGACAACCTGACAGTTGGCTTCCAGGAAGCGGCTGCGGTCCGCCTCGTCCACCATGGGCGAAGGCAGTCCCTCCGAGCCGGCCAGGTCTGGCATCAGCCGCGCCAGCTCGCGGCGCACCCACGGCTCCAGCTTGGGGTCCGGACGCCGGGCCAGAATCTGTCGCAACAGCCGCACGTGCGTGGAGTAGGCCACGTGCATCTCCCCGGGGCGCGACTCCAGGATGAGGTGGTTGCCTCGCGAGGCGGCGAAGTCATGCGCCAGCCGCGTCTTGCCCACCCCGGGTTCGCCGCTGAGGAAGATGGTCAGCCCCGCCGCCCAGGCCTCCTCCATCCGCGCCCACTCCCGCTCGCGCCCCACCAGCACGGGCGGACGCAGCACGGACAGGGGCAGCTTCGCCGCCAGCGCGCGCGGGGCGTGGGACGCGGTGGGGCCCCGCTCGATTTCCCGCGCCAGCGCCACCGTCTGCGGCAGGGGCTGCGTGTCCAACTCCTCGCGCAGCAGGCGACGACAGCGCTCGAAGGCGTTGAGCGCGGCCATCCGGTCTCCGGACACGTAGTGCAGCCGCATCAGCCTGCGCCACGCCTCCTCCGAATACGGGTCCATGCCCAGCAGCTTCTCCGCCAGCACGAGCGCGCCGGACAGGTCCCCCGCGCGCTCGCGGGCCTCCGACTCCGCGGACGCGGCCCGCCGGCGCAGCTTGTCCAGCCGCTCCCGCGCGCTCTCCAGCCACGCCTGGAACTCCGGGCAGTCGTCGAACTCCAGCGCGGCCAGCAGCACGCCCTCCTGCTCCAGCACGCGCGCGTGGCGCCCGGCCAGGGCATGGGCCTGGAGTTGAGAGGCGTCAATGGTGATGCCTTCCACCAGCGACAGCACATCCCCGCCCTGCACCAGCTCCGCGCCCGTGGACAGACGCAGCCGGCGCAAGAGCTGTCGCATGTTGTTTCGGGCGGTGACTTCGCTGGACTCGGCCCACAACAGGCCCGCGAGACGGTACTTCGGGTGCGGGCCTTCCAATGCCAACCATGCCAGCACCGCGGCGGTGCGGCGCTCCAGGGGCAGGTGTGCGCCGTCGTGCCGCAGGCGCGCTTCGCCGAGCAGCTCCAGATGAAAGACTTGCGTCTTCACCGCGTCGTCGCCTGCCATGGCCTCCGGAGTTCCAAGAATGAGAGAGCGCGTTTCGCGTAACGTAACACGTCGCACCCGATGCTCCCTCACGGGTAGGGATGACCCCAGGCAGGGTCCGAGGTACCGCCTGCTTTCCCTCTCGAATTTCCAGGACACGGCAGCTCGCCGTCACGAACGGACGACGTTGCGAAACCTTTCGTGCGGTCACACCCTGGTCACACCTCATTCGTTATTGATTGCTCCAGACTGAATGGACCGGGGGCTCTCATGGTTTGTGACAAGCAGCAGGCCGACATGGAGGTTGATGTCATCATCAGCGGCTGCGGTCCCGTGGGAGCCCTGACATGCAATCTGCTGGGCTCCCTGGGCGTGCGGACGCTGGTGCTGGAGCAGGACCTGGCGCCGCATGGACAGCCGCGCGCCTTCTCCTGCGATGACGAGGCGTTGCGCATCTACCAGTCCACGGGCCTGGGCGCCGAACTGCAGAAGGACATGCGGGAGAACCGGTTCGCCGAATACGTGGGTGAGACGGGCAAGCGCTTCGCGGAGGTGCACACCGGCTCGGCGGATTTCGGCTTCGGCTACTCGCCGCTGTGGTTCTTCCACCAGCCGAAGGTGGAGGGGGTGCTGCGCGAGGGCATGGGGCGCTTCCCCCACGTGAAGCTCCAGGTGGGCGCGAGCGTGGAGAGCCTGGAGCAGGACGCGGCGGGCGTGACGGTGCGCTACCAGCTCTTGCAGACGGGCGAGACGCGCACGGTGCGCGGGCGTTACTTGCTGGCGTGCGACGGCGCGCGCAGCGGCGTGCGCAAGGCGCTGGGCATCAAGATGTCGGGGCGGGCCTACGGGGAGCCCTGGCTGGCGGTGTCCGGCTCGGTGGAGGGTGACGCGCCGGAGCTGTGCCGCTTCGTGTGCGACCCCAAGCGCCCCGCCTTCGTCGCGACGGGCGCGGTGGGCCAGTTCCGGTGGGAGTTCATGCTGATGCCGGGCGAGACGCGCGAGGAGATGGAGCGGCCGGAGACCATCAAGAAGCTCCTGGCGCCCTACATCGACCCCGAGCGTGTCCACGTGGAGCGCGCGCAGGTCTACACGTTCCACTGCCTCAACGCGGCGCGCTGGCGGGACGGCAACGTCTTCCTGCTGGGGGACGCGGCGCACACCATGCCGCCCTTCATGGGTCAGGGGCTGGTGTCCGGCATGCGCGACGCGTCCAACCTCGCGTGGAAGATTCAGCGCGTCGTCCGGGGCCTGGCGCCGGCGTCGCTCCTGGACACCTACGAGGAGGAGCGTCGCCCGCACGTGGAGGCGGTGCAGAAGCTGTGCGTGCGAGTGGGCCATCTCTTCCTCGCTCGCAACCGCTGGGTGGCGGGTGCGCGCGACATGGTGATGCGCGCGCTGCAGCGCATCCCCCGGGTGCGCCGCTTCATCCAGGGCTTCGAGTTCAAGCAGCCGCCGATGCACGAACGCGGCTACTACCTGGGCGGCGGGCACGCCCCGGAGTCGGCGGAGGGCACGTACTTCATCCAGCCCAAGGTGCGGTTGCAGTCCGGCAAGGAGGTGCTGCTGGACGACGCCATCGGCAACGACTTCGCGGTGTTGTGCCGGGCCAACGCTCCCTCCGCGCAGGTGGCGGCGGCGCGCGGGCTGGCGGAGGCCCTGGGTGCGCGGCTGCTCGCCGTCCAGTCGTCGGGCGCGGACGGGAGCGAGGTCCCCGCGGTGGAGGACATCACCGGGAAGCTGGGCGACTGGTTCTCGCGCCATGACTCGGACGTGGTGGTGCTACGGCCGGACCGCTTCGTCTTCGGCGCGGTGAAGGCGGAGCGCCTGCCGGAGCTGCGCGACGCGCTGGGGGTGTGACGGCCCCTCGCCCGCGTGCCTCGTGGATACCCGAGGGGTGCGCGGGCCCCCCGTCCCACGAGGGCGCGGTGTGGCGCGACGCGCGTCGCAGGCAGGGCGTGGGAGCACGGGAAGACAGTCGGTGCTCGAGTGCTCGACGCGACGCCGAGGTCCCTACCTTCAGGGCTGAGACGCTCATGAGGGGGGACCTCGATGACGACGCGCGGCACGCGGCACATTCATTCCATTCATTGCATCCTGCCTCCGTATCTCCTGCGCTCCATCGCGGAGAACGGCACGCCGCAGCAGCGCGTGAAGGCCCTGCACACCGTGGCCACGGACAGCACCTTCCGGGCGCTGCGCTTCGCGGGAGGTCGGGTGGCCGCCTCCACGTCATCGGTCCGCCGGATGCCGGCGATGATGGTGGAGTCCCAGCGACAGCGGAGCATCTACGACTTGAAGGGCGAGGAGGCCTTCCCCGGGACGCTGGTGCGCTCGGAGGGGCAGGGGCCGTGTGGAGACACCGCGGCCGATGAAGCCTTCGAGGGCCTGGGCGCCACGTATGACTTCTTCTGGGAAATCCTCGGGCGCAACTCCATCGACGGGGATGGAATGCCCTTGCAGGCGTATGTCCATTACGGGCGGGACTACGACAACGCCTTCTGGGACGGGCGCCGCATGGTGTTCGGCGATGGGGATGGTGAGTTGTTCAATCGCTTCACCATCGCCCTGGATGTCATCGCGCACGAGCTCGCCCACGGCGTCACGGAGGATGAAGGGCCGCTGTGGTACTTCCGGCAGGCGGGCGCGCTGAACGAGTCGATGTCGGATGTCTTCGGCTCCCTGGTGAAGCAGCGGCTGCTCGGCCAGACGGTGGACCAGGCGGACTGGCTCATCGGAGCGGGGCTGCTGGCGGAGGAGGTGGAGGGCACGGCCCTGCGGTCCATGAAGGAGCCCGGGACGGCCTTCGACGACGACGTGCTGGGCAAGGACCCGCAGCCCGGACACATGCGCGACTACGTGAACACGTGGGAGGACAACGGCGGGGTGCACATCAACTCAGGCATCCCCAACCGGGCGTTCTGCCTGACGGCCATGAGTCTGGGAGGCAGCGCGTGGGAGCGCGCGGGACGCATCTGGTACGAGTCCATGAGGGACCCGCGCATCATGCCGGACACGAACTTCTCCGACTTCGCGCGCATCACCGTCATGGCCGCCACCCGGCTGTACGGCGCGGGCGACGAAGAGGCGGCCGTGAAGGAGGCCTGGGAAGAGGTGGGCATCCGCGTCTCGCGCGACAGGGTGTCCATCCCTCAGTGGGGGCCGGGTGGTGGTGGCGTCCAGCCGGGAGCCTGAGCCGTGTCGCGTGACAGCGTTCGCATCCAGCTCTCGCAGGAGGGAGGGCTCGCCGCCTTCCCGGGGCTCGCCCGCCCGAGGAGCGTGGCGCTGGGCGAGCTTCCCGCCGAGCAGGCGGAGGCGATTGAACACGGGCTGCGCGACGCGCGCTTCCATGAGCTGCCGTCCGTGGTGGAGGGCTCCCGCCCGAGAGGCGCCGACCAGCGCCAGTACACCCTCACCGTGGAGGAGGGGACGCGGCGACACTCCGTGAAGCTGGTGGAGCCCGTGGAGGACCCCCACCTGCGCGAGCTGCTGTCCCTGGTGAAGCGCGCCACGCGCCGACGCGGTGGACACTAGAACTAAGGGCTTAGTTGACGAAGAACTAAGGTCTTAGTAGTAATGCTGGCCACGGAGGACACCCATGGCCAGACAACCCGAGCCCGAGGCGCCCCGGCCGTTGACGCCGGTGGAGCTCGAGCTGATGCACATCGTGTGGAAGCAGGGCGAGGTGAGCGTGGCGGACGTGCTGGCCGCGCTGCCAGCGGAGCGCGCGCTGGCGTACACGTCCGTCTCCACCGTGCTGCGCATCCTGGAGCAGAAGGGCGTGGTGGTGAGCCGCAAGCAGGGGCGGGGACACCTGTACTCGGCCACGCTGCCGCGCGAGACGTATGAGGCGCAGAGCCTGCGCCACCTGGTGGACACCGTCTTCGATGGAACCCCGTCCGCGCTCGTGGCGCGACTGGTGGAGGCAGTGCCGCTGGCGCCCGACGAGGTGGAGCAGATCCGCAAGCTGCTGAAGGGCAAGGCGGGCAGGTCGTGAGCGGCCTCGTGTCCTTCTATCTCGCGGTGGCGTTGCTGCTGCCGGTGGCGTTGCTGCTCGCATGGGGGGCGCTGGCGCTCCTGACGCGGCTGGGATGGCCGCTGTCCGCGAGGCAGGCGCTGCGGGTGGGGCGCGGGGCGCTGGCCCTGGTGCTCCTGTTGCCGCTCCTGGCGATGGGCGCGCGGGCACTGTCTCCCGCGGGGCCGCTATTCACGTTCGAGCGCTCGGTGGCGCGACAGGCGGAGCGGCTTCCCTCCACGGTGTGGACGGGAGGCGCGAATGTCTCCGTGCCCGTGGCTCGTGGGACTGCCTCCGTGCCCGCGTCCATCTGGATGCTGTTGTCACTGGGTTGGTTGTCTGGAGCGGGGCTCTTCATCGGGCGGGCGCTCGTGCGTCATGGGCGACTGTTGAGTCGACTGGAGGCGCTGCCCCGGGTCCGCTCGGTGGGGCGCGTGGTGGTGGTGCTCGGGGAAGAAGGGACTCCGGCGTTCTCCGCGTGGTTCCCTCGTTGGGGACAGCGTCCGTGCGCGTGGGTGGTGGTGCCTCCCGCGCTGCTGGAGGACGCGGAGTCGTTGCGGCTCACCGTGCTGCATGAGCTTCAGCACCACCGTCAGCGCGACACGCACCTGGCCCTGGGGCGACTGGTGCTCACGGGGGCCTTCTTCTGGCATCCGGCGGCGCATGGGTTGTCGGCATGGCTCGCGTCGCTCCAGGAGCTCGCCTGTGACGAGGCGTTGGTCGCGAGCGGCCGTGCCCAGGCCCAGGCCTATGCGCGCTGTCTGCTCCAGGCGGCGCTGCGTCTCCCGGGCGCTCCGCCCGTTCCCGCCGGTGCCACCGGCATGTCTCATCCCACGCAGAGGAGAATCCACATGCTGTTCCAGCCGCGTCCCCGCCGCACCCATGCCGTCCCCGCGCTGCTCGCCGCGCTGTCCCTGCTGTTGCTTCCCGTGGCCGTCCTGGCGCAAGGCGCGGCGCGTGGCCGCGCGGTGACGCAGGCCGATGCGGAGGCGCTCGCCCGGACGAGTCAGCCTCGGGGGGATTTGCCCATCGTGGTGGATGCGAAGGTGGTGGAGCACCTCAACCGCCTGGTCGGCACCGACAAGGGCCGCGCGTTCATGAAGCGGGCCCTGGAGAACCTGGGGACGCACCGCGCCGCGCTGACGGCGACGCTGCGCTCGAAGGGGCTGCCCGAGGGGCTGCTGGCGGTGGCGGTGGTGGAGTCGGCGGTGACGAACATGCCGGAGACGGATGGTCGGCCGTCACTCGCTCCCGGAATGCGTGGCGCGGGCGTGTGGATGTTCATCCCGGAGACCGCGCGTCGCTATGGGTTGGAAGTGAGCGCGGCGCGTGACGAGCGACTGGACGTGGCGCGTGAGACGCAGGCCGCGTCGGCCCTGCTGTCTGACCTGCATGCGCGCTATGGCGACTGGCGATTGGCGCTCGCGGCGTACAACCAGGGTGAGAAGAAGGTGGACCAGGCACTGACCGAGGGCGGCAGCCGCGATGTGACGGCGCTCATCGCGGGCGGCCACCTCAATGACTACGTGGCCACCGTGCAGGCCGGACTGCTCATTGTCCGCAATCCGCACCTGTTGGATTGAGGCGTCGGGCCCGCGTGTCGCGGGACCTCATGGGATTCGATATGGCGCGCTATAAGGTGCGCCCTCTCGCTGGTCCCGGGGTCCACATGCGAAGCCGCATCGTGTCTGGAGTCTGTCTCGCCACCTGGTCGTTCTGTGTATTGTCCGCCTGTGCTTCCACGTCATCTGGAGGCGCGGCTCCCAGCAGCGTGAAGCCTGAATGTGGCGAGGCGCCACGGGGGCTCGAGGCGCTGCTCAAGCCCGGTGGGCTGGTCCTCTTCGGAGAGATGCACGGCACCGAGGAGGTGCCTCGCTTCGTGGGTGACGTCGCGTGCCACGCGTCCGTCCAGGGGCTGGCGGTTCGCGTGGGGCTCGAGATTCCCTCGGAGGAGCAGGGCCCGCTTGACGCCTTCCTGGCGGCGGATGACGCCCAGAAGAGCCAGGCGGACTTGTTGCTGCGTCCGTTCTGGATGCGAGATGTCCAGGATGGGCGCAGCAGCAAGGCGATGCTCCAGTTGTTGAGCCGGCTGCGCGAGCTGCGTCGCTCCGGCGCGAAGCTCACCGTCGTCGCCTTCGACGTCGCGAAGAGCGCGGACCGGGACGGTGAGATGGCGAAGAACCTCCTTGCCGCCCTCTCGAAGGGCGCGGAGGACCTCACGCTGGTGCTCGCGGGCAACCTCCATGTGCGGCTCGAGAAGGGCACGCCGTGGGATGCGAACTACACCCCCATGGGCTGGCACCTCGCCCAGGCGAAGCTCCCGGTGACGTCGCTGAACAACAGCTACACCAGTGGCAGTGCCTGGGTCTGCATGGGCCAGAACGCCGTGTGCTCGGCGTACCCGATGAAGGGGAAGGACAAGGGCGAGCGTCCGTTCGTCGAACACGCGGCCTCTGTCGAGAACGGCTATCACGGCGTCTTCCACGTGGGCGCCATCACCGCCTCCCTGCCCGCGGTGGAGTCGAAGCAGGGCGCGGGCATCAACGTCCAGGCGGTGTCGCTGCGAGCCCAGGGCGACGCGGCCTATGACGCGAAGCAGTTCGCGCAGTGCGCGAAGCACTTCGCCGATGCGGCCCAGGTGGACTCCTCGATGGCCGCGTCCGACGCCTACAACGAGGCCTGCTGCCACTCCCTGGCCAAGGACTCGGACGCGGCCATCACCGCGCTCCAGCGCGCGGCGAAGCATGGGTATTCGAACTGGCAGCATGTCCGGCGCGACGAGGACCTCGCCCCGCTGCGTGCGGACGCGCGCTGGGCCCCGCTGATGGCCCAGGTGAGGGCGAACCTGATGGCCGCGGCGCCGCCCGGTACCAACGCGGAGCTGTATGGCCTCTACCTGGATGACCAGGACGACCGACAGGATGAGTCAAAGATAGACTGGGCGGTGGTCGGTCCCCGGGACGTGAAGCGCCTGGCCCGCGCTCGCCAGCTCCTGGAGGAGGGCAAGGTCCAGAGCGCGAAGGACTACTTCCACGCCGCGCTGCTCTTCCACCACGGCAAGGATGTGGCGGACTTCCAGCGCGCGCACACGCTCTTGCTCAAGGCCGTGGAGCTCGACCCGAAGGACGGACTGGCTCGCTGGCTCACCGCCGCCGCCGAGGACCGGCTGTTGACCCAGCAGGGCAAGCCGCAACGCTACGGAACCCAGCGCGAGCAGGTGAACGGGAAGTGGCGACTCGTCCCGGTCGACCCCTCGGTTTCGGACGAGGAGCGCGCGAAGTGGGGCGTGCCGCCGCTGAAGAAGTTGCAGACGGAAGTGGAGGCCGCGAACGCGACCCCTCCGTGAGTCGTCTCACCGCGCCGCGCCATCTCCCAGCATGCGCAGCGCCAGCTCCGCGTGGAGCTCCGCGAGGGTCTCCACGTCGAGCGCGCCGCCTTGCTCGTACCAGTAGGGCAGGCGCACGCCCATCGCGGAGATGGCGGCGGCGGTGACGCGGGGATGGGGCGGCGAGAAGCTCTTCTGCGCCACCCCGCGCTCGATGACCTCCGCCAAAAGCGCGGCGGACTTGTCCCGCAGCGCCACCGCCGGCGCGGCCAGCTCCGGCGTCAACGCGTACAGCTCCTCGTTCACCACCACCGCGAGCTGGGGATGCAGCGCATGCGTTCGCGTGTGCGCGCGGACCAGCGCTCGCACCTGCTGCCTCGGCTCGGGTGCTGATTCCTTCAGCGCCGTCTGGAGCGCCTCGTGGTGCGCCTCATGACCAATGCGCACCAGCTCCGCGAGCACGTGCTCCTTCGAGGCGAAGTGCGCGTACAGCGCGCTCGGCTGCAGCTCCAGCACCTTGGCCAAATCGCGGATGGACGTGTCGTGGTAGCCGCGGCTCGCGAAGAGCTGGAGCGCCGTCTCCAGGATTCGACGCCGGGTGCCGTCTGACGGAGCTGACGGCGGGAGGCTCGCCGGCTGGGCGCGGAGCCGAGAGCGAGTGGGTGTGCTCATGTGAGTTCTTGTTAAACGAACGTTCGTTCAGATAGGGTGGGCCAACGTTACTTCCGCGCCTGGAGTTCGAGGATGTCCACGTTGCAGCTCGAGGGCTTCACTCTCCACTACGAAGAGTCGGGTCAGGGCATTCCTGTGTTGCTGCTTCACGGGCTCGGCTCCTCCGGAGTCGACTGGGAGCTGGTAACGCCACGGTTGGTAAACGGTTACCGACTCGTTGTCCCGGATGCGCGGGGCCACGGTCGCAGCGGTCGCCCGGCCGGTGCCTATGGCGTGCCGCTCTTCGCCCGGGATGTGGCCGCGCTCTGCGACGCGCTCGGCCTGAAGCAGGTGCACGTCATCGGCCTGTCGATGGGCGGGATGATGGGCTTCCAGCTCGCGGTGGACCGGCCGGACCTGGTGCGCAGCCTGGTCATCGTCAACAGCGGCCCGGAGCTCGTCGCCCGCACGGTGCGCCGCAAGTTCGACTTCGCGCTGCGGCTGACGCTCCTGCGCTTCCTGGGTCCCAAGGCCCTGGCCAAGGTGCTGGCGCCCAAGCTGTTCCCCAAGCCGGAGCAGGAGGTGCTCCGTCAGCGCGCCATCGCCACGTTCTCCGCCAATGACCCGGATGCCTATCTGCGCGCGACGCGTGGGTTGTTGGGCTGGAGCGTCATGGCGCGGCTGAAGGACGTCACCTGTCCGGTGCTCGTGCTCCACTCCGAGCGCGACTACACGCCGCTGTCCGCGAAGCAGGCCTATGTGGACCTGCTGCCCCAGGCGCGGCTCCACGTGTTGGCGGACTCCGGCCATGCCGCTCCGCTGGACCAGCCCGGTCCGCTCACCGACGCCGTGGAGGACTTCCTCCGCGCCGTCGACAGCGATGCACCCGGCACCTCGCTCGGCGCCTGAGCCGAGCAGCGAACCCGAGCTCCACAACCCAGGAGGCATGACGATGTCGATGCATCGACGTGGTGTCGCACTCTCGCGGTCGCTGTTTGTACTCACGGTGTTGCTGGTGCTCTCCACGGGAGCACCCGCGTACGCCGGCTCGTGGGTCCATGGCAACTATGTGGGCGCATGGGGAGCCCGGGGCTACCAACTCTGGGTCCCCACGGGCTACCAACCGGGGACACCGCGCCCCCTGCTGGTAGCGCTACACGGCTGTCTCCAGAACCCGGACCAGTTCGCGGGACTGACGCGCCTGAACGATAAGGCGGATGCGGAGGGCTTCCTCGTCCTCTATCCGAACCAGGCGACGTTCGTGAACGCGACGCAGTGCTGGAACTTCATGCTCGGCAACAACCAGGAGCGCGGCACGGGCGAGCCGTCGCTCATCGTCGGCATGGTGGAGTTGATGAAGCAGCGCTACTCGGTGGATGCGCGCCGCGTCTACGTGGGCGGCGTGTCCGCGGGCGGCGTGCTCACGACGACGCTGATGTCCTGCTACTCGGACGTGTTCGCCGCGGGCATGGTGGGCGCGGGCGCCATGTACAAGGCGGCCACCACGGTGTCCGGCACTGCCTTCGCCATGCTCTTCGGCAGCATCTACTCGCCGGATGACAAGGGGAAGGACGCGTGGGTCTGCTCGGGCCGGCCGCGTCGCACGGTGCCGGTGCTCGTCGTGCACGGCACCGAGGACAGCGTCGTCAATCCCCTCAACGGCGAGCAGGCCGTGAAGCAGTTCCTCCAGACGAGCGACTACGGCGATGACGGCGTGGCCAATGACAGCGTCAAGGGCACGCCGACGAGCACGCGGACCCTGAGCGTCCCCGGTGGCCGCACCTACGTCGTGAAGGACTACGTCTACGGCGGTGAGCTGGTGGCCCAGAAGTACGAGATTCGCGGCATGGACCACGCGTGGCCGGGAGGCAATGCGAGCTACCCCTTCGCCGACCCGGCCGGCCCCGACGCCACCACGTTCATGTGGGACTTCTTCAAGCAGCACGCGCTCGACCTGCCGTAGCCGCGCGGGACTTCCACCCGCGCTCCTCGCTGTTCGATGAGGAGCGCGGGCTGTTTCACATCAGTGCTGGTGGCCGAAGCGCACCGCGACGTTCGGGTGCGCGGCGGCGAAGGCGCGCAGCTTCTTGAAGCTCTCGGTGCCGCGCGTCGCGTCGCCGGTGAAGGTGCCCGGCTCCACGTCGTGCTCCCAGCCCCAGCGGGTGTGGCTGGCGTCGCCCAGGAGCAGCACGGGGCCCTTCGTCGAACGCACCAGGTACGCGGTGCTGCCCGGCGTGTGGCCCGGCACCCAGAGCGCCCACACGGAGCCGTCCCCGAAGATGTCCACCGCGCCCTCGAAGAGGCCGCCCGTCTCGGCGGCGTAGGTCCACTCGGACAGCGCGGCCTTGCCCGCGAGCGCGCGGTCCGCGTTGGGCTTGATCAGCACGTTGAGGAAGGCGCGGGTCTCCGCCTCGCCCGGGCCGGTGTAGACGGGGGTGCCCGCGGGCACGTCGGCCATGCCGGTGAGGTGGTCCAGGTGCAGGTGCGTGAGGAACACGCCGGCCAGGGGCTGGGGCTGCTTCGCCAGCCACTCGCCCAGCGGCTGGTGCACCTTGAGCTTCTCCAGCTTCATGGCACTGGCGACGATGCCTTGCATCGCCGCCTTCTCCGGCGCGTCTCGCAGGGCCGTCTCGATGCCGGTGTCGACGATGAAGAGCCCCTTCGTCGGGTGGCGCAGCGCGTGGAAGAAGACCTGGATGGGCTCATCCCCGTCCTCCAGCTTCGCCGCCTTCGCGGTGGGGTGATTCAGGTTGATGAGGCCGCTGCGCGCCACGGCCCAGTCGGAGGACGCCACGGACTCCAGCTCCACGGGGCCGGGCTCGTCCAGCACCGCCAGCAGGTCATTCGCGGGCCGCGCCGCGCCGAGCGACGAGCGCTGGTGGGGGTGCGACGTGGCCGCCACGCCGACGACTCCGAGGATGACCGCACCGAGGACGAGGACGGCGAGGACCGAGAGGGTGATGCGCTTGACGTTCTTCATGAGCGCCAAGGTATCGATGCGCAGGTGCATGGAAAATGGCCATTTTGGTATGAAGCCATCCAAATATGGATATTCCGTGGGATGACGCGCGGCTGTTCCTGGCCATCGCGGAGACGGGCAGCTTCAGCGCGGCGGCGAAGCGGCTGCGCATCGGCCAGCCGACGGTGAGTCGCAGGCTGGCGGCGCTCGAGTACGAGGTGGGGGCGAAGCTGTTCCGGCGGAGCGTGGACGGCGCGGCGCTGACGTCGGCGGGGGAGCGGCTGCTGCAGCCCGCGAGGAAGATGGCGGAGTGGGCCGGAGAGCTCCAGCGCGCCGCCGAGTCGGCGGACTCCTCGCCCCAGGGGCTGGTGCGCGTGACGGCGAGCCCCTTCGTGAGCTTCGACTTCCTGGCACCCTTCGCGGGCCACGTGGCGCGCAAGCACCCGGGGCTGCGGCTGGAGGTTCAGTCGTCGGTGAACTACGCGGACCTGGGGCGCGGGGAGGCGGACCTCGCGCTGCGCACGCGGTCCACGAGGAACGCGGACCTCACCCGTGTGTACACGCTGGAGGTGGAGACCGCCGTCCTCGTCTCCAAGTCGCTCAAGGCGACGCTGCCGAAGCGGCCGACGCTCCAGGAATTGCCCTGGGTGGCGTGGGCTCCGCCGTTCGAGGCGATGTCACCCAATCCCCAGCTTGAGTCGCTCATCCCGAACTTCGCCCCCGTCTTCACCGCGGACAACTTCCTGGTGCTGCTGGCGGCGGCGGAGGCGGGCGTGGGCGCGATTGCGCTGGGCCATGTCACGCACCGCTTCAGCCAGCAGCGGGAGCGCAACCTGGTGCCGCTCGACATCGACCTGGGGCCCTACAAGAAGAGCCAGCTCCACCTCATCTGCGCGAAGTCGGCCCTGGAGATTCCTCGCGTGCGCAAGGTGTCGGAGCTGTTGGTGGAGGAGCTGGAGCGCGCGAAGTCGCGCTGACTTCGCGCGCTCGGAGACGCGGGCTCAAGGCATGGGGGGCATGCCGCCGTCCCAACCCGGCGGAGGGCCACCGGGGCCTCCGTCGCCACCCGGCGGAGGCCCGCCCGGACCACCACCGCCTCCGCCGCCTCCTGGAATCTGGCACTGCGCGGTGTCCAGCGAGGAGCGGATGATGAGCGTCTTCCACGCGAGCATGGCGCCGTCCGCCTGACGCGAGGTCTGGAAGAGGTAGTTGCCCACGGACTCGGCGGACACGACGTTGTCGTTGGCGTTCGTCGTGTCTCGCGGTCCGCGCGTGTTGTAGAGCGGCTGGTGGTTGATGACGTCGTCGTTGAGCGCGTCGTCGAAGAAGAGCTGCGACGTCACGTACTCCGCCTCGCCCACGCGAATGGTGAAGTGGATGTGGACGGTGCGGCTGCTGTACCAGCCGGGGAAGCAGGTATCGAAGTCGGCGCGGCCGTCGGCGTCCGTCACCTGCACGCCTCGGAACCACCGGGCGGACGTGGCCGTCGGGTCGTCCGAGGTGCAGAAGGTGCTGGCGTCCTCGCCCGAGTAGAGGCCCTCCGGCGCGGCGTGCCAGATGTCGACGGAGGCGCCCTGGATGGGCTCGCACGCCTCGTTCAGCACGCGGAAGGCCAGCCGCACGGGCAGGCCGTCGTGGCCCTCGCTGATGTCCTTGCGGACCAGCGTCCGCGCGTAGCAGGGGCCCAGGGTGGCCGCGCAGGTGAGGGCGCAGGGGGTGCCCGCGTCGTCGGTGAAGGGGTTGGCGTAGGTGCCCGCCATCACCGAGGTGCCGCCGGTGGCCCAGTCGGTGGCGGTGGTGCCCGCGTCGGTGTTCGTTCCGGAGTCGGTGTCTCCCCCGGTTCCCGGGGTGCCCGAGTCATCCGCGCCACAGGCGAGCACCTGCACCAGCGGTATCGCCGCCAGCGTCAGGCCCATGCCGCGCAGCACCCTTCGGCGGGACATCACCGAGGTGAGGGTGTCCTTCCTGTCCTGGTCGCTCATCGCGAGTCCTCTCCTGGGCCGGTGCGAGTGGGGTGGTCCGGTCCATGTCGCCCGTGTTCTCGGGCCCGAGAATCGCTATACCCAGGGAGTTCTTAAGCAGACCTTACGTGCCACCCACGGAGACCGGCCGCATGACGACACTCAAGGGGAAGACGCTTTTCATCACCGGGGCCAGCCGAGGAATCGGCAAGGCGATGGCCCTCCGGGCGGCGCGCGACGGCGCCAACATCGTCATCGCCGCGAAGACGACGGAGCCGCACCCCAAGCTGCCGGGCACCATCTACACGGCCGCGGAGGAAATCGAGAAGGCGGGCGGTCGGGCGCTCCCCTTCGCGGTGGACATCCGCGACGAGAAGCAGATTGCCGCGGCGGTGGCGAAGGCGGTGGAGACGTTCGGCGGCATCGACATCCTCATCAACAACGCGAGCGCCATCAGCCTCACCGGCACGGAGGACACGCCGATGAAGCGCTATGACCTGATGCATGGCATCAACACGCGCGGAACGTTCGCCTGCTCGCAGGCGTGTATTCCGCACCTCAAGCGCTCCAGCAATCCGCACATCCTCAACAACTCGCCGCCGCTGAACATGGAGGCGCGCTGGTTCTCGCCGCACGTCGCGTACACGATGGCGAAGTACGGGATGAGCATGTGTGTGCTGGGCATGGCGGACGAGCTGCGCCCGGATGGAATCGCGGTGAATGCGCTGTGGCCGCGCACGGTCATCGCGACGGCGGCGGTGCAGAACCTGCTGGGCGGTGAGGAGACGATTCGCGGCAGCCGTTCGCCGGACATCATGGCTGACGCCGCGTACGCCATCCTCACCAAGCCGAGCAAGAGCTTCACCGGCAACTTCTGCATCGACGAGGACGTCCTGCGCGCCGACGGCGTGACGAACTTCGACAAGTATCAATCCGTGCCCGGCGCGGAGTTGTTCCCCGACTACTTCCTCTGAGGGGTGGATTGGTACGGCCCATGCTTCCGGTTCGGGAGCGTGGGCCGTGCGTTGAGTATTCCGGCAAGGGCCCAAGGCGAGGAGGGTGGCGAGATGGCGTGGGAGTCCGAGCAGGGTGTGACGTCGAGTGTCGCGAGGAGCCCCCAGGATGAGCGGTGACGCCAAACAGGGAGGGCCCGGTCCGGGAGAGTTCCTGGTCTACGTGGGTGAGGATGGTGTCTCGAAGGTCCACGTGCGGCTCGTCGAGGGCACCGTCTGGCTGACCCAGAAGCAACTGGCCGAGCTTTTCGGCAAGGACGTGCGAACCGTCAACGAGCACCTCCAGAACATCTACGAGGAGGGAGAGCTCGACCCGGCGGCAACCCTCCGGAAATTCCGGATAGTTCAAATGGAGGGTACCCGGGAAGTCGCGAGGCTGGTGGAGCACTACTGCCTGCCCGCGATTCTCGCGGTCGGCTACCGGGTCCGCTCCACCCAGGGGACGCGGTTCCGGCAGTGGGCCACGTCCCTGCTGGACGAGTACCTGGTGAAGGGCTTCGTGCTCGACGATGCCCGCCTCCAGTCCGCCGCCTCGTTGGGAGAGGACTACTTCGACGAACTCCTGGAGCGAATCCGGGAGATTCGAGCGTCGGAGCGTCGGTTCTATCAGAAGCTGACCGACATCTACGCCCAGTGCAGCGTCGACTATGACGCCCAATCGGATATCACCCAGACGTTCTATGCGACGGTGCAGAACAAGCTGCACTGGGCCATTCATGGGCACACCGCCGCGGAGCTGATTCGCGAGCGCGCCGACGCGAGTCAGCCCCACATGGGACTCGCGACCTGGAAGCACGCTCCCGAAGGACCCATCCGGAAAGCGGATGTCACGGTGGCGAAGAACTACCTCACGGAGCCCGAGCTGCGAGAGCTCAGCCGTGTCGTCACGATGTATCTGGACTACGCGGAGGACCAGGCCCGCCGCCGGCGCCCCATGACGATGGAGAGCTGGGTGGCGAAGCTGGATGGCTTCCTCCAGTTCAACGAGCGGGACGTCCTGTCCCACGCGGGGCAAGTCAGTCACGAGCTGGCGACGGCCCACGCGGAATCCGAGTTCGACCGGTATCGCGAGAACCAGCGGAAGCTGGAGTCGAACCTGCCGACTTCCGACTTCGACCGGGCCGTGGAGAAGACGAAGCAGCTCGAATCCAGGACAGGGGGCCGAGGCAAGAAGCCATGAGTCGGCTGCTCCCGGGCGGCGAGCCCGCCTGCCCCGGGGGTGGGCGGACCACCGGTAAAATGTTCGGGAGAAGAGGCTCCATGCGGCAGTGATTGCGTGCTTGTGGACGCGACACTAGAAGCCCAGGTCACTTCCATTCTTCCGAACGAGCACTGATGTCCGCGCCGGACTTCCCCAAACAGCGAGCCACGGCATTCCAGGAAGGGCACCTCGGCGGAGCCGGCGAGATGGCGGAGTTGGTCCGCTCCAAGGACTGGTCCGCGACACCGCTGGGCCCCCTCTCCGGCTGGCCCACGAGCCTGAGGACGATGGTGGGCGTCGTCCTGGGCAACCGCTTCCCCATGCTCCTGTGGTGGGGACCGCAGATGCTTCAAATCTACAACGACGGCTACCGGCCCGTGCTCGGCCTGAAGCACCCTGGCTCGCTCGGCGCTCCCGCCTCCGTTGTCTGGGCTGAAATCTGGGACGTCGTCGGCCCCATGGCCCAAGGCGTGCTGAACGGTGGCCCCGCCACGTGGAGCGAACACCTCCAGCTCTTCATCAACAGCCGAGGCTTCATCGAGGAGACGTTCCACACCTTCTCGTACAGCCCCGTGTATGACGAAGCCGGCCAGGTCGGCGGCGTCCTCGTCACGGTGCAGGAAACCACCGAGCAGGTGCAGGACAACCGCCAGCTCAAGATGCTGGGCGAGCTGGCCACCAGCTCCGCCGCCGCGAAGACGGCCGAGGAGGCCTGTCAGACCGCCGCGTCCATCTTCTCCGGCTACGACCAGGACCTGCCCTTCACGCTGCTCTACCTGCTCGACGACGCCGGCACCGAGGTCCGGTGCGTGGGCTCCAGCGGCATGGAGGGCTACTCGGGCTCCGCGAAGCCCGCGCACTGCGCCTTCAACGGCGTGACGGACCCCGACGGCTGCTGGCCCTTCGTGGAAGCGGCGCGCACCGGACGGGAGGTCCTCGTCGACGACCTGGCCTCGCGCTTCGGGGACCTCCCCACGGGCCGCTGGGGAACGGCGCCGTCGCGCGCGGTGGTGCTGCCGCTGGCGCGCTCCGGGCAGCCGCATCCGTATGGCTTCCTGGTGGCCGGCGTCAGCCCGCGCCGCGTCCTGGATGACCGCTACCTGGGCCTCTTCCGCCTCACCGCGGACCCGGTGGTGACGGCCATCGCCAATGCCCGCGCCTACGACGAGGAGCGTCAGCGCGCCGAGGCCCTCGCGGCCATCGACCGCTCCAAGACGGCCTTCTTCAACAACGTCAGCCACGAGTTCCGCACGCCGTTGACCCTGATGCTCGGCCCCACCGAGGACGCGCTGGCCTCGCCGTCACGCGCCCTCTCCGGCGAGCCGCTGGAGACGGTTCACCGCAACTCGCTGCGGCTCTTGAAGCTGGTCAACTCCCTGCTCGACTTCTCCCGTCTGGAGGCGGGGCGCATCCAGGCCCGCTACGAGCCAGTGGACCTGCCCGCCCTCACCGCGGGACTCGCGAGCGCGTTCCGCTCCGCGATTGAGCGCGCGGGCCTGCGCTTCGACGTCGACTGCGCGCCGCTGCCCGAGGACGTCTACGTCGACCAGGACATGTGGGAGAAGATTGTCCTCAACCTCCTCTCCAACGCGCTGAAGTTCACCTTCGAGGGGACCATCCGCATCTCCCAGCGGTGGACGAACGGTCAGGTCGAGCTCCAGGTCTCCGACACGGGCATCGGCATTTCGGAGCAGGAGCTGCCCCGCGTCTTCGAGCGCTTCCACCGCGTCCAGGGCGCACGCGCGCGCACGCATGAGGGCTCCGGCATCGGCCTGGCGCTCGTACACGAGCTGGTCCGCCTCCATGGCGGCACGCTCGGCGTAACGAGCACGGAAGGCAAGGGCACCACGTTCACCCTGCGCATCCCCTCCGGCGCGGACCATCTGCCGAAGGAGCACGTCGGTGCTCGCGACTCACGGGCCATCACCGCGCTGGGCGCCGCGCCCTATGTGAACGAGGCCTTGCGCTGGCTGCCAGGCGGGCTGGAGGTGGAGTCGCTGGAGCTGGGGGCCGAGGTCCCCTCGGAGCAGAACGTCGCCAAGGGCGCGCGCATCCTGCTGGCGGACGACAACGCCGACATGCGCGAGTACCTGACGTCGCTGCTCTCGCGGACCTGGGAGGTGGAGGCGGTGGCGGATGGCCTCGCGGCGCTGGAGTCCGCGCGCGCCCGACCTCCGGACCTGGTGCTGACGGACGTGATGATGCCGGGGCTGGATGGCTTCGGCCTGCTGCGCGAGCTGCGCGCCGACGAGCGGACGCGCGGAGTGCCCGTCACCGTCCTCTCCGCGCGAGCGGGTGAGGAGGCTCGCATCGAGGGCCTGCGCGCCGGCGCCGACGACTACCTGGTGAAGCCCTTCTCCGCGCGCGAGTTGATGGCGCGGGTGGAGACGCAGCTCACCAAGGCGCGGTTGCGGTCCATCCAGGAGGCCCATGCCCGGCTCCTGACGCGCGTCTTCACGTACGCGCCGGTGGGCATCTGCATCCTGAAGGGGCCCGAGCACATCTTCGAGTTCGCCAACGCGGGTTACCTGCGGCTCGTCGCCAACCGCCCCGTCGTCGGCCAGCCCATCGCGAAGGCGCTGCCGGAGCTGGCGGGCCAGGGCATCTTCGAGCTGCTGGACAGGGTCATCGCCACGGGCGAGCCATACATCGGCCGTTCGCTGCGACTGATGATGGTCTCCGGTGAAGGGGGCCCTCCGCGCGAGGTGTTCTTCGACTTCGTCTACCAGCCGATGCTGGACGACGAGGGCCGGGTGGACTCCATCGTCGTCGTGGCCTTCGACGTGACGGACCTGTCCAACGCGCGCCGCGAGGCGGAGGCGGGCAGCCGCGCCAAGGACGAGTTCCTGGCGATGCTCGGCCATGAGCTGCGCAATCCGCTGGCGCCCATCCTCACCGCGCTCCAGCTGATGCGGCTGCGCGGCGGTGACGGCGCGGAGCGCGAGCGCACCGTCATCGAGCGACAGGTGCATCACCTGGTGCGACTGGTGGACGACCTGCTCGACGTGTCCCGCGTGACGCGGGGCAAGCTGGTCCTTCGCCGTGAGCGCGTGGAGCTGGCGGAGGTGGTGGCGAAGGCCATCGAGCAGTCCAGTCCACTCCTGGAGGAGCGCGGCCACCACCTGGTGGTGGAGCTGCCTCGCCATGGCCTGTTGCTGGACGCCGACGCGACGCGACTGGGGCAGGTGTTCTCCAACCTCCTGACGAACGCGGCGAAGTACACGGAGCCCGGTGGGCGCATCACCATCACCGGGACGCGAGAGGGTTCGGAGGTGGTGGCCTCCGTCCAGGACAACGGCAGCGGCATCACCCCGGAGATGCTGCCGCGCATCTTCGACCTCTTCTTCCAGGAGCGGCAGGAGCTGGACCGCTCGCAGGGCGGACTGGGACTGGGGCTCGCGATTGCCCGGAGCCTGGCGGCCCAGCACGACGGCACCATTCAGGCGAGCAGTGATGGCCGGGGACAGGGCAGTACCTTCACCGTGAGACTGCCCGCGCTGGAGGCGCTGCCCGCCGAGGCGAGCGTGGTCTCCGCGGTCGTGGCGCAGGAGGTCGCGCCGATGCCGCACCGCGTGCTGATTGTCGACGACAACCGCGACGCGGCGGACGTACTCGCCGAGGCCCTGGACATGCTGGGCTGCGAGACGCGCGTCACCTACGACGGCCCGAGCGCGCTCCAGGTGGCGCCGTCCTTCCGCCCGGAGCTGGCGCTGCTGGATATCGGCCTGCCCGTCATGGACGGCTACGAGCTGGCGCGCAACCTGCGCACCCAGCGTCCGGACGGGGGCCTCCAGCTCATCGCGGTGACGGGGTATGGCCAGGAGTCGGACCGGCAGCGCTCGAAGGAGGCGGGCTTCGACGCGCACCTGGTGAAGCCCATCGACTTCGCCACCCTGGGCTCGTTGCTCAAGCGCCTGAACTCGGCCCGCTCCAATTGACTCACCCCGCCGAGCGCGCGGCCTGGCTCGGCGGCGGTGCCCAGGTGGCGTTGAGCGAGTGGATGGTGCTCACCGGGATGTCGAGCAGGAACATGTAATAGAGGGCGCGGTGCTGGTCGTTGACCTCGTCCTCGAAGGCGCCGAAGCCGCTCACCGAGTAGACGGTTCCGAGCAGCTCCGTGCCGGTCGTGGGCTGCTGGTACGTCAGCGCGTTGTCCCGGAGGGTCCTCAGCGCGGCGTCGACGGCCGCCTTGCACAGCAGGCCGCACGCGGGGCCGCCGGGGTACAGGGACAGGATGGACGTCAGCCCTTCCTCGGTCCACGCGCGCGGCACCACGTCGAGCGCGTTGTAGTAGCGCTGGGCCTCCGGGAAGGCGGCGTCGAAGGCCTCGGCGAAGGCGGGATTGCCCGCGGTGGGCGCGGCGAAGGTGACGGGGAGCACGGACACGTTCGTCAGCGCGCCCTGGAGCCACGCGGCCAGCACGGTGGCCACCTGTCCCCCCAGGCTGTGCCCGGTGACGAGCAGCGACGTTCCCTGGGGCAGCCCCTGGAGGAACGTCAGCAGCGCGCCGCCGCCGGAGCCCACGGACGAGGACATGGCCACGACGTTCTTCCACACCTCCACGGCGCCCTTGGAGATGGCCGCATCGGCGGGAAACGACGGCGCGGTGAAGGGCAGGGGCTCCTGGGGGTTGATGTTCTTGTCCTGGAGCAGGTCCTCGATGCGGTCGAACAGGGTGCCGCGCACCACCACCGCGCAGTCGCCGCTCGTGTTGGCGGCGACGTAGACCAGGTCCTCGCCGTGCGTCGCCGGGCCCCACGTCACCTGCCAGCCCTCCGTGAGGGTGGCGGACAGGGCCTCGTTCATCAGGGTGTAGCGCTTGGAGTTCGAGTCGAACTGGCCCAGGTAGGAGACGGCGCAGAGGGTGATGCCGAGCTGGGAGGGATTGTTCGCGGAGGCCATGGTTCTTCCTTCAGGACAGGGAGCCGGAGACGCTTGCCCCCATTGTGCACCGGCCGGGGCTTCGTCGCCGTCCTCGCGCGCGGGGACTCGGCTATGCTGGGGCCCTCCGCATGGCCCTGGAAGGGCACGGCGCGCGTCGCCCCCCTTCCACGCGGTCCGGGGAGAAGAGACGAGGCGTTCGGGATGAGCAGCGATGTGGCGGGAGCGAAGGACGGAGTGGTGGTTCTCGATTACGCGAAGCTGGTGGACGGCGCGGACCTGTCCGCCGACATCGAGCGCGCGTATGGGTATGACGGCATTGGCCTGCTCATCGTCCGGGGCATCCCCGGGCTGGTGGAGCTGCGGCAGGGGTTGTTGCCGCTGGGCTTCCGGTTCGCCGCGCTGCCCAATGACGTGAAGGACCGCTACGTCCACGAGCGCAGCAGCTATTCCTTCGGCTGGAGCCACGGCAAGGAAGTGCTCAAGCCCGGCCAGTTCGACGAGTTCAAGGGCTCCTATTACAACAATCCCCAGTACGACTCGCCGCAGGTGGATGCGTCGCTGGTGGAGAAGTACCCGGAGAACTACCACCCCAACGTGTGGCCGGACCCGGACTTTCCCGCGCTGCGCCCGGCATTCCAGGCCCTGGGGCGGAAGATGGTGGACGTGGGGTTGCTCGTGGCGGCGCAGTGCGACCGGTACGTGACGGCGCGGCTGGGCGAGAGGCTCTCGCCGGATGCGCAACTGGCGCGGACCATCCGCGAGTCCCGCGCGTGCAAGGCGCGGCTGCTCTACTACTTCGCCATCAACGAGGACTCGACGCCGCGCACGCGCGACTCCTGGTGCGGCTGGCACAGTGACCACGGTTCGCTGACGGGGCTGTGTCCGGCCATGTACTTCGACGCGGAGCCCGGGGCCTCGGAGCCGACGCGGCAGGACATCGCGGTGCCGGACCCGGAGGCGGGGCTCTACGTGCGCACGCGCGGTGGCGAGGAGCGCAAGGTCGTCATCCCCAAGGACTGCCTCGCGTTCCAGATTGGCGAGAGCGCGCAAATCGTCACGGGCGGACTGCTGCGCGCGACACCGCACGCGGTGCAGGCGCTGGCGCACCCGGCGAGCCGCAACATCTCCCGCTCGACGTTCGCCGTCTTCATGCAGCCCGACAACGAGGAGCGCCTGCGTCCGCCCGAGGGCACGGACCCGGCGGAGCTGCGCGTGGGCGCCTTCCAGCCGGGCATGACGTTCGGCGACTTCGCCCGCGCCACGTTCGCGAAGTTCTACAACCCCTACGCGTGACGCGCGGCGCGCGCGGGGTGTCTCCTCAAAAGACAGACACCTCGCGCAGTTGGTGGAAGTAGCCGCGCATCGGTGGGTTGCTGGACGGTTTCGCGGTGTAGATGCGCACGCGGTCCACGAGCGGCGTGTCTTCCCGGAGGGGCGCGTCGACGTCGCGCTCGAAGGCCACCTGCGTGTTCCTGTCGTCCGTGTGGGGCGGGGTGTCGAGCGCCAGTATGAGTGTGTCCTGGCCCAGCGGCTGCCATGCGCCGCCCTCCAGCGAGCCCTCCACGTGAAGGACCTCTTCCATGAACGTGCTGTTGTGGCCTCGCATCAGCACGCGGCGGGGATGGACGGGCTCCCGCAGCCGGATGATGAGCACCTGCTCCAGCGAGCCGTACATCGGCGTCGGCACCTTGACCGACTCGAGCTTGCCGTCGGTGAAGGGACACGGGTCCACGACGCCGTCGTCCGTCTCGCACGGCTGTCCTCGGCTGAAGGGGATGCGTCCCGTGAAGGGCAGCGGCACCGGGGGCGCCTCATGCACGTCCACGTATTCCAGGACGCTCAGGAACCAACTGCGCCCGCCCACGGCTCGGGCCTGCACGAAGGCGAGCGGTGGCGCGAAGTCCTCCAGCATCTCCGGCCCCAGCCACGCCTCGCCGGAGCGCGTCTCCTGGCTCCACACCACGCCGGACTCGCCACGCGCCT
This sequence comes from Myxococcus sp. CA040A, assembly GCF_013336725.1. Taxonomy (NCBI): domain Bacteria; kingdom Pseudomonadati; phylum Myxococcota; class Myxococcia; order Myxococcales; family Myxococcaceae; genus Myxococcus; species Myxococcus sp. CA040A. The sequence goes on along the minus strand of NZ_JABUMR010000010.1, from coordinate 321,164 downwards.
GCACGAAGTAGCCGTGCTCGGGGATGTCCGCGAGCGGCGGCACATCCACCCACGTCAGGCGTACGCCGCCCGCGTCCTCGCTCGCACGCAGCTGGCTGTCCCAGCGGCGCAGCGGCGGCAGGTCCACGTCCAGCATGAAGTGGATGGCCAGGAAGTCCCTCGCGCCGTCCAGGGGCGGCAGGTGGAGCTGGAAGGTGCTGAGGCTCGACCAGGGGGATGGGCGCTCCAGTTGGTCCGCGCCGGTGTCGCGCGCGGTCAGCTCGTGGAGGAACAGTCCTTGCGCGTCTGGAGTCACCTGGGCCCAGGGCTCGTACGCGAGCGTGAGGCGTCCATTCGGAGCTTGTCCCGGGATCGGCTGGGGTCCATCCAGCCGGCGCGGACGCATCAGCGTGAGCGGAGCGCCGCGCCAGGGTGAGCCGTCGGACTCCAGCACGGTGCCGGAGAGGAAGACGGGAGACTCGGGCTCCAGCGCGCAGCCCGCCGAGGTGATGGCGCAGGCGAGCCCCATGAGCAGGTGGCGCATGTCAGAAGGTCCCCTTGACGCCGAGCGTGGGCAGAATCACCGGGATGCCGAGGCTCTTGCGCTTCAGGCTCACGGGCTGGCCCACTTCGTCGTTGTAGCCATAGTCGCGGGTCAGCACCTCGCTGCGCGCGGTGACGTTGAAGACATCCAGGTACACGTCGAGCATGAAGTTGTTGAAGACGAGGCTGCGTGAGGCGCGGAAGTCGACGCGGAAGAACGAGGGCAAGCGGTCCACCGCGTCGCGGCTCACGGGTTTCCACTCGGGCTCGCCGTCCTCGCCCAGGCCCTCGCGCATGGTGCGGTAGCCGAACTGGCCCGTCTCGGGGCGGCCGGTGTTGAAGTGCGCCACCGCGCCCACGGTGACGAAGTCGAAGCGGTAGCTGAGCGCGGCGTTGACGGAGTGCGCCTGCTCGAAGGCATAGGGCAGGTAGTCCTCCGCCATGCCGAGTTCCTCTCCGTTCGGGCCCACCTTCGCGTAGCGCGTGAAGCGCCGGCTCTGGTTGAAGCCATACGTGAGCCAGCCGAACCAGCGTCGCCCCAGCGGCCTGCGCATCATCAGCTCCACGCCGTAGCTGTGGCCCCGGCTCTCCACGTCCTCGGCCTCGAGTCCCCGACGCCGCAGGTTGCTCAGCACATCCTCGAAGTTGAACTCCAGCGTGCGAAGGAGCGGGTTGAAGTACGCCTCCGCGGAGAGTTCCCACTCCGCGCCGGGTCGCCACTCCGAGCCGAGCGAGAATTGCGCCGCGCGCTGGAGTCCGCGCTCCAGTGCGAGCATCTCTCCGGCGGGCACGGGGAGCAGCACCGTCGCGGGCTGGTGGTACAGGCCCGCGCCCGCCTTCAGTGTGAGCGTGTCCGTGAGGGCATGCCGCACCGCGAGCCGAGGCTCCACCGCCAGCCGTGTCGTGTCCCCAAAGCCGTGGTAGCTGTCCAGCCGAAGGCCCGGCACCAGCGTCCACCGAGGGGAAGGCCGCCAGGTGAGCTGCGTGCCCACGCCCGCGAAGGTGCCCAGGATGCCAGGGCGCGAGTACGCGTCCTTCCCGTCGACGGGGCCCACGGGGCGGAACAGGCCGATGGCCACCATGCTCGCGTCGCGTCGCTCCAGGTGCCCGAAGACCTCCAGGTTCAGCTCGGAGGACAGCTCGCGTGTGTAGCCCGTGCGCAGGGCGACGCTGCCCTGGGTCAGCTCGTAGCGACCGGACGCGATGTTGCCCTTGTTGTAGGCGAGGCTCATCCGGTCATACCCGAGCGTCAGGCCCACCTCCGCCTCGCCGCTCGCGAAGGGGTGGCGCCCGCGCAAGTCGAGCCGGTGGAACAGCAGGCCCAGGCCGCCCGAGTTCTGCGTGGGGATGCGCGCCGTGAGTCCCACCGCGTCCGACGTGCCGAGCGCGAGGACTCGGAGGCTGCCCTGGCCCACGCGCTGCTCCACGCGCGTCTGGTAGTCCCAATAGTCCGCGTACAACCTGGGCTCGCCGGGCTCCGAGTACACGTTGCCGCCTATCGTGGTCGACGACGGCCCGGTGAGGCTGTTGGCGATGCGGGTGATGAGGAGGCCCATGTAGCTGATGCGCGCGGCGGCGGTGACGGTGGTGCCCGTCTCGGGGAAGGGGACCTCGAGGAACGCGCCCGCGTGGATGAGGTCCAGGTAGGCGCTGCCGTGCAAGCCCTCCTCGCGCGGCCGGCTCACGTGCGCGTCCACCGCGCCGCCCAGCAGGCTGCCGTAGCGCGCGGAGGGCACACCGACCTGGAAGTCGAGTGACTCGACGAGGTCCGGGTACACCACCGCGTTGCCGACGAGCAGGTGGTACAGGAAGGGCACCCGCACGCCGTCCACGTAGAAGGCGCTGGCGGCGGGCTGCACTCCGCGCACCACGGGATAGGAGAGCCCCGAGGCGAGCGTCGTCACCCCCGGCATGAGCATCACCACGCGGAACGGGTCGCCCATGGTGCCGGGGACCTCGCGCAGCTCCTGCTCGTGCAGCGTGACGCGGGAGACCTCGGTGCGCGGCCGGTCCGCGCGCACCACTGTCTCGTAAGGGTTCACCGCGAGCGGCTCCAGCGAGTACAGCACCTCCAGTTGTTGGCTCGCGTCGAGCGTCTCGGTGAGCATCAGCAGCCGATGCCCGGGCGCGGTGATTTTCAGCGCATGCGCGCCGGGGGGCAGCTCCAGTCGGAAGAGTCCCTGCGCGTCTGTCTCCGTTGTCGCCGCGTCGGCGCGCACGGCGGCTCCGGCGATGGGCTTGCGTGTGCCCTTGGCGCGCACCCGGCCGGTGAGCACCGCGCGGAGGGCGGCCACGGGGGGTGGCTCGAAGCGATAGGTGAAGGGCAGTCGCACCGCGACGGGTTGCCCTTGTGAGGTGGCTGGGTGGAAGCGCAAGCGGGGTGCGGCGTGCAGCGCGGCCTGGGCGAGCGCGGAGGGAGGCTCGCCCACGACGCGGGCCTCGACGACGTCACCGGCCTCGTCGACGGTCAGCTCCAGTTCGACGGTGACGGGCGCGTCCAGGTGGAGGCCTTGAGGCAACCGCGCGGGAGCGTCCTCGGCCAGGGTGGGTGGAAGGAGCGCGGAGGCCGAGAGCGCGGAGGGCGGCGAGGACTCGGTGCCGGGCCGCGGAGTGGCCTGGGCTCGAAGGGGCACGACGGCGCTCAGGGCAAGGGCGAGAAGAGACGGTCCGAGTCGCGTCATCGTGTGGGGGCGGGGGTGTGGGCGCTGAAAAACCTCCTATACGTGACCACAATGAAAGTCAGGTTGTCTCGGCCCGTGTGGAAATGAGGTTCATCTGGCAATGAGATTCATCTCAGGTGGACGGTTTGCCCGAGACTCCTGGCGCAATACCTATCCACGGCCACGGCACCCAGGATGAAGGCGGCGGCCGCGGCGATGTTCCCCTTGCGAGGGCGCTGTTGGAGCGCGGGCCCCAGGCTCGCGAAGGGCTCGGACATGTACCTCGCGGTGCCGGGGCTGACGCGTGGCGAGTCCACGGTGCGCGCGCTCAGTGCCTACGGCGAGGCAGGAGTCCCTCCCGTGGACGTGCTGCGTGCGATGACCGCGAATGCTGCGGAGTTGCTGCGCATGCAGGACCGGGTGGGCACGCTCGAAGCGGGAAGGCTCGCGGACCTGACTGCCGTGAAGGGCGACCCGTTGAAGGACCTCAAGGCGCTGCGTCAGGTGCGCTTCGTGATGAAGGACGGCAAGGTGGTGGTGGACGCCCAGGGAGCGCTGTCCCCGGTGGCGACGCCCGCGCGCTGAGAGCTGGCGGAGCGCTCCTCGGAGCCAGGCGGGGTGGCGCGTCGATGGCGCCGCGCTCATGCGTTTCGCGAAGCCTCCGTCCTCCGGCACGCTCCTCGGAAGTGTCGCGAGGGCTCCGGCTGGAGTAGTTACCAGGGGCCATGCTCTCCCGGTCCGCTCGACGCGTCTCGCTCACGGTGCTCCTCCTCGTCTGCGCCTCCTGTGCGCGCGTGCCGCGTCCAGCGGTCACCCGTCCCCAGGAAGCACTGGTGGAGTTCTCCGACACGGTGAAGCTCGTGGACGACGGCGAGTCGGCGTCCCTGCGCATCGCGCTGGACCAGAGCCTCATCTGGCTGCGCACGCGGCCGGTGGACCAGCGCTTTGTCTACGGCCCGCGCGAGGTCACGGCCGGAGAATTGGTATCCGCCCTGGAGCGGCTGCGCGCGCGCCTCACCGACGGCATGTCCTCGCTGGAGGTGTCGAAGGCGGTGATGGAGGACTTCGACCTGCTCGAGTCCGCTGGAGGCGAGGACGGCACCGTGCTCTTCACGGGTTATTACGAGCCCGTGCTCGAAGCGAGCCTGTCGCGAACCGACGAGTACCGCGTCCCCGTGCTGTCCGCGCCCGATGACCTCATCGAGGTGCCGCTGGAGCCCTTCGCGGAGCGCTTCGCGTCAGAGCGAGTCTTCGGGCGACTGGAGGGCAAGCGACTGGTGCCCTACTGGAACCGCGCCGAGATTCGCGGCGGCAGGCTGAGCCCGCGCAAGCTGGAGCTGGCCTGGGTGAAGGACCCGGTGTCGCTCTTCTTCATGGAGGTGCAGGGCAGCGGCACCCTGCGGCTGAATGACGGCGGCGAGCGTCGCGTGGGCTACGCCGCGTCGAATGGCCGTCCGTACCGGAGCATCGGCGCCCTGCTCATCCAGGAGGGAGTGATTCCCCGAGAGCAGATGTCCATGCAGGCGCTGCGAGCGTGGCTGGCGGCGAACCCCACCGAGCGCGACCGCGTGCTCGACTACAACGAGTCCTATGTCTTCTTCCGCTTCCTGCCCGGCGCGGCGGTGGGCTCGCTGGGCAGGGAGGTGACACCGGGCCGCTCCATCGCCACGGACGCGCGGCTGTTCCCCAAGGGCGGCCTGGCCTTCATCCTCACGGACCACCCGGTGAAGATGGCGGATGGTTCGGTGCAGTGGAGGCCGCTGGCGCGCTTCGTGTTCAACCAGGACACGGGCGGAGCCATCCGGGGCGCGGGCCGCGTGGATGTCTTCTGGGGCCGAGGCCCCGAGGCGGAGCTGGCCGCGGGCATGATGAAGCAGAAGGGGCGGCTGCTCTTCCTGGTGCCCAGGCCCCGCGTCCCGGTGGTGGAAGCCCGGTGACGCGAGGCCCGGAGGTGGCTCAGCGCTGGGCCACGCCGGCCTTCTTCAGCTCCTCGTCGATGATGCGACGGAAGTGGTCGATGGGCATCGCGCCGACGATGGGGCGGCCGTTGACGAAGAACGTGGGCGTCCCCCCGGCGCCCACCCGCGTGCCCTCGGCCGAGTCCAGGTCGATGCGCGCGTCGAACTTCCTGGCGTCGAGCGCATTCTTGAAGCGCGTCACATCCAATCCGACCTGCTTCGCGTAGCCCTCCATCGCCGCCCGGTCGAGCTGCCGCTGGTTGGCGAAGAGGAGGTCGTGGAACTCCCAGAACTTCCCCTGCTCGTGCGCCGCCATGGACGCGGACGCGGCGAGCTTCGCGTTGGGATGGTTGGGCAGCGGCTGGTGCTTGAAGGCCACGCGCAGCTTGCCCTCGTACTCCTTCTCCAGCGCCTTCAGCGTGGGCACCGCGCGAGAGCAGAAGGGGCACTCGAAGTCGGACCACGCCACCAGCGTGACGGGCGCGTTGGCGGGGCCGCGCGAGGGCGCCTCACCCACCTCCACCTGCTGCCGGGGCAGCTCCGCCGGAGCGGGTGGCGCGGGCGGGCGCTCCACGCCGCGCTCGATGATGCGAGCGTAGACGTCCGCCTTGGGCACGCCACCCTTCACCAGCGCTTCCGCCTTGTTCAGCTCCTCGTCCACCACGCCGGTGAAGACCGTCAGCGGCTGGGCGCCGTTGATGAAGCGGCCGTTGACGAAGAAGCCCGGCGTCCCGGTGGCGCCGAGCTGAATCGCCATCGCCTCATCCCGGCGGATGCGCTCGGCGAGCTTCGGCTCCGCCAGGTCCTGCTTCCAGCGGGCGACGTCCAGCCCCAGCTCCTTCGCGTAGCGCTCCAGGTCCGCGTCGGACTGGGCCCTCGGGTTGGCGAAGAGGACGTCATGGTACTGCCAGAACTTCCCCTGCTCTCCGGCGGCCAGCGCCGCGACCGCCGCGGGCCGGGCGCGCGGGTGCATGTCCAGCGGGTGGTGCTTCATCACCACGCGCAGCTTGTCGCCATAACGCTGCTGCAACTGCTTCACCGTGGCGTGGCCGCGAGCACAGAAGGGGCACTCGTAGTCGGAGAACTCCACGAGCGTGACGAGCGCGCTCTCCTCGCCGTGGATGAGCGAGCCATCCACCGGCACCTTGTAGACGACGGGAGAGATGGGAGGGCGCTGGCGGTCGGAGGGTTGGGCCACGGCGGCTGGCGTGGGAGTGGTGCCCTTGGGGGCAGCGGCGGGCGCCGACGTGCGGCCTCCCACGAATCCCAACACGAGCCCCACCACGAGGCTCACCCATACGGATGGCTTGCTCACGACACGACTCCTGGAAAAGTGACGCCACGGAGTGCGCCGAGCGCGCCGAAAGTTTCAGCGCTCTTTTTCGAGGACCTGGGTGCGAGTCAGGCCGACCTGTCGGCCGGAGCACCTGGCTTCAGGGGAGAGGGCCATCCAGCGCTGCCCTGGTGGCCTGCTCTCGGGGCGCTTGCCCGCCATTTCGGCGGTTGTCCATGAGCGGGCAGGCCCCACCTTTGTGGAGGAAGGGAGGCCGTGACTCATGCGAGGGAAGGTTGCCTGGATGGCGGTCGTGGTCGCGAGCCTGTCGCTCATGCTGTGCGCGGGGGGCTGTACGGCGGAGGCGCAGTCAGCGTCCGAGGAGGCACGGCCGCCGGCCGCCCCCTCGGAAGTGAAGCCGGTGCCTCCGTCAGGACAGACGCCGACACCCGCCGAGGTGTCCGAGCTGTGGAACAGCATGTCGGGGCTGCGCGCGGAGGTCCGCCAGCTCCGCCAGGAAGTCTCGAAGCTGCGCACGCAGGTCGGCGCCCAGGCGCAGGGCACGGGCGGCTCGGGCACCCAGGCGCGGGCGGGTTCCGAGCCGGATACCCAGGCGAGCGGCACGGGGGGCGCTGGCACCGCGCCACGACAGGTGGAGAACGACGTGCCGCCCGCTGGCTCCAACGTGCCGGCGCCGACGGGGACGGCGGTGGTGATGGCCACCTTCACGGGGGCGGTGCGCTCGGTGGCTCCTCCCGATGTCGTCATCGCGCAGGACAGTGGAGAGCCGCTGACGCTGGAGGTGACTCCGCGGACGCGGGTGCTGCGCAACGGAAAGAGCGTGGGCTTGCGAGACCTGGACCCGGGAGATCGCGTCAGCGCGGTGGTGGACATGGTGGGTGAACACGAGACGGTGGAAATCTCGGTGCTCCGGAAGGAGGACCCGGACAATTGAGACGCGGGAGCGACCCGTCAGTCGCTCGCGTTCAGGTTCGTCGTCGCTCGCAGGGAGGTTCCCGTCATGACGGCCTTTGACCGATACCGCGCACTGCTGCGCAAGTTCGAGAGTGTGCGTGCGCGAAATCCACAGGGTGGTTCGCCCGAGGAGGATGCCTTGTTGGACGACCTGGACGATGTCTGGTCGGAGATGAGTGAAGGCGAGCGCGCCGCCGCATCCCCCGAGCGCGACCGGGCCCTGGGGCTCTCGGATTCGCAAGACTCCGCGTCTCCACCTCCGGGCTGAGGCGCTTCTATTTACGGGCCGTGGGGAGAGGCGTTCCCCGCGGCCCGTGTTCGTCGGAGCGCGGGACAGGTGAAGCCCTCCGAGCCCTCCGCCGGGAGCGCAGCACCGCGCGCGTGTAGTCCACCACCGAGGCGAGCGACAGCACGGCGATGAGCGCGACGAGCGGGCGCACGGCGGGGGGAAACAGCAGCACGCACAAGAGCGTCACCAGTTGCAGCGAGGTGACCACCTTGCCGAGCATCCGCGCCTTGAGCTCCACCCGTCGCAGCTTCGGCACCAGTCGGGTGACGATGAAGCCCACCGCGGTGCCGATGTCCCGCACCAGCAACAACAGGACCTCCGGCAGGGCGATGAGGCCGTCGAGGTAGCAGACGAGGATGGCCGTCACCATGAAGGCGCGGTCGGCCACCGGGTCGATGAGCGCGCCCAGTCGCGTGGCCAGGCCCTTGTGTCGCGCAATCCAGCCGTCGAGGAAGTCGGAGAAGGCCGCCAGCACGACGAGCGCCGCGCGCACCTTCGCGTCGGACTCGACGATGAAGGCCACCGCCATGGGGAGGCGGGACAGGGACAGGATGTTGAGCAGCACGAGGCTCGCCTGGCGGCGCATCTTCGTTCAAAGGTAGTGCACGAGCGTCATCACGCACCTGCCGGGGAGGAGGAGGTGTCGTCGAGTCGTCGGTCATCGCCCGGCGGAGAGCAGGCGACCTCACGCGCGTGCGCATTCCACGAAACGCGAGGCTGCGAGGGAACCTTCGAGCGGCGAGAATCCTCCCATCCGGAGCGCCGCTCCCCACCTGCCTGGAGTCTCCCGTCGTGACCGCATCCGAGTGTCCGCCCCTCTCCCCGTCCTCTCCACTTCGCACCGGGGCGGCGTGGCTCGCCCGGGCCTGTCTGGTGGCGCTGTTGTGGCCAGCAGCCTCGGGGGCCAGCCCGCTGGCGCCGCGCCTGCGGGGCACGGTGCTCGCGACGGCGGCTTCACGGGCCCCCGAGCAGTCCACCGCCTCCGCCGAGCCCCGCGTCCCCACGCGCGAGGAGCTGGCGCGCTACGGCTGGCTGGCGAAGGACGCCCAGGTCCGTCCACTGGAGCTCGCCATCCCCGCGCCGGAGGGCTACACGCGCGTGACGTTGGAGACGGGCTCATTCGGCGCGTGGCTGCGCGGCCTGCCCCTGCGCGCGCGGGGCACGCCCGTGCTGCACTTCCGGGGCGGAGAGGTGTTGCCCGGCGACGATGCTCGACTGGCGGCGGTGGCGGAGCTGGACATCGGCTCGGCCAATCTCCAGCAGTGCGCGGACTCCATCATCCGGCTGCATGCGGAGTGGCAGTGGTCCAGTCAGCAACGGGAGCGCATCGCCTATCGCTTCACCAGCGGACACCTGGCCTCGTGGCCGAAGTACGCGGCGGGAGAGCGGGCGCGCATCGCGGGCTCCAAGGTGACGTGGGCGAGGAGCGCGGCGGCGGACAGCTCTCGCGCGGCGTTCCGTTCCTACCTGGACCTGGTCTTCACCTACGCGGGCACGCTGTCACTGGAGAGCGCCAAGGGGCGTCCCGCGCGAGACGAGCTGCGTGGCGGGGACTTCTTCGTGCTGGGCGGCAGCCCGGGGCACACGGTGCTGGTGCTGGACGTGGCGGCCGACGCGGGGGGCCGCCGCGTGGCGCTCCTGGGGCAAGGGTTCATGCCCGCCCAGGACTTCCATGTCCTCTCCTCGGGGAGTGACTCCGTGGGGCCCTGGTTCCCGCTCGATGCCGACGCGGTGAGCACGCCCTTCTGGAAGCCCTTCCCGTGGACGTCGCTGCGTCGCTTCCCGTGAGGCGTGTCGTCGACCTGTCGTTCTCCGCGGGGCCCCCACCCCGACGGTGACTGACAGCGGCCAACGCCTCGCTCGCCAGGGCGATGCGTGCGTCGTCACGAGGCTACGAGTGCAGCGGCATCCTCACGCCCGAAGCCGGAGTCGGCGTCGGCGTGGCGGCGGGCAGGGCCTCCGCGACGGTGGCGGGCTTGCGCGTCAGGTACTTCACCAGGCTGTTGTGCTTGCCCAGGTACGTGTCGAAGCGGTTCACCCCGTCCTCGAGCATGCCCGCCTTGTCCAACTCCTCGTGCATGACGGGCAGGTTGTAGAAGGGCACGGACGGGAAGGCGTGGTGCGTGAGGTGGTAGTTGCAGTTGAGCGGCGCCACGAAGAAGTTCTCCAGCAGTGTGCCCTTCACGTCGCGCGTCTCGCGCGTCTCGTCGCCCTTGATTTCGGCGTCCAGCGGGTGCTCGCCCAGCGCACGCATCCGGAAGAAGGCCATCATCACCGTCGTCGTCGGGAGCACCCACAACAGCAGCCAGTGCAGCCACGCGCCCGTCATCACCAGCGTGGTGAGCAGCGCGGCGACGTAGATGACGTAGCGCACGTGCTCGGCGGCGGAGACCTTGGGCTTCGCGCCGCCCAGGAGCCGGCCCCAGTACGTCCACGGCAACACCACCTTGAGGTGGTTGGGCGCGTACAGGCCCAGCGCGTCGCCCATGAACACCGCCGCGGCGCGCATCGGCGTGCGCGGGAAGTGCCAGGACGGGTCCTGCTGCATGGAGGCCCAGTACGGGTCCTTCGCCGTGTTGACGTGGCGGTGGTGCTCCATGTGCTGGTGCCGGTAGCCCGCCGTCGTCATGTTCAGCGGGAAGGCGCACAGGAAGTCCGCCACCACGTCACCCACCTTCCGGTTCGACAGGAAGTGGTAGTGCGCCGCCTCGTGCATCAGCGCGAGCATCGCGTGCTGACGCGTGGCGATGACCAGGGCCGCGATGGGCCAGGCCCACCACCGGTCCACCCACACAACCGCGGCAAACGCCGCGACAATGACGAGCCATTGCGTGCTGAGCGCCCACAGCGCCCTCACGTTGCTCACACGGGACATCTCCCGGGTCATTTTCGCCAGCGCCTGCCGATCGACGCGCCGCGCGAACTGCACATCCGCTTCGTCTATGACCTCGGCGTACATGGGGGGCTCCTTCGTCTTTACGAGCAAGCAGGGTATTCCAGGACTCTTTCTCGCAAGAACGGCCAGTATGGCAAGAAATTTCTCTCTGTAACGTACGCACGCCCGTTTCAAACAGCCAAGTGAAGTCCGCCGAAACCCCATGAGGGTCGACAGTGACTCCGACTCTGGCCGGAAGCCGGGTGCGAGTGGACCGCTTGTGGGAGGCACGGGTCCACTGAAGTCAGAGCCCAGACATGCGCCGGGCCCTGGAGACCGATGAAGGTCCGCAGGGCCCGGCTCATGACATGGATGGGGAGGCGCGGGAAGCGCCGATTTCCCGGGGGCGGTGGCTACGGGACAGCCGCGGACGGCGTCCACTCCACCTTCAGGTGCCGCATCTGGCGCAGGACGATGCTCTGCCAGGTGCCGTGGTCCTGGTTGGGGACCATGCGCGGGTCTTCCAGTGCGTCCAGGAGGACGTTGGTGGTGATTTGCGCCTGGAGCCGGGCCAGGGGCGCGCCCAGGCAGAAGTGCGTGCCACGGCCGTAGGTGAGGTGCTGGGGCGGCTTCTCGCGGTCCACGTCGAGCTTGTTCGAGTGGGGGCAGAGCGATTCGTCCCGGCTGGCGGCGGCGTACAGCATGAGGAGCCGTGAGCCCTTGGGCAGTTGGACGCCGCCGACCTCCACGTCCTCCAGGGCGGTGCGAATCATCGCGTGCTGGACGGAGTCGTAGCGGCAGCCCTCCTCGATGAACTTCGGGACGAGCTCGCGGTTGTCCCGCAGGCGCTTCCAGAGGCCGTGCTCCAGGGCGAGCTTCCAGGTGTTGGACATCATCGCCGTGGTGGACTCGTGGCCGGCGGACAGCATGGACGCGCCAATGGCCATCACCAGCTCGTGCAGCGTGAGCGCCTCGCCGTCGGCCTCGATTTCCACCAGGTAGCTGATGAGGTCTTCCTGGGGCGCCTTGCGCCGCTCCTCGATGAGCTGGATGCAGTAGCGCTGGAACTCAATCACGCCGCGAGCCATCTCCGGCTGCTTCTCCGGCGGGACGTGCTCGAAGGTGAGCTGCTGCCAGTCCGCGCTCCAGCGTTTTATCTTCCAGACATCCTCCTGCGGCACGCCCATGACGCCGAGGATGACGTGGGCGGGCAGCGGATAGGCCAGCTGCTCCACCAGGTCCGCGTGACCTTCCTGCGCGAAGCGGCCCACCAGCTGGCGCGCCATCTTCTCGATGAAGGGCGCCATGCCGGAGATGCGCTGCGCGGTGAAGCCCCGGTTCATCAGCCGTCGCAGGCGGGTGTGCTCCGGGGGGTCCATGCCCAGCAGCACGTGGGCGATGGGAAAGCCCTGCGCGAGGATGCCCTTCGCCTCCTCCGTGAGGTGGGTGCCGCTCACCAGCATGTCCCGGTTGGAGAAGCGCGACGTGTCCTTGAGTACCTGGAGGATGTCGTCGTTCCGACTCACCAGCCACATGCCCAGCATCGGGCTGAAGCTGACCGGCTCTTCCTTGCGCAGCTTCTCGAAGAAGGGGTGGGGGTTGTCGACGTGCGGCCCCGCGAAGGGGTTGTACTGCGCCCCCAGGTGAGGGCATCGCGAGGCGGGGGCGTGGGCCGGAACACCGGTCTCTTCCTGCTTCTGAACCGTTACGGGCATGGCGTCACTCGTCAGTTCGAGCGCGGGCCCCCCCAGCTCACCGCTCGGACAAAGGATGGTTGAGGCATGGGGCACAGCCGGCTTCCGGAGCCCTGACTTGGAATACCGGGCGCGATGGGGGCTCCAGAATGACCGCCTATACCTCAATTTCCCGGGTTCATGCCAGTATGGTGCGATTTTTTTAGTGAAACTGGTCTCTTGTGACACCACGAAGGTTCAGTATTTGTAGAACACGCCTGATTCCGGGGGTTTGCCCGGACGGCCGGACGTCGCATCGGCTTGGATTGTGAGAAATCCAGCAGGCACCAGGGGTACGGGGAGCGCGTCCTCGGAGAGGAAACAGCGCTCAACCCGGTTACAGGCGCGAGCTGGGCCCGGGGGGGCGGCGGGGCCCCGGACAGGGGCCACCGCGAAGGTTGAAGCAGACGACGGAAAAGGCGGACCGGGTGCGCTCAGCCGCTCTTGCGGAGGTTGGCGCGGCGCTGCTGTTCCACCCAGGCGTGGGCCTCGGCCATCGTCTTGACGAACTCCGTCTTGAACTCCGACTTGCCCGTCAGGAACATGCCCAGCGAGATGACCTTGCCAAAGGTCTGCTGGACCATGTCCGCGCCGACGTAGACGCAGCCCTTGAACCACTCCGCCTTGCTGTTGTCGGACAGGTACCGGCGGGCTTCCGCCTGGAGCTGCGAGTTGCCGATATCGGCAATCATGTAATAGCCGCCGCTCTTGGCGACCTGGCCGTAGATTTCAACGGCCCGCTTCATGTCCTCCAGATTCAGCATGCCGCTGAACACGGCCACCACCAGGTCCGGGGCCTCGTGGCGAATCTGGTGGGCACCGAACTTCCATTCCTGTTGCTGCATGGGCGCTCCCTTGGGCTGACGACACAAGCATACCGCCCGTGGCAACAGGGAGCGAGAATCCAGTCTTCCCTCCCAAACCAGGACTTTCGGAGGGGGCCTGGGTCTGGAAGGAGACAGCGGGGGTGTCAGACTTCACACAGCCCGTGAAGCGAGACTCAGCCGGCCTTTCGCTGGGAGCGAGCGCGGTTCTGCTGGACCCAGGCGCGGGCGTCGTCGAGCGTCTTGACGAAGGTGGTCTCGAAGCTGGACTTGCCGGTGAAGAGCATGGCGAGGGAGATGGCCTTGCCGAAGGTCTGCTGGACGATGTCGGCGCCGACGTAGACGCAGCCCTTGAACCACTCGGAGCGGTTGTTCTCGGACAGGTAGCGGCGGCCGGCGGCCTCAATCTGGGAGCGGCCGATTTCCGCGAGGATGTAGTAGGGGCCGAGGACGGTGAAGACCTCCTTGTAGATTTCGGAGGTGCGCTTCACGTCGTCCATCGTGATGGGGCCCTCGAAGGTCGCCACCGCGATGTCAGGCGGCTCGATGCGAACCCGATGCGCGCCGTACTTCCACTCCCGAGCCTTCTCCACCATGTCATCCCCCACCCAGAGGTCCAGTCTGTCGGAAGGATAACGCCCGTTCCCGGGGTGAAGGCAAACGGACGCCCTGGGTTTGGTCCCTGGAGTTCCAGAGGGGCGTTTTTCTCCAAATGGGCACGAATTACCCGACGTGGGGCCTCCGAGGTGCTCGTGGGGGTGTTGGGGTGAGAACCGTGGGTCGTCGGAGTGGGTTGACGGTGGCGTGGAGGGTTGGAGACATGCCGGGCACCCATGGTCCGCTCGTTCTTCGTCGTGTTCGTGTTGGGTGTCGCGGTGCTGTCGGCGGGGTGCCGGCGGGGCGGCTCGGGCTCGGACGAAGGGCGTGATGGGGCGGGGGCCACGCGGCTGGTGCTGAAGTACCAGCCGCTGTGGGGGCCGCCGGAGCCCTTCCGGGCGTTGCTGGCGGGCTTCGAGCGGGACAACCCCGGGGTGACGCTCGTCACGGAGGCGCTGCCGAACTCCTCGGATTTAGCGCACCAGTTCTTCCTCACGTCGTTGGAGGGTGGGGCGAAGGACTTCGACGTGCTGGTGGCGGACGTGGTGTGGGTGCCGGAGTTCGCGCGCGCGGGGTGGATAGCGGACCTGTCCGTGGAGTTCCCGCCGGAGCGGCTGCGCGCGGAGTTCCTGCCGGGGCCGGTGGAGGCGGTGGTGGTGGAGGGGCGGACGTACGCGGTGCCCTGGTACCTGGACGTGGGCGTTCTGTACTACCGGACGGACCTGGTGCCTCGGGCGCCGCGCACGTACGCGGAGCTGGAGCGCTTCGCGCTGGACGCGAAGGCGAAGGTGCCGGGCATCCAGGGCTTCGTGTGGCAGGGCCGGCAGTACGAGGGGTTGAGTTGTAATGTCTTTGAGGCGCTGTGGGGGCACGGCGGGGACGCGATGGGGGAGCACGGGCGCGTGTTGTTGGAGACGGAGGCGGCGCGCGAGGCGCTCGCGTATCTGCGCGGCTTGCTGGTGAGCGGGGTGTCTCCGGAGACGGTGATGGGGTTTGGGGAGGAGGAGGCTCGGCGCATCTTTCAGGAGGGGCGCGCGGTGTTCATGCGCAACTGGCCGTATGCGTGGAGCGAGGCGCAGAAGGAGGGCTCGCCCATTCGCGGCAAGGTGGGGATGGCGCCGTTGCCGACGGTGAGTGGCGAGCCGGGATTCGGGACGCTGGGTGGGTATCAGCTCGCGGTGAACGCGCATGTGTCGCCGGAGCGGCGGAAGCTGGCGGCGAAGCTCATCTCACACCTGACGTCGCCGGAGGCGAACCTGGTGCTGGCGGTGCATTACGCGCGCAATCCGCCCCGGGCGTCTGTGTATGACGATGCGAGGTTGAAGGAGAGCTCGCCATTCATCGCGGGCCTGCGGGAGATGGCGGAGCGCGCGAGGCCCAGGCCGGTGACGCCGTACTACAACCTGATTTCAGATGTGTTGCAGAGCGAGTTCTCCGCGGCGGTGGCGGGACTGCGCTCGCCCGAGGCGTCGCTGAAGCGCGCGCAGAAGCAGGTGGACCATTTGATGGGGGAGGGGCGATGAGCGCGGGGGCATCGGGCGGACGGGTACGGGGCTTCGAGGAGGCGGCGCGATGACCTCCGAGGGGCGAGGGGCGCGTGCGAGGGGCTCGCTGGAGCGGGAGCGGAGGCAGGCGTACTGGTTGGTGGCGCCGGCGGTGCTGGTGCTCGCGGCGGTGGCGCTGTATCCGATTCTCGCGGCGGTGTGGCTGAGCCTGCACCGCTTCATCCTCGTCTTCGGTGAGCGGCGTTTCGTGGGGTTGGGGAACTACGCGTACCTGCTCGGGGATGCGAGGTTCTGGTCGGCGCTGGGGAACACGGCGTACTTCACGGTGGTGGCCGTGGGGGTGGAGCTGTTGCTCGCGGTGCCGCTGGCGCTGCTGCTCCAGCGCGCGTTTCCGGGGCGAGGGTTGCTGCGCGCGGCGGTGCTGGTGCCGTGGGCGATTCCCACGGTGGTGAGCGCGAGGCTGTGGGCGTGGATGTTCAATCCGGACTACGGGCTCATCAACCGCATGCTCCTGGGGAGTGACATCAACTGGCTGGGCGCGCCCGGGTATGCGCTGCACGCGGCCATCCTCGTGGACGTGTGGAAGACCACGCCCTTCGTGGCGCTGCTGGTGCTGGCGGGGCTGCAAGGCATTCCGGAGGACCTCTACAAGGCGGCGAGGGTGGACGGTGCGTCGTCGTGGCGGACGTTCCGCTCCATCACCTTGCCGCTGTTGAAGCCGGCGTTGCTGCTGGCGTTGCTGTTCCGTTCGTTGGATGCGTTCCGGGTGTTCGACGCCATCTACGTGCTGACGGAAGGAGGGCCGGCGAACACGACGGAGACGCTGAGCATCTACGCGTACAAGACGCTGATGCGCTCGGGGGACTTCGGGTACGGGAGCACGCTGTCGGTGGCGACGTTCCTGTGCGTCGTCGTGCTGGCGGCGGTGTGGCTGCGATTGCTGGGGCGGCAGGAGGAGGCGCGATGAGACAGCGCGCGGGCCTGGGGACGGCGCTGGCGGTGGTGGCGTTCCTCACGTTCTTCCTGGGGCCGTTCTTCTGGCAGGTGCTGACGAGCTTGTGGCCGGATGGCGAGCTGACAAGGCCGTGGCCCTCGCACCTGACGCTGGAGAGCTACGTGAGCGTGCTGTGGGGGAGGCCCTTCTTGCGAGTGGTGTTGAACTCGCTGGTGGTGGCTGCGCTGACGACGGTGTTCTGTCTGGTGATTGGCTCGGCGGCGGCGTTCGCCCTGGCGAAGCTGGAGTTCCGAGGCAAGGGGTTGCTGTTGAGCGCGGCGCTGGCGGTGAGCATGTTTCCGCCGATTGCCACGGTGAGCCCGCTGTATCTCATCTTGCGCGCCGTGGGCCTGAGGGACAGCCTGGTGGGACTGGCGTTGCCCTATGCGACGTTCGCGATGCCGCTGACGCTGTGGGTGCTGACGTCGTTCTTCCGGCAGCTCCCGGACGAGCTGTATCGAGCGGCGCGGGTGGATGGCTGCACGCCGTTCCAGGCGTTCCGCCGCGTGCTGTTGCCACTGGCGGCGCCGGGGCTGGCGACGACCGCGATTCTCGTCTTCATCTTCGCGTGGAACGAGTTCCTGTTCGCGCTGACGTTCTTGACGACGCCGGAGAAGAGAACGGTGCCCGTGGCCATCAGCCTGTTCGCCAGCGAGTACCGTGAGCCATGGGGAGAGATTGCCGCGGCGTCCGTGGTGGCCACGCTGCCCCTGGTGGTGCTCACCGTGCTGTTCCAGCGAAGGATTGTGTCGGGACTCACGGCGGGCGCGGTGAAAGAGTAGGTGGAGGCTCTCGTGACTGGTTGGCGGACTCCTTGCAGTCCGGTGAGGACCGAGGCTGGAGAGCCACACCCATGGAAAGACACACATACCGGGTCGCCCTGGGCGTCATCTTGTTCCCTGGCTTGTGCTGGGCAGAGGTGCTGGACAAGCAGCAGGCCCCCTGGGAGCCCGTTCCGGTCATTGCGACCGTCATGATGTCCGCGCTCTGTGCGCTGCTGGTGCTGTGGCGCCGAGACGGACTGTGGCGCGTGGCCTGTGCACTGTCGGTCCTCTGGGCCTTCGTCTGGCTACAGAACGACTTCTTCAGCGCTGACGTCGGCCCGATGCTCCGGGCCGAACTCTCTTCGCCCGAAGCGCGGGCGTACCCTGTTCTCTTGCTCGTCGAGACACTGCTTCCCTTCATCGTGACGCTGGGGGGACTGATGCGACGGCGCCTGCTCCCACGGGTGGGCTTGAGCTTGTCAGCATGCAAGCCTCGCATGTGACGCCGCCAGGGGAACACTCGCGACGTCAGTCCACGATGAAGAGCCTGGCTCCTGTCTCTGTCGATGAGCGGTGGGCCCCGTCGTCGTCCGCGACCTGGTAGCTCATCATCGGCCCGAGCTCGAAACGCCGTCCGTCCTTCAGCTCGGTGAGCAGCGTTCCCTCGAGCACGAGCAGGATGTGGCCGCGGCTGCACCAGTGGTCCGCCATGTACCTGGGGGTGTGCTCAACGAGCCGGACCCGGATGTCTCCCGCCTGGAGAGTCCGCCAGAGCCCTTCCCAGAGACCCCTGGGTGCTCCGTTGGCTGGAGCGCGCTCCAGTCCGTCGTGCAGAAGGGAATGTTCGAGATCTTCAGGATCGGCTCCTTTCAGAAACAGGGCTCGTGCGGCAGGGGGGCGGCTGGGCCTTCACTCTACAAGGTGTTGGACGGACGGCTGCTGCCGAAAGGCGTTGAGCACCGTCCCACCGTGCAACCCCTGCAACACCGAGCAGCACTTGCACGGACCTCCTCACGAAACAGTGCAAGACCTGCATCATCCCCACGTCACGGTGCCCCGAATCCCCTGGCACCCGAGTTGCTCTGCGTGTCCCCGCTCCGTGATGAAACAGGTCCGCACCCCGCGGCCCGCGTCACGGGGACACCGTCGGCGTGCCCTGCGCATATCACCGCGCTCCAGCACGCCTCGGCGACTCACTCACAAGGAATGGGCCCACTCATGCACTCGATGTGTTCACGACAGGCCGTGCGCAACCTGCTGTTCGCACTGCCACTCACCGCCCTCACTGTCGGCTGCGGCGGAGAGCCTCTGGAGCAGCCCACGGACACCGCACCCGTGGCCGGTGACGAATCCCCGGCGCAGGTCGAGCAGGGCGTCGCCCTCGGCGGCACGTACTGGTGGGGCACCTCCACCAACGGCTTCACCTCCACCGCCATCGGCACCGCCACCAACCGCACCTGCTTCCTCTCTGGCGTCCAGGGCAACCTCGTGCCGCGCGTCACCGGAAGCTGGAGCGGCACCGGCACGTTCATCAGCGGCGGCAACTGGACCGTGTACGTCAGCCAGAACAACAGCAAGGCGCTCTCCACTGGCATCCAGTGCCTCGCCACCGCCGCCAACCGGACGGCCGAGGTGTCCTGGTACCAGGGCTCCGCCGCGAAGCTCCTCGGCGCCGCCACCGCGCAGCGTCGCTGCTTCCTCACCTCCATCGAGGCCTCTGGCGGCTTCAACTCCAACTCGGACTATGTCCGCGTCTGGAGTGACGGCCTCAACTGGTACCTCGGTGGAAACCTCGCGGGCGATGGTGGCGGCAGCGCCGTGTGTGTCGACGTGCCCGAGAACCACGGTGGCTGGCTCTGGGTCGCTGGAGATCCGGGCGGCTTCACCGAGAACCTCGCCTACAACCCCGACAGCGTCGCCTGCCTCCTCTCCGGCATCGGCGGCCACTTCAATACCAGCAGCTACACGGACGGCGTGAGCATCGACTACAACGCCGGTACCCGCTTCTGGGAGATGACCGTCGTCAATGGCAAGCGCGGCTGGGGCAACTGCGTCAAGTAACCCCTGCCCACGACTCCAACCCACGCAACGCCCGGCATCCGGAGCTCACCGCCGATGCCGGGCGTCCTGCCCGCGACTACTTCGCGTCCAGCGCCGCCGCCCAGATGTCCTTCACCCCACCGATGTGGTCGAAGTCGCAGTGCCCCACTCCCGCGATGACGGTCTCCTCCAGCGGCACCGCGAACCTGCGGTACTCCGTCATGCTGGCCCGGATGTCCGGGAGGTACTCATCCTGGTCGCCGTACAAGTAGAACAGCTTCGTCGGTCCGCGCAGCTCGGGCCGGGTGCTGTCCCAGTCCAGTGCGCCACTCCACGGCGCCTCGCCGCCACACCCCAGCGCGTAGATGCCGCGATAGCGACCGCCGTACTTCGGCAGGAAGCTCGCCGTGAGGAACACCGAGCCCCCCGAGGACCCGCCGAACAGGATGGGCTCGTTGTTGAGGTCCCAGCGCTTGCGCAAGGTGTCGATGACCTCCGTCAGCGCCCGCGCGTTGTCTCCCGCGACATCCCGGTCCGCGGCTGTCGCGGTGTCCGTACACGTCGTCAACGAGGGCTTCGTCCACCACGCGCACTTGTTCGGCGCGAGCGCTGACACATAGAGCGTGTCGTGGTCGAACGCCCACGGCGCCTGCAGGCGCGGCGCGGTGTTCCCTGTGTGCGCCCGTGCCTGGTCGCCATGCAGGTAGATGGCCAGGTTCAGCGGCACGGGGACGATGCCCGCGCGAGGCTCGACAATCTTCAGCTCGATACCCGCCACCTGCGCGACACAGAACGTATAGGTCTGGTTGTTGGTGGACAGCACCGTGCCCGTGCTGTCACACGGCAGCTTCCCCGTGCCGTGCGAGCTGCCCGCATCCGTCCAAGGCCCAGGCCCCGCATCCGAGCCCGCATCCGTCCCGGCATCCGAGCCCGCATCCGTGTCATCCGGAACGCCCGCGTCCGCGCCGGCATCCGTCGGCGGAGAAGGGTCGGGGTCATCCGAGCATGCAGCGAGGGACAGCGAGAGCAGGGCGGCGATGAGGAGACGATGCATGGGGTGTCTCGATCGAAGAATGAGCAGGGGCCCACGCTACCGCGTCCACGTCAAAACGGCGCCCAGCCCCGCCACTGTGTTACCCATGCCATGTTCGGACAACACTCAGCGCGCCCGTGAGGTCGTGCTCGCCTGGGCCTGCTCGGCCAGCGAGACGGTGGGCGTCGCGAGCAGGGAGCGACGCGCGCGGCCACTGTGCGGCCAGCTACAGGTCCACGGCGCTCGCGATGGTGCCTGTCGCTGATCCATGGATGTGCGGTTCCGCCGTAAGGCCATGGCGCGAAGGCGCCGCCGAGGACCTCGACGGGCTGCCCTCGCATTACAGCGTCGCCGGCCTCGAACCGTGAGGTGGTAGCGGGAGGAACTCCGGGTGGGTGCGGGGTTCGTTCTCTCGAAGAAACCGCAACTGGGAACACCGGGTGCGCGATAACCCAGTTACGTCGTCGCTTTCCCTGGAGACCACACCCCATGGTTGCTCCGCTTCAGCGTTTTGTTCAGAACACCCTGCTGCGTCCCTTCAGGTCCGAAGAGCCGCGTCCGCCTCCTCCTCCGCCCCAGCCGACGGCGGGCCCCACGCCGAAGCCGGTGGACAGCTTCGAGCAGCCGAAGGCGGCACGCCCCACGCCCTCTCCGAGCCCGGGCCCGTCCCCCACGCCGCCCGCGGCGCCGCAGCCGCTGACGCCCCTCTCCACGGACCCCACCAACCCGACGCCGGAAATGGTCGTCCGCCCCTCCAAGAACTTCAATGACAGGCCCGCGGGACAGGACATCGACTCCATCGTCCTGCACCACACCGCGGACCCCTCCGATGAGAGCAGCCTGGAGACGCTGACGGGCAAGCCCACGTCGGTCATGGGCTGGCTCGAATCCAAGTACAAGGACCTGACGGGCCGGGGCGACGTCAGCTCGCACTACGTGATTGGCAAGGAAGGCACCATCTACCAGCTCGTCGGCGACGAGAAGCGCGCGTGGCACGCTGGAGAGGGCTCGCTGCCGGGCAAGCCGGGCGATGTGAATGATCGCTCGATTGGCATCGAAATCGTCAACGAGGGCGACGGCAAGGACGGCTACACCGAGGCCCAGTACAAGGCGCTCGAGCAGCTCGTGCCCTACCTGGCGAAGCGCTACGACGTGCCTGGGGACAACCTGGTCGGTCACAAGGACATCACCGACAAGAAGCAGGACCCCTCGCCCAACTTCGACTTCGACCGCATCCGCCGCGCCACCGAAGCGAAGAACTGACGCGCGACTTCGACGAAGTCACCTCGGGTCCGGGCGGAGTCTCCGCTCGGGCCCTTGGTGTTTCTGGAGGCGCGCGCGGCGGGGACTCTGTCAGGGCCCCCACGTTTCGCACTGCGAATCCGTTCGCCTGGTTGGTTTGATGTGGCTCCCAGAATTCTGGTGAGACCATTCCGTGGGCAGGCGAAGCCCACATGTCAGACATTGCGGGGCGCTTGGTTTTCACCGCGTGTCGTTGCGAGGCGTTGCCGCGCGTCCTTGCCAGTGTTTGCCCGGCATGCGGGCAGGCCTGTTGGTATGTAACGCCTGTTTCCGGATAGGACTCATTCAGCAACTATCCAGACCCCTCAGGAGTGTCGGAGGAAATCGTTTTCTCATTCCTCCGATAATGAGGTGTCGGTTCTGACGAAAAGGGGATGTTCCATGGGCGGTCTGTCACCTACGGGTGGTGGTTCTGGAACTTCGAGCGCTGCAGCGGCCGAGGCCGCGCGTCGCGCCGAGGAAGCTCGGCAACGAGCAGAGGAAGCGCGCAAGGCCGCGGAGGCCGCGCGCAAGGCCGCCGAAGCCGCGCGCAAGGCCGCGGAGGAAGCACGCAAGGCCGCGGAGGCCGCGCGCAGACAGCAAGCCGCCGCGCAGAAGGCCGCCGCCGACGCGCAGAAGAATGCGCAGAAGCCCGGGCAGAAACCGGAGGAGGCCCAGAAGACGAAGACGGCCGCCGCCAACGCCGAGAAGGCGAAGCAGGCCGCCGCGCAGAAGGCCGCCGCCGCGGAGAAGCAGCTCCAGGCCGCCGAGGAGAAGGTCGCCCTCACCGCGAAGAAGGCCGAGGAGGCCATGGGCAAGGCGAACACCGCCGCCACCCAGGAGAAGAAGACTCCTCCTTTCACCCAGAAGGACATCGACAGCGTCAAGCCGAAGAAGAACGAGCTGGTCTCCGCGTTCGAGGGCTCCAGTCGCACGGCCGAGCTGGAGAAGCTGCTCGGCACCACCGCCCCCCCGAAGGCCGAGGTCCCCGCGCCGAAGCCCGTGGACGGGTCGCCCGCCTCGCTCGACGCGGTGGATGCGAAGGACGTCCAGGACGCCTCCAGGCTGGCGGACGGACAGAAGTTCACCGACCCGTCCTCGGGCGCGAACTACGACGTGAAGAAGAACGCGTCCACTGGCGAGACGGTGCTGTCCGACGCGAAGAGCGGCAACACCGTCACCATCAAGCCCGATGGCAGCTACACGTCCACGGTGACGGCGAAGGAGTCACCGAAGGAAGGTGGCACGAGCGAGACGACGTGGACGCGGTCGTCGGATGCGCAGGGCAAGACCACCATCCTGGAGTCGCGCAAGAGCCAGACGACGCAGAGCCCGGAGACGGGCGCCACCACCACCACGTCCACCACGAAGTACAACCCCGCTACGTCACTGCCCCAGTCGCGCTCCGAAGAGGTGCGCATGGAGAAGCCCTCGGCGGCGCTGGTGGGACGGCCCAACACGCCCCAGGGCCCGACGACGGTCACGACGGACACGGAGTTCAACGCGCAGGGCCTGCCCGCCAGGCAGGTGAAGAAGACGGAGATCCACACTCCGGGCTTCGACGCGAACGCCGTCAGCGACTTCGAGGCGAAGCAGGGCAAGGCCCTGAACGACGCCTCCAAGGGCGAGGACCACCACGACACGAACCGGGACCCCACCTCCCTCAAGCCCGGCGAGTCCAGCCTCACGCTGACGGAGGAGACGCGCTTCAACGCGCAGGGCGAGCCCGCAACCTCCACGCAGAAGACGGAGTCGGTGTCCACGCAGCCGCTCGCGTCGGACAAGAACGGCAACGGCGTGCAGGTGGCGCGCAGCCAGCAGGAGGTCACCTACGGGCCCAAGGACGCCGCGTCCACCGACTCGCTGCCCGGCCTCACCAAGCAGACGCAGGGCAACATCACCAGCAACACCACCGTGACGGGGTATGACCCGGACGGCAGCCGCTTCGACGACGGCTACGCGAACCGGACGCAGACGGTGTTGAACTCCTCCGGCACCGTGGGCCCCGACGGCCAGCTCCAGATGAAGCACGAGCCCACGCAGGTGAAGAGCCTCCAGGAGGCGGACGACAACCGGTGGAAGTACGACCACGTCGAGTTCGAGACGGGCGCCGACGGCAAGGTGGCGTCGGGCGCGAAGCCCAAGGAGCTCGACAAGGAGCGCCAGCTCCCCTGGTACCAGGACGCGAAGGACTTCGTCACCGAGGGGCTCGGGGACCTGGCGGGCGCGGCGGGAGACTTCGCCAAGGACGCGCTGGGCTTCGCCAAGGACGCGGTGCTCAAGCCGATTGATTACGTCATCGACCAGGTGACCGCGCCCATCGAAGGCGCGGTGGCGGACGAAATCAAGAAGCTCAACAGCCCGGGCGACACGCTGACGTTGAGCGGCAACCTCGACGTCAAGGTGGGCCTGAAGGCCGGCATCGAAGGCGAGGTGGAGGTCGAAAAGACGGCCGACGGGAAGTACCAACTGTCGGCGGAGGTGACGGGTGATGTCGGCGTGGGCCTGGTGGGCTCGGCGTCGGTGTCGGCCGGTGGCCGCATGGAGATGACGTTCGACACGCCGGAGGAGGCGGCCAAGGCGGCCGTCATCCTGGGCAAGGGGCCCGCGGCGCTGGCCTCCGGTGGAGAGGACCACAAGTTCCTCCTCGACCACCTGTCGGCGATGGAAGTGAACATGGGCGCGGAGGCGGAGGCGGGCCTCGGCGGGAAGCTGGGTCCGGCCAGCGCGGAGCTGTCGGCCAGCATCGGCGCGACGGCGAGCTTCCGGGTGGAGTTCGAGAACGGCAAGCCCACGCATCTGGTGCGGTCGCTCGAAATCGAGGGCTCCGGCGCGGCGAGCATCGCCGGAGGACTCAAGGGTGACGCGGGGCTCAACATCGGCGGAGAAGTCACCGGCTCCGTGAGCCTGGAGACGAAGATTCCGCTGGATGCCAGCAAGCTGGACGCCAAGGACGTGCTGGCGTTCATCGCGAGCCCCGCCACCGCGGCGTTCGCGGGGCCCGCGGAGACGAGCATCTCCGTGTCGGGCTCGGTGGACGCGGGGCCCGAGGGGAAGTTCTTCACCGCGGAGATCAGCGGGCTGAAGGGTGAGCAGCTCCAGCAGGTGACGAAGAACCTGATGGACGGCAAGTTCGACAACGCCTTCGACGGCCTGGACTTGGAGGCGAAGTTCACCTCGGGCTCGTTCAAGGACCGCGAGCTGGGCGTGGGCGCGAAGCTGGGCGTGGTGGACTTCGAGGTCAACGCCCGCCACCGCGACGTCACGGCCGAGGGCGCCAACGGCGGCGCGGGCACCACCGTCAGCGTCGGCGGACGCAGGCGCGACGGGACGTCGGGGAGCAACGGCTCCAACGGGTCGAACGGTACGAATGGCTCGGATGGCACCAACGGCTCGACGGGCAATACCGGCACCACGGGCGGAACGGACCGACCGGGCACGACGACGACGGGCACGAACAATCGACCCGGCACGACGACGCCGGGCACCGACACCCGGCCCGGCACGACGGGTGGACCCGAGCAGACCGGGCGGCCTCCCCAGAACACGGTGGAGAATCGTCCCGCGCCCACCGAGTACCGGGTGAACCCCGCGACGGGACAGCTCATCCCCGTGCCCCCGACGGCAGGCCCGTCGCGCACGGACCGGCCGGGTGCCACGACGCCCGCGCAGACGCCCGAGGTGGGAACGGACAACACGGGACGCCCCCCCGTGCCCGTGGTGCGCAACCCCGAGCTCCAGGGCCGCACGACGCACGTGCGCTACGACGACGGCAGGGTGCGCATCGAGGCGGGCCCGGAAGCGACGGCCGAGGACATCCAGGCGCACATGGAGACGGCGCGGGTGCTCCAGCGCTACGAGGGCGCCGTGGGCAAGGCGCGCCAGCTCATCGACAAGGTGACGCAGGCCATCACCGGCATGCCGGGCTACGGCAGCCAGGGCTTCGAGTCCCGGCTCGAGGTGCAGAAGCTCTCCAACATCCTCCGGAGTCTGGAGGCCGCGCAGGCGACGCTCAATCAAGGCATCGCGGGTGCCACGGGCAATCAGACGCCGGCCACGGCCGCGCAGCTCGCGGACATGGAGCGGCAGATTGCCAGCGTGGAGAGCCAGCTCAACGCGCATGCGGCGCAGGTGGACTCCCTGACGACCGGCCGTGGATACGTGGCGCGCGAGGATGCGCCCACGTCCGCGAACGGGCGCCCACTGCCGGAGGGCGTGCAGCAGGCGGTGAACACGGCCTGGAACAACCTGGGCCCCGAGGACCGCAGGACGTTGCAGACCGTGCTCGACAGCCAGGGGTTCGCCGGCCTCCAGGGCAACGAGCAGGAGGCGCTGGTGCGCCTGGCGGGAGGAAACAATCCGCAGCTGTCGCAGCCCATGCGGCAGTCGCTCTTCAACAACATCAATCGTGGCTACCTGGACCCCAACGAGCAGAACGCCACGGAGCAGACCGACTATCTGCGGAGGTTCCTGTCGAGCCCCACGGGCGGTGACCGCGCCGGTGTTCCCCGACAGGTGCCCACCGTCCCGGAGCAGGGTGAACCTCGGCCTCTGGAGAACCCGACGAAGCTCCTCGGTACGCGGCCGTCGGGCACCACTGACCACCGCGTCACCGTGGGTGGGCGCGACTACATCGTGACCATGCCGCCCCCCAATCAGGTGCCCGCGGGAATGCACCTGCCCACCCTGGAGGAGGTCGCCCGGGGAATCGAAGCGCTGCCGCCCTGGGCTCGGGAAAACCTCAAGAATGTGACGGTGAGCAACCAGCCGCACAAGGATGACGCGAAGAACGCCCGGGCCACCGGCAATCCCAACTTCCGCGCGTACATGACCGCTGACCAGAATGGGCAGGTGTCCATCCATCCCGTGCCCGACAAGCGCACGCAGGACCAGGTGAATGGAACCCTCGTCCACGAGCTGGCTCACACCATCTCCAAGAAAGAGTGGGGGGGGCCGAGCAGTCAGCAGTGGCAGGACTGGGCCGCCGCCGCCGAGCGCGACGTGGTGATTCCGTCCAACTACGCCACGGACTCCGCCGAGGAGGACTTCTCCGAGACGGTCAAGCTCTACGAGCAGGTCCGCGGCACGCCACACGAGGAGGAGATTCGGGCCCTGATGCCGGAGCGGTTCCGGCTCCTCGACCAGTACTTCCCCAAGGTGACGGGCGAGACGCGCTGAGCGCGAGGCCCTGGCTCCAGGCCGGCACGTGGAGAACTCACGCGCCGGCCGCCGCCACCTCCTGCCACAGACTGTCCCCTTCGAGCACCGTGTTCAGCGGTGCTCGCTTCTGGGCGACATGCAGCAGCACGGCGGCCAGCTGGTCCAGGTGGATGGGCCGCAGCCCGCCCAGCAGCGGCAGCTTCGAGAGCGTGCGCAGCAGCGCGGGCGGGCGGTGGTACTCGCCCTCGAACGCGGGCGGGCGCACCACCGTCCAGGGGATGCCGCTCTCGCGCACCAGCCGCTCCGCTTCCGCCTTCGCCTTCAAGTAGGCCCCCACCGGCCGGCCCGCGCCCACCGAGCTGAGCAGGACGAGGTGGTCCACCCCCGTGCGCTTCGCCGCCTCCACGAGCTGCCGCGTGGTGCCGATGTCGCTCGACTCGTACGTGTCCCCCGACGCGAAGCGCTTGCGCATCGTGCCGATGAGCTGCAGCACCGTGGTGCTCCCCTTCATCGCCTCCGCCAGCGGCTCGCCGCTCGCCAGTTCGACGACGGCCTTGCGCGGCCAGCTCCGCGCCGGCTCGGTGTCCGCGCTCTTGGGGCGCACGTGCGCAATCAACGGCACATCGCGCGCCAGGGCCTGCTTCACCACGTTGCGCCCCGTGGCGCCCGTGGCTCCGGCGACGAAGAGAAGGCGGGATGGCTGCGTCATGGCGGCGGCTCCAGCGGCGGGAAAGGGTGGCCCCTCTTCAGCACACTGTCGCGAGGCTGCCCAGTCCGCCCACGAAGCGACGCCGCCTATCGGACGTGTCGCGCTTGCTCAGCGCCGCGCCTGCCCGGAGTCACCCACCTCGCGCGCGTGGGTCAGGTCCTCCAGGAAGAAGGCCTCCATCTGCTTCGCGGCGTCCAGGTCCTCCAGCACCAGCGAGCCCTCCTCCAGCACGTTGAAGGACAGCGGGTCGTAGTTGATGGAGCCCACCAGGACGAGCCGGTCATCCACGAGCATCGTCTTCGCGTGCATCATCGACGGCTGGTATTCCCAGACGCGCACGCCCGCCTCCAGCAACGACGAATACGTCGCGCGCTGCGCCACGGTGATGATTTCCTGGTCGTTGAGGTCCCCCGGCGCCAGCACGCGCACGTCCACACCCGCGCGCGCCCGCTCCTGCAAGAGCTCCGACAGCGGCCCGTTCGGCGTGAAGTACGACTGGGCAATCCATAGCCGCTTCGTCGCCGCGCGCACCATCAACTGCGTCAGCCGCTCCGCGCGCGTCACCTCGGGGTTCGCGGTGCTGCCCACGAAGGCCGCCCAGCCCGCGCCCGCGTCGTCGAGCCCGGGCACCGGTTGCGCCAGCGTGGGGAAGTCGCTCACGGGCAACAGCTCTCCCGTCGTCTCCTGCCAGTTCTCCGCGAACGCCTGCTGCATCTGCTCCACCACCGGGCCCACCACGCGCGCGTTCGTGTCGCGCCACTCCTCCTCACGCAGGCCCGCGCCCAGCCACTCGTCCTGAATCGCAAGCCCGCCCGTGACGCCGACGCGGCCATCCACCACCAAGAGCTTGCGGTGGTTGCGCGCCAGGTTCTCGTCCGCGGGCAGCGGTCGGAACAGGTGCGCCCGGCAGCCCGCCGCCTCCAGGCGTGGCTTCACGTCCGTCTCGAAGCCCGCGCTGCCCAAGGGGTCCACCATCACCCGACACGCCACCCCCGCGCGCGCCCGCTCGGCCATGGCCGCCACCATCCGGTCCGATGCACGCCCCGGTCGCCAGATGAACATCACCAGGTGCACGGAGGAGCGCGCCTTGCGAATCTCCTCCTCCATCACGTCGAACACGGCGCCGTTGTTGGCCCACGTCAGCCGGTTGCCCGGCGCCATGCGCACACCCACCGTCTGATACAGCGCCACCGCGAAGTCCGGCCCGTGCGAGCCCACCTCACCCGTGAGCTGGAACGGCTTCGGTCGCTCCTCCGTGCACGCGACGGGGCACCCCGTCAGCACCCACGCCGCCACCACCCAGGCCACCCACCCGCGCATGCGCCTTCGAGATAGGCACGCGCACCCCCTGGGTCATCCCCGAGGACGAGACAGATGTTCACCAGTGGATGTTTCAGTTCCCGCGAATTCGGCAACCTGCCGGATGCGGAGCGCGGTGTCCTGTGTCTAGCATCCGCCCGCCTTGGACACCCGCGAGCCTCTCGTCTTCCCCCAGAGCTTTGAAGGCCTCATCCGCGCGCTGGGAGACCAGCT
This sequence comes from Myxococcus sp. CA040A, assembly GCF_013336725.1. Classification (NCBI taxonomy): domain Bacteria; kingdom Pseudomonadati; phylum Myxococcota; class Myxococcia; order Myxococcales; family Myxococcaceae; genus Myxococcus; species Myxococcus sp. CA040A. The sequence goes on along the minus strand of NZ_JABUMR010000010.1, from coordinate 292,439 downwards.
CGATGAGCGCTGCGTCGGCCGGCTCAAGCAGGTGGGCATCGACACGAACGGACGGCTCGCCCCCGCCTATCCGCTGGAGGTGTGGCTGGGCGCGCTGAAGGTGGCCGCGGACACGCTGGCGCCGCAGATGCCGCTGGAAGAGGGCGCCGTCGTCGTGGGCCGCCGCTTCGTCGAGGGCTTCGGCTCCACGCTCATCGGCAGCGCGCTGCTCACCACCGTGCGCCTGTTGGGGCCTGAACGGATGCTGGCGCGGATGACGCGCAACCTGCGCACGGGCACCAACTACCTGGAGGCGTCGCTGGAGCCTCGGGGGCCCGGGCGCTACGCGCTCACCTGCCGGCCCGTGGTGGTGGCGGGCTTCTATGTGGGCCTCTTCCTCGCGGGACTCGAGGCCAGCGGCGCTCGTCACCCCTCCGTGCAGGTCGTTCGTCGGGAGGGCGAGGAGGCGGTGTACGACATCGCCTGGAGCTGACCACGGGCTGGCCGGTCGTGGTAGTCAGCGGGCGTCCATGTCCACGCCCTCGTCGTCCTCGCCCTCCGCTCAGTTCTCCGACACCCAGACCCAGTTGTCCGCCACGTTGCGGTCCCTGGCCGCGCGGCTGCCCGAGTCGCTCACCGTGCGCGAGCTGATGCAGTCGTGTGGCGAGCAGGGCCTGCTGCTCTTCTGCTGCATCCTCACCTTCCCCTTCCTCCTGCCCGTGTCCGTCCCGGGCGTGTCCACCGTGTTCGGCGCGCTCATCGTCCTCATCGGCGTGGGTGTGACGTTCAACCGCGTGCCCTGGCTGCCGCGCAAGCTGATGGACAGGAAGCTCGCGCGCGCGTCGCTCCAACCCGCGCTGGAGAAGGGCGCCGACGTGTTCACCAAGGTGGACCGCTTGAGCAAGCCGCGGCTGCTCGCGCTCACCCACGGCGCCAGCACCAACCGCTTCAACGGCTTCATGCTGTTCGTCGCCGGCGTGCTGCTGATGGCGCCGTTCGGCCTCGTGCCGTTCAGCAACACCCTGCCCGCGCTGGCCGCGCTGTTCTTCGCCATCGGCATTCTTCAGCGTGACGGTTACGCCATCCTGGCGGGCCACGGCATGACGTTGGGGACCATCGGCTACTTCGGGGCCCTCATCTTCGGCGCCATCCAGGGCGGCCGGGGCCTGGCGAGCCTCATCGGCCGCTGAACATTCCGGCAGGCGGGCCCTCCTACCCCGGAGGGCAGTGGGAAAGGCGCCCGGTGCCGGGTGTGTAACAACCCGTGTATCACCCGGGTGAAAGCAACCCCCCGGATAACCTGAATCTTCGTTATCATGCCGGCGGGCGGCCCCCCGCACATGCGTTCAATCCCACTGGATGCGACACAGCCTCGGCTCGAGGACCCGGCGCGCCGTCTCTTCGACGGCGAGGTCGTCGGGGGGCGCTACCGGATTGCCGACTTCCTGGGGCGGGGCGGCGCGGGCACGGTGTGGCGCGCGCAGGACTTGCTGAACGGCCCGGTCGCCATCAAGCGGCTGCACAAGACGGTGGAAGACCTGGTGAAGCCGCCCGTGGGCGAGAACACCCCGTCCTCCGCCGCGCGCCATGAGCTGGCGCTGTCGCTGGCCCACGAGTTCCAGACGCTGGCGTCGGTGAGACATCCCCACGTCATCAGCGTGCTCGACTACGGCTTCGACGCCGAGCACCGGCCGTACCTGGCCATGGACCTGCTGGAGGATGCGCGGCACCTGGTGCAGGCGGGTGTGAATCAGCCGCTCGACGTGCAGGTGGACCTGCTGGTGCAGACGCTCCAGGCGCTCGCGTACCTGCACCGCCGAGGCATCATCCACCGCGACCTCAAGCCCGCCAACGTGCTGGTGGCGCGCGGGCAGGTGAAGGTGCTCGACTTCGGGCTCGCCGTGGGACGCGAGCAGGTGCACCGCGCGCAGCCGGGCGGCACGCCGGGCTACCTGGCGCCGGAGCTGTTCGAGGACCAGCCTCCCTCGGAGGTGACGGACCTCTTCAGCGTGGGCGCCATGGCGTGCCAGATGATTTTCGGACGGCTGCCCTTCGACGGGAAGGCCCCGCCGGCGCCCCCGGACTTCCCGGAGGCGCTGCACGAGGTGTTGGAGCGCCTGGTCTCCAAGGACTCGCGGCGGCGGCCTCGCAGCGCGGACGAGGTCATCGCGGCGCTGTGCGCGGCCACCCATCGCCCGGTGCCCGCGGAGTCCGTCACCACGCGCGAGAGCTTCCTGCAGGCCGCGCGCTACGTGGGCCGCGCGCGCGAGCTGTCGCTGTTGTCCTCCGTGCTGGACGCGGCGCTGCTGGGGCATGGCGGCGGGCTGCTGGTGGGTGGAGAGAGTGGGGTGGGCAAGTCGCGCCTGCTCGACGAGCTGCGGCCCCTGGCGCTGGTGCGCGGCGCGGTGGTGCTGCGCGGCCAGGCGGTGGCGGCGGGCGGCAGTCCGTATCAGGAGTGGCGCCCGGTGCTGCGCTGGCTGTCCATCCTCACACCGCTGGATGACCGCGAGGCCAGCATCCTCAAGCCGCTGGTGCCGGACCTGGAGCTCATCCTGGGGCGCGCCGTGCCGGACCCCGCGGAGCTGGGCGCGGAGATGGCGCAGGCGCGCCTGCTGCAAGTGGTGGAGGACATCTTCTCCCGGCTGACGCAGCCCACGGTGGTGCTCCTGGAGGATTTGCACTGGGCCCATGGGGAGTCGCTGCTGTTGCTGTCGCGGCTCGCCGCTCGCGCCACGGGGTTGCCGTTGCTGCTCCTGGGCAGCTTCCGCGACGACGAGGCGCCCACGCTGCCCACGCAGCTTCCGGGCCTGGACGTGTTGCGGCTGCCCCGGCTGGACGCGGGGGAGATCGCCGTCCTCAGCGAGTCGATGATTGGCCCGGCCGGGGGACGGCCGCACCTGGTGGAGTTGTTGCGCCGCGAGACGGAGGGCAACCCGTTCTTCCTGGTGGAGGTGGCGAGAGCGCTGGCGGAGGAGGCGGGCGGGTTGGACCGGCTGGGCGACATGCCGCTGCCGGAGCGCGTCTTCGCGGGTGGCGTGCGACGGCTGGTGCGGCGGCGCCTGGAGAAGGTGTCCGCCAGCTCGCGGGACCTGCTGCGCGTGGCCGCCATCGTCGGGCGACAGGTGGACGTGGCGCTCTTGAGGCACGCGGCGCCCGGCGTGGATGTGGAGCGCTGGCTGTCGTACTGCGCGGCGGCGGCGGTGCTGGACGTGGCGGACGGACACTGGCGCTTCGCGCATGACAAGCTGCGCGAGGGCGTGCTGGAGGAATTGGCCGCGGCGGAGCGCCCGCTGTTGCACCGCCGGGTGGCGGAGGCGATGGAGGCGGCGCACCGCGATGGCTCGGAGCGGACGGCGGCGCTCTGCTACCACTGGGGTGAGGCGGGCGACTCGACGCGCGAGGCCGAGTACGCGCAGCGCGCCGGTGAAGAGGCCCTGCGGGTGGGCGCCTGTCGCGAGGCGCTGCCCTTCCTCGCGCGAGCGCTGGAGCGGGTGCCCGCGCGCGACGCGCTGCACCTGGGCCACCTGGAGGCGCTGCTGGCCGAGGCGCGCTTCCAGTTGGGCGAGCTGGCCGCGTTCCGGGGACACGCGGAGCGGGCGCTGCGGCACTTCGGCTGGCCGGTGCCCACCACGCGCCTGGGCTGGGCCCTGGGCACGCTGGTGCAGGTGGGCCTGCGGCTGGCGCAGAGCGCGCGGCCGGACGCGTACGACGTGGAGACGGAGGAGCGGCGGCGGGTGCGTCGCGTCGCTGGCCGCTTGTTGATGCGGCTGACCGACGCGTTCATCTACGGGCAGGAGGCGCTGCCGGTGCTCTGGGCGGGCCTGCGCATGCTCAACCTGTGTGAGCCCGCGGGCGCGTCGTCGGAGCTGGCGCGCGGCTACACCAACATGGCGGTGGTGGCGGGCACGGTGCCGGTGCGTCCGGTGGCGGAGGCGTGGGTGGGGCGGGCGCGCGAGGTGGCCGAGCGCATGGGCAACCCCGCGGACCTGGCCTACGTGCTGTGTCGCAACGCCGTGTACTCGACGTACATGGCGCGGTGGGCGGAGGCGGAGGCGTGGCTGGAGCGGGCCATCGGCATCGTGGACTCGGTGGGTGACTTGCGGCTCGCGGAGGAGTGCCGCGCGCTCCTCACGGTGGTGTCCTGCTACCAGGGGAAGTTCCACAAGGGCCTGCCGCTGATGGACTGGCTGGAGCACTCGGCGCGGCGGCGCGGGGCGCTCCAGACGCAGCACTGGGCGCTGCACTACCAGGGGTACATCCATCTGCGCCTGGGGGCGCACGCGCGCTCTCGCGCGGCCCTGGAGCAGACAGTGGTCTGGACGGAGGCGCAGGGCGGCCTCACGGACCGCATCATCCTGGATGGCTCGCTGGCGCTCCTGCGGCTGCGCGAGGGAGACCTGGCCGGCGCGCGGGTGGCGGCGGAGAAGGCCCTGGCGAAGCTGGTGGCCGGAAAGTCGGTGGCGCACTTCATCTACTTCCCCGTCACGGCGGTGGCGGAGGTGCTGCTCACGCTCTGGGAACTCGAGGGGGGCCGCGACGTGTCGCTGCTGGAGAACGCGCGGGCGGCGTGCCGCGCGGTGGAGAGCTTCGCGAAGGTGTTCCTCTTCGCGCAGCCCGCGGCGAAGCTGTGGCGCGGGTTGGAGGCGTGGCTGTCGGGTGACGCGCCTCGCGCGTACGAGGCGTGGCGCGAGTGTGTCGCCATGTCGACGGCGAAGGAGACGGCGTACGAGGAGGCTCGCGCGCGGTTCGAGCTGGCGCGGCACCTGCCGCCCGAGGACCCGGCGAGACGTCCGCACCTGACACGCGCACTGGAGCGCTTCGAACACATGGGCGCGCAGGACGACCTGGCCCGGGCGAGGGTGCTACAAAGTCAGGGTGCGTAGCGGATTGGAAGCAGGGGACGTCGCGTTGCTGGCCTGCCCGGCCTGCGCCGGGACACTGGTGTTCCACGGCCAGCAGGAGGAAGGCCGCCTGTCGTGGGGCTGGCTGCGCTGCGGAGGGTGCGGCGAGGCGTGGCCGGTGAAGCGCGGACTCGCGCGGCTGTATCGCGAGGAGTCGGTGCGCGGCACGGACCGGCTGATGCGCGTCATCTACGACGGGCTGCCAGCGCTGCATGACCCGCTGACGAAGGTGCTGACGCCGCTGCTCCAGTCCGTCACCGAATCGAAGATGCGCGCGGGCTACATCCGGCGCCTGGAGCTGGGCGCCTTGCGCCCCTCGGACGATGGAGCGCCCCTGCGCATCCTGGAGGTGGGCGTGGGCGCCGGAGCGAACCTGCCGCTCATCCGTCGCGAGCTGGGCGCGGGACAGGAGGTCCAGGTCTGGGGCGTGGACCTGAGCGAGGGCATGTTGGGCCGCTGCCAGCATCGGCTGCGCAAGGGGAGCTACCCGGGCGTGCGGTTGATGATGGCGGACGGGCACTCGCTGCCGTTTCCCTCGGGAATGTTCGACCGGGTGCTGAGCGTGGGAGGGATTGGCGGCTATCGAGACCCGGCCGCGGGCCTCCGGGAGCTGGCGCGCGTGGCGAAGCCGGGCACGCCGGTGGTGGTGGTGGACGAGCAACTGGACGCGGCCCACCGGCCCTCGCTCCTCCAGCGCGCCGCGTTCCGCGCGATAACGTTCTACACGCGCGACGCGCACTGTCCCCGGGAGCTCTTGCCCTCCCGCGCGACGGACGTGTTGGAGGAACAGGTGTCGCCGTTCTTCTACTGCCTGCGCTTCCGGATGCCGAAGCTCGCGGTGGTCCCCGTCACGGGTTGAGCACCAGGTCCAGCAGGCGCAGCGTCATGCCCCCGGTGAAGTCGATGGTGGCGCCGTTGAACCAGCCCGCCTCGTCACCGGTGAGCACGCCGACGAAGTTCGCCACCTCCTCCACCGTGCACATGCGTCCCGCGGGATTCATGCGCGCGTGGGCCGCCTCCAGTCGCACCAGGGCCTCGGGTGAGTACACGTGTTTCAGCGCGGGCGTGAGCACCGTGCCGAACTTGAGCAGGTTCACCCGGTGCCCCTTGCCGCCCAACTCCATCGCCAGATAACGCACGTACATCTCCAGCGCCGCCTTCGACGCGCTGATGAGCGCCGTGTTCGACAGGTGCGTCTCGTCCAGCGAGTTCTGCAACCCCAGAAGCCGCGCGTCCGGCGCCAGCATGTCCTCGGCCACCAGCGCCTGCGCCCAGTAGACGAACGAGTGCGCCATCGTGTCGAACGTCCTGCGCATGCGCCGCGCGTGGAGCCGGTCCTCGCCCTCCGACAGGAACCGCCCCACCGATGCGCCTGCAATCGAGTGGACGAAGAGCTTCACCGAGCGTGGCCCCGCCACCTCGCGCAAGGCCTGCACACCCGCCTCCGCCGCCTCGGGCGTGGACGCGTCCGCCTGCCACAGCAGCGCGCGTCGGCCGGCCTCCTTCACCTGACGCTCCACCAGCGTCGCGTTGTCCACGTAGCGGCCCCGGTGGACCCCAAACACATCCAGCCCCGGCTTGCGCGCCACCGCGTTGGCAATCGCCGCGCCGGTGCCCGAAGAGGCCCCCAGGATGAGCGCCCATGGTCGCTCTCCCTTGCCTCTCTCCTCCTCCGAGTCGCTCATCGCCCCTCTGCCTTCCCTGCCTCGCTCAGTCCATCGCCTCGGGCCGCCGGCCGCGCGCCCGGTCCAAGAGCGCCTGCACGGCGCCCGCCACTTCCTGGTGTGCTTCCAACATCGACTCTCGCTTGCCCGCGTCGAAGCCCGGCTCCAGATGACGCGTCAGCGGCTCCCCCACCCACTGCGTCATCTTCACGGGGAAGGGCAGCGACAGCGGCCACACTCCCGTCGCGCCCAGGCCCAGCCACAGCGGCAGTCGCGCCGGCATCCTCATGCGTCTGCCCAGCGCGTACCCGTCATTGAGGCCCAGGTATGCGTCATCCATGCCGCTGCCTCCGACGGGGACGATGGGCAGCCGGTAACGCACCGCCAGCCGCAGGTAGCCCAGCCGCTCGCCCCAGCTCACCTGGTAGCGATGCCGATAGCTGCGACATCCCTCGCGTGTGCCTCCAGGTTGCAACAGCACGTGCTCGCCTCGCGCCACCGCCTCCGCCAGCCGGGGGTCGTCTCCGGTGACGAAGCCCAGCCCGTCCACCACCGCGCGCATCCCGGGGATGCGCTCGAAGGCGCCGTGCGCCACGCCGTGTGGCAGGTAGCCCAGGTGCTCATGCAACGTCACCGTCAACATGCAGAGGTCCACCGCGAGGGGGCGCCCGTGATAGCCGACGATGAGCTTGGCGCCCGGACGCAAGAGCGGCTCCAGGTTCACCACCTCGTAGCGGTGGTAGCGCCGCAGCCACCCGAAGGCGCCCAGCCACGCGGCGAGAGGCAGCCCACCGGCGCGCGTCATCCTCCCACCCGGTACAGCACCGCGCCGTGCGCCACGCCCGCGCCCACGCCCACCATCAGGACGCGGTCCCCGGCCTTCACCGGCCGCGTGCGCCACAAGCGGTCCAGGCTCGTGGGCAGCGACGCGGAGCCCACGCTGCCCACCGTGTCCACGACGCGCACCCCGCGCGCCGCCTCCACGCCCATCGCATCCAGGACGACCTCCAGCATCCGCCCGTTGGGCTGGTGTGTCAGCACCCACTCCACGTCGCGCAGGGCCACCTGGGCTTCCTCCAACACCGTGCGCGCGGCGCGCAGCAGCGCGTCCAGCGCCACGCGCGTCATCTCCTTGCTGGGCGTCAGGAAGCGCATCCGCTCCGGCTTGCCCGTCGCGTGCGGGTTCTCCAGCACCACGTCCGTCGGCAGCGAGCCGTCGTTGCCCAGCGCCACGCCCAGCACGCCTTCCCCGGGCCGCCCGGCCCCGAGCACCGCGGCGGCGGCGGCGTCTCCCAGCACCAGGTAGGGCCTGGGGTCGTCCGGCGTCGTCGTGCGCGACAGCAGCTCCACCGAGACGACGCCCACCGGCCCCAGCCCCGTCGCCACCGAGCGCGCCGCGAGGTCGAACGCGCTCAGGAAGCCCATGCACGCGTTGCTCAGGTCCATCGCGTCACAGCTCCCCGACAGGCCCAGCGCCGCGGCCACCCGGTTCGCCGTGGCGGGCGTGGTGACATCCCCGCCCATGGACGAGACGCAGAAGATGCGCCGCAGCGCCTTCGCCTCCAGTCCCGCCGCGACGAGCGCGCCGTGGAGCGCCTCGGCCGCGACGTCCGCCGCCTTCGTCCCCGGTGGCGCGAAGTGCCGCGAGCGGATGCCCGTCTTGCGCAGCACCTCCGTCGCGTCACGGCCCACGCGCGCGCACAGCTCCTCGGTCGTCACGGCCGGGCCGGGTTGCAGGCTCGCCGTTCCCAGGATTCGCACGGGAATCATGCCGCCTGCTGTCCTCCACAGCGCCGCCCGTGGGGACCGCAGTGCAGGCGCATCTGCTCCCAGTGGGCGCGCAGCTCCGTGAGCTTCCAGGCCAGCGCTTCATCCGACGCGGCGCGCTTCAGGATGTCTCGCGCCTTGGTGAACTCCATCGCCGTTCTCAGCGGAGTGTCCGCTGACTGGATGTCGTAACTCACGTCCGCCATCAAGCTCTCCGCGTCACCGCTGCGATGCAACAGCAACACACCGCTGGCAACAAGGTCCAGCGCCCTCGATACAGGATTGAGACCCGCGAGGAATCGGCCCACCCGGCTCTCCGGCATCCAGGCTGTTTCACGCAGGCCGAAGGGAAAGATGTTGCTGGAGAACACGAGGTCCGCGCCCGCGCTCACCAACACGCTCGCGGGCACCATGCTGGTGAAGGCCCCGTCCACGTAGCGTGCGGGAGGCACCAGCGTGGGCGCCCAGAGTCCGGGCGCCGAGCCACTCGCGCGCACTCCCCGTGCCACGGGGCCGCGCTCCAGCGCCACGCACTCGCCGCTCGTCAGGTCCGTCGCCACCGGCAGGAAGCGGATGGGCAGCTCCTCCAGCCCCACGGCTCCCAAATCTTGCGTCACCAGGTGCTCCAGCGAGTACGTGGTGAAGACCGCCGCCATCGCCGCCAGCGACAGCCGGTGGCTCATGGCCCGCTCCTCCAGGCGGTGCAGGCCCTCCAGGCCGCTGTGGCCATCCAGCGCGGTGCCACAGAAATAGGCCCCCACCAGCGAGCCCATGCTGGAGCTGCTGATGAAGTCCACCGGCACGCGGTGCTCCACCAGCCAGCGCAGGATGTGGACGTGGTAGAAGCCCCACACGCCGCCGCCGCTGAGCGCCAGTCCCACGCGACGGTGGGTGATGGCCCGGGCCCAGCGTGACAGCGCGTCCCGCTCCGCGGGGCTCAGGCCCACCTCCGTCAACGGCCTTGCGTCCACCTTCAGCGTCGCCAGCCGCCGCAGGTCCATCCTCAGGCGACAGGGCGGCAGGACATGCGCGTCCGCGCGGGGGCCTTCGTGAGGCCGGCCTCGCAGCTCGGCTTCCCGCGTCGGATGTCTCGGGTCGATGACCACCGTGGGCAGCACGCGGTCCTTTCCAGGGCGCGGCACCCGGGTGTTCTCATGGTGTGTCACCAGGAGCACGTGCTTGTCCACGAGCGGCGCGCTGCCCGTCACCTGGCAGCCGTCCAGGAAGACGTAGTGAGGGTCGTGCTCCCGGGCCAGCTCCCGCAGGCGCGCCACGCTCAGGCGTCCCGGCGCCCCTGGCTCGGACGCCGGCACCGTGGCGCGCAGCACGCCGTCCGCGCCCTTCACCGGCAGCTCGTCCGAGCCCGACCCCGCCGTGCGCACCAGCAACACCCGGTCCTTGAAGTCGTGGGTGATGACCTTGGCCACCAGCTCGATGAGCTCGGACAGCGGCGTGTCCCGCACCTCGCTCGCGAACGTCACCACCTCCACCTGCGGCAGCGGGTCCTCCTGCTTCGGTGGCTCCGCGTGAGCCAGCAGCCGCTTCAGGTCCTGCCTCAGCCCCGCGCGTGCCTGGACGAGCGTCCACACGCCATCGCGTGGAAAGAAGAGGCCCTTGCAGGCGGTCGCCGCGCGCGCGGTGACGGAGTAGTGGCCGCCCATCAGCGCCTCGAACCCGAGCGGTGTGCCAGGACGCAGTGTCAGCAGCAATTCGCCGTCACGGTGTGCCTCCAGCTCTCCCTCGAGCAGCAGGAAGAAGCCGTGGGCCTCCTGGCCTTCCTCGCACAGCACCGTGTCCTTGGCCCATGTGACATCCCAGGCCACATCCAACATCTGGAGGAGGACGGTGTTGCTGGTGTGCCGCAATGCGGGAGCGCGCTTGAGCGCGTACAGCCGACGACGCTGGACGTCGAGGGGCATGGAGCGGGCCATGAATCGCCGGAGGATAGCGAACCCTCCGGCTTGGGATATTGGGTCGTATCGGCCCCGCCACGTGGCTCAGGCCGGCTGCGGACGCGGCGGCTCGTTGGGCGGTGGTGTTCCTCCGCCATCGGGCCGTGCGTGTTCGTGCCGCTTGAGGAGTCGGGAGCGCGTGGACTCCACCACCGCGTACAGCACGGGGATGAAGATGAGGTTGACGAAGGTCGACAGCAACATGCCGCCGAACACGGTGGTCCCCAGGGACTTGCGCGCCGCCGCGCCCGCGCCCGAGGCGAGCACCAGCGGCACCACGCCCATGAGGAAGGCGAACGACGTCATCAGGATGGGACGCAGGCGCGTGCGCGCGGACTCAATCGCGGAGTCCATCACGCTCCTTCCCTCGTGGCGCAGTTGCTCGGCGAACTCGACGATGAGGATGGCGTTCTTGCTGGAGAGTCCGACGAGCATCACGAGCCCCACCTGGCAGAAGACGTCGTTCTGCAGGCCGCGCAGGTTCTGGAACCCGAGCGCACCCAGCATGGCCACCGGCACCCCGAGGAGGATGACGAAGGGCAGCGCGAAGCTCTCATACTGCGCGGAGAGGACCAGGAACACGAAGACGATACCGAGTCCGAAGATGATGAGCACGCGCCCACCCGCTTCCTTCTGCTCCAGCGACAGGCCCGTCCACTCGTAGGTGTACCCCTCCGGCAGCACCTCGCGCGCCGCGCCCTCCATGGCCTCCAGCGCCGCGCCGCTGCTGGAGCCCGGGGCCGCCTGCCCGTTCAATTCCGCGGAGCGATACAGGTTGTAGTGCTGGATGTTCTGCGCGCTGGTGATGGGCTTGATTCGCACCAGGGCCTCCAGCGGCACCATGTCCCCGCCCGCCGAGCGCACATAGAGCGCGCCAATGTCCCTGGGCTCGCTGCGGAAGGGCATCGCCGCCTGCACGTACACGCGATACACGCGGCTGGAGAAGGTGAAGTCGTTGACGTACTGGCTGCCCAGGTACACCTGGAGCGTGGAGAAGAGCGAATCCAACGGCACGCCGAGCGACAGCGCCTTCTCCCGGTCCACCTGGATATCGAGCAGCGGCGTGTTGGCGGTGAAGGAGGAGAACACCCCGCGCAGCACCGGGGCCTGGTTGGCCTTGCCCACCAGCGCCTCCGTCGTCTTCGCCAGGTCCGACAGGGAGCGTCCGCCCAGTTGGTCCTCCAGGACGAACTCGAAGCCGCCCACGCTGCCCACGCCTCGGATGGCCGGCGGCTGGAAGGGCAGCACGCGCGCCCCGCCAATGCCGATGAGCGGACCGCGCAGTCGCTCCACCAGGCCCGCCACGCTCTCCTCGCGCGTCTTGCGTTCGTCCCAGGGCTTCAGGTTGACGAAGAGGGTGCCGTAGTTGGCGCCGGTGCCCAGGAGCGAGAAGCCGCCCACGGTGAAGATGTCCACGACTTCGGGCTGCTTCTTCAGCACGTCCTCCGTCTGGAGCAGCACCCGCCGAGTGTAGTCGAGCGACGTGCCCTCCGGGCCCTGCACGGCGACGATGATGTAGCCCTGGTCCTCGTCCGGGATGAAGCCGGAGGGCGTGGCCCGGTACACCAGCACGGTGCCGACGAGGCACAACGCGAACACGATGACCACCGGCCACTTCAGCGGGCCGATGAGCTTCTCCAGGAGCCGGCCATAGCCGTCGCGGAAGCGGTCCATGCCCTTGTCGAACTTGCGGAACGCCAGCCACTTCTGGCCCTCTTGAGGCCGCAGCAGCCGGGCGCACAGGGCGGGGGAGAGCGTCAGTGCCACCAGCGCGGAGAGGCTGATGGAGAAGGCGAGGGTGAGCGCGAACTGGCGGTAGATGGAGCCGGTGGTGCCCGGGAAGAAGGACACCGGGACGAACACCGCGGACAGCACCAGGGCGATGGCCACCACGGCGCCGGCCACCTGGCGCATGCCCCGCTGCGTGGCCTCGCGCGGCGAGTAGCCCTCCTCCATGGTGCGCTCCACGTTCTCGATGACGACGATGGCGTCGTCGACCACCAGACCCGTGGCCAGCGTGAGGCCGAAGAGGGTGAGGGTGTTGAGCGAGAAGCCGAACGCGCTGACGAAGAGGAAGGTGCCAATCAGTGACACCGGCAGCGTGGTGGCGACCACCAGCACGCTGCGCCAGCCGTGCAGGAAGATGAAGATGACCAGCACGACGAGGAGCACCGCCTCGCCCAGCGTGACGAGCACCTCTTCAATCGACGCCTGCACCGCGACGGTGGTGTCGAAGGCGGCCTCGTACTTCATGCCCGGGGGGAAGCTCTTCTGCAGGCGGTTGAGCTCCGCGACGACGCCGTCGCGCACCTCCAGCGCGTTGGAGCCCGGGAGCTGGAAGATGCCCAGACCCACGGCGTCCCGGCCGTTGAAGCGCAGCAACTGCGCGTAGTTCTCCGCGCCCAGCTCCACCCGGCCCACGTCCCGCACCCGCACCAGCGAGCCATCCTGGCCACGCTGCACCACGATGGCCCCGAACTGCTCCGCCGTGGCGAGCTGCCCCTGCACCTGCAACGTGAACTGGAAGTTCTGCCCCGGAGGCGCCGGCTCCTGGCCCACCTGTCCGGCGCCCACCTGCACGTTCTGCGTGCTCAGCGCCGCCACCACGTCGGAGGCCTGCAGCCTGCGCCGCGCCAGCTCCGTCGGGTCCAGCCACAGCCGCATCGCGAAGCGCCGCTCGCCGAAGATGCGCACATCGCCCACGCCCTTCACGCGCAGGAGCGCGTCGCGGATGTAGACGTCCGCGTAGTTGCTCAGGAAGCCCGTGTCGTAGCGGTTCTCCGCGTCGAACAGGCCAAAGGCCATGAGCAGCTGCGTCTGCGCCTTGTTGACGGTGATGCCCAGCGCGTTGACGGCGGCGGGGAGCTGCGGCGACGCGGTGGCCACGCGGTTCTGCACGTCTACCGCCGCGATGTCCAAATCCCGGTCCTGGTCGAACGTCACGGTGATGCTGCTCTGCCCCGTGTTGCTGCTGGTGGAGGAGATGTAGCGCATTCCCTGGACGCCGTTGAGCTGGCGCTCCAGCACCGTCGTCACGGCGCTCTCCACCGTCTCCGCCGACGCGCCGATGTACGTCGCCGTCACCTGCACTTCCGGCAGCGACAGGTCCGGGTACTGCTCGATGGGCAGCGAGGGGATGCTGATGGCCCCCGTCAGCGTGATGAGGATGGACAGCACGCTGGCGAAGATGGGCCTGCGGATGAAGAAGTCAGTGAACATGCCGTCCTCTCACTGGCCCGCGTCGGAGGCGCCGCCCACACCCTGGCCCTCGGGCTTCGCGGGCGTGGGTTTGATGGGCTGGCCATCGCGCAGCAACTGCAACCCCGTCACCACCACCTGGGCCCCGGCGTCCAGCCCTCCCGTCACCTCGTAGTCGTTGCCCGTGACTTCTCCCACATCCAGTGGCGTGCGCTGCGCGACGGTGCCTCCGTCGGCCGAGCCCACCAGGTACACGAAGGACTGGCTGCTGATTTGCGTCACCGCGACGGTGGGCACGGTGAGCGCCTCGCGCGATGCGTACACCACGCGCGCGCGCACCAGTTGCCCCGCGCGCAGCCTGCCCGTGTTCTCGAAGGCGGCCTTCACCTCCACCAACTGCGTCGTCGCGGCGGGCGTGGGCGCCACGAAGAAGGCGGGCGCGGACACCAGCACCTTGCCTTCCGTGTCCAGCACCTCCAGCGGCGTCTTCCCCACCTGCACGCGCTGGGCGCGGTCCACCGGCACCTGCACGGACAGCTCCAGCACCTTGCTCTGGTCCAGCGAGGTGAGCCGCGTCTGCGGCGTGACGTAGTCGCCCACCTTCACCGGGATGTCTCCCACCACGCCCGCGAAGGGCGCGCTCACCTCGTAGAAGCCGAGCTGCACGCGCTGCGACTGGATTTGCGCTTCAATCGCCCGCGCGCTCGCCTCCGCCTGCTGCGCCTGCGCCACCGCCTGGTCATAGTCCTGGCGGCTCTGGAGCCCTTCCTTGAGCAACTGCGCGCTGCGCTCCCGGGTGCGCCGGGCGAACTCGCGCTGCGCCAGCGCCGACGCGCGCTGGGCCTGGCTGGCGCGCAGCCCCGCCTGCTCCCTGCGCGGGTCCACCACCAGCAGCACCTCGTTGCGCTGCGCGCGAGAGCCGGGCCGCACCGGAATCGCCTGCACGTAGCCGGCGACCTGGGGATACAGGGAGATGCTGCTGCGGGAGATGAGCGTGCCCACGTACTCGCCCGCCTCCTGCACCTCGCCGGGCGACAGCGCCAGCGTCTGCACGGACAGGGCCGTCCCCGCGCCGGCCTGCCCGCCCTGGGGGCCGTCCCCTTCCTTCGAGCCCTTGCACCCCGCCAGCGCCAGCGCCACCGCGCACCCCGCGCCCCATGTCCTCACCAGTCGCATGCCGCCTCCGCAAGGAATGCCTCGACGCGCGCCTGCTCCAGCTGGAACTCGCGCACCACCAGCGCCAGCTCCGCCTGTCGCAGCGCCGCCGCTGTCTGGATGAGCTCCAGGCTGGTGCCCGTACCCACCTCGAAACTGCGTCGGGTGAGCCTGTCGTTCTCCTCGGCCAGTACCCGCTCCTGCGACGAGATGTCCCGCGAGGCCTGGGAGACCTTCACGCCACGCCGCGCCTGGGTGACCTCCACCGTGACGGAGCGCTCCAGTTGAATCACCTGCTGGCGCGCGACCTCCGCCTCCGCGCGGGACTGTCGCAGCAGTCCCGCGCGTGCCCCGCCGTCCCAGAAGGGCAGGAGCAGGCTGGCTCCGATGTTCCAGATGGGCACGTTGACGAAGTCGTCCTCCACCGTGAGGGCAATGGTCGTGCTCGTCAGCGATATCGAGGGCGCGTACTGCGCCTTCACCGAGCTGACCTGCCGCTGCGCCACCCTGAAGCGCGAGCGCGCCGCCGCCAGGTCCGAGCGCCCCTCCAATTCTGGAAGCTGGCGGCAGTCCTTCCGCGCGCTCTGGAGCAGTTCGTCCACGCGCACGCCCTTCGCCAGGCCCACCGCCTGCGGCAACCCGAGTGCGAGCCCGAGCGCCTCGCGCGCCTGTCGCAGATTCTCGTCACCCAACACGACGAGGGCGCGCGCGGACTCGGCGTCCTGCTTCACGCGCACCACGTCCAACCGGGTGCCCGCGCCCAAATCCAACCGCCGCTGTGCGAGGGCGAGCCGCTCCAGCGCGGTGCGCAGGTTGACGCGGTTGACCTCGGCCAGTCGCTCCTGCGCGGCCACCTGCACCAGCGCCCGGGCGAGCGCGCCGCTGAGCTGACGCCGCGTCTCCGCGAGCGACCACGCCGCGGCGCGCTGGGCCTCCCTCGCCGTGCGCCGTGCGTCAATGGCCTGCAGGTCGAACAGCGGCACGGAGGCCGAGAGGATTCCCGCGAACGGCGGCTGCGTGGGTCTCAGGGCGCTGTCCGTCCCCGTGCCCCCGCCGACACCGCCGCCAATGCCTCCCCCCACGCCACCGCCCACACCGCCCCCCGTGCCGCCGCCGATGAAGGTCGTCGAGTCGGGGTCCAGCACGTTGTACTGCACGCCCACCGTGCCAGTGATGACGGGCAGCAGGCCCGCCAGCGCGATGCGCGCCTGTCCCGCCGCGGACTCCACCTGGGCCAGCGCGGTCCTCAAGTCGGTGGAGCTCTGTCGCACCATCTCCAGCGCCTCCTCCCAGGACTTCACCTGGATGGGCGCGGGCGGCATGGGCGTCAGCAGCGGGTCCGACACTTCGGGCTGCGGTGGCTCCGGCGGGTCGTCGCTCGTCCCAGTGTCCTCACCGGGCCCTGGGGCGGACGTGTCCCATTGCCCCTGGGGAGGGGTGCCCCGCCGTGGCGCGCCGGGCGCTTGTGACGGCGCTCCCGGGGGCGTCACGGGAATGCCCTGTCCCTGGGCCGACTGCGGCCTGGGATTCTGGATGGGCAGCACCTTGGGCGCGCCGTGTCCCTGAGGCCGCTGTCGCACGGCGGACGGCGGCCGGGCCTGGGCGAGCGGCACCCCTGGCTCGGAGCCAGGGTGCGAGAGGAGGAGGGCGAGCAGCAGGGCGTTCATATCGGGTGCCCTGAGGTAGGGGAGGCACCCGATACCGGCCACGTACCCCGGGGCCGGTCCCCGCCTGTCTGACAAAAGGGACGAGAGCCTGCTCAGCAGTGGATGGAGCGCCCGGGGGCTTGCGTCCTCCGCTCAGCGGCCCTGTTTGAGCATGGACAGACGCTGCTTCGCCGCGCGGCTCTGCGGGTCGAAGCGCAGCGCGTCCTCGAGCCGCTCCTTGCCCTTCTCCACCTGTCCCTGGACGACATAGAGGTCGGCCAGACGGACGAGCGCGTCGGCGTTGTAGGGCTGCAAATCCAACGCCCGCTCGAACTCGCGGATGGCGGTGGTCAGGTCCTTCCGCCGCACGGCGAGCTGCCCGAGCATGATGTGCGGTTGGACAAGTCCGGAGGTCTCCGGCCGCGACGCCAGCGCCTCCACGGCCGCGGTGCCGCGCGCGTCGCCGAAGCTCGCCAGCGTCAGCGCCGCGGACTGGCGCACCCACGTGGAGCCATCCTGGAGCAGCGCCGCCAGGTCCTCGGTGGCCTCCTTGCCACCCACGGCGCCCAGCGCCTCGATGACATCCGCGCGCAGCAGGCTGTCCTGCGTCCCCTTCAGCGCGGCGCGCAGGGCGGGCACGGCCTCGCGCTTGTATCGACGCCCGAGCACCTTCGCCGCCACGCCACGCAGCGACGCGGCTTCCTTCGTGTCCGCGAGCACGGCCTCCAGCGCGGGCCGGCTGGTGTCCGCCGTCTTGTCGTCGAAGGCGTCCGCCAGGCGCACGCGCCGCTCCTGCCGCTTCGCGGAGTCCGGCCACATTTTCGCCAGGGCCTGGTCCATGGCCTCCGGCGTCTCCTTCGTGTGACACGTGTTGCAGGCGTTGGGGATGCCGTGGCGCGTGGTGTTCTTTGGCGCGGGCACGTCGAGCGCATGGTCCGCGAACTTGTCGAGCACGCCGGAGACGACGGGCGGCATGTGACAGGCCACGCAGTCCTGCGCGGCGCGCCCGGTGTGCTTGGAGTGTTTCGCGCCCGCGGCGAACAGGTCCGCGTGGCATTGCTGACAGGTGGCCGAGCCCACGGAGATTTTCGCGGCCGTCTTCTCCGGCAGGTTCAGCTCGTTGGGCGCGTGTGGCTCGTGCGGCGCGGTGTGGCAGGTGAGGCAGGTCGCATTGCCCTGCAGGTGGCACTGCGACTGGATGAGGGCCTGGTACTCGAAGCTGGAGGTGCTGGGGCGGCCGTCGGTGAAGTAGTCGCCGGAGCGCTCGTTGCCCACGAAGAGGACGATGGGTTGGTAGAAGTCCTCGTACTTCTGGCCCGGCTGGAAGCGGTGCGCCAGGTCGAGGATGGGGAAGAGGGGACGGCGCGGGCCATGGCACTGCGCGCACACCGCGAAGCCCAGCTCCGGGGACAGCTTCGACGGCTGGACGATGTCCTTGGGGTCCTGCGTGTCGGCGTGCCTGGCGCCGGGCCCGTGGCAGCTCTCGCACGCGACGCCCGCGTCGGTGAAGCGCGTGGTCCACGTGTGGGTGGCGCGGTCATGGCGCGCGTCGAGTCCGGTGACGTGACAGTCCAGACACGCGTGCTGCGCGCTGCGACGGAAGTTGGCCCAGAAGAACGGGTGGTCCGGCGTGAGCGCGCCCTGCTTCGTCTCCGAGTAGTCCACCCACTCGCCCTTGCCGGTGACGTGGTAGTAGACGGGCAGCACCTGCCAGCGACCGTCTGCGAGCACCGTGACGGGGTCCTGCATGCGCTTGCCGCCCACCACCCACTGCACCGGGAACTCCGCGAGCTGCCCGTCCGCGCCCTTCGTGCGCATGAAGTGGTGCTCACCGTCGCGACGCATCCACGCCTCGCTGGAGTCTCCCTTGAAGTGCGTGTTCTTGCGGTAGTCGCCCACCACGAACTTCGACGTCGCCGGGGACAGCGCGCGCGAGTGCCAGCCCTTGCTCCATTCGGCGTGCTCGTCCTCGTGGCACTCGCCGCACGCCTCGGCGCCGGCGTAGACGCCGCGCGGCGGGTGCCCGTCCTTCACCTCGGCGGGCGGTGGCGTGGCCTGGGCCACGGGCTTGGGCGCGGTGGGAGGGGAGGCGCTCGCGGTGGCCGGTGTGGAGGCCGGCGGGCGCAGCGCGTAGGTGACTCCCGCGGCCGTGCCAAGCAATGCGAGGAGGACGAGGGCGAGCAGGGCGGGACGAGCAGGGCGCATGTCGGAAGTGCCCTGAGCCTGCCTGTCGCGCCCTGTCGTGACAAGCCGGGCTCCCGGGGATGGCGGGACTGGGCCGTCCTCCCGGGTTGGGCGGGCCGTCACCCCGCCCCGCGTGCGAGCCGCGGGGCGGGCGCGGCCGGTGGGTCGCTACTCCTTGGCGGAGTAGAACTTCGGCGGTCCGGCGAGCCACACGCTGGTGCCCTCCGTGCGCTCCAGCAGCTCGTCCGCCAGCTTGTTCCAGTCCTCGTAGGGGCCCATGGCCTCCATGCTGGAGGGCACGAAGCCGAGGAACTGCTGGGGACCCACGGCGAGGACCGTCGCGGTCGGCGCGCGGTACGGGCCCTCGTGGTGGTAGCCGAAGAGGCCCCAGGTCTTCCAGGAGCGGCTCAGCGCGTCGTAGCGCAGCGGCGCGCAGCTCGTCTCGGCGATTTTCTGGGCGTCCTCGTCGCTCTCCCCCGAGCAGACCTGAAGGCTGTCACCGAGCTTCACGTCCTGGAGAGGACAGGAGACCTGAAGGGAGTGCTTGCAGTGGCCAATGGGGTTGGGCGCGCCGCGGTCGCTCCAGTAGGCCTGGACGAAGGCCGCCGAGCCCTTCGGGTCCTCCCACTGGATGGACTCGCCCATCCCTTCGAGGAAGACCCAGGGGACGGCGGTGGCCTCCACGAGCGCCTCGGCCAGCTGCTCCTTCTGCTCGGCGTGTCCGATGGGCTCCAGGCTGAAGGGGACGAACGCCACATAGCCCCCCGATTCCCGGGCCGCCAGGGTGCCGGCGCCGCCGAGCGAGATGCCGCCATTCGTCGAGCCCCCTGGACGTCCCGCGACACCGCCGTTGTTGTTGCCGTTGCCGGACCCCGGCGAGTCCTTGGCCGCCCTCGCACAGAGGTTGGTACAGGAGTTCAGCGCGTCCCTGTCAGCCCACGCCTGGCTCTCGTTGGAACAGCCCATGGCGGAGTCGAAGTTTGCGACGGTAGGGGGCGGGCAATGACAAGGTTTGTAGACCGCCGTGTACTTGCAAGCCGTATCGACCCAGGGCGGCGGGCCTTGATGGTCGTAATACCCGACGCCGATGACGCCCCCTGGCGTCCGCGCCTGGGCTTGCGTGCTCCAGGTGACGGCACCCAGGGCGGCCAGGAGCGCGAGCAATGAAATCCTCGAAGTGAAACGAATCAGGCGCGGCTGCGGGGACATGAGTGACCTCCGTCAATGCGTTGCACCAGCAGCCTGACTGTCTCAAGAATTGTTCACAATGGGTGTTGATTGACTTCTCCGGGAGTAGCGTATTGTGTCACAGGCGGGGTTGACCCTGGCGTGTCCGGGGGAGAGGCTGGCGGACGATGCTCAAGCTCCAGTGGCTCCAGGTCCACCAGTTCCGCTCCGTGAACCCCGGCACGAGGTTGTCGTTCAGCCCGTCCTTCAACGTGCTGCTGGGCCGCAACGGCACGGGGAAGACCTTGCTCCTGGACCTCCTCGCGGCCGTCGCCAGCTCGGACTTCACGGCCATGGCCCTGGAGCCCTTCGAGCTGGAGTACGCGCTGAGCGCGGACACCGGCCGAATCACGGTGCGGGTCCGCAACGTGCCCGTGATGCCCCAGGACGGGCCCGCGGGCTCCGGGCTGTCCATGGACATCGTCGTGTCGCCGCGCGACATGGCGTGGCCGCTGGTCATCCGTCGCGAGGGGCTCCAGGTCACCGTCTCGCGCGAGGGTGACACCTCGCTCGTCGTCCAGGAGCGACTGGCTCCCGAAGTCGCAGGCCGGCTGTGGCTGGTCCTCATGTCCGGAGGCATCGCCTGGGTGGAGAAGACGGGCGAGGGCACGGCCACGGTGGAGCCGCTGCTGGCCATGGCCCGCGAGGTGTCCGCCCTGGCGGGGCTGAGCCGCTTCGACGAGGGGCTCGCCTACTTCGAGCAGCTCTACCAGGTGGAGCTGCGCCTCTCCCGGCGGGCGGAGGGGGTGCTCGCCACGGGCACGGGGCTCGCGTCGGAGGCGCTGTTGGACGGGCTGCGGCGGCTGGCGGCGGCGCAGTGGGGCTCCGCGCGGTATGTCGTCCCGTCGGACGCCGTCCCCTTCCTGCGCGACGCGTCGCGGCTGCTCGGCTTCACCTCCGCGGAGGCCAGCCTCGTTCCCCTGGAGGCGTCGCCCGAGGGCAAGTACGAATCCCTCACGCTCGGAGGCCTGGAGCTGGACTTCCTGGGCCCTGGCGACACGCGGGTCTCCGCGCGTCAGCTGGGCCATGGCCAGAAGCGCCTGCTCGCCCTCCAGCACTACCTGGCCCGGGCGCGCGCGGTGGTCGTCGTGGATGAGGTGGCCCACTCCCTCCACCCCCAGCTCGTGCGGGCCAGCGTCGAGCCGCTCAAGGGGCGGCAGAGCTTCTTCACCAGCCAGAGTCCCGTGCTGATGGACCTGCTCGCCTTCGAGTCCGCGGAGCACGTGCGCGCGAGCCTGGTGGTGTGTCGTCGTGAGGAGGACACGGGCCTGCTGACCTGGGAAGACCCGTCGCCGGAGGCCGCCGAGCGGCTCTTCACCGCCAGCGCCGCCGCGCCCGGACAGATGGGGGCCCTGCTCCAGGCCCAGGGGCTCTGGTAACCCGGGCACGTCCGTTCTCCCACGGGCGTCCGCGAGTCGACAGCCGGCGCACCGCGGCAAGACGGGTGCCGTGTCGCGTCACGAGCTGTCCTATCCTGCGGGACGTGGGGAGGGAACCGCCATGCCGATGTTGACCGTGAATGGGACCGAGTTGCACTACGAGGATACGGGTGGCTCGGGTGAGCCCATCCTGTTCAGCCATGGGTTGTTGTGGAGTTCGCGGCTGTTCGACCCGCAGGTGGATGCGCTGCGGAGTCGCTATCGCTGCATCGCGTATGACCACCGGGGGCAGGGGCGCAGCGCGGTGCCCGAGGCGAGCACCATCGACATGGAGACGCTGTACCTGGACGCCGTGGGGCTGATGGAGAAGCTGGACCTGGGGCCGTGTCACTTCGTCGGCCTGTCCATGGGAGGCTTCATCGGGATGCGCATCGCGGCGCGCCGGCCGGAGTTGTTGCGCTCGCTCAGCCTGCTGGATACGTCGGCGGACCCCGAGCCGCTGGCCAACGTGCCGCGCTACACGCTGCTCAACCTCATCGCTCGGATGGCGGGGTTGCGGCCGGTGGTGGACCCGGTGATGCGCATCATGTTTGGCCGGACGTTCCTGACGGACCCGAACCGCGCGGAGGAGCGGGCGCTGTGGCGGGCGCGCTTGTTGGAGAACCGTCGGGATATCTGGCGCGCGGTGAACGGTGTCATCCGTCGCAACGCGGTGTCACACGAGGTGCCGAACATCCGCGTACCCACGCTCATCGTCGTGGGAGAAGAGGACGTGGCCACCGTTCCGGCGAAGGCCGAACGGCTCCACCAGTTGATTCCGGGCTCGCGGCTGACGCGGCTTCCGCGCGGGGGGCACTCCTCCACGGTGGAGGAGCCCGCGCTCGTCAACGCCGCGCTTGGCTCCTTCCTGGAGTCGCTGGTGAGACCGCACGTGTCGTCACGCGTGGGGTGAGTTGGGGCAGTGCGGTGTTCGCGCCGGGGACTGTGTGCGCGCCCCGGCGCGGTGTTGGCCTGCACGGCGTCGCGGCTAGGTCTTCACCCCGAGCGTCTTCTTCGCCGCGCGTGAGAGCGTCTTGTCCCCAGCCGCATCGGGGATGTCGAGCAGTGCCGCCGCCACCACCTTGCCCGCGCCGTGGATGTTCTCGTTCGCGAGTTTCAGGTACGTCCCGAAGCGTGTGAGCCGCTCGGGGTGCGCGCGCGCCGCCTCCACGTGGGCCAGCAGCACCTTCGAGAGCGCCTCCGCCGGGAAGCGCTCGAACAGGTTGCGCAGCGCTTGTCGCTCCATCGCCTCCGGCCGCGTCTCCGCCAATCGGACGGCCGGCTCCAGCATCGCCAGCCCGAAGGTCTTCAGCGAGTCGGACACGACGCCCGGCTTCCACCCGTCGACGAACGCCGCCAGGAGTGTCTCCGCGCCGCGCACGTCACCCAGCACCCCCAGCGCGTACACCGCCGTCTTGGCCTCCTCGTCGTCCGTGTCGCGCGCCTCCACGCTGTGCACGTACTTGTCCAGCACCTCCGAGTCCCCCAGCCACGCCAGGGCCATGGCCGCGCGTCTCCGCACCTCGTTCGACGGGTCTCCGTAGAACACCTGCCGCAGCACCGGCCACGCCTGTGTGAGCCCCAACCCCTCGAGCTGGTCCACCGCCGCCAGCCGCGCTTCCCGAGTCGGCTCCGACAGCGCCCGCTGCGCGAGCGGCCGAATCCTCCCCTGTCGCACCTTCGCGAGCGCCGCGATGGACGCGGGCCCCGTCTCCCGGGCCTGCACGTCGTTCAACACCTCGCGTGCATGGAGCCGCAGGCCCGCGTCGTGGCCCTTGCGTGTCATGCCGTCCAACAGCACTCGCGCCGCATGGACCTCCAACTGCCCCAGCACCTGGATGGCGGTGCGGCGCACCATCCGGCTGTGGTGCTCGGACAGGGCCTGCTTCACCACCTCCAGCACGCGCTCCTTCGGACGTGCCGCCACCGCCCGGGCCACGAAGGTGCTCGCCGCGCCGTCGCTCCACGCGGGATACAGGGACTCCAACAGCGAGTCCGCGTCCAGGCTCGCGTAGTAGTGCGCCGCATGGGCCGCGGCCTCGTAGCGAGACAGCTCTCCTCGAGCCCGCTTCAACAACGCCTCACCCGGAGGCAGCGGCGCCTCGGGCTTCCGGATGTGGATGCTCGGGTGCGTGGGCACCGGCTCCAACGTGTCCCCCTGGACCTGCGCCGCCCCCGCCAGCCGCACCAGGGCGATGCCGAGCACCTGGTACACCTTGACGAAGTCATCCAGCCGCTCCGCCGCGTCGGGCCGCTGCGCCAGCGCCTCCAGCAGCGCTCCGGGCTTCTCCAGCCCCAGCTCCCTCAGTCGGGCCACCAGCGGCTCCACCGCGCGCGGAGACAGCGAGGACAGCCCGTTGGAGAACTTCTCCGCCAGCTCATCCCGCACCTCGGCCAGGGCGATGGCCGCGCGAGACGCCCCCGCTTCGCGCGCCGCGTCCGCCCATCCGCTGCGAGGCACCGCCACCGGCGCCTCCGGCTTCGCCCGACGCCGCCGACGCCGCGTGGGCTCCTCCGTTGCCTCCCGCAGCCCCAGTCCGCGCAGCTCCAGCCCCTCCGGTGTCTCCACCACCACCGCGAGCGGGAACAGCGTGGGGAGCGCCGCCTCCAGCCCCACGTCCCCCAACACCACCTTCAACGTGGCCCCTTCCAGCGCCGCGGCGAAGGGCTCCTCCAGCCGCGAGTCCGCCGGGAGGAACAGCCCCCGGTCTCCCGAGTCCACCAACTGTGAGCGCTGCCCGCTCGCCAGGAGCGTCTGCACCCGCAGCGCCACGGGGAGCAGCTCCGGCGCGAAGACGTCCTTGCGGTGCTCCTGGAAGGCCGCCAGGGCTGCCCCGACATCCGGTAGCGCCATCTTCACCAACAGCCGCAGCGCCGAGTCGTCCTGCGGATGCGTCGACTTCGCGTCCTCCAGGTCCAGCCGCCGAGGCGGGAAGCCCGGGTACTGCCCACCCTTGGCCTCCTCCAGCACCACGCCCGCGTGGCTCTTCTTGGGCTCCACCGTCTTGAGGAAGGCGGGGAGGATCTGCTTCTCCGTGTAGTGGGCTCCGGAGCCCAGCTCCAGGAAGCGACTCTCCCGGACGAGGAAGTTGTCGGGCGTGGTGCGCGTGGTGAAGGAGTACTCCACCAGCGTCAGCCCCTCGATGGGAGCCCGGTCCTTCTTCGTCCACGTCTTGCCAATCAGCTCCTCGACGTAGCGGTCCTCCAGGGGCTCACCGCCCAGGTGCTTCTCCACCTTGCGCGCGGTGAGCAGCATGTCCGCCACCAGGTCGGTGAAGACGGGGGGCTCGAACGTGCCCGTGCGCGCCGCCGCCTGCTCCAGCAGGGCCGCCACCTCCACCGTGCGCGCCGCCAGCCGGCGCAGGCCATTGGCGCGCAGCGACTCACCCAGGGCGCGCACCTGCTCGGCGCGGTCCTCGGACAGGGACGTCACGCCCGACAGGCCCAGCTCCCGCACCAGCGTGGACACCTGCGCCACGCCCGCCTTCATCAGCTCGCCCGTCTCCGTCTTGCCCTTCTTCACGCTCTTCTTCGCCGGGCCTCCCGCGCCCGCCGGGGCCGTATCGGTGGTGACGAAGGCTTCCGGCGCGCGAGCCCACGCCACCAGCAGCGCCGCCGCGTGTTTGCAGAAGGGCCGCGAGCGCGCGGCCACGCAGGAGCACTTCCCCTTCACCTCACGCCCGTCACCGAACACCAGCGACACTTTGTAGGGCGACGCCCCGGAGCCCAGCGCATCCGCGAACAGCCGGTTCTCGAAGCGGGACAGGTGGGTGATTTGCTTGTCGTCGAAGATGCGAGTGCCCTTCGCCACCTCCGAGGGGTCCCCGATGATTTCCGTCAACCCTCCGCTGCTGGCAGCCACCTTGCGAGGCTCAGCCATGGTGCATCTCCTTGTGGGCGGCCAGCAGCGGCGTCAGGTCCTGGTTGCGCATCACCCGCTCCACCACGTCCACCAGTCGTTTGGGCGTACACCCGAAGCAGGGAATGCCCAGCGCGGTGAGCCTCTCCGCCATGGCGTGGTCGTACGTGGGCTTGCCTCCGTCCGACAGCGACAACAGGCACAGCACCTTCGCCCGCGAGTCCACCAGCTGGCGCAGCCGCGCCACCAGCTCCTCCGCGTCACCGCCTTCATAGAGGTCGGTAATCAGCAGGAAGAGGGTCTTCTCCGGCCGCTGCACATGGTTCGCCTGCGCATAGGCCACCGCGCGGTTGATGTCCGTTCCGCCGCCGAGCTGCGCGGTGAACAGCACCTCCACGGGGTCCGTAAGCAGGGGCGTCATGTCCACCACCTCCGTGTCGAACAGGATGAGGCGCGTGCGCAGCACATCCAGTGACGCGAAGATGGCCGCCATGACGGAGCTGTACACCACGCTCTGCGCCATGGAACCGGACTGGTCCACCACCAGCGTCACATCCCACTCGTGATGCTTGCGCTGGTTGGGCCAGAAGTAGAAACGCTCGGGCACCAGTCGCTTGTGCTCCGCGTCCCAGCCCTTCAGGTTCTGCCGGATGGTCCGCTTCCAGTCGATGTTGCGAGCAATCGGCAGCGGGCTCGTCCTGTCCCTGCGCAGGGCGCCGAACACGGCCGTGCGGATGGAGGACTCCAGCTTCTTGCGCAGCTCCTCCACCACCTCGCGGACAATCTGCCGGGCAATTGCCTTCGCCTCGTCGGGGATGAGCCCGCGCGCGCTGACCAGCGTCGTCACCAGCTCCACGTTCTTGTCGAGGAAGGGCAGCGTCTCCGGCTCGAAGAGGAGCTGGGTGAGCCCCTTCTTCTCGATGGCGTCCTTCTGGACGAGCGCAATCACGTCGTCGCGGAAGAAAGTCCGCAGCGCACCCAGCCACTCGGGGATGTAGGGGCGCGAGCCGGACGAACTCGCGCGCTTTTCCCCGTAGACGAAGGAGAGCGCGTCATCCAACGCCTCCAGGTCTCCGCCGCCCACGCCCACCGAGCCCGCCTGGGTGCTCAGGGCCCGCAGCGAGGGACAGGCTCCCGTCTTCTCCGCCGTCGGGCCGAGCGCGAGCCGCCAGCGCAGCAGGGCATCCCGGTCCTTCTCCGCCAGTTCCTTGGGGTCCACGCTCATAGCAGGTCGTCCAGGTCGTCGAGCACCTTGCCCAGCTCGGCGCTCATGTCCTTGAGCTTCGCTGTGTCCTTCTCTTCGAGCACCGTCTTCACGGCCCGGCCCTTTTCTCCGAGCTGCCGCACCGCCACCACGTTCTCCATGAGGTAGCGGCGCTCGGTGGTACCCAGCACGCCCAGTGCCCTTCTCAATACCGGCAGGGTCTGACGGAAGCGCTCGGGGTCGATGCTGGTCAGGAAGTCGTCCAGGGCCTTCACCACTTCGCGGTTCTTCACCAGCACCAGCGCGTTGACGCCCAGGAAGCCCTCCAGCCAGGACGCGCCTTCCTCGGGAGCCACCGCCAGCGACAGCCGCAGTCCGACGATGAGCGCCACCTCCGCCTCGCTCAGCTCATGCGCCAGATACAGCAGGCCCGTGGCCAGGCCCGACGTCGCCGGGTGCACGGTGGTGCTGTCCATCAGCTCGCGGGCCTCCGCGAGCCACCCGGCCTTGTCCGCGAGCGGCTGGGCCAGCGCCACCTCGTGCAGGGTGCGCAGCGCCTCCACCACGGAAGGCAGGGCGTCCGGTGCGCAGGCACAGGCCTCGCGCACGCGCAGCAGCGCGCGGGAGTACGTCTTCTGGCAGAGCACCGCCACCGCCTCGTCGCCCACGTCCGTGTGCGCGCGCGAGGTGCCATAGGCCACCAGTCCGGACAGCGCGCGCGCCGCCGAGGCGAGCGAGGGCAGGTCCACGTCCGTGGCCGCGTGCGTGTCACAGGCGCGCAGGGCCGCGGCCATCGTCTGCGGGCAGCCGGTAATCACCGACTCCAACAGGACGTCCGCGGCGGCGCCCGTGGTCTTCGCCGCGTCCAGTTGCTCCTGGAGGACGCGGGTCGTCACGGCTTCCAGCGAGTCGCCGAGGACGATTTTCTCCACCAGCGCCACGTCCGTGGACGGCGTCCACTGCGCCTGCCACGACTCGCGCACCCGCGTCAGCGCCGCCTGTCCGCCAGCCTCTTGCGGCGAGGCGCGCTGCTGTCCCGTGGCCGCGAGCGTCGCATAGGGAATCCCCGCCACGCGCAGGCGGTGGAGGAACACCGAGGAGCCGACCTCCACCGTGTTGTTGAGGCGCAGCGTGAAGGTCTCCGCGCTGTCGGTGCTCGGCAGCCGGCGCGTGTCCAGCTCCCGCCAGAACTCCGCTTGGAGCGAGTTCTTGCCGATGCGACTGGCCACCCGTCCCACTTGATGACCGACGACGCTCTTCCACAGGAACGCGTCGACATGCGTCGCGTCACCCCGGCACAGCGTGGCCACGGTGGCCTCGCGCAGCTCATCCAGTCCCGGAGCGCTCTTCTCGCGCAGGTCCGCCAGCGTCATCGCCAGCCGGTAGGCCTCCAGCACGTCCGACAGCGACGCGGTGAAGCCGCGCATGCGCAGGTGCGCGGCGAAGTCGATGAGCACCTCCAGCGTCGCGCGCCGGAAGTCACACTGGGCCTCGTGGGCCTTCTGGTAGAAGTGCGGCGCCCGATTGCCCGCGCCGTAGCCGAGCTGCTCGGACAGCCGGGGGAAGCTGTACGGAATCACCGTCACCGCGCAGGGCACCGCCTTGGGCAGCTTCGCCTCCAGCGTGGGCTCCACGTCCCGGGCCAGGAAGGCCGCGATGTGCGCGGCGCCCGCCACCACGGCGACCTTCTCCGGCGCGACGCCGCTCGCCACCACCTCCAGCACCTTGCGCGCCATGAACGCATCGCGCCAGCGGTGGTAGTCCTGGCGAGGCCCCGCGTTGAGCACGTCCGCCCAGGCGAGCAGCACGGGGCGGAAACCCTCGGGCGTCCAGTCGGGCGCCTCGAACAGCGCCTCCCACAGTTCCTCGAAGGAGCGGTAGCCCTGCTCGCGGGCGAACCGCTCCGTGAGCGGCTCTTCGTCATGGAGGTGCTCGTGACGCTCGCCCTCGGGGACCTCCTCGCTCTCGACACCGGCCGTCTCGTCATGGCGGTCCATGCCGAGGCTGACACCGACGGGGATGTCGATGAACAGCGCGCGGGCGCGATTCACCTTCGCCCAACGCAGGGCGGCGTATTCGGGGGAGTAGTCCGCGAAGGGCCACAGCGCGGAGCCCGGCGTGTCATCCGTGCGGTAGCCGAGCAGTGCGATGGGCGGCTTTGTCTCCGCGTCACACAGCACGTCAATCAGGTCGGAGGCATCGCAAGGCCCCTCGATGAGGACGACCTCCGGCTTCACGCGCTCCAGCCAGCGTCCGAGCACCGCCGTGGTGCGCGGCGAGTGGTGGCGCACCGGGAACAGATGCACCCGGGAGAGCAGGTCCAGGTCCATCAGCCCCTCAGGAGCTTCTTGCTGGCGGAGTACAGGTCCTTCCACGCGCCGGTGCGGCCCTTGGCGACGGTCTCCATGTATTCGCGCAGGGCCTTCACGTCGTCCTCCTGCTCCTTCACCACGGCGCCCACCAGCGAGGCGGCCAGCTCGTGGGGGGTGACCTTCCCGCCGCCGAACTGCTCCGCGAGGATGGAGCTGTTGAACAGCACGCTGATGGCCTCCGCGGTGGACAGCACGGCGCCCGGGGTGCGGACCTTCGTCTTGCCGTCCTTCGTCACGCCCTTGCGCAGCTCCTGGAAGAGCGTCAGCAGGATTCGCGACAGCTCCTCCGGAGGCGGCACTCCGACCTGGTAGTCATTGCGCAGCTCCGCCTCGCGCTTCGTCACAATCTGTATTTCCTGTTCCAGGTCCTCGACCACGGGGACGGTGACGAAGTTGAAGCGGCGCTTGAGGGCGGCGCTCATCTCGTTGACGCCCCTGTCCCGCGTGTTCGCGGTGGCGATGAGGTTGAAGCCGCGCTGGGCGCTGACCACCTCGCCCAGCTCCGGGATGGAGACCTGCTTCTCCGAGAGGATGGAGATGAGGGCGTCCTGAATCTCCGGGGACGTGCGGGTGACTTCCTCGAAGCGGGCGAACTTGCCGGAGCGCATGGCGCGCAGGACGGGGGAGGGGACCAGGGCCTCGGGCGTGGGGCCCTGCGCGAGCAGCAGCGCGTAGTTCCACGAGTACTTGAGGTGGTCCTCGCTGGTGCCGGCGGTGCCCTGGACGATGAGGGCGGAGGTGCCGCTGACGGCGGCGGACAGGTGCTCGGACAGCCAGCTCTTCGCGGTGCCGGGCTCGCCCACGAGCATCAGCGCGCGGTCCGAGGCGAGGGTGGCGATGCAGACCTGGATGAGTCCCTTGTCGCCGACGTACTTGGGCGTAATCGTCACGCCGCCGACGGGCTTGGATCCGCCGAGGATGTACGTCTCCACGGCACGAGGCGACAGTGCCCATCCAGGAGGACGGGGCTTGTCGTCATGGGCGGCGAGGGCTTCCAGCTCAGTCTTGAACTTCGCTTCGGCGGGCAGTCGGATGTCCGGCATGCATGCAAGCTACCGGTTCGGTCTGACACGCCGCAATCCGAGGGGTTGTCTTGGATACCCCTCGCAAAACCGACCCTGAAGGGCGCATGCCTCCGGGTGGGCGGCGCGTGGAGGCAACTCACTCCGCGCACGGAAACGCGGTGTCCAGCTTCTTGCTCCCGTTGACGCCCGGGCCCGACAGCGTGGCGACCACCTTCACGGTGGAGGAGCACTCGTAGGGCATCAGGAATGGCACCACGGTGACGCCGCCCTCCGCGAGCACGTGCAGTTCGCGCGTCTGCGTCACCTTCCACGCGCGCCGCTCACCCGCCTCCGACTCCTCCTTCGGCGCGCTCACCACGAGCTTCAGCTTCAGCGGCTTGTCCCCCTCGTACTTGCCCTGCACCTTCACCAGCAGCAGCGCGTCCACGTTCATCCCATACGGGTCCGAGGCCTCCTCCACCGTGACGATGGAACCCTTCTGCCGGTCGAAGACGCGCAGCTCGACACCTCCCAGCGACACGCTCGGAGCGCTCGCGCTGCCAGCGGTGGAGGACAGCAGCAGGACACCACCGACGAGCAGCGAGCGCAGCTTCGTTCGCGACGACATCTCCACCTCCGGAATCTTCGGGGAAAATCCGCCGCGCGACTGTACGCCAGCCTGGTGTCCTCCCGCGCCAGGGTGGCGGGCGTGAGGGCGGGCCCTGGCTTGGGGCTTCGTCGCTTCCTCTGCAATTCCTCTCACCCATGACCAGCCTGCGGAGGAACCCTGTCCGGCGCGGGACCTCCGCCCGCGAGGAGTCATTTCCATGAAGACCTCCGTTCCCTCTCAGATGAAGGCCGCCGCCATCGACCGCTTCGGCGGACCGGAAGTTCTCGGCACCAAGACCGTCCCCGTTCCCCAGGTAGGCCCCGGCGAGGTGCTCATCCAGGTGGAGACCGCCGGCATCGGCCAGTGGGACCCCGCCGAGCGCGCGGGCGAGATGGAAGGCTACAAGCCGGGCAGCAAGGCCTCCTTCCCATACGTGCTTGGCACGGATGGCGCGGGCACCGTCGTGGCCCTGGGCGAAGGCGTCAAGAACCTCAAGGTCGGCGACAAGGTCTACGCCTTCGGCTTCCTGAACGAGAAGGGAGGCTTCTACGCGGAATACACCGCGGTGAGGGCCGCGGACACCGCGCCCGTACCCAAGGGACTGAGCGCGGAGCAGGCGGGCGTGCTCGCGGCGGACGGAATCACGGCCCTCCAAGGCGTGGAGGACACCCTCAAGGTCGGCCAGGGCACCACGCTGCTGGTGTACGGCGCGAGCGGCGGCGTGGGGCACCTCGCGGTGCAACTGGCGAAGCGGCTCGGGGCCAAGGTGCTCGCGGTGGCCTCCGGCGCGGACGGCGTGGAGTTGATGGAGAAGCTGGGCGCGGACAAGGCCGTGGATGGCCGCTCCGACGACGTCGCGAAGGCGGTGCGGGACTTCGCTCCGGACGGCCTCGACGCGGCGCTGGTGCTCGCGGGCGGAGACAAGGTGAACGAGCTGCTCAAGGCCGTCGTGAAGAAGGGCGGCCACATCGCGTACCCCAACGGCGTCGAGCCCGCGCCCAAGGGCCCCGAGGGCGTCAAGGCGACCGCCTACAACGGCGAGGCGAACCCCAAGGTGCTCGGCCGCCTCAACAGCCTCATCGAGTCCGGCCCCTTCCACGTCGAGGTCTCGAAGGTCTACCGCCTGGATGAAGTCACTCGCGCGCACGAGGCCGTGGGCAAGCACCACCTGGGCAAGCTGGCCCTGCGCATCCACTAAAGCCTGACGCTCAGGCCGCGGCGCGGGCCTGCTGAATCTCCTCCGCGCCCGGCCGCCACAGCACCTTCCACCGCGCCTCGGGGAGCTGGGGTGGAGGAGGCTTCCCTTCCGACACCCCCGCCACCTCGACGTGCATCCCGCCACCCCAGGTGAGGATGCCCGCGAACAGGCCCAGGACTCTCATCGCGGGATGGAGGGGCCCCTCGTAGCGCCGCGCGCGCCAGTGACGCAGGCGTGGCGCCGAGGGACCTCGGGCACTGGGCTGCAGGGAGAGCTTGCCGGGCGCCGGGACCCCGGGGACCGGGAAGAGCGGCACGATGAGCAGGCCCACCTCTCCCGCCTCCAGGTGGACCGTCGTCTCTCGCGGATAGCGCAGCCGCGACTCGGGAGGCCCGGACAGCTTCAGCGTCAGCGCCCGCTCCGCGTCCACGCACCCCTGCGCCATCAAGTGCAGCTCCAGCGGCGCGGGCCCCTCTTCCGTCACGGCCAGTCTCACGGCGAAGTGCACGCCGTCGACTTCGAGGATGTCCTCGGCCGGCGCCCATTCGAGCAGCACGTTGGGCAATACCTCCGCCCGCCGCCAGTCCTTCCACATCCGGACCCCGATGAACGTGGTCACCGCCGCGCAGCCCAACGCGAGCCACGGAGGAAGCCCGCTGAAATTCGAGGAGGCCACCATCCAGATGCCCAGCACGACCGCGGGCATCCCGAAACAGAACAAGAGCAGCCTGGCCGCGCCGTCGGCGTCGCGCTTCCAGAAAGCCCGAGCGCTCCACGTCGCGAGCAGCAGCCCTCCCACGAGCCACGCCAGGGCGGGAGCCGGAGGGGCCCGATAGCGCAGCGTCACTCCGGCGATGCCCGCGGCGGCCAGCCCCACCAGCACCAGAAGCCCCAGCAGCACATGTCCGCGTGTCGCTCTCATGGCACCACCCCGTCCCGCCTCGGCTCACGGCGAAGGGGCCCAGGGTAGTCCACTCCGCGTTCCTCACGGGCTGGGAAACCGGAGGCCGCTGTCGCCCGCGCTCCGGCACGGCGCCGGAGGCGGGTTGTCTTTGGGGACTACTCGGCGCGGCAGACGGCCGGAGCGGAGAGGTTGGGGCGAATCATCTTGAACGGCTGGAGCAGGTCCGGGACGCGGAGCAGCGCGTCACGGCAGCCCGTCTCGTCGTTGCCGGAGATCTCCACCTTGAAGCTGCAGTCCTGCGCGCCCTCGCAGACCGTCTTGGCCAGCCGCGCATAGCAGTCCACGGCGCGGGCGCAGGTGCCCTCGCTCAGGTTCACCGACGCGGAGGAGGACGTCGTCGTGGCCGAGGCCGTGTTCGTGTTCGTCGACACCGACGCGCCGGCCGACACGGTGTCCGCCGAGTTCGCGCCAGGGGCGTTCAGGTTGATGGTGACGTTCGTCTGGGAGGGCTCATGGGCGGGGGCGGCGACGAAGCGCGGGTTGATGCGGTCCTGCGCGCAGAGGTACAGCTCCTCGCCCTTCTTGCGCACCGTGGTGAGCTTCGTCTCCAGCTCCGCCGGAGGAACCTGCTTGTCGTCCACGGAGACCTGGAAGGTGTACGCGTCGTTACCATTGTAACGGTAGTACATCGTGGAGGTCGCATCGTAGGTGACGGCGATGGCCGTGGTGTCCACGGAATGCGACTCGAGGCCACTCTCCAGGGCGCAGACTCCGATGGACGTCTTGGTCGCCGAGGCATCGTTCGCCGCGACGGGCAGCGTGTAGAACTTGCTCGCGCCACAGGCCACCAGCGAGAGACACAGAGACGTCAGGGACAGTCCCTGGATGAGCCGCTTCATGAGGTTTGCTCCTAGGATGGGAATGGGTCCGCGCTGGGGAAGCCCGGCGGAGTGGCGCATCGACGCGTGCACCGGTTGCACATTCAATCCTGACACGAAACAGCCCGCCCCCGGAAATCACGGGGACGGGCCTGTCGCACGGCGTTTCTCAGCGCTTGGGACTGATACGGCGTCCGCGGCTCAGGTCGTCAGCTTGGAGGTGATGTCGATGGACGCGGGGCTCGTCGGCACGGCGAACGTCTTGCCGTTGGCGCCCTTGAAGTCGAGCGTCTTGAGGTTCACCGAGTAGATGAGCAGGTCCTCGTAGAAGCGCACGTTGAGGACGGTGTGGGTGAGGTCCTTGACCACGGTCCACTGGGTGTAGTCGTCCTCTTCCTTGAGGGATTTCTCATCGAGCGAGCGGACCGTGCCGCGCGGGATGTCGACGGTGTTGAGCAGGTGGAAGGCGAGGCTGGTGGCCTCGGTGGCGTTGGCGACGGGCCGGGCGAACTGCTTGAGGTACGCGGCCCGCACGAAGCGGGAAGGTGGCATCGGGTCCCCGGGCAGGCCGCGCAGGCCGCTGCCGTGGCCGGGCTGGGCGAAGGTCTCCGAGCCCAGTTCCACCCGCTTCGCGTCCCAGGGGGACAGGCCCACGTAGTCGCGCAGGTTCTGGATTTGGACAGGGAAGGGCGGCGCGTTGGTGAGCACGGCGACGGGGTTGTCGTGCAGGTGCATCTCGCCGTCGAGGAACTCGACGACCAGGCTGTTGCCCTGCGCGTCGTGGATGGGGAAGTGCAGGGGCAGGTATTGGGCCAGCCAGTCGCTCTCCCAGACCTGGGCCTCGCCTTCCTGGAGGGCGGACTTCACCTCCGCCACGGTGGCGAAGTTGCCGAGCACCCAGCCGGGGAACTGCGCCAGGGTGAGGGCCTTGGCGTTGTCGGTGACCTTGGGGTAGCGGGACTCGGGCAGCCACAGGCTGCCGGTGGACAGGCCGGCGGTGTTGAGCCCGTCGACCATGATGGGGAGGCTGCCCTTGGCGGTGAGGCCGACGTAGCCGTAGGTGGTCGTCCACGTCAGGCCGTTGAGTCCCTTGGGGGAAGGGGAGACGAACTTCTCACCGGGAGCTCGGACCAGGAGCTTCGAGTCGAGGTCGACGCCGAACTCCATGCTGCGGCCATTGACGACGCTCTTGTCCGAGGCGACGACGAGGAAGTCGGTGCACATGTGACGGCTCCTTGTGTGGGGTTGGCGAGGGCGGCCCTGTGCAGCCGCCGCGCCATCCGCCGTCCTGTCAGCGATTCCCAGCGGTTGAAATCGCACGCGGGTCTCGTGCCCCCGGGCGTGTTGCCTATCGCACGCGAGCGGCCACGGCGTGCGTTCTCGCGGAAGGCACGTGCGTCCCCGATAAACGCGGCGCCTCCGGGGAATTTCCCACCAGGCGGGCGTTTGTGATGTTCATGTCGCCCATGTCGAAAGTTCCTCGGGTGGTGGCCATCGACCACCGTGATTCCGCGCTGCAAGCCGCCTTCTGTGAGTACGTGCCCCAGGTCTTCCGAACGGTGGACTTCCGCCGCTGGTGCGCCTGGGGCGAGTGGACGGACGACTACCGCGCGTTCAGCGTGGTGGACGAGGGCCGGGTGGTGGCGAATGCCTCCGTGATGCGGATGTGCCTGCGCGTGGAGGGGCGCGAGGTGGTCGGCTATCAATTGGGCGCGGTGGGGTGCGTGCCCGAGCGTCGAGGGCAGGGCCTGGCGTGGATGGCGATGGAGGCGGCGATGGAGGCGTGTGGGGATGCGCCGGTGGTGTTGTTCGCGAACAAGAAGGTGCTCGACTTCTATCCGCGCTTTGGCTTTGAGCCCCGGGAGCAGACGTTGTTCGGAGTCACGTTGGAGGTGCCGCCGAGGGGAGAGCCCGCGCCAGTGTTGGATGTGTCCGAGGCGTCGGTGCGGGCGAGGCTCGTCGCGTTGGCGGAGGAGGGCGTCCCGGTGACGGAGCGTTTCGGTGCGCGCCGGCACGGACACATCGCGACCTGGTACGCGGCGGCGAACTTCGCGCGTCCCTTGCGCAAGCTGAGCGAGGATGCGTGGGTCTTCGCGGGCGTCGAGGACGGCACGCTCTACATCGAGGATGTGTTCGCGCGAGAGGGCTTCGATTTGCGTCCACATTTGTCACGATTGGTGGACGAGCCCGTGAAGGCGGTCCAGTTCGGCTTCACGCCCGAGCGGTGGTGGCCTGGGGCGGAAGTGATTGGCGAGGACATGGAGGCGGACCTCTTCGTGCGCAACCTCTCGCTGCCCGCGGGAGCCAATCGCTTCCCGGTGATGGCGCGGACGTGATGGGCTTGGCCCATGCGAATCCCTTACGTCCAATGGATTTCACTCGTCACTGTGTCGTGGCTCGGCTGCGCGAGGACATGCCAGGGAATGTGGAACTGGCGCGCTTCCCGCCGTCGCGCCCGCCCGCAGCCGCGGCGGCTGGCGGCTCAACCAACCTGTCTACACGGAACCGGGGTAGGCTCACTCGTCCTTCCTGACGGCTGTGCTCTGCGGAGGGTCCGTGAACGTGCGCGCCAGTCCCTCTGGGGCGCACAGCTACTTTTCCCAGTGCCACATGCTGTCCAAGTCCCGCATGCGCGTGAAGGAGAACGGCATGGGGCTGTCCTTCGGGACGGCGGCCACGGCGTAGACGCGAGGAGCCTGGCAGCGCTGACCTCATGCCTTCATCGACGCCAGCCCAGGGGATCGCCCATGGGCTGAAGCGGCAGGATTCTCCGAGAGCGCCTGCGTCCCTCCCAGGCCCCCACGGAGTGGGTGCCGACGATGAGGAAGAGAAGCGACTCTCCCTCGAACTGGTCCTCACGCAGGCGGCGGCGCCAGTCTCCAACATCCACGTGTGAAGGCGTGGGATACGGCTCTGGATGCGTGTGCCACTCACCGAGATAGAGGCAAGTGCCTCGGGAGTCCTTCCAGCGGTCATCGACGACCTGTTGATGCCGGCTTCGGGCCCGGTGGAAGGTGAAGCGCCCGCGCGTGTCCTCCGTCATCGGTAACGTCACCTCGTCGATGACGACATCGTCACAGTTCACAAGGATGCGACCGAGCAGGACACCTCCTGCCTCCGCATCGTGATCGGCCACCTGCTGGAAGCCGAGCATCCGGACGAGCGCCGCCGCATCGATTTTCACTCTCGCACCACCCAGACGGCGAAACACGAGCCCTTCCGTGCTCATGCCGCCCCACAGCACGGGCAGTCCTCCCGACGAAAGTCGGCGGCATCCGCGTCCCGTTCGAAGCGGGGCGTCACGGAGTATCCCGCCGCCTCGAACGCGCGAGGATCGCCTCTCCATGCGACGAGTGTAGCCGTGGGGCGTTCATGGCGGAGCGCTCGAAGCGCAAGGCGGGAAGCCAGCTCCGCGGTGCGCTGGGCGTCGAGGTCGGCGAAGGGCATGTAGCGACTGCCACACCCCAGCGTGTCTCGCGTGTAGGTGACACCGGGCATTGCGAACGCCGCGCGATTCTCCAGAGGGCCCCCCTCATACGGCCGTGCGTGGAGGCACTCCATGCAGCCAGGTGCTGGGCCTTCGCCTCGTGGGACATGGGTGAGGAGCGCATGTCCCCCCAGTCCCAGGGGCTCCAGCCACGTGAAGAGCACGGGAGGGTGCTCTGGGTTCGACCAGCTCCACTCGTTGAGGTCGAGGTCGGCGGTGGGATGCCCGGTCGCGGAGATGATCAGGTCGTGCTCGCGGACCCAGGACTCTTTCGTCCGGAGGAGGCCGCCGATCTCCTCCGGGTAGCCCGATACAGAGACATAAGGAACGGTGCGCGTTATCTCGACCTTGAGTCCCTGAACCTTCGGTGCACCGAGCGAACCCATCCCGCAGACGTGTCGGTACACATTGTCGGGACTGAAGAAGTCAGGGTCCACCAGCGAGAGATGCGCCACACCCGCCCGAGCTAGGGCGAGCGCGATGTAGCCACCCACTGCACCACATCCAGCGAGGAGTACACGACGCTTCTGGAGGTCGCCGCCAGCGCCACCTCGAAGTCCGAGGTAGGCGCGGTCCATCCGGAGGAGCGTGAAGGGTAACACTTCCGCCCTGGCCTGCGGATTCGTCAGCGGATGTCCTCCGGCGATACCCCGCAGGAGCACCCCCAGGAGCGTCCTCTCACCCTCGGACCGCTTCAACGCGAGCACGATGAAGTGCTCCGGAGCCGAATCGAGGGCTTCGACACACTTCGTCAGCACCTGCTTCTGGTCTGCCGGCAGCGCCTCTGCATACTTTCGGAGCCCTTCTAGCGTCGCCAGTTCGTACACCCTGAAAGATGGATTGACGCTGACCGGGTCCACTGGAAGGTAGATGGCGCTGCGCTGTCGCAGCCCTCCCGTGCTCCGCTCGGGCAACAACTCCGCAAGGCCGGCGACTTCATCCGTGACAGCACACGGCAAGGTTCCCAGGGAGAAGATCTGGACCACCTGGGGGAGCTGCCGTTCGGAGACAGCGCAGGCAAGAAAGCGCCCCTTCGCGAGCGCCCCCCAGTAGGCGAATGCCTCGCGCAGGTATTCCTGCGTCAGGTCCACCCTGAACATCTGCTCGAGATGCTCTCGAACCATCAGGAGTGAGCCGTGAAGGACCGCCTCCGGGTTCCGCCGGTCGAGCAGGTTGGCGTCGGAGGTGAAGCAGAGCTCCTTGTCGCCCACCCGATGGGGAAGATCGAGCGGGGGCTCGACTTCCAGCAACCGGACCACGGGAAGGCAACGCGGGAAGGCCGTGGGCAGGCGCACCTGAAGCGTGAAGACATGCCCACCCACCGTCATGCGCCCAGAGGCCACCGGATCTAGAATCTGGGACGGACGCGTACCCTGAGTTGAAGGCAGACAGACCACCTGGCTGCACTCTTCGAGCAGACCACTGCCGGCCAGTCGCTCCAGCAGGGAGATTCGCGCGCTCAGCGGGATGTCGGTGGGAAAGGGCATGGCGTGCTCAGGCAGAGACAGCGCTGGAGACGATGGCGGGGCCACCCAGGCGACCCGTGCTGCCCTTGTCGGGAACGGGGAAGTCCTCTCCGAACTGTCCCTGCATCCGCTTGCACGCCTCGACGACATCCACCTCGTCCCGCACCTTGTCCAGACAGTCACGGAGCTGGATGAGCCGGTCCCGGAAGACGGTCATCTGGCCCTCGGACATCTTCACGAAGATGTCCGTCCCAGGACGAACCGGAAGCGGCACCACGAGCCGATACAACGCCGAACCATCCGACTTCACGCCCACCCACGTGAAGCGACTCACCGCCGAGTCGACGAAGTCACGCATCGCCTTGACGTCGTCGACGGTGGTCTTCTCCGTGAGAGCATCCGTACGGACTTGCGGAGTGAACCACAGGCCAGCCGCCACCGTGAGCCCAATGCCCGACGGGGCATTCTGTCCATCCATCTTGAACTTCTTCGTCTTCCACCGCTTCAAGGCACGAATGACACGCAGGAACTGGGACTGCTTCTCGGACTCGCTGAAGCGTGCGGCCACCCAGTTCGTGAGTTCCTTGGGCTCCGACGACTCCCACGTGCGGTCCTCCGCGCCCGCGCCGCGCTTGCCCTTGGCGATGAACAGGCGCTTCGTAGCGCTGTCGGGGTTGTCGTAGGCGTAGACCGCGAGGTCAACGTGAAAGGCCTGCTCGCCATCCTTCTGGTACTTCACGGTGACGCACGAGCGGCGAACCTCCGTGCCCAGCTTCGTATGCGCTTCGAGCGCATCCGCCACCAGGATCTTCAGGTCGACCGGATTCGAGTACTTCGTCGTCGCGCAGTTGAACTTCAGCCCCACGTCGATGTCGTAGTCGCCCTCTTCCGGGTAGATGCCCGTCCCCATTTCGTAGCTGCCCTGATTGAGGTGGTCGAAGGTCGGGACGTCCTTCTTCTCGTCCTCCCGCATCGCCTTGAATTTGCCTCGGAGCTTGTCGAGAATGATGTCGCGCTTCTCGCGGAGTTCCTTGTTCTCCTCGAATCGCTTGAGACGAATCTTGTCGTCGAACTGAATCATTTGGGTCTGGATGACGGCCATGGTGCTTTCGCTCCTGGTTGGGGGAGATGAACAGGGACTCATGAGGGAAAAACAGTGATGGCGGGACGCCCCTCGGCGGCGGCCTGGATGTTCATGCGCCACTTGTAGGAAGGCGCGTCGCGGCCATCGAAGTTGTAGACGAAGCACTCCGGGAGGCCCGTGAAGGCCAGCGCGCGCCCGAGATGGAAGGCGATGCTCACTGGCACTGCGGCGAAGACATGCACGCTCTCGAACTCACCGTTGCCCGCGATGTACGAGTCGATGGCCTCGCGAATGAGCTGCGCATACTCCAGGAGTTGCGCCTCACGGCGCACGATTCCCCTCTGGGTCTTCTCCAGCGAGAAGTGGAGGTCCATCCTCACGTCCGAGGCGGGGAGCACCTTCTCGCATTCCTCCACGCGAACATCGGCGGAGATGGAGAGCCGCACCCGAGCCACGGAGCCTGTCTCACCTGGGGCCGCCTCCATCCGCAATTGAGGCGCGGGACCGTTCACCTCCTGCTGCCAGGTGAACCGTCCCGTGTTCCGGTCATGCTCCAGGACGTGCACAGGACGCGTCTTGGCCAGATAGCCCGCGAGCACCGCGAACGAGACGTACGGAAAGCCAAAGTACACGATGTCGGTGTCACGCTCGTCGAACAGGCGACGGAGCACCCCATCCCGGGCAGCGAGCTTCGCCACCTCCGGCTCCAGGTTCTCCCACCGCCGCTCCGACACCCTCGACGCTTGGTCGATGCTCACCACGGGCCGGACCAGCAGGCCGGCGAAGAGCGTGGGCGCGTCCTGCTGCGTCGGCTCCCCATGCGCGGTGCTATAGGCTTCATGTCGGATGAGGACCAATTCACGTGGTTTTGTACTCGTGGGAACCTGAGGAGGCGGCTCGCTGAAGGGCAGGAGTGCGTGGGCATCTCCCGCCCTTGCGTAGAATTGGAGTGCAATCCAATCACTGGACCTCTCCTTATGCAGGAGCTCCGTCCGCGCGGCGGAGAGCGCCGTACGCATATTCTGGCGCCCGACAAGCAACTGCCGGTAGAGCGTCTTGGTGAAAGTGACTGACCCAGAGCAACTCAACTGCAGTCGGGAAGCCAGTACCGCTGGAACGCCCTGGCCATGAAACATTCGGGCATTGCTCTGCACCAGATAGCCTGGAGTCCCCGAATCTCCACCCTGACATGCACAGAGGGTGACGAGACGCAGAGAGTTGGAATGATTGGCCGAGAAAAGAAGTGCCCGCAGCACAGAGGCGTCCACGAAGTCCGGTTCGCCGTCTTCGGTGCGCATAGGATCGAAAACGAGTCCATGGAAACTCCCCCCTCGCTCATCTCTTCTTGCGCCATGGCACAGCAGATGGAGCGCGGTGATGGGACGCCCTGGCTCCTCCATCTTCTCGACAAGTCGCCTCCGCGTGACATTTTTAAGGACGTCTTGCCCTGGGTCGAAGTAGAGCCCCGCGTCCTGGCACGCGTCCGAAAGGGCATCGAGATGCGCCTCGGACGGTACCCATCCCCCCGCCGCTGAATAAGCAAACAGAAGCCTTCCCATTGGCTGGGACTTTGGCTCCCGGGAGGTATCAGAGCCCACTTCATACTGGATAAGACAGTTCTTCATCCCTCCCAGCCGGCGCCCATCCTTCAGCCACAGCACTTCCCATGGTAAATAGAAAATCTCATCCGCATTCTTGGAACGAATGGTGAGATGCACAGGCTCTCCCATTGCAATCGCATGGATGATCTTCTCTTCGGCAAGAGCCCAGTCCGACGGCATCAGGAGCTTGCGAAGGCGTTGTCCAAAACGCTCGAAGATCACTGACTCCTGCTCGGACTCCATGAGCGCGTCCAACTCTTTTTGTAGCGCGGGCCACGGAATCCGAATCGAGTCGCCCGCTCCATGAGTAGGCTTGACGAAGTACTCCTTCGGCCTCCATGAAAAGTCACTACTGACGCTGGTGAACTCCAACACGATTTCCAGCGGCGTATCCACAGCGCTCATAGACTCGGGCCGTTCTCAGGGGTAGTGATTCACAAGAAAAACGTGGTCGGATCGATTTATTACTTCCGCATCCGCGCCGAGCCGAGGAGCGACGACGGGTCCTCGGCCAATGGCAGCCGCACCGCGGGGTCTCCGAGCAGCACGTAGCTGGAGAGGTCGTGATACTGAAGCCACTGGAAGGCCCAATCGGTAGGGCTCGTCTGGGAGCGACGCTTCGCGTCTTGAGCCACACGTGCATCATGGAAGCGCGAACTCAGCCACAGCCCCACTTCGTTGGCCGCCCTGAGCAACGGAGACAGCGCAGCCCCCGCGCGAAACCGATGGCCCAGCATTTCGACGACATGATGAAAGCGGTCATGCCTGGACTGTCCCTGGTCGCTGAACCCCAAGGTCCAGGCCAGGTCCATATGCCCCACGACCGCCAGCGGCCCCTCTGGATTCGCCAGCGCGGCCTGAGGCAGTGCGGCGACGAATGGGCGCTCACCCGGAGCCGGCAGAAGCGAGGCCGCGTGGTCCGCGCCCGCCGGATACATCGACGCGGGAAGCGCCCGCAGCCACGGAGTGTACGCGCTCTGCGCGGGAGTGCCCGCGCTGAAACAGGCGAGGCCAAACCAGATACCGCCAGGCAGGAACGGCCTCGAAGCGACCTCCGCCTCCGTGAGCCGTTGGCCACGAGCAAGCAGGAGCGCCCCTTGTAACGCTCGCTGCTCGTCCGCGGAGGTCCACTCCCGCCCCTGGGGCCTGCCCAACCCGTGGCTCAGCGACAACAACACGGAGGGCTCCGCACCAGAGGCAAAGCGAAGGAAGCGCTCCACCGCTGTGCCCGACCCCTCGCCGGTCTCCACCAGCGACACGGGTGGATGCGCTCTCTGCCTCCCCTCCTGCTGACGTCTCCTCGAAGCCTGGAAGCACGGCTCCATCAACAAGCCATGCCCTTGCAGGGTCGCCGAGCTGCCATCCCGCGCCGTGTAGTAGAGCAGATGCCCCCGTTTCGCCGGCGAGGGCCGCTCCTCCCAGCGCAGCACTTTCTCCACATAGGCCCGGTAGCCCTCATCAGAAGGGAACGCGAGCCGCCCCACCAGCGAGTCGGTGGACAGCACTTGCTGCAACTCCAGCGACACCAGGTCCAGGTCCCCCAGGATGAGCAGATAGCGGGGGCGGTCCTCCTCCGCGACCTGCTCGGACCCGAACGTCTTGTGCTTCCATTGGTGCGCGGCCTCGCGGTCCATTCCGCGCGAGACACTGTAGGTCCTGACCGGATGGTCGCCCTGCTCCCGCTGGCGCAGCGCTCGAAGCGGCTTGATGAGTTCCAGCAATCGCTGTCCCTCGGGCTCCTCCGGCACCACCAGCCCCCAGCGCTGCGCGGGCAGGTCATCCAGGCGCTCCACGTCGGAGCGCAGATACTTCGATGGGTCGATGCCCGTGGGGGCAGGGACATCGCGAAGCGCCTCCCCGTCGAGCCCAGAGCACAACACGGGTTGATGGGTATCAGCGTGGGACAACA
This sequence comes from Myxococcus sp. CA040A, assembly GCF_013336725.1. Lineage (NCBI taxonomy): Bacteria > Pseudomonadati > Myxococcota > Myxococcia > Myxococcales > Myxococcaceae > Myxococcus > Myxococcus sp. CA040A. Next base: position 249,772 of record NZ_JABUMR010000010.1, on the reverse strand, counting down.
GCAGTTCGATGGGCACGGGCTCGGCCTCCGGAAGTCCTGGAATGACAGCGCACTCAGCGGGTCGTGTTCACTTGGGGCGGAGGGCCGAGGTATCTACCCAGGACCTCCGAAGGCAGCGGAGGCCTCGCGTGCAGTTCCACGAAAGACTGCTCGCTCAACGCGTGCGCGATGAGCGCTCCCAGGTCCTCCACCAACGAACCCTTCGCCGCGAAGACCACCTCATCAGAGGGTCGGGTGACGCCCAGGGCCAGGAACTGCGAGGAGTCGCTCAGCGGCGCGAGATAGGTGTACCGAGAGGACGCATCCCCGCCAGCCCACAGCGGCTCACCCCTCAGTCGCGAGTAGGGGTCCACCCGGGCATCCGCCGCCGCGCCACGAACAGGAGTCCCCGGGGGTGGCTCGTACTCGTGCCCCTCGTAGGGAGGAACCGTGGCGTACTGCGCCACGAACTCTTTCGGCAGGGGCGGCCACACGCACAGCTCCACGCGCGCATCCTCCCGCGCCATCCGCTCGACGAACGCGCCCAGATGCTCTTCGACCTTGCCCTGTGCAATGAAGAGGACTTCCACCAGGTCCGCCGGCCAGAGCGCTCCAAATGCTACGAAGGACGAGGGCGGAGAAACGGGGACGATGAAGACGCGTCGCGACGACGCATCACCTCGGGTCCAGAAGGGGGCTTCGGGCGGGTTCTCGAGGTCATGTACGGGCAGCGGCGGGGGCGTACTCAAGTCGGGCTCCTCTCGGCTGGGCGAGGATTCGCCCAGCACTCACGCGAGAGGACGCGCTTGGTTGGCTTTATTACCTCGCCTCGTGAACCCCCCTGCTCACTCGAACAACAGGACGCTCTTCAACCAGTGCGTATCCTGTTTCTTCGCAAGCCACGCCTGTCGCTCGTCCCGTAGCGCGATGGCGGGAGGTGTCCCCTCGCGCATGCGTTCACGGATGCGATTGAAGAACGCATTGGCCTCTACGTCGTAGATGTCTTCTGTCGCGGCGAGCACCCCTCGGGCACCCTGCGCGAAAAAGGCGGCCGGAAGGCTGAGCGGCTCGTGGACGGAATACGTCGTGTGGGCAGCCTTGCACGCGGCCAGGACCACGAAGGGCGCGCCTCGAAGTGGGGTGTCACGCACCTTCGACATCGTGAGCTCCGCCCCCCCCGCCTCTCGCGCCAGCAGGAGATAGGAACTGCTGACGGAGCTGTTGATGATGCCATGGGTCACCAGGTCGATTTCGGAGGCATCCTGCATCTCAGCGAGGACATTGGCTGGCGTCGCCTTCCTGCCCTGGAGCAGGACACGCTCCTCGTCCGGGCCGAACTCCGCGAGCCAGGGATTGAGCCGCTGGAGCCTGGGGTCCGACAGCTCCACGTCCGACACGACCAGATGGCGCTTCACGCTCGGCTTCGGCGGCACGGGCGCCGCGGAGCGGCGCGTCAGATAGCTCCAGGCGAACTCCAGGGGGAGCACTCCCGCTCGGCCATGGAGCGGAGGTCTCGCGAGCACGTCCACCTGGGCACACGCACGCAGGGGGGCCAACAAGGACTCCTTCGTGACCAGCCCATCGAGCTGGGGCCGCAGACGCTCGCGCCGCGAGTCCTCATAGTCCCCCACCAGCTCACCCTCGGCTCCTCGCACCAGCAGCAGCGTCCGCTCCGAGTCCACGGAGGCGACCAGCAGACACCGCGAGGGCAGCTCCGAGCCCCGCTCCTGCGCGACCCACTCCAGGACCTCTTCAAAGGCACGTCGCTTCCCAGCCTCGAACAGCAAGGAGGTGAAGCTGTAGGTGCGCACCCGTCGCGCCGCTGGGCTGTCCGCAGAGGACTTCAACTGCAGGATGAGCCCCTCCAGCAGTGCCCGCCCCTGCGCGGCGTCGCGCTCGATGATGAAGCGACCGAGCGCATGGGTCGCCAACAGACGCTCATCGGGAGTCGTCGCGGACAGCCGCACATTCGTCAGCCGCGCCCCATCCTCGCTCTCGCCGCGCAGGCGCGCCAGGTCCGACAAGGTGAATGCACCACTGACCGTGAGGGGAAGACCGGTGGCCAGCGCGGTGTCGATATTCCGGCGGGCGTCGTCGACTCGCAGCTCGTTCCACGCGATGTCCGCCAGATGCTGGTACACGCTTCGGCGGATGTCAGGGGCATCCGGGCTCCTGGCGAGAAACTCCTGATAGAAGGCACTCGCCAGATGCGTCGCATCGTTCGCGAACTTCGAGGTCTGCGCGAGCTGCCACAGCAGGTCGCGCTCCAGATACCACTCGCTGCCCGCACGAGCGGCCTCCATGCCACGCTCGGCGTGCTTTCGTGCCTCACTGAGTTGGTGACGTTGGAGGTAGAGGCCCGACAAGTCGATGTCGAGCTGGATGCAGCGGTACTCCAGTCCCCGCGTCTGGCATTCCCGCCGGTAGGCGTCGAGTAAGGTCTGGATGGCTTCGACGTCATCCTGCTTCGACGCCTTCTTCTGCGCCCACAGCAACCCGAACCAGGGGTCGTCTGTCCCGGCGCGCTCAAGAAGCGTGAGGTCCTCCTGAACTCTGTTCAGAACGACCAGCGTCCCCAGCAGGAGGTCGGACTCACGGGATGCACGGAGCCTTTTCAGGAACTCATTCTGCCAGGGCTCCGTCAACAAGACCTGCTGCGAGTCCGTCAGCGGTAGCTGCGAATCCCGCCTCCTGTAGGCACCGACCAACTCCGCGTAGTCACGAGCCAGCGGAGCGCGCTTTGTGAAGTCCGCGGCCGAGACCCGACGCACGGAGTCCTGGAGCACCTGCCGCCCTCCGGCCTCGGAATCCAGCTTCGCGGCCAGACCCAGCAACGCCAGGGCCCGCCCCCGGTCCGGCGCGGCACGCACGGCATCGTAGAAGTAGAGCCGCGCGCTGGGGGCCTTCTCGAAGCGCTCTGGCAGGCGAATGGGAGGTCCCTCCAGCAGGGCCCTTCCCGCCTCATCCATCGTGCGCCAGCGCTCGTAGGAGTTCGCAATGGAGGCTTCCAACTCCGCTGCATGGCGCACCGCCTCTTCAGCCCATCCGGGCTCTTCCAGGGCAGCGACCTCCTTGAAGGTACGCGCCGCCATCCGAGCGAGGTGGATTTCACGCAACGCCAGCGCCTTGTTCCACAGCGCCTGTGGCAACCCGGGCCTCATCGTCAGGGCGGAATCAGCCGCCGCGAGGGCCTGGTCGTACTCCTTGATGACGAACAGCGCCGCGGACCGCGTGGCCTCCCGTTCCGGGGAAGGTGCCAGTTGACTCAGGCTCTGGAGCGCCTCGGCCGCCAGTCCCTGCTGGTTCTGCGACAACAGCGCGGCAACCAACTCCTGGATTTCCTTGCGGGCCCTCAGCTTACTGAGCTGGCCATGGGGGACTTCTTCTCGAACGTCGCTCCCCCCGCCCGACATCGCCGTGTTCACGCGAGCACGGGGGCGGTAGCGGTCGGCGTCGGCCAGCGGCAGCCTTGCCTCCAACCTGCGCTCGGGGCCCTGGGCGAACAGGGGCTGTGCATCAACCGTCGCCCCTGACGGAAGCAGGCGCACCACCGCCACCGCGACCAGCAACCCCGCCGCGAAGGACGCCGTCACGAGAAGTCCGGACCGCCGCCAGACCGGGGGAGCGGCGGAGACGGACGATGGGTCGACAGGGGACGGGAGCTGCTTGAGGACCTCCTTGCCCAGGTACTTGAGCTCCATCAGCACGGAGAGTTCGTGCTGGCACCGTGCACAATCCGGGAGGTGCTGGCGGAAGGACTCGGCTTCGTCGGAAGGAAGCTCTCCGTCGACAAACAGCTCGACATTGTCACACGCGCTGGACATCAGTTTCTCCCAGCCAAGAACTTCGCGCGCAGCTTCGCGCGGATGTCGTGCAGCCGCTTGCCGACAGCACTGACCGAGATGCCGAAGCGGCTGGCGATTTCCTGGTACGCCTTCCCTTCCGCGAGGAGCTTGTAGGTCTCCTGCATCTTCGGACTGAAGGAATGGAGGGCATCTGCGACCTGCTCGGAAGTGATGGTCTCGGACATCTGAAGGTTCGCCTCGGGCTCTGTCCCAACCTCAAGCGACTCGCGCAAGCGGGGGTCCATGGCATTGCGCTCCCGCACCTTGCGGCGGCGGCACTGGTCTTTGAATGCGTTGGCGAGCGTTCGGGTGAGCAGCAGCCCACTGACCTCGACGTCGGGCAGCACGGTCTCGTCCCGGTACCGCTGCATGAAGCGAACGAAGGTCTCTTGAACGAGGTCCTCTGCGTCGCTCACATTGCCGCACAGCTTCCTGGCCTGAACCAGGAGCCATTCTTGATGATGTGCGGCCAGCTCACCTGCTGTCGGCCCACTCCTCGCGGTGGTCATCGCTTGTGGGCGTCCCCTGTGCCGCTGCGCATTCCGCTCCAGCATAGGAACAGGCGCTGCGGGGACGCGAGCCTCCAGAATGGGGGCCCTGCCTTCGGAAGACGGCTCTTCCAGCGCGACGGACGCGCAGGTCGGCGATGCATCGGAGGGGTGCATGGAACCTTCTGTCTGCACCCCAGACGGGCTCCCTCGGATTTATTACCTCGACGCCTAAACGCGGCCCTGCCACGCCATCATCAACCGTCGAGGGGTCCATCCAACCCCACTCATCCCGACATAATTGTTGAAACTCTTTCTCCTCACTGCTTCTTAAACCCCGAGCCCTCCAGCGTGCGTCTGGGGCCGGACGCGTCGCGCGGAGGCGCGGGTGGGAGTCTCTTCGCGGAGGGCAACAACGCCAGCAGCCCTCTCTGCCAACGTGAGTGAGACAGTCGGTACACGGTAGTTGTTGCCGAGCACGGTGGTTGAGGGAGAACGCCCCATTCTCGGACCGACTGGATGAGGGGGAGAGGCCGAAGCAGGACGCGTCGCCCATCAGCGAGCCGGTTTCTTGCGTGTCGCCGTTGATGCTGTCGGCTTGGGGCCAGGAGAGGACAGGGCGCGGCGTGGAGCTGCTGCCGGGAGCTGGCGAAAGAGCCGGCGCGAGTAGGCGGTGGGAGGGAGGCTGCCACCCCCTACCCACCAATGCCCCGTGGAAGTCCATGAGGAGAGGACCGCAGGACATCCGAGGAGTCATCCGAAGTGAGGTGGCCGTCAAGTCCTGGGCCGCTGAGGTGCCGCCCGTGGAGGAGGTACGGCCCGCGAGGTGCCCGGCTTGCGGTGCGGCAAGTGGGCGGCCCTGGTGCTGCACGGGCACGGGGTGCGCGAGCGGCAGGTGCTCGGGCCGGTGGAGTGGGGCGAGGTGCCGCTGGCGCCGACGGTGGGGGTGCGCCGCTTCCAGTGCACCTCGTGCCGGGCCACCCACCTTGCACCTTAGTCCCCCGGGAGGTGCTGACGCGGCGGCTGTACTCGGCGCCCGCCGTGGCCCTGGCCCTGGCGCTCTTCGGATTGCTATTGCGTCCGGTGGCCCAGGTACGCGCGCAGGTGAGTCCCTGGCACGGTGGGCTGCTGGTGCGCGCTTTTCGCGTGGGTGCGGGCGGTGTGAGCCGGAGGCGTGTTCGCCGCGCTGCCGCCATGCCCCGAAGGACTGGCCGGCCCGTCGCGTCGCCGCGCTGGCGGCGGCAGCGCTCGTGGCTCGGGCCCCTGAGGTAGCGGGCCCCATTCCTCCGCCGCTGCATGGAGAAACTCGGCGCGACGGCTCTGCTGCTGGCGCCTACACAGGAGAAGGCTGCGGTCCTGCGTGGAGAAGTGGAAGCTGATGCTTCTCCACCAGCCTGGCGCCGACTGGAAGGTGGTGCAGGTGCTGGACGCGTCGGGCAATCGCGACGGCGTGCTCGCGGACGGCCGCCCCATCCACGAGGCCCTCACCTCCCTGGAGAACCACGGCGAACGTATGCACTACGCCGACGCCCGTGCCGTCGGTCTGCCTATCGGCAGCGGCAACGTGGAGGCTACCTGAAAGTCGCTCGTTGCTCTGCGCATGAAGCGTCCCGGCAGCCGATGGAAAGAGCAGTCCGGTCTGGAGGTGCTCGACCTCTGTTCCCTGGTGCTCTCCGCGCGCTGGGATGCAGCCATGGACCTCACACTCGCCCCACTGCGTGCGCACGTCCACCAGGCTGCGTGCTCAGAATGAGAGCCAGACCCGACCTGGGTGATATGTCTGTCGTCCCATGCGAATCCGTCACGTCCAATGGCTTGTGCTGTTCGCGGTGTCGTGGCTCGGCTGCTCCACGGCTGAAAAGCCCCCCGTGCAGCAGGCGTGGGGAGAGGCAGAGCTGGAGTGTCACACGCCAGAGGAGGACCAGTGCGTAACGCTCCTATGCCTGGGGGACACCTGCGGCTTCTATCGCTGCGAGGACTCGCTGGTAGACGTGGAACTGGCGCGCTTCCCGCCGTCGCGACCACCCGCAGCCGCGGCGGCACCGGGAAGTGGACCTCGGAGGAACTGGGGAGGAGCGCAGAAACTGCCCCCAGGTTCCGTCATGACGTTCCCCAACTGGAACGGTGCTCCGGATCGCATCATCCCGCCTTCGCGCCAGCTCACGTCAGGGCGGTGGGAGAAGCACCACATCTTCCCTCAGTCGCAAGATCTGGCCGAGTGGTTCGACCAGCAGGGAGTGAAGATCCACCACTACACGATGCCCATTCCGCTCTCCGTCCACCGGCGTATCCATGATGGTACGGGACGTGGAGGTGCCTGGAACGATGCGTGGCGGGCTTTCAAGAGGAGCAGTCCCAATGCCTTACCCGAGGAGATTTTCAAGCACGCCGGCGAGCTTATCCACCGCTTCGAGCTGATTGGTGGTCCTATCCAGCCGTACTACTCCCGCCCAGGAGCGTAGGCGCGCATGAGCCGTTTCTTCTTGTTGGACGAGGACAAGGCCGCAATGGCGAAGCATGGCAACGAGCTGGATGGGAGCCACAAGTGGCGCCTGCCTGGCGTGCGATGCCACTCCTGTGGCGCGACCTGGGGCACCGTGGGGCACGACTACCCGTCCGTCGACCTCTCCGGGCTCCCCGAGCACGACGAATTCAAAAGGCCGAGGCCCGAGCCGTTCGCTGAGTTCGCGCGCCTGCGCGAACTGGTGCGTCCCTTGGTTCCGCCAGACGTGTCGCTGCCTCCTGGAACGACCTTCGGACCTCTGGTGGGGCGTGCCTCAGGGAGCTTCGGAGCCATCGATTGGTTGGGGAGAATTTGCCTGCTGATGCGCCGTGAAGCACTGGAGCGCCTTCATGCGGAAGGACTGCGAGGCTTGCTCGGTTGCCGCACGGAGCTGCGGTTTCGCCAGAAGGCCCCGCCCGAGCTGCTGGAACTCCAGGTGGCTCCTCGAGGACGGCTTCATCCCGACTGCATGCCGCCAGGACATCCACCGCCGTGCCCGACCTGTGACCGGTTCAGTCTCCGATGGCCCGACGAGCCCATCCTGGACGCGGCCACCCTGCCCACGGACCTGGACCTGTTCCGACTGGGCAACTTCGCCACCATGGTCATCGGCACGGAGCGCTTCAAAGACGCCGTGCTCCGCCTGGAACTCGACGGCCTCACGTTCCGCGAGCTGCCAACCCGCTGAGCCCGAGTCCACCCACTTCCGCTGCATGCCGCGCGCTCATGCTCAGGCCTCGTTGAAGGAGGGCCACCACGAGACCTCGGTGCCATCGCATCAAGGAAGGTCAATCCAGAGCGCCGAACTCGCGGTGTCCGCTGTCACAGTGACGGCGCCCTCGCCGAGCACTGCGCCTTCGCCGAGCGCCAGGTCCACACCCGAGCCTCCTTGGAGCGCCTCCACCCGGAGCGGTCCCGTCGTCGCGAGCAGGTATCCGTTACGGGCGCGGTCGAGCGTCAGCCGCTCGGGCCTGCCCGCGACGAGCGGGAGCCACCAGACCCGCACGTCGGCGCGCAGAGGCATCCCTTCGTCGCCCGCGATGAGCTGACGCCCGTCATCCGAGAGCTGGCGCGAGTAGTAGGCAGGGGGGCCGCCGTAGGTGTGTGGCCGGAACCACAACTGGAGCATCCGCGTCGGCCGGTCCGTGTCGTTTCCTTCGGCGTGCATCATCCCGCTCCGCGCGGAGATCAACTGCGCGGTTCTCGGTCCCATCGTCGCGCCGTGCGCCTGGTCTCCGTGATGCGAGAGCGTCCCGTCCACGACGATGCTGAGGATCTCCATCTCCTCGTGAGGGTGAAGCGGGAACCGCGATTTCGGCGCGAATGTCGCATCCGCGAGGACGAGCAGCGGCCCCAGCGGTCGACCCTGGCCGGAGTGGGGTCCCACCGTCGCGACGAAGTGGTCCCGGAGCGAGAGCCACGAAAGCGTGGTGCGAGGCAGCGATGCGAGCGTGCGGTGTTCGAGGCGCGGCATGGGCAGGTTCCTATCGGTGTGACAACCGGAGAGGGCCACGGCACTTCCGGCGACGAACGTGCGACGTGAGAGCTTCACGACGGCGGCCTCGTCAGCGTCGGCGAGAAGCGAGGCGTCGGCGTTGAGCGGGAGGAGCGCATCGACGTCCTCGCCTTGAAAGGGGCGGTCCCGGTGTCTGCCCATGTTCGTCTCCTCCCGCGCTGGGATGCGCGGTGAAGGAGTTAGCCCGGCCCGGCTCGTTTGACACCTCCGGATGGACGCACAGAAGATGTGCGAGAATGCACATCTCCTGGGACGAGCTTCAGACCATCGAGGCGCTGGTTCGCACTGGCAGCGTCGAGGCCGCCGGACGCGAGTTGTCGCTCCGACATTCTTCGGTGTCGAGGCGGGTCGCGGCGCTGGAGGCACGCCTCGGCACGGCTCTGTTCGCGAGGGGCGCGCGCCTGGTGCCGAGCGCGCTGACGCTGCGAATCGCGGAGCGGGCCGCGACGATGCGCGTGGCCGCGAGGGACATCGAGGACTTCGTAGGGGCGGAGAGACGGGGCCGGGAACGAACCGTGGTCATCACGACGAGCGACGTGCTGGCCCCGCTCTTGTTCCTCGCGCTCGCGAAGGCCAGGCCCGCGCAGGCTGTAGAGGTGCTCGTGAGTGACGACGAACTGGAGCTGCTGCCAGGTCAGGTGGACCTCGCGCTGCGTCCCGGTCAAAACCCGAGCGGGGCGCTGCGCGGTCGACGGCTTGGACGGTTGAAGGTCGGAGTCTATCGCGCTCGAGGCGGAGCGCTGGATTGGCTGCAGCCGAGCGTTGACCTGCGCGCCAGGGCCTCGATGAGCTGGTGGCGCGAGGTCCCCAAGGACGTACCGGGTGCCGTGACGTGCAGCTCACTGCTGGCCATGCGCGATGCGTGCTCCGCTGGCCTGGGACGGGCCGCGCTCCCGGCCTTCCTCACGCACGGAGACGCCCGGCTCCAGTTCGAGAGGGAGCTCGACGCGGGGCCACCCCTCTGGCTCCTCGCGCCGATGGCCCGTGGCATCCCGAAGGAGCTTCGCGAGGTGCAGCGGGACCTCTTCGCCGCGCTGCGCGCGACGGAGGGCGCCTTCGTCGAGTGAGTTCTTCTCACGAACCCGAGCGCGCCCGGGCAGGCATCCCGAACCGGCTCGGAGGTTGTCCCGTCCACCGCCGGAACGCGCGGGTGAACGTACTCACATCCGAGAAGCCCAACAGATACGCAATCTCACTCACCGAACGCCCCGGCTCGGAGAGATACGACAGGGCCAGCGTCCGGCGAGTCTCCGCGAGCAGCTCGCGAAACCCCGAGCCCGAGTCCACCAGTCGCCGCTGAAGACTGCGCGCGCTCATATGCAGCCGCTCTGCCACCTTCTCTTGCGACGGCTCTCCCTGGGGCAACAACTCCAGCAGCACCGCGCGCACCCGAGCCACCACGTCCTGCCCCGCCTGCCGGGCCAGGTGCCGGGTGATGAGCTCATCATTGATGCGCGCCAGCTCCGGGTTCGCTCCCGGCAGCGTCACCTCGAATGGCGGCCGCTCGTACACCAGCACGTCCGCGTTCGCTCCAAACGTCACCTTGCAGCGGAACAGCTTCGCGTAGGGCGTCAGGTCCGAGGGCTCCGGACGGCGCAGCAGCACCTCGCGCGGTGACAGCTCCTTGCCGTACACCACCCGGCAGAAGCGCACGAGCAGGTACGCCACCGCGTCGGTCTCCTCCTCGCACAGATGCGGCCCCTCGCCCCCGTCGTAGAGGATCACCTGATAGCAGTCCCCGTCCCGGGTGAAGGCTGGCCGGAGCGCGTCGGAGACCAGCGCCACCGCGTGCACCAGTCGCTCGAAGGCCTCGCGCAGCGTGCTGGAGGCATTGAGCCGGTAGCCCACCGCATGGAACGTGGTGGGACTCACCTGCCGCGCCATCGCCAGTCCAATGGCCGGCTCTCCCGAGCGCTCCACCGCCAGCCGCCACAGCCGAGTCATCCCTTCCTGCGGATAGCGCGCGTTGGCGTCTCCCAGCAGCCCCGGGTTCAGTCCCGCCTGCACGAACAGCGCATGCGAGTCCACGCCACGCAGCTCCAGCGTGCGGTGGAGCGCCAGCGCCCAGCTCGTCAACATGGTCGCCGGAGAGCTCATGTTGTCGCCTTTGGTCAAAGGAATTGGCGGAACGGAGCAAGCACCCAAGGCGCCTCCCCCAGTACCTTGTCTTCCTGGGAATCCTGCCATGTCGGAGGTGAGGATGCTTGCCCTCGCATCGTGTGCCCTCCTCGTGACGCGTCGCATTATGTCTGTCTGTAGACCGCCTCAAGCGTAGCGGTTCAAAGGCTCCACGCTTTTCCACCCCGCTCACATTCTGGCTTCACCCGCCGTCGGCAGATGCCCCGCCGCGCCTTGGTCGGCGTGTGCGTCGTCCCCCTCGTCATACCCAGAGGTCTGGCCTCCCCATGACTCCCCCGAGACTCAGAAGCATCCAGAAGTCCTTGCTGGCGGCGCTGTCGCTGCTCGCCGTCATGTCGCCGGCCTTCATCCCGGCGCACGCGGCGGCTCCGTCCTTCATCGCCTTCGAGAGTGGCCATGTGCGTCCGCTCGCGCTGTCACCGGATGGCACGCGGCTGTTCGCGGTGAACACGCCGGACAACAGCCTGTCCATCTTCACGGTGGGGGCCTCCGGGCTCGCGCTGCAGGCGAAGGTTCCCGTGGGACTGGAGCCCGTGGCGGTGGCGCCGCGAGGCAACAGCGAGGTCTGGGTGGTCAACCACCTGTCGGACAGTGTCAGCGTCGTGTCTCTCTCGGGAACACCGCGCGTGGTGCGCACGCTGCTGGTGGGTGACGAGCCGCGGGATATCGTCTTCGCGGGCACGGGGGGCCGGGCGTTCATCACCACGGCGCACCGTGGACAGCACCGCACGCACGCCTCGATTGCGGGTGTGCCGGGTGCGGGAGATCCACAGCTCACCACGCCGGGCGTGGGGCGCGCGGACGTCTGGGTCTTCGACCCGGCGAACCTGGGCGCGACGTTGGGTGGCACGCCGGTGCGCATCCTCAACCTGTTTGGTGACACGCCTCGCGCGCTGACGGTGAGCCCGGATGGGCAGACGGTGTACGCGGCCGTGTTCAAGTCTGGCAACCAGACGACCTCCATCATGGAGGAGGCGGTGTGTGAGGGCTTCAATCCCTATCTGCCCTGTCTGGTGAATGGCTCCATCTACCCTGGCGGCAGCCCGGGCCCGGCCACCAACCACCAGGGCGTGCCCGCGCCCGAGGTGGCGCTCATCGTGAAGTACAACAACCAGTCCAGCCAGTGGCAGGACGAGCTGGGGCGCAACTGGAACAACGCGGTGCGCTTCCGGTTGCCGGACCAGGACGTCTTCGCGCTCGACGCGAACACGCTGGGCCAGAAGGCGGCCTATCCGCACGTGGGTACCACGCTGTTCAACATGGTGACCAACCCGGTGACGGGCACGGTGTACGTGTCCAACACGGAGGCCTTCAACCACGTCCGTTTCGAGGGCCCCGGCAACTACGGCGGCACCACGGTGCAGGGCCACCTGGCGGAGACGCGCATCACCGCCATCCTCGGGGGCAGCGTGTTGCCCCGGCGCCTGAACAAGCACCTGGACTATTCGAAGCTGGCGAACGAGCCCGGGTTCGACCCGGCGGCGAAGGCGCACAGCCTCTCCATGCCGTTGGACATGGTGGTGAGCCGCGACGGCCGGAAGCTCTACGTGGCCGCGTACAGCTCCAGCAAGGTGGGCGTGTTCGACACGCAGGCCCTGGAGGCGGACAGCTTCAACCCGACGTTGAACAGCGCGGCGTACATCCCGGTCAGCGGTGGTGGGCCCAGCGGCCTGATTCTGGATGAGGAGCGCAACCGGCTCTATGTGATGACCCGCTTCGACAACGCGGTGAAGGTCGTCGACCTGGCCACGCGCGCGGAGCTGGGCAAGCAGGTGCTGGCCAACCCGGAGCCCGCGGCGGTGGTGCAGGGGCGGCCGGTGCTCTACGACGCCACGACGCTCTCCGCCAACGGCGAGGCCTCGTGCGCGAGCTGCCACATCTTCGGCGACATGGACGACCTCGCCTGGGATTTGGGCAACCCGGATGAGGACGTGGTGGAGAACACGATTCCGGGGCGCCTGCTGGGGGCGGCGGAGCTCTTGAAGCCGCACATCAACGGCTCGGGCAACGTGGAGGACTTCCACCCGATGAAGGGCCCCATGACGACGCAGACCCTGCGCGGCATGGTCAACTCCGGAGCCATGCACTGGCGAGGGGACCGCTCCAACGGCTTCTTCGGCGTGGGGCAGCTGGACCCGAACCTCTCGTTCATGAACTTCATCGTCGCGTTCGAGGGGCTGCTGGGCCGGGCGAGCATGCCCACGGTGGCGGAGATGCAGCGCTTCACCGACTTCCAACTGCAAGTGCAGTTGCCGCCGAACCCGGTGCGCAACCTGGACAACTCATTGACGGCGGCGCAGCAGCGGGGCCTGAACTTCTATTCGGGCTCGCGTCGCGCGGACGGCATTCCGTTTGGAGAGGGGTTGGGCTTCACGTGTGAGGGATGTCACCGCATCGACGCGTCCCAGGGGTTCTTTGGGACGGATGGTCGGGTGAGCTTCGAGAACATCCCGCAGATTGTGAAGATTCCGCACCTGCGGAACATGTATCAGAAGGTCGGCATGTTCGGGAATCCGACGACGCCCTTCTTCCTGGCGCGGGACAGTGGTTGGACGGGGGACCAGGTGCGAGGCTTTGGCTTCGTGCATGACGGCGCGGTGGACACCGCGGCGCGGTTCCTGTCGGCCATCGTGTTCATCCCGAGCATCGGCGTGGGCTTCCCGTTGAACAACCCGGATGCGACGCGGCGGGATGTGGAGCAGCTGTTGTTCGCGTTCGACACGGACCTGGCTCCGATTGTCGGTCAGCAGGTGACGTTGACGAGCACGAACTCCGCGAGCGTGGGTCCGCGCATCGACCTGCTGTTGCAGCGCGCGCGCACGCCGTTCACCTCGAAGGTCCTGGGGGGAGCGGTGACGGAGTGCGACCTGGTGGCCAAGGTGGCGCTGGGAGGGCGCGTGAAGGGCTTCCTCTTCAGTCCGGCCGCGAATGCCTTCACGCCGGATGACGGGACGGCGGCGAACGTGACGGACGCGACTCTGCGCAACTACGCGAAGACGGCGGGCCAGGAGGTGACCTACACCTGCGTGCCGCCGGGCTCGGGTCCGCGCATCGGCCTCAATCGCTAGCAGTCCGAGGGGCACCCCCCCGCGAGGAGGCTGTCGGGCTCCTCGCGGGGCCTCAAGGGGCGACGCACTGTGCGGGAGGCCGCGCACAGGACGTGGAGGGGACGGAAGGCTGACGGTGCCTCGTGGAATAGTTGCGTGAGTAAAGGATTCCTTGGGGCGCGTGTCTGGGTCTTGGGACGCCAGGAGTTGGCTGTGCCATCCTGTGCGGCATGCAAGCAAAGCATGTTCATGCGGGGATGGGGCTCCTGCTGCTGGTGATGGCGGCGGCGTGTGGCTCCTCGAGCTCGAAGGATGAAGGGAAGCGGGACTCTGGGCCGGGCGTGGTGGAGGACGGAGGGGGAGATGGTGGCCACCGCGAGGATGGAGGAGAGACCTTCACCGACGGTGGACTGGATGGTGGCGGGGGAGGGGATGGTGGCACTCCCGAGCCAGACGCTGGCACCCCCGAGTCGGATGGCGGTGTGGAGCCGCTGGCATGTGAGAAGACGCGCGGCGTCTGCGCGGGGGCCAGGCGGGCGTGGGTGGACGGTGCCTATGAGGCGGTGTGCACCGGGCGCTCGTATGGCGCGGACTATGAAGACGTGTCCGAGACGCGCTGCGATGGACTCGACAACGATTGCGATGGCGTGACGGACCCTCCCAGTTGGTCGCGCGTCACGAGTCTGGAGACGGCGTTCGGGCGCGTCTCCAGTCTGAAGACGGACAGCGGCGTGTTCGTGAGCATTGGTGACAGCAACAGGGTCCTCATCCTGAGGTTGAACTCGGAGCTGGCCATCCAGGGTACGGCGAGCGTGTCGATGCCGTGGATTCGGACGGAAGCCCCTGAAGGGAGTCTCCAGAACGCGCAGCTCGTGCGCACGCAGACGGGCTTGGCGCTGCACTACGCCACCGTGGCGCGCAATGGGTCGGCACCGCTCCGGGCTTATCTTGTTCCACTCGACGCCCGGGGCGCGCCGACACCGCTGCCCGAGGGCGGGTTGGTGGAGTACCCACTGCTCGACAGGGAGTTCGACAGTGGGAGCACTCGTGCGGCGACGTCCGTCGCGGATGGCCGGGTGGTGGTCATCTGGCGCGCGGGTTCCGCGCAGTCCCCGCCGATACAGGTGATGGGGACGGTGACGGATGCGCAGGGGCAGGTGCTCACGGCGCCCAAGGCGCTCTTCACGAGCGTGGAGACTGTCACGCAGAAGCTGGCGAACGTCCTGTGGCTGCGCAATGGGGAGATTCTGGTCGCCATGAGTGATGAGAAGTCAGGGCTCGCGGGCGACACGGTGCGCCTGCGTCGCTTCGATGCCAACCTGGACCCGGTGGGCGACGAGCGCTCCTTTGAAACCTCCTATGAGGCGATGCCCTTGCTGGTGGACCTGGGCTCGACGCGCGGTGGGCCCCTGGCGTCGCCCGTGCTTGTCCTGCGAGTGGGGCCGGGGCGCGTGATTCAGGTGGTCGAGAACCTCTTCGGTGGAGGGCTGCCGGAGACGTGGGCGGAAGCCCATTCCCCGGCAGAGGTGCTCTGGTACGGCGCCCTCGCGGACGAAGGAGTGCTCCGCCTGGGATGGATTGCTGCGTTCAAGGACCATCAGGCGCCGCCGCCGGAGGGTGTTGACTATCTTGGGTGGAATGGGCGGCTATGGACCTTGGACGAGGGGCAGGCCGCGGTGGACCGGTCTCCGGGCTCCGAATACCTGCCACTGCATCGGTATGCGCAGTGGGTCCTGATGGAGAAGCTCGCGCCCCGCCGCGTGGGAGCCATGTACATGACGACCACGCTGGACGGCAGCTACCTGGACTCGGTGCGCTACTGCACGCCGTGAACCTCACGGGCTCTATCTGGGTTTGTTGAAGGGGCCGTGAGTTCATTCCCCGCGAGGCAGGTTCGCTCGCTCCTCGCGGGGACTCTGGTGAGAAACATTTGTTAGGGGCTGCGGACGGCGATTCCGTGCCACGGTATGAGACATGACAGCAAAGTGGCTTTCGGCGGGAGTGGGACTCCTGCTGGTGGTGGCGTCGTCGGGGTGTGAGTCCTCGGGCCCGAAGCATGAGCCGGTGCCGGACTCGGGGACGGTGGAGGACGGGGGGCCGGGTGGTGAGGATGCTGGCTCGGACGCAGGCGTGGACCCGCTGGCCTGTGAGAAGCAACAGGGCGTCTGCGCGGGAACCAGGCGCGCGTGGGTGGACGGCGCCTATGAGCAGGAGTGTACCGGGCGCTCGTACGGCACCGACTTCGAAGCCGCCGAGACGCGCTGCGATGGGCTCGACAATGACTGTGATGGCGTGACGGACCCCGAGGTCCGGTCTCGCGTCACGAGCCTGGAGGCGGGGTTGTTCGCGGGGTACGCGTCGAGCATCCAGACAGAGCATGGCGTTTTCATGGCCGTGGGCAGCCCCGATGATGTCCGCATCTTGCGGCTGGATTCGAAGCTGGTCCTCCAGGCCACGACCCGCGTGCCGATGCCGTGGGTGCGGACGGGAGGAACCCCTGAGGCGCTCCAGCGCACCCAACTCGTGCGCACCGCGAATGGACTCGCGCTGTACTACTCCACCGTGGCGCGCGATGCGGGGGCACCGCTCCGTGCCTATCTCGTTCCGCTCGATGACCTGGGCGCGCCGATACCGCTGCCCGAGGGTGGACTGGTGGAGTACCCGCTCCTCGACAGGCCGCTCGACCAGGAGTCCACGCGTGTGGCGATTTCTCCCGCGGGTGACCGGCTGGTGATTCTCTGGCTCGCGGGTTCCGCGCAGACCTCGTCGATGGAGGTGATGGGGACGGTGACAGATGTCGAGGGTCACGTGCTCACCGCGCCCAAGGTGCTCTTCAAGAAGGTGGCGAACATCAGCCCACGACTCGGGAGTGTCATCTGGCTGCGCAATGGAGAGGTGCTCGCCGCCATGGTGGATGTACGGCATGGGAATCTGGGGGAGGCCGTGCGACTGCGCCGCTTCGACGCGAACCTGGACCCGATAGGTGAGGAGCGGTCATTTGAAACGTCTGCATATTTCCCGGCGACTCCCTTGCTGGTGGACCTGGGGGCCGCGCGGGGAGGACCCCTGGAGTCGCCCGTCCTGGTGATGCGCATGGCTGGCGCACCCGATTGGATTCGCAGGATTCAGGTGGTCCAGAACCTCTTCCACGGAGGAGTCCCGGAGGACTGGGTTACAACTCCTAAGCCCCATGTCGCCTGGTTCGGTGCGTTCGCGGATGAAGGGGTGCTGCGACTGGCGTGGCTCTCGTATTTCAAGGACTTCAGTGCGCCGTCGCCGGGGGGGAACATCAACATCGGGTGGAGTGGGCGCCTGGGGACGCTGGACGAGGGGCACGCTCAGGTGGAGCGGTTCGCGGAGTCCGAACCCCTGCCGCTGCACGGCTCTTCGCAGTGGGTCCTGATGGAGAAGCTCGAGCCCCGGCGCATGGGGGCCCTGTACATGACGGCCACCACGGACGGTATCTCGCTGGATGCCGTGCGCTACTGCACGCCGTGATTCGCGACGCGCGCCGTCCGAGGGGACTTCAGCCCTCGGCGGCGCGGACGCGCTGGGAGCGGCGTCGGAGGTAGTTGTTGAGGAACGCCTTCACGGCGGGGTGTTGGGATTCGCGGAAGGAGTCGGGCGGGCCGTACTCGACGACGCGGCCCTCGTGCATCAGCGCCAGATGGTCCGCCATGCCGAAGGCAGAGGCCACGTCGGGCGTAATCACCAATGAGGTGGCGCCGAGCTGCTGCTTGCCGGTGAAGATGATTTCGTTGACGGAGGCCGTGGTGAGCGGGTCCAGACCGGCCGTGGGGTCGTCGTAGAGGAGGATTTTCGGCTGGAGGATGGCGGCGCGCGCGAAGCCCACGCGCTTCTGCATGCCGCCGGAGAGCTCGCCCGGAAAGCGCGTCGTGGCGTGGGACAGCCCCACCATGGCGAGCGTCTTGTCCACCGTCTGGCGAATCTCGTCCTCGGACATCTCCGTGCGCTCACGCAGCGGAAAGGCCACGTTGTCGTAGACGTTGAACGAGTCGAACAGGGCATTGGCCTGGAAGAGGACGCCCTGCTGGCGGCGCAGTTGGTTCAGCGCCTTCTCGTCCAACTCGGCCACTTCCTCGCCGTTGACCTTTACCGACCCCCGGTCCGGCTTCATCAGCCCCATCAGGTGCTTCATCAGCACGGACTTGCCGGAGCCGGACACGCCCATCAGCACGCAGGTGGTGCCCTCGGGCACGACGAGATTCGCCCCGCGCAACGCCGCGTTGTCACCGAAGGACTTGTGGAGGTCCTTCACCTCGATGGCCAGCTTCGCCGCCACCTGACTGCCCGATTCGCTCATCGCTCCTCACCATAGTGCGGGCCCCGCCGCTCCGCCCCTCCCAAGACGCGAACCCGCGGCAGCCCACCACCGAGCGGCAACTCGCCCCCTCGCTCGGCACATCGCCATCTGGCCCCCGCGTCCCTCGACGAAACCACCAGTCGGCCTGGATAAATGCCGCCACCCGGTGGGGCCCGCGCCGCGCTCCTGCGCCCGAGCGCTCGAAAGGAAACGTCCCCTTCACCTCGGCATGCACTGTCTTGTTTTCCTGGTTAAGAGGACTTCGGGGCCAGGCCGTGGGTGGGCCCCGAACCCCTCACCCCCGAGCACAATGAAAACCAAGAGACTGGGTGTTGTTGCCGGTGCCACGTTGTTGGCGTTTGGGCTGGTCGCCGAGGCGGCGTCCCTCTTCCGCAACACGGGCACGTTGTCTGGCTGGAACTCCATCAGCCGGGAGCACCGAGGTTCGGTGAACGAGGTGACGAACGTCACCTACGAGGGGCCGACGGGCCTCAAGATGACGCAGATCTACGATGCGGCCTACGGCGGCCGGTACCACTCGGAGGTGATGCGAAGCAACGTGTACCGCCGAGGGGACACGGGCTTCTACGGCTTCGCGTTCCGGCTGCAGGCGGACTGGCAGTTCCAGCCGCAGTCGTACAACATCGCGCAGTTCATCGCGGACTTCTCCGACACGGGCTGCGACGACTACATGCCGTCGAGCATGGTGTGGATTTCGGGCAACCAGCTCTTCACGCGGGTGAAGCAGGGCACCATCTGCAATCAGAAGACGGTGACGTTCGGCAATCTGGTCACGGTGACGGCGGGGGAGTGGCACAAGATTGTGATTCAGGCGAAGTGGGCCACGGATGGGACGGGCTTCTACAAGCTGTGGTTCGACGGGACGAAGGTCCTGGAGCAGTACAACCTGAACACGACGATAGCGGACGACCGCTACTTCCAGTTCCGGGTCGGGCTGTATGCCAATGGCTGGTACGACAACGGGTACATGCAGGGCAGTCAGGGCACGCGGAGCATCTGGTTCGACGAGATTGGCGTGGGGACCACCTTCGCCGACGCCGACCCCGCGCAGTGGTAGAGAGGCAGTGCGCTCAGCGGGCCTGACTCGAGCAGGCCCGCTGCGAGGTGGGCCCTCCAGACATGTCCCTGTCGAAGGAATACCTGAAGGGGGCTCAGCGCCTGGCGCGTCTTCCCGGGCGTCTCCACCTCAGGACGTCGTGCTCGCGCAGCGCTCGATGATGGCGCGAAGCTGTGTCTGCACGCCGCTGAGCGCGCTGCGCAACCGCGCATGTCTCAGCGAGCCGGCCAGCGCATTGGACAGGGCCTGAAGCACCGCGCTCTCGGCCGTGGGCCACGCGCGCTCCGTCCGACAGTCGTCGAAGCCCACGAAGCCCCACCACTCGCCGCCCAGCGTGATGGGACACACCAGCAGCGAGCGGATGTCCTGGCTCTCCAGCAACTCGCGCGCGGGGGACGCGAAGTCGCGGGGATGGCCCTTCACCACCTGGCCCGAGGACAGCGGCGGCACCCAGGACGGCAGCACCTCGTCATACGGCACGTTCTGGAGCTCGGGGTTGTCGAGCTGCGCGGAGGTCGAGGCCGCGGTCCACTCGTATCGCTGACTGCACAAGAGCTTCCCATCGGCGGCCTTGCTGTTCTCGAAGATATAGACACGGTCGACGTCGAGCGCGGCACCTACTTGTCCAAGCGCCTCCGAGACGTTCTGGGGCTCGAAGCCCTTGTCCAACAGCAACTGCGACACATTCATGATGGCGGCGTACGCCTTCGAGGCCATGAGGGGGAGCTCCAGGTGGGGGACGGGCCTGTCGCGCCGGGGGAGCGCGAAGAAGAAGCGTCGCATGGCACGACACCCTCGGGTCAAGCCATGCTCCTGGACGTACCAGGTCCATACGCTCCGTTGCTTCCGAGCCGCCCGCGTCATTTTCCCCGAGGAGACCATGCCCCTTCATCCCCGCACCTTTTCCCAGACGTGGGCCCGCGCACTGGCCACGACCCTGTCACTCGCGAGCCTCACCGGCTGCGGCCCGGAGCACGCCACCCCCGCGCCCACTGTCGCCACCACGTCCGCTTCGCTCGTTCCCCTCCAGGGAGACACCTCCTGTGTCTGGGGAAGCCCGGACTGCAATCTCTGTGTCCCCGACGTCCCCTCGCGCTTCAATGAACTCCGAGACCATGGCGAGGTGCTTGGCTTCCGCCCCGGTTCGTTCAACTTCAACGTGGCCTATCCCGGTGACAATCACTGGCAGGGGATTCAACGCCTGTCACTCGGCTCCGGGCGCTACCTCGTGGTGTCCAAGCGAGACGGCAACACCAACGGCAACGTGGGCCACGTCGTCCACCTGCCCTCGCGCAACGGTGAAGGACTGCGCCTTCGCTCCAACCGCCTGTCCCCCTCCATCTCCCAGCCCGAGGACACCGCGCCACCGCTCGATGACCGCGCGGTGACGGCGCTCCCCGTACTCAATGGCTACGCCCACGGCGGAGGCATGCAGGCGGTGGGCAACATCCTCGCGCTCCCCATGGAGCAGGGCCCCGACTCCGGCCGCGTCGCGCTGTATGACTTCAACCAGGGCCTGTCTCCCGAGCCCTTCGCCTTCATCCCCGGCGCCTCCGCGAACGCGGGGACGGCCTCGCTGACGCGCCTGTCCGACCGGCGCTACCTGCTGCTGCTCGGCCAGTACGACGCGAAGGTGCTCGAGGTCTTCCTCTCCACCTCCACGGACCTCCGCTCGCCGACGAACGCGTGGACGCGCGTGGACCAGTGGGCCCGCGAGGAGCTGGCCTCCGACTCCTGGGGCCCCTTCCAGAACCTCAACTTCGTCACCGACTGTCAGAACGGTCAGCTCTACCTGGTGGGCACGCTGCTCGGCGGCCTGCGCTGGGGCCCCGTCAGCGACGACTACGCCCACCTCTACCGTGTGAGTCTGGACGGCCACCTGCGCCTGGAGCACGTCGCGGCGAAACACCTGTACTGCAGCAACGACGGCGCGCGGCAGTGCAACCTCGACGCGGCCGGCGGCGTCTTCGTGGGCGCGGACCGCAAGCTCATCGTCTACGCCACCGAACACGCCGACGACGGCCCCGCGGGTTCCGTCAAGATGGTGGAGTTCCGGAGCATCTGGGCGAACGACGGCTGCGGCGCCGACGTCTCGCGCGCCTTCGTCGATTTCTACGACGACTCCGACTTCACCGACCGGGGGTTCATCTTCGACTTCGCGGACCGGGGCTCGAAGAACTGGGCCCGCTTCCACGACATCGACGGGCTCAACGACAAGGTCTCCGCCGTGCGCTGGTGCCTTCCGCCCGGACACCGCGTGCGGCTCCACGCCGACGCCAACTACAGCGGCAAGACTCAGGACCTCGTCGGAGACGGTTCACTGCGAGAAGTGAATCTCAATTCTTGGGGATTTGGAGACAAGGTCTCCTCGGCGCGCTGGCTCGCGGACTGAAACATTCCGACACATGGCTTCAGGGGGTGGGGTGGAAATCAGCAGGTAACTTCCTGATACATTCTAGCGATAACTCTTTAGCCACCTCGTACGGAGTTCTGAGACCCATGAGCATTCGCCGCACTGATGGTTCGAAGCCGACGGTCCTCCCCACCATTTCCGCTGAGGCTCAGCCGAAGAACACCGCGAAGACCCGGACGGCTCCGAACGTCATCAAGGACGGCTTCGGTCCCGCTGCGAAGACCACCGACCTGGCGCGCGCCGAGCAGACGCTGAAGCCGCTGCCGGCGCCCGTGGGCCGCCTGTCGCTGGAGAGCAAGGAGGCGCAGTCCGCCATCCAGACCTCGCTGGAGCACCTCACCCCGGCCACCAGCAAGCCCGCGACGCAGGGGCTCCGGGGCGGCATCCAGTACCCGGCCTTCGTCCCGAAGAACGTGGAGCGCGACGAGCTGGGGATGACGCACGTGCGCCTGGACCGGCAGCACGAGGGCGTGAAGGTCTACGCCGAGCAGGTGGTGTCTCACCTCGGCAAGGACGGCAAGGTGAGCAGCGTCACCGGTGACCAGTCCACGATTCCCGCCGGCCTGGGCACGCAGAAGCCCCAGCTGTCCCACGCGCAGGTGCTGGACATCGCGCTGAAGGACTTCGCGGGCAAGCCGGACCGCCAGCCGAACTCCGAGCGCGTCATCTACAAGGACCCGTCCGGTGAGTACCGCTCCGCGTACCGCGTCGAGGTCGCCAATGTGAACGGCACCGACAACCCGCGCCGGATGAACTACCTGGTCGACGCGAACACCGGCAAGATTTACGAGAAGTTCAACACCATCGACGGCTTCAAGAACTGCCCCTGCGCCACGCACGGCACGGGTGACGCCGCGGCCACCAAGGGCACCAAGGGCGCCGCCGCCACGCCGCCCGCGGACGTGAAGGTCTCCACCACGCCGAACGCGGCCATCAAGGACAACGCGACCGTCACCTCCAAGGTGAAGGTGGCCGACGACGTCACTGTCGACAAGCTCAAGCTGTCGCTGAACATCAGCCACACCTACAAGGGCGACCTGTCCGTCACGCTGACGAGCCCCTCGGGCAAGAGCGCGGTGGTGCACAACCGCACCGGCGGCAGCACGGACAACGTGAAGGGCGACTTCGACCTGAGCGCCTTCGCAGGCGAGAAGGCCAAGGGCGAGTGGACGCTGACGGTGAAGGACAACGCCAAGGGCGACAGCGGCAAGCTCAACAGCTGGGGCCTGGCGATTTCGCCCAAGGCCACCCAGCCTCCCACCGAGCCCCCGAAGCCGCCCGTCCCCGGTGGCACCGCGGATGACACCTCGCTCTACAGCGGCAAGGTGGACCTGAAGACGAAGCAGGGCGCGGACGGCACGTTCACCCTGGAGGACAACACCCGCGGCAAGGGCATCTCCACGTACGACGCGAAGAACCAGGAAGAGGCGAGCGGCACCACGCCCTTCAAGGACGACAACAACGTCTGGGGCGAGGCGACGGACCCGAAGCGCAACCAGGCCGCCGTGGACGCGCACTACGGCGCGGCGATGACGTACGACTTCCTCAAGGACGTGCTCGGCCGCGACTCCATCGACGGCAAGGGCGAGAAGCTCGTCAACTACGTGCACGTGAGCGAGAACTACGTCAACGCGTACTGGGATGGCGAGAAGATGTCCTACGGCGACGGCGACGGCGTGGACTCCGGTCCGCTCACCGCGCTGGACATCGCGGGCCATGAAATCGCCCACGGCCTCACCGAGCGCACCGCCGGTCTGGTCTACCGCGGCGAGTCCGGTGGTCTGAACGAGGCCATGAGCGACATCATGGGCGCCGGCGTGGAGTGGTACGCGTCCACGAAGAACTCCGACGTGAAGTTCAACTGGACGATTGGCGAGACGGCCTGGACGCCGACGAACGGCGATGCGACGGACGGCCTGCGCTACATGAACGACCCCACGAAGGACGGGTACTCCATCGACAACTACAAGGACTACCCGAAGCAGACGGAGGTCCACGGCTCCAGCGGTATCGCCAACAACGCCTTCTACCTGCTGGCCAACGGCGGAACGAACCGCACGTCCAAGCTCGAGGTGAAGGACGGGGTCGGCATGGACAAGGGCCTGAAGATTTACTACCGCGCCCTGGCCCACTACATGACGCCGAGCACCACGTTCGCCCAGGCCCGCACCGCCACCATCCAGGCGGCCACGGACCTCTACGGCGCGGACTCCACCGAGGTGGCGAAGGTGAAGGAGAGCTGGACCGCCGTCGGTGTGAAGTAGCCCTGACGTTCAGGACCCGGGCGCGAGGTTGACTTCGCGCCCGGGGGACTGACGCAGCGGCGGCGACGGGAGGGGCGCCGCCGCGCCGGTCCGTTTCAATCCGCTACACGGGGTCGTGGGTCACAGCCTGCACAGCGTTCCGGCCGTCGTGTTGCCGTTGCAGCCGCCGAAGTAGTGGTCGGGGGTGTTGGTCTGGTAGCCGCAGTGGGTCCAGTTGCACTGGTTGCCCAGGGCATCTGTCCCAGCCGGCGTACACAAGCGCATGGGCTGGTTCGCGTTGCAGGCCGTGCCGGACGTGGTCGACACCGCGCAAGCGGACGAGCCCGTGCCCAGATAGCGCAGGTTGTCGCTGGTCCAGTAGTTGTACCGAGGGGCCGCGAGGCCATGCTGACTGGTCCAGGTGCTCGCGGTGCTCGCCGTCCAGCCCGGGGCGCACAGTTGATTGCGATTGGGCCACGTCACCACGCCCGAACAGCCCACGAGGTTGCTCGTGAGGACCTGCTCGACGGAGCCATCCGCGCAGCCCCGCGTCGGCACGCAGAGCGCACCCGCCGTGGGGTTGCCCGCGCAGCCGCCAAAGTATTGGTTGGGCGGAGGGAGCGCGCCGTACCCGCAGTTGACCCAGTTGCACGTGTTGCCTTCGGCGTCGGTGCCCGTGGACCGGCACACGCGCATCGGCTGTCCGGCGGGGCACGCGCTCCCCACCGTCGCGCTCACGTAGCACGCCGCCGCCGAGCCGGTGTACTTGAGGTCGTCGTTGGTCCAGTAGTGGTGCGTGGGCACGCTTGTGCCATGGAGGCCGACCCACTCGGCGGCGGTGGCCACCCGGTACCCGGGAGCGCACAGCGCGGCGCGACCCGCCCAGTTCGTACTCCCGGCACACCCCACCATGCCGTTGGAGAACGTCTGCTCGACGGAACCATCCGCGCATCCCCGAGGAACGCAGAGCGTGCCCGCCGTGGTGTTGCCCGCGCAGCCTCCGAAGAACCTGTTGGGGGTGTTCGCCAGCAAGCCGCACCCGGTCCAGTTGCAGGTATTTCCTTCTGCGTCGGTGCCGGCGGCCGTACACACGCGCATGGGCTGACCGGCGGGACAGGCGGTGCCCGTCACGTACGAGACGCTACAGGTCCCCGACACGCCGCTGTAGCGCAGGTCATCATTGGTCCAGTAGTTGTGCGCGGGCGCGAGTCCAAGGAACAGCGTGTCCCATTCCCGCGCGCTCGCGGGGCGGAAGCCAGGCGCGCAGAGCGAGGCGCGGCTGCCCCAGGTGACCTTGCCGGCGCACCCGGCCATGCCTCCCGAGAAAATCTGCTCCATGGTTCCGTCGGCACACGGAACGCCGGGAACCAGCGGTGACTCCAGGGATGACTCTTCTTGAGACACGAACTCCCCTGTCTCTTCTTCCGCTTCGATGGGCACGTTGCATGCCGTCATCCACAGCAGAGACCCCAGGGCCAGCCCCTTCACGAACACTCTGAATCCGGCGCACTTCATGGACAGCCACTCCGATGCGACAAACCCGCTCCATGCGGCGCCGGCAGCCTTGTCGTCCCTGTCGCTGTATCACCAGCCCCCCGAAACAAGGGTGTCCGGGGGGCGACGGCGCGCGGGGCCCGTGTTTCATTATGGGCGGGCCGTTGGCTCAGGGGTCGAGCCGCGGGCCCTCGCCGTGCGGGGTGGATTGAAACCTCGGGCTCCTTCGTGCTCGAGGTCGTCCATTCCCCTTGCTACAGCTTGCTCGGGTCGTCGACGCGGTAGTGAGACAGCCAGTAGTCGTCGGCGAAGCCCGGCAGGTCGATGTTGATCTTCTGCATGTGAATCTGTCCGCGTGCCCCGATGCGCTGGTCCGCGTCCAAATCCCACAGGTCCAGGCCCTCGAACTCGTCCGAGGAGCCGTAGGGCACGTAGTAATACGTCTGCACGAAGCCGTTCACCACGTCGACCATGTAGATGCCGGACGTCTGCCCGCCGCCGCCCACGCTGATGTACAGGTTGCCGCGCGCGGAAATCTTGCCGCCCTGAATCCAGGCGCCCACGGGGATGCTGCTCGACAGCGTCAGCGTGCGCTTGTGGGTGACGATGACGGTGTTGCCAGACAGGCCAATGGAATAGCCGCGCAGCGAGGTCGCCCCGAAGGCGTTCGTCGCCGCGTAGAACAGCCCGTCACGCGGGTTGTACGCGAGGAACGCCACGCCGCCGGACCAGTTCGGCAGCGACGCGTAGCCGATGTACTGCATGCTCGTGTTGAAGACGCCCACGGCGCCGCCCTGGCTCGGTCCATCCATGGCGATGTAGAGATAGCCATTGACGTGCACCAGGTCGCCGTAGTGCCGGAAGCCCGCGTTGTACCAGGGCGTCGGCATGTGGAAGCGCTCCGGCGGGTCGTCGTTGATGGCCGTCATCGCCTGCTTCGCGATGATTCCGTTCGTGGCCTCGTCCTTCCAGAAGTTGGTGGTGTTTCGCGTCAGGAACCAGTGCGTGGAGTTGTGGGTGATGCCCTGGATGTTGTCGGCGAAGTTCGGGTAGCTGCGGTCGGCCGGGAGGTCCCCTGCGCTGCCGATGATGTTGGGGATGGCGTAGCGGTAGCGCGCCACGAAGAGCGCGTTGGCCGTCGCGTCCAGGCCGGAGCGGTACTGCGCCGCGCCCACGCCCCACACGCACGTCCACCACCACTTGGGCAGCGTGGCGGTCTGCAGGCGCTGCCACGCGCCGCTCGCCCACTTGTCCATCCACAGCGAGCCCGTGGCCTCACCCGTCGTGGCGCAGGCCTGGTAGTACTTCTGCACGGGCCCCCAACCGGTGTGCGCCCAGCTGTAGACACCCAGCGGGCACCAGAGTTCGTCGTACTCGGTGTTGAGGCCCTGGCAGAAATTGGCGGACCACCAGGCGGTGTCCGGCACGGCCAGCTGACTCACGCCGTCCCCTGAAGGCCCCAGGGAGGTCTGCGCCTTGCCCTCGGGCGCCATCGCCTCGCGCACGGGCGTCTGCGCCAGGGCGGACGGCACGCGGCGGGCGGCCTCCACCAGCGCGGCGGGCGGCTCCTGGCCCCCCGACAGTTTGCGGTAGATGTCCGGGATGGGCATGCCGTCGAAGGCCGCCGCGTCCGGCATCGGCGTGCCTCGCGGGCCCTTCACCACCGTGACGATGCCGTAGTCGGGCACCTCGTAGAACGTCACCGCCTGACCGTCCGCCAGCTTCACGCTCGCCAGCCGCGTGCCCGGGTCGCTCTCCTGCTCGAAGTCCTCGTCCGTCTCCGAGCCACCACACGCCGCCAGCACGCCCACACAGCACAGCAGCCTGAACATCCGTCGCACGGTTGCAGCCTCCTGATGATTTTCCAGGAGAACGCCCCTCGTGAGTTTGCTTCGGTGCCCTTCGCTCGGGGACTTCCGCGCGAGCCCACCCGGGATGGTGCTTCACGCCTCCCAGGCGCCACACCCGCCGCGTCCTTCCTAAGTCAGACGCAAAGCGTCAATAGTAGCAAATCAAGCTAATCGTGAAAGTCACGATTGTGAAAATTCTTCGTCACGGAGGGCGCGTGACGGTGTGACAGGACATGGGGAGAGCTACGTGATGCGAAACATCCGTCGGTATGACGTGGTGCTGGTGGGCGGAGGCGTGACGGGGTTGATGGCGAGCCACAAGCTGGCGCGGCTCGGCCTGAGGTTGTTGTTGTTGGAGAAGCAGCCGACGCTGGCCAGTGGGCCTTCCACCCGGAACGAGGGCTGGTTGCACCGGGGCAGCTATCACGCCGGCTCGGTGAAGGACCGGCAGGCGGCCATCCAGGTGGCGCGGCGGTGCATCTACGGGCACGAGCAGATTCGAGCCTTCGCGCCGGAGGCCGTGGAGGATGCGGACCGGCCGCCGCTCGTGCTGGTGCGGGACGCGGACCGGCTCCAGGAGCTCGTCTCGCGCTGGGAGGAGGCGGGCGTCAGCCATCGTCCGCTGACGCATGCGCAGGCCCAGGCGCGCTTCTCGTCGGCGGACCTGTCTCGCGCGTCCGCGGTGTTCGAGGTCGCTGACGTCAGCATCAACACGCGGATGCTGTATCGCAAGCTGTACACCTCCGCGCAGCAGGGCGGCGCGGAGGTCCTCACCGGCTCGCGGCTGGAGCGCGTGAGCGGCTCGGAGGCCACCGTCATCACCGCCGAGGGGGAGACGCTGCACATCGAGTCGCGACTGTTCGTCTACTCGACGGGCTTCGGGGCGCGAGATTTGTTCCGCCAGTTCTTCGGGCTGGAGCTGCCCATCCGCTACTGGAAGAGCCACCTGGTGGTGGTGCCGCGTCTGGGCGGGCACGGGCTGTTCTACGTGGACCCGCACGAGGCGGCGATGATGCACCACGGTGACTACAGCGTCGTGGGACTCAACGAAGACGCGCTCCTGTGCGCCAATCCCGACTACCACGTGGTGCCCGAGCGGGCGGACAACCTCCACCGCGCGCTGGAGCGGCTGGTGCCGGGCTGGCGCAACGCGGGGCCGCACAGCGACGTGGCCTGCACCAAGGTGGACTTCGCGCCCGACGCGGGCTCCGCGCGCTCGCTCAACATCGCCATCCACGAGCCGGTGCCCGGCCACATCTGCATCCTGCCGGGGAAGATGACGGAGGCGCCGTTCCTCACGGACGTGCTGACGGCGCGGCTCTACGAGCGACTGGAGGATGGGCTCATCGCGAAGCGCCCGTGTGACGTGCTGCACGCGAGCCTCGCGTCCGTCGTGCGGGAGGCCACCCATGCGGCTTGACCTGCTCGCGGCCCTGGATGCGCCCCGGCGCTCGGCGGGACTGCTCACCGTGGAGGAGGTCCTCGCGCTCGCGGACACGGGGAACGTCATCTATGACCCGTTCTCCGTGCTCATCTCGCGGCACCTGCGCATCGGCGAGGGCAATGTCATCCATCCGTGTGTTACGCTGACCTGCGCGGCCTCGGCGGAGTTCCAACTGGGCAGCCGGAACATCCTCCACACGGGCACGCTGCTGGCCGCCGAGACGGGCAGCATCCTCGTCGGTGACGGCAACCAGTTTGGCGAGGGCGGCTTCACCGCGAAGGCCAATCGCTCCGGTGCGCGTATCACCGTGGGCGACGGGGGACGGTATCTGGGTGGCGTGTCCGTGTTCGGAGAGAGCGTGCTCGGCTCCGGGACGCAGGTGCTCGGGGCCATCACCGTGGACAGTTGTCAGCTCGCGGCGGGCGCGGCCTTCAGCGACCCGGACCCGGACGTGCGCGCGGCCGTGTTGAAGGGCTCGGGCACGGCGCGGGGCCTGGTGCTGGGCGTGGGACAGGTCATCCTGGGCAACGGTGGCTTCCGCGCCGAGGACGTGAAGCCGCAGGCGTTCTATCACCCCAAGGTGAAGTCATGAGCGGGACACGGCCCGTGGAGCTGGGGCTCGGACTGCTCTCGCTCGGACGCAGGTGGGGCTACCGCGCCGAACCGCCTCCGTCGGAAGCCGACGGTAGACGGCTGCTCGACACCGCCCTCGAACTGGGGGTCCGCTGCTTCGACACCGCGCCCGCGTATGGCTCGAGCGAGAAGCGCTTTGGTGCGTTCCTGTCGGGGCTCGGCTCCGCGCGGAGCTCCGTCTTCGTGGCCACCAAGCTGGGTGAGCATTGGGACGCGGTGCGGAACACGTCCTTCACCGACCACTCGCCGGACGCGCTTCGCCGGAGCCTGGACGAGAGCGTGCGGCTGCTCGGGCACATCGACCTGCTCCAGGTCCACAAAGCGACGGCCGCCAACGTGGGCTCGCCCGAGGTGTTGCGCGTGCTCGAGTACGCGGGGACGCTCGGGGTCTCCCGCGTGGGCGCCAGTGTGAGTGATTGGGCCGGCGCCGAGGCCGCCTGTGCCGCGGGCGTCTATTCCTTCCTTCAGTTCCCCTACAACCTGCTCCACCGGACGCTGGAGCCGGCGTTCGAGCTGGCGGCCCGACACGGGCTCCAGGTCCTGGTCAACCGGCCCTTCGCCATGGGCCAGTTGCTCCAGGAGGAGGGAAGGGATGCGCGGCTGTCCATGCGCGAGTCATTGACTCACATCCTCGGGCAGCGCTTCTCCGGCTACGTGCTGACGGGCACGAAGTCTCCGGAGCACCTGCGTCAGACCGTGGACGCCTTCCGCTCGCTCGAAGGCTGACGGGAAGACTTTCTCGCCGGCGGGGCTTCGTCGTTGCTCCGCCGTGCTCCCGACTCGGGCCTCGCCAAGCCGTGGGCTCGAGCGGGCACCTCTTTGCCTCGAAGACCCTCAACCATGTGGATTGCGTATGGCCTGGGCGCGGGCGTGATGCTCGGCCTCTATGATGTCTGGACGAAGAAGGCGATGACGGGCAACAGCGTCATCCCCGTCGTCATGTGGTCCTCTCTCTTTGGCGCGCTGTGCTGGGTGCCGGTGTTGATTCCGGGCGTGCTGCCCATTCACGTCGAGCCGTTTGGATTGACGTGGCGGGAGCAGGCGTGGCTGTTGCCCAAGGGAGTGGCGATGACGGCGTCGTGGATTCTCGCGTACTACGCGGTCCGCGAGCTGCCCATCTCCATCGCCGGAGCGGTGCGCGCCTCCGGCCCGCTGTGGACGCTGGCGGGCGGCTTCCTGATGTTCCGCGAGCTGCTGACGCCCGTGCAGTTCCTCGGGCTGATGCTCACCGTCTGCTCGTACTACGTGCTCTCCATCGTCGGCCGGAAGGAGGGGTTGGTGTTGGCGAAGAACCGCTCCGTGTGGTGGATGTTGTCCGCCACCGCGCTGTCGGCGGCGACCACCGTGTATGACAAGTTCCTCGTCTCGCGGCTGGGCCTGCCCGTGCTGGAGCTGCAAGCCAGCTCCGCGTTCCAGCGCTGCCTTCTGTCCGCGCTCGTCTTCGTGCCGTACATGCTGCGCAACGGCGGACTGGGCCTGGGCCTCACCTGGAGCTGGGGCATTCCGCTGGTGGGGTGTTCCTGGGTGGCGGCCGAGCTCATCTACTTCGTCGCCATCACCGAGCCGGAGGCGATGGTGACGCACCTGTCCGTGCTGCGCAGGACGAGCCTCATCGTGGGCTTCATCCTGTCGGCCCTCTTCTTCCGCGAGGCCAACGTCCTCTTGAAGTCCGGGATGATTGCCGTGCTCATCCTCGGCATGGCCATCCTCATCCTGGGGGGATAGCGGGTTGCTCCCAGGGGAAGTGCGTGGCACCCAGGGCGGGCTTCAAATCAAACAGCCACGTCGCCTTCTCGTCGTACTTCGCGAAGAAGGGCTTGCCGACCCACTCCGCCTCCCGGGCCTGGATGAAGTGCAGCATGAAGACCTTCTCGCCCCCGATTTCCGTCACGCCATCCACGCACACCTTGCCGGGCGTGGCGGACATCGACGGGCCGCGTACCGTGCGCGCCAGGCCAGACACCTGCCGGTAGGCGCTCCGGAAGATGTCGTAGGCGGAGGCGAGCGGGACGGCGAAGTAGTCCTGCGGTCCCGTGTCCCGCTCGATGAACATGTAATACGGCACCATGCCGTGGCGCAGGTGCGTGCGCCACATGCGCTCCCACGTCGCCGCGTCATCGTTGATGGTGCGAATCAGCGGCGCCTGGGTGCGGATGACCGCGCCCGTGGAGCGGATGCGGCGCACGGCCTCCTGCACGATGTCCGGCACCATCTCGTTGGGATGGGAGAAGTGCGCCATGAACGCCAGGCTCTTGCCGGAGGCGACCACCTTCTCGAACAGGCGCAGCGTGTCGTCCGCGTCCGGGTCCGTGACGAAGCGCTGCGGCCAGTACGCCAGCGCCTTGGTGCCGATGCGGATGGCCTCCAGGTGCTCGATGTCCAGCAGCGGCTCGATGTAGCGCGCCAGCACCGCCTCGCTCATCACCATGGGGTCGCCCCCGGTGAACAACACGTTGGTGACCTCCGGGTGCTCGCGCACGTAGTCGACCATGGGGGCGATGTCTCGCGAGGCGAACTTCAAATCCGCGTCCCCCACGAACTGCGCCCAGCGGAAGCAATACGTGCAGTAGGCGTGACACGTCTGCCCCTGCTTCGGGAAGAAGAGCACCGTCTCCTGATACTTGTGCTGGAGCCCCGGCAGCGGCTCCTCGTTGGCGAGCTTGGGCACGTTGAGCTGCATCTGCCCGGCGGGATGCGGATTGAGGCTCGCGCGGATGTCTCGCACCACCCCCGCCAGCTCCAGCGCGGGCGCCCCCGAGCGCATCAGGTCGACGATGCGCGAGACGTCGGATGCGGGCAGCATGTCCGCCCGCGGAAACACGAGCCGGTAGATGGGGTCGTCCGGCGCGGCGGACCAGTCGATGAGCTCGTCCACCACGTACGTGTTGACGCGAAAGGGGAGCACCTGGGCCACCGCCTGCACGGCGAGCCGCTCGTCCGACGACAGGCGTGCCCTCGCCGTCAGCTCGTCCAGGTTCCTGTGGGTATAGGCACGGTATCGCTGTCCCAGGGACAGGGGCCGCACCGCGTTGGATGTAGCGCTCACGCGGTTCCTCGCTTTTTGGGCATGGCAGGACCCTCCGCGATGGCTCCACGGAAACGGCCCTGGATGGGTTGGTGTCAGTAACCAGACGTACTGTTTGAACACCAACGAGGTGGTCTTTCGGGGTAACACACGGCACGTGGACCTGTCACTCCGTCCGAGAGAAGAAACGTCGAATGACGCTGCCGGGTGAGGGGAGACCCTGTCGATGTGTCCGGGTGCCAGGCGCGGACTCCCTGGGGGAAGTCGCGTCCATGACGTCCCGCGCAATCACGCATCGTCTGTGTTTGTTATTGAGATGATATTCTGGGTTACCCTGGACACCCCTTTTTCCAAGGAGTCGCCCATGAAGTCTCGTCTGTTGGTCGTCGTGGCAAGCCTGACGCTGGGGCTCTTCTCCGCGTGTGGCGAGTCTTCTCCCGACTCCCGAGTGATGGAGCCGGGACAGGTAGAGGCCGGGCTCGAGCAGTGCCCATGCGGGGGCAGTTGGCCGTGGTGCGAGCCCTGCGCCTACATCTGCGGCGACAACTTCTGTGACACCGCACACGGGGAGAGCAGCTCCACCTGTCCCGAGGACTGCGCTTCGGTGCCCACTTGCGGTGACGGCCTCTGCAACAACGGGGAGACGACCTGGTCGTGCCCGTCGGACTGCCCTGGCACCTCGTGCGGGGATGGGATCTGTAACGGGGGTGAGACGACGTCGACGTGTCCCGGCGACTGCCCCAGCAACTCGTGCGGTGACGGCCTCTGCAACAACGGTGAGCATGGGTGGTCCTGCCCCATCGACTGCCCCAACACGCCTCCGTGCGGTGACTTCATCTGCTCCACGGGTGAGCCGACGTGGTGCCCCCAGGACTGCCCGCCCATGTGCTCGACGTGCCCGCAGGAGCCTCAGGGCTGAAGGGCTGACCTTCCCTGAGTGACAACCTCGCCGTGCCCGGAGTGTGGCCGGGCGCGGCGGGGCGGATTTTCCCGGGACACCGCCGCGGGGGCGGCCTCTAGGATGCGGGGCTCCCGCCCGCAGCCCGTGAGACTCCATGAATACTCCTCGCCGTCACGACTCCCCGCTGACAGCCGTGTCCCCGCCGCCCGCCGCCGTGAGCCCTGGTGCTCCGGGCGTCCTCGACTGGCTCGCGAGGGCCGTGGGCCTGGTGGTCGCGTGGGTGGGGGTCGCTGGCGCGGTGTTCGGGGTGATGGGGCTGGCGGTGGGCGTGGTGGGAATCGTTTCGCCGGATGAAGGGAAGAAAGCCTCGGACGGGTGGTTGGTTCTGGCGCTGGCGGTCGTGTTCGTGGGTGTGGGGGTCTTCCTGTGGAAGAAAGGCATGGCGCCGTCCCGGACGGCTCGGCGCCGGGAGCAACTGCGTGGCTTCATCCGAGCACAAATCCGGCTCCGCGCGAGCGACGCGGCCCTTCACCTCAAGGTGTCCGAGGACGAGGCGGATGCGCTGCTCACCGCGCTCATCGCCCGTCACGAGGTGGACCTCGTCTACCTGGCGGAGTCGCGCGAGTACGTCCACCGGGACGCGCTGGAGCGGGCGCAGAGTGTCGGCAGCAGGTGTCCCTCGTGTGATGCCCCGGTGGGCGCGGACAATGTTCTTCCAGGAGACAAGGTCGTCTGCTCCTACTGCGCGGCCCCCTTCATGGTGGCCTAGAAGTCGCCAGCACGTCCTCGCAATCGATGGTCACAGCTCGCCGTAAGGGTCGGCGTCCTTCGACGCATGGCCAGGTCCCTGGGAGGGGTCGATGAGAAGAGTGTTCGGAGCGGTAACAGCCGCCGCGTTCCTCGGGTGCGCGGCATCACACGAAGCCCAGAAGCCCGAAGCCCCACCTGCGCCCGCCGAGGCTCCCGCGGTGGCTGCCCCGGCCCCGGCTCCCGCCGAGACGCCCAAGCTCCAGGTGCCGGTGGACTACTTCAAGCTCGATAACGGCTTGAAGGTGGTCCTCTCGCGAGACACCACGGCGCCCAAGACGGCGATTGGCGTCTATTACAACATCGGCTTTCGCATCGAGCCGAAGAACCGCACCGGCTTCGCGCACCTGTTCGAGCACATGATGTTCCAGGGCTCGACCAACCTCGGGAAGATGGAGTTCATCCGGCTCATCCAGAAGAACGGCGGAGTGCTCAACGGCTCCACGCGCTTCGACTTCACCAACTACTTCGAGATTGTCCCCTCCAACGCGCTGGAGACGATGCTCTGGGCGGAGGCCGACCGGATGCGCGGCCTGGAGGTGACGCAGGAGAACCTCAAGAACCAGCAGGGCGTGGTGTCGAACGAGGTGAAGGTCAACGTCCTCAACCAGCCCTATGGCGGCTTTCCGTGGCTGGACATGCCGCAGGTGGCGAACACCAACTGGTACAACGCGCACAACTTCTACGGCGACCTGAAGGATTTGGAGGCCGCCACGCTGGACGACGTGAAGTCGTTCTTCAAGACGTACTACGCCCCGAGCAACGCCGTGCTGGTGGTGGTGGGCGACTTCGAGCCGGAGCAGGTGAAGGGCTGGGTGAAGAAGTACTTCGGACCGCTGCCCACGGTGGCGCAGCCCCAGAAGCCGGACATCTCCGAGCCGCGCCAGGAGAAGGAGAAGCGCCACGACAAGCCGGACAAGCTGGCCGAGCGCCCGGCGCTCGCGGTGGGCTACCACATGCCCGCGGTGGGCACGCCCGAGTACTACGCCATGGCGCTGGTCGACGAGGTGCTCCTGAAGGGCAATGACAGCGCGCTCTACCAGCAGCTCGTGCAGAAGAAGGGCCTGGCGGGTGAGCTGCAGGGTGGGGTGAACGAGCTGGGCAACCAGTGGAACTACAACGGGCCCATGCAGTGGACCGCGTATCTGTTCCACGACGCGAGTACGTCGCCGGAAGCGATTCTGAAGGAGATTGACGGCGTGGTGGCGCAGCTTCAGGAAAAGCCCATCGACGCGGCGACGCTGGCGCGTGCGCGGGTGAAGGCGCGCTCGCGGCTGTATGAGCACGTGGAGTCGTTCCTCGGCTTCGGCCGCGCGGACCTGCTGGCCTCCTTCGCGCTCTTCTTCGACGACCCGGAGCGCATCAACCGGCTGGAGGACGAGCTGATGAAGGTGTCACCGGAGCTCATCCAGAAGACCGCGCGTGAGTACCTGCGCCGTGAGAACCGCACGGTGCTCACGGTGACTCCCGCCCCCACCAAGGCCCAGGCCCGCTGAGGACATGCGACCCATGAACACGCGCTCACTTCGCAGCCGTCTCGTCGCTCCCGCGCTGATGGTGTTCGGGCTTCTGCACGCGCCCGCCATCGCCGCCGCTCCCGCCAAGGAGGCCCCTCCGGCTCCCGCGGCGCCCAAGCCCTTCAAGGTCCCCGTCCGCACCGAGTTCAAGCTCGACAACGGGCTGGAGGTCTCGCTGCTTCCCTATGGCGACATGCCGAAGGTCGCCATCCAGCTCGCCATCGACACCGGCAACATCCACGAGAAGTCCAATGAGGTCTGGCTCGCGGACCTGACGGGCAAGCTGCTGGTGGAGGGCACCACCTCCCGCACCGCCGAGCAGGTGGCCCAGACGGCCGCCGGGCTGGGGGGACAGCTCAACGTCGGCACCACGCAGGACCAGACGTTCGTCGGCATCGAGGTGCTCTCCGAGTCGGCGCCCCAGGCGGTGGCGCTCATCGCGGACGTCATCCAGAGCCCGGCCTTCCCTCCGGCGGAGGTGGAGCGGGTGAAGGCGAACCTGCTGCGGGACGTGGCCATCTACCGGAGCCAGCCGCAGGTGCTCGCCGACGAGCTGCTGGCGAAGGCCGTCTATGGCGACCATCCCTATGGCCGCATCTTCCCGACCGAGGAGATGTTGAAGGGCTACACGCGGGAGGGTGTGCGCGCGCACTACGACGCGAACATCGGCGCGGCCCGCTCGCGGCTGTACATCGTCGGCCGGTTCGACGCGGCCTCGGTGGAGAAGGCGGTGCGCGAGGTGTTCACCGGCTGGAAGCCGGGCCCCGCGCGCGTCCAGAACCCGCCGACGCAGCAGGTGGCGAAGTCGGTGCAGTACCTGGACCGGCCCGGCTCGGTGCAGTCCACGGTGCGCGTCGCGGTGAAGGCGCTGCCGCCCGCAAGTCCCGACTACGTCCAGCAGGAGGTGATGAACACGCTGCTCGGTGGCTACTTCAGCTCGCGCATCACCGCGAACATCCGCGAGAAGAAGGGCTATTCGTACTCGCCCTACAGCGAAATCTCCGTGCACGTGGGGGATGCGTCCTGGGTGCAGAACGCGGACGTGACGACGGCCGTCACCGGGGAGTCGCTGAAGGAGGTGCTCAAGGAGGTGGACACGCTGCGCAGGACGCCGCCCTCCGCCGACGAGCTGCGCGAGGTGCAGAACTACCTGGCGGGTGTCTTCCTGCTCCAGAACTCGTCGCGCAACGGCATCATCAACAAGCTGCGCTTCGTGGACCTGCACGGACTGCCGGACTCGTACCTGCGCGACTACGTGCAGACGGTGATGTCCGTCACCCCGGAGCAGGTGAAGCAGATGGCCACGAAGACGCTCACGCGTGAGTCGATGACCATCGTGGTGGTGGGTGACCTGAAGGTCGTGAAGCCGCAGCTCAAGGTGCTTCCGCCGCCGGTGCGCTGACGGTGTTGGGGACGGAGGCCGAGTCCAGGGCCTCCGTCCTGTCCGTCAGAGGTGCTGTTTGAAGTAGCGCATGGTGTGCTCCCACAAGCGCTCCGTCACCTGCGGGTCGGAGTACACCATGTGCGTCATGCCGGAGAGCGGCAGGAACTCGTGGGACTGGCCCGCCCGGAACAACGCGTCCGACAGCTTGAGGGCGTGGAAGAATAAGACGTTGTCGTCCGCGGTGCCGTGAATGACGAGGAGCTTGCCCATGGGCTGGCCCGCCTTCACGTGGGTGAGCAGTGAGCTCTGGGCATACGCGTCAGGGTGCTCGTCGGGCAGGCCGAGGAATCGCTCCGTCAGGTGCGTGTCGTAGTCCCGCCAGTCCGTCACCGCCGACACCGCCACCGCGGCCTTGAAGACGTCCGGCCGGGTGAGCACGGCGAGCGCGGACATGTAGCCGCCGTGGCTGCCTCCTGTGATTCCCACGCGGTTCAAGTCCAGCTCGGGGACCTCCGCCGCGAGCGCGCGCAGCGCCGCCACCTGTTCATCCATCAGCACCTTGGGGAAGTCGTACTTCGGCTTGCGCAGCTTCGCGTCGGCCGTCGGCGAGGCGCCGCGTCCGTCGAGCCGCACCACGAGGAAGCCCTGGTCCGCCATCCACTGCGCGGTGAGGTGCGACGCCATGCTCTGGCGGACCATGGCGGTGCCGGGGCCCGCGTAGATTTCCACGATGACGGGCAGCTTCACCCCGGGCTTCGCGTCGCGCGGACGCACCAGGGACGTCGGGAAGCGCTCCTTGCCCACCTGACGCACTTCCAGCCGGGGCTGGAAGGGAGGCTCCTTCGCGATGGAGGGCAGCTCGCCCACGCGCGTGCCGTCCGCCTTGAGCACCACGGTGCTCCGCATGCTCTTGGGGCCCTCCGACGTCACGACGAGCAGCCCTCCCCGGGGGGAGAGGCGGGCCGACTCCAGCGCCGGGCCTCCCGTGGTGACGCGGGTCGGCTTGTCTCCCTTTCGCGCGCGCCACACGTAGCGCTCCGCGGAGTTCGTCCCTCCGACGAAGTAGACGGTCTCCTCCTTCTCCACGTAGCCCACCAGTCCGCCGAAGCCCGCGTCAGGCGGGACGAGCGAGCGCACGAGCTTGCCGGTGGCGTCGCGCAGCTCCAGCTCGGGTGCGCCGTTGCGCTCGGTGCCCCAGAGAAAGCCGCTGCCGTCTTCCAGCCAGTGGGGGAAGGTCTGGTCCAGCTCCAGCCAGGCGTCGTCCTTCTCCACGAGCAGGGGCGTGGTGCGCCCGGTCTTCACGTCCACGGCGAGCAGCACCTCCTCCGTCTGGTGGCGGTTCTGCACCAGCAGGGTCAGCGGGCCCTTCGCGGGCCAGCGCACGGTGGCGAGGTAGGGGTACTTCTCCGCGTCCCAGTTCACCCACGTCGTCTTTCCGCCGGTGACGGGGATGACGCCCAACCGCACCCTGGCGTTGGCCTTGCCGGCGCGAGGGTAGGAGAGCTGCTGCGCGCCCTGCGCGGGGTTGCCGGTGTCCGCGATGGAGAGCTTCTCCACGCCGCTCGTGTCCGACTCCGTGTAGGCCAGGGCCTTGGCGTCCGGGCTCCACCAGTAGCCAGAGAAGCGATACATCTCCTCCTGGGCGATGAACTCCGCCAGCCCGTGTGTCTTCTCCTCGGTGCCGCCCTTGGTGACGCGGCGCTCGGTGTTGGTGGCCAGGTCCAGGCGGTACACGTCGTGCTCGCGGACGTAGGCCACCTGGGTGCCATCCGAGGACAGTCGCGGGTCGATGACGCCCGGTCCCGTCTTGAGCTCGGTCACCTTTCCGGACGCCCGCTCCACGACGAACAGCTTGCCGGACAGCCCCATGAGGAGCTTCTTGCCGTCATCGGACAGGGTGTAGTTGGAGAACCCGCGCGAGTTCATCCGCATGCGCTCCCGGCGCGCCTTCTCCTCGGGCGTGAGGGTCTCCTCGGCGCCTTGCAGGAGGCTCTCGGGCGTGAGCAGCTCTCGCGACTGGCCGGTGGCCACGTCGAACGCATGGAGGGAGAGCGCGTTGGAGGTGGCGGAGTTGCGCAGGAAGAACAGCGTCTGCTCATCCGGAGTGACAGTGGCGCCCACGGGACGGCCGCTGTTGAAGGAGCGTGTCTCCTGGAGCTGGCGGAAGAAGCTGGTGGGTTTGGGGACGGACTCGGGCTTGGGTGGGGACGGGGGTTGAGCGAGGACGGGTGCGCTCAAGAGGACGAGTGCGGTGAGGAGGATTCGCATGGGGGTGTGGGGAGCCCTCGGCATGACGGCTCTGAGTCCGTGGAAGATGCCATGGCGATGTAACCGGGAGATGAAGCGCTTGTCGCCATGGGGAGGACCCGTGACGTTGGGGATGCGCTGTTGACCATGACAGTCCCATGGCACTCGCGCCGGGCCGGGCCGCCTTGGGCGCGTCATCCCCCGACGTTATGCTTCAGCCATGAGTGAGCATGTGCCCCGAGTCATCGTCGCGCGGCGGTTGTCGCCAGAAGGCTTCGCACCGTTTGGCGATGTGGTCTCCGCGGGGCTCGCGCCGGGGGCGCTGGCGAATCAGGGGACGGCGGTGCGATTCGACTGGTCCGCGAGGCTGGAGAACGCGCGGGACTCGGCGAAGCCGAACCTCGCGGTGTTCCGCTCGGTGCCCCAGGGGCTGCCCTTCACGGTGAAGCTGCTGGAGCATCATCCGTATTCGAGCCAGGCGTTCCTTCCCATGCGGTGCGAGCGGTACCTGGTGTGTGTCGCCCCGAGCGCGCCCGAGGGTGGGCCGGACGTGGAGAAGTTGGAGGCCTTCGTCTGTGGACCGGGGGAGGGCGTGAACTACCACCGGGGCGTGTGGCACCACCCCATCATCGCGTTGGATGCGCCGGCGGAGTTCGCCATGCTCGCCTGGGAGGACGGGAGCGAGGGGGACTGCGTGGTGCGGCAGTTCGCGGAGCTGGCGAGGGTGCGGGTCCAGGTCGACGACTGAGGCTATCATCCGGCCTCCCTTGGGTTTTGGGACTGGAGGCTCCGGATGGGACAGCAGACGGATGTCATCGTCGTGGGCGGTGGGCTCGCGGGGCTCGTCGCGGCGACGGAGCTCGCGGACGCGGGCAAGCGCGTCACGGTGGTGGACCAGGAGGGTGAGCAGAACCTGGGGGGACAGGCGTTCTGGTCCTTCGGTGGGTTGTTCCTGGTGGACTCGCCGGAGCAGCGGCGGATGGGCATCAAGGACTCGCATGCGCTCGCGCTCGAGGACTGGATGGGCACCGCGGGGTTCGACCGCGAGGAGGACCACTGGCCCCGGAAGTGGGCGGAGGCCTTCGTCGACTTCGCGGCGACGGAGATGCGCCCGTGGCTGCATGCGCAGGGCATGCGCTGGTTCCCCGTGGTGGGCTGGGCGGAGCGCGGTGGCTACGGCGCGGTGGGGCACGGCAACTCCGTGCCTCGCTTCCATGTGACGTGGGGCACGGGGCCGGGAGTGCTCGCGCCTTTTGTCCGGCGCGCGCAGGCGGCGCGGGAGAAGGGGACGCTGACGTTCCTGTTCCGGCACCGTGTGGACGAGCTGCTCGTCGAGGCGGGGGCGGTGGTGGGGGTGCGGGGGATGAAGCTGGTGCCCTCGGACGTGGAGCGTGGGGTGAGCAGCTCACGGGAGACGGCGGGGGACTTCGAGCTGCGGGGCTCGGCGGTGGTTGTCACGTCGGGAGGCATTGGCGGCAACCACGAGCTGGTGCGCAAGAGCTGGCCGGAGCGCATGGGGCCCGTGCCGAAGTTCATGGTGCAGGGTGTGCCGGCGCATGTGGATGGTCGGATGATTGCGATTACGGAGGCGGCGGGTGGACGGCTCATCAACCGCGACCGCATGTGGCATTACACGGAGGGGTTGAGGAACTGGAACCCCATCTGGCCTCGGCACGGCATCCGGATTCTTCCAGGGCCCAGCTCGCTGTGGCTGGACGCGACGGGCAAGCGGCTGCCGCCGCCGTTGTTCCCGGGCTTCGACACGTTGGGAACGCTCGAGCACATCCTGAAGACGGGGCATGAGTATTCGTGGTTCGTGTTGAACCAGTGGATTTTGAAGAAGGAGTTCGCGCTCTCGGGCTCCGAGCAGAACCCGGACCTCACGGGGAAGGATTGGAAGGGTGTGCTCAACCGGGCCGTGGGCAAGAAGGCGATGGGGCCGGTGGAGGCGTTCAAGGAGCACGGCGCGGACTTCGTCGTGGCGAACGACTTGCGGACGTTGGTGGAGGGGATGAACGCGAAGACGGAGACGCCGGTGCTCGACTTCGCGACGGTGGAGCGTGAGGTGCTCGCGCGGGACAGGCAGTTGGACAACCCGTTCGGGAAGGACTTGCAGATTGCCGCGATTCGACAGGCACGGGGGTATCGCGGGGACCAGTTGGTGCGCACGGCGAAGCTGCACCGCATCCTGGACCCGAAGGCGGGGCCGCTCATCGGCGTGAAATTGAATGTGCTGACGCGCAAGACGCTGGGAGGGTTCGAGACGGACCTGTCCGGCCGGGTGTTCGGGACGCAGGGACAGGTGATTCCCGGCCTCTACGCGGCCGGCGAGGTGGCCGGGTTCGGTGGAGGAGGGGTGCACGGGTACCGGGCGCTGGAGGGCACGTTCCTCGGCGGGTGCATCTTCTCGGGGCGGGCGGCGGGCAGGGCGCTGGTGAAGACTGTGTAGACCGTGTGGGGCCCGCGGCGGTGTCTCCGCCGTGGGCCTGTCAGGCGGTGTCGTCTGGGAGGAGGGTGCGGAGGAGTCCGTCGTCGTGGCTGAGCGGGCGCCAACCGGCGGGTGGGGGATTGGCGAGGAGCGCATCACTGGCCTGCCGGACACGCTCTTCATGAGTCAGAGGGCTGTAGGCGGACCATCGGCCCAGTGCCATGGCCGCCTCGAATCGATTCGCGTCGTCCAGCACCCCGGGCCAACCGTCTGGGAAGGCTTCGGCGAGTTCTCGCGCGAGGACATCGCGCACGAAACGAGTGACCTGCTTGCGCTGCTCTGCTTCGCCGAGCAGCCCGCTGAGAATCTGCACGGCGGCAACGTCCTCCTGTCCCAGTTCATCGGCCAGTTCGTGAAGGGGAATGGCTGGGCGTGCCTCGGCGAAGGCGGTCAGGGTGTCGTAGCCCTTCGCACGGACTCGCTCATAGAGGCGCGCCTTCACGTCGCCCCGCCATGCTGCTCCGCCGCTCATCTGCCCCTCCCTGGAGTGAAGTTCATCGAGATTCTATAGTCCCGCATGTCCTTCGCGACGAGCTTCAGGATTTCGTTTCGAGTCAACAGTCGACGAGTTCTTGTTTCCGCATCGAACAGGGTTTTCATGACCAGCCTGTTCCATTCACCCGGCCAGATGCGACCCAGTTTCCAATTACCACCGCCGTGAATGGCCTCGTGATGAGAGCGCTCCAGTCTCACGCAGAACTGGTCGATGCTCATGTCTCCCGTGAAGCCGCGCTTCTCGAACCACTCCCGGTGCTCCTGCGGCAGGACGTGATGTTTCGGCGCCTCGGACATGCCGGCCCCGGTCTTGTTCGTCACGTGCATGCCGCGCACCTCGGGTGAGTCTCCCAGTGCCTCACGCACGCCCTTGGGCAGTTCCTGGTTCGCCTGCGCCATCCACACGTGTCCCGCGCTGGTGCGGACCGCCGCGCTCACGACGGGCACGGAGATGACTCCCGCCTGGACGAGCCTTCGCATCATCTCCACCCACTCGGCGGAGACGACGAGTTGTTGGCCGGCCATGATTCCGCCAGGGCCCATCACCAGTCGCGCTCCCAGCGCGACGGACGCAGCGGGCGGTAGCCTGGGCAGTGACATCTTCAGCGCGGAGACGAGCGCGAGCATCTCGATGAACTGTGCCGTCGCCACCACTTGTCCTGTGCGCTCCATCGCCATCCGCGCACCCTCGCGAATGGAGTGGAACTCATGGGTCAGTTGCCCCATCAGCACGGGCATGGCTGTCGCCGTGGCCTCCACGCGCGCCTGCTCCCGCGAGGCGAGAGCGCCCAAGGCCGGCTCCAGCAGGTTCCACACGCGGTCCATGTCCACGAGCAACTGCTCCACGCTGTAGTAAGGGCATTGCTGGAGCACGACGCTCACGAGGTTCAGGAAGTCGAGCCAGGTGGCAAGCAGCATCGTGCCGGACAACGCGGCCTGGAGCCGAGGGCCCGTCATCCGGAGGATGCCAAGCTCCATGTCCGCGTCTTCCACCAGGCTGGATTCAGTCGTGAGAGAAGTGATGCTCCCGAGTGCCCCACGGAGCCAGGGCAACTGTCTTGCCCCGTGGTCGAAGTAGCGGATGAAGAGCCTGCCATGTCCACCCAGCTCTCGCGTGCTCGTGGCGAGCCTGGAGATGGCTCGGGCCGTGTCTTCCGTGGAGCTCCGCACTTCGTCGACGGCGGCCAGGACCGCTGGTCGTGTCCGTGCGGCGTTCTGCTGCCCACCACCCACGGCTCCTGACACGGTGTTCGAATCTGTTCCACTCTCGCGACGCCGCACGGCGTCCGAGCCCAGGCCCATCGAGGCGGGTGGAGGCCCGTTCAGCGCTGTGCGCCGTGATTGGCGAATGTCGGACGAATGGGAAGCGCAGCCCGTGGTCAGCAGGGCCGCGCTCAACAGCAGGGCAAGAGGACGCATAGGCGCCGAAACCCTATCAAGTCGGAACGACACGCCCGCGGCGGTGTCTGGGTTCACCCATCGACGGGCCCCCGTGTTCCGGCTCAGGCCTCGCGAGCGCGGACGAGTCGCCAGGCGAGAGACGAGACCAGACCGGCGAGGGCGGCCTTGAGCAGCCCTCCAGGGATGAACGGCACGAAGCCCTTGTGGAAGGCCGTGGCGAAGTCGAGCGAGGCCACCACATGGAGCCAGCACACGCCGATGACCAGGATGACGAGCTGTCCCCCGAGGAAGAGGGGCACCGCTGTCCTCGGGCGCCGGTCGTAGGCTCGACGCGCCGCGAGCCCCACGAGGAAGGCCGCGGGGAGGAAGCCCACCAGATAGCCGCCCGTCGGACCGACGAGCGCCCCCCAGCCGCTGGCCGCCTTCGCGTAGAAGGGCAACCCCACCGCCCCCAACAAGAGATAGGCGAGCTGCGCGGCCACGCCACGTCCAGGCCCGAGCGCGGCGGCTGTGAGGACGACGGCGAGCGTCTGCCCCGTGATGGGCACCGGTGAGCCCGGCACCGAGATGGCGACCTGCGCGAACAAGGCGGTGCAGAGCGCCGCGCCGAGGACGAGCGCGGCCTCCTGGGCGCGCGTGCGCACGAAGAGGTCTGCCAGGACGCGGTTCGGTGGAGGACTGGCGTCCGCGCTCACCGCCGACCCACCAGCGAGGAGTGCGAGCCGCATGACGACGCGGAGGGG
The DNA here is from genome assembly GCF_013336725.1 of Myxococcus sp. CA040A. Classification (NCBI taxonomy): domain Bacteria; kingdom Pseudomonadati; phylum Myxococcota; class Myxococcia; order Myxococcales; family Myxococcaceae; genus Myxococcus; species Myxococcus sp. CA040A. Next base: position 205,768 of record NZ_JABUMR010000010.1, on the reverse strand, counting down.
AGTGGAGACACGAACCGATGCTCGGTGAGGACGGACGGCGATGCAAGGAGGCGAAGCGTTCCGCGCCCGATGTTTCAGGGCGTGCAACCCGAGGCGAGGGGCACCGTGACCCTCTCGATTCGGGGCGACGCGTTTCTTATGGGCCTGCGGCGGGCCTACTTGCCGTAGCCCGCGCTGCGCACGTCGGTCAGCTTGCCGTCGGTGAAGACGGCCACCTTCATCAGCCGGTTGGGCCCGAAGTTGTATGTCCATTCCTCCACCTGGACCGTCACGGTCTGCGTGGTGGAGGACTCCTCCTTGCCTTCGCGCACCCTGTTCCGCGTGGACGTCGACTCCTCCCGCGCGTGCTTGCTCATGGGCTCCCCGCACTTCATGAGCGCATCGGACTGGGAGGCGCCATCCGAGATGAGCTTGTTGCCACAGCGCAGGGTCGCCGCTTCACCAGAGAAGGGCACGATGAGGCAGGCGAGGACGAGGCCAGCGAGGAGGGTTCGCATGCGAGGCGGCTCCAACAATCGGGGGTGCGCGACCGACGCATGCGCCCGGAGGATATTCACGGCCGCGCGGAGAATTCGCGCGAGGCCGGGCTTCGCCCCCGTCCCGTCATCATCTTCTTCTTCGGCGTGGCCCGAGAGGTCGCTCCCGCCGGCTGGAGATAGCCCTGCATCAACGCGCACAGCTCGTCGAGGAACGCCTCATTGGTCAGATAGTCGGGACGGTCCGCCACCGCCTTGATGCAGAGCGTCTCCACCGAGTGCACCAGGACGAAGACCGCCATGTCCAGGTCCTTGGGACGCAGCTCTTCGGCCCTCGGTGCGAGGAAGGCTCGCACCAGGCGGAACAGCCGCTGCTCATGCGGGTCCACCTGCCCCAACTGCCGCATCCTCGGCGCTAGTTCGTGCAGCACCTGGTGCAGCCGGGGGTTCTCCAACTTCGTGGTCAGCAACTGGCGGACCAGCGCCCGAATCGCCTGGGGCAATGGCTGGCTCGCGAGGCGCACCAGTTCCGCCTCGAAGCCGGCGAGCGAGCGCGTGCGATGCCGCTCCATCACCGCCATCACCAATCCCTCCTTGCTCGGGAAGTATTGGTAGAGCGAACCGATGCTCACCCCCGCCTCGCGGGCGATGCGGTTGGTGCTCGCGGCCTCATAGCCATTCTTGACGAGAACGCGAGCCGCCGCCGTGAGGATGGCCTCACACGTGGCCTGAGCCCGGTCCTGATGGGGCTTCCTCCGACGGGAAACAGGGGGACGGCGCGGCATGACTCCTCCTCCACGAATGTGAGCACCGACGCGAGTTGCGAACGTGAGTCCTAGCTCACATTCTGGACCCATGCACATCGCTTCGACATCCCCCGCTGTCTCCCCCGCGCCCACCTCGGGTCCCTTCCCCTACCAGGGCCGCCGAGCGCTCATCACCGGCGCGTCCTCTGGTATCGGCGAGGCCTTCGCCCGCCTGCTCGCGGCGCGGAACATGAACCTGGTCCTCGTGGCCCGCTCGGAGGACAAGCTGCGCGTCCTGGCCGCCGAGTTGATGAAGCAGCACGCCGTCCAGGTGGAGGTGCTGAGCATGGACCTCAGTCACGAGGGCTCCGCGCGCCAGCTCCATGGCCAGTGTCGCGAGCGCGGCCTGCACGTGGACCTGCTCATCAACAACGCCGGCTTCGCCACCCACGGCGCCTTCGAGGCCGTCCCCCTGGCCCGACAGCATGAGCAGGTGATGCTCAACGTCACCGCGCTCGTGGATGCCACCCATCTGTTCCTGCCGGACATGGTCGCCCGAGGACTCGGAGGCGTGCTCAACGTGGCCTCCATCGCCGGCTACCAGCCCCTGCCGTACATGGCCATCTACGGCGCGACGAAGGCGTTCGTCCTGTCCTTCACCGAGGCGCTCTGGGCGGAGAACCGCGAGCGGGGCGTGCGCGTGCTCGCGCTGTGCCCAGGGCCCGTGGAGACGTCCTTCTTCGACGTGGTGGGCACGCGCCAGGTCGCAGTGGGGCCGACCGCCACCGCCGAGCAGGTGGCCCTCGCGGGACTCCGAGGCCTGGAGCAGGGCAGGCCCTCGCTCATCGCCGGCTGGCGCAACTGGTTCCAGGCCAACATGCCTCGCTTCGCGCCGCGAGCCTTCACCGTGCGCGTGGCCGCGGGGATGCTGAAGCCCCGTGACGTCCCAGCGCTTCCCGCTCGCTCCGTCTAGGGCTGACGCGGACGCAGCCGCAGGCGCAGCAGCTGCTCGTCCCCGCGGTCGATGACCTCGGAGACCTCGAACACCTCGCCCGCCACTTCCACCCTCTGGCCCGCGCGCACGCGCACGTGCTGCTGCTCTGGCGGAACGATTCGCGAGTCGTAGATGAAGAGGGCGGCGGTGGGCTCACGCGCGCCCGCATCGGTGTCCTCGGGCCAGAAGTTGCCCGTGGCCAGACTCAGGTGCGGCGTCACCTGGAGCGGGCCGTGATTCTTCGTCAGGGTGATGGTGCCGGGCTGCTCCGCCGAGGAGGGCGCCACCGCGGGCGTCTCACGCGCGCACCCGGACAGCACCAGCCCCAAGGCCAGTGCCAGTCCGGTCCACCCGCGTGTGCCCGGCGCCCGTCGAATCACTTCGTCGGGTTGCTGTTGGCGTACTGGAAGGACTCACGGAACTGCGCCTCCGTGAGGACGATGTCCGGCGTGCCGGCGCCCCACGGGTTGCGCAGCGTCACCGTGCCCGCCTTGGTGTCCACACCCGAGACGAAGTACTCGTGGTCCGCCACCAGCGTGCCGTTCTTGTAGAGCGGCTTGTCGGTGCCGTCCGGCAGGTCGATGCCGAGGAACTTGATGTCGTCGTGCGTGCCCGCGGTGATGGCCTCGCCCGCGTTCAGCCGCTTCTCCAGGTCCGCCAGCGTGGCGCCGCCGACGTCGAGGCTGCTGCTCTTCTTGCCCGTCATCGCCTCCATCGCGTTGGCGCTGTTGCCGTGGACGATGTTGGGGTAGCCGCCCTTCCACTGGGCATAGGCCTTCTCCACGAGGGCCGGCCACAGCTCCGCCTTGCCGTTCTCCTGCGGCGTCGCGGCGTAGGCCGGGTTGCCACCGGAGTTGAGCGGCAGGTCCGGGGTGACGGTGATGGTCACCGGCTTGCCCTTGTCCTGGAAGGTGACGTTGTAGTTGCCGGACGCGTCCGGGCCCTTGACCATGTTCTCGATGAGCGCCGGGTTGGCGCGCGCAATCGCGCCCATGGAGGTCATCAGGTAGCAGTCACCAATCTGCCCCTGCTGCACGTCGTTCCAGTGCGCCTTGGTGCCGTCGGTGCCCGCCTCGAAGACGCTGCCGTTCTTCACCGGGCCGTAGGTGACGTTGGTGTCGAGCGCCTTCGGGTCCTTCGTCTTGGGGCTCTCCGCGCCGCTCGCCTGGCTCGTCTGGCCGAGCGCGGTGGCGAACTGCTCACGGCGGCTGGGCGGCAGCATGCCGTCCTGGGTCCGGGCGCTCGCCCACGCGGGCTGCTGCTCACGGACTTCCTGCGTCTTCGCCTGCGGCCGGACCGTCTCGGTGGCCTGCGGGACGGGCTGGGTGACGCGGGACCCTTCATTCCCAATCTTGAAGCTCATGGATGCTCCCCCTCGGAACAGCGGAATCTGAAGATGGACTGTCGCCCCCCAAGGGCGTCAGTGGATGTCTGGATTGTCGCGGCGGCGGCGCCAGAGTTGCGTCGCGCCCGCACTATGCGTGTGGCACTCAGCGAACCTTGAGGTGGATGGCGGGCTCCTTGCCCTCGGCGCCGCTGACCTCGAGGATCTCCAGCGAAGCCCCGTCCACTTCCACCACCTGGGACGCATGGACACGCACATGGTCCTGCTTCGAGGGGGACGTGCGGGTGTCGATGATGAAGAGGCCCGCGGTGAGCTGCTTCTCGCGGCCCCCCTTGGCCTCCACCTCCTCGGCCCAGAAGTTGCCGCTGGCGAGGCGCAGGTGCGGCTTCTCCGGCAGCGGAAGGGGCCCCTGGCCCTTGATGAGTGTGATGGTGTCGGATGCCATGACTGTTTCCCCCGTTCGTCAGGGCGCGCGGCCCGCAGGCAGCGGTCCTCGCGCTGGATGATGTCCGTGGACGCTACCACGGGCCCCTGCGCGGGCCGTATGGCCTTGACTGTGAGTATGTGTGGTTTGGGGTGGCCCCAGGGCGCGATGCGTCATGCGCGAGGCACCGCCCGCCTCAAGGGGCGGAGACCTTCAGGTGCTTGCGTGAGTAGTCGATGAAGGCGCGCAGCTTCGGCATCGCCTGGAGGCGACTGGGGAAGTAGAGGAAGAGGCCCGGCGTGTCGGGGCAGAACGACGCGAGGACGCGTTCGAGGCGACCTGCCCGGAGGTGCTCGGCCGCGAGCGGCTGGGCCGCATAGGCGAGCCCGAGTCCCTTCACCGCCGCGTTCAAGTTGAGCGCGGAGTCATTGACGATGACGGTGCCCTGCACCGCGATTTCCAGAGGCTGTCCCTTGCGCTGGAACTGCCAGCGGTACAGCGAGCCGTCGCCAGAGCGGTAGTTGATGCACGTGTGTGCGCGCAGGTCCTCGGGCTTGCGAGGGCGCCCGTGGCGCTCGAAGTAGGCGGGGGCGCCGAACACCGCGAAGCCGAAGGGCGGCGTCAGGCGCACCGTCACCATGTCCGCTTCGACGAGCTCGCCCAGCCGGACGCCCGCGTCGAAGCCCTCGTCGACGATGCGGCTCAGGTGGTCCGCCGCGTGGATTTCAATCCGCACGTCCGGATGGGCGGCACAGAAGCCCGCGAGGATGGGCTCGATGACGTGAGGAATGACGGCGCGAGGGATGTTGAGTCGGAGCAGGCCGCTGGCCTTGCCGCCCAGCGAGCGCGCGGAGTCGAAGGCGGCGAGCAGTTCGTCGACGGCGGGTGTGGCCCGTTCGAGGAAGCTCCTGCCCGCCTCGGTGAGCCCGACACTGCGAGTCGTGCGCGTCAGCAACGCCACGCCCGCGCGAGCCTCCAGCGCGCGCACAATCTGGCTCACCGCGGAGGGAGAGATTCCCAGCTCCGTCGCCGCCGCGCGGAAGCTGCGCAGACGCGCGACGCTCAACAGCGTCATCACGCCGTCGAGCTGGTCCTTCTTCATTGTGAAGCCCGGGTGCATGACCTGTGCTGGTTAATGTGGATTATCAAAACAGTCCAGCGTTGCTACTCGTGAGGGCCTCACCAGGATTTTCCTTGAGAGGTGACGATGACGACGCGGGATTCGAAGGACTCCGTGCGGTTGGAGCGGAGGACGTTTCTGACGGCGGCGCTGGGGAGTACGGCGGTGCTCGCGGCGGATGTGGCGTGTGGCTCGCCGGTGGGCGTGGCGCCCGTGACTGGCAGGAGGCGCTTCGAGAACAAGGTGGTGCTCGTCACCGGCGCGACGTCCGGAATCGGCCGGGCAGCGGCCATCGCCTTCGCGGCCGAGGGCGGCAAGGTGGCCTTCTGCGGTCGCCGGGAGAACCTGGGCCAGGAGGTGGAGCAGCTCATCCGTCAGGCGGGCGGTGAGGCCACCTACTACAAGGTCGACGTGAGAGATGCGGACGCGGTGCGGACGTTCGTGGACACGGTGGTCCAGCACTACGGCGGGTTGCATGTCGCGTTCAACAACGCGGGCATCAGCATGGCCAAGGGGCTGCACGAAATCTCCCTGGAGGAGTGGAATGACCTCTCGGACACCAACGTGCGTGGCGTCTTCGCGGCGATGCGAGCGCAAATCCCTCACATGCTGAGCGCGGGAGGCGGGAGCATCGTGGTGACGTCCTCGGTGCAGGCGTTCGCCACGCGCAAGGGAAGCTCGGCGTACACCGCGAGCAAGCGCGCGCTGGTGGGAATCGTCCAGGCGGCGGCGCTGGAGTACGGCACGCTGGGCATCCGGGTGAACGCGCTCTGCCCGGGCACGGTGGACACACCGCTGGTCCGGCGGCAGATGGGCGCGGAGAACATGCCGGAGGAGCAGTTCCAGGAAGCGGCGGCCGCCTGGGCTCGCGTCAACGTGCATGGACAGCAGCGGCTCGCCACGGCGGCGGAGGTCGCGGACGCGGCGCTGATGCTCGCCTGCGACGACCATCCCTATCTGACGGGCTCCGCCTTCGTCATCGACGGTGGCATGACGCTGGCGCTGTAGGCGCGGGCTGTCAGCGGGTGCACGGCGGCGCGACATCGCGCTTGCCGTGCCCGGTGACGAGGGGGTTGGCTGCCTCCATGCGCATCCGAGAGACAGCTTCGATGAAGAGACCCAGCGCGCGATGGGCCCGAGGCTCGGGCACCGGGGAGGGCTAGTCGCGTGGCGACGGTGTCCCTGGAGGACGTGCGCAAGGTGTATCGAGGGGGCGTGGCCGCGGTGAAGGGCGTGACGCTGCACATCGCGGACGGTGAGTTCGTGTCCCTCGTCGGCCCGTCCGGCTGTGGCAAGTCCACCACGCTCAACCTGATTGCCGGACTGGAGGAGCTGTCCGGCGGCACGCTGCGCATCGACGGCGAGGTGGTCAACGGCATGTCGCCGAAGGAGCGCGACATCGCCATGGTGTTCCAGAGCTACGCGCTCTATCCGCACCTGGACGTGGCTCGCAACCTGGCCTTCCCGCTGGAGGTCGCCGGGCTGTCGCGCGCGGACATCGAGGCGCGGGTGAGTGAGGTGGCCTCGGTGCTCGGGTTGGAGGCGCTGCTGTCGCGTCGGCCGAAGGAGCTGTCCGGTGGGCAGCGGCAACGCGTGGCCCTGGGACGCGCGCTCGTGCGACGGCCGAAGGTGTTCCTGTTCGATGAGCCGCTGTCCAATCTGGACGCCGCGCTGCGCACGCAGATGCGCGGTGAAATCAAGAAGCTGCACGAGAGACTCCAGGCCACGTTCATCTACGTCACGCATGACCAGTCGGAGGCGATGACGCTGTCGGACCGGGTGGTGGTGATGAGCCAGGGCGAGGTGCAGCAGGTGGCTCCGCCGCGCGAGCTGTATGACGCGCCCGCGAACCTGTTCGTGGCGGGCTTCTTCGGCTCGCCGCGCATCAACCAGGTGAAGCCCGGGACACTGGGCCTCGCGGCCGAGGACGTGGTGCTGGGACTTCGCCCCGAGCACCTGGTGGTGACGGCTCAGGGCGACGAGTCACCGGGGGCGCTGACGGGGCTCGTGTATCTGGTGGAGCCCATGGGCGCGGAGAGCTGGGTGACGGTGGACGTGGCGGGTGAGCAGCTCGTGGCCCGTGCACCTGGTGACTTCCGCGCCGCCTCGGGCACCCCCGTGTCCCTGCGCTTCGATGCCTCGAAGCTGCGGCGGTTCGACGCGCTGACGGGCCGGGCCCAGGGCTAGGGCTGCAGCGAGAAGCTGTCGTTCTCGATGCTCAACTGCTCGCGCTGGCGGTCATGGACGATGATTCCAGTGAGCGGGGCCTCTACGTTCTCGAAGTCCGCGAAGCGCAGCTCCAGGGCCTCGGCGTGGGAGCCCGCGCGGAACAACAGGTGCTCCGCGTGGCGCAGGTGTTCGTCCACCACCACCGGGATTCCATAGAGCCTTCCAAACGGTGGCTCCGCGCCGACCTCGCACTCGGGAAAGAGCGGGGCGAACTCGGACTCCTCGGCGAGCCGCAGGTTCTTCGCGCCCGTCACCGCCGCGACGCGGTCCAGGTTCACCGTGTCCGGCGCGCTCACCACGCAAATCCACAGCGAGTCATCCGAGCGGAGGATGACCGACTTGGCCACCTGGAAGCCGCTGACATGCAGTGACGCCGCGAGCGCCTGCGCGGTGATGGCTCGCAGGTGCGGCCTGCGGTCGAAGGGAACGTTGTGACCTTCCAGGTACTGGATGATGTTCTCCGGAATCATGGCGCGGCCTCCCTCGTGCTCGCGGAAGAAGGTGCGCCCGCTCGCGTCCGCGCACCACGCCCACTTCCGCGCGCGCCCGCCTCACGAGCCGCCGCTCCGGCGCCTTGCTCCCTCGCCTCGTCCGCCCGGCCGATGCGCGCGGCCCCACCTCAGGCGTAGACCTGACTGCCTTCCAGCGACAACTCCAGGCGCCGGTTGAGCTGCTCCAGCCGGTCATACCGCTCACGCAGCAGGTCGCGGTACGCGCGCTGGTCCGTGTGGGAAATCTCGGTGAGCAGCTCGAGCAACGCCGTGTCCAGCGCCTGCTTCAGCTCGCGGGCTTCCACCGCGGACAGTTCCAGCAACATGCGGCACCTCCTGTCGCGAATGTTAGGCACTCCACTCCGCGCGAGCCTCCCCACCCGCCCCATCGCCCCCCTTCGCCCCCACCAGGAAGACGGACGCTGCCCTGCCTGCTCCGTCGGACTGTCGTCACGCGCGCCGGGCCCGCAGGTTCTTGCTGACAGAGGTGCAGCCGCGAGGAGGTCGTGATGATTCAGTCCGGCGAGGTGCGCGAGGGAATGACGGTGAGGACCGCGGACGGACGCAAGCTGGGGCGCGTCGCCGCCGTCGGCGATATCCACTTCGAGCTGGAGCAGGGACTGGTGCCCATCCCCCGCCACGACTACCTGGTGGAGTACCGCGACGTGGACCACGTCAACGACGAGGACGTGTACCTGTCCCGCGCCGACCACCCGCTGCTGACGCTGGAGGTGGATGACGACGGCGGCGCGCTGCCTCCCCGCCACTCCAACGGCATGGACGCGGAGCCGGTGAACGTCTCCGCCCCGTCGGACGAGGACTCCGTGCGCCACTGAGCACCCTTGTGACTCGCGCTCCCACGTCGCGAGTGCGGGCTCCTCGCGAGTGGGGGATTTCCGACCCGGCACGCGGGGCAAGCGTCCGGAATCATTCAGGTCGGACATCCCAGGAATGTCAGACCGTCAGGGTACACGGGCTCTCTTCGACCAGCGAGGCGAGTGGGTCCCATGCGACGTGTCCAGACATCCTTTCTCGGCGTGGCGTTCTTCGCGCTCGTGTTCTCGTGCAACTCCGGTCCGCGCGCGGACGGGGGCACGTTGGACACGGGCGTCGAGCCCCTGAGGCTGGCGACGCCGCGCAAGCTGCTGCCCTTCGTCCCGCTGGAGGACGGGCGCGTGCTGGCCGCCGGAGGCCATGACGGACAGCGCACTCTGTCGAGCTGCGAGGTGTTCGAGCCGGAGACGGGGATGTGGAGCCTGACGGGCTCCATGCACAAGGCGCGTCGCAACCACGCGGTGGTGCGGCTCCTGGATGGCCGCGTGCTGGTGACGGGCGGCACGCAGGTGGTGGCGCCGGGCGCGCTCGCGGACGCGGAGGTGTACGCGCCGGCGTCGGGTCTCTGGACGCAGGTGGCGCCCATGTTCGAGGCCCGGAATGATCCCTCCGCGCTGCTGCTCCCCGATGGCCGCGTGCTCGTGGCGGGTGGCACCGACGCGGACCGCCGGCCGTTGCGCTCCGCGGAGCTGTTCGACCCGATGACGGGCACGTGGGCTCCCGCGACGCCGCCGGGCTTCGTGCGGGGCGGCGCGGGCACGGCGGTGATGCTGGCCCAGGGCAAGGCGCTCTTCGTGAGCGGCCTTCAGGCGGAGCTGTACGACGTGGCCACCGGCCGCTGGGAGAAGGCGGGCTTCGCGGGGGGCGCGGCGGGGACGCATCGACAGGGGCACTCGGTGACGCTGCTGCCGGACGGACGCGTGCTGGTGGTGGGCGGTGGCACCGCGCGCGCGTCGAGCACGGCCGAGGTCTACGACGCGCTGACGGGCCTGTGGACGCTGGTGGCGGCGCCGTCGGTGGCTCGCGAGCACCATGCCGCGGTGGTGACGCCAGAGGGCCAGGTGCTCGTGTTGGGAGGCGAGCATCCCATGGCGGGTGCGCTCGCGTCGGTGGAGCGCTTCGACCCGATGACGGGGCAGTGGGCCTCCGCTCCCGCGCTGACGGAGCCTCGCGGCCTGCCGGGCGCGCTGACGCTGCGGGACGGCTCGGTGCTGCTCGTGGGCGGCGCCAACGAGGTGGCGGGCATGCTCGACACGAGCGAGCAGTACCTGCCGACCGGCTGCGTCCCGGTGACGTGCGAGACGCGGGAGGCCACATGCGGCGCGGTGCCGGATGGCTGTGGAGGAATGCTCGAGTGTGCGCCGTGCGTCGTCGAGGGCTGTGACACCCAGCAGTGCCGCGCCGAGGGACTCACGCGGCGCTGAGCATGCCCCGCCCCGTGGGTGACAGGCTCGCCGATTCCCGGTGAGATGCGGCCATGCGGTGGCTCCTGTTCGCGATGTCCGTGGCGTGGCTGGGATGTGGCGGCGAGGACCCCTCGCAAATCACCTATGACGAGTGGGCCGAACGCGCCGCCACGGTGCAGTGCTCCCACGAGGCGCGGTGCGAGGGGTCCTCGCTGGACGAAGCGGCCTGCATGGCCCAGGTCCTCGAGCGCTACCGGCAGGTGGAGCCGGAGCTGGAGGACGCCACGGGCGCGAGGACTGGCTGCGTGCGGTGCATGCGCATCCGGACGGAGGTGCTGACCGCGTCGCTCGACAGCGAGTGCCAGCAGCCCGTGGACACCTCGCGCATCAACGCGGCCTGTGGCGCCGACCAGCAGGCGTGTGCCGGCGCTCCCTGACCCGGCCCGCGCGCGCCCTGGCGCATCGCGCCAGCCCACCCCCCGCGCGAAACCTCCTGTGACTGGCTGAGCACCGCCGCGCGGAAAGCCTCGCAAGACACGAAGCCCCCGGCCCTCGGCGCGCCACACGGCCGAGACGCCCCCGTCCGTGCATGCCAGACTGCGCGGCCATGCGAACCCGCCTCCGTCTCCTCGCACCGCTCATGCTGAGCACCGCATGTGCCTCCGTCTCCTCGCAGTCTCCGGACGCCACCGCCGTCGCGACGGCGAAGGCCTCCGTGCCGGAGCGCCCCTTCGGCACCCTGCGTGAGCAGGCCGACCGTCAGCAGGCCTGGCTGCGCGAGCGCATGGACACGGCGCTTCCCCAGCTCATGCGCAAGTACGGCATCGAGATGTGGGTCGTCCCCATGCGCGAGTACAACGAGGACCCCGTCTTCAAGGCGCTCGTGTCGCCCACCACGTTCGCCGCGCGCCGCCGCACCATCTACGTGTTCCATGACCTGGGCCCGGAGAAGGGCGTGGAGCGACTGGCGCTCGGCGGTGGCCCGCAGGGCGGCGTCTATGTCCCGCGTCGCGCCCAGCAGCAGGTGAGCCACGGCGGCGAGGGCCTGCGTCAGGCGGAGCTGTGGGGCCCGGACCAGTGGCTGGTGCTCAAGCAGGTGCTGGAGGAGCGAAAGCCCCAGAGCATCGCGCTCGACATCTCCCGCACGTTCGCCTTCGCCGACGGCCTCTCCCATGGCGAGTACGAGGGCATGGCCCAGGCTCTCGGCCCCGACTGGGTGAAGCGCTTCAAGCCCGCCGAGGGCCTGCCCGTGGACCTCATCGCGTGGCGCATCCCCGATGAAGTCCGCTTCTACGAGGACGAGACGAAGCTCGCCTGGAACATCATCGAGACGGCCTTCTCCAACCAGGTCGTCACCCCCGGCGTCACCCGCATCTCCGACGTGGAGTGGTGGATGCGCCAGCGCCTGGCGGACCTGGGCCTGGACACCTGGTTCCAGCCGTCCGTGGACGTGCAGCGCCAGGGCGTCACCGAGGAGCAACTCGGCGAGGACCCCGTCATCCAGCGCGGCGACGTGCTCCACTGCGACTACGGCGTCACCGCGCTGCGGCTCAACACCGACACCCAGCACATGGGCTACGTGCTGCGCGAGGGTGAGACGGACGTGCCCGCGGGCCTGAAGGCCGCGCTCAAGACGTCCAACCGCCTCCAGGACATCGTCTTCGAGGAGCTGCGCCCCGGCCGCACCGGCAACGAGGTCCTCAAGAGCTCCCGTCAGCGCATGACGTCCGAGGGCATCGACGGCACCATCTACTCGCACCCCATTGGCCTGCACGGCCACGGCGCGGGAGCCATGGTGGGCCTGTGGGACCGGCAGGAGGGCGTGCCCGGCAACGGCGACCACAAGGTCATGGCGAACATGTGGTACTCGATTGAACTCCAGGCGACGAGCCCCGTGCCCGAGTGGAACAACCAGCGAGTGCGCTCCGCCCAGGAAGAGGACATCACCATCGACGCGGAAGGCCGCGTGCACTGGGCCTGGAAGCGGCAGACCGACTTCCACCTGGTGCGCTGAAGTTCCGCTCGCTCGCGGGCTCCCGTCCTCACAGGGCGCGGGAGCCCGTCGGCGCGCCGGTCAGCGCGGGGTGCCCGTCAGCGACTTGAGCAGCTCCACCAGCGCGCGCTTCTCCGCGTCCGTCAGCTCCAGCGGGACGATGGTGACGGTGCGCTTGCCGGTGAAGGAGCCCTCCGGGTTGCCGCCGTCGTTGTAGAAGTCGACGACCTCCTCCAGCGAGGCCTGCGCGCCCGTGTGCATGTACGGCGCCGTCAGCGCCACGTTGCGCAGCGACGGCGTGCGGAACGCGCCCTCCAGCTCCTCCTGCTTCGCCTGGGAGCGCAGCGTGCGCAGCCGCAGCGCGTCCGCGCCGTTCGGGTCGTCGCTGTGCCTGCTTGAGGCGTTGAACTCCCAGTCCAGCAGCGCGTTGAGCACCGCCCACTGTCCGCCCGCGCCGGGGCCCCGGTCCTCCAGGCCCACGTTGTGGAACAGCTCGTCCGTCAGCGAAGGCCCCTTGTGGCAGACGATGCACTGCCCCTTGCGCACGAAGGTCTTCAGCCCCAGGTACGCCGGGTCGCCCTCCGCCGAGCCAGCCTCCGCCGCGGCGATGAAGCGCTTCACGTCCGTATCGAAGGGCGCGTCCACCTGCATCAGCACCCGCTCGTACGCCGCCATCAGCTTGCCCACGTTGGCCATCAGCACCGGCGCGGCCACGCCCGAGGGCTCCACGCCGAACAGCGTCTGGTAGCGCGTCCGGTAGGACTCCTCCGCCTGGAGCCTCGCCCGCACCACCTCCGCGTCCGAGTCCATCTCCACCGGATTCGTCAGCGGAAGAATCGCTTGCGACCAGAGTGAGTCCGCCCGCCCGTCCCACATGAACCAGCGGTTGTGCCGCACGTTCAACACCGTGGGCGGGTTGCGCTCCGTGCGCTGTCCGCCGCAGCCCTCCGCCGTCGCCGTGTCCACCGTGCGACCATCGCCGGAGTGGCAGCTGTCGCAGGACACCGTGCCGCAGCGGGACAGGCCCGGGTCCTTGAACAAGTCATGTCCCAGCTCCTGGGCCACCGGCAGGCCGTCCACCTTGTTGGTGGCGTCCTGGCGCGGGTGGCTCGACAGCGAGTGCAGGCTGCGAAGCTGGTCCAGCTCGTCGAGCGTGGGGAACGGTTCTTCCGACTCACACGCCCACCCCAGCCCGCCCAGGCTCAGGGCAAGCGTGGCGGCGCGCCAACTGCTTGGAATCTTCACCGGGTCGTCCTTCTTCGCATCCATCGCGGCCCGGTCCACTCCGGTACCTCGTGCCGCTCTGCGGGCGGTCTCCCAGAAGTCTCGCGCCCCTCAGAGCGCGAAGCAATCCGGAATTCCTGGACGTCCCGAGGGCTGCCCGGCCCCTCCGCTCGAGTTGGGAGCGGAGGGTTCCGGACGTCAAACCGAACTCAGGCGCCGCAGCTCAGCGTGAAGTCCTTCGTGCCCGTGCCGTAGTTCACCATCTTGATGGTGGACGGCTCCGGGGTGATGGTGGGCACCGACCCGTTGTCGCACTTCAGGCTGGCGTCCGGCACCGTGCTGACCTGCAGGTCGGTGTTGCTGGGGATGCCGGAGATGGTGAAGGAGCAGCGGTTGCCGCGGCTGGACTTCACCATGGCCCTGCCCAGGGCATCCGTGGGCGTGGCCGCGTGAGCGACGACGACGCGGAGCTGGTCACACGGGTTGCCCGCCTGCGCGAGCCCGCTCTCCGGCAGACGGATGACACCGGCGACGGTGGCGTTGCCCTCGCGGCTCCCGGCGCCTCCCGTGGTGGCGCAACCAGTGGCAGCAAGGAACAGGGCGGCAACGGCGATGCGATACATGAAAATCCTCAATTCGTGGGGGAAAGAGAAGGCGGCCTGGTCGCCGCACAGACGACCTACGTCGCGGCCCCAGTACAATTGCGACGGGATTTCATTCCACCCATTCCCCACGCACGCGATGTGCCGGGTTTTTTGCAAATCCCCCGGAGTTCCGTGTGGTTCCGGACGCCTTGTCGCCGGCTGCAGGGACTCGCGGTGAGGTGCCATGAGTCCAGTTCATCGGTCGAATCAAAGGCAGACATACCGCATTGCGCAGGGTCGGTTGGACGTCCCAGGAGCGAACGGGAATCCCATGCTTGGGAATGCACGGTGAAAGGCCTGACGCGGACCGAGCGGCCGGGAAGCAGGCCTGTTGCCTGCTGCCGGACACTCGTCGCGCCCCCACGGTGAAGGCGCGAGAGGAGACGCGCATGTCGATTCAGAAGCAGGAAACGACGCAGTCGTGGTCGGGGCTGGGGGTGGGCACGGACCGGAAGTCCTTCATGGACGCGGTATCCGCGCAGCTCCCGGACTTCGAGGCGGAGCAGGCGGCGGAGGCGGTGTTCCGCGGGCTGTCGGAGCTTTTGTCCGACGGGCTGATGCGGCAGCTGCGCGAGCAGCTCCCCGAGGACCTGCGGGGGCTCGTGGATGCGTGCCCCCGCCACCCGGACGGCGTGCGCGGGAAGGTGGACCGCGACGACTTCTACCTCCAGGTGGCCAACCACCTGAACGCCGAGCCGGAGAACGTGCGGCTCGTGTTGCACGGCGTCTTCGCGGCGCTGCGCGAGCAGGTGACGGAGCAGGAGGCGGACAAAATCGAGAGCCAGCTGCCCCGGTGGCTCCAGGGCACGTGGTCCGCCGCGCGCATCGGGATTGACCGGCCCTCCTGAAGCGAGGGCCCGGTGGCGGCACGAAGCACGAGGCGCCCGGACCCACCCAGGTCCGGGCGCCTTCTTCGTGCCGGGCTTCGATTAGTAGGTGCCGCCAATCTGGAGCATCCCCATGTAGCGGCCGTCCAGGGCGTTGGGCGTCGCGGACGTGGGCGCGAAGTCCTGGTCGAAGAGGAAGTTGTAGCTCACGCGCGCGTCGGCGGTGATGAGCTTGCCAAACTGGTAGCGCAGGCCCAGGCCCGCGGGCACATAGCCGCTGGTGTCGTCATTGAAGCCGAACTCGCGGCCCACCGCGTCGTGCCGGATGTTGTAGTCGTCGATGCCGATGCCCGTCACCGCGTAGGGCTGCAGCTGGGTGTCGGTGAAGTTGCCGATGACGAGCGCCTGGCCTCCGTTGCGCACCACGTCCGCGCCCTCGCCCAGACTTCCCGCCCGGCCGTTCCCGTCGATGTCCACGTTGTTGACGCTGCCGTTGTAGCCCAGCTCCACGCCGAGGAAGCCCAGGGGCCGGTAGCCGATGGCGCCGCCGTACGTGAAGCCCGCGTCGAGCCGGGGCGCCAGCTGCCCGGTGTAGCCCTCCGCGCCGCCGCCGAGCTGCGCGTACAGGCCGGTGTCGGCGCGCTTCGACGACTTCTTGGGCTCATCGACCTGCACCGGCTCCAGGTTTCCAGGGGCCCGCTCCGCGCTGGGGCGGTAGTCCTCCTGGGCCCACACGGCGCATCCCCACAGCGCCGCCACACATCCCGCGATACGCACGAATGCCTTCATGTCGGACTCCTTTCCGAGCGTCCGAAAGGCAACGTGGAGTTCACGCCCCATCCCGGCAATGTTCCCGGGTCCCATGTCCCTCGCCCGTCCTCTCATCGACGGGGCGGTGGACACGTCGGCCCGCTGGCCTTCCCTCCCCGGAGGGAGGGGCGGGCACGCGGGGCTTCAGGGCACCGGGCCGACGAGGGCCTCCAGCGCCCGCCGGGCCTGCACCAGGCCGTGGCCGTACTGCTCGTCGTAACCGCTGTCGCCCAGGTCCTTCGCGCTGCTCAGGAGCGCCGCCTTCACCTCGGCGGGTGTGGCGGAGGGGCGCGCGCTGAACAGCAGCGCGGCGATGCCGCTGACATACGGCGTGGCCATGGAGGTGCCGGACATGTACGCGTAGTCCGCCGGGCGCAGGCTGAGCTTCGCGGTGGCGCCGAGCTGTCGCTCCATCACCGTGCTCGCCGCCTGGGTGATGGTGACGGACGGCACCCAGGTTCCGCGCTGCGGCACGGAGAGGATTTCCGCGCCCCCCTCCATCAGCTCGCTGGCGAAGATGACCGCGCGCGCGCCCTGCCGCATCACGTTGACGATGGCCCGGTCGGGCCGCACGTAGGCGCTCGGGTGCACGTACGCGACGAAGCCTCGGCAACTGCCGTCCTCCCCGCATGAGGCCACCGATTCACCCATGCCGCAGTCCACCAACGAGCCCCAGGTGTCACCCGTCGGCGCGTACAGCAGCGAGCGCGACATGGGCCGGGAGTCGCCCACCTCCAGCGCGGCGAACGAGCCCCGGCCTTGAGGGAAGGTGGACAGCACGTCCACGCCGGGAGCCATCAGCGCCAGGCCCTCGCCATAGGAGGAGAACACCGCGCGCCGGTCCGTGTTGTCCAGGGCGCCCACCCCCAGCACGGACGGGTCCGAGGCGGGATAGGACATCAAGCCCTGCCCCTCGTTGCCCGCCGCCGCCACCACCAGCATCCCGCCGTCCAGCGCCGCCTTGAAGCCTTCCTCCGTGTTGAGGCTGCCCAGACTGCCGCCCAGCGACAGCGAGGCCACCTTCGCGCCTTCGGCCTGGCAGTACTCCAGCGCCTTCATCACCAGGCTCATGTGGGTGCTTCCCTCGAGGTTCAGCACCCGGGCGATGATGAGCTGCGCACCGGGCGCCACGCCCATCAGTCCGCGCTCGTCCAGCACCGGCCCGCCGCGTCCCCCCAGCCCCGGTCGCGCCGCGATGATGCCCGCCACGTGCGTGCCGTGGCCGGAGCCCCACCGCTCCTCGTCCCGGTCGCTGGGCGCGTCGTCCCCATCCAGGAAGTCCCGCGCCGCCACCACCGCGTCGCGCAGCTCCGGGTGGTCCAAATCCAGGCCGCTGTCGATGACGCACACCTTCACGCCCGCGCCCGTCACCGCCCCGGGGTCCGGCAGCCCGTCCCCATCCTGGTCCCACACCTCCAGCGCCTGCACCCGGCGCAGCTCTCCGACGTACTCCCGCGTGCCGGCCAGGGTGGTCGCCAGCGCCAGGGCCGTCGGCGCGGAGGTCCCCAAGGCGTACAGCTTCTGGTCCGGTTCGATGCTCTCCACGCGGGGGTCCAACGCCAGGGCCAGCCGCTCCTCGGGCGTCACGCGCGCGGCCACGGCCGGCACGTTCCGGAAGGTCGCCGTCACCTGCCCGACGAGCTGGTGCACCTGGGCCGCCGTCACCCCGTCCTCGCGCCGGTAGCGGATGATGACGCGCTCACGGCCGTCCTCGTCGCCAGAGTCGAGCCCCGCTGTCGCCTTCCCGTGAGGTTCGCCCGGCAACATGCCCGCGGTGATGCCGGGACAGGCGGTCAGCTGGGCATCCCGGTGAGATGACTCGTCCGGCAGACAGCCCGCGACCGCCAAGAACCCGATGAATCCCCAGCGCGTCATGAGGCACTTCCTTTCGTCACCACCCGGGCGACACTGCGAGGCCCGGCCGGAGGGCTTCCGGCCGGACGGCCCCACCTGTTCCCAGGGAGCGCATCGCTTCGCGTCGCGGCAACGGCCCGACCGGGGGCGCGGCGACGGGAGGTGCGCGGGTTCACATCCTGTGTGGCCCGCCTGTCTCAAACTGGCTTTCGGCCCGGGCCACCCCAGGCGCCGGTTGTCCTGAAACCCGCGCTCACCGCCCACCTCGGAGGAGGAGGACGCGGGAGTCCTTCGTCCACGGGTTCAACGCGGCCGGGCGCTGGACGTACTGGAAGACAGGAGGTTCACTGACAGTTGTGCCTCACCGGTCTGACACCCCGGCCAGGGCAGGCGGGTTGATGTTCCGAGCGCGTACGGTGTCTGACAGATGCGAGAAGGGCCCTCGACAGCTTGATTCCGTGTGTGTCCGGGTGCTTCGCTGCCAGGAGAAGCCATGAGCACCGCACCTACAGAGTCCTCCCGTTTCCTCGGGCGCTACGAGCTCGTCCATCCCCTGGGCCAGGGCGGCATGGGCGAGGTGTTCCTGGCGAAGATCAGCGGCGCGGCCGGCTTCGAGAAGCCGTGCATCGTCAAGACCATCCTCCCGACGCTGCTGAAGGACCGGCAGTTCCTGGACCGCTTCCACCACGAGGCCAAGGTGCTGGTGCACCTGGTCCACTCGTCCATCGCCCAGGTGTACGACATGGGGGAGGCGGACGGGACGTACTACATGGCGCTGGAGTACGTGGCCGGCGTGGACCTGGCGTACCTGCTGGAGCAGGCGCGGTTGCAGGGCGCGCAGGTGCCGGTGCCGGTGGCGCTGTTCCTGGGCCAGCGCATGGCGGAGGGCCTGGGCTACGCGCACCGCAAGGTGGGGCCGGATGGCTCGCCCCTGGGCATCGTCCACCGCGACGTGTCACCCCACAACGTCATGGTGTCGTACGAGGGTGAGGTCAAGGTCATCGACTTCGGCCTGGCCAAGTCCGCGGCGCGCAGCAAGTACACCCTGCCCGCCACGGTGATGGGGAAGCTGGGCTACATGTCGCCGGAGCAGGTGCGCGCGGAGGCGCTGGACCACCGCAGCGACATCTACTCGTGCGGCGTGGTGCTGTGGGAGATGCTGGCCGGCCGCTCGCTCATCCCCCACGGGACGGTGGGCGAGATGATGGCGGCCATGTCGCAGCCCACCGTGCCGTCGATGAAGGGGCTGCGCGGGGACGTGGACGAGGCGCTGGAAGCCGTCGTGCGTCGCGCGCTGGCCGCCCGTCCGGATGAACGCTACTCGCGCTCGGACGAACTGGCGCGGGCGCTCAATGGGGAGCTGGTGCGCTCGGGCGCCGCGGTGGGCGCCGAGGAAGTGGGCCACTTCGTCCGCGCGCTGTGCCCGGAGGCCTTCGCCGCGCAGCGACAGCTCATCTCCAAGGTGACGTCGTCCGGGAGCCACCACCGCACGCCCGCGCCGATGCCCGTCCTGGCCGGTGGCACCGGCACGGGAGCGTTCGGCACCGGGCCCCAGGGCACTCCGGAGAACACCGCGCAGTCGGGCTTCGAGCCGACGATGATGCGCGCGCCGACGGAGCCGCCCGCTCCCTCGAATGAGCGGCGCGTGGCCGGCATGGCCCGGCAGGATGTTCCCTCCGCCGAGGACGCGATGGGCACCGATGCCACCACGCTGCGTCCCGGCTCCGGAGGCGTCGCGGGTGGGGCGGCGATGGCCGCGAGCGCCGCCCCGTCGTCGGGCCCGGTGGTCCAGGCGGCCTCGTCGGGCCCCGTGGTGCCGGTGTCGACGGCGTCCGTTTCCCAGTCCGCCAATAACGTTAACGTTGTGGCCGCGAAGCCCGCGTCCTCCCGGAAGACCGGGACGATGCTCGTCATCGCGCTCACGGTGCTGCTGTTGATGGTCGGCACCGCGGTGACGACGGCCCACTTCGTCAAGGGTCAGGGCGGCCCGGAGGCCCCCACGCCACCTGCGCCCGTCGCCGCGAAACCGCCGCCTCCCACTTCGGACAAGAAGCCCGCTCCGCCGACCACCGCCGAGACGCGTCCGACCCCGCCTCCTGTCGACAAGCCGGCACCCAGGCCGGAGCCGGAGGTGGTGGCGACCCGGGAGCCCCTGCCACCCAAGCGCACGCCCACGCCGAAGCCGCCCGCTCCCAAGCCGGCTCCCGAGCCCGTCGCCGTGGCTCCCAAGCCCGAGAAGGGCGTCACCTATGTCTCGCCC
This sequence comes from Myxococcus sp. CA040A, assembly GCF_013336725.1. Lineage (NCBI taxonomy): Bacteria > Pseudomonadati > Myxococcota > Myxococcia > Myxococcales > Myxococcaceae > Myxococcus > Myxococcus sp. CA040A. The sequence continues at coordinate 186,091 of NZ_JABUMR010000010.1, read as the reverse complement.
GAGGTGGCGCTCGCGGTGGTGGAGGAGAACGGCGGCTATGCCGTCAGGGGCCCCCAGGCCGTGCCCCTGCGGATGCGCCAGAAGTTCAATGTCGTGGGCCCCGCGAAGAACATGCAGCGCGTGTTGCTCGGGCGCGCCACGGTGTCATGGGCGGGCGCTACCCCCAGGGACCGCATCAAGGCGCGGATGGTCCGGCTGAGCCTCGACGACTCCGCCAGGGCGGCCACGGGCCCGCGCTTCATCGCGCTGCCAGAGGTCGGCGCCGAGCTGGAGTCCTTCCCCGACGAAACCCCCTCCGAGCCCGAGGCCGCCGCCGAGCCGTCGAAGCCCGCTCCCCCGATGATTGCCGCGCCCAAGCTCCTCACGGGCGCGGTGAGGAAGGCGGGCGGCATTGGCCCGTTTGGTGGAAGCGGCGTGGCGGTCCGCAACCTCGACGACTTCGTCTGGACCAACTGCTCCGTGGTGAAGGACCGTCGTCAGCGCGGCATGCTGGGCATCCTGCCCCCCAACAAGGAGCGGGCCGTGAAGAACTTCGCCACCCACGCCGAGCACTTCGTCGAGCCCGGCAAGGTGGGCGTGTTCTGCGACGAGGGACAGTTCATCACCACGCTGCGCTGACCCCTGTCGCTCCGGCTCACGGCCTCGCGAGTCGCTCCGAGGCCACGGGACAGTCCGCCACGACGGCGCGCACGTCCTCACGGCCGGAGTTCGCCTCGCGCACCGCGCGGTTCAGTGACGTGCGGCACTCCCACGTCACGTCCCGCGTGCCGTGGCAGCAGTGCCAGCCCGTCAACGTGCTCCCCAGGTACTTGAGCATCTCCGCGCGCGTGGGGGTGACGAGCAGCCACACCGCGCCCGCCAGCAGCGCCAGCCAGGGAAGCTGCGGGGCCATTCCCTTCAGCCGGGCCCCCGCGCCCGCCGTCACCGGCTCCGCGTAGAGGCCGAGCATCGTGTCGAAGGGCCGGCGTTGCAGCACGGGCGCCACCAACAGGTCGACGGGCGTGGTGAAGGCCCGGACCAGGCCGCGTTGAGCGCCCGGCGCCCCCGCGTTGCGCACCAGCCGCACGCCCAGGAGCTGCCGCCACAGCGTCCGCCCCCAGATACCGCCCACCGCGGACCACGCGAGCCAGGAGAGGACCATGGCCAGCACCATCGCCACCGGCGTCCGCTCGTGCTCCATCGCGCGCAGGGCGGCCCAGCCGACCAGGGCCGACGTCGCCACATCCAGCAGGTCCGCGGTCCACAAGTGCCACTGGTACCGCGCCTCGGTGCTCACCGTGTCCGTCGAGAACAACGCCCCGTCGCTCATCCACCCTCGCTCTTCGGCGCGCGGAGCATAGACGTTCGGCGACCTCGGGGGGTCATGCACCTTCGTCCGCCACCTGGACTTCGTCCGGAAAGCCACCGCGAGAGCAGGCGGGCTCGGGGTGTTTCACGGCTCGGCGCCGGGCGGGAGGACAACCGCCCAGGGGGTGCCCTGGGGCGACCGTGGGACGTGACTGCTGTCTTCTTCCCGCAGTGGCGCGAGACAGGGGTGGCTCCCATCTTGGGTTCAGCGCGATGCGGCGAGACCCCACCCACCACCGGGGTCTCGAAGCGAGGAGCGCTTGGGCCATGACCCCGGTCATCCGGGAGCACGGCTCTCGGGTGCCGGCGGTGGTGGCGTACGAGGCGACAGCGGCGGGGGGAAGTTTGGATGTCGTGGGGGGGCAGGTGGTCCCCCGCCGCTGTCGCCGAGGCCGTTAACGGCCAACGTTCCACTGTGGGTGAACGCCCGAGGTTTGGCCTCCCGGTCGATTCTGCCGGACACTGGGGCCGTCATGGGCATTTCGAGGCATCGGCTCCGCGCAATCTGGCGCGGGTTCGTGGGGTTCGTCCTGCTGGCCGGGTTCGTCCTGGCGCGGCCGGGCCTCGCCTTGGATCCCCAGCGATGGGTCTCCCAGTACAGCCAGGACTCGTGGCGCAGCGACGACGGGCTTCCGCAGAACAGCCTGCTGGCGCTGGCGCAGACGCGGGACGGCTACGTGTGGCTGGGCACGTGGGAAGGCCTGGTGCGCTTCGACGGCGCGCGCTTCGTCGTCTTCGACAAGCGCAACACGCCGGAGCTGCGCAACCACACCATCAAGGCGCTCGCGGAAGATGCCTCCGGCGTGTTGTGGGTGGGCACGGACCAGGGGCTGGTGGCCTACGTGGATGGCCGCTTCGAGCGCGCCCCCGGTGCCTCCGCGCCGCTGGAGGGCGTGCGGGTGGAGGAACTGCTGGTGGGCGAGGGGGCCCTGTGGGTGGGCACCTCCGGTGGGCTCTGGCAGGTGCCGCTGGGCGAAGGCGTGGCGCGCCAGTACACGGAAGCCGACGGTCTGCCGGGCTCCTTCGTCACCGCGTTGGCGCGAGCGGGCGGTGACAACCGGCTGTGGGTGGGCACCAAGGCGGGCCTGGCGTTGCTGGAGGGCGGGCAGGTGCGGCAGACGCCCTTTCCCGTCCCGGGCCCCGACGAGCGCCCGGAAGTCACGGCGCTCTTCCAGGACGTCGCCGGCACGCTGTGGATGGGGACGGAGACGGGGCTCGTCTCGTGGAATGGCGTGGTGGCCACGCGCTTCACGGCGACGGAGGGGCTGCCGGCCACCGTCACCGCGCTCCTGGCGGACAGCCAGGGCAACCTCTGGGTGGGCACGCGGCGGGGCGGGCTGGTGCGGCGGGAAGTCGACGGCTTCAGCTCACCGCTGCACGGCGCGGGGCTCGCGGACGCGGAGGTGCTGTCGCTGCTCGAGGACCGGGATGGGGCGCTGTGGGTGGGCACCTATTCGGGGTTGTTCCGCCTGCGCGACGGCCCGTTCGCCACGTACGGCGCTCCGGAGGGCCTGAGCAACGAGACGGTCAGCACGGTGTTGCAGGACAAGCGGGGCACGGTGTGGCTGGGCACGGTGGGCGGCGGGTTGTTCTACCTGCGCGACGGGCGCATCCACCGCATGGAGGACTTCGAGGGAGGCACGGACCCGGTCATCACCGCGTTGCACGAGGCGCCGGACGGCACGCTGTGGGTGGGCTCCAAGGCGGGTGCGTTCCGCTACGACGGGCAGCGCTTCGCGAAGTCGTCGCGCGTGCAGGGGCTGCCGGACCACGTGGTGACATCCATCCTGGTGGACTCGCGTGGGACGCAGTGGTTCGGCACGCGCGAGGGGCTGGCGCGGGTGCGGGGCGGCGACGTCACGGTATTCGGCGAGCGGCAGGGGCTGTCGACGGAACCCATCATCGTCATGGCCGAGGACGCCTCCGGCGCGGTGTGGCTGGGCTCCGAAGGAGGGCTTTGGCGCTTCGAGGAGGGCAAGGGCCTGCACCGCTTCACGCTGAAGGACGGGCTGCCCGGCGAGGTGGTGCTGGCGCTGCTGGCGGACGCGGACGGCACGGTGTGGGTGGGCACGGAGACGGGGCTGGGGCGGTGGAAGGGGGGCGCGTGGACGCGCTACTCGGTGTCGCAGCACGGGCTCTACGACGACGCGGTGTTCAGCATCGTCCCGGACGGCGATGGCCACCTGTGGATGAGCAGCAACAAGGGCGTGTCCCGGGTGTCGCTGCGTGAGCTGGAGGAGGTGGCGGAGGGGCGCCGCTCGCGGCTGGCGGTGATGGGGTTCGACCAGACGGACGGGATGCGCACCGCGGAGTGCAACGGGAACACGCAGCCGTCGGGGTGGCGGGGCAGGGACGGGCGGCTGTGGTTCACCACCATCCAGGGCGCCATCGTCGTGGACCCGGTGCGGGTGCGCGCGAGCCGGCAGCCTCCCGAGGTGCGCATCGAGGAAGTGCGCGTGCAGGGCGAGCTGGTGCCGGTGACGGGCCCGGTGGAGCTGCGGCCGGATGGTTCGCGGCTGGACATCCGCTTCACGGCCTTCACACCTGGGGACGCGGTGCGGTTGCCGTTCCGCTACCGACTGGTGGGGCACGACGACGGCTGGGTGCGCGCGGAGATTCGCCGGGCGACGTACACGGGGCTGCGGCCCGGGCGCTATCGCTTCGAGGTGCAGGCGGAGGGCCGGGACGGTGGCTGGACGGAGCCCGTGTCGCTGGACGTGCTGCTGGAGCCGAGCCTGTGGCAGCGCACGGACTTCTGGGTGTTGTTCGTGCTGGGGCTGGGGATGTTGGGCGTCAGCGTGTACCTGCTGCGAGTGGGGCAGCTGAAGGCGCGTGAGCGGTGGTTGGAGGCGCGTGTGCAGGAGCGCACGCGGGAGCTGGCGCGGGCGAATGAGGAGCTGGAGGCGAACGTGCGCACGCTGCGGCAGACGCAGGCGCAGCTCGTCCAGGCGGGGAGGATGGCGGCGGTGGGGCAGCTCGCGGCGGGCGTGGGGCACGAAATCAACAACCCGCTGGCGTACATCGTGTCGAACCTGGAGCACGCGAGCGAGGAGTCGGACGCGCTCGCGCGCGAGCTGGGAGAAGCGAGGGACGCGGGGACACGACTGCGCGAGGTGGGGCAGGCGCTGCGCGAGGCGTTGCATGGCGCGGACCGGGTGCGCCGCATCGTCCGGGACTTGAAGACCTTCTCCCGGCCGGACGACGAGAAGCAGGGGCCGGTGGAGCTGGGGGCGGTGCTCGACTCGGCGGTGAAGATAGCGATGGGCGAGCTGCGTCCGCGCGCGAAGGTGGTGCGCGACTACGGGGACGTGACGTGGGTGGAGGGGAACGAGGCGCGGTTGGCGCAGGTGTTCCTGAACCTGCTCATCAACTCGGCGCAGGCGTTGCCGGAGGGCCGGGCGGAGGAGAACGAGGTGCGCCTGGTGACGCGCGGTGGGCCGGACGGGTGGGTGGTGGCGGAGGTGCGCGACACGGGGAGCGGGATTTCACCGGAGTCGCTCGGGCGCATCTTCGACCCGTTCTACACGACGAAGCCGGTGGGCGTGGGCACGGGGCTGGGGTTGTCGTTGTGCCATGCGTACGTGACGGCGATGGGCGGCACCATCTCCGTGGAGAGTGAGCTCGGCCGCGGCTCGGTGTTCCGGGTGACGTTGCGTCGCGCGAGGGAAGTGGGCGCGGCCTTGAGCTCGGAGGCGCGGGGGCGGTCGCGGGACTCGTTGTCGGATGCGCGAGGGCAGGTGTCGGGGAGCGGGTGGGCCGCGGTCCGAGGCTCGGGTGAGCGCGCGGCGGAGTCGGAGTCGAGGTCCGCGCGGGAGCGTCCGTCATCGCCCACGGGTTACCCGACGGTGCCCGGGGCGCGGTCCGTGACGGAGCGTCCGTCGTCTCCCCTGGGCCACCCGACAGTCCCCGAGTCCGCTCCGCTCGCGCGTCCCGTGACGGAGCGTCCCTCGTCACCGACGGGCTACGCCACGGTGTCCGAGCCGAGGCCGGTGACAGAGCGCGAGACCTCACCCAAGGGCCATCCGACGGTGTCCGAGTCGGCACAGGGCACGTGGTCCACGAGGGAGCGCACGTCCTCACCCACGGGCTATCCAGTGGTGCCCGAGTCGTCACAGAACACGCTGTCCGCGCTGGAGCGCACGGCCTCGCCCACGGGCTACCCGGTGGTGCCCGAGTCATCACAGGGCATGCGGTCCGCGACGGAGCGCATGGCCTCGCCCACGGGCTACCCGGTGGTGCCCGAGTCGTCACAGGGCATGCGGTCCGCGACGGAGCGCACGGCCTCGCCCACGGGCTACCCGGTGGTGCCCGAGTCGTCACAGGGCATGCGGTCCGCGCTGGAGCGCACGGCCTATCCGGTGGTGCCCGAGTCATCACAAGGCATGCGGTCCTCGATGGAGCGCACGGCCTCGCCCACGGGCTACCCGGTGGTGCCCGAGTCGTCGCAGGGCATGCGGTCGGCGATGGAGCGCGCGTCCTCACCCACGGGCTACCCGACGGTGCCGGAGTCATCGCAGGGCATGCGGTCCGCGATGGAGCGCCCGTCCTCACCGACGAGCTCCCCGACCATCTGGGAGTCACCGCACGGAGCCAGGCAGGCGACGGAGCGCGATACTTCACCCACGGGCTACCCGCCGGTGTCCGAGCCCGTTGGCTTCCCAGCTTCGCGTCGCACGGCAGCGGGCCTCGTGATGGACGCGGGCTCCGAACGACTCCCGGGCTCCGTGTCTCCCTTCTCCGCCGAGAGTGGCGTGAGCCCCGAGGCACGTGCTCCCATCGCGGCCCCGGAGCCCCTGGTCCGGACGCCGACGAGCCCTCCTCTCGACGCCGGCGCTCGCATCGGGACGCCATCGGTGACGACGGAGCCCGTCCGAGCCGAGACCTCGCCGCCGGTCCGGGGACGGGTGCTGGTGGTGGACGACGACGCGCTGGTGAGCGGGGCCATCCGCCGCACGCTGGCGCGAGAGAACGACGTGGACGTGGTGGTGAGCGCACGGCAGGCGCTGGAGCGACTGGTGGCGCCCGAACCCCAGCGCTACGACGTGGTGCTGTGCGACCTGATGATGCCGGAGATGACGGGGATGGACCTCTACGAGGCGCTCGTGCGCACGGCGCCGGCCGTGGCGGAGCGGGTGGTGTTCATCACCGGAGGGGCCTTCACTCCGACGGCACGCACCTTCCTGGAGCGGGTGGAGAACCCGCGCGTGGAGAAGCCCTTCGACCCGGAGGCCCTGCGGGCGCTGGTTCGGGCCGAGGTGGCCCGAGCCCGCCTGGTCACAAATCCAGCACCAGCCGCTTGGAGCGAGCGCGCGACACGCAGATGAGCATGCGCTCATCGCCGGCGGGCTCCTGCTGGAAGAAGGTGTCGCGGTGCTCGGGCTGTCCCTCGCAGACGCGGGTGACGCAGGTGCCACAGGAGCCGGCCTCGCAGTCGCTGGGCACGCGCAGGCCATTGCGGCGCAGCACGTTGAGCACCGACTGGCCCTTGGGCACGCTGAGCACCTGACCCGTGCTGCGGATGGTCACCTCGAAGTCGGTGTCCTCCTTGCCCAGGGCGACGCTGTTGCCTTCGGCGCCGAAGGACTCGAAGTGGACCTTCTCCCAGGGCCAGCGGTGGCGCGTGGAGGCCTCGCGCACGGCCTTCATCAACCCCGTCGGGCCGCAGCAGTACAGCCGCGTGCCCGGCCCGCGCGTGGACAGCAGCCCCGACACGTCGAGCCCCTTGTTCGGGTCTCCCCCGTCGAAGTGGAAGCGCACCCGGTCCGCGAACGGCGCGGAGGACAGGAGCTCGCGGAACGCGGCGCGCTCGGGGGCGCGGACGCAGTAGTACAAGACGTAGTTCGCCCCGGTGCGCTGGAGCTGCCGCGCCATGGACAGCAGCGGGGTGATTCCGATGCCGCCCGCCACCAGCAGGTAGCTGCGCGCGAACATCAAGGGAAAGTCATTGCGCGGCGTGCTGACCACCAGGACGTCGCCTTCCCGCACGCGCTCGTGCATGGCGCGCGAGCCGCCGCGGCCCCGCGCATCCTTCTGCACGGCGATGACGTACCGGTGCGTCTCTTCCGCGTCGTTGCAGAGTGAGTACGAGCGCAGCGCGGAGTCCTTGCCGGGAACGCGCACGTCCAGGTGGGCGCCGGGCTCGAAAGCCGGCAGCTCGCCACCTTCTTCCGGGACCAGCTCGTACGACAAGATGTCCTCGGCCTCGGTCGCAATCCGGGCTACGCGCACGCGCTGAGCATCATTCATCACGGTGTTCACTGCGTTCCCCTCTCCCCGTCCCGCAACTGCAGCGGGCCCACCACCCTTGGCGCCGAGACGGAGATTGAGCAGAGGTGGTTCCGCGTGGGATTGGACTGGGGGGCGGTCGGCACGTCGCCTCCCCGACGGCGGCCAGGACAGCGGAGCCTGGCCAAGGGTCAACCAGGAGCATCCGGTTCCCTCGTTGAGCACGGTGCTTCCCTGTCAGGGGGGCGAGGCCTCCAGGGTGGGCTCGCGCGAACCCGGATGTATCCCTCCGGTTCTCAGGGGGAGCGGTCTCCAGGGTCGCCTGTCGGGGTCGCGGGGGAGCGGGCCATTCTCCCGTCGCTTCGGCATCAGGGCGAGGTCATCCCCACCATCCAGGACATGTCGCGCCTGGAGCCTTGCGCTCCATGGAGGGGATGCGCGGCCCCCAGAACCCCAGGGAGGCAATCAAGCATGGATGCCATCGCGTTGCTGAAGACGGACCACAAGACGGTGGAGCAGCTCTTCCGCAGGTTCGAGAAGGCGGGCGCCAATGCCCACAAGCTCAAGCGCAAGCTGGTGGAGCAGATGGTGCTCGAACTGTCGGTGCACGCCGCCATCGAGGAGCAGGTGTTCTACCCGGCGGTGCGCACGCGCTCGGAGTCGATGAAGGAGGAGGTGCTGCGCTCGCTGGAGGAGCACCACGTGGTGAAGTGGGTGCTGTCGGAGCTGGACGAGCTGCCCGCGGAGGCGGAGCGCTTCGATGCGAAGGTGTACGTGTTGATGGAGAACGTGCGCGCGCACGTGCTCGAGGAGGAGGGCACGCTCTTCCCCGAGGTGAAGAAGGCCTTCCGGCCACAGGAGCTGCGGGAGCTCGGCGGGTTGCTGGAGAGCGCCAAGCAGGCGGCCCCCACCCGGCCGCACCCGATGGCGCCGGACACGCCGCCGGCCAACCTGGTGGCGGGCGCGGTGTCGGCGGTGATGGACATCGGCCGTGATGCGCTGAGGGCCGCGCGCCGCAAGGCGACGACGAAGGTGCGGGAAGTCACCGGGCGCGGCGAGAAGACGCCGAAGCCCCCGGCCCCCGGGTACGAGGCAGGGGACGCCGCGAGTCCGTGAGGTCCGCGCTCGCGGGAGGGCGGGGGGTGCTCCGTCCTCCCGTGAAGGGCGGGTGCCGTGAAGGGGCGTGAATGTTGGGTGGCAGGCCCCGTCCTGAGGAGTAAGGCAGCGTCATCACGACACCCGCCGTACCGGAATCCCGCCCCAGGAGGCGCCATGCTTCACGCTCGACCCATCCGTTCCATGTTGCTCACCGCCATGCTGCTCACCGCGCTGGGGGCCTCCGCTCAGCCTCAGCCGCTGTCCGCGCCGCGCCCGCCGTTGGACCCGGCCGTGCGCACCCTGCGCGTGGAGGGCACGGGCGAGGTGAAGGCGCAGCCGGACGAGGCCTTCATCGACCTGGCGGTGGAGACGCTGGCGGCCACCGCGAAGGCTGCGGGGGAGCAGAACGCGAAGAAGATGGAGAAGGTGATTGCGGCGCTGACGTCGGCGGGCATCGCGCGGAAGGAAATCCAGACGCGCAACTACTCGGTGTACCCGGACTACGGGCCCCCGGCGCCGAACGAGACGGAGCCGAAGCTCAAGGGGTACCGGGTGAGCAACCTGGTGAGCGTGCACCTCACGGAGCTCTCGCGGGTGGGGAGCTTGCTGGACCAGGCGCTGGCGGCGGGGGCGAACCGGGTGGACCAGGTGCGCTTTGGGCTGGCGAAGCAGGACGCGGTCCAGGGTGAGGCGCTGCGGCAGGCGGTGGCGCGCGCGCGCAAGTCCGCCGAGGTGCTGGCGGCGGCGCTGAACGTGAAGCTGGGCGCGGTGGTGGACGCGAGCACGGTGACGGAGCCGCCGCAGATGTACCCGGCGCGCTTCGCGATGGCGGAGTCCGCGGATGCCCGAGGGACCACGCCCATCCAGCCGGAAGAGCAGACGGTGCAGGCGAAGGTGACGCTCATCTACGTCATCGAGCCCCTGCGCTAGCCAGTCGCCCGGCAACATCAAGGAAGCGCGAGCCCCGTGGCGCCAGCAAGGTGCCACGGGGCTTTTACGTGGGTGCGTGATGATAGCCCGCCGGACGGCCTGATGCCTGCCACGGCGACGTGGACGCCTCTTGAAAGCAAGGGTCGGCGAAGAAAGCGCGCGACCTCCCGGGGCTCGGGCATTTTCAAGAGTATCCGAGAACACCGCGAAGCGCGTGTGACTCCCGGGCACAGAGGACACACCTTCATGAATGGTCAGAAGCAAACCGTCTCGTCCACGAGGCGGATGGGACTCATCCTGGCGTTGTTGGGCGTGGGGCTCTCCGGCTGTGGTGGAGACACGCTGGCGGAGTCATCCATCAAGCCGCGCGAGGGGGAGACGTCCGGGAGCCAGCTCCAGGGCCTCTCCTCGAACTATCGGCGCGCGATGACGTGGCGGCTCCTGGAGCAGCGGCCGAACCTCACGCTCGTGGGTGGAGATGACATCACCAACGTGTACTCAGGTGACACCACCATCGACACCCTCCTTCCCATGCTTTGCCTCCGCCAGGACGGTCGCCCCGTGCCCGCGGGCCTCGTCGTGGACTTCTACAATGGCTGGGCCGCGGGTGAGGTGAAGCTGACGGCGCCGCTCGCCGGGTCGGTGCTCGGCTCGCGGGCCACCGCCGATGCACTCTGCGCGTCGCAGTTCGGTGCCGGCTTCCGGATGGCCGAGTTCCATGACGGACAGGGTGGCTGGCACTGGTGGGCAAACGGCGTGGTCCCGATGGACACCCGCTTCTGGGCGGCCATCAACAATCAGCCCGCCAATGCCTGGAACTCGACCGGCACCATTCCTCCCGCGCCCCCAGTGACTCCGTCCACGCTTCCGGCGGTGTCTTGCTACAACCCGTCCGGCGCCGCGGTCGACTGCATCTCCGGCTGCGGGGCGGTCACCTGCCGCGACATCAACAACGTCGCGGTCCACTGCGCCAGCAGCGCGAATGCGTCGCAGAACTGCCCGCCGGCCCGCTGTTACACCGCGAGCGGCGTCGAGGTGAACTGCGCAACCGAGTGTGACATCGCCAGGTGCGCCTCGGCGAACGGCACGACGATGCCGTGCCCTACCGAATATGCGTATTGCTACGAGGGGCCGACCCTCTGCACCAGCGCCACGGGTATTTGGGACCAACAGGACGACTGCAATACGCCCGAGTCCGACGTCTACACCTGCCTTGATAACGGCACGACCTGTGCCTCGGCGACCGACGACCCGGGCGATGCGGACGACAGCACCAATACCATGACGCCGCTCACTCCCCCGGAGGTGATCTCCCTCGCGCCGTCGGACATCCCGTCGGTGGAAACGAACTCGTCGTGCGCATGCGCATCGGGCAACGGGAGGACGACCGACTGTGCCTACGAAGTGCGCCTGATCAGCTTCAAGCCGACCTCGGCATCTGCCTTTGACCGCCGCATGGAGGTCCGAAACATCACCGTCGACGCGGGCGCCGGGAAGGTGGAACTCGTGGACAAGTACATCGCACCGGAGAAGCTCCCCGTCGGCTACGAGGTGGGCATCAACAAGACGGTCGCCACCGTGCCCGTCCCGTGCGGCTCGACGAAGTTCGTGAACGTGACCGTGGCGGCGACCGAGGAGGACCGCTGGGGGCCTGATGAGAAGGGCTCGGTCACCTTTACGCTGCCCCTCAATTGTCCGGGCGGGGCGCCCGTGAAGATGACGCAGAAGATGCAGTTCAAGAACAGGCGTGGGCGCGTGAAGCACGAGGCCGACTTCACCGTCGAGGCCCGCGTGGGCAACCGCTGCGCGACGTCCACCGACCTCGGGACCGCGCCGGCCTGCGCGCCGCCCGCCGGAACGCCGACCGTCCCGTGCAAGTTCGACCTCTTCCTCGAAAGCCTCACCCACCGCGACTCGCCTGCGTTTGATCGCAAAGGCCAATTCTTCGGCGAAGTGTCGCCCCCCGGGTTCCCGGTGGTGGACATCCCCATGCCGACTCTCAGCAATGCGTTCGGTATCCGCGAGGGAACCTCGAAAGACCTTCGCCAGTGGTACACCAGCCCCATCGCGACCTACAACGTGCCGTACGGCGGCACGATGAGCCAGACCATCCCCGTCAGGCTCGAGGAGATCGACTTCCTCTTCGGAATCGGTCGCAATGACAAAGGCAACAGCCAGTTCAGCCTCAACCTCACGTGCCCGCCGACGCAAGACACGTTCTTCACCACGACCGAGGTGAAGCTGTTCGGTGGCAACACGAGCAATCCGAAGCACGTCGTCGACCTGGGTACGCGCACCACGCTGACAAACCTGAACTTCGGGCACGTGGAAGCGACGGAGGGCGCGGTCACGCCGTGCCAGGTCTCGGTGAAGATGCTTCGTGCGCGTCAAGTCTCGGGGGCCGTCGGCAACTTTGACCTCAAATTCCGCATCGGCGGAAAGGAGGCGTCGCGCAACTTCCTCGTCAAACACAGCGCACCGACCTGGGAGACGCCGCCACAGTACAGCACGCTTGCGAACGTCACCGTTCCCTGTGCGCGGCGCGTGGAGACGACGCTGTCAATCAGTGGCAGGGAGGCCGACGCCTTCTCCGGGCCCGAGTTCTCCTACACTGAATTTCCGCTCACGCTCTCGTGCGCCAACGGCGCGCAGGCCGACGAGCTGAAGACCGTGCGCCTCCATTTCAAGAACCGTCGCGGCTCGGTGCGAGACATCCTCGACGTGGACCTCGCCATCACACGCACCGAGTCCCGTCCCGCTTGCCAGTGCAGACAGGCGGGCCCCGAGCTCGGCCGCATCTCCACCTGGTGGGGCAAGGTCAATCTGCACAAGAGCCCGGGAGGCGGTTGGCTCGCCGACTCGGATTGCTCGACGGGCGCGAACGTGTATGACCTCAACTACTGCCGCAAGTTCTGGCCGACGGCCACGACGGTCACCGAGGTGCCGGTGACCCCGAAGCCCGCCAACGTGTGGCGCACCGGTGGGTGCGGCATCGAGCTGAGCGACTTCGATGGCGAGAAAGAGTACGTGTGTTGGTGAGCGCCTCGTCTGATTGAACGGTGACGTGAATGGGCGGACGGGCCGCGAGCCCGTCCGCCGTTCTGTTTTCAGGTCCGCGCTCCGCCGTTGCCAGTCGACGGTGTCTTCACGCGTGCGCTCGACCGGGGGCGGTTCCCGTCACGTGTCGCGGTGGGCTTCATGCCGCGCGAGGTGCCTGACGCGGGCGAAGCGTCGCGCGCCGAGGGCTACGGGGCAGGCGTGCCAGCTCCGCCGAGGTCCTGGGGCGTGAGTTTCAGCGCCTCGCTGATCGCCAGGATGTCCTGGTACTCGCGCCAGTGCTGAATCAGTCCGTCGCGGACCCGCAGCACTCCGATGAGGGTCGCCGAGGCGCGCAGGCCGGTGGTGGTGACCGTCCCCGCCAGCTCGTACTCGACGACGATGACCTCGGGGTCGTGGGTCTGGTGAGTGGCCAGCTCGCGGAACTGCTCGAACCGCACCGGCAGGACCGCGCTCCGGGCCCGGTAGAACGCCAGCCACGCCTCGCGGCCCTCATGGCGTCGCATGCCCGGAGGGGAGAAGGGCGTCTCGACCACGACATCCTCGGCCAGCAGCTCGGCGGGGAGGAGCGTGGCGCCGTCTCCGACGAGTGCTTCCTGCATGCGCTGGTAGACGGTGAGTGGACCTGCTGTGCCGGCCGCCGAGGGTGACATGGTCGAACCTCCCGATTAAAAGATGAGTGTGACTCAGGATAAATAATGAGTCATACTCATTTTCGCAAGGAAGGATGGAGGACTGATGGCTCGGAGCGGTGTGCCGCCTTCCGGTGGTGGTGGTGGGGACAAGGCCGTTCGTGCGGACGCCCGCCGCAATCGCGCGAGCATCCTGGAGGCGGCCGAGGCCGTGTTCGCCGAGCAGGGGGCGTCCGCCTCGACCGAGGCCGTGGCCGCTCACGCCGGCGTCGCGATTGGCACCGTGTTCCGGCACTTCCCGACCAAACCCGACCTGCTCCAAGCCGTGGTGATGAACCTGCTGGACCGCCTCATCACGGAAGTCGACGCGATGGTCGAAAATCAGGGCGCGGTCACCGCCCTGTTCGAGTTCTGCGCCCGCGTCATGGCCGTCAGCGCCCGGAACAGGGCCGTGTTCGCCCGGCTCGCCGAAACCGGGGTCCAGGTCCGCGTCGGCGACGCCCTGACGCGCCTCCGGCCCGCCATCGACGTACTGCTCGAGCGCGCCCAGAAGGCGGGCACCGTCCGCGGAGACCTGCTCCCCACCGAGCTGGTCGCCCTGCTCGCCGCGCTCTGCCAGGAAGCGCTCACGGATGCGTGGAGCGAACCCTTCCGCCAGCGCATGCTCACGATCCTCTTCGATGGCATTCGACCCACCGCGAGACGTTGACCGCGCAGCGAACAAGCAGCCTCGCGAGGGCCTGTTCTGGCGGGCGCTTGTTTGGGAGGCATTGCGAAGGGTTTCGTCGCCGCCGCGATATCACCCGATGGGTGGCATCCTCGGAGTCGAGGCCATGACGGGGGGCTGCAAAGCACCGCCGCGACTCGACCTCCCGGAATCATCCCGCTTCAATTGATGCTTCGAGTCCGTGAGGCCTGCTCCTCGCGTGAGCCGGAAAGTCAGTCCTCTCTGACCCAGATGCAGTCCATGAAGCTCAAGACCCGCGTCCGTGCCGACCCTGTCCTTGGCTGTGGTGGCGGCATCGTCATCGCCGCCCCATCGAGTCGTCCGTCCGCGGTGAGCTGACTTCAGTCGCCAGCAGGCCGCGTGTCGGCTGTTGGCGACTGTTTTTGTTTCGCAGGTGCCGCATTGCGGCATCGTCAATCTTGACGCCGCCTGGATAAACTTGTTTTTCAGGTCTCAAGAGTTGGGTCCATGATGCAGGAATTCCAGTAATGAGGCAGTGATTGCGCTGCATCTCGTCATGGCCATTGCATGGAGCCCCCGAATGGCTGCTGCAACTTGACGTCAAGTTGTCGACCGGTTTCAATTGATACTCCGGGTCCGTGAGGACTGTCCCTCGCGTGAATCGGAAAGCCAGTCCTCACTCACATCAAGGAGCCGTCCATGAAGATCAAGACCCGCGTTCGCGCTGGACCTATCGCCACCTCCGGTGGCCGTGGCTGTGGCGGCGGCATCATCATCGCCGCGCCGCTCGACATCTGACCGCTGTGAGCTGACTTCAGTCGCCGGCGGGTGGTGTCTCGCCTGCCGGCGACTGTTTGCATGAGGGACGTGGAAGGTGGCGCATCGCGCCATCCTCGCTTTCGACAGCTCGCGACGATGCGGGAGGCCTGCCCATTGCTCGTATTGCATTTGAAATCCACGAAGCTTGTGCAACTTGACGGCAAGTAACAATCCGGCTTCAATTCACATCCCGGGTCCGCGAGGTCTGTTCCTCGCGTGAATCGGAAAGCCAGTCCTCACACACGCACAAGGAGCAGTCCATGAAGATCAAGACTCGCGTTCGTGCAGGTCCGATGCAGGCTGACGATGGCACCGTCATCGGTGGTCGTGGCTGTGGCGGCGGCATCATCGTCGCTGCCCCTCTCGACTTCTGAGCGATGAGCTGACTTCAGTCGCCAGCGGACCGGATACCGGCTGCTGGCGACTGTTTCATTCAGGGCCTTCGAGGAGTTGCCACGTGAGTCTGGACGCGGTGTCGCTGGACCCCCATGAGACGCTGTACGTGCCCATGCGGCGTCGCTTCATCAAGGAGTACCTGAACTCATCCGAGGGCCAGCGAGAGCTGCACATCTATTACGGCACCAAGGAGATCTACATCGAGGAGCTGGACCTGCACTCCTTTGGAGAGCAGCTCTGCCTCGAGGACTCCTTCATGGCGGGGGCCGCCACGCGGTGGACGCCGGGAGAGCCGTACCCCTGGGAGCGCGTGAAGGAGCTGCTCGAGGCGCTGCTGGCCGAGGGCATCGTGTCGCGCGAGCCCCCGACGCTCGCCTTCGACAGCGAGACGCATCGGAAGTACCTGGCGTTCGAGGCGCGGCGGGAGGCTCCCACGGAGCCGATGTGGTGGAACCCGGATGCGTCCGACGTCATGCGGAAGCTCACGGGAATCCCCCTGGAGCTGGGCTTCCTGGAGGCGATGCTCCCGGTGTATCGCATCGCGCACCCCGCCATCGACGCGGAGGGGCGGCACATCGGGGAGAGCAACGTCTTCCCCGAAGCCATGCGCATGAAGGTGGAGACGGAGTTCAAGGCCTGTCACTTCGCGGGCAGTCGCTACCGGAACAGCGCGCCGATGAACGTGACGGCGCTCAAGTCGATGATGAAGCACTGGAAGCCGATGATGCACGCGGTGCTCGCGGTGCGTCGGGCGTTCCTGCGCGATGACACCGTGCTTCCGGACGGACGCTGGCGGATGGGCGACCTGCACGCGGTGGCGTGTGCCGTGCTCGCGGTGCCCTCCTTCATGTTGATGCGCGCGAACGACCCGGTGCCCAACGGCACGCTGGACCCGGTCCTGTCGAACATCTACCGGGTGACGGACGGCGTGCGGATGGTGGCGGCCTTCATGCTCTTCCTCCCGGAGGAGCCGATGACGTACGACACGCCCATCTCCTCGGCCGAGCTGCTCTACGTGTCGGACCGCGACAACCACTACCTGTCGACCCGAGGGGTGTGCGCCGGGCCTCCGAACCTGATGGAGGAGTACTTCCAGACGCTGATGGATGGCAGGCCCGTGGCCGGTGAGCCTCCGACTCCCTTCGAGTGGGCGAACGACATCGTCCCGGGAGTGGACTACGGGCAGTTGGGGCTCCAGCTCTACTCGCTCCAGTTCAACCTGTGGAGCTACATGTGTCGCGCCTATGAGCACATCCGCGCGGCGGTGTTCAAGGTGGAAGGGGAGTCCGACGGGTTCTGGGGCCGGATGCGCGAGCGGATGGCGCATGACTGGGAGATGATGAGGCCCACGCGCCTGCACACGGCGACGCAGCGCAACTGGGCGGAGGCTCGCTACATCGAGATGTTCGACCGTGCCCAGCGCGGTGTGAGCACCTTCCGGGAAGAGTCGTTGGTTCGCTTGCAGGATGTCTTCACGCCCGTGCATGACGCGGTGTACGAGACCACCCGCGAGCACCTCAGGGGCCTGGTCCGTGAGCGCTCGGGAGCCACCTCGGGGCCGCGCATGGAGCTCGCGGATGCCATCGCGGATGCCACCGCGGAGTATCTGACGCTGGAGCGCTCGGCGCTCCTCGCGCTGGAGAATGTCCAGCGTGAGACCAACGCGCTGCTGAAGCGTCCTCATCCGGAGCGGCGGCTCACCAACAAGGACCTCGCGCTGCACCATCGGATGCGAGCGGGCACCATCGGCGTGCTGCCCTACTTGCTGGACGTGTTCCGGGACGAGCTGGGGGTCGACATCGACAACTCGCCGGAAGGCACCCGGCTGAGCCAGCGCGGCAACGCGGCTTGAGTGGGCTGGAGGGATGGCTGTCCCCGGGAGTGGCCCGCTTCAGGGGCGGCTCCCGGGTCCGGGCCCTCGTGGCCTGACTCCCCGCCGCGGGTGAACACGCGTGGGGGCAGTGACACGGGGCCCCTTTCTTGTGCCGGTCCGACATACTCCCCGCCTCGCGAGCCCCGCGAGGGTGAGCCCAGGGGAGGGCACGGCACGTGAGTGGTCGGAATGTCATCGTCGTCGGAGGCACGGGCGACATCGGCCGGGCCGTCACGCACAAGCTGCGTGCGGAGGGCCTGAAGGTCCTCTGCGCCGCGAACGACGTGGCGACGGAGACCGAGGACGCGGTGCACGTGGACGTCACGCGTGAGGACTCCGTGGTGTCGATGTTCGACAAGGCGGAGGCGGGGCTCGGTCCCATCTCGGTGCTGGTCAACTGCTCGGGGTTTGGCGTCTTCGCTCCGCTCCACGAGCTGACGCTCGAGGACTGGCGCAAGAGTCTGGAGGTGAACCTGACGGGGACGTTCCTGTGTGCGCGGGAGGCGTTCCGGAGGATGAAGCCCCGAGGTGGGGGGCGGCTCATCCACCTCGGGTCCGTGAGCGACCACCTCACCTTGCCGATGAATGGGGCCTATGCGGCGTCCAAGCACGGGGTGCGAGGGCTGACCGGGGTCTTGAACGAGGAGGGCAAGGCGCTCGGCATCCGGGCGACGCTCCTGTCCCTGGGGGCGGTCTACACGTCCTTCTGGAAGTCCCGGCCGGAGTTCAGTCCCTCGGACATGCTCTCGGTGGACGACGTGGCGCAGTGTGTCTGGGAGATTTCCACCAAGCCGTTGAACGTACGGGTCGACGAGGTTCGCCTCGTCCCTCCCCGAGGTGTCCTCTGATGGAGACGCAGTCGAAGCAGGCCCCTGTCGCGGTCGTCACTGGAGCCAGTCGCGGGATTGGCGCGGCCATCGCCACCGAGCTGGCGCGGCAGGGGTTCGAGGTGGTCCTGCTGGCGCGGGACGAGGCGGCGCTGACGCGACTCCAGGAGCGGCTGACCGCGGCTGGGGGGCGTGTGTGGCCGTTGGCCTGTGATTTGGCGGACGAGGGCGCGGTGGGTGTGGCGCTCTCACGGCTCGAGGCGAAGCTGGGGGTGCCGCGAGTGCTCGTGAACAACGCGGGGGTGGGTGGGCCGTTCCACCGCGTGGACGAGGTGAGCACCGCCGAGTGGGAGCAGTTGTTCGACGTGAATGTGAAGGGCGTGCGCAACCTGTGTCAGTGGGCCCTGCCGCGCATGAAGGCCCAGGGGTACGGGCGCATCGTGAACATCGCGTCCATCATGGGGCTCTTTGGTGGGGCGCAGTCGTCCACCTATGCGGCGACCAAGCACGCGGTGGTGGGCTACTCGAAGGCCATCGCCGCCGAGTGGGGGGCGTATGGCATCACCTGCAACGCGCTCTGCCCGGGCTACATCGACACGGAGATGCTGGCGAAGGCGGACCCGGCCGTGCGCGCGCGACTGCTGGAGCGAATCCCCGTGAAGCGGTTCGGGACGCCGGAGGAGGTGGCGGGGATGGTGTCCTTCCTCGTCGGGCCCTTCAGTGGCTACGTGAATGGCAGTGCCGTGGTGATGGACGGCGGCCTGTCGGCGCACCTGGCGTCGGACCTGCCCGCGTTCTGACGGGTGGATGTCCCCGGGGACTTCGGTTCGCCGTCTACGCGGCGACGGGAGTCGTCAGGCCCCTGCGCTCCATGAAGGCGCGCAGCTCCGGCCACCGCGAGGACAGGGATTCGAAGTCATCGGGGCGCCCGAGCCGTGCAGCGGCCAGTGTGGCGTCGATATCCATCGCATGAGTTATCGGGTCCACGGCGTCCAGGGCGAAGGCCTTGAGGAGCTTGAGTCGGCGGGTATCACGTCCCGCCAGGGCGTCCGCCTCGTTCGCTCGGGCCGCGAGGAGCGCCAACGCGGCGTTGTGCTGTCCGTCGCGGCAGAGCAGGGAGACCTCGGGCAGCAACGCGTAGGAGGGGGGCAGCTTCCCAGCCCGCTTGCGCCCTTCCTCCAGCCATTCACGTGCCGGGGACAGCTCGCCCTGGAGGAAGTAGGCGTGGGCAATCAGATTGGGCAGCCATTGGTGCGCGGCTGGAACGAACCTTCGCAACGCACCGGAGTGCTCCGCGGAGCCGAAGAGTTCGAGTGCGCGTGCTGCCTCCCCCAGAGTCAACAGAGACTGTCCGGCCATGGTGACGGAGACGGCCCGCTGGGTGCCCTGGGTGCTTTGGCGTGCGGCCTCCTCGTAGCAGCGGGCTGCTTCTCGTTCGTCACCCGCGCTCGAGAACGAGACTCCCTGGTGATAGGTCGTGCCCCACCTGCGGATGCGCCAGAAGAAGAAGGCGAACAGCGCGAGGAACAGCGCGCCACAGCCGCCGGCGAGCACCGGAGGCGTCAGGTACTCGCGCAGCGAACTGGTGCGGGAGGTGGCGTTGTAGGAGATGACGAAGGCGACGACGAGAAACAGCCACATTCCGCCCCGTTGCGCCGAGAAGAAGGAGAAGGGCCGCAGATGGCGCTCTTTGGGAAGGGGAAGCGGAGTCACGTGGGCTCACAAGGCGAAGGTCGAAGCCGCCTCGTAGCCTGACAGCGCGCTGGAATTCCATCCGCTCTTGGTGTCAGCGGCTCGCAACCGAGTCCCCTGGTGACTGTCTGGGGGCTTGAGTCGCTCATTCGCCAAGAACCGGACCTGACGAATCCACGGAGAAGCCTCGCGCTGACACCCGAGCGTCGAGGCGCCAGGCTGCCTGTCCCTCGTGCTTCGGGGCTGGGGCTTGGGTTCCCCGGGTTCTCGGCCGCCTGGAGCGTTCGCATGTTGACGAGGAGGTGAGTGGGTGGGGCGGGGCGTGCCCCAGGCCCACGAGCGTTGACGCGCATGCGGAGCACGGGGGGACGATGGACCGCACACGCCAAGGAGGGTGGTTGGCGCTGGCGCTCGTGGGGGGCGTGCTGGGGGGCGGTGGCTGCGAGCGGCAAGAGGACAAGGTGTCGACGCGCACTCCCTCGGCGGACGACCGGGAGGTGCGCTCGGCCCTGTTTCGAGACCTGGTCGCCTCGCGTGAGCGCGCGCCAGACCCCGAGGCCTTGAAAGGTCTGGATGCGCAGGGCCGCACGGGACAGGGTGGCTCGGGGCGACCCGCGCCCACGGGGAGTGTGTCGGGGCGCGTGGAGTGGGTGGGGGACAACGAGTTGCTCATCCGCGATTCGGGCGGACAGGAGCGGGATGTCGAGGTGACGTCGGACACGCTGCTGCGGTTGAACGGGAAGCCGGTGGGTCTGGCCTCGATGCGCGAGGGGGACTCCGTCGAGGTGACATACGACGACGGCCCCGGCGGCTGGGTGGCGCGAGATGTCGAGGTGGTGATTGCCCAGGAGCCGCTCATCCCGACGGAGCGTGAGCTCCGCGAGCGCGACAAGGCCTCGTCGCGTCCGTGAGCGGACATCGCCCGGTTCATCCCGCGACGAAGCGGCGCGGGTGCTCACGCCGAGTCGTCGGTAGGTCGAACGTGCCGTCCGCTGACAACGGGGCCTTGCGTCAGAACGCGTTGCCGTTCGCGCGACGGCCCGGTGACGAGCCAAGGCTGGGATTGAGCGTGGTGTGGAGGACGAAGTCGGTGCCGCCAGGGAACGCGTCGGGTGAGCGATTGAGCGACACGTTGTCCACGGTGCTCGTATAGGTCATCACATCCACCGCGGTGTTCTGGAGGTTTCGCAGGGTCACGGTGTCGCCGCCGTTGTTGAGGCCCAGCTGCCCGGTGGAGGCGTGCACGGTGTCAGGCGTGCCAGGTGGGAAGCCGTTGGGGCCGCCGAAGACGGCATACGCCTTTCCCGGCGGGACGAGTGTCCCCGTGGCGAAGGTGTGCCGGACCACGTTGGCATCCGACAGAGACCAGCCAGACAGGTCCGCGGTGGAGCCGCCGGTGTTGATGACCTCGACGAACTCGTACTGACTGTCGGGCACGGTGCCGCCGTCGCCACTCGGGACCGAGGGTTCGTTGGCGAGCACCTCGTTGATGAGCATCGCGGGAGGTGTGCTCGTCCCACCGTCGGGGACGCCGCCTCCTCCGCCGAAGGCATAGTGGCTGACGACGGGGTAATGGTCGCTGACGATGTTGTTGTAGTTGGGAATCCACGAGTCGGGGCGAACGACGCGGACGGAGTCGGGGACGTAGACGGCGGCGACTTCGTCGCTGACGAGCGTGTGGTCGATGGTGTCGGGGTATTCGGTGGTGGTGCGCTCGGCGCGCTCCGACAGGGCCCGGGTGATGAAGGTGTAGTGGGTGGGGTTGGAGATGAAGTTCTCGAAGGGCGTGTTCAGATACACGCCTCCGCTGTACGTGATGGAGCGGTCGACATCGTCATTCCAGTCGCCAATGACAATCACGCGCGCGGTAGGCATCCCGTCGAGATAAGCCTTCAGCGCGATGCTGGCCTCCTGTCTTCGCCCATGGGACTCCACGTCGGCGAAGGCCTTCATGTGCATGACGATGACGATGAGGGGGGCCGAAGCGCCGTTGATGAAGGTGGTGAAGTTGACGCGCAGGGGAGGGCGACCTCCGAAGACATTGGAGTTCTCGGTGAGGATGAGCTCCGCGCTCTGGAAGACGAGGCTGCTGTCGTAGAGGATGCCGGGCTTCTGCTCTCCGGCCGAGTACCAGAAGCTGGTGTTGGGGACGTAGGTCGAGTCGTTGGCGAGGAAGCCGTCGTATTGGGGGAGCTGCGCCTTGAGGACGTCGAAGTCCGCGTTGTCCACGATCTCGACCAGGCCCCATACGTTGGCGCCCGTGTCCGCGAGGATGTCTCGCGCGTGAGCGAGCTGCAGGTCATCGAGATTCCCCCCGGGTGACGTGGAGTTGGGCGGGCCCTGGGTCTCCGCGCCGAACCACTCGATGTTCCAGTGGCCCACAATGAAAGGCTGTCCCGAGCCGCTGACGGTGAGTGACAGCGCGCGCGAGGCGGAGGAGCCCTTGGCGTCCTGCACGGAGGCGCTGAAAGACGTGATGCCCTGGACGGTGGGAGTGCCGGAGATGAGGCCGCTCGCGGAGAGGGTCAGGCCGGTGGGCAGCGCGCCCACGTGGCTCCAGGTCAGGGGCGCGCGCCCCTCGCTCGCCGTAAGGGTGGTGGAGTAGGGCTGGCCCGAGATGGCCTGGGGCAGGGTGTCCGTCGTCACGGTGGGGGGCACGTAGACGGAGAGAGACACGCTGCGCTCGGCGAAGCGGCCTTGGGCATCGGAGACGCGGATGGTGAAGGTGCGGGTGCTGGAGGTGGTGGTGCCGCTGATCGTGCCGGAGCTGGAGAGGGACAGGCCGGTGGGGAGTGAGCCTGAGACGACGCTCCAGGAGAAGGGGGCCTTGCCACCGGAGACGGCCAGGGTGGCGGAGTAGGGCGCGCCAGTGTCGGCCTCGGGGAGCGCGCTCGTGGTGATGGTGGGGGGGGCGTAGACGACGAGCGCCAGGGTCCGAGGGGCCGTGCGACCGTTCTCGTCGGAGACGCGGACGGTGAAGGACGAGGTGCCGGCGGAGGAGGGCGTGCCGCTGAGCGTGCCCTGGGGCGAGAGCGAGAGGCCGGGAGGCAGCGTGCCGGAGACGAGCGTCCAGGTAAGGGTGCCTCGGCCACCGGTGGCGGTGAGCGCGTGCTGGTAGGCGGTGCTCAGCGTCGCATCGGGGAGGGCCTGGGTGGTGATGGTGGGAAGGGCGAGGACGGTGAAGGCGACGGAGCGAGTGGCGGTGCGGCCATTGGCGTCACGAGCGATGACGTCGAAGGTGAAGGCGCCGCCCTGGGTGGGCTGTCCGTGGAGGAGTCCCTCGGGAGCGAGTGAGAGTCCGGTGGGAAGGGGGCCCGGAGTGGAGAAGACGAAGGGGGCCTTGCCCTGCGAGGCCTGGAGGGCGCGAGCGACGTTGTCCTGGACGTAGACGCTCTGCGGGGCCACGGCGGCGAGCAAAGGGGGCAGGTAGGTCGCGAGGGAGAGCTCCCGCATATCGGTGGCGCCGTTGGCGTCGGTGACGCGGAGGCTGAACGTGGAGGTGCCGGCGGCGGAGGGGGTGCCATCGAGGACGCCGGAGCCGAGCAGCGCGAGTCCGGGAGGCAGGGCGCCGCTGACGAGGGTCCACGCGTAGGGCGCCTTCCCGCCGAGGACGGAGGGGGCCTGGCCATAGGCGCTGTCCGTATAGGCATCCGGGAGGGTGGTGGAGGTGATGGTGAGTCCGTCGCGGATGGTGAGCTGGAAGTCCGCGGACGCGGTGTGGCCATTGGCGTCGCGGGCCTCGAGGGTGAAGGAGAAGGAGCCCGAGGTGGTGGGGGTGCCGGCGAGGGAGAAGGCTTCCAGTTGGAGGCCGGGGGGCAGGGCACCGGAGGTGACGTGGAGGCTCAGCGGGGCGAGTCCACCGGAGGCCGAGAGGGCGGCGGAGTAGGGGAGGCCAACGACACCGAGCGAGAGGGACGCGGTGGAGAAGGTGGGCGGCGCGAGAACGGAGAGGGTGAGTTGCTGGGAGGACGCGGCGCCGGAAGCGTCCTGGACGTGAACGGTGAAGGTGAAGGAGCCGGAGGCGACGGGGCTGCCGGAGAGGAGTCCCTGAGCGCCGAGCCGCAGGCCGGAGGGCAGGTCTCCACTGGAGAGGCTCCAGGCGTAGGGGGGCGAGCCACCGGAGACCGCGAGGGGCGCGGAGTACGCGTCACCGAGGTAGGCGTCGGAGAGGGAAGTGGTCTCGACGGTGAGCGAGGTGTGGCCGCCGTCGGTGGGATTCGGACCGGCGTCCCGTTCAGGGAGCAGGGGTGTGGTGGGCTTGGAGCCGGGGCATGCGGACAGGCTGAGGGCGAGCAGCAACGTCAGTGCACGTTGGAACCGCATGGAGACTCCGAACCGGCAGGGGCCGTGGCCGCAGGTGAGAGCGGGCACTGTAGTCCGTGGCGGTGACAGCAGCTCAATCGCGCGTCGAGTGATTCGGCCAAGAAAAAGGCCGCGGCCCCCGAAGGGACCGCGGCCAGGAAGGATGAGCTTGGGGGCTCAGCCCCGTGTCAGCCGATTACGGCGTCGGCGCGCCGGGAGTGAGGGGCAAGAACACGAAGTCGGCGTTGTTGTTGTTGGTGTCGCCGCCGTTGGGAACGCGCTGGATAGAGCCCGCCGCCGAGCCCGAGTCCGCAGCGGAGGTCTTGGTCCCCTCGAGGAAATCGAGGAGCAAGTCACCCGCGCCGGTCACGATGTTGAACTGGGTGTTCTCGGGGCCGGTCTCGTAGAAGACGGTGTCGATCATCGTTCCCGTGGTGTTCTGGAGGAGGCCGATGCCGTCAGGGCCGTTCTGGACGATGTTCTCGTTCGGAGTAGCGTTCGGCGGCGGCACGGCGATGATCAGACGCAGAACGCCGGGCAGCGGATTGCTGGCGAAGTAGGTCGTCGAGGCAGCGACCAAATAGCCACCAGCCGGCAGTGACGTCACCGCGGTACCACCAGCATCGGTCACGGCGCTCAGCGGGAAGCGGAGGTACTGGCGACGCGGCGTGGCCGCAGGCGAGCCACCGTTGACGAGGACGAGTTCGAGGTCGCTCAGGTCGGCGGCCGCGTTGCCTCGGTTGTAGATCTCGATGAACTCCGCAGTGTCATTGCTGGGGTTGTCGTAGTCCACCTCGTTGATGACGAGCGAAGCGCCCTGGGGCGGAGGCGTGAAGCCGGTGAAGTTCGCGCTGTTGTTCGCGCTGGCGACCGGCTTGCCGCTCAGGTCGGTGACCTCGCCGGAGACGGTGGCCGTATAGGCCGTGCCCGCGGTCTGCTCGCTCGTGGTGAGGGTCACCAGCGTTCCGTCGACCGCGACGCCCGAGACGGTCAGGTTTTCGATGGTGAAGTCCGAGGCCTGCACCGAAGCCTCAGCAATCTTACGGTCGAACGTGAGCCGGACCTGCGTGGCGGACAGGCTGGTCGCCGTGACCAGCTTGGGCGCGGGGCAGTCGAGCGTGATGTCCGAAGCCGAGAAGGCCGACGGCTGCGGGGTGGTGCCGAACCGCCACATGGGACCCACGAGGGTGAACTGGCAGCCCGGGGCGGCTTCGAGCGCCTGGGGCAGGGCCGTGGGCATGCGCAGGCGAATCGTGTTGGTGGTGGACATCCCGGTCGTCGTGATGGGGAAGCCCGTGAAGCCCGCCCCCGCGCCGCCCACAGCGCCCAGGGTACCGGAGAGCGTGATGAGCTGATACTCGTAGCCGGCCAGTGCGGTAACGAGGTCGTTCGCGCCGGAGCGGTCCACGGCCAGCGAGCGCACCGAGTGACCCTGGCTGAGCCGCGTGAAATCCGCGACGGTGCTGGCCAGGTCCTGCTGGTTCGCGAGCTGCTTCGTGGCGACCGTCAGGCTGATCCGGTCTCCCACGGACACCTGGTTCACGACGGCGGGGTCGGAGACGAACATCGCGGGGCCGTTGGCCTCCGCCTGGAGGAAGAAGCCGACAGGCTCGGTCTCGTTGTCCTGGCCCGGCACGGCGGGCTTGAGGAACGTGACGTAGGCTCCATTGACGGGCAGGTTGGGGGAGCCCGCCTCGGCGGCGAGGAAGGCGGCAATCTGCGCGCTGGTCTCAGCCGCGGTGGGGCCAGGGGCCGTCTCGCAAGCGTGGGTGGTCGTGTTGCAGACTTGGCCCGCCGTGCAGCTCGCGTTCGTCAGGCACTGCACGCACTCCGTGCGGTTGTTGCAGACCGGCTTCAGCGGATCCAGACCCGCGCACTGGGTGTCGGTGACGCAGACCTCGCACTGACCACGGTTGTTGTTGCCCGTGGGGTCGCAGAAGTCACGCGCGCTGTCCGGCACCGCGGCGCAGTCGGTATTTTCCGTGCAGCCGCACAGGAAGTTGGCATTGCAGGCCGGCTTGGTCGCATCGCAGTGGGCGGTGTTGCCCGGGGAGCACTCGACGCACACCGTCGGCGTGGTGTCCGTGCGGCAGACCGGGGTCTCCGGAGCGCACGACGCGTTGTCCGCGCAGCCCTCGCAGGCGGTGCCCGCGGCGTTGCACGTCTGCTCACCCAGGCAACCCTCGGTGGCGTTGCAGACCTTGCACTCGCCAGCGCCGTTGTTGGCCGCCGTGTCGCAGATGTTGGTGGGCGAAGAGCAGCCCTGGTCGGGGCTCGTCTGCGAGTCGAAGCAGACCTTGCACGCGCCCGCGCCGCTGTTGGCGGCCGTGTCGCAGATGGGGGCCGTGGCCGAGCAGCCCAGGTCCTGGCTATTGCCCGTGGC
This sequence comes from Myxococcus sp. CA040A, assembly GCF_013336725.1. Lineage (NCBI taxonomy): Bacteria > Pseudomonadati > Myxococcota > Myxococcia > Myxococcales > Myxococcaceae > Myxococcus > Myxococcus sp. CA040A. Next base: position 159,822 of record NZ_JABUMR010000010.1, on the reverse strand, counting down.
GGAGTCCGTGCACGCCTTGCAGACGCCCACGCCGTTGTTGGCGGTGGTGTCGCAGACCGGCACTTCAGCGGCACAGCCCAGGTCCTGGCCGTTGCCCGTGGCCGTGTCGCGGCACGCGGTGCATACGCCCTTGCCGCCTGTGCCAGTGATGTCGCAGACAGGAGCAGCGGCGGAGCAGCCTTCATCCGTGCCCGTGCCCGTGGCGGAGTCGCGGCAAATCTTGCACACGCCCGTGCCGGAGCTGATGTCACACAGCTCGCCCGTGCCGCAGCCCGGGTTGCAGGTCACGCCCGCGTCCGGAGTCCCCGAGTCGGGAGTGCCCGAGTCCGGCGTCCCCGAATCCGGCGTCCCCGAGTCCGGGGTCGGTACGTTGATGGCGACCTGATCACAGGTCCCATCGTTACAGGTCCACTCCTTGCCCGGATCTGGCTGGCCATTATCGGCGCGACAGTCGAACTGGTCGACGCACTCATCTCCACAGCCCGTGCCCATCGTGACGAGCACGGCGGTCATGAGCGCTGCAAGCCAATTTCGCTTCTGCATGCGGTCCCCTCCAGGGATGCAGGTAGTAACTCGCCCCCCTTACACCTGAACCTGGAGAGGGTCCATTGCGGGGCCCCCGTGACACCGCCATGTCACGCAGGAATCCCTCGAAATGACTGGTTATCAGGGTGTCTTGCGGGAGGCTGGAGGTCGGGGACCCGCGTACAAGTCGATGACCTGTGAAATCGCGCTCTGACACACCGCGCAGAAGGGCACCCGGTCCCGGGTGAACATCACACAGTCGAGCTGGGGTCTGTAATACCCCCGGGCCTCGTAGTTGGCCCCTTCGAAGGCGCCCACCTTGTTCGAGTACTTCTGTGAGGAAAGGAACTTCTCCTCCCAGTCACGCTGCGCCACGAACAGTGAGTCCATCTCCGACTCCGGCTTGCGCTGGGCCCGGACCTGGCGGCGGCGCTTCTGCACGTCATTGGAGTGCGTCTCGTAGGCCTCCTTGCTCCAGGGTGTGGGCAGGGGCGTGCCGGGCGTCACCAGGTGCTTCCACTTGAGCTGCTCCGGGTCCTTGAGCGCGGTGACGTTCTTCTCCCAGGGCTCCAGCCGGTCGGCGCTGGGCACGTAGACGGACTCGGAGGTGTAGTACTCGTCGGCGAGGCCCGCGAAGTGATGGCCGAACTCATGGACGAAGACGTAGGGCGCCCACAGGCTGTCAGCCGCCACGGTGCCGTAGAGGCCGAGGATGCCTCCGCCTCCATAGGTGTTGCCGTTGGACAGGATTTCGACGAACTCGTAGGGCGCGAAGGCAGACAGTTCGCGGAAGGCCTTGTTGTCGAAGGTCAGGATGTAGCGCTCGCTGCCGAAGGCATCATAGGTGGTGCCCACGGGTGAGCGCCGGTGGACGCCGGTGGACGGCCGGGAGATTCCGGACTGCACGGCGGGCGGCATCAGGCCCCAGACGTTGAAGTCTGCCTTGCGCTCCTTGAAGGGCGAGAAGGTGAAGAGGATGTCCACCATGCGCCGGGCGTCCTTCTCGAACCTGGCGCGCTCCGCTTCGGTGTAACCGTCGCCCAGGATGAGCAGGTCCACCTTCTGCTCCGGCGGCCCGTTCTCCAGCAGCTTCAGCAGCGGGCCTGGCGCGGGCGGTGAGGACGGGTCCACGAACATGTCCTTCGGGTCCACGATGAGTGACCACACCTCGCGGAAGGCGTTCTGTGCGTCCCGCTTCTTGAGGAGCACCTGGACGGGGCGCTCCGGCGTGGGAAAGCGAAGCGACTCGTGGAAGGTGCGGTGCTGGCTCTTCGCCTCGGTGGTGAGCTCCCACTCTCCGTAGATGGAAGCGAAACCCCGGGAGAAGAGGACCTGGTTCGTGTCCCGGTCCCTTACCTCGAAGAGATACTTGCCGAGGTTGGTGTCGTCGACCGCGCGTGCGGTGTGTCCCGGCCAGGGGAGCGGTTCGGTGACCACCCGGTCGAGGCTGAAGCGTTCCTCGGTGGCGTTGCCGGTGTGGAAGTAATCCACCCGGAGGGTGCGAGGGGCCGCGGCGGAAGCGCTCGTGGCCAGGAGCAGGGCAAGAAGGGCACGCGTCATGCGCGGCACTCTATGCGGCGGCGACGTTATCGGCGCGGCTGGCGAACTCGCTCGCTGGCTTCGTGACGAACGCGGTGTGTCAGGCTTCCTCCCTCGTAGTCCGCGAGACGTGGATTCAGAAGGTGCCGGAGAAGCTGGCTGAGAAGTCCTCACCATTCGTGGCGACGCCCACCGAGACAGGCGGCGGCGCTTGGGGCGAGGGCGACAGAAGGAAGAGCACGGCCCCCGTGGCGACCGCCGCGCCTCCTCCGACGAGTAGTCCCGTGAGGAGATTGCTCTTCTGGACCAAGGAGCTCCGAAGCCGCAGCGCCTCCTGGTCCGAGGAGAGGATTCGACCGTTCTCGAGCCGCTTCTCCAGGTCGTCCACGTTCTTCTGCGCCAGGAACCGCACTACGCCCGCCCCGCCTAGCGCGGCCACGCCGGTGCCAATCAGGACATAGGAGGCCACGCGCAGTGCCGGTGTGGGTCGGTCCGCCGAGTCCGCGATGCCGTCCGAGAGAGGGTTCGGAGCGCTGATGTCCATGCCGCCTCCGTGCTGGGCGCCAGACTTGTCCGCGGTCACAGCCTGCTCCCAGGGAGCTCGCCCATTGGCGTTCATCACCACGAGGTTGGAAGGAGACCGACCCGTGGTCACGAAGTCCACCAGGGCGGAGAGTGCTTCCGCCGGGGCATCCAGGCCCTGCGTCTTGAAGCCGCCTTCGCGAAGCTTCTGACCGCCCTCGACATTGAGCACCGTGGCGGCGAACCACTTGGGGCCACTGCTGGGGCGCTCCAGGCGCACAACGATGACCTCTTCGACACCGAGTGTTCCGCCCAGACGGACGGCGTGACTGAGGGTCCGCTCCGCGCTGGCTTCGGGGATGGAGAGACAGGGGAACGGCGTGGCGGAGACGGAGCCCTCATAGGCGAGGTCCACGAGCAGTGGTGTGTCAGCGCCTTGCGCCTGAATCTGTCGAGGGAAGCTGATGGCCTCACCCTTCACAAGGGTGAGGTCATAGGCGCCAGCCAGCACGTCGAGAGTCAGCGGCGTCTGCCCCATCTTGATGCCGTCGAGGTACACGTCCGAGGTCGGCAATGTGGACTTCACCGAGAGCTTCACCTTGCGGGTGAGGTTCAGTTCCCTGCGCAGCTTGTCGAATCCCTGGCGCACCGAGGGCGCGAAATAGTCCGGGTCGAGCGCGTAGGTGGGCTGGAGTCGCAACACGCTTCGGAACGCAGTGTCGCTTTCCTTTTGTTTGCCCATGGTCCGATAGTTCAGGCCGTGCAGGAGCTGGGCGTTCACGTAGAGCTTCCAGCGCGCATCGCCCACGGGCAGGCGGTTGATTTGCTGGAGGGCTTCGTCGATAGCTATCGCGGCCTTGCCGTTGCGACTCTCGTAGAAGTGGTCCTGAGCGGAGTCGAGCTGCCGCTGGATGTCCTCGTAGCTTTTGGTGGGCTGAGGGAACAGCCGCTCACTGAAACCGGCCGCGCTCAAAACGTCCTGCTCCGGACGTGACACGAGAGCGCTGAGGAACGCATTGGCCTGGCTGCCCAGCTCCGCGTCTTTGCAGTCGCCACTCGCAACGACCAGTCGCCGCGGGGCTGAGAATGAGGTGAAGGGAAGAATACAACTCAGGATGAACAATGCGGACCGCATGGCATTCCTCCTGGAGGAGCTGGGGGCAGGGCGACAAGGTGAGGGCATGGCCGATTCTAGCGATTGGGGTGTGAGTGAACGACCAGCGTTCCACCGTCGGGGAGAGTGGTCACTACTTGGATGCCGTTGGAGTGTTGCGTAGGGGTAAAGGTCGAGAATGTCGCGGTCGGGATGGGGTGGGGTGCGGTCGAGCTGCTGGCGAAGTGAGACCACGACCCAGATATGCATTGCTCGATGTGGAAGACTGTTTCTGGCTGCTTCGCCCAGACCATCCACAACGTCCCATTGTCGTCGACTTCGAGGCGCGTCAAATCGGAATGACGAGCTATGGTTGGCTCGAGCGGCGGGCAATAGACCTTCCACTCATTGCTCTCCCAGATGTATGAACGCGCCTGCGTGGAGCCGCTAGTCGCTTGAGCGAGCCCGGTCAGAATCAGGTTGCCTTTTGGGGAAATGAAGAGGCGTTGGCTCCAACCGAAAGAGGGGTTGACGGAAGGTTGAGTTCCACGAAGAGGCTTCCACGTGGAGCCGTCCCATTGAACGACAGATGGTGCGGGTGTTCCGTCTGTCGCTCCCGTCACCCACAAGAACAGAGATTGAGAGGGGCCGGGCCTGATATCGAGCGGGTAGCTCGAAAGCATGCCGAGCTCCAAGTTGATGCTTCCTCCAACTCCTTCCCACGTTGTGCCCGTCCAGCGGTAGACGTAGGTGGTCTGTTCAGCGTCGGAGAAGAATGCAACGAACGGTTTTCCTGTCGCATCCAAATTCATGACCGGGTAAGTGCTGTCGGGGTGGGATGGGAGGATGCCTGTCGAACCCCCCAGGTAGTTCCATTGGTTTCCCATCCAACGCGCGACGTAGATGCGCTCGGACTCGTTGCTGCCTTGTCCTTCATGCCAGGCGATGATTGGTGAATCATCAAGAGGGTCGAACCTGAGGATTGGTTTGTATGGCTCGAAGCCACCTGCTCTGGCTTCCAGACCCCTCCCCAATTCCGTCCATTTGCTGCCAGTGTTGCCGTAGACTCGTAGCTGAGTGTGTGTCAGGAAATTCTCTGTTTGGACGATGATGGAGTTCCCTTGCTTGTCCGAGCCGAACCCAGAACGAGAGGAAGCAATGCTCCCCGAATTCTTGGCGAAGACGGGTCCAGCAGGCTCGAACAGCACCGCGGGGTGCTCCCAGTCCCACGGGCCTGCGGGAACATCCAAGGCATTCCCCGCCAGATCCGTTACGGCCGAAGTGAGCGCAATCGCCACCGCACTGGGGGCCAAGATGGGCGCTCCCGGCACCACCGTCATCGTCTTCCCATCCCCCGACAGTGACACCGTCCGGGCCACTTCCACCCCGCCCACGGTGAGTCGCACGGAGGCGCTCGTCACGGTGCTCGGCTTCATCGGCTCGGAGAACACGGCCTGGATGGGGCTCTTCACCCACACATCCTGCGCCCCCGGCTCCGGGGCCCGCGACACCACCCGCGGCGCCGTGCGGTCCACCACCACCACGCGCTCCTCTCCCGTGAACACCGTCTCCCCGAACACCACCCGCCCCCCCAACCGGTGCTCACCCTCCGTCTCCCCCGCCGTGTCCCACGCATACGCGTACGGAGCCTCCAGCACCGCGAGCACCTCTCCGTCCCGAAGCAACTCCACACGGTCCGGACGGTGCCCCGTCACCTCCAGGCCAATGTCCAAGACCCCCCTCGTATAGGCCGTCGCCTCAGGCGTGCGGATGCTCACCTCGCCCTGGACGGAAGTGATGCCCGGCACGTCGATACAGGCCGGCGCGGACAGGAGAACGGCAACCACCCAGGGCGGCAGGACAGGTCTTGGAGTGCTCATCGTGTGGTGTCAGTGCAGGCCGCGTTCCGTTGCCCACCAGACAGTCGCATGCCCATAACAGCCCTCTCCCTCTTCCTCCAAACCACCCCAACCCCTTGCTTTCAGGCCCGGACCCACCGGCGCGGAGTCGTTCCACTTCGGGTGCAATCCCCATGGCGCCGTCCCGGCGCTGGACTCCCGTCCGTGCTCCGGAACCGCTCTGCCGCCCGCTCTCCGGGGGAGCCCCCTGGGGCACGAGGCACTCGCCACCTTCATCCCCATCTTCGCTCAGGGCCAGGAGCCGCCAGCGCGCCGGCTCGCCCAACGGAGGCCAGGGAACATGAAACGGGCATGGAAGAACCGCGTCGTCGTCATCACCGGAGCGTCCAGCGGCATCGGCCGCGCCACCGCGCTCGCCCTCGCGAAGAAGGGCGCCCACCTCGTGCTCGCCGCCCGCCGCGAGGAGCCGCTCGAGGACCTCTCCCGTGAGTGCGTCTCCCTCGGCGTCCGCGCCGTCGCCGTCCCTACCGATGTCTCGGATTCCGCCTCCGTGCAGGCGCTCGCCCAGGAAGCCGTGCGAGCCTTCGGCCGCTTCGACGCGTGGATCAACAACGCCGGCGTCTACCTCATGGGCAGCCTGGAGGAGACCCCCGACGACGCCTTCCGCCAGCTCATGGAGACCAACTTCTTCGGCACCGTCAGCGGCACCCGCGCCGCCGTGACGCAGTTCCGCCGCCAGGGCCACGGCACCCTCGTCAATGTCTCCTCATCCTTCGGCTCCGTCACCGCCCCCTATGTCAGCGCCTACGTCGCCTCCAAACACGCCGTGCGAGGCTTCACCGCCTCCGTCCGCCAGGAACTCCTCGATACCGGCATCCACGTCTGCACCGTGATGCCCGCCGCCATCGACACGCCCCTGTGGCACCACACGGCCAACTACACCGGCTGGCGCGTGCGCCCCGTGGAGCCCGTCTACACCCCCGAACGCGTCGCCCGAGCCATCCTCCGCGTCCTGCGCCAACCCCGCGCCGAAGTCCTCGTCGGCCCCGCCGCCCGCGCCTTCGCCGCCATGCACGGCCTGATGCCGCGGACCTTCGAGCGCACCATGCACGGCGCCACCGAGGCCCTACACTTCGAGGACGAACGTCAGGGCGCCACCCCCGGCAGCCTGTTCCACCCCATGTCCGAGGGCACCGCCACGTCCGGCGGCTATCACTCCCGGAGCAAGCAAGCCCTGCGCCGCCTGCTCTTCGCTGGGGGACTGGTCGCCACGGCCGCTCTCTTGGGGAGGAGGGAGGCTCGGGGGCGGCTTGGCGCGCGCGTCGCCCACGCACTAGGGGTGTGAGACTCACATTGTCGTCACGGGCCTGGTCCATCGCGGGCCCGTGACCGGGCCATGACACGGCCCGGGGAAAGTCCCGCCGCCATGACCGACATCGCTGTCCTCGTCAATCTGCGTGCACGCCGGGGCTCCGAGGGAGTCGGCGGCCTGGTGCAGCGTTTCCTCCCCAAGGCCCGACTGGCGCTCACCCGCTCGCTCGAAGAGGCCCGGCACTGGATTTCCGAGCTGCGTCCCAACCCGCCCTCGCTCCTGCTGGCCGGAGGCGGTGACGGCACCATCACCGGTCTGCTCAACGAGCTGCGCGCGGCGGGTGTGGCCCTGCCGGCCATCGGCGTGCTCCCCATGGGCACTGGCAACGCCTGGGCGCGCGTGACGGGCGCCCCCCGTCCCGCCGTGGCGCTCAAGCAGATCGCCGCCATGCACGAAGTCCTGCCGCCCCTGCGTCCCTTCTCCCTGGTGCGCGTGGAGGGCAAGGTGGCGCCCTTCGCCGGCACGGGCTGGGACGCGGAGATGATTCAGGACTTCAAGGATCAGCTCTCCGCCGCGGGTCCGCTGCGCAGCCAGCAGGCCGGCCTGCGCGGCTACCTCACCGCGATGTTCACCCGGACGGTGCCTCGGCACATGTTCGGCTCCGGCACCCCTCGGGTGTCCGTCTACAACGTGGGCGAGCCCGCCCTCACCGTGGACGCTCGCGGCAACGTGATTCCGGTGCCCAACAGTGAGAAGGGCGCGCTCCTGTACGAAGGGCCCGCGGGCGTGGCCGGCGCCGCCACGACGCCCGAGTGGGGCTTCGGCTTCAAGGCCTTCCCCTTCGCCCAGACGGTGCCGCACCGGCTCTCCGTGCGCGTCTACAGTGCCGGCGTGCTGGAGGCGACGCGCAACATGTTCAAGCTGTGGCGCGGCGAGCACCCGCTGCCGCACATGCATGACTGGTTCGTCCAGCGCCTGCGCATGGACTTCGACCGCGACGTGCCCTTCCAGATGGGCGGCGACGTCATCGGCATGCGGCGCTCGGTGGAGTTCGACCTGGCCGAGGAGAGCGTCCAGCTCGTCGACTGGCGCAAGCTGTCCCGCATGGTCCAGGTGTAGCCCAGCGCGCTCTCGTTGACTCGGGTGTGCTCCGGACACTATGCCGGTGCGCCGTGAGCTACACCTACGAGTACCCGAGACCTTCGTTGACGGTGGACTGCGTCGTCTTCGGCCTGGACGACGATGACCTGAAGGTGCTGCTCATCCAGCGCGGGGTGGAGCCCTTCGAGGGCCGCTGGGCGCTGCCGGGCGGCTTCGTGAAGCTGGACGAGTCGCTCGAGGCCGCCGCGCGGCGCGAGCTGGAGGAGGAGTCCGGCCTGCGCCCCGGGCACCTGGAGCAGCTCTTCACCTTTGGAGAGCCGGACAGGGACCCTCGGGGCCGGGTCATCACCGTGGCGTACTTCGCGCTGGTGAAGCTCAGCGCCCACGCGCTGCGCGCCGCCACCGACGCCCGCGAGGCCGCGTGGTTCTCCGTCTGGGATACGCCCAAGCTGGCGTTCGACCACGCGGACATCCTCAACACCGCGCTGCAGCGCCTCAAGGGCAAGGTGCGCTACCAGCCCATCGGCTTCGAGCTGCTGCCGCCCAAGTTCACCCTCACCCAGCTCCAGCGCCTGTACGAGGTCGTGCTGGAGCGCGAGCTCGACAAGCGCAACTTCCGCAAGAAAATCCTGGCCATGGACCTGCTGGAGGAACTGGACGAGGTGGAGCAGGACGTCTCCCACCGCGCCGCGCGCCTCTACCGATTCGACCACAAGAAGTACCGCCAGCTCGAAAAGGCCGGCTTCAACTTCGAACTCTGACGCCCCGCTGTCCACCCGCGCACGGAGGCCCTGTCCTCCCGTCCGGCCTCCCATTGCATTGACACAGTGTCGTTCGGAAACTATGTTGGTGTCGTAGATACACGAACCCGGAGCGAGGCTCCGCGGGACAGCGCCACCAGAGGAGAGGCGCGGCCCGTGGAGTCCCTCTTCGGGGAGCGTGGGAGGCCGCCGCTCCCGGGGAGCCCGGGGGACAGGGCGCGTCACCTTGTCGCACCTTCGCCGTGCCGAGCCCGTTCGCGGGCCACGGGAGAGCCATGTCCTCGCTTCCCTTCGATGTCGCCGCCGCCTCCGTGCAGGGCCGGGAGCACGCGAGGGCGGGGCGCAACAACCAGGATGCCTGGTGCGTGCGCGCGAGTGAGCACGGGCTGGTGGCGGTGGTGGCGGACGGTTGTGGCAGCCAGCCGTGCAGTGAGCTGGGCGCGCAGCTCGGCGTGCGGCGGGTGGCGCAGGCGGCGCTGGTGCGACTGGCGGAAGACGGGCGTGTGGATGAAGCCGGGTTCCTTCCCGGGCTGCGAGAGGACGTGCTGTGTCTGTTGAGTGAGCTCCGGCGGGAGCTCGGTCGCGACACCCTGGGGGACTTCCTCTTCACGGTGGTGGGCGCGGTGCTGACGCCCTCTCACACGCTCGTCTTCTCCGCGGGAGATGGGGTGTGGTGCCTCAACGGCGAGGTGCGGGTGCTGGGGCCCTTCGCGAACAATGCACCGCCCTATCTCGCCTATGCCTTGTCGAGTGGAGCGCAGACGCCGCTCGTCGCGCAGGCCCTGGTGCCGACGCAAGATGTGCGGGTGTTGATGCTCGGGACGGATGGAGTCTCGGACCTGGCGAAGCTGGCGCAGACGCGCCTTCCCGCGAGCGACGAGCAGGTGGGGGAGCTGTCGCGGTTCTGGACGGAGGACCGCTATTTCACGAACCCGGATGCACTGCGGCGCCGGCTGGCGATGCTCAACCGCGAGCACGTGCGCGCCGACTTCGAGGCACGGCGCCTGGAGCGTGCACCAGGCCTGCTCGCGGACGACACGACGATGGTGGTGCTCCGTCGCCGCATGGGGAGGGCGTGAAGCCATGGACCTCTGGCTCGAAGGCAAGAAGGTGCGGCTCAATCCCGCGAAGGCGCTGGGCAAGGGCGGCGAGGCGGATGTGTTCGACCTGGGCAAGGGGCGTGCGCTCAAGGTGTTCAAGCAGCCCGAGCATCCAGACTACACGGGGCTCGCCGTCGAACAGGCCGCCGCTCGCGCTCGCCTGGACGAGCATCAACGCAAGCTGCGCGCCTTTCCCACGGGCCTGCCGGGGAGGGTGGTGACGCCGCAGGCGCTCGCCACGGATTCCACGGGACAGAGGGTGCTGGGCTACGCCATGCGCAAGCTGGACGGCGTGGAGTCCCTGCGTCGCTTCGGCGAACCCTCGTTCCGCCGCGTCGGCGCCACGTCCGCTCGCGCGGTCGAAGTGCTGTGTGGGCTGCATCGGACGCTCGCCGGGGTGCATGCCTCGGGCGTGGTGGTGGGCGACTTCAACGATTTGAACGTGCTGGTGACGGGGCACGCGGACGCGCACCTCATCGACGCGGACAGCTTCCAGTTCGGAGGCTTCCTGTGCTCGGTGTTCACCGAGCGCTTCCTCGACCCGGTGCGCCTGGGCGGCGCGACGAGCCTCATCCCCACGAGGCCCGCGTCGGAGGCGAGTGATTGGTATGGCTTCACCGTGGCCGCGATGCAGTCGCTCCTGTGCGTGGGGCCTCACGGCGGCGTGTACCGGGCGAAGTCCCCGGCGGCGCGGGCGACTGCGGCGGGGCGGCTGCTCCAGCGCATCACCGTCTTCCATCCGGAAGTGCAGTACCCGAAGCCCGCGCTCCCGCTGCGCACGCTGCCGGATGACGTGCTCCACCACCTGCACCGCGTCTTCGTGGAGGACCTGCGCTGCGTCTTCCCGCTGCCGTTGCTGGAGGGCCTGCGTTTCACCGCGTGCGCGTCGTGCGGCGTCGAACATGCGCGGAGCGCCTGCCCCACGTGTCAGCCCCACGCGGTGGCCGCGAGCACACCCGTCACCTCGACGCGCGGTCAAGTGACGGCGACGCACCTGTTCTCCACGCGCGGCGTCCTGGTGCACGCGAGCGTGGAGGAGGGAGTCCCACGCTGGCTGTACCACGCGGACGGAGCCTATCGGCGCGAGGACGGACGTGTGGCGTTGCGCGGACCGCTGGACCCCTCCCTGCGCTGGTCGCTGCAAGGGGACGCGACGCTGGTGGGGCGTGACGGCGTGGTGGCGGTGCTCGTCCCGGAGCGCGCGCCCGAGCGACTGAGCGTGGACGCCCCCGAGGGGCGCCCGGCCTTCGCCGCCAATGCGAGACATCGTTACTGGGCGGTGGGCGGCGGACTGTGGCGAGACGGCGCGCATGGTCAGGAGCGCATCGGCGACGTGCTGGAGGGACAGACGCGTTTGTTCGTGGGGACCCGCTTCGGTCTGGGGTTCCACCGCGCGGGGGGACTGAGGGGCGCGTTCGTCTTCGATGCGGAGCGTCTGGGATTGCGAGACGGACTCGTGTTGCCGTGGCCCTCGGGACAGCTCGTGGACGCGGACTGTGTCTTCGACGGGGCGCTCGCGTGGCTGTTCCTCGCGGAGGAGGCGGCGGGGCGCACACGGCACCATTGCGTGGCGGTGGGCTCGGACGGCGTGGTGCGCGCGAGCGGCGTGGCGGAGGCGGGGGATGGCTCGTGGCTGGGCGGCGCGTTCCGGAGCGGACGGTGCGCGGTGGGGGAGGCGCTGTTCTGCGCGACGGACGCGGGCCTCACCCGCGTGGAGCCACGGGAAGGCCGGCTGGAGGCCGTGCGCGAGTTTCCGGATGCCGAGCCCTTCGTGGACTCGGGTTGTCAGCTCCTGCTGACTCGGCAGGGGTTGTTGGTGGTGGGCAGGCAGGACCTCACCACGCTGCGGATGGCGTGAGCGGACACATTGAGTTCTTCACATGGGGGTAGCGCGATGAAGAAGCACCTGAAGGAACTTCCGATGCCTGGCTTCTACCGGGCGGACCACGCGGGCCAGTACAGCTACGGCCCGGACGCGGGAAGGCTTCAACTGGAGGCGGGCGCGTGGCGGGGCGCGCATGGAGTCACTTCGGCGGCGGCGGATGGGTTCAACCTGCACCTGTTGCTCATCGACGTGCAGAAGGACTTCTGCTTCCCGGAGGGCTCGCTCTACGTCGCGGGGCGCAGCGGACGCGGCGCGGTGGACGACAGCCGCCGAATCGCGGAGTTCATCTACAAGAACCTGGGCACGCTGACGAACGTCACGGCGACGCTGGACACCCACTTCGCGTACCAGATTTTCTTCCCGTCCTTCTGGGTGGACCAGGATGACAAGCCACTCACGCCGTACCGCGAGGTGACGCGCGAGCACATCGAGCGCGGGCAGGCTCGGCCCAACCCCGCGATGGCGAAGTGGCTGTGCGGCGGCAACTACCCCTGGCTGCTCAAGCAGGTGAAGTACTACTGCGAGGAGTTGGAGCGCGCGGGGAAATACACCCTGTACCTGTGGCCGCCGCACTGCCTCCTGGGCGGCGACGGACACGCGCTGGCGGGCGTGGTGCAGGAGGCGCGGCTGTTCCACTCGTACGCGCGCGGCATGCAGTCCTGGGCGGAGGTGAAGGGCGGCAACCCGTTGACGGAGAACTACTCCGTGCTGCGGCCGGAGGTGATGGGCCGACATGACGGCCAGCCGCTGGCACAGCGCAACACCCAGTTCCTCAAGACGCTGCTGACGGCGGACGCGGTGGTGATTGGCGGCCAGGCCGCGAGCCACTGCGTGAAGAGCTCCATCGACGACCTGCTCGGAGAAATCGTCGCGCAGGACGCGGCGCTGGCTCGCAAGGTGTATCTGTTGACTGACTGCATGTCCGCGGTGACGGTGCCCGACGGCAAGGGTGGCTTCGCGGCGGACTTCACCCCGCAGGCGGACGCGGCCCTGAAGCGCTTCGCGGACGCGGGCATGCACCTGGTGAAGTCCACGGACCCGCTGGCGAGCTGGCCGGACCTGCGCATCAGCTGAGCTGTCTTTTCATCACGCATATCAAGACCCGACCTTGCTCCGAAGAGAGCGGGCGGGCGGAGCCCTGCCCTCGGACCGGGGGAGAAAGTGAGCTGGACATGAGCAGCACGAGCAAATCGACGTGGGGTGGCCAGACGGCGGTGACGAAGCTCTTCGAGGATGCGCACGCGGAAGGGGTGTTGAGCCCCGCGGGATTGCAGGCGCTGTCGGTGGTGGACCTGGGCGCGCAAATCCAGGCGGGGCTCGGCGTGCGGGTGGAAGACGTGCAGGCCAGCGAGGTGGTGCTGGTGACGGTGATGCCAGACGACTCGGGGAGCATCTCCACGAGCGGACACACGAAGACGGTGTGCGATGGGCACAACCTGGTGCTCGACTCACTGCTGGCGAGCAAGCAGAAGGACGGCGTCCTCTTCCACACGCGGTACCTGAATGGCCACGTGCTCAATCCGTACCGGCCGCTGGAGGACGTGGTGCGGATGCACTCGAAGAACTACAGCGCGGACCAGGGCACGCCGCTGTACGACCAGGCGGTGGTGCTGCTGGGCACGGTGCTGGCGAAGTCCCAGGAGTTCAGCGGCAACGGCGTGCCAGTGCGCACGGTGACGTTGCTGATTACCGACGGCGCGGACATGCACTCGAGCCGCGCCACGGCGAGGGACGTGGCGGCGGTGGTGAACGACCTGCGTCGCGCGGAGAACCACATCGTCGCGGCGATGGGCATCGATGACGGGAGCACGGACTTCCGGCGCGTGTTCCAGGAGATGGGCATCGAGGACCAATGGATTCTGACCCCGGGCGAGACGGCGCAGGAGATTCGCGCGGCCTTCCAGGTGTTCAGCCAGTCCGCGGTGCGCGTGAGCCAGGGGGCCGCGAGCTTCAGCCGCACGGCCCTGGGTGGCTTCGGCCGGTGAGGCGCTATTCGTCCTCTTCTTCGATGTCGCTGAAGACGAACTGGGGAGTGTCGGACAGGGCTTCGAGCACGGCGATGCCCGGCCCAGCATCCATGACTCCTACGGCGTTCGTGTCGAGGTAGATTTCAATGTACCGGGCGTGCTCCAGGTCCTTGACGAGCCTCCAGCGGATGCCGCTTGGGGGAAGCATGTCGCCCTTGCGGTAGCAGGCGACCTCGAAGGAGACGGGGGTGGAGAGCCGTGCCGGGTCGCCTCGGAATATCCGGGCGATGCGTCCTTCCACCACGGCCTCGCCCGGGGTGACGGGCGGGAGCTTGACGCGGTCTACCTCGAGCTGGACGTGCAGCTTCGCATGCAGGGCGCTGCTGACATCGCGACGGGCATAGTCGTCAGGAGAGAGGGCCATGCCCAAAGCCTACCCTGACAAGGCCCGGAGAGGGTTTGCTCCCCGGGCCTGCTGACTCCTTGCGTGACTCAGTGAACGCGGGCGGGCGGCAGGTTGGACGGCACCAGGCCCACGGACTTGAGGCCCGCCGTCGGCGCGCATACCAGCGCCTTCAGGTCATCGGCGCGCCGTGTCAGGTCATCGAACGTGCGCACCGACTTCGTCACCGGGTCCGTCACCGTGGTGCCTCGCAGGTAGGGTGACAGCGCCGCCGTCGTCCCTCGCGTTCGAGGGGCCACATGGACGAACTCCGTCTGCGTCTCGCCCGCGTGGCAGCCGCTGCACGTGTTGAGGGAGAACTTGTGGCGCACCTCGTTCGCCACGTTCGGCGCGCGCCAGAAGAAGTCCAGCGGCACCAGCGAGTGGGCCGCCAGGAACGGGAAGCCTCCCATGCTGTCGGGCACCACATGCCGCTCCGCGAGCACGTCCGCGCTGTTCTCCGTCAGGAAGGTGGCCAGCAGTTGCGTGTTCTCGAAGTGCAGCGCCGGCGTCAGCTTCATCGTCGTCGGCATCAGGCCCAGCGGCGAGAGGATGAACTCGCGCATCTCCCACGGCTCCGCGAGCTCGATTTCATTGGTGCGAATCTGGTTCAGCGCGCTGCCCTCGTGCCGACCCGTCATCACCCCTCGCTTCGAGAAGCGGTCCGTGAGCGCCTGGAGCTTCGCGTTGTAGCCCGCGTTTCCAACCTTCAGCGTTCCCAGCTCATGCCAGTCCGTGGCCCAGCGCTGGATGGACTCCGGCGTGGTTCCGGGCAGGGCGTACTCGAGGATGATGGTGAACTCGAGCGGCACACCGCTCGGGTCCACCACGCCGAAGATGAAGCGCCCCTCTCCCGCCTGGAGACCCTGCTCGCGCAGGTCGATGCGGTTGACGATGGCCAGCAGCCGGAACGGCGCCGAGTTGAAGTCCAGCGGCGCCGACGGCCCACCACTGCGCGCCTCCCACGGCCCCAGCACGCGCGTCTGCATCTCCGGACGCGGCGGAATCTCCAGCCCGTTCACGTTCTGCTTCGCAAGCCACGTCTTCAGCCACGCGCGCACCATTGGCGACGGGTCCTGCCCACCGGCCAGCTCGCGCATCACCGTGCCGAAGTGCCACGGCCCACCGGGCGCCGTGCGCACCGGGTCTTCGACGACGGACAGCGCCGTAATCATCAGCTCGCTCGGCTTGTCGATGGTGCACTGGCTGGTGGGCTGGCACACCGTGCGCGACTCGCAGCCGTTGGACGGCTTGCCGTCGCAGTCGTAGTAGCCCGGCGCGCAGGTGTGGCCACACGTCGCCGCCACGCAGACGCCGTCCGCATAGGGGCCGTCCTGGCAGGTGTTGCCACAGGTGCCGCAGTGGTTCGGGTTCGCCGTCAGGTCCACCTCGCACCCGTTGGAGGAGCGGCCGTCACAGTCCGCGGTGCCCGGCGGGCAGCGGAGCTCGTACGCGGGCCCTTCCGCGCATGTGGACACGTTGCCCGAGGCGTCCTTCGCCGCGAGGAACACGCGGTGGCTGCCTCCGGCTCCGAAGGGCGCGGTCGCGGTGAAGCGTCCCTCCGCGTCCGCCTGCACCGTGCGCGCGGGCGTTCCCGTGCACGCGACGTCGATGAAGATGCCCACGGTGGAGTGGGGCTCGGCGGTGCCCGTGACGACGAGCTGGCGGCCGTCGTTCAGGTATTGCCACTTCACGTCCGTGACGCGGGGCGGGGCCGGCGGCGTGCCGTCGTTCTGGTACTCCAGGGGATTGGAGCAGGGAGACGGCGTGGAGTAGCCGCCCGAGTCCTTGGCTCGCGCGGACACCGTCACCTTCTCGTCCCTGGCCACGTTCATCTGGGCGAAGAAGAAGCCGGCGCCATCCGCGGTCAGCGTCTGCTCCGCGGTGCCCTGGCAGGTGGCGTTCCTGAAAATCTCGACGGTGACGCGCGGCTCCGCGCGGCCGTTGAAGACGGGCTGGAGGCTGCCGCCGGGTGACCCCGGGCTGGTGCTGATCAACACCGGGGCAATCCGTGGCGTGCCGTCGCCGTAGGGGTAGTCCACGGTGGGGCTGCAGGGCGAGCCATTGCCGACATCGTCATAGGCGCGCGCGGACCAGGTGGCTCCGGGCGTCGTCGGGACGTCGATGGGGACCTCGCAGTAGGCGTTGCTGCCCGTGACAGTGCTCGCGACTTCCTGGCCGTAGCAGCCCGGGCCCTCGTACACGCGCACCGTGGCGCCTGCCTCGGTGTGGAGGCTGAGGTTTCGTGGCCTCCCGATTCCGGCCTGCGTCCAGGCGGGCGCGGGCGTCTCCGGAGGCGTGCGGTCCACGCGGACGGTGTTGCCGAGGCGGACGTTGTTGTCCTCGCGAGTCTCCGTGGCGGCGCCGTCTGGATCCACCCTCGCGCTCAGGAAGTAGCTGCCCTCGGGCGCGGCCCGCGCGCTCACCGAGACGGAGACTTCCCGACATTCGCCGGAGCGGAGGGAGAGGCGGGTGCTGGTGGCCAGGAGGATTTCGCTCGTGCCGGGAGCGGCGGTGGCGGTGAGGAAGAAGGAGGCCTCCGTCGAGCCGGCGCCGCCGCCCTCGTTGCAGAGGCGCGCCCGGGCTCGCAGCTCGCCCGCGCCGAGGGCCGAAGGGCCGGAGACGGACTCCACCTGGAAGTCGGGACCGCCGGACTCGGTGGGGTCGGGCTGGGTGGGGTCGGGCCAGGGTTGGGTGGGGTCCTCGTCCCAGTCCCAGTCGGGCGCCTCGGGCTCCACGATGCAGCCCGCGAGTGTTCCCGCGAGCGCGATTGCCCACCAACGACGCGCGTGCATGTGTGACGTGCCTCCGGGGGAGCCTAGGGGTCCGGCCTTGCTGCGGGGATGGCTCCACCGTGCCCCTGGACGGGGGGCGGCGGGGTTTATTCACGGACAGCGCCAGGAACCCTCACGAGGGGGTGGCGGCGGACGGGCCCATCCCAGAACGAACGTCTCTTCTGGGGGACTGGCTCGCCGTGCCGCAGCTGTCGCACATCTCTGGAGCCCTCGGATTGAACGTGGCCCACGCGTCGTCGCAGTCCCCCGCGTTGGGCGCCGGTCCGTTGTCTTCTCAAGGGGTGCTCCTGCCGTGCTCCAGGGCCCGGCCTCTTGGACGCCGAGCACGGGGGACGGACCTCCCGCGGGGGCGTGGGGTTGGGTCGACACCCAATGGGGGAGGGTCGTTGAATGGTGTGTTTTGTGGATGTTCAATGAGGTCGTCTGGCTTTGAGTACTGTCATGTTTTGTTTGTCCAATGGGGACGGAGGGTGCGGTGAGATTCCCGTCGGGTGGACCGCCCCTGGCCGGGTAGATTCGGGCCCATGGCTGGCTCTCCCCGCGTCCTCCTCCTCGCTGAACGCTTCCCTCCCGATATCGGGGGGCTTGCTCGCAGTGGCGCTCGCACCGCTGGCGCGCTGGCGCGACTGGGCGCTCGGGTGGACGTGCTCGCGTGGACGCGCACGGCGGCTCCCGGGGCGCTGAGCACGCTGGAGGACGCGGGCGAGGTGACGCCGTTTGCTCGCGGAGTCACGTTGCATCGGCTGGGCCTGTTCGGGAGCAGTGACTTGTCGATGCAACACACGCTCGACGTGCTCGACTTCCTACACACGAAGCGGCGCTATGACCTGGTGTGGGGTCACTACCTGTCGCCGCCGGGCTTTCTCGCCGTCGTCTTCGCCGCCTCGGTGGGGATTGCGTCCACGGTGAGTGCTCGGGGCAATGACGTGGACCAACACATGTTTCCTCCCGGGGATTTCGCCCGGCTCCTATGGACGCTCCAACGCGCGGATGTGCTCACCGCCGCTTCCGCCGACCTGGGAAGGAAGATGGGGTTGTTGCTCGGGAAGGACGCGCAGGTGGAGGTCATCCCCAACGCCGTCGATACCGAGGTGTTCTCACCGGGCCCGGCGGACCCGGTGCTGCGCGAGCGGCTCGGTATCGCCCCGGGTGAGGTGGTGCTCGGGTTCTCGGGGGAGCTGCGTCACAAGAAGGGACTGCCGTTCCTGCTCTCCGCGCTCACGGAGGTGAGGCGTGCCCGGCCCGCGTGTCTGCTCGTCATCGGGGAGGTGCGTCCTCGCGACGCGGAGCACCTCGTTGCCTACCGTGCCGAGCATCCCGAGGACGGTGCTCGCATCCTCGTCTCCGGTGCGCTCGAGACACCGGAGGCCATCGCCGCGCACCTGCGCCTTTGTGATGTGTATCTCCAGCCGTCACTCTGGGAGGGGATGCCGAACGCGCTGCTGGAGGCGATGGCGTGCGGCTGCCCCGTCATCGCCAGTGACGCCGGTGGCATCCCCGAGGCCGTCGACCACCAGCGCAACGGTTTCATCGTGTCCAAGGCCCTGTTGAATCACCTGGGGCAGGCCTGTCTCGACGTGCTGTCGCTGTCCCCGGAGCACCGCGCCACGATGGGCGCCGCCGCGCGCAGGCGCATCCTGGAGCGGTTTCAATCCGACGCCGAGGCGGAGGTGCTGCGCCGCGTGCTGGCTCGCGCGGTGCCCAGGGTGGGCTGAAGGCTCGCGCGACGCTCGCCGTAGGTTCCCGACGCGTGAGGCGCGCGATGCGCCGGTGTTACTTGGAGGCTCAGGCGGTGCGTGCCCGCGCCTTGCCGCTGCCTTGCGATGTGCGGCTGTCACGTGAAGACGCGGACCGCGTGTTTCCGCGTCTTGCCGCCGCCTTGCGATGCTCGGCTGTCACGTGAAGACGCGGACCGAGTGTTTCCGCGTCTTGCCGCTGCCTTGCGAGGCCGTGCGGCTGCTGAGCCGTGTGCTCGGACGCGCCGAGCAACGGTTCACCCTTGCTCTGCTTCGGGACTCAGGCCCTCGTGCCTCCTCTTCATCCCGAGCTGCTCTTCATACGCCACCACCAGCGCCTCCCGCGCGCGCGCCCAGGTGAAGTCGCGCTCCACGCGGGCCCGGGCTCTCGCGCTGAGCGCGGGCCCCAGCGCTGGATTCGCTCGCAGGTCCTTCACTGCCTCCGCGATGGCCTTCGGTGAGCCCGGCCTCACCAACAACACCTCATCAGGCTCCGCGAGCGTCCGCACCACCGGCAGGTTCGACGCGATGACCGGCGTGCCCGAGGCCATCGCTTCCAGCAACTTCAACGGACAGCACCCCTGCACGCAGTTGCGGTCATTCACCGGCAACGGCACCAGCACCGCGTCGCATTCATGATGCAACGCCGCCAGCGCGTCCTGCGGCATCGGCTCGCGCAGCTCCACCGCGCCCTCCAGTAGCAGATCTCCACACCGCTCCATCAGCACCCGTCGCTGGTGCTTGCGCAGCGGCCCCACCAGCGTCAGCACCGCGGGCACCTCCGCGCGCAGCAGCCTCAACGCCTCGATGACGTGGTGCACTCCCTGCCACGACGTCATCGTCCCGCTGTAGAGCAGTCGCACCGGCCGCCCCGGCTCCAGCCCGCGCGGTGTCGCATGACGAAACACCTCCAGCTCCACGCCGTTCGGAATCACCCGCACGCGCGAAGCCTCCGCGCCCCGCTTCACCAGGTACTCCGCCGTCACCTCGCTGGGAGTCACCAGCAGGTCCGCGCGCGCGATGCACACGTCCTCCTGCGCCACCAGCTTGAGCATCAGCTCCGCGTCTTCCGCTACGTCCGGGTGGTGATATTTCAGCTCGATGGACGGCAGCCCGTTCACCTCGAACACCAGCGCGTCCGTCAGCGCTTCCTTCCTGCGCGCTACCGGGTAGCCCTCGAAGATGGAGCGCACGTGGACCACCGAGGCCCGGGGCCTGTCCCTCCACCACGCCGCCAGGTGCGTGCGGAACGACAGCGCCTGCGCCACCAGGTCTCGCCCCCGCGCGTCCATCGGGTGATACGTCACTCCCTCCACGAGTGGATGCGGGGTCGCGCTCGCGGTGGGTCCGTCTCGGAGCGCCAGCAGGTCCACGCCCCCGAAGGCCGCGCCCAGGGCCTCCACGAAGGCCCGGATGTGCACGGCCGCTCCCTTGGGCGCGGGGAATCGGTCGAAGGAGGCGTAGACGATGCCGGACGCGGAAGCCACGGCCCGCGTGGTATCGCGGCTCACCCGGCTCGGCAAACCGGGAGGTTTGCCCCTCTCCCCGCCGACCCATACACTCCGCGCTCGTTCCTGGCTCCGAAGGGGAGCTTTCCGCCTTGGCCTTCGACATCGACCGCTTCCGTGTGGAGAAGCGCTACCGCAACACCGCGCCCGTCTCCGAGCTGATGGAAGACCTGGGCTTCCTCGCGCGCTTCGACGGGGAGATGGCTGTCCTCAAGCGCCAGTGGCAGCGACGGGCCTTCATCGTGGGCGGCGTGGGCGTGGGCCTGTTCTTCCTTTCGTCCCTCGCCAACAACCTCCTCGACTCCGAGCAGCCCGCCCCCTCGTGGATGAACGGCTTGCTGCCAGGAGGCATCGGCCTGCTGGTCGTCGCGGTCGCCCTCCTGGTCAAGGCCTCCCGGTTCGGCCGGAACGACCTGGAGGACCGTCGCTACGGGCTGCCCACGCTGTTGCTGCGACGGCTGGGCCGCGACATCGCTCCCGAGGAGCCCGTGTCGCTGGAGCTGGACTTCCATCCCATCGACCACAAGGCCAAGTGGAAGCGCAAGGGCATGGCGGGCACGTGGAAGACGAATGAGTTCGAGGACCCGTGGCTGTCGCTCCAGGCCCGCCTGCGCGATGGCACACACCTGCGCCTCGGCATGACCGAGTGGCTCCAGAAGCGCTCCCGCACCAGGCGCAATGCGCGGGGCAAGTACAAGATGAAGAGCAAGCAGAAGAGCGGCACGTACCTCCAGGTCCAGCTTCGCGTGAAGCCGGAGCGCCACCCCGAGCTCACCCGGTTGCAAGGCGCGGCCCGCGAGGCGGTGAAGCTCCCGCCGACGGTGGCGCTCACGAAGTTGCAGGTGTCCGAGGACCGGCTCAGCCTCCGCGCCCGGATGGACTCCGATTGGGAAGCGACGGAGACCGTGTCCACGCAGTCGCGGGACGCGACGCGCGCGTGCCTCATGATGTTGTTGAGCCTCTACCAGGTGCTCAACTTCTCCACCTCCCAGCGCAAGCACCACCCCGCGAGGGCTTCCCGATGACGTTCCGCGCGCTCCTGCTGAGCCTCCTCCTCACCGCCGCCTGCTCGCGTCCCTCGAACTCCGAGGCCCCGTCGACCCAGACGCAGGCCGCCTCCGCGGGCGACGAGGTGCCCCTCCCGGGCAAGCTCAAGTTCAAGGACGCGGACGACCGCGAGCGCTTCTCGCTCAAGCCCAAGGACGACGGCGCCAAGCTGGTGGACGGCGACGACCGCGAGCTGGCCCGCTTCAAGTGGAAGGGCACCGCCCTCAAGGTGTCCGGCCCGGATGACACGGCGCTGGGCTACGTCCTCGGCTCGGCGGGTGGCGCGCTCACCGTGCGCGACGGAGCGCAGCGGCAGGTGCTCTACACCCTCGCGCGACAGGGCTCCGGCTGGCGGCTCACCGACGCGAAGGGCGCGCTGCTCTACACCGTGTCCTCGGACGACGAGGGCGCGCGCATCCAGGATGCCTCCGGCACCGAGGTCGCCCGCGTGAAGGTGCGCGAGGGCAAGGTGTCGCTCCGGGAGCCCGGTGGCAAGACGCTGCTGGCCACCAAGTCGCTGGTGCGCGCGGACGCGGCGGCTTGTCTCGCCTTCGAGAAGCTGGACCTGCCCTTCCGCGTGGCGCTGCTCCACCAACTCCAGACGCCGCCGTCCGAGTCCGCGCCATGAGCCCCTTCTCCAACGAGGGCTGTGAGGTGAGCACGGGCTTCCTGTTCTCCCATCCGTGTGGACTGCCCGCGGGCGCCCTGTGCCCACGCTGCGGCAAGAGCGTCTGTGACGCGCACCTGACGACCCAGCAAGAGGCGCTCGTCTGCACGGGCTGCGCGATGTTGGGCGACGAGGACCCGGAGGACGACGGCTCGACGACCACCGACTCGGACGACGCGAGCGCCTACTACGACGACTACGGCTACTACGGGTCGGGCTCCTCGTGGGCGCGGGGCTCCTCGAAGGACCCGCACGACTTCACCGAGGCCGACGGCGAGAGCCTGCGGCACGAGGACGACTCCTCCTTCGAGGAGGACCTGGGCGGAAGCTGATGGCGGGCGCGCGCTGGCTCATCTACGCGTTGGGCGGAGGCATGGGTCACTTCACCCGGGCCTGTGGACTCGCGCGCGTGGCGGCCCGACGGGGACACCGCGTCACCGTGGTGACCAACAGCGTCTTCGCTCCGGACGTGCCGCTGGAGGACGTGCTGGGCGCCGGAGCCCATGTGCACCGGCTGAACCCGGACCTGGCCAAATCCGCCGTGCGCGAGGCGGTGGAGTGTCTGCTCGACGGCGTGCGCCCGGAGGTCCTCGTGGTGGACACCTTCCCGCGCGGCCTCGCGGGGGAGCTGGCGCCCATGCTGCCCGGACTGCGCATGGGCAAGGTGCTGGTGCACCGAGACTTGAATCCCACGTATGTGGCGCGCTTCAACGTCGCGGCGGCGGTGGAGGACTTCGACCTGCTGCTCGTCCCCGGTGAGGACGCGCCCTTCTCCCAGCACCCTCGCGCCGTGCGCACCGCGCCCTGGCTCCTGCTGGAGCGCGATGAATGGCTGAGCCGCGCGCAGGCCCGTGAGCGGCTGGGCGTGGCCGCGGATGACCTCCGACCGCTGGTCGCGGTGATGGGCAGTGGCAACGCGGAGGAGGTGGCGGAGGCGGGCGCCATCGCCACGCGGCTCCAGGAGCGACTCGGGGCTTCGGCGCCGGTGCGGTGGCTGGCGCCTCCGGGGCCCTGGTTCCCCGTCCGCGCTCCGAGCAGCGGCGCGCCCGAGCGCAACGTGCTCCAGCCCGTGCGCGTGTGGCCCGCGCTGGCGGTGATGCCCGGGGTGGACATCCTGGTGGGCGCGGGCGGGTACAACACCGTGCAGGAGGCGCGCGTGACGGGCACGCCGCTGGTGGCCCTGGCTCGCGCTCGCCGCTACGACAGGCAGGCGGTGCGGCTGCGTCCGGAGGAGCTGGCCCGCACCGAAGCGGAGTTGATGGAGCGAGTCGCCGCGCTGGTGGGGCCCCGCTCCGCGCGCGCGCCGGAGACCTACTCCGGGGGCGCCAGGGACGCGGTGGCGCTCATCGAGCGCACCGTGCTCAATGCTTGAGGTCCTTGTGGCCCGGCGCCGGGTCGATGCCGTGCGCCATGATGAAGTGGTAGACGACCTGCGGGTCTTCCTTCGGCCCGCTCATCAGCTCCACCAGGAAGTGGCCCTGCGTGCCTGAGTCCGGGTCCGGGGCCACGTTCACCTCGGTGACCTCGCGGCCCGCGAGCACCAGCTCCCCCACGAGCACCTTCCCCTTGAGCACCTGGATGATGTGCTGACGCTCCTCCTCCAGCAGCAGCCAGTGGAAGTCGTCGTGGTCATACAGCATCGCGTCGACGGAGCCGCACCGGAGGATGCATTGGGTGTGTTCCTGGAGCCAGCGCCAGAAACCATCGAATTTCAGGGTACGTACCGGTTGGGGGAGCATGTCCATGGTGACCTCGCGCGCGGGGGGCAGGGGGGCTCACGCTCGCCCGCCACGTCCGGCCTTCCCTAGCACGATTGCCCTCGCCCGGTGCTGACGCCGTGCGGGGAACCCCCCACCATGCCCGGCTGCTGTCCACTCCGTGAATCCCCCACGTCCTGGGCTTGTTCCTCCAGTCATGAAGGGGGCGTCCCATCCACATCCGTCCCCGGCTTCAGCGAGGTCCCAATCGTGAGCTTCCCCGCCCAGAGCCAGGTCGTTCGTGGAGTCCGTCCGCCGTGCCAGGAGGCGACATGAGTCTGCGCGCCTGGCTCGCCGCCATCATGGGTGGCCTCGCCCTGCTGACGCTCGTGGCCGCCACCGCGCTCATCGTCCTGACGAACGCGCAGAACCACTCGGCGAACACGCTCGGCAACTCCGTGGAGGGACTCCACCTGGCGGAGGAGCTGGAAATCGACCTGCTCATCCACTTCCGGCTCAGCGGCGTGACGGGCCCGGTGGAGGTGACGTCCGAGCGCATCCGGGGCAGGACGCTCCAGAGCATCGAGTCCTCGTTCCCCCGCTTGCTGGACGGCCTCAATCGCAGCGCCTTCGGCGCCCCGGAGCAGGCGCTCATCCGGGAGGTGGATGAGCACTTCAGGCAGTACCTCGCCACCCAGCGAGAGGCCGCCCGGCTGCCCCTGCGACAGCGCGCCCAGCGGGTGATTCCCGCGCTGGATGCCTCGCTGGATTCGCTGGAGCGGCTGGTCCAGCTCAACGTGGAGGAGGCCCGGACGGCGCGCGAGTCCTCGGCGGACCTCAACCGGATGGGCAACACCGTGGGCCTGGTGCTGTGTGGTCTCCTGCTGGTGGGCCTGGTGACCGGCACCTACCTGCTGCGACGCATCGCCTGGCAGCCCCTGCGGGACATCAGCCAGTCCATGCGCCGCTTCGGCGCGGGACGCAAGCGCACCCGCGCGCCGGTGGCGGGCCCCACCGAGCTGCGCGACATGGCGCGCACCTTCAACGAGATGGCCAACAGCCTCACGCACCAGCAGGAGCAGCAGCTCGCCTTCCTCGCGGGCGTGGCGCATGAGCTGCGCAATCCGCTGTCCGCGCTGAAGCTGTCCACCGCCCTCACCGAGCGCAGTCGCGCGCAGCTCACGCCGGAGCGCATGCAGCGCACGCTCGCGCTGGTGGGACGGCAGGTGGAGCGCCTGGACCGGATGGTGGGGGACCTGCTCGACTCCACCCGCATCGAGGCGGGCAAGCTGGAGCTGCGGCCCGAGGTGCGCGACGCGCGCGAGCTGGCGCGGGGCGTGGTGGAGCTGTACCGCTCCAGTGACGGCGGGCACGTGCTCCAGCTCGACGTGCCGGAGACGCCCCTGCTGGTGCGCGTGGACCCGGACCGGCTGGAGCAGGTCATGGCCAACCTGGTCAGCAACGCGCTGAAGTACTCGCCGTCCGGCAGTCGCGTGGATGTGGCGGTGCGCCGCGAGCAGGAGGACGTGCTCCTGCTCGTGAAGGACCAGGGCATCGGCGTCACCGAGGAGGAGAAGGGCATGCTGTTCGCCCCCTTCCAGCGGCTGGGTGATGCCCGGAGCAAGCGCGCGCCGGGGGTGGGGCTGGGGCTGTCCGTCGCGCGGCGCATCGTCGAGGCCCATGGCGGGCGCATCGAGGTGGAGAGCACGCCCGGAGTGGGTTCGACGTTCTGTGTCCGGCTGGCCCTCGCCACCCAGGAGGCGGGGGGCGCCGTGGAGCTCCCGGCGGCCACGGCTCCGGTGCCTCCGGACGCCCTGCACTAGACGCAAAGCGTTGCGTGCCGCGCTTCCGTCGGAGAGGCTGGGTGCGCCAGGGAGGCGTCGGACGTACCTTCCGGGCTCCATGACAGGAGTCGCCTGGAACATGAAGATTTCGCGCCGAGTCGCGCCGCTCGCCATCCTGCTCTCCGTGGGAGGACTGGGGGCGTGTGCCTCCCGCCAGCCGGCGCCCGAGGCCCAGGCCGCGCGGCCTGCCTCCGCCACGCCCGCCTCTGTCATCCAGTCCACGGAAGGGGGCTTCTCCGTCGCCCTGCCGGGGCCGGTGAGCGAGGAGCGCCGCTCTCAAGTCACCGATGTGGGCGAGGTGACACTCCACACGTTCATCGCCGTCCGTCCGGAGTCGGACACGGCGTACTACGTCTCGTACACGGACTTCCCCGCGGCGGCGGTGTCGCAGGCGAAGCCGAGCGACGTGGTGTCCCGCGCCAGCCTGGGTGCGCTGGAGGCCCTGGGCGCCACGGGCGTCTCCTCGAAGCCCCTGACGCTGGAGGGCTTCCCGGGCTGGGAGGTGGAAGGGGTCTCCGGGCCGCGTCGGCTGCGAGGCCGCTTCTACCTGGTGGGCCCCCGGCTCTATCAGCAACTGCTGCTGCATCCCGAGGGCAAGCCGCCCCAGGACGCGGAGGGCTTCTTCGAGTCCTTCCGCCTGGACCCCCAGGTGGCGGCCATGCTGTCGGGCGCGCAGCGCTCCTGAGCACGCGGAACCGGGTGTTCCGGTGATGCGGGCGGGTGCGGTATGCCAGCCCCGCGATGAATCTCTCGGCCATCGACCTGAACCTGTTCCTCGTGCTGCACGCGGTGCTGGAGACGGGGAGCGCCACGGGCGCGGCGCGGCAGCTCCACGTCACGCAGTCGGCGGTGAGCAACGCGCTGGCCCGGCTGCGGGAACTCTTGGGGGACCCGCTGCTGGTGCGTCAGGGAAAGGGGCTGGTGCCCACGCCTCGCTGTGAAGAGCTGCGGCCGCTGCTCAACAACGCGGTGGCGCAGCTCCAGGTGGCCGTGGATGGCAAGCGCTTTCTGCCAGAGGAGAGCACGCGCCGCTTCACGCTGGCCTGCGGTGACAATCAGGATATCTGCGACGTGCCCCGCATCGTCGAGGCCTTCGCGCACCGCATGCCGCAGGCGCAGCTGCGCGTGGTGAGCATCGACTTCCTCGTCGCGTCGGATGGAATGGCGACGGGGGAGGTGGACGCCGCGCTGGGGCCCTGGGCGGTGGCCACGCGGGAAGGCTTCTGCGTGGAGGACCTCTACCTGGAAGAGGTGGCCTTCGTCGTCCGCAAGGACCACCCGCTCATCCAGGGGACGGTGCTGACGCGGGAGGCGTTCAACGCCTCGAAGCACATCGACATCGTCATCAGCCAGGGTCGTCCGGGCGTGGGGCGCTCGATGTTCGAGCGGTTCCGCAAGGAGAACGGCCTGGAGTACAGCTCGGCGCTCGCCGTCTCCCACTTCATCGCCGCGGGCATGGCCGCGACGCGCACGGACTACATCGCGGGAATGCCGGGACGCACGGCGGAGGTCTTGTGCGCCATGCTTCCGCTGAAGCGCCTGCGGTTCATGCCCGCGCCCCCGCCCATGGCGATGTCACTCATGTGGCACACCCGCACGGACGCGGACCCCGGCTCGCGCTGCTTCCGGCAGTTGGTCGCCGATGTGTTGAAGGACAGGCCGGTGACTCGCGCGGAGCCGCGAGCGAAGCCGCCCACGAGCCCCGCGCGCCGCGCCCGGAGCCGCTGACGCCCGCCGGACTCGGTGGTCCGGGGGCGCCCGCATGCTTCAGTCCCGCGCTGTCATGAAGCGCCCGCCGTGTCCTCGGGGAGCTCGCCGAACTTGCCGGACTCGAAGTCGTGAATGGCCTGGAGCACTTCGCGCTGGCTGTTCATGACGAACGGGCCCAGATGGACGATGGGCTCGCGCAGGGGCTCACCCGCGAGGACGATGAGGTGCGTGTCAGTCTCGGCACGCAGGGACAGGAACTCGCCGTCGTTGGCGAAGAGGGCGAGCTCGCCCTCGGTGGCCGTCTCACCGCCGGAAGTCACGCGACCGGAGGCGACGAGCACGATGGCGTTGTGGTGCTTCGGCAGGGGGACCTGGAGGTCCGTCCCCGCGCGCAGCCGCACGTCGAGCATGGAGATGGGCGTGAAGGTCCGCGCGGGGCCCTGGGTGTCGTTGAAGTTGCCCGCGATGACTCGCACCGTTCCGCCCTCGACGGGGACGGTGGGAATCTGCGCCGCGGTGATGGGCTGGTAGCCCGGCGCGGCCCGCTTGTGAGCGCGGGGAAGGTTCACCCAGACTTGAAGCATCTCGAAGACGCCACCGCGTCGGGAGAAGGCATGCTCATGGTACTCCTCGTGGAGGATGCCGGACGCGGCCGTCATCCATTGCACGTCGCCCGGGCCGATAACGCCCGAGTGGCCCGCGTTGTCTCGATGCGCGACGTTTCCTTCGAACGCGAGCGTGACGGTTTCGAAGCCGCGATGCGGATGCCAGCCGACGCCCCGCTGACCCTTCGCGAGGGGCGGGTAGTGATGCGGCGGATGGTGGTCCAGCAGCAGGAAGGGGCTGACACGTTCCTGGGACACGCCCCCGCTGGGGACGAGCGTCTTCACGCGGAAGCCGTCACCGACCCAGTGGAAGGGCCCGCCGCCGTGGACGCTCTCGAGCGTCCGCGCACGGGGAAGCGCGTGGGGAACGGTAGGGGGAGTCAGTGTCTGTGTCGTGGTGCTCATGACACAGAACGTAAGGGTGGAAGCGGAGGTGTAAATCGCTCCCGCGCATGATGCTTATCATCACGTCGTGTGATGGTCCCCGAGCGCGAGCTGGCAGAGGGAGGTGAGCCGGTTGGAGGCCCACGTCGCCACGGGCCCCAGCGGCGTGCCCTTGCGGCGCACCAGGGCGAGGGGCCGCTGTGGCGGAGGCCCGCCCTCATAGGCGGCGAGCCGCAGACGCACCAGTCTCCCCGCCGCCAGGTCCTCGCTCACCAGGTGCTCGGGCTCGTGGCCCCAGCCGAGCCCGCCGAGGATGAGGGCATGCTTCGTCATCAAATCCGCGACGCGCCAACTTTTCGCGGAGAAGACGCCCCGGTCCGCCGTGCCTGTCTTCCCGGAGGGCAGGCGCTCACTGAGGACGAGCTGGGTGGTGGTGGCGAGGTGCTCGTCGGTGATGACGCCCTTCACCGCCGCGAGGGGATGTGTTGGCGCGGCGACGGGGAGCATGCGCAAGAGCGCGATGGGGCGCTGCTCCAGGCCGGAGAGGTCCAGGTCCGCGCCGGCGATGGCGAGCGTGGCCTTGCGCTCGCGCAGGCGCTCCGTCACGGCGGCGAGCAGCTCCACCTCCAGCGTCAGCTCCACGCCGGGGTGCGTCTGCGCCAGCTCCTTGACGAAGGACAGCAGCGCGGAGGTCGGGAACATGGCGTCGACGACGAGCGCGAGCTTCGTCTCCTCGCCGTTCTTGAGGCGGCCGACGACTGTCTGGAACGTCGCGAGGTCGTCATGCAGTCGCTGGGCGGCGGCGACCACGGCCTCGCCCTTCATCGTCAGGCGGGGGACGCGGCTGCTGCGGTCGAAGAGGCGCATGCCGAGCTGCTTCTCCAGCCGCTGCATGGCCTGACTGACGGCGGGTTGTCCCTGGCCCAGGCGCCGGGCCGCCGCGGAGAAGCTGCCCTCTTCGGCCACCGCGCGGAGCGTCCGGAGCTGGTCGATGGTGACGCTGTCGAGCACCGCGTGACTGCATCACATCGACGCGGGCGTTGCACGCGTGGCGGGCCTTGCCCTACTTGCGCGCCGACAGCCAGGAGACGATGAGCGAGCCCAGTGTCGTCGCGGCGGTGCTCTCCGAGATGGCGCCCCGGAGCATGTCGCGTGAAATCGCCTCCGCCGCGCCGATGATGCCCACGCAGCGCAGGCGCAGGGTCTCCTTCGGCAGCTCGCAGTAGGGCGCGAGCGCGTCCCGGTAGAGGTCCACATAGCGGTCCAGAATCGTTTGATAGAAGGTCTCCATCTGCCCGTCGCCCTTGAGCGCGGCGGAGATGGCGTGCTGCTCGGGACCGATGGTCAGGTAGCAGTGCATGTACGAGCCGCTCATCACCTTGGCGACGTCCTCCAGCTTGCGTCGCGTGCGCTGGAGCGCCTCCTCGAACTCAGCGAGCTGCGCGGCGTCGATGCGCTCATACAGCGCCATCAGCAGCCCGGCGCGTGACTGGAAGTGCTCGTAGGGGATGGGCTTGCTGACGCCCGCGCGCTCGGCCAGGTGGGCGAGCGTCAGCGCGTCCGTGCCTTCCTTCCTCACCACCGCCATCGCCACGTCGAGCAACTGCTCGCGTCGCTGGGCCTTGGGGAGCTTCTTGGGGGCGGGTTCACTCATGGGACGTCGCGGCGGCACCCTTGGGGCTTAGCTGCCTCGACGCGGACGCGCAACCGGACCCTCGTCGTCGAAATCGTGGCGAACCTACTTTTAGTAACTTACTTTAAGTAGGGTCAGCGCGGCACCATTTCCCGCCGGCCCTCCGGCCCCCTCAACCACTGCCTCTCGGGCAGGGGAGCGCACCCGTCATGTCTTCGAACCCTCGGAAACCCGTCCTCATCATTGGTGGCTCGGGCGTTGTCGGCTCCCTGGCCGCCAAGGCCCTGCGTCGGCTGCAACCGGACCTGCCGCTCACGATTGGCGGCCGGGATGTGTCCCGCGCCCAGGCAGTGGCCCGCGAGGTCGGCCTCGCCGACGCTGCGACGGTAGACCTGTCGCGGCCCGATTTGGGCCAGCCCTCGAGCCGCGCCTACAGCGCCGTCGTCCTGTTCGTGAAGGACGACACGCTCAACTCGCTGCGGTACGCGCAGGCGCACGGGCTGCCGTACCTGGGCATCTCCACGAGCCTGTTCGAGGTCGCTCCCGAGGTCGCCCTCCACATGCACCAGCCCACGCGCTCGCCCATCCTCCTGGGCAGCGCCTGGCTGGTGGGCGCCGCCACGCTGCCCGCGCTCCAGTTCGCCCGGGAGTTCCGCGCGCTGGAGTCCATCGCCATCGGCGCCGTGCTCGACGAGCAGGACGTGGGCGGGGCCGCCGCGTACGCGGACCTGGACCGGCAGTCGAAGGCCACGCCCAACACCCTCATCCTGGAGAACGGACAGTGGCGCTGGGTGGGAGGCGACGCGGCGCTGCGCACCTTCCGCGACGGAGAAGGGCAGGACGTCCAGGGGCAGGCGTACACGATGCTGGACCCCGCGAGCCTCGCCGCCGCGACGCAGGCGAAGTCCATCCGCTTCGATGTCGCCATCGGCACCTCCGCGCCGCGCCGCCGTGGCGAGCCCTTCTCCACCGAAATCATCTTCGAACTCGAAGGCACGCTGCACGACGGCACCCGGACGCGCGTGCGTCACGAGTTGATGCACCCGGAGGGACAGGCTCCGATGACGGCGGTGGGCGTGGCCGTGGGCGTCGAGCGGTTGCTCGGCCTCGCGGGAGGCGCACCCGTCGCGCCGGGGCTCTACCTCCCCCATGTCCTCATCGAGCCGGAGTACCTGCTGCGCCGACTCCAGGAGTTCGGCGCCCGGCTTCGTCGCGCATGACCTTCCCCTCTCTTCCACGCACAGGAATCCCATCATGAACGCATCGAACCTGAAGCCCGTCCTCGTCATCGGAGGCTCCGGCATTGTTGGACGCCGGGCCGTGAAAGCACTGCGCGAGCTGCACCCGGAGCTGGCCCTCCGGATTGGAGGACGTGATGTGAGCAAGGCCGCCGTGCTCGCCAGGGAGCTCGGCCGGGCGGAGGCCGTGCGCATCGACCTGGAGCGCGATGATTTGGGCCTGGCTCCAGACGCCGCCTTCAGCGCCGTGGTGGTGCTGCTCAAGGACGACACCCTGCGCTCGATGAAGTACGCGCAGGCGCACGGGCTGCCGTACGTCTCCTTCTCCGACTTCGTCTTCGACATCGGCCCGGAGGTCGCGCTCCACATCCAGAAACCCACGGCCGCTCCCGTGCTCTTCCTGGGGCACTTCCTGGGCGGCACCGTGGCCATGTCCACCCTCCAGTTCGCTCGCGGGCTGAAGAAGGTCCACTCCATCCTGATTGGCGCCGTCTTCGACGAGGAGGACGTGGGCGGGCCCGCCGCCAGCGGAGACATGGAGCGGCTGACGAAGGGCGTGCCCAGCCCGCTGATTCGCAAGGACGGGAAGTTCCTCTGGGCCACCACGGAGGAGGACACGACGCGGACCTTCCAGGGCGCGGACGGCACGCAGTGGAAGGGCCGGGCGTATCCGTTGCTGGACGTGGCCACCCTCGCGGCGGTGACGGACGCGAGCACGGTGCGACTCGACTTCGCGGTGCGGGCCGCGTCGAGCCGCCCGGCCGGTCAGGGTCCCGGCCATGAGGTCATCATCGAACTCATCGGAGAGTTGCCGGACGGGACGACGACGCGCGTGCGCCACACGCTGGTGGATGGGGATGTGCATTCGGGGCTGAGCGGGCGGGGCGTGGCGCTCGCGGTGGAGCGATTGCTGGGGCTCGTGGGAGGGGCTCCCGTGGCCCCGGGGCTGTACTCGCCCGAGGGGGTGTTGGACCCGGCCCACGTCGTCGAGCGCCTGAAGGCGTGGGGCACGCGGATTCAGCGCGCGTGACTCGGTGAAGTGTCTCCCGCGTGGACGAGGGCCCGACCTTTCGGGAAGGGCCCTCGCGTCGCGCCCGGAGGCTGTCAGCCCTGGCGGAGATACTCGCGGGTGACGCCTTGCTCCACGCCCGAAGGAGACGGTCCCCATGACGAGCCCGCTGACCGCGGCACCACTTCCACTTCCGCCGCAGGTGACGCCGCCACCGGTGAGTGTCGCGGCCGAGAAGCACGAAGCGTCCCGGTTCGATGGCGTCCTCGCGGACAAGGCGAACGCCCCTTCGAGCCCGAGCGCTCCACGTGAGGTCGCTCCCTCGAGCGCGGTGCCCCCGGTCGCCAGCACCGAACGGACGGTGCTCCACGGCATCTCCCGCTTCGTCCAGGAGCTGGAGCAGGGCCAGCGCGTGCTGGACGACATCATCCAGTCCGCGTCCTCCGGCGCGCACTACTCCAACGCGGAGCTGCTGGCGCTCCAGGCATCCATGTACCGCTACACGCAGTCCCTGGACCTGGTGAGTCGCGTCGTCGAGAAGGGCACCAGCGGGCTGAAGGACGTCCTCAAGACGCAGGTGTAGCTACCCCGTCTTGCGGCGCTTGCTCGCGGGCGCGGGCGGAGGCTCCTGCTCCAGTCGAGAGCTGAGGGCCTCGCGGATGGCGAGCACGCGGGCCTTGAGGTCCTGCAACTCCTCCAGCGATGAGCCCGACGCCTCCAGGATGGACGGAGGCACGCACTCCGCCTTCGCGCGCAAGCCGCGCCCCGAGGTCGTCAGCCGGATGCGCACCTGCCGCTCATCCAGCACGTCCCGCTCGCGCTTGACGAGCCCCGCGGACTCCAGCCGCTTGAGCAGCGGCGTGAGCGTCCCCGAGTCCAAGAGCAGCCGCTCCCCCAGCGCCTTCACCGTGACGTCGTCCTCTTCCCACAGCACCAGCATCGCCAGGTACTGGGGATAGGTGAGGCCCAGCTTCTCCAGCAGCGGCCGGTACGTGCGGTTGAGCAGGTGCACCGTCGAGTACAGGGTGAAGCAGAGCTGCTCGTTCAGGTGGAGCGCGTCGACGCGCTTCTTGGGCAGGGGCATGGCGGTTCCTCCCCGCAACATGCGGCCCAGGTCCATTGCGCGCAATGGAATCGCGCTTCAGGACGTTCCGGGAAGGCGCGAGCCGCGCAGCCAGTGGGGCACGCGCTCCAGGAGGTCGTGCCCGTCGAAGGGCTTGAGGAGGGTGTCGAGCACGGCCGGGTGGAGCACCCGCCGGGGCGTCAGGGCCACCACGGTCAGCCCGGTCCAGGCGGGGTGTCGGGCGATGCGCTCCAGGAAGGCGTACCCGTCCATGCGCGGCATCTCCATGTCCAGCAGCACCAGGGAGGGGCGCCCATGCACCTCCAGCCAGGTGAGGGCCTCCAGGCCGTCCTTCGCCACGGCGCTGCGATAGCCCGCGCTCGTGAGGACGTCGACCACGGAGGCGCGGAGGTCCGCGTCATCCTCCACGACGAGCAGCGTTCCTTCGGAGGCTCCTGGCATGAGAGGTCGTCTCCCTAGGTCATGGTGGGCGCGGGGTACAGGGAACATCTGCCGGTTCGCACCGGCAGAAGAGGTCCTCAGGTTTCCTCGAACATGGCCTGGAGCACCCTCCAGGCGAGCTTCACCTCCGGGCCGGAGAGGCTGGACAGGAAGTCGCAGATTTCCGCCACCTCTTCGGTGCGCTCCTGCTCGAAGCCGTTGAAGAGCGTCTTGAGCGACACGTCCAGGCCTGTCGTCAGCTTGCCGAGCGTATCCAGCGACGGAGAGAACGCTCCGCGCTCGATGCGACGGATGGCATCCACCGAGAGCTCGCACCGCTCCGCGAGGGCCTCCTGGGTGAGCTCCCGGTTGTTGCGCAGCTGGCGCACATGGCCACCGAACTTGCGATGGAACCTCGTCCAGTTCGCTACCTTGTTCTTCGCTTTCTCCATAGTGGGTGACGGGTAATCTGGGGACTCCGCGTCCCAAGTGAAGTGAAGGTGTTGTCGGTTGGACCTCGGATGTCGCCCGTCCGCCAACTCGGAGGCCCTGTGTGTCGCAGGGTTGCGGGAAACCAGGAGGCAAGGTGCGAGCGCATCCCTTGCCCATGCTTCCCTGAGGAGCAGGGAGGCTGGCGGGCCGGGAAAATGCGCGAGCGGAAGAGTTCGTCTACGCTGCACGCCGCATGACGCATTCGGAAGTCGGGTGGGGTGGACGGCGGGCCGTGTTCCACGTCCTGGCCTGCTGTGGCCTCTTGGCCGCCTGTGAAATCGGTTCCGAGGTTCGCCCCCTCACCGCCCCGGAGCCTGTCACGGCCCCTCCGGCGGCGGCGGTGGCGCGCCCTCCGTCTGAAGCTCCGAGGCCACCCGAGCCCGACCCCGTGCCACGGCGCGTGGCGCCGGAGCCCACGGAGCGGACGCGGTCGACGCAGGCGCTGGCGGTGAAGCTCGGGGCGCTCGGGGCGAAGGTGGATGACCCGTGCGTGGCGCCCGCGGGTACGGGCTGCGCTCGCACCGCGCTGGCGTCCTTCTTCGAATCGCTGGATTCCCTGTCCGCCGGCACGGCATCCGGGCCCACGGTCATCGAGGCCTTCGGCAACTCGCTCATCGCGGGGGACCGCATCGTGGACATCCTCCGGGACGACCTGGGCGCGGGCTTCGGCGCCGCGGGCCGGGGCGTGCTGCTGGTGGACCGGATGGCGCCCTATGGTGGGCGTGGACGCACCGGCTACAGCAAGGGCGGGTGGGAGCCCCGCACGCTGGGCGAGCTGCGCAAGCCCCCGCACCCGTTTGGAGTCACGGGCGTGTACCACGTGGCCACCGTCGCGAAGGCGCGCAGCCGCTTCAAGCTGGAGGGCGAGCCGCGAGGCACCCTGTGGTGGCTGGATGTCCCGCACGGCGGCGCGCTCACCGTCCTGAGTGGAGACACGGTGCTGGCCCGGACGGAGCCCACGGGAAGTGGTGAATCGAAGGCCACGCGCTTCGAGCTGCCCGCGGGCACGACGTCGGTGGACGTGGTGGCGGAGGCGAAGGGCGCGGTGGTGCAGGGCGTGGTGTTGCAGCACGCGCGTCCTGGCATCGTCCTGGACATGCTCGGGGTGCCGTCCGCGGATGCGAGCCTCTATGCGCGGCTGGATGACGCGGCGCTGCGCTCGCAGCTGGCGGAGCGCGACCCTCGGCTGCTCGTCTTCTTCCTGGGGGGCAACGAGTCCAAGCGCCTGGAGTGGAAGCGCACGGATTTGGAGACGCTGCGCAAGGACTTGGGAGCGCTGCTGCGTAGGGCTCGAGCCGCCGCGCCGGGCAGTGCCTGTCTGGTGGTGGGGCCCATGGACGCGGTGCGGGACACGAAGGACCGGGGCAAGGCCTTCACGCAGCGCCCCTTCCTGGAGGCTGTCGTCGACGCGGAGCGGGAGGTGACGCAGGCGGAAGGGTGCGCCTTCTTCAACCTCTACGCGGCCATGGGGGGCAAGGGCGCGCTCTCGCGCTTCCACCAGTCCGGGTTCATGCACGAGGACCTGGTGCATCCGCGCGGACGGGGGCTGGATGTGCTGGGCCACCTGGTGACGGACGCGCTGCTGCGCGCCTGGGTGGAGACGCCGCCGGCCTCCCGTCGCGTGGCCGCGCTGTCGCCCGCGGCCGGAAGCCCGCCTGGTTCGACCGTGGAGGCCGCGCCATGATGACGCCGAGGGGGCTCTTCGCCGCGCTGTGGTTGTTCGCGACTCCGGCGCTGTCGGCGCCGCGCCTCACGCCGGTGTGCGAGCCCGTGAGCGCGGCGGAGGCCGCCGAGGGCCCGCGCGGGTTTTCTCCCGAGGTGACGCAGGCGCTGGATGCCATCGTCCGCTCGGAGCTGTCCCAGGGGCCCGTCGCGGGGCTGACGGTGGGTGTCACGCGCGGGGCGCAGCGTTGGGTGTGTGGCTATGGCCTGCGGGACGTGGCCAAACGTCTGCCCGCGACGCCGCGCACCACGTTCCGCATGGCGTCCGTCACCAAGTCCTTCACCGCCGTCGCCGTCTTGCAGTTGGTGGAGCAGGGGAAGCTGGATTTGGACGCGGACATCCACACGCTGGTGCCGGGCTACCCGGCGAAGCAGTGGACCGTCACGGTGAAGGATTTGCTGGGACACCTGAGCGGGGTGCCCACGTATGACGGGCTGGCCTCCAGCAACAACGTGAAGCCGGTGAGCACGGGCGAGGCCATCTCCGCCTTCTCCGAGAAGCCGCTCGCCTTCGAGCCGCGCACCCGCTACCTGTACAGCACCTGGGGCTACAACCTGCTGGGCGCGGCGGTGGAGGCGGCGTCGGGGAAGTCCTATCGCGACTACCTGCGTGAGAACGTCTTCCAGCCCGCGGGCATGGAGCACGCGGACCTGGACGTCACCGCGACGCGCGACGAGCACCAGGCGGTGGGCTACCGCGTGAAGGACGGCGTGCTGAAGCCCTCGCGCTTCCTGGATGTGTCCAGTCGTTTCGGTGGAGGTGGGACGCGGGCCACGGTGGGGGACATGCTCGGCTTTGGTCGCGCGGTGCTGGCCCACCGGTTGGTGAAGCGGGACACCATGGGGAAGATGCAGGCGTCCATGGCCACGCGCGACGGGCGCCTCACGGACTACGGCATGGGCTTCGCGACCTATCCCCTGCGCGGCCACTACCTGGTGGCGCACGCGGGCGGGCAGCCGGAGACGACGACGCTGCTGGTGATGTTCCCCGCCGAGGACACGGTGATTGCGCTGGCCACCAACATCGAGGGCGAGGCGAAGCGGCTGAGGCGCCTGTCCATCCGGTTGATGGAGGGCGTGCTGGAGAGTGGTGTCACGCGCAGGGACGCGCACTTCACGGACCCGGTGGACTCGGTGGTGTACGAGGGACTGGGGCGCATCGCCAGCTATGGTCTGGCGTATCACCTGTGGGCCACGCGAGGGCCGGGCACGCTGCCGCCGGACGAGGACCTGCCGGGTGCCTTCGCTCGTGTGTCGGAGCTGCTGGACCGCAAGCTCATCGGCAAGGACGCGAAGGCGGCGCTGGAGCGCATCCGCAGCGGGCATGACCCGAAGCTGGGCTCCGTCTTCATCCGCGTGGGCGCGCAGATGGCGCGCACGTTGGAGAAGGCGCATGGCCCCGAGCGACTGCTGGCGTACCCGGCGGAAGGTCCGCTGTCGTTCTTCGCGGACTATCTGGCCGCGTGTGAAGCTCAGGGTGTGCCGGACACGGAGCGCTTCGGCGAGCCGCTGCGCGGGGACCTGCTGCGCTTCGTCGCCGGGTGGAAGCGGGCGGAGGTGCCGGAGTTGCTTCGTCTGCGGCTGGATGAGACGAAGAACCCGGAGGCGCACTGGCCCGCGCTGAAGAAGACGGCGGTCTTGTCGCCGGATGTGCGGCCGGACTATTCGGACGAGCTGCTGCGCGTCGCCGAGGGGTTCGCGTGGCGCAAGCAGTCCGCGAACCGCGTGCGTTGGCTGGAGCGGGCGGTGGAGTTGCAGCCGAGGAGCGTGGATGCCCGGTGGGCCCTGTCGCAGGCGCTGCTCACGGTGAAGCGGGACGGGGAGGTGCTGGCGCATCTACAAGAGGCCCTGGCGACGCCGCAGGGCGCGCTGGCGCTGGCGCCGATGTCGTTCCTCAAGCGCGTGGTGATGGACTCGGAGACGCCGCGCGTGGGGCTGGGCCTGGTGCGCGCGGCTGTGGCGCTGCACCCGGAGTCACCCGAGCTGTGGGAGGCCCTGGCGAAGCGGGAGAAGGCCCAGGGCCACCCGGCCGAAGCGAAGGCGGCCTTGCGTCAGGCCCGTCGCGCGCGCGAGGCCCGTCCTCCGGAGTCGACCGCCGAGCCGGCCAACCGGGCAGGCGTGGACCGTGGAACGGGCCCCGTGCCGGATGACCACGGCCTCGTGCGCCCTCGTCAGTCTCTTTGAGTCGAGGATGGCGCCGGCCTATCGAGCTGGCGTGTTGCGCGAGCCGCGTGCCGGGTGTCCCATGGATTCGTGCCGTGCGCCCGTGCCAGTCGCTTTGAGGCGAGGACTTCGCCTGCCAGCTGGGATGGGTGTGGCGCGAGCCTCGTGCTGGATGACCACGGCCTCATGCGCTCGCACGAGTCTCGCTTGGGCGAGGTCGTCCGGGAGGACTGTGCGAGGATGCCTCTCGTGTCCGGCATCCCGTGTCCCTTCTGTCAGGCCTCCTTCGCCCCCGGCGCTCAGCGCTGTCCGGCGTGTGGCGCCTCCCTGCTGGTTGCTCCTCCCGCCGACTCGGACGTGGCCGTCTGCGCCATCCATCCGGAGTGGATGAGCTTTCATGCGTGCACGCGCTGCGGCGCCTTTGCTTGCTCACAGTGTCTGCGCGAGGGTCCTCGCGGCGAGCTGGTCTGCGCGCGGTGTCATGAGCGCTCGCCGTACGCGCCACTCCCGTGGGACCAGCGCGAGGAGCTGGGCTGGGTGAAGGCGTTCTGGAAGACGTGCGTGGAGGTGATGCTTCGTCCGGGCGTCACCTTCGGACGGATGTCACCGGAGGGGAGCGTGGGCAGCTCGCTCCTCTTCGCCCTGCTCACGGCGTTCGTCGGCTACTTCGTCACCAGCCTGTTCTACTTCGCCGTCCTGCTGGTGGTCCCCTACGAGAACCTCGCGTCCCGAGGGATGGGCGAGCCGGGCCCTTCCTTCTTCCGGGGCCTCGTCGTCTTCTTCTTCTTCGGCTGGGTGGTGGTGATGCCCGTGCTGAGCATGGTCATCACGGTGGTGGCCTCCGCGTTGGACCACGTGGTGCTGCGGCTGGCGGGAGCGCCGAGCACGTTCGCCGCGACGCTGCGCGGACATGCCCTGTCCCAGGGCGTCTACCTGCTGGGCCTGGTGCCCTTCTGCGGCATGTATGTGATGCCCTTCTGGAGCGCTGGCGTGCGAGTGGCCGCGTACCAGAAGCTGTACCGCGTGGGCTGGGGACAGGCCGCCTTCGGCGCGCTGCTGGTGCCCGTCCTCTCCTGCTGCCTGGGCGTGGGCGGCTATGCCGCGATGATGATGTCGCTGGTGAAGTCGCCCTAGTCGCACAGGCTCAGTGCTTCGAGCCCGAATCCGATGCGGGCTCGTGCCGGTCATCGTGCCCCTGGGCGACGTGGCGTCCCCGGGCGCGCTCATGCACGCGCTTGAACTGGAGGGAGAGCTCCGCGAGCTCCTCCTCGGTGGCGTCCTCCAGGTCCGTGAACTCGTTGCGCGCGTGCTTCTGCGCGCGGATGAGTTCGTCGAGCTTGAGGTGGATGGCCTTCGCGTCGCGGTTCTGCGTGGCCTGGATGACGAACACCATCAGGAAGGTGATGATGGTCGTCGACGTGTTGATGACGAGCTGCCACGTGTCGCTGAAGTGGAACAGCGGCCCCGTCACCGCCCAGATGACCACCACGGACACCGCGAGCAGCAGGGCCTGGACGGAGCCCACGCGCTCGGACACGCCCTGGGCGAACTTGTGGAAACGCTCGTGCATCCCTCAAGGGATGGGCATGAGCGGGAGGGTTGGCTTGCTTGTGCGGACGCTCGCACGCCGGGCTGGCGAGGGGCCCGAAAGCCTGCTCACCCTCCAGGCGGTCGCTACTGCCCGGCGGAGGTTCCCGAGGGGAGGGCCGCGGTGACGGTGCGCTGCTTGGGCCAGAAGCGCGCGCCATGCACGCCGTCCAGCTGGGCGATGCGCTTCTTGCTTCGCGCGTCGTAGATGCGCGCGCTGTGGTCGGAGGCCACGAGCAACAGCGCGCCTCGCACGCGCAGCTCCACCACCGACGTGGGCTCCAGCGACAGGGCCTCCGGCTCGGACAGGCGATCATTCGCCTCCCAGCGCAGCGGCGGCATCAGCACCGGCAACTCGCGCGCCGCGCGCCACGCGTACAGCGGTCCTCCATGCGTCTCCAGCGAGACCCAGGCGCCGTACTCCGTGTGGCCCTTGTCCTTCACCACCGCGTCCAGACGCACCGCGTCCTCGCTGCCCTCGGAGAGCTCCGTCGCCGTGGGCGCATCCGGGTCCGTGCCGAACGTCGAGGACACCAACTGGCTGGCGGTGGCCAGCGCCGTCGTGCCCGCCGCGTCCTCTCGCTCGTACACCGTCGCGACGGACTCGATGCGCTTCCACGCCTCACCCTCGCGGCGGTACGCATGCGCGAGGCCCGGGCTGCCCTCCGTTTCCGGCACGGGCAGCCGCCGGCCATCCACGACGAAGACCTCCTCGCCTCGCTCTTCCTTCCGCGTCAGACCCTCCAACTGCGACACCAGGGCGACGACACGGCCCTGTGCGTCAAAGCCGAGCGAGTCCGTGTGGCCCTCGTCTGGGAGTGCGAGTGACACAAGGCCCTGGGGTGAGTCGAAGTCCACCTTCCAGGCGCGCGGCGGCACCGTGCCTCCGCCCCGGTCCACCAGCGCGCCCTGCTTGCCGTCCGGGCTCCAGGCCAGGCCCAGGCGCTCGCAGGGGGCCTCCACGGTGGCCAGGGCCTTGCGTAGGCCCGTGGCGTCCTGGCGCATCCAGGTACAGCCCGAAGGCGACGCGTCCTGGAGGAGCGAGAGCGCGAAGGTGGGGGCGGGCTCCGCGGACGGAGGGGGCGCCGGAGTCGCGGGCGCGGGGTCCTGTGACTTCTTGCAGGCACCCCCGAGCAGCAGGGTTCCGAGGAAGAACGCGGGGCCAAGGCGGCGGAGCATGAGGCTCTCCGGTGCGGGTTCCCTCTCACCATCGCAGAACGCCGGGAGTGGGAGGAAGTCACCCCTGGAGTACACAGCGCAGAACTTTCAATAGCCCACGCGTGGATGGGTGTCATTCACCCCGCCTGCCGTGTCGAGGTGCTCGTTGCAGGACAATTTCTCGGAGGGTGCGCGCCGAGCTACTCGACGCGCCGGGCCTTGTCCGCGCCGCTGACCGCGGGACTCAGACGAGCCAGCCGCTCTCGTCGAGGAAGAGGGCTTCGCTGAAGGGGTCTTCGTCCTTCTTCTCGCGCGCGGGTGGGGTGTCCGCGAAGTAGAGGCTGCGGCCGTCCTTGACGACGTGCAGGACGCGCAGGTCCTCGCGGGCGCGGGGCGTGACGATGAGCGGGTTGCCGGAGAGCACGACGAAGTTGGCGCGCTGGCCTGGCGCGAGGGTGCCCTGGGGTTCGGGTTCCTCGTCCGAGTTGCCGCTCGACAGCTTGTCGACGACGGCGGGAATCACCGTCCC
Organism: Myxococcus sp. CA040A; assembly: GCF_013336725.1. NCBI lineage: Bacteria > Pseudomonadati > Myxococcota > Myxococcia > Myxococcales > Myxococcaceae > Myxococcus > Myxococcus sp. CA040A. The sequence continues at coordinate 118,688 of NZ_JABUMR010000010.1, read as the reverse complement.
ACCCTGGAGCGGGATGACCTCGGTGTCGGGGCCGCGCAGCGCGAGGACCTCGGCGCGCGTGCCCACGGCGAGGATGTGGCCGTCCTGGAGGGCCAGGGCCTCGGCGGTGGGCTGATGCTCGTTCATGGTGAGCAGGGTTCCACCCTCGAAGATGCGGTCAGCGGGTCGGGAGGGATTCATGGCCTTCGCTCCGGGAGACGCGGGTAGACAGGTAAGTTGCGTTCGCGCGGAGGACGCGGCCATGGGGGCAGGGAGATGTTGTCCTGTCGCCCGAGTGCCAGCCCGCTGGGGAGGGAATGCCAGGCATGCGGCCCCTGACCCTCCCGGCGCGGGTTGCTGGTGGCCAGCGGCGTCCCCACGCTGGTGGATGGCGGTGTGCTGACGGGCCGCCGCGCGCCATGTCACTCGACCTGACTGAACCGAATGTGCAGGAGCAGGTCATCTCCTTGGGGACGCTCGTCGCGGACCTGTTGGGGGTGTTCTCTGGCTCGGTGTTGGGGGCGCTGCTGGCCGAGCGGCGGAAGATGGACCTGATGGGCTTCCTGGTGCTGGGGCTCGTGTCCGGCGTGGGGGGCGGAATCCTGCGCGACACGCTGCTCCAGGTGGGGCCGCCGCTGGTGCTGGTGAAGCCCGCCTATCTGGTCGCGGCCTTCACGGGGGCGTTCGCCGCGTTCATCTTCGAGCTGCGGCACGGGCCGACGGTGAAGCTGTTGTCCGCGCTGGATGCGCTGACGCTCGGCTCCTTCGCGGTGGCGGGGACGCAGCGGACGCTGGAGGTGGGGCTGAGCCCTGGGACGGCGGTGCTCATTGGCATCATCACCGCGGCGGGGGGCGGCATCATCCGCGACGTGCTCATCCGGCGCACGCCCACGGTGATGAGGCCGGAGCCTGGGTATTACGCGCTCGCCGCCTTCGCGGCGAGCCTGGTGTGTCTGGCATTCTCGCTGACGGGGCACCGACGGTTGGCCCTGGTGGCGGGAATGGCGGTGGGCGCGGCGGTGCGGCTCATCTCCGTGCGGCGGGGATGGAGGCTGCCCGTCAAGCGCACGCGCGACGCGCCCCGGAAGGGGGACGACTTCGGCGGGCCTGGCGAGGACGAGGGCTGGACGAAGCCGTGAGGCTCGGGGCCCTGTGTCTCAGGGCTGTTTCTTCTTGCGGAGGACCTCGGCGGGGAGGTTGCGCCGGAAGGGGCGCAGGAGGGCCGCGACGACGGGCGCGACGGGGATGGGCAGGGCGACGAGGATGAGGATGAAGAGGAGACGGAAGGCGCGACGGATGTGTCGCGCGAGCGCGCGCAGGAAGGCGAGCGCCCGGGAGAGGAACCGGGACATGGGTGCTCCTGGGACTGAGGGGACTGCCGGAAGGCGGAGGCGTTCCGGGAGGGCTCAGTGGAGGAGCGACCTGTGGAGCAGGAAGAGGCGCCGGGTGGGGCCTGGGGGATGCCTCTGGACGCGACCGTGGACCGGGGAGGTCGAGGAGGCGGAGGCGGTGGGCCGGGCTGGGCCGGGGGTGGTGCGCCAGGCGTAGCGGACCAGCTCGGGGGCGCGCGGGGTGGAGGCGGAGCCGCCGGACTGGGAGGCGGAGACAGGGGCCGGACGGGGCAGGGCCTGCGCCGAGGCACCGCTACCAACGAGCGTCAGGCAGGCGAGGAAGAGCCTGAGCCAGCGCAGGAGGTGGGAGGGGTGCCCGTGCATTCCGGCTCAACATCGCCATGGGGTGGGGAGAGTCAAGTTGGCGGGGGCGGGCGACTCTACGCTTCTTCAATGCCGTCAACATCCTCCAGGATGGATTGGAGTCTCCGATGCTCGGTGAGGTCGCTCACACCCATCTTGAGCGAAAATCCGGGAGCATCCGGGGGGCGGTAGAGGTCAATCGCGGCATCGTGTCGTTCAAAAACCAGGCAGCGATTGGGAAAGGGACGCCGGACGAAGCCAAGCTTTTCCAGGGTCAATGCGAAGTTTTCGGCGTCTGGTGGTCGCTGCCCTTGAGTTGAATACGGCGTTACATACTCCGTTGTGTGCGCAAAGGTCGGGAGTGCTACCTGGCTCATGGCCCAGCTGAACAGCAACTCACGGAGGCCCACGTAGACGCGGCTCGCACGCGTTTCCCACGCATGCTCACTCAACGGAATGCGGACAACCTGGCAATCTCCGTCCGGAGAAAGCGTTTCGAGATCCAGCCAGTAGTGCTGCGCATCCACGGATGGGTCTCCCAGAACATAGAGAAACCGGCGGGGCGGCAGATAGGTTGGCGGAGTCAGTCGATAGAAATCGATGATGTCGAGAGGGTTGTATCCGTCCACCCGTGCGAGAAGGGGCCCCCCTCGTTCGCCCATGAAGAGGCAGAACTCTCGATAGAAATCCGGAAGGGGGTGGCCAAAGGCTGCTTCCAGTTCTTCAAGGGCCCAGCCATCAACTCCCGAGATGTCATTGCGGAAGTCGGGGGAGTAACGCTCGAGAAGTGTCAGTAGTTCGTCCATGGGTCAAGGGCACTTCAGATGGTTGTAGCAGAGCATCTCGGGCAGGAGCTTCTGGCAATCCTTGCACGAGGGCACGGAGTCACCATGACTGAAAGTCTCCGTCACCTTTCGTTTCCCCTGGGTGTCCACATGTTCGTAGGTCACTGTTACCTGCGGATTGGCTTCCGGAGCATAGAGTCGCTCGGACAGGGTCTTGATGCTGTGACCTTGAGCTCTTCCATTTTTTAGCAACTGAGGGGCCGCGCACTCCCATGCCCTTCTCCCTTCCCTCTGGAGATGGGCTTGTTGACGGGGACTCGGTTGGAACCCGGTCACTGGAGTGAATCCGGCGGAGATGACCGCCGCCTGAAATCCCTTGGAGAGGGTGCCGGAGCGAGCTGCAAGCAGCTTCGGTGCCTTGACGCACTTGCAGGTGCACGCTCCTACCATGTAGCCCTTGGTGAACGTGTTCTCCTTGTGGTCGAGATCCAGCACTGGGTTCATGGCGCCGATCTCTGTGTTGATGCGGTCCATCTCTTTGCTGATGGCTTCAATTGTCGCATCACTTTGATGTCTTATTGTGCTTATCTTCTTGTATTCGACCTTGAGGTCGGCTTCGAGTTCTTTGAGCGCTGCGCCAATGGTTTTGAGTTCCTCCAGGGATTTTCTTTGTCGGGCTGCGCCCTGACGAAGGAGTAGTTCTTTTCTGGAGTTCTCCTGGTGCTTCAGGGGCAAGGACGCCTGCCGGGCTTCCTGGTCCGCGCGGCTTCTTAAGTTGTTTCGCTCTTTCTTGAGCCTGCGGTGCTCGTTGATCAGGTCTCTTTGAGGTTGGTAGCGCTTGTTGAGTTCAAGGATGATGTTCTCAGCACTGCTGCTGATTTGGGGTGTCTCTAGAACAAGATGCTTTTTTCCAGACTGTCCGCATTCAGGGCACTTCTTGTCATTCCCATACGCAAGCCCAGTACCTCCAGCGGAGATGAAGGTGGTGTTGTACGTGTTCCCGTTGTGCAGGGTGACGTCGAGGTAGCGGACCACGCCCTTTCCCTCCACCTTCACGTCCACGCTGCCGCTGCCCCAGGCCATCTTCCCCTTGAACTTGGAGGAGATGAGGCCTCCCGCTGTCCCCGGCTCGTCACCCGAACTCGTGCTCAACTCCGAGCTCGTCAGCGCCACGGGGTGGCCCTCAATCGTGACGCTCGTGCTCCCCTTCGTGAGCATCGAGTCCTGCGCTGAGTTGACGAAGGGCGTCGGCACAGGTCCTCCCGGTGTCGGCACCTTACAAACATCGGGCGCCGCCGAGGTGTGCGTGTTGCCGTCACCCTTGTGGAGAATCGAACGGCCATTCGCGTAGACGCGACCCATGGTTCCTCCTCTTCACGACTTCGGAATCATCTCCACCACGCACGCCCCCACACGCCCCCCGTCCCCACTCCCATAGATGAGCGTCCTCCGCGCCGCTGGCTCCCTCCACCTCGCTCGGTGCAAGGCCACGCCCAGCATCACAGGCCCCGCCCCAGCCCCCGCATCCCCCAGCCCCTCTCCCGACAAGTGGACCCGCAGCGGCTCGGGCATCAGCCCCGCGTTTCGCAGGTACGCCCGCGAGAACTCCGTCCCCCAGAAGGACTCCCCCGGCTGACAGGCCAACACGCCATCCACACGCCGCCCGCCCATCACCCCGTCGCCCCGCACGCTCTGGAGCACCTCCGTCAGCCCTTCCGCCAGACTGGGCGCCGTCCGCGCAAAGGGCCGAGGCTCGACCGCCAGCGCCGTCCCCAGCACGACTCCTGTCTCTTCCAACCCGAGTGACTTCGCCGCCCCTGGCCGAGTGAGCACGACGAAGCCCGCGGCCTCGCCAGGAATCCGTCCGTCCGGGTTCTGCCGCCCCAGATGGAGCCGCGCCTTCGACAGCCCCTCCAGCGATGCCGTATCCCCCAACGAGTCCACCGCCCCCACCAGGGCGACTGCCCCGGCTCGACCGGACTGCAGGTCTCTCGTGGCCGTGGCCAGCGCCTCGAAGAAGGCCGCTCTGCCTCCTTCGTGAACCTTCACCAGCTCCAGTCGCCCATCAGCTTCCGCCAGCAACGCGGACACCAGTGCCGCCCGCTTCACCTCCGCCCCCAACCCAGCCTCCGGGAGCCCGAGATACACAGGCACGTGTCCCCTCGGTGGCAATCGCTCCAGCACGGGCCGCACCCCGGCCAGGGCCTGTCGCGCCAACGCGGACATGCGCTCCGTCCGTGTCATCGCCGCGTCCAGGAGACTCAGCCGAGATGCCCTCACCGGTTCACCCAGGTCGTCCTCGACTTGCGTCTCCGCGAAGCGCACGAGGCCCGCTCGCAGTGACGCGAGCGTCAGGTGGGTCGTCGTCCCGATGGGCGTGCACAACCCCAGCCCCACCACCCTCGCTCCGCTCATGACACGTCCTCCCACGACTCCAGCAGGCGCACCGTGCTCACCTCATGTGTCGCCAACCTCCGATGCGCCGGAAACGTCGCCCGCCAGGTGAGCACCACCCGGCGCTCCTCGGGCTCCAACCGCACCTCGTCCAACGTCATGCAGCGCTTCTCCCGCTTCCCAGCGAACATGCAGCGCGCCAGCAACCTGTACTCAGGTAGATGGAACGCCAGCGGTCCGTCCGGGGACACTCCCTCCAGCACCACGGGTTCACCTCCTCGCAAGTGAGATGAGGCGCGCATCGTTTCGGGTGCCACCTGGAAGAAGCGCTCGTCGAAGTCCGCGGGCCACAGGGGCGCTCGCTTCTCCACCCATGAGGAGTCGTAGGTCCCTGCCCAACCCACTCGTGGATGCCAGTGCCGAGCCACCGGTCCAAAGCCACACGGAGGAGGTCTGTCCGACCACCCGCGTACCGGTGCCTCCGGCATCTCGATGGATGGCAACGGCTGCTCCAGCGCCTCCTTCGCACTCGTGTAGAAGCCGCGTCCCACCGGATTGCGCGGCTCGTACCCAGACGCTCGTGTGCCTCCGAAGCTGTACTCGTACCGCAGCGGCAGGGACTCGAACGGCAGCGGGGCCGAGGCGCTCAGCCCGACCAACCCCCGATACCAGACGCGCGTGCCCCAGACCTGTGCCCGCTTCTCCACGGGCCCCACGCGTAATCGCACTTGAGTCCCCGCCACCTTGCGGCCGCGCGGTGCCCACGCTCGCCCGTCCAACAACACGTCCGTCGCACGCCGCGCATAGGACGATGGTGCTTCATGACGGAGGCTCGACGTCTCCGGTGGTCCCCAGTACGCGTCCGTCCTCGGTGGCGCGGATTGGATGCCGCTCAACGCCAGCGGGGCCACCGAGGCTCGTCCAGGCGCGGGGAGGGTGAAGCTGCCAGCCACGATCAGGATGAGGCCGTCCTCTCCTTCCTTTGTCTGCGTCAGGAAATCAGTGGCTGCGAACGGAGTGAGGTTCTCGAGCGCGGGCATGGTGTGAGTCCTCGGCGCGCTCAGCGAAGCGTGGAAACGAGGGGCCCGCTTCCCAGCACCAGTCTCGCCCCTCGGGCCCGCGCGAGGGCTTCGCGCTGGCGATGGGTGAAGGCTCGGGTGGGAATGACGTGCTGCCCGCGCGTGCGGATGGCCAGCTCGCGTGCCAGCACGTGCCGACGTCGCATCGAGCTCGACTCCAGGGCCTCCATCAGCACCACCCCGCTGAAGGGCTGCCCCAGCAGATAGCGCTGTCCCTCCACGAAGCGACTCCGTGACTCCGCCCACCAACCCCGGACAGCCGACACGTTCGGCCACGGCAAATCATCTTCGGGGCGCACCGTGAGGTCCGCTTCGGGGTCCTCGGACTCGTCGGGCTCCTCTTCCTCGAGCAGGGCGTACGGCCCCTCCAACTGGAGTCCCGTCATGGCCGAGAACGCCTCCCCCGCGAGCCGGGCCACACCGCACACGTTGAGCAACTCCGCACAGAAGTCCATCGCCGCGAGCCGACCGCTGAACCCCAGCGCCCACACGACTTCGGGACGAAACTCGTCGTCCTTCGCCAGTCCCACCAGGAAGTCCGTGTCCTCTTCACCGCCCCCTATCGCGAGCAGCACCATGGCTTCCGGTGTGAGCGCCCGTGCCTCCCTTCCACATGCCTCCCACGCCAGACGCAGCCCCGCGGTCAGCCCCGCCTCCACGGCCGCCAGCCGGATGTCGGGATGCGCGGAGGCGAGCAGTGCGGGCAACATCCGCCGCGCAAGCTCCTCGGGCAGTGGCCTTGCGCCATGGAGTGCGGCGATTCGCGCCCTCGGTTCGTCATGCGGGAAGTACCGCGCGAGCACCTCGGGCGACGTGCCTTGTCTGCCGGCCAGCGTCTCCAACACGCGAGCCTGAAGGTCCACGTCGCCCAGCTTCAACAGTAACTCGAGCGCCGTGCTCAACCCCGCGACCTCGCTGACTTCCAGGGCGCGGCACATGGCGACACGGGGTTCGACCTCCGACCCACGCAGTCGCGACAGCACTTCGTCCACGGCGCCCTGACTCAGCAGCACATGGGTGGCGACGGAGACGCGAGCCGCTTCCTCCGAGTCGAACGCCGGCCGCACCACCGCCTCGAGTGCTTCCTGCTCCGCCAGTCCCTCCAGATGACCCAGCAGGCGTTCCTCCCGCTCCGCTGTCGCCAATAGCGTCGCATCAGGAGCCACGAGCGCCTGCTCCCATTGCTCCCACCGGAAAGAGGCCTCATCGAGGTGCTCTTCCCAGACATCCACCAACATCATTGATGCCTCCCCCCAGCCAAGCACCCAAATCCTGGCGTTGCGCTCTGACATCGAGTGCGGACCTGGATGCGTCCACACGGGTCGCCGGGATACGGTTGTGCCTTTGCAGGTTGTTTGAAGTGAGGGTGACTTGTGAAGTAGTCAGGACTTGAGGTCGCGTGGTCCACGTGTCCGGAAGGGTGCTTCTGTCCACTCGTGAGCGAATGCGGGCTCACGGTCGACGTGAGCCCCGGGGGCCCTGGTTTCAATTCGCTGGCCAATCACGAGGGGACACGGTCGACGTGTCTTCCCCTCTGTCACCCACGCCGCGAGCCAGGGACACACACGTCGCCCGTCACACGCCTTGTCCGCGAGACAGGACGGTCGGCCCGTGACGCGGACCGGTGGGCCTGGCGAACACAGTGGATGCCGGGGCCTACACTGTGTCGATGAAGTGGTAGGCGGAGCCGCGTCCAGGCAGCTCACGCACCACGAAGCCACGGCGTTCGAGCACGCGGCGCAGCTTGAGGTTGGGCCTGGCGCAATGCACCGCGTGGACAATCCACTCGACATGGGTCAGCCCGCGCGCGCTTGCCAACTGACGCGCCAGTCGCCACAGGGCGAGCAGAATCCCCTCGCCACCACGGTCGACCTGGGCGAGCTCCACCTCGAGTCGGTCCGGAAGGCGCCGGAAGCGGCCCAGCAACTCGCCGCTGCCCACCCGGAGGATCAACGCTTCGCCGGTGAACGCGAAGGCCTCAATCTCCTCCGCGGGCATCCGCAGCAGCTCGTCGGCGGAGTAGCCCTCGATGAGAAGAGTGGGGACGTTGGTCGCCATCGCCCGCCCTGCGTAGCACAGCCCACCCTGGCGCCGCCTGCCTCGACTCGGGAGGTGGGCGGGCCGGGAAGCGTGAGTCGCGCGCGATTCGGTGAACAGCCCCAGGCTCCGCCTGTCTCGGCTTGGGAGGCGGGCGGGCCGGGAAGCATGAGTCGCGCGCGATTCGGTGAACAGTCCCAGGCTCCGCCTGTCTCGACTTGGGAGGTGGGCGGGCCGGGAAGCGTGAGTCGCGCGCGATTCGGTGAACAGTCCCAGGCTCCGCCTGTCTCGGCTTGGGAGACAGGCGGGCCGGGAAGCATGAGTCGCGCGCGATTCGGTGAACAGCCCCAGGCTCCGCCTGTCTCGGCTTGGGAGACAGGCGGGCCTGAAAGCATGGACCGCGAGCTACTCGGTGAACAGCTCGCCGGACGAGTACAGCTCCGGCTCCTCCTGGCTGGAGCCTCCCACGACGAGCACCTTGCCGTTGGTCAACAGCGTGGCCGTATGTCCCTGCGTGGGCGTGTCATTGCCCACGACGGACAACTGCCATGTGGCCGGGTTGAACAGCTCCGTGGTGCCGCCAATCTGGTTGCGCGTCCCGCGCGCGACGAGCACCTTGCCCGACGGAAGCAGCGTCATCGAGTGGTTCCGCCGCCGCTCCTCGGTGGCGTACGAGACGTACTCCCACTCGTTGTCCTCCGGCCAGAACAGCCACGCGCCGCTCGCGTACTGCCCCGTCTCCTGTCCCGTGGCCAGCACCGCGCCCTGATTCAACAGGAGCGCCGCGTGCCCATAGAAAGCCGGCGGGTCCGACACGCGGCTCCATGCACCCGTGCTCACGTCGTACACCTCCGCCGCGCCAGTGACGCCGTCGTCATTGATGACCAGCACATCGCCCGAAGGCAGCAGCGTGGCGCTGACCTTCCCCGCGACGACCGACGTGGAGCCCGTCGCCGTCCACGTCCCCGTCGCCGGGTCGTACAGCTCCGCGCTCTTCAGCGCCGCCGGCCCGAAGCCGCCGAACACCAGCACCTTGCCCGACGCCAGCAGCACCGCCTGATGGGCCCTGCGCGCCGTGCCCAGGCTGCCCGTGGCGCTCCACGTGTTCGCGGTGGGGTTGTACAGCTCCGCGCTCGCCAACGTTCCCGCGCCCAGTCCGCCGACGACGAGCACCTGGCCCGACGCCAGCAACGTCGCCGTGTGGTGTGCTCGCGTCTGGCTCATCGCAGCCGCCGCGCTCCACGTGTTGGTGGCCGTGTCATACGTCTCGGTCGACGCCGACACAGTGCCCCAGCCATTGCCGCCCGTGACGAGCACCTTGCCCGACGGCAGTCGCGTCGCCGTGTGAAACGCGCGAATCTGACTCATCGACGCCGCTTGAGACCAGGGTGAAACCAATGCCGTGCGCGTCTCGGCGCGCGGCGCTTCCGCGAACGCCGTGGAGGCTCCGGCCACCGTCGCCAGTGCTCCACACAGTCCCAGGCTGAGCCACGTCTTCGCTGTGGTTACTCGTGTCATCCGTTCCTCGTGGTGATGGGGTGAGGTCCGCATTGTGACGAGAGGGGCCGACGCTCCGCCCGACCTTCCTCGTCAACATCGCGTGACGACGCGACTTAACAGCCACTGGATTGCACTGGAAATACAGTCTCTGGTCCCAGTCCTGGGACTGCGTGCTCCTGCTCTCCCCGCTGGTCCTACACGGGCCCCCATGGCAGCCTGCGGCGGGTGACGGAGCCTCTGTTTGATGACCTGCTGGGCCTCGCGTGCTTCGCGCGCGTGGTGGAGCACCGCTCGTTCACCCGGGCGGCGGCCGTGCTCGGTGTGTCGAAGTCCGTGGTGAGCGCGCGCGTCTCACGGCTGGAGTCCCGGGTGGGGCAGCGGTTGCTCATCCGCACCACCCGAAAGCTCTCCGTCACCGACGCGGGCCTGGGTGTGTACGCCCATTGCGCGCGACTGCTCCAGGAGGCGAGTGCCGCCACGCGCGGGGCCTCGGACGCGGGCCGAGGCACGCTGCGCATCAACGCGCCCATCAGCTTCGCGCAGATGTACCTCGCCGGCCCGCTGGCCCGTTTCCTCGCCGCGCATCCGGGCACGTCGGTGGAGGTCATGCTGAGCGACAGGCTCGTCGACCTCGTCGAGGACCGGGTGGATGTCGCCCTGCGAATCACGCGCTTGCGCGACTCCAGTCTCGTGGCGCGGAAGCTCGCCACCACCGCGCTGTGCGTCTGCGCTTCACCTGCCTACCTGAAGCGCCGGGGCACCCCCGAGCATCCCGAGGACCTGCTGCGCCACGACTGTCTGCGCTACCTGCACCTGCGCGCCGAGGACGAGTGGCGCTTCTACGGCCCCAAAGGACGCATCCCCGTGCCTGTCCCCGTGTCGGGCCCGCTGTCCGCCGCCAACGGGACGCTGCTGCGCGAGGCCGTGGCTCACGGTATCGGTCTCGCCGTGCTACCTCGCTTCATGGTGGACGAGGACCTGCGCTCCGGCCGGCTCGTCACCGTCCTGGACCGCTTCGCTCCCAGGCCCGTCGGCATCCACGCAGTCCACGCGGCGGGCCGCTCCCCGCCACCGCTCGTCAGGGCCCTGCTCGACGTGCTGGCCTCCGAGTTCCGCTCCGCTCGGTGGGAGTGAACTCGACCCGCGCGTGGACCTTGACGCGCTGGCCTCAGAGTTTCGCTCCTCCGCTGGGACTGAAGTCGAACCGCGCGCGAACCTCGACGCGCTGGCCTCCGAGTTCCGCTCCTCTCATTGGGACTGAAGTCGAACCCGCGCGCGAACCTCGACGCGCTGGCCTCCGAGTTCCGCTTCGCCCGCAGGGAGTGAGCGCGACCCGCGCGTGGACCTCGACGCGCTGGCCTCCGAGTTCCGTGCTGCCCGCTGGACTGAAGTCGACCCCGCGCGGATATCGACGCGCTGACTTCCGAGTTCTGCTCCTCCCGATGGGACTGAAGTCGACCCCGGCGCGGATACCGACGCGCTGGCCTCCGAGTTCCGCTCCTCTCGTTGGGACTGAACTCGACCAGCGCGTGGACCTCGACGCGCTGGCCTCCGAGCTCCGCTCCGCCCGCAGGGAGTGAGCGCGCCCCGCGCTTGGACCTCGACGCGCCGCCTCCTGGTTCCGCTCCGCTCGTTGAAGCTGAACTCCCCCCGCGCGGATTGTCCTGCCACCAGAACAATTCGTTCGCGAGGCTGACCTTCCGCCGCGCCCGCGAGGCGCGCATTTCATGCGGCGTACCTCCACCACTCCAGGAGCCGCCTTCATGCGTCGCAGCGATTCGCTTCCTTCCTCTTCCGAACTGGCCGCCACCGTGCTCCGTGTAGCACTGGGCGCCGTCTTCCTCGCGCACGCGGGAGCCAAGGCGTTCATCTTCACGCTCGACGGCACCGCCCGCTTCTTCGAGGCCCATGGCTTCCCTGGCTGGACGGCCGGGCCCGTGTTCGCGGCGGAGCTGCTCGGCGGCCTCGCGTTGCTCGCGGGGCTTCGCGTCCGATGGGTGGCGCTCGCGCTGCTCCCGGTGATGCTCGGCGCGCTCAAGTCTCACCTCTCCCAGGGTTGGATGTTCACCAACGAGGGCGGAGGCTGGGAGTACGTCGCGTTCCTCATCCTGTCACTCATCGCCCAGGCCCTGCTGGGCAATGGTGCGTTCGCGGTGGACGGCCTCCTGTCGCGCAAGAGCGCCGCTCAGGGCTCGGCCGCCCAGACCTCGACTTCGTGAGCCCGTGCCCTCGCAAGCCCGTCGCCGATGACGACGGAGTAGGGCGGTCTCGCGGGCTCCAGGGCGCGCACCTCGGCGGGGAGTCGGGCCAGCTCCCGCCGCGCGTGCTGGCGGACCTCCTCCAGCGACGGTGTGGCTCCGGGCAGGCGCTGCCCCGCTCGCATCACCGGACGCAGCAGGGGATGTCCACGCGCGACGTCTCCGCGCCGCACGAGCAGGTCCCTTCTCGCCACGCCGTCCTCCTCCTGGCGATACACCTGCTTCGCCCCAGGCAGCAGCACCTTGCCCGCGGACAGCTTCACGCGGCCCTTGCCCGCGTACTCCACCAGCTTGTAGGCCATGTCCAGTGAGGGCGCGTCCGCGGACACCCCCATCGCCGTGCCCACGCCGAACCCATCCAGCGGCGCACCCCGCGCGAGCAGGCCCGCCACCGCGTCCTCATCCAGCCCGCCACTTCCAATCAGTCGCACGCGCTCCAGACCCGCTTCGTCCAACAGCTCGCGCGCCGCCAGCGACAACGCCAGCAGGTCGCCCGAGTCCAGGCGCAACGCCCGCACGCGGAAGTCCTCGCCCAGCTCCCTCGCCAGTCGAATCGCGTGCTGCACGCCGCGCAGCGTGTCGTAGGTGTCCACCAACAGGGTCGCGTCGGGATAGACGCGGGTGAAGGCTCGGAAGGCCTCCAGTTCGTCCTCATGCGACTGCACGTAGCTGTGCGCCATCGTGCCCGACAGCGGAATCCCATACCGCTTCCCCGCGAGCACATTGGACGTGGAGTCCACGCCCGCCAGGTACGTCGCGCGAGCGACCTTCATCCCCGCATCCGTTCCGTGGATGCGCCGCAGCCCGAACTCCATCACCGGGCGTCCCGCCGCCGCCGTCACCACGCGCGACGCCTTGGAGGCCGCGAGCGTCTGGAGGTGCACCTGGTTGAGCAGGTACGTCTCCACCAACTGGGCCTCCGGCAGCGGCGCGCGCACCTCCAGCAACGGCTCCTGGCCGAAGACCGGAGTTCCTTCCGGCATCGCGTCCACGTCGCCACTGAAACGGAAGCGCTCCAGCCACCCGAGCAGCCGGTCCGAGAAGCGCCCCTGTGATGCCAACCACTCCAGGTCCTCCGCGCGGAAGCGCAGGTGCTCCAACGTGTCGAGCACGTCCTCCAGGCCCGCCGCCAGCAGGTAGTTGCGCCTCGCCGGAAGCCCACGCACGAAGAGGCTGAAGACCGCCTCGTCCCACTGGCCCTCGGCGAGATACGCCTCCGTCATCGTGAGCTGGTAGAGGTCCGTCAGCAGCGCGGCCTCGGGCTCCATGGCTGGTCTCCTCCTTCCGCGAGCGCGCTGTGCGCGGGACTCAGGCCGTGGCCCCCGTGCCCGGCGGGCCCACCGTGGCGCTCGACACCCACCGCTCCATCTCCGGCCTGGGCAACACGCCACTGCGCCGCGCCACCTCGCGCCCACCGGAGAAGACGATGAAGGTCGGGATGCCTTGCACGCCGAGGGCGCTCGCGGGACGCGGGTGCTGCTCCGTGTTCAGCTTGAGCACCAGCCACTGTCCCGCCTTCGCGCGGCCCACCTCATCCAGGATGGGGCCCGCCACGCGACAGGGCGCGCACCACGGCGCCCACAGGTCCAGGAGGATGGGCACGGGAGAGCCGAGCACGGCGCGGTCCAGGCCCTCGCCATCCACCTCCTGCGGCGCGCCCGACAGGTCCAGCGCCTTGTGGCAGCGACCACACTCCGGTGCCCCGGAAGGACGGGGCTCTCGTACGCGATTGAACGCACCACAGGCTGCACATCGGAACATGACGCCTCCTCGGAGCCTCTCGTTCGAAAAGGTAGGCCGTGTCGGCTCCGGACGCGGCTCGCGCGACGTGCTTCTAACGGCGCACCCGCCTGGTCGCCAGCTCCTGGGGCATCCGTGGCTTTTGCGCTCACCCCAGGACGTGTGCAGCTTTTGCGCGGTCCCTCCGCCTCGCTCACCCGAGGGCGCGTGGTGTGAGCGTTGCAATGGCAACCGACCGGACGCGGCGGGCACACGGCCTGTCGGCGGGAGAGCAGGCATGCGGCTGGCCGTCTTCGACACCCATCGCTATGACCGGAGCGCGTTGGAGGACGCCAACGCGGAGTTCGGCCATTCGCTGACGTTCCTGGAGCCCCGGCTGACGCTGCAGACGGCGCGCCTGGCGGAGGGCTTCCATGCGGTGTGCTCGTTCGTCAACGACCGCCTGGATGCGCCCACGCTGGAGGTGCTGCGAGCGGGCGGCGTGCGCCTCGTGGCCACGCGCTCCGCGGGCTACAACCACATCGACCTGGAGGCCGCGCGGCGGCTGGACGTGCGGGTGACTCGCGTGCCGGAGTACTCGCCGCACGCGGTGGCCGAACATGCCGTGACGCTGGTGCTCTCCCTCAACCGCCACATCCCCCGGGCCTTCGCGCGCGTGCGCGACTGGAACTTCTCGCTGGATGGGCTGGTGGGCTTCGACCTCGCGGGCAAGACGGTGGGCGTGGTGGGCACGGGCCGTATCGGCCGCGTGGCCGCGCGCATCTTCCGGGGCTTCGGCTGCGACATCGTCTGTTTCGACGCCGCGCCCGATGAGGAGTTCGCCCGGGACGTGGGCGCGCGCTACGTGTCGCTGGAGGAGCTGTACTCGGCCTCCGATGTCATCTCGCTCCACGTGCCGCTCACGCCGGGCACGCGGCACATGGTCGACGCGAAGGCGCTGACGCGGATGAAGCGCGGCGTGGTGCTCGTCAACACGGGCCGGGGCGCGCTCATCGACAGCCGAGCGCTCATCGACGCGCTCAAGTCCGGCCACATCGGCGCGGCGGGCCTGGACGTGTACGAGGAGGAGGAAGGCATCTTCTTCCAGGACCTCTCCGGCCAGGTGCTCCAGGACGACGTGCTGGCGCGCCTGCTCACCTTTCCCAATGTCCTCGTGACGTCGCACCAGGCCTTCCTCACGCGGGAGGCGCTGGTGAGCATTGCCCGCACCACGCTTTCGAGCGTCCGGGCCTTCGAGCATGGCGAGCCCCTGGTGCACGAGGTGCGCGTCGAGCAGGTGCGGCCCGCCTGAGGATGAAGGCGGAGCGCATGAGCAGGGCGGATGGGCATGACGCCCGTCCGACAGGGCTCCCAAGGGAGCCGCCGAGCCGTGTCCGACTCGGGGAGGAACCACGCATGTCCATCGTCTGCGCCACCAACTTCTCCGACGCCGCGCGCCGCGCCAGTGACCTCGCCGCCGAGCTGGCTCGGAAGGCGGACGTGCCGTTGTACCTGGTGCACGTGCTCAATCCCAACTCCGCGCGTGCCTTCGGCAAGGCGCTGCTCCAGGCGGCCGAGGCCGCGCTGGGAGATGAGGTCCGCCGACTGACGAAGTCAGGCGCCCGGGTGGAGCAGGAGCTGCGCACCGGCGAGGCGTCGGCGGAGGTGGCGGAGGTGGCTCGCCAGCGCGCGGCCACGCTGGTGGTGACGGCGCCCCCGACGCAGGAAGCGCCGTTCCTGGGCGTCGGCGGGACGGTGGACCGGCTGGCGCAGTCGCTGGAGGTGCCGCTGCTGGCGGTCCGCGACGCGGAGGTGATGGAGGCGTGGGTCCAGGGCAAGCGCGCCCTGCGCGTGGTGCTCGGCGTGGACCGCTCGATTCCCTTCGAGGCCGCGCGGGAGTGGGTGCGCGGGCTGCGTGCGTGGGGACCGGTGGAGGTGGTGGGCGCGCGCGTGGTGTGGCCGGATGAGGAGTACCGGCGCCTGGGGTTGTCGCGCCCGCTGGAGCTCGCGGAGATGACGCCGGAGCTGCGCGCGGTGCTGGACAGGGAGACCGAGGCGTTGATGGCGCCGCTGGCCTCGGGAGGCGCGCCGCCGCGCACCGTGCTGGAGCCCTCGCTGGGGCGCATCGCCGACCACCTGGTGGAGCTGGCCGAGCGGGAGCGCGCGGACCTGCTGGTGGTGGGGACCCATCACCGGCGTGCGCTCGGGAAGATGTGGAGCGTGTCGCATCACGCGCTTCGGCTGGCGCGAATCTCCGTGGCGTGTGTGTCCTCGCGCGCGGTGCCGACGGGCGTGGACGCGCCGCTGCCCTCGTTCCGCGACGTGTTGGTGGCCACCGACTTCTCGGAGACGGGCAACCGCGCGGTGGCGCACGCCTTCGGCCTGGTGGCTCCGGGTGGCACGGTGCATCTGCTCCACGTCGCGGAGGCGGGACAGTCGGTGGAGACCGAGCGGCGGCGACTGGAGGCGCTGGTGCCTCGCGAGGCCGAGGCCACGGGCCGTCACGCGCGGGTGGAGGTCGTCACCGGGAGCAAGGACGTGGTGACGGCGCTGGCCCAGGCGGCGGAGCGGCTCTGCGTGGACGCGCTCGTGCTCGGGACGCATGGGCGCACGGGGCTGAAGCGCGCGGTGCTCGGCTCGGTGACGCAGGCCGTCCTCGCTCGCACCGAGCGGCCCGTGCTGCTGGTGCGTCCACCCACGGTGTGAGGGGCCGCGCGTGTGACAGCCTCAAACACATGTCACGATAGCGGCGCTGGAGGGCATGAAGGGCCCCGGTGTCATCACGAGCGCTTCACAGACGCGCCCGAGGAACCCAGACTCCGGCGACGCAGCTCCAGAAGCTTCTGACTCAAGGCGAATGAGGTCGTAGGGATGTCCACGATGCCGACTCGATACTTCAGGCTCAACGAAGCCGTGCAGGCCGGTCATTGGTCCCTGGGAGCCCTGCTGGACGGACAGGGCCAGGAACTGGAGGACACGACGGAGTTCACCTCGGGCCGGCCCGTCAGTGCCCCTGCCACCCTGAAGCTTCGTGTTCGAGAGCAGGGGCGTCGGCGCGACTTCAACGTGGTGGGCGCCGGCAGGACTCCCGTGGTCCACCTCAGGATGTCGAGTCTCTTCGCGGAGTATGCCCCCCAGGAAGTTCAGCTGCTGCCCGTGAACGTCAAGGGCGGCTCAGGTGAGTACCATGTCCTCGTGGCCACGAGGCTCATCCGGTGCATCGATGACAAGGCCTCGAAGGAGATACAGGTCTGGAAACCAGAGGACGCGCGACCGGACAAGGCTGACCATTACCGCGGCGTCATCGGGATGCGGATTGACCCGATGAAGGTCGGAGGCTTCCAGGTGTTTCGCACCTGGGGTTGGTCCGAGGCGCTCATCGTCTCGGAGCACATCAAGTTGGTCCTGGAGCGCGCCAGGGTGACGGGAGCGGACTTCGAGGAAGTCTAAGGTGTCCAGTTCCGTAATGTGCCCGGGTCACCTGAAACATCGCCGCCCCGGGTGCCCGCGCGGAGTGTTGACCCGTCGGTATCCCGGGCGTCCAGTGCTTTGGCGGGCCGCCAATGCATTGGAGTCGTGCCCCTTTCGCGGGTAGGAGGGTGATAGTTCTCCGCATCCCTTTACCCTGGAAAGGACCCGACTCATGGCCTTCACGCTGCCTGAACTTCCGTACCGCAAGGACGCGCTCGCCCCTCACATCAGCGAGGAGACGCTGGAGTACCACTACGGCAAGCACCACCAGGCGTACGTGACGAACCTGAACAAGCTGCTCGCCGGCAAGCCCGAGGAGAGCAAGTCCCTGGAGGAGGTCATCCTCTCCAGCGATGGCGGCGTGTTCAACAACGCGGCCCAGGTCTGGAACCACACGTTCTACTGGCACTGCATGAAGCCGAGCGGTGGAGGCCTGCCGACGGGTGACCTCGCCGCGGCCATCACCCGCGACTTCGGCTCCTTCGAGAAGTTCAAGGAGGAGTTCTCCCAGGCCGCCGCGACGCAGTTCGGCTCCGGCTGGGCGTGGCTGGTGCTGGACAAGGAAAAGCTCGCCATCACCAAGACGGGCAACGCGGACCTGCCGATGAAGCACGGCCAGAAGGCGCTGCTCACCATCGACGTGTGGGAGCACGCGTACTACATCGACTTCCGCAACCAGCGGCCCAAGTACATCGAGACCTTCCTCACGCACCTGGTCAACTGGGACTTCGTCGCCCAGAACCTCAAGGCGCGCTGATTCCACACCCAGCGCCGCTTCATCGAGCACCGTGAAGCGGCTCTGGATGCGTGTTGGGACGGGCGCCGTCAGAAGGCGATGCCCGTCTGGATTTGCGGTGAGAAGCTGAAGCCCCCGTCGCCCGGTGCTCCGGTGACGAAGAAGGGCAGGTCCAGCTCCACGAACCACTTCAGGTGCTCGGTGATGGGGAAGCCCTTGATGATGATGGGCACCACGCCCATGTTGAACGGCACGCCCGCGCCCACCTGCATGGCGAGCCGCAGGCCGCCCTTGAACTGCCCGAAGTCGTAGATGACGCCCGGGTCCAGCACGATGCTGGTGCTGACGCTCGCGGGCCTGCCGCCATCCTCGAACCGCCAGCGACTGTAGGCGATGAACTCGAAGTCGAGCGCCCAGCGCTCGTTCAGGTGCAGGGTGATGCCCGGCGCCAGACCCAGGTCGAAGAAGTCCCCGAAGATGACGGAGGTGTCCTCGTCGGTGACGCTCAGGAAGGGAATCACCGCGGCGACGTGCCCGCCCACGCGAGGCCCCATCATCGCCGCCGCACCCGAGCCACCGGTGCCAGCCGCCTCCCCCTTCTTCTTCTTGTCGTGCTTCTCCTTGTGGTGATGGCCCAGGGCCAGGTCGCCCGCGTCCGCCTCCGCGCTCCCAGGAGCGAACGCCGCGAGCGCCGCGAAGAGCCCACCCACTCCGACCTTCCCCTTCCAACTCAGCCCACCGCCCATGTCGCCGTTCTCCCCCGGGCGAAAGCCTCCGCCCCCTGTCCTGGCAGCCAGGAGGGTGGGGAGGCTCTCAAGTCAGGACAAGCCGGCTGGGACTCGGGGGTGATGGCTCGTTGGATTCTGACGCGCGGCTCAGGGCAGCTCGCAGTCGAGGAAGTCCTTCTCGAACACGGGGCCCAGGAGCATCCGCTTGCCGAAGACAGCGGCGGTGGCCGTTCCGGACGTCTGGGTTCCATTGTCCAGGAACACCTCCGAGGCCTTCAGGTCCGCGCCCTTGCCCGTCAGGCGCAGCACCTGCGCGGGTGACCGGGTCTTTCCCGTCGGGTCGCCCGCATGGGAGGCGAAGTCGAGCAGCTTGGGATGGGAGGCAATCCAGAGGTTGCCCTCGGCATCCAGCTCGATGTTGTCCGGGCCGGAGTCCAGGTCGAGCGTCTTGAGCAGCGTCAGCGCGCCCGTCTTCGGGTCGCGCGCGTAGCTGCTCAGCGAGCGGCCCACGGACTGCGCCACGTACACCGTGCTCCCGTCCAGGGAGCGGTTGATGCCGTTGGCGTACTTCGTGCCCTGGATGACCTCCTGGAAGCGCTGGCCGTCGAAGTAGAGGACGTTGCCCTGGGCGAGCTGGAGGTAGTCCTCCACCCGCTGCTTCATGCCCGGCGGGTTGCCGTGGTCGTTCGTCACGTAGAAGCGCTGGGCGTCCATGGCGACCACGTCGTTGGGCGACACGAGCAGCGCGTCGCGAAACGTGGCCCGGTGGACCAGCAGGCCGTCCTCGCCGACCTCGAAGCGCTCGATGCGGTTGCCTTCGGCCTGGGTGTGGTTCACCACGAACAGCGTCTGCGCGCCGGACGGGTCCACGTGCAGGCTGATGCCGTGCGGATGGAAGTCGGGGGAGAAGCCGCCCGTCAGCAGCACCGGGGGCGCGGTGCCCGAAAGCTCGTAGCGGTAGATGCCGCCCGTCACGGGGCTTCCCGCCATCGTCGCGCGCCGGTCGTCCGAGGAGACGTAGGCGTAGCCCAGGCTCGGATGGAACGTGATGTCCTCCGCGCCCGGCATGCCCGACACGGGCTTGCACTTTCCGGGGGCGTGGGGAGAGAGGCTCTTGAACTGCCCGGCGTCCGAGAACGTCTTGAGGACGAGTCCGCCAACCGCCACGAACAGCACACCCGCGATGATGAGGAGCTTCTTCATGGTGCCTCGCCGGGAAGAAATAGACGCGGCGAGGCTAGCAGGGCGCGTGTGGCGTCACACCGTGGGATTCAGGGCCCAGGAGAGCGCGTGGTCGGCGACCTCCTCCCAGCCCTCCTGGCCGCAGATGTAGTGCGAGCGGCCGGGGAACTCCTTGTAGGCCACGACTCCGCTGTTGTAGTGCCGCGCGTTCGACTTGTTGAGCGACGCCGGCATGATGTTGTCCTCGCTCCCCGCGATGAACAGCAGCGGCGCGCGGTCCTCCTTGTCGAAGTCCACCTTCGTCGCCGCATGCGGGTTGAAGTTGGCCAGCGCTCCGTCGAACAGGAAGCGGCCCGGCGCGGGGACGTGGTAGCGCTCGTAGACGGCCTGGGACTGCGCCTCCGTGAGCGTGTTGGTGAAGGCGTAGCGGAACTGCTCGTGGGTGAAGGGCACCGCGCGGTGACGGTTGGCGGGATTGGCGAGGATGGGGAAGGTGGCCCTGAGCGTGGTGAACGGCAGCCGCAGCACGCCCTTCACCTGCACGGAGTCGATGGCCACGCCCGCGGCCCCGAGCCCCCGGTCCAACAGGATTTGCACCATGGCGCCACCGAACGAGTGGCCGATGAGGATGGGCGGACGCGGAAGCCCCCGGATGACCGTCTCCAGGTGGTGGGCCGTCTCTTCAATCGTGAGCTTCTCGATGGGGGACGGGTCCTCGCGCAGCGCCTCGACCTCCACTTCCAGGCCTGGATAGGCGGGCGCGAGCACCTTGTAGCCCCGCGCCTTGTAGCGCTCCACCCAGTGCTCCCAGCTCCGGGGCGTCATCCAGAGGCCGTGAATCAAGACAATCGTATCGGGGGACGTCGTGCTCATCGCGCTCTCGAGTCAGGAGGAGGGAAGCTCGCTTCCACTGTGCTCCCGCGCCACCTCGCGCACCTCCCCTGATGGAGGGAGGCCGCGCTCACCGGGCCTTCGCGACGAGGCAGGTCCTCAGCGCAGGCCGCCCACGAGCCGCCGCAGCCGCTGCCAGGTGCCTTTCGGGAAGTCCTGATACGCCGTCGCCGCGGGGACGCGCAGCTCGACCTCCGTCCCCGCGTTCTCCCGGCCCCAGATGTCCAACCGCGCGCCCAGCTTCACGGCCCGCTCGCGCATGCCCGACAGGCCCCAGTGTCCGGGCTTGCCGCCCGCCTGGAGGAAGGCCTCCTCGACTCCGCGCCCGTCGTCGCGCACGCGCAGGCGCAGCTGGGCGAAGTCATACGTCAACACCACCTCGATGCGCCGGGCGCCGGCGTGCTGGAACGCGTTCGCCAGGGCTTCGCGACCGATGCGGAAGACCTCGTCACGCACCACGGGGTCCAACGCGACGGGCGTGCCTTCCACCACCACGTGGAGCGCGGAGCGCCGCTCGTGCCCCCATTCCTCTCCCAACTGGGTGAAGGCCGTGGACAGCTCCCCTGCGTCCACCGTCGTGGCGCGCAGGTCCATCACCCTGTCGCGCCCCTCGACGAGCACCTGGTCGGCGCGCTCCAGGGACTTCTCCATGGCCACGCGAGCCGGGTGTCCCGTGGGCACCATCTCCGCCGCCGCCTGGAAGCGCAGCACCAGCCCGTGGATGCCCTGCAGCAGCGTGTCGTGCAGCTCGCGCGCGATGCGCTCCCGTTCCAGATGGCGCTCCTCCAGCAGTCGTCGCAGGCGGGCCCGCACCTGCCGGAGCCGCAGCAGGTACAAGAGCCACAGCCCCACCGCGACGGCGGCGCCACACACCGCGCGGAACCACCACGTCTGGAAGAAGGCGGGCGGGAGGACGAACTCGAGCGTCGCCCCCGTCTCGTTCCAGACGCCGTCGTTGTTCGTGGCGAGCACCTGGAAGCGGTAGCGCCCCGGGGACAGGTGCGAATAGTACGCCTCGCGCCGGCCGCCCACGTCCTGCCACGCCGTGTCCACGCCTTCCAGCCGGTAGCGGAACCGCACGCGCTCGGGGATGGAGAGGCTCAGCGCCGTGTAGTCGATTTCGATGTTCGTCGCCTGCTCATGCAGGCTGAGCGCGCCAGGGCCCGGGGTGAGCCACTGTCCGTCCACGCGCACCGCATGGATGGCCACGGGCGGCGGCAACGGATTGCGGAAGATGCGCGTCGGGTCTATCCACACCACGCCGTTGCTGGTGGCGAACCACAGCCGTCCATCCGTTCCGCGCACCGCCGTGGGCAGCGGGCGCAGCAGGGTGGGCCGCGCCGGAAGGCCGTCCAGGAAGTCGAAGCGCTCGCACCGCGCCGCACGGCCGGGCTCGGCGACGACGCGCGCCAGTTCGTCCGCGCGCAGGTGCAGGATGCCGGGAATCGCGTGGACCCACAGGCCTCCGTCTGGCAGCTCGACGATGGCGGAGACGCCGCGCAGGGGCTCCTCGTCCTCCACGTCGAGCGTGTGGAAGCGCTGCCCGTCGAAGTGCGCCAGGCCGAACTGCCCACCCACCCACAGCCGCTGGCCCGCGCTCAGCGAGGTGACGATGCCCAGCTCCAGGCCGTCCGCGCGGCCAAAGCGACGCACGTCCGTCCCCTCGACGCGGAGGAGTTCCTGCGTCTGCCCCAGCCAGACACGGCCCTGGGGGTCGGTGGCCGCGGCCATGATGCGCTCCCGGGCCCTCAGCTCCGTGCGCGCCTCCAGCGACGTCCAGGTCCCATCCCGCAGCTGGTACAGGCCCCCTCCGACGAGCGCGGCCCAGAGCGTGCCTTGCGCGTCCTTCGTCATCGCGTGGATGTACGCGGGAGGAGGTGCCGGGAGGTCCGCGACGCGCAGGGGTTTGTCGTCCTGGATGCGCCAGAGGCCGTTCTCCGCGGCCAGCCACACCTGGTCATCCCGGTCCCTGAGGGCGGAGAGGATGGGGGCGCCGACGTCGAAGGTGTCCACTGTCCTGTCGCGCAGCCGCATCAGCGGCCGGTTGGTGGTGCCCGCCCAGAGGGCGCCGTCGTTTCCCGCCGCGATGGCGAAGTCATGCGAGCCGCGAGGGAACTCGGCCAGCACCAGGGTGCTGTGACGGAAGCGGTCCAGCCCGCCGCTGGTGCCCACCCAGAGGTTGCCCTCCCGGTCCTCGATGATGGGCCAGGTGTAGTCGGAGCTGAGGCCGTCCCTCTCGGTGAAGGGCTCGCCGGCCTCGTCGAGCCGGGTGATGCGTCGCTCACCCCACTGCTCGGGATGCGCGATGCGGCGCACGCCGTCACCGAGCGACGTGGCCCACAGGCTCCCCTCGCGGTCGAACAGCACGCCCGCGGACTGGACCTCCAGCCTCCCCGCGCCAGGGTAGGGCTTGCCGCCCGGCAGTCCGATGGGGCGCACCGCGCCGGTGGGCTCGGCGACCCAGAGCGTGCCGTCGGGTGCCTGGGACATCAGGCTCACCCACTTCACGGTGATGCCCGTGTCGCGGAACGCGCGGCCGTGTTTCTCCAGGTGGTAGACCTTGTCGGCGAGCGCGAGCCAGAGCGCGCCGTCCCGGTCGACGAACATCGCGCGGCCCCGTTGCTCCGCCGCGGGCAGGCCCCAGGGCTCGGCGATGCGCTCCCACTGACTCCCGTTCAGGCGGTACACGCCGCGAAGGCTGGTGGAGGCCCAGAGCGCTCCCCGTGCATCGGTGGCGAACGACGTCACCTGGGACAAGGGCAGGCCCTGGGCTTCGCCATGCCGGGTGACCTGGCCGTCCTTCAGGCGCGCCACGGTGCCATGGATGAAGCCAATCCACAGCGCGCCGTCGGGGGCGACATAGAGCGTCTGGATGCTGCTGAAGGGCTGGCCATCGGGCGGCTCGAAGCGCCGGAAGTGGACGCCGTCGAAGCTGTACAGCGCCGCCGCGGAGGCCATCCACAGGAAGCCGTCCGGCGTCTGCGCCAGGGCGGAGACCTGTCCCGGCGCGCCGTCCTTCACCGTCCAGCGCGAGTGGTAGAACTGCCCGATGCGGCGCTCGCGCCCGTTCACCTGCGCGACGGCGACCGTGCCAAGCAAGAGCACGAGCAGGGCCAGCATGCCCCCGGCGGCGCGCATCCCCGTGCTCCCGCGATGTGTG
This sequence comes from Myxococcus sp. CA040A, assembly GCF_013336725.1. Lineage (NCBI taxonomy): Bacteria > Pseudomonadati > Myxococcota > Myxococcia > Myxococcales > Myxococcaceae > Myxococcus > Myxococcus sp. CA040A. The sequence goes on along the minus strand of NZ_JABUMR010000010.1, from coordinate 95,075 downwards.
GACAGCCCTGGCATCGTCGCGCGCATCGCTACTTCGGCGGGGTGGACGTCTTCAAGCGCCCGCGCCCGTTCGACGAAGTTCTTCCAGCAGGAGCGGGGGCCATGGCGATTCCCGACAGGGGAGTGCCGGGATGCTAGCACCCGCGCACCAGCGGCGAGCAGCGCCGCCGGGTATGGCCCGGCCGCTCCCGGGGAGGGTTCAGGGGGCCCGCGTCTCGCCCCCCGTCACGGTGTCTCCCGTCCGCGAGATTGCCAACCCGGTACCGGTGCCGCCACCGAACATCGAATTGAAGCGTCCCACGGGCGCGAATCTGTCCGGTGAAAACGCCAATTAAATACTTTAGTAATAATGTTGCAAATACGGATGAAGGATGGGCGGCTTGCCATGCGCGGGCGGGGGCTGTTAGGCAGACGCCTCCTGTGCTCGTGGGGGTCGTCGCATGTCAGCCTGTTCCGTATCCGGGTTCCGTATCGTGGTTGCCCTCGCGGCGCTGCTGTTCGTCAGTGGTTGCACCGTGTATGTCAAACGCGGAGCCCCTCGTCCCAACATCGACCTCGCGGAGCAGCAGGCGACCCTGGGGCTGGTGCTGGAGTCGGCGGTGCGGGACCACTTCGTCGTCTCCAATGAGGCGGCTAGCAAGCTGGACGTGGACCAGTGGCGCGGCACGCTCGAGGATGGCTTTCGCGTCGGGTTCGGCTCGGCCTTCCGGCTGGATGCCACGCCGGCGGACTTGAAGCTCCAGGTGCTCGAGGCGGAGCTGAGTTTCGCCGTCACGGACGCCAGCGTGGCGGCCGTCCAGGCGCAGATTCGTTACAAGGCGCGGCTGGTGGACGCCCAGGGCCAGGTGCTCAAGCGTTCGAGCGGGACGGTGATGTCCAAGCGCTCGGCGGGGTTACACCGCGCGGCCACGGTCCTGGCGGCGAACGCGGTGGAGTCCCTGTACGAGCAGATCAGCGCCGACTTCTTCACCGAGCAGGACAAGGGCGGCAGCGACAAGAAGGCCAGCGACAGCGCTGCGGCCACGGACGCGGCGTACTGAGCCGCCATCCGACGCTGGAAGGCACCGCGCGGCTCGACGAGCGCCGCCGCCGCGCGGGCCTTCGGACTACAGCGTGAAGAGCGAGAGCACGAAGGTGTTCGTGCTCGGCACGTGGAGCACCGTCCCGTTCTGCAGCGGGGGCCGGTAGAAGGCGGAGGCGTCGTAGGCCCGGGCGCGCTCCAGGGACTTGCGCGTGGTGGCCGACAGCCAGCCCCCGTCGTTCAGCGTGGGCGGGGCGAGCTCCGTGGGCGTCAGCGTGGCCAGGAGCGCCTGGGCATCCGCCTCCGAGTACTCCAGCACGGCAATCACTTCCCAGTCGGTGGGGCCCATGCCCACCTTGCCCCGGATGGCCTTGCGCCATTGGACGGACACGGGGCGCCGGGGAAGGTTCACCACCTGCTCGAGTGAAGCGAGGTCGGTGCCCGTCTTGGCGGGTGAGGTCGCAACTTGGCTCATGGGGACGCTCGTGGGTGGGGAGTCCGAGTCCTTGCAGCCCGAGGCGGCACACGCCAGGACCAGGACTCCCCCGAGGATATGTCGGAACGTCGTGGGTTCAGCGGCCGGTCTCGATGGGAGTCGACGTGGCATTCTCGATGTCGCCCTGTCCCCAGGTCACCTTGCGCTGCACGGTGCCTGTCTGGGTGTACTGGTGCGCCAGTCCGGTCTGCTCGAAGCGCCCGTTGTCCGAGTCCGGGATGCCGGTGGCGATGTCCTTCTGATTGGGATTGAAGTTATACCGGTCCTCGGCGTGGACCGTCATGTCCATGGAGAACGAGGGCTTGTCACCCGGCTTGGCCGGCGGCGTGACGGTGACGGTGGCGCTGTTCCAGATGCTGTGCCCGCCAATGGCCTTCTGCCAGTTCTCCGACTGGGGATACGGGAACTTGCCGTCGTTGCCACCCACGCCGATGGGGCCGCCGGTGAGCTGGAACGTCACGGGCTTGCCAGCCAGGGAGGGGTCCTTGGCGACCATGGCCGCGTATTGGGCCTCGGCGGCCTTCTGGGTGTCCTGGGTGGCGCTCTTCAGGACCTGCTTGCCGGACTCATCCTGGGTGACGAAGCGCTCGTAGTTGAACGTCCGGTCCTTCCCGTTGCCGTGCAGGAAGTGGTCATAGGCGGCGGTGCCGTCCCGAAGGTCCGGCCGGAAGGTCTTCGCGGCCTCCAGCTTCAGCTCCCACTTCGCCTTGGCGGCGTAGTCGGAGAAGGACGGGTCCTTCGTGGCGATGGGCTTGGTGTCCTTCGGGTCCGCGGGGTTCTGCAGGAAGCCATTGTCGTGGTGGATGGGCGGGCGCGTGGCCGGACCCACCTGGTACTTCGCGGAGGTGGTGCCGTTGGTGGGCACCACCGGGTTGGTTCCGCCCGCGGGAGGCGAGCCGGCCAGAAGCTCCACGGGCTTGCTCTTGGCCGCGGCGTCCGCCGTCTCGAACTCGTCCTTGGGTGCGTTGACCTGGGCCTTCTTGTCCACGACGGGCTTCGGCGTGGGCTTCTCCTCGGGAGGCGGGAGGTAGACCTTCTTCGGGGTGCTTCCGGAGATGGGAGGAGTGCCCATGTGACGAGACCTCGACGGAGTCCATCCCGCGCGCGTGGCGTTGGCTTGTGAAGGCCCGGAATGGAAGGGGTGTGAGAACTGCGCTTGTCTGGGTTATCGGCCCACATCGGTTCCAGGTTGCGTGGCTTCAGCGGTATGTCGTGGATGTCATTGCGGGGCTGCCCCGGAGGGTGGTGGGAGTGTCCTCCAGGCATCACTCCCCGCCTTGCGGTCCTGGAGGGGCCCGAGGATGCTCGTCCCCGGGAGGCGTCATGGTGGGGGCCGGCGAGCCCGCACCGGCGGGGCGAGAGCATGGACCTGGAAGAGTTGCGTGCCTTTGTCGGTGTCGCGGAGACGGGTTCGTTCCTGGCCGCCGCGGACTCCCTCGCGGTGTCGCGGACGACCTTGCGGCGGCGCGTGGAGGCGCTGGAGGCTCGCGCCGGGGTGCCGCTGCTGAAGAGCACCCGGACGGGCATCGTCCTGACGGAGGCGGGGGAGATGCTCGCCCGTCGTGGCCGGCTGATGATGCAGGAGACGAGCGCGCTGGTGGCCTCGCTGCGCGAGGTGGGCCAGGCGCCCTCCGGCGTTCTGCGGGTGGTGTTGCCGGTGGGCTTGCCGCCGCACCTGCTCGCGCCCCTCTTCGCGCTGCTGCGGGCCACGTATCCGCTGCTGCGCGTGCATGCGAGCTTCAGTGATGATCCGCTGGCGGAGCCGCTCGACAACGTGGACCTGGCGGCGCACTTCGGAGAGGAGCTGCCCCGGGGGCCCTGGATGTCCCAGGTGGTGCTGCGGGTGCGCGAGGGGCTCCTGGCCAGCGAGGACTACCTGCGTCGGCGCGGTATCCCTGGCACGGTGGAGGAGTTGGAGGGCCATGAGCTGTTGTCCTGGCAGGCACCGGGCGACGACGCGTGCCTGTGGCCCCAGCTCCGAGGGCCTTCGTTCCAGGTGGAGCCCGCCCTCGTCTCGTCGGACATCCACTTCATCCGGGTGTGTTGTCTGGCCGGGCAGGGCATTGGCCTGATTCCCAGCGTGGCGTTCGCGGACCCGGGCGAAGGGGAGGGTGCGCTGGTGCCCGTGCTCGCGGACGTGGTGGGCCGCGAGCGGCCCCTGCGCCTCAGTGTCCCGGAGGCGCTCTCTGAGATTCCCAAAATCAAGCAGGTGCTCTCACACATCCGCCGCTTCCTCGAACCCCTGTGAGGTGAGGCTCGTGGGGCGAATCCGGCCATCGGGTGTCCATCTTCGGCCATCCCCGGCTTCGGACATCCACGCTACGGATGAGGGCGTCCTTTCGTGCCGGAGCCCGCCATGCGAACGCCACTGCTCTTCACCCTCGCCATCACCACGTTGCTGACGCTGTCCGCGCACGCGAAGGACCCGGCGCTCGGCGCGACGACCTTCACCGTCTACGAGGCCTTCCTCAGCCCCGCGCAGGAGCCCGGCGAGGAGTCCGAGACGCCGAAGCTCCTGGAGAAGAGCCTGGGGGCCACGGCGCCCTCGACGCCTCGCGAGGCTCGCAAGTCCCGGGGCCATGGCGTGCTGAAGTTCTCCAAGGACCTGACGCGCGCCTACGTCGAGTTCGAGATGAAGGGCGTCAACCCCGCCGACATCCTCATGTTCCACATCCACTGCGGTCCGCCCGGCGTGCTCGGGCCGGTGGTGGTGGACTTCGGGGAGCTGGGCAACCTGTCGAAGACGCTCGCGGAGGGACGCCTGACGGTGGAGCTCACCCACGCGAATGTCGTCTTCATCAAGGACATGAAGGGCATGAAGCCCGGGCTGCCGGAGAGCTGTCCCGCCGAGCTGGGCTTCCTGGCGCAGACGAAGACGCTGGCCAGCCTGGAGTCGCTCGCGCGCAAGGGCGTGCTCTACTTCAACCTGCACACCAAGGCGCATACCTACTACGGCGAGATGCGCGGGCAGCTCTATCCCGCCGAACCCTGAGGCGCGCGTCGCGGCTCGGGTAGTCTTGGGCGCGTGACGTCCGCTCCGAGCCCTTCGCCTGTCCCGTCCTCCCCGTCGCGCACCCGCCTGCTCTCGCTGGGGCTGGCGGTGCTGGTGATTCCGCTGGGGCTGGCGTCGCGTAGGAAGTCGCTGCCGTGGCCCTCTTTCTTCGCCACCTATGCGGGCGACACGCTGTGGGCGCTCCTGGTGTTCCTGCTGCTGCGCTTCCTCGCCCCACGCCGCGCCGCGCTCACCGTGGCCGCCGTCGCGCTCGCGTTCTCCTTCGGCATCGAGTTCAGCCAGGGCTATCACGCGCCCTGGCTGGATGCCGCGCGCCGCACGCTGCCGGGACGACTGGTGTTGGGGGCGGGGTTCCTCTGGAGCGACCTCGTCTGTTATTCGGTCGGCGTGCTGCTGGGCGTGGGGCTCGACGTGGCGCTGCTGACCCGCAGGGCGCCGGAGAAAGCCGCACCTTCCGTCGATATGGGCAGACCTTCATCGCGTTGATGTCAGGGCCGGGGCCGACATCATGGATGGAGAATCATGACGAATGTCGTGAGAGGTGCGCTCGTGGCCGCGCTGTGCCTGAGCGTCGGTGGGGGTTGTGCGCAGGAGGTCGTCCCCGTCGAGGGAGTGCCTGTCAATCTGGGCCCCTCGCAGGTCCTCGAGGACCACGGGGACTGGGCCCCGGAGCCCCTGGCCGTCTGTCCATTGCTGCCTCGCGACGGCGCCGCCGCCGAGTGCGGCACGCTGGAGTCCTTCGACCTGTCCGCGTGTGAGCGAGACTCGCTAACAAGGTTGGAGGCCAACGGCCACTTCACCGTGCATGGCATTGGCAACGACATCCGAGAGAACGCCAACAGCCAGTTCACCGGGTCGATGAACTTCCGGCCGGGGGGCGTGGTGAGCTACGGCGGATATCCCATGCGCGAAGCCCGGGTGGACGGGAACGCGTTCTTCCTCTCCAACCACGGCACGCTCCCGGACGGCAGGGCCTTCCGGTCCTCCTTCGTGGGCTGCAAGGCGCCGAACCCGAGCCGGGTGACGGGGTGCTACGCGGTCTGCCTCGCCGGCGTTCCCTCCTTCCAGGCCACCTTCGAGGCGGAGAAGGTCCGGTGGCGCGCGGGCGAGGCGGAGGCCTCGAAGCTCACCCTGGTGGGTGAGGGCGTGGTGAATCAGGGCATCGTCGCGGACGTCTTCGTCACCAAGGGGCACGCGTATGTCGTCTCGTTGGAGAGCGCCCTCGCGGGGCCCGGCGGGCTCTTCGTCTATGATTTGAGTGACCGCTCCGCGCCCCGGCTCGTGAGCACCATCACGTACCCGGGCGACAGCTACTGGAACGCCGTCTGGGCCAAGGACGATGCGCTCTACGTCGCCAGCGCGGCCCGGGGCCTGCTCGTCTTCGACATCGCCGAGCCGGCGAACCCGAAGCTGCTGCGCTCGCTGCCCGACGGTCGCCCCATCGATGCGCACACCATTCATGGCGACCTCAACCGGCTCTATGTCATGTCCGCATCGCCCACGCCGGAGACGCTCATCTTCGACGTGAAGAACGCGAGAGAGCCCGTGCTGCTCGGCCGCTACGCGGACCCGAGCGTGAACCCCCTGGTTGCTTCGTTCCCCCATGACGCCACGTCGTGGGGAGATCGCCTCTTCGTCAATCACTGGTCCGCGGGGTTGCTGGTGCTCGACGTGAGCGACCCGACGAACGTGGTGAAGCGGGGGGAGTATGTCTATCCGCGCGCCACCAGCCACACGAACCGCTGGCACTACGTGAACAACCGGCTCATCGTCTTCGAGGGCGGTGAGGACTGGGGCGCGCATGTCCGGGCGCTCGACATGACCGACCTGGACAAGCCCGTGCTCATTGGTGAGTACCGCCTCTCTCCGGGCGTCTCCATCCACAACATGGAGCTGAAGGGCAACCTGCTCTACCTCGCCCACTATCAGCACGGGGTGCGGGTGCTGGACGTGTCGCGTCCCTCGGAGATGCGGGAGGTCGCCTACTTCAATACCTGGCGGGGGACTGACCGGGCTCGCGGCACCCTGTTCTATGACGGCGCCATCGGCATGCGCATCCCGGGCGATGGCCATGTCTATGTCATCGACACCTCGCGCGGCCTGCTCATCTTCGACGAGCTGTAGCCGGTAGGCGGAAGTCCTTCACTGGAGGCTGGCGACGGCGGGCCTCCGGTGTTGAACGAATGGACCGGGCGCGGGTACCAGACTGCTCGGGCACGTAGCCCTTGGCGGGCCATCTGCCATACGCTTCGCCCAGGGTGCCGGTGGTCGAACATGGATTCCTCGGGGGGAGGGTCGCGGGCTGATGCTCCGGACGCCGTCCTTTCGGGGAAACGGAAAGATGGCCTCGATGCTTCGCAATGGGTGTTTGTCGTTGTTGTTGTTCGTGCTCGTCGGCTGCGGCTCACGACACCACGGTCCGACGGTGCATGAGCGCCGTGCCGCCATTCGCGCCGTACATGCGCAGAAGTACGGTTCGAGTGACGGCTTCCAGTCCACGTCCTGGGGCATGACGCGCGACCAGGTCCGGGCGATGTACCCGGGCACGCAGGAGACCTCGCGCGGAGACCTGGTCCTCACCACGGCACTGGCGGAGCACCCCGCCCAGGTGTTCTTCCTCTTCGCGGACGGGCGCCTGGGCTCCGTCTTCGTGCGCTTCGCGACCCCCTCGGACGTGCGCAATGACCACCAGGAGGTGGTGGAGTTGCTGACCTCCAAGTACGGCCGCGCCGCCAAGCGCGGCTCATCGCGACGCGTGCAGAGGTACCGCGAGTCGCTCGACCTCGCGTGGCTGCTCTCCCAGAGCGCTCCGCCCGTACCCTCGAACTTCCCCGCCGCCACGGAGTCGGGAGCGCAGGTCGCGGGGGCTCCGCCTGATGGCGCACCCATCAACTTCCCCGCGCCCACGGAGTCGGGAACGCAGGTCGCGGGAGCTCCGCCCGACGGGGCGCTCGCGAACTTCCCCGCGCCCACGGAGTCGGGAGCGCAGGTCGCGGGAGCTCCGCCCGACGGCGCACCCACGAACTTCCCCGCGCCCACGGAGTCGGGAGCGCGGGTGTCCGAGGGACAGCCTCCGCTGGTCGAGGCGACGACGGCGGGGGACTCGCTGGACGAGGAGGACTCACGGGACACGGCCGTGGCCTCGGCGCCTGAAGAGAGCGCCGCCTCCGAGTCGGAGGCGCCCGAGCTGTTCGGTCCCATCTCGGAGCCCGAGGTGAGCATCTCCCGCCGTGGCTTCGTGGTCGTCGCCAACTGGAAGGCGTGGGAGACGACCGTGCGCCTCGTGGGCTACCAGTTCTCCCGGGAGCGGCTGCTCACGCTCCACTACGAGAGCCCCGAGTACGCGGAGGCGATTCGCGATGGACTGGAGCACCTCCAGAGGCAGCAGCGCCGCTCCAGGGCCCGGGACTTCTAGCCGCGCCCCCAGGTGCCCCTCGTCTGGAATGAGAGGGGCACCGCAGGGCCTCCGCCTGGCCCGATTGTTCGCCCCGGCGGAACTGTGATGCCGGTTCCCAGGGCATTATTTCGCGGAGGCGAAGGCCCATTGTTTCTCCCATGCCGGCGACGAAACGCCGGACAGGAGAAACGACATGAATGCACTGACCCCGAAGGTGGCCCTCGTCACCGGCGCTTCCCGAGGCATCGGCGCCGCCGTCGCGAGGCGGCTGGCCCAGGATGGCTTCACCGTCATCGTCAACTACGCGGAGTCCGCCGCGCCCGCGGAGGCGTTGGTCCGCGAGATTGAGCAGGCGGGCGGCAAGGCCCTGGCCGCCCAGGCGGATGTCAGCAAGAGCGCGGATGTGCGGCGCCTGTTCGACGCGGCCCAGACGGCCTTCGGCGGCGTGGATGTGCTCGTCAACAACGCGGGCATCATGAGCCTCTCCACGCTGGCGGACACCGACGACGCCGTGTTCGAGCGGCAAATCGCGGTCAACCTCCAGGGCACCTTCAACACCCTGAGGGAAGCGGCGCGGCGGCTGCGCGACGGCGGGCGCATCATCAACTTCTCCTCCAGCGTGGTGGGCCTGCTGCAGCCGACCTACGGCGTGTACGCGGGCACCAAGGCGGCGGTGGAGGCGATGACGAGCGTGCTGGCCAAGGAGCTGCGCGGACGGAACATCACCGTCAACGCCGTGGCCCCGGGTCCCACCGCCACGGACCTGTTCCTCAAGGGCAAGCCCCAGGACCTCGTCGACCGCCTGGCGAAGCTCGCGCCGCTGGAGCGGCTGGGCCAGCCCACGGACATCGCCGCCACCGTCGCCTTCCTCGCTGGCCCCGACGCCGGCTGGGTCAACGGGCAGGTGCTGCGCGCCAACGGCGGAATCATCTGAGCGCGGGGCGCGGGCTCACGGCGAGCCGTTCACGTCCACGTAGGCGCGGCGGGCTGGCACGGAGACGAGGCGTCCTTCCGGCATCACGTAGGCCGTGAGGCGCCCGCCGTACACGCAGCCCGAGTCCAGGCCCACCGCATGCGAGTGCTGCTGCACGCCGCGCATGGCGTCGTGGCCGAAGATGACCAGCTCCGGGCCCTTCCAGCAGCTGGCCCAGGGCACGCCGCCATCCACGCGCTTCGACGGCGTCCCATCCGGGGCGATGCTGCGCAGGTTGAGCAGCTCATCCGCGCGCTGCGCTTCCAGCGGGACTCCTGGCACCAGCCCTCCGTGCACCGCGAGGACATTCAGGTCCGGGAAGCGGCGGTACAGCGGCTGGGCCTCCAGGTACGTCCAGTCCTCGGCCGTCAGCGTCTCCAGGACCTGGCGGTGCTCCTTGCCCAGCTTCTTGCCCTCGGGGGCGCGTCCCGTGTGCCAGCGCAGCACGTGCGCGTCGTGGTTGCCTCGCACCGCGAGCAGCCCGCGCTCGCGAGCGCACCGCACCACGCCCGCGGAGTCCGGCCCCTTCGCCACCAGGTCGCCCACCAGCACCACGCGGTCGTCCGGCCGCCAGCCACACGCGGCCAGCAGCGCGTTCAGCTCCTCCGCGCAGCCATGGACGTCTCCGATGAAGAGCGTTCGCATCCCGCCTCTTCTTTAATTCGCTTCGACGCCCCGGGGAACCCTCCCGGGAGGTGCGGGGTCCGCGGCGTCAGTCCGCTTTCGAGCGCAGCAGGCGGCTGAGATTCACGTCGAGCTGGCTGGAGATGAGGCGCAACACGCTGTCGAGCTGGGAGCCGGTGAGGCGCAGCCGCTCGGTGAGCAACCGTCGGGTCTCCTGGAGCAGCGCGTCCTGCGCGGCCACCACCCACCGCGCCGCGGTGGAGCGATGCACGCCGTAGAGCGCGCCGAGCTGGTCGATGCTCAGCCCGTCCAGGTACTTCAGGCGCAGGAAGTTGCGCTGACGGGGCTCCAGGATTCCGAGCGCCGCGGAGAACGAGGTGCTGAACTCCGCGCGGTACGTGTTCTTGAGATAGAGCAGCTCCGGGTCGTCCCCCGGCGCCACGAGCAGCGACAAGTCACCATCATCCGCCTGGGGATGTCCGCTGCGCTGGCGCTGCCAGTCGAGCGCGAGCCACAGCGCCGCGGCCCGCACCCACCCGCTGAGCGGACCCGTCCCCGGGTAGGCGGCCAGCCGCGCGGGAGAGTCGGCGCTGCCCACGAGCATGCGCTGGCGCAGCAACTGGCGGACCTCGTCGAGCCCCGTGGGCGGCAGCTTCAGCCGCGCGACGGCCGCGTTCACCTCGGGCAGGAAGCTCGACTCGAAGGCGTTCAGCGCGGAGGGCAGCCGGTCCGCGGCGGCGCGAGCCAGGTACACGTCCGGGAGGTGGAACTTCTCCACGTCCTCGGAGGGTGCCTGTGTGGGGAGTAGCCGCGCCAGATGACTGACGAAGCGCACGCCTTCCAGCTCCACCCCGGGCCAGGCCGCGCGCGCGGTGGACAATGCACGCGTCAGCCGCTCCTGCAGCAGGGGCAGCGACGGCTCCGGCGCGGAGGAAACACCACGCGCGGCGATGAAGGCCTGGGCCAGGGAAACGTCCGGGGGGGACACGCCGTGGGACGATAGCACCCCCCTCGCGTAATCCGGATTCAACCATTTCCGAAGTGAACTCTTGTTTGCCTGGGTTCGCTGATGGAGGAGGGCTCCGGGACAACAGGTATGACAAGGGGTGGGCCCGGACGGTCCCCCGGTGCGCCTGCTCCATACGCGGGCGCCTGTGTCCCAGGGGCCGCGAAGCCCATGGCCCGTCCATTGCTGGTATGGGGCGGGAGTCGACGTGGTGGAGGTGAACGTGGAGTCAATTGGCGGCGGGCCCGGGGATGCGGCCCATACCTCGTGGTTGGAGCTGAGCGCGGGGGCGCTCAAGCACAACGTGGAGGTGTTCCGGGCGCTGGAGGGGCGGGGAGGGACGTCGCAGTCGCTGGGCGTGGTGCTCAAGGGCAACGCCTACGGGCACGGGCTGGCGCAGGTGCTGCCGCTGGTCCACGGGCTGGTGGACCTCCTGTATTTCATCGCGCCGCAGGACGCGCTGAAGGTGCGTGAGTACGAGCGGGCCCAGGGCCTGTCTCCCCGGCAGGTGGTGGTGCTGGGCGCGGTGGGGCCGCACGAGGCGGTGGTGCTGGCGCGCGAGGGGGTGGAGGTGGTGGTGGCGGACCGTGGCTGGGAAGACGCGGTGCCGGTGCTGCGCGCGGCGAAGCTGGAGCGGCCGCTGCGGGTCCACGTCCACATCGACACGGGCCTGGGACGCGAGGGCTTCACGCTGGAGCAGATTCCGCGCGAGACACAGTTCCTGGTCGACGCGCGGGACGTGCTGGAGGTGGTGGGCGGGCTGAGCCACTTCGCCAACACGGAGGACGTGACGGAGCAGGGCTACGCGCTGGCGCAGGTGGACGCGTTCGAGACGGGGCTGCGGCTCTTGTCGGGACAGCTGGGCGAGGGGCGGGTGCTGCAGCGGCACATCGCCGCGAGCGCCGCGGCGCTGGTGTTGCCCCGGGCGCGCTACGAGGCGCAGCGGGTGGGAATTTCGCTGTATGGGCTGTGGCCTTCGGCGGAGACGCGGCTGTCGGCGCGGCTGGTGTTGGGCGAGGTGCCGGTGCTCAAGCCGGTGTTGTCGTGGCGGTGCCGAAGCCAGGTGGTGAAGTGGCTGCCCGCGGACAGCTATGTGGGCTACGGCTGTACATACCGGACATCGGAGCCCACGCGCATCGCGGTGCTGCCCGTGGGCTACTACGACGGCTATCCACGGCTGGCCTCGGGCAAGGCGCACGTGCTGGTGAACGGGCGGCGGTGCGCGGTGCTGGGCCGGGTGATGATGAACCACCTCATCGTCGACGTGACGCGCGCCGCGCATGACGAGCGCCCCGTGACGGCGACGTTGCTGGGGCGCGAAGGCGACGAGTCCATCAGCGCCGAGTCGCTCGCCGGCTGGGCACAGACGCTGCACTACGAGATTGTCGCGCGCCTGGGCGCGCACCTGCGGCGCGTGGTGGTGGAGTAGCGCCGCTCAGCGCTTCGCGTCCGTCGCGCTGGGAGGCTGCACCTTCCAGCGGCGGTGCAGCCACATCCACTGGTGCGGGTACTTGCGGATGCAGCGCTCCAGCGCCGCGGTGACGCGCGCGGTGTGCTCCGCAATCGGGTCCTCGCACTCGCCAGGCGCGGGCGGGAGGATGGGCCCTTCCACTTCCAGCCGCAGCCGGGGGCCCAGCTTGCCGTTGCGCACGCCCATCACCACGAACACCGGCGCGCCCGTGCGCTGTGCGGCCACCGCCATGGCGGGCGTCGTGGAGGCGAGCCTCCCGAAGAACGGAACGAACACCGCCGCCTTCGCCGGCAGCGCCTGGTCCAGCAGCATGAAGGGCGACTCGCCGCGCTCCACCGCTTCCGAAAGCTCCTGGATGGCGCCGCGCGGATAGATGAGCCCCGCGGGAAGGCGCACCCGGTTCTCCGCGATGCGCGTGTTGAGCGCGCCCTTCAGCGGACGCACCAGCGCAACCAGTGGCACGCCCAGGCGCACCAGCATGTCTCCCAAAAGCTCCCAGTTGCCGAAGTGCGCCGTCACCATCAGCGCGCCCTTGCCCGTGGCCACGCGCGCCTTCAGCGCCTCCCAGGCCTCCGTGCCCTCGACGCCCTGCTCGGCCCAGTCCGACGTCAGCCGGTCTCCCGAGGGCACCGACTCCAGCACCACGCGCGACATGTTGATGTACGCGCCCCGCGCGATGTCCCGTCGCTCCGCGTCGGTCTTCTCCGGCAGCGCGTGCGCCAGGTTGTCCAGCGCGACGCGGCGGCGGATGCCCAGCGTGTACGCCAGGTTGCCCACGAAGCGGGCGATTGCGTCGCGTGACGCGAACGACAGCCACGTGAGGAACGCGAAGACGAAGCGCGTCACGAACTTCACCACCGGGCCCGGAGGCGTGCCGATGACACGGCGCAGATGCTCGGAGGGCACCTTCGCGGCGTTCGCTGGCGGGACTGTCTGGTCGGAAATGGGAGCGGGCGAGGACACGGAGGCACTCCACCCCGAAGTGAAGATTACGGCAAGAACACACTCATGCGCGGCGCTACCCTGGCTGCCCGGCATGGGACACTATGCGCGCCATGCCCAACCTGCTCCGAGCGGTGGTTCTGTCCACCGTTGCCCTGTTGTGCGCGTGCGGTGCCCGGCAGAACCCTCCGGCCGCCGAGCCCGCAGCGACTGCTCCCGCTTCATCCTCCGCGGCCTCGGCCGCTCCCACGCCGCCCACGCTGCGTCTGCCCAAGGACGTGCGTCCCAATGGCTATGCGGTGGAGCTCACGCTGGACCCGAAGGTCTCCGCCTTCCAGGGCACGGCGAGCATCGGGCTCGACGTGGCCCAGCCCACCTCCATCGTGTGGCTGCACGGAAAGAACCTCACGGTGAAGGAGGCCTCGCTGATGCAGGCGGGCGCCACCATCGACGTGACGCCGCTGAAGAGCGAGAAGGGTGACTTCCTCGGCTTCTCGCTGGCGAAGCCGCTGGCCATCGGCACCGCGAAGCTGCGCGTGGTGTACGAGGGCGCAGCCTCCGAGAAGGAGACGGACGGTGCCTTCCGCGTCAACGAGGGCGGCGACTGGTACGTCTATACGCAGTTCGAGCCCATCGACGCGCGGCGCGTGTTCCCGTGCTTCGACGAGCCCGAGTTCAAGGTGCCCTGGCAGCTGACGTTCCATGTGCCCGCGGGCAACGTGGCCGTCACCAACACGCCGCAGCTCGCCGAGGAGGCCCGCCCGGACGGTGGCCGCACCTACCGCTTCGCGCGCACCCAGCCCCTGCCCTCCTACCTCATCGCCTTCGGCGTGGGCCCGTTCGACTTCCTCGCCGCCGCGGACTCCGGCCAGAAGAAGGTGAAGACGCGCATCATCACCCCGAAGGGCCGCGCCGTCGAAGGCACCTACGCCGCCAAGGTGACGCCCGAAATCCTCGCCGCGCTGGAGGACTACTTCGGCATCCCCTACGCGTACGAGAAGCTGGACGTCATCGCGGTGCCGCTGCTCGGTGGCGCCATGGAGCACCCGGGCCTGGTGACGTTCAACTCGCGGATGATGCTGGCGAAGCCGGAAGAGGACTCGCTCAGCCGGCAGCGCGGTTTCTCGGACACGCAGGTGCACGAGCTGGGGCACCAGTGGTTCGGCAACCTCGTCACGCTGGCGTGGTGGGACGACCTGTGGCTCAACGAATCCTTCGCGACCTGGGTGACCCCGCGCATCATCGAGACGTGGCAGCCGTCGTGGGATGCGCCGGTGGAGCGTGTGCAGGACCGCAGCCGCTCGCTGGACTCCGACAGCCTCCTGTCCGCGCGCCGCATCCGTCAGCCCATCGACACGGCCAATGACATCCACAACGCGTTCGACGGCATCACCTATGGCAAGGGCTCCGCGGTCCTCACCATGACGGAAGAGTGGCTGGGGCGTGAGGTGTTCCGCAAGGGCATCCAGCGCTACCTGCGCAAGCACGCGCACGACAACGCCACGGCGAAGGACTTCCTGGACGCGCTGTCCGCCGAGGCGGGCAAGGACGTGACGGGCGTGCTGGGGACGTTCCTGGACCAGGGCGGCGCGCCGCTCGTCACCGCGTCGCTGGAGTGTGGCGCGGGTCAGCCGAAGGTGGTCCTCACCCAGCAGCGCTACCTGCGGCTGGGCTCGCAGGCGCCGGGGCCGCAGACGTGGAAGGTGCCCGTGTGCGTGGAGTACGCGGCGGGCAACAAGGACGCGCGCGCCTGCACGGTGCTGGAGGGAGAGCGCGCCGAGGTCGTCCTGCCGGAGGCGAAGACGTGCCCGGCCTGGGTGTTCCCCAACGCGGAGGGCGCGGGCTTCTTCCGCATGCAGCTGGCGGGGGACGCGGCGACGAAGCTCCTGAAGACGGGCGTGGCGAAGCTGTCGCGCTCGGAGCGCGTGGCGCTGCTGGGGGACGTGAAGGCGCTGGCCCTGTCCGGGGCGCTGCCGGCCTCCGAGGCGCTGGCGCTGGCGGCCCGCATGGCCCAGGACCCGGACCGCGTCATCGTCGAGAGCACGATGGACATGCTGGACCTGTCGAGCGCGCGGCTGTTGCCGGAGGCGCGGCTTCCGGACCGCGCGCGCTTCCTGCGTGAGACGTACGGCCCGCGGGCCCGCCAGCTGGGCTTCGTCTCGCGCAAGGGCGAGAGCGAGGACACGCGCCTGTTGCGTCCGCGCCTGGTGCGGGTGGCGGGCCGCGACGGCGCGGACCCGAAGATTGTCGCGGAGGCTCGGGCGCTCTCGGACAAGTGGCTCACCGACAAGCGCGCGATTGAACCGGAGATGGTGGACGCGGTGCTCGCGGTCGCCGCGGCTCACGGGGACGCGGCCTTCCAGCAGAAGCTCCTCACGGCGGTGCGCGCGGAGAAGGACCGCTCCACGCGTCAGCACCTGCTGGGCGCGCTGAGCGGCTTCAGGGACCCGGTGCTGGTGAAGCAGGGCCTGTCGCTGGTGTTCGACAAGGCGTTGGACCCGCGTGAGACGATGTGGATGGTGTTCGGGGCCACGCAGCACGCGGGCACGCAGGGCGTGGCGCTCGACTTCGTGAAGGAGAACTACGACCGGCTGGTGGGGGACTCGCCCGACGCGCTCCTGCCGAAGGACGCGGCTGGCCGGATGGTCTTCGTGGCCGGCGGCTTCTGCAGTCCGGAGCGGCGGCAGGAGATTTCGGACTTCTTCACGACGCGCAACGCGAACGCGCCGGGCGGGCCTCGCATGCTGGCGCAGATTCTGGAGTCGGTGGACCAGTGCGTCGCACTGAAGTCGGTGCAGGCGGCCAGCATCGAGTCCTTCCTCACCGGGCGTGGCACGCCTCGTCCGCCGCAGGCTCCGACGACGCGCTGACCCACGTTCGGAGTCCGGAGTTCGAGCCCGGGGCCAGCGCTGGCTCCGGGCTCATGCGGTCCCCGAGGGTGGCTACTTCTTGCTGCCGCGCGACATGAAGGCCATGAAGGCTTCCTGCGCCTCCGTGGAGCCCAGGCGCTCGATGAACTTCGCGCCCTCGCGCGCCAGCGTGGCGTGCGTCTCCTCGCGGCGCGGTCCCCGAATCAGCTCCTTCGTCACGCGCACGGCTTCGGCGGGACGGGAGGCCAGGGTGCGGGCGCGCTCGGCGGCCACTTCCTGGAGGCTCTCGGCGGGCACCACCTTGTTGATGATGCCGGCGCGCAGCGCGGTCGCCGCGTCGAAGGGCTCGCCGAACAGCAGCAGCTCGCTGGCCAGCGCGTAGCCGGCCATTCGCGGAATCAGCAGGCTGCTGGCGCCTTCCGCGCACAGACCGAGCTGGACGAAGGGCATGTGGAAGCGCACGCGCTCGCTCGCGACGACGTAGTCACAGTGCAGCAGCATCGTCGTGCCGATGCCCACCGCGGGGCCGTCCACGGCCGCCAGCACGGGCTTGGGCGCGTCCACCAGCGCCTTGAGGAAGAGGAACACCGCGCTGTCCTCGCCCGCGGGCGGGTGCTCCATGAAGTCGCCGATGTCATTGCCCGCGGTGAAGACGCTGCCCGCGCCGGTGAGCAGCACCACGCGGACTTCGTCGTCCGTCGCCGCCTGCTTGAGCGCGGCGGTGGCCGCCTCGTACATCGCATGCGTGAAGGCGTTCTTCTTCTCGGGTCGGTTGAAGGTGAGGGTGAGGACCCCCGCTTCCCGCTTCGTCAGCAACGTGTCGGACATGGGGCAAGCCTAGACCGAGTCCATCCCCGGCGCGGGCTCAACTTGCATCCCTCGCCGCGCCCGGCCCGCGAGCGCCGGGCCCTCGTGTGCCCACTTCTCCCACGCGCGCTCCCCTCCCGCCTGCTCACGGCCGCAGCGCGCGGGCGACCAGCGGAGCGAGCGTCACCACCCGGTGCCCGAACGGCAGCCCCGAGGGTGGCTCCACGCTGTCGGTGCTCACGAGCTGAGTCACCGGCAGCGCGCTCAGCCGCTCCACCGCCGGGCCCACCAGCAGCGCGTGGGTCGTCACCACCGTCAGGTCATCCGCGCAGCCCGCGGCGCGCAGCGTGCCCGCCGCCGCGACCAGGGTGCCGCCCGTGGACACCATGTCGTCCACCAGGATGGGCCGCTTGCCGCGCACCTCGCCCATGAGGCCGCTGGCGTGCACCTCGTCGCCGCTCAGCCGGACCTTGTGAATCACCGCCCATGGACGGCCCAGGAGCCGCGCCAGCGCCTCCGCGCGCTTCACCGCGCCCAGGTCCGGCGCCACCACCACCGAGGTGTCCGTGACGTGGGGCCGCAGCGCCTCCGCCAGCACCGGCAGCGCGGTGAGGTGCTCCAGCGGCGCGCCGAAGCACCCCTCCAGCGCGGGGCTGTGCAGGTCCACCACCAGCACTCGTGCGAAGCGGCCCTGGGACAGCATGTCCGCCACCAGGCGACCGCCCAGGGGCTCGCCCGGCCGTGCGCGTCGGTCCTGCCGCGCGTAACCGAGGTACGGCACCACCGCCTCCAGCCGCGCCGCGCCGGCCCGCCAGCACGCGTCCGCCATCAGCAGCAGTTCCAGCAGGTGCTCTCCCGCCGGAGGCGTCAGCGATTGCACCAGCACCACGGTGCGCCCTCGCACGGCGGCGGGGACCTCCAGGTGCATCTCTCCATCGGGAAACCGCTCGAAGTGACAGTCAGCGGGCGCCACGCCCAGGGCCAGGGCGAGCTCACGTCCCAGATGGGGACTGGCGGTGCCGATGAGGAGGATGGGGTCCATGGCCCAACCCTAGCGCGCCCGGTGGCCCGGGGGCTCGGCGCTCGCTGCCTCCCCTGGCGACGTGCCTCCGGGAGAGCCGTTGTCCGCCCCTTCGCCGCCAGCGAGCCCGGGCGTGCTTTTCCTAGGGACAAGGAGAGTGATGATGCGCTTTCGCGACAGAGCGGACGCCGGGCGACGGCTGGCAACGATGCTCCTGCCCTACCGGGGCTCGGACGCGCGCGTGCTGGGGGTGGCTCGCGGGGGGCTTCGGGTGGCGTACGAGGTGGCCCGCGCGCTGGAAGTCCCGCTGGACGTCTGGGTGTCGAGGCGGCTGAGCATCCCCGGACGGGCGCTGACCCTGGGCGCGGTGTCCGAGGGAGGCGGCCAGTACCTGCTCTCGGATTCGCTGCGGCTGGCGCCCCTGCCCAGGAGCGAGGTGGACTCGCTGGTGAGCGAAGAGGCCAGCGTGGTGGAGGAGCAGGTGCGGCGGCTGCGCGGACGTCCTCCGCCGGAGCTGGGCGGCCGCACGGTGCTGCTGGTGGATGACGGCGTGCTGACGGGCGCCACCGCCGCCGCCGCGCTGAGGGCCCTGCGGCTCCTGCATCCGGCCCGGCTGGTGATGGGCACCCCGGTGGCCTCGCCCCAGGGGCTGGACGTGCTGCGAAGGGAGGCGGACGCGGTGGCGTGCGTTTCGACGGAGGCGGGGATGCGCTCCGTGGCCGAGGCGTACGACGACTTCCGCGCGTTCCCGGACGTGGAGCTGCAGAACCTGGTCGAGCGCTCGCGCCAGCCGCCGTGGCGCTCCCAGGCGGTGCTGGAGTCCACGGACCCGGGTGGGTCCTGGATGTGAGCCGTGCGCCGTGAGTCGTGAAGCCTTGGGCTTGTGACGATGTGAACCCGTGACGCGAGGAGGGCGGCTCCATGTGGCAGGACGACCCGAAGGACCAGGAGGTCCACGAGGTGGCGGTGCGCTCCGGGCGGGTGGAGCTGGGCGGCAGTCTGGGGCTTCCTCCGGGTGCGCGCGGGCTGGTGGTCTTCGCGCACGGCAGCGGTAGCAGTCGCTTCAGCCCCCGCAACCGCGCCGTCGCGCGGAGCCTGCGCGACGCGGGGCTGGCCACGCTGCTGTTCGACCTGCTCGGCGCGGACGAGGAGGCGATGGACGCGGGCACCGGCGAGCTGCGCTTCGACATCCCCTTCCTCGCGCGGCGGCTCATCGCCGTGACGCGGTGGGCGCAGGCCCAGCCGGAGTTGTCCGGGATGGGCCTGGGCTACTTCGGCTCCAGCACCGGCGCCGCCGCGGCGCTGGTGGCGGCCGCGCTGCACCCGGAGCTCGTCCAGTCGGTGGTGTCTCGCGGTGGCAGGCCGGACCTGGCCGGGCCCGCGCTGGCCCGGGTCCGCGCGCCCACGCTGCTCCTGGTGGGCAGCCTGGACGTGGACGTGCTGGAGCTGAACCAGGACGCGTTCGACGAGCTGTCCGCCGCCAAGTCCCTCATCGTCATCCCCGGCGCCACCCACCTGTTCGAGGAGCCCGGCACGCTGGAGGAGGTGGCGCGCCGCGCGGCGGACTGGTTCACGCGACACCTGGATGCACCTCGACTGGAGGCGCGTGAATGAGCACGGAGCCATGGACCGGAGACGAGTCCCCGCCCCCTCGCTGGGAGGTCTTCTCCCGGGGCGGCGAGGTCGCGGTGCGAGGCGAGGGCCGCACGCCCGAGGTGGCCTTCGAGCAGGTCGCGGTCGCGCTGTGCACGCGCGTGACGGACCCGTCCACCGTGGAGGTGCGCGAGGAGGTGGACGTGGTGTGCGACGCCGTCGACCGGGAGGGGCTGCTGATGGACTGGCTGCGCTCCGTCGTCCAGCTCATGGGCTCGCGGCGACTGCGCTTCCGCTGCTTCGCGGTGCGCCTGGATGGGCCGCGCCTGTTCGGCCGTGGCTACGGTGAGCACCTGGACCCGGTGAGGCATCGTCCCTCTCGGGACGTGAGAGGCGTCACCCTGAGCGGACCCACCGTGCGCCGGAGCGCGGACGGTCGGTGGACCGCCGAATGCGAGGTGGAAGTCTGAAGCGGAGTATTGAGGCCCCGCATGGGCGCGGGGGCTGGTATAGGCATCGGAATGCGCTCGCGTGAACCCCGCTTTGTCTGGCTGGACCTGGAGATGACCGGGTTGGACCCCGAGTCGTGCGCCATCATCGAGATTGGCGTCATCATCACCGGGCCGGATTTGCGCCCCATCGCGGAGTTCGAACGCGTCATCTGGCAGCCGGAGGAAGTGCTCCTGCGCATGGAGCCCGTGGTGCGTGAGATGCACACGCGCAACGGCCTGCTCGAGAAGGTGCGCGCCTCCAGCACGTCGCTGCGGGTGGCGGAGCGGGAAGTGACGGCGCTGGTGGCGGAACACTGCCCGCTGGGCGAGGGCGTGCTGGCCGGCAACTCCATCCACACCGACCGCCGCTTCCTGTTCCAGTACATGCCGCTCCTGGAGCGCTACCTGCACTACCGCATGGTGGACGTGACGAGCCTCAAGGTCCTCGTGCGCGCCTGGTACCCGAACCTGGTGGAGCCGCGAAAGCCGCCCAGCGGCCACACCGCGCTCGCGGACCTGCGCTCCAGCATCAACGAGCTGCAGTACTACCGCGACATCCTGTTCCGCGCGACGCCGGGCTGAGCGACGACGGGACGGCGTGCCTCAGCCCGCCGTCCCCGGAGTGCCGGGCGTGGGCCCGTCGGGGCCGCCGAGCAGCTCGGTGATGGTCTCCAGCAGCAGGTCGAGCTCGAAGGGCTTGGCCAGGAAGCGGGCGCTGGAGCGGCGCTCCTCCTCGGAGATGCGGCCCGCGCTCATCACCACCACGGGAATGGTGCGCAGCGAGGCGTCGTCGCGCATGCGACGGAGCATCTCCCGGCCGTCCATCACCGGCATCATCAAGTCCAGCAGCACCAGGTCCGGACGCACCTCCGCCATCCGTTGCAGGCCCTCCGCGCCGTTGAAGGCGGTGAGGATGCCGTAGCCCTCCACGGAGAGGATGTCCTGGAGTGCCTCGACGATGGCCAGCTCGTCATCCACGATGAGCAGCCGCTTCATCGACGCACACCCTCCCTTCGCGCGCGGTCACCACATGGGGCCTCGTTCAGCGGAACCACCCCGGCTCCGGCCACCCCAGGGCGGGACGGTAGGACACGGCGCGGCGCAAGCCATGGTTTTGAGCGCGGTGTGTTCGGAATGCTGCGGACCAGGGGTCTCACCGCAGTCGGGCTCGCAACAGGTGTTTCTGGACCTTGCCTAGCGCGTTGCGAGGCAGCGAGTCCATGAAGACGACGCGACGGGGCTTCTTGAAGCTGGCCAGCCTGTCCTTGCACCAGTCCACCAGCGCCTGGGCTTCAGGGGCGTGGACGCCGGCGGGGGGAACCACGACGGCCACCACCTGCTCGCCATAGTCCGCGTCCGGCAGGCCCAGCACGGCGACCTCGGCCACGCCCGGGTGCGTGGCGAGCACCTCCTCCACCTCGCGCGGGTACACGTTGAAGCCGCCGCTGATGATGAGCTCCCGCGCCCGCCCGGTGATGCGCAGGTAGCCGTCCGCGTCCAGCTCGCCCAGATCGCCCGTGCGGAACCAGCCCTCCGAGTCGAAGGACTCCGACGTGGCATCCGGCCGGCGCCAGTAGCCGGCGAAGACGTGGGGGCCCTGGACTTCGATTTCCCCCATCTCCCCCGGGGGCAGGTGCCGGCGCGTGCGCACGTCCACCACGCGCGCCTGCTGGCCGGGGAAGGGGAAGCCCACCGTGCCCGGCCGGCGCTCGCCGTCGTACGGGTTGGTGGTGTTCATGATGGTTTCCGTCATCCCGTAGCGCTCCAGGATGCGCGCGCCGAAGTCCTTCTCGATGTCGTGGAAGAGCTGGGGGCTCAAGGGCGCGGAGCCGGAGACCCACAGGCGCAGCTCGCGGGGCTTCACGCCCGTGCGCCGTGACTCCTCCAGCAGCCGTCCGTACATGGTGGGCACGCCGAAGAACATCGTCAGCGAGGCGTCATCGCGCAACGTGGCCAGCGCCTCCGTGGCGACGAAGCGCCGGTGCAACTCCAGGCTCGCTCCGGTGTACAGCGTGCCGTGCAGGCCCACCATGAGGCCATGCGTGTGGAACAACGGCAGGGCGAGCAGCAGCCGGTCCGCCGCCGTCCAGCGCCACGCCTCGGTGACGGCCTTCACGTTGGCCAGCAGGTTGCGGTGCAGCAGCATGGCGCCCTTGGAGCGGCCGGTGGTGCCGGACGTGTAGCCCAACACCGCCAGGTCCTCCGGACGCGGCAGCGCGAGCGCCACCGGTGACGTCGCGCCTTCCTCGAGCAGCGTGTCGAAGTCGATGACCTCCAGCGAGGCCGGAGGCGCGACGGTGGTCGGCTCCACGGTGACCAGCCACTGCAGCGACGGGAGCTGGTCTCTCAGGGGGATGAGCTCGGCGACTCCCGAGGCGCTGGTGACGCAGGTGTGCACCTCCGCGTCCGCGAGGATGTGGGCCAGCTCCACCTGGCGGTACGCCGTGTTGACGAGCACCACCACGCAGCCCGCGTGCTGCACACCCAGGTAGGCGACGATGAAGCGAGGGCTGTTCTCCAGGAAGAGCGCCACGCGCTCGCCTGGCTGCAGGCCGCGCTGACGCAGCCCCTTCGCGAAGGCCGCGACGTGCGCGGCGAGCTCGCCGTGGGAAGTCGACTCGCGCTCGAACGTGAGCAGCGGCCGGCCCGGCGCGTCGTGGGCGTGTTCCAAGAAGACTTCGAGGAGGGACGAAGGCATGAGCCGCGCAGCCTACTTCCCTCACTTCCAATCAAGACAAGCTGTGAGTCAATTTTGACGACATAGAGTGGTTTTAACTGCATAGTCTGATTATCTCGTTGAGTTGGCCTGAGGACGCGAGACAGGGAGTGGGTCCTCGGCGGGCTCGACGCGCACGGGAGGTGTCACTTGCGTCGAGGACTGTGTGGAGGCCGGGCCCTGGGCCTGGCGCTGGCTCTGGCCGTGGTGGGACTGCTGCCGGCGGTGGCGGGGGCGAACCTGCCGTATCCGACGCGCACCGCGTATCGCCTGAAGGGCGTGCAGCCGGACTTCTGGCCTGGCTACGACGAGCTCGCGGGCAACAACACGGGCGGCGTGGCGATGAACCTGGTGTGGGCCTCGTGGGAGCCGTCGGTGCAGGCGCCGCCGTGTACCGGAGGGCGCGTGGAGTACGCGGGGCACTGCTTCGCGGTGGCGGCCAACGTGGACGCGGCCATCCGCGAGTGGACGGCGCGCGGCGTGGTGGTGACGGCGGTGGTGTACGGCGTGCCCGCGTGGGCGCGCGCGGGCCGCACGTGTACGCCCGCGGCGGCGGGCTTCGACATCTTCTGCGCGCCCAACAACGCGGCGGACTACGGCCGCTTCGTGGGCCTGCTCGCGCAGCGCTACAACGGGCTCAACGGCCACGGCCGCATCGCCGACTTCGTCATCCACAACGAGGTCAACTCCAACGACTGGTTCGACATCGGCTGCGGTCAGGGCGCGGGCGCGTGCAACACCACGGCGTGGCTGGACACGTACGCGGCCAGCTACAACGCCGCCTATGACCAGGTGATGACGTGGCAGTCGGCGGCGAAGGTGCTCATCTCGCTGACGCACCACTTTGGTCCGGAGCTGGATGCGCCGGGGGCGAGCAGTCCGCTGCTGTCCGCGACGACGTTCTTGAATGGCTTCGCGGCGCGCGTGGGCTCGCGGGCATGGCGCGTGGCGTATCACCCGTACGCGCCGGACCTGTTCCGTCCCCAGTTCTCCGCGGATGACTACCCGCGCGTGACGTACGGCAACCTGGGCGTGCTGGCGGGCTGGCTGCGCAAGACGTTCCCCACCCGGCAGCACGCGTGGGAAATCCAGCTCACGGAGAGCGGCATCCACTCCGGCTCGCCGCAGTCGTCGGAGGCCGCGCAGCAGACGGCGGTGTGCGACTCGTTCCGCAACGTGCTGGGGACGCCCGGCATCGAGAGCTACATCTACCACCGCATGCACGACAACGCGGCCGAGGGTGGACTGGCGCTTGGGCTGCGCCGTGTGGACGGGAGCGCGAAGCCGTCGTGGAGCACGTGGGCGCTGGCCAACCGCAGTGACTTGAACCCGCCCCAGCTCTCCTGCGGCTTCGAGGAGCTGCCGTACACGCGCCTGCGCCGGGGCTACCACGCCACGCGCGGCCACTGGGCGTCGTCGCGGCTCCTGCCTCCGGGCTTCCGGCAGGAGTCCTCGTGGCGGCTGCTGCGCGACGGCATGCCGGGCATGCGGATGCTGTACGAGTGCCGCGTGGGCGACCACAACCTGCTCAGCCCGGACGTGGGCTGCGAGGGCCTGCCGCCCCTGGGGCCGGTGGGCTACATCCACCTGCAGCAGGTGCCGGGCACCGTTCCGCTCTACCGCTGCAACCTGGGCCAGGGCAGGGACCACTTCATCTCCCCCGCGTCGAACTGCGAGGGGCAGGTGACCGAGCAGCTCCTGGGCTACGCCTTCCCCTGACGGTGAACCCGCCTGGAGGCCGGGCGGGGCGGGGTGCTGTTCGCTTCTGGGACAGCACTTCGCGGAACCGGGCACGGGCCCGGGAGAGGGCGTGCGGGGTCCGAGCAATTTCCTGGGGTTGAGTCGCGTGTAACGGTTGGCACGCGGCTCGCTCTAGGGGTGGCCCGTGGACATTCCCAAAGCCAAGAAGCCGCGCCGTAAACCCTGGTTGTTCGCCATCGGCGGTGCGTTCGCGCTCATCCTCGTCACGGTGGGTCTGGGTCGGCTGCGGCCGGCGGCGCCCTCGGTGGACCGGGCCTCGGTGTGGCTGGACACGGTGAAGCGCGGCCCCATGGTGCGCCAGGTGAAGGGCGCGGGCACGCTGGTGCCCGAGTACATCCGCTGGCTGACGGCGGACACCGCGGGCCGCGTGGAGCGCATCCACGTGCGGCCCGGCGCGACGGTGAAGGCGGACACGCTCCTGATGGAGCTGGCCAACCCGGACGTGCAGCTCCAGATGCTGGAGGCGGAGCGGCAGCTCGCCAGCGCCGAGGCGGAGTTCATCCAGATGCGCATGACGCTGGAGACGCAGCGGCTGGCGCAGGAGGCCGCGGTGGCCACCCTCACCGCCGAGTCCTCCGACGCCGAGCGCCGCGCCACCGCCAACACCATCCTCGTCGAGAAGGACCTCATCCCCGCGCTCGACGCGCGGCAGGCGGGCGAGAAGGCGGGCGAGATGACGCGCCGCCTGGATTTGGAGCGCAAGAAGCTGTCCGTCGTCGCCTCCAGCATGAAGGACCAGTTGGTCGCGCTGCAGGGACAGGTGGAACGATTGAAAGCGGTGGCCCGCTTCCGTCGTACCCAGGTGGAGTCGATGAAGGTGCTCGCCGGGGAGGACGGAGTGCTGCAGGAGCTGCCGTTGGAGCTGGGTCAGTGGGTGACGCCGGGAGTGTTGCTCGCGAAGGTCGTCAAGCCGGAGCGGCTCAAGGCGGAGCTGAGAATCGCCGAGACGCAGGCGCGCGACATCGTCCAGGGCCAGAAGGCGCTGGTGGATACGCGCAACGGAGTGGTGGAGGGCACGGTGGCGCGCGTGGCGCCGGCGGCGAGCCAGGGCACGGTGCGGGTGGAGGTGTCGCTGCCGGACGAGCTGCCCAAGGGCGCGCGGCCCGACCTCACGGTGGAGGGCACCGTGGAGCTGGAGCGGCTGGGCAACGTGCTGTCGGTGGGTCGTCCGGCCGGTGCTCAGCCCAACGGGACGATGTCGCTGTTCCGGTTGATGCCGGGCAGTGACGAAGCGATTCGAGTGCCGGTGCAGTTGGGCCGGGGTTCGGTGAATGCCGTGGAGGTGCTTCAGGGCCTCGCGGAAGGTGACCAGGTGGTGCTGTCGGACATGGCCGCGTGGGATGCGGTCGAGCGGGTGAGGCTGCGATGATGACGACGACGAACAACAATGCGGAGACGCCTGCTTCCGAGGACGCGGCGGTGCTGTCGGGTGCGGCCAAGGTGGAGTCGGGCAAGTCCCTCATCACGCTGGAAGGGCTGACGAAGGTCTTCGAGACGGAGGAAGTGGAGACACACGCGCTCTCCAACATCCACCTCAACATCCGCCAGGGTGAGTGGGTGGCGATTGTCGGCCCCTCGGGCTCCGGCAAGTCCACGCTGCTGGCGGTGCTGGGGTTGCTCGACACGACGACGCGGGGCACGTATCTCCTGGATGGAAAGAGCGTGTTGGATTTGTCGGCGTCGGACCGGGCGCTGGTGCGCAACCGGCACATCGGCTTCATCTTCCAGAGCTTCAACCTCATCGGCGACCTGACGGTGTTCGAGAACGTGGAGCTGCCGCTGACGTACCGGGGCATGCCTGCCGCCGAGCGCAAGCAGCGGGTGGAGAAGGCGCTGGAGCGGGTGGGCATGGCGCACCGCGCGCGGCACATGCCGGGCCAGCTCTCCGGCGGTCAGCAGCAGCGCATCGCCGTGGCGCGCGCGGTGGCCGGAGACCCGCTCATCCTGCTGGCCGACGAGCCCACCGGTAACCTCGATTCGAAGAACGGCGAGGCGGTGATGCAGTTGCTGTCGGACCTGCACAAGGCGGGCGCCACCATCTGCATGGTGACGCACGACCCGGCGCACGCGCGCACCGCGACGCGCACGGTGAGCCTCTTCGACGGTCGCATCGTGCAGGACGAGCAGCGCCGCTGACCTCTTCTCCTCTCGTGGGCCTCGCCCGGGTCGCTCCTGGCGGGGCGGCTCTCGGGAGGACCGCGTCCTGAATCACTCGGAGTCGTCGTGGGAACCTTCCTCCAGAATGTCCGCTACGCGGTGCGCTCATTGCGCAAGAGCCCGGGCTTCACGTTGATAGCGGTGCTGGCGCTGGCGCTGGGCATCGGCGCGAACAGCGCGGTCTTCAGCGTGGTGAACGGCGTGCTGTTGAATCCGCCGCCCTTCACGCAGCCCGAGCGCCTGGTCCACATCTGGGGCAACTACGCCAAGGCGAACATCAAGGACATCGTCGTGTCGGTGCCCGAGTACCGGGACTACCTCACGATGCCCAAGGCCTTCGGCTCGCTGGCGGCGTTCGATGCGAACAACGTCACGCTCACCGGAGGCGACGCGCCGGAGCGGCTCCAGTTGACGCGCTCCACGGCCTCGCTGTTCCCCACGCTGGGCGTGTCTCCGGTGCTGGGCCGCGCCTTCTCCGAAGAGGAGGAGGCGCTGGGGCGCGACAAGGTGGTGGTCTTGACGCACAAAACGTGGCGCACGCGCTTCGCGGCGGACTCGAGCGTGCTGGGCCGCGAGCTCCGGCTCGACGGGGACACGTACACGGTGGTGGGCGTGCTGCCGCCCGGCGTGGAGTACCCGGCGGACACGGACCTGTACGCGCCCCTGGCGCCCACGCAGGAGCAGGCGGCGGAGGTTTCGCGTGGCTACCACTTCCTCAGCGTGGTGGGGCGGCTGAAGCCAGGCATGACGCTGGAGGCGGCGAAGGCGGACATGGACCGGGTGGGGCGGGAGATGGAGACCCTGTACGAGCAGAGCTACAAGGACTACGGCTGGACCATCACCGTGAAGTCGCTGGAGGACGAGGTGGTGGGCCAGGTGCGCGGGACGCTGTGGCTCCTGCTGGGCGCGGTGGGCTTCGTGTTGCTGGTGGCGTGCAGCAGCGTGGCGAACCTGCTCCTGGCCCGGGCGACGGCGCGTGCACGCGAGGTGTCCATCCGCGCGGCGCTGGGCGCGAGCCGTGGGCGACTGGTGGCGCAGTTCCTCACCGAGAGCCTGGTGCTGTCGGCGGTGGGCGGCGGACTGGGGCTGCTGCTGGCCGTGTGGGGCACGGACGCGCTGGTGGCGATGGTGGGGGACGGGCTGCCTCGCGCGGCGGAGGTGGGGCTGGATGTCTCCTCGGTGCTCTTCACCGTGGGCATCTCGGTGCTCACGGGCGTCGGCTTCGGGCTGGTGCCCGCGCTCCAGGCGAGCCGCGTGGACCTGAGCGCGACGATGCGCGAGGGCTCGCGAGGGACGGAGGGTGGCAAGGCGGGCCGGTTGCGCGCGGGGTTGGTGGTGGGGCAGGTGGCGTTCGCGCTGGTGTTGCTGGTGGGCGCGGGCCTCTTCCTCCGGAGCTTCCAGGCGCTGACCCAGGTCGAGGCCGGCTTCACTCCCGAGGGCGTGCTCACCGGTCAACTCGTGTTGCCGGCCACGAGCTACGCGAAGCCGGAGGACCAGCGGGCCTTCCAGCGGGAGTTGCTCCGTCGCGTGCAGGCGCTGCCCGGCGTGGAGTCCGCGGCGGTGGCGAACATGCTGCCTTTGGGCGGCAAGACGAACACCAGCTTCGACGTGGAGGGGCGGACGCGGGCGCCGGGAGAGATGTGGCCGGCGGTGGAGACGCGCTTCGCCAGCGCGGACTATCTGCGCACGCTGCGGGTGCGGCTGCGCGACGGGCGCATGCTCCAGGAGACGGACGGACCGGACGCGGCGGGAGCGGTGGTCATCAACCAGACCTTCGCGGACCTCTACTGGCCGAAGGGGGACGCGCTGGGCCAGCGACTGAAGCTGCACCGGTCCGACGCCCGGTGGGCCACGGTGGTGGGCATCGTCGACGACCTGCGCGAGTGGGGCCTGGACAAGCCCGCGCGTCCGACGGCGTATTACTCCGCGGTACAGACGCCCCTCTCCAGCCTCCACCTGGTGGCGCGCGTGAAGGCGGGCGACCCGGAGTCACTGCGCACGGCGCTCGAGTCAGAGGTGCGCGCGCTCGATGGCAACCTGCCCCTGTTCAAGGTGACGTCCATGGTGCGGCTGGTGGACGAGTCCATCGGCTCGCAGAGGCTGACGGCGCTGTTGATGGGCCTGTTCGCGGGCACCGCGCTGCTGCTGGCCGCGCTCGGAATCTCGGGAGTCATCGGCTACTCGGTGGCGCAGCGCACGCGGGAGATGGGCATCCGCATGGCGCTGGGCGCGGCGAAGTCGGATGTGCTGGCACTGGTGTTGCGCCAGGGCATGAAGCTGGCGGGGCTGGGCGTGTTGCTGGGGCTGGTGTTGTCGCTGGTGCTGGCGCGACTGTTGAGCACGCTGCTGTATGGCGTGACGGCGTATGACCCGTGGACCTTCGCGGGTGTGGCGGCGTTGTTGAGCGGCGTGGCCCTGGGCGCGACGTGGCTGCCAGCGCACCGCGCGACGCGGGTGGACCCCATCATTGCCTTGAAGGCGGAGTAGGAGCGCGCGTCGATGGAGACCTTCATCCAGGACCTGCGGTATGCGCTGCGCACGCTGGGCAAGAGCCCCGGCTTCACGCTGGTGGCGGTGCTGGCGTTGGCGCTGGGCATCGGCGCGAACAGCGCGGTGTTCAGCGTGGTGAACGGCGTGCTGCTCAGGCCTCCACCGTTCGCGGAGCCGGAGCGCCTGGTCCACGTCTGGGGCAACTACGCCAGGTCCGACCTGAAGGACATCTGGGTGTCGGTGCCCGAGTACCGGGACTACCTCACGATGCCCAAGTCCTTCTCGTCGGTGGGGGCCTATGTGGAGAGCGACATCACGCTCACCGGAGGGGACGTGCCGGAGCGGCTCACCGTGATGTTCTCCACGGCCTCGCTGTTCCCCACCCTGGGCGTGGCTCCGGCGCTGGGCCGCACCTTCTCGCATGATGAGGAGACGCCAGGCCGGGAGCGCGTGCTGGTGCTGACGGACAAACTGTGGCGCACGCATTTCGCCAGGGACCCGCGGGTGCTGGGCCGAGTGCTGCAACTGGATGGCAACGCGTACACGGTGGTGGGGGTGCTGCCGCCCGGCGTGGAGTACCCGGCGGGCACGGACATGTACGCGCCCTTCGCGCCCACGCCCGCGCAGGCGGCCGAAGACGTGCGCGGCAACCACTACCTCAGCATGGTGGGACGGCTGAAGCCCGGCGTGACGCTGGAGGCGGCGAGGGCGGACATGGCGCGGGTGGGCCAGGAGATGGAGACCCTGTACGCGAGCAGCTACGGGGGCTACGGCTGGGCCATCAGCGTGAAGTCGCTGGAGGACGAGGTGGTGGGCCGGGTGCGCGGCACGCTCTGGCTGTTGCTGGGCGCGGTGGGCTTCGTGCTGCTGGTGGCGTGCGGCAGCGTGGCCAACCTCCTGCTGGCTCGGGCGGCGGCGAGGGGCCGCGAGGTGTCCATCCGCGCGGCGCTGGGCGCTGGGCGCGGCAGGTTGTTGGCGCAGTTCCTCACGGAGAGCTTCGCGCTGTCCGCGTTGGGCGGCGCGCTGGGCCTGCTGCTGGCCGTGTGGGGCACGGACGCGCTGGTGGCGATGGTGGGAGACGGGCTGCCTCGGGCGGAGAAGGTGGGGCTGGATGCGGCCTCCGTCTTCTTCACCTTGGGGGTGTCGCTGCTCACGGGCCTGGTCTTCGGGTTGGCGCCGGCGCTCCATGCGAGCCGTGCGGACCTGAGCGCGACGATGCGCGAGGGCTCACGAGGAACGGAGGGACGCAACGCGGGCTGGCTGCGCTCGGGGCTGGTGGTGACGCAGGTGGCCCTGGCGTTGGTGTTGCTGGTGGGCGCGGGTCTCTTCCTGCGGAGCTTCCAGGCGCTGACCCAGGTGGAGGCGGGCTTCACTCCCGAGGGCGTGCTCACCGGTCAGCTCTCGCTGCCGGCCGCCCGGTATGCGAGGCCGGAGGACCAGCGGGCCTTCCAGCAGGAGCTGCTCCGCCGCGTGCAGGTGCTGCCCGGCGTGGAGTCCGCGGGGGTGACGAACAGGCTGCCTTTGGGTGGAAGGACGGACACCAGCTTCGACATCGAGGGGCGGATGCGGGCGCCGGGGGAGATATGGCCGGCGGTGGAGACGCGCTTCGCCAGCGCGGACTACCTGCGCACGCTGCGGGTGCGGCTGCGCGACGGGCGCATGCTCCAGGAGACGGATGGACCGGACGCGGCGGGGGCGCTGGTCATCAACCAGACCTTCGCGAACCTCTACTGGCCGCGGGGCAACGCGCTGGGCCAGCGACTGAAGTTGCACCGGCCGGATGCGAAGTGGGCCACGGTGGTGGGCATCGTCGACGACCTGCGCGAGTGGGGACTGGATACGCCCGCGCGTCCGACAGCGTACTACTCCGTGGCGCAGACTCCGCTCTCCAATCTCCACCTGGCGGTGCGGGCGAAGTCGGGCCACCCGGAGTCATTGCGCACGGCCATCGAAGCGGAGGTGCTCGCGCTCGACGGCCAGTTGCCCTGGTTCAACGTGGCGTCCATGGTGCAGCGGGTGGATGAGTCCATCAGCTCTCGCAGGCTGACGGCGGTGCTGATGGGCTTGTTCGCGAGCACGGCGCTGTTGCTCGCGGCGCTCGGAATCTCGGGAGTCATCGGCTACGCGGTGGCGCGGCGCACGCGGGAGATGGGCATCCGCATGGCGCTGGGCGCGACGAAGTCGGATGTGCTGTCGCTGGTGCTGCGCCAGGGCTTGACGCTGGCGGGGTTGGGCGTGGGCCTGGGGCTGGTGTTGTCACTGGTGCTGGCGCGGCTCTTGAGCACGCTGCTGTTCGGTGTGACGGCGTATGACCCGTGGACCTTCGTCGGGGTGGCCGTGTTGCTGAGCGGCGTGGCCCTGGGGGCGACGTGGCTGCCGGCGCACCGCGCGACGCGGGTGGACCCCATCATCGCCTTGAAGGCGGAGTAGGAGCGCGCGTCGATGGAGACCCTCGTTCAAGACCTGCGGTACGCGCTGCGCACGCTGGGCAAGAGCCCCGGCTTCACGCTGGTGGCGGTGCTGGCGCTCGCGCTGGGCATCGGCGCGAACAGCGCGGTGTTCAGCGTGGTGAACGGCGTGCTGCTCACGCCGCCGCCCCTCGCGGAGCCGGAGCGCCTGGTCACCGTGTCCAACGACATCCAGGCGGTGGGCCTGGAGGGCATCTCCATCTCGACGCCCGAGTACCAGGACTTCCGCACGCTGCCGCGAGTCTTCAGCTCGGTGGCCGCCTACAACTGGCGGGACATGACGCTGACCGGAGGCGGCGCCGCGCAGCGCTTCGCCGTGGTGCAGGGCACCGCCACGTTGCTCCCCACGCTCGGCGTGACGCCGATGCTCGGCCGGAACTTCACCGAGGCGGAAGCCTCTCTGGGTGGGGAGAAGGTCGTGGTGTTGACGCACAAGGTGTGGCGCGCGCACTTCGCGGAGGACCCCGACGTGCTGGGCAAGACGATGCAGCTCGACGGCAAGCCCTACACGGTGGTGGGCGTGTTGCCCCGCGGCGTGGTGCACCCGGAGCGCGCCGACCTCTACGTGCCCTTCGTGCCGCTGCCGGAGCATGTCTCGGAGCGCACCACGCGCTACCTCTTCTGCCTGGCGCGGATGAAGCCGGGCGTGACGCTGGAGCAGGCGCGCGCGGACATGGCTCGGGTCGCCCTCGACATGCAGGCGGTGGAGTCCCGCTACCAGGGGATTGGCTGGTCCATCCGCGTCACCTCGTTGGAGGACAAGCTGGTGGGCGACGTGCGCGGCACGCTGTGGCTGTTGCTGGGCGCGGTGGGCTGCGTGCTGCTGGTGGCGTGCAGCAGCGTGGCGAATCTGCTCCTGGCTCGTGCGGCGGCGCGTGAGCGCGAGGTGTCCATCCGCGCGGCGCTGGGCGCGAGCCGTGGCCGGCTGGTGGCGCAGTTCCTCACGGAGAGCCTCGTGTTGTCCCTGGCGGGTGGCGCGCTGGGGTTGCTCCTGGCGATGTGGGGCACGGATGCGCTCCTGGCCTTCATGGGAGATGGACTGCCGCGCATGGCGCACGTGAAGCTGGATGTGACGTCGGTGTGCTTCACGATGGGCGTCTCCGTCCTCACGGGCCTGGTGTTCGGACTGGTGCCGGCGCTCCAGGCGAGTCGCGCGGACCTGAATGCGACGATGCGCGAGGGCTCGCGAGGCTCGGAAAGTGGCCGTTCGGGCCGGTTGCGCTCGGGGCTGGTGGTGGCGCAGGTGGCCTTCGCGCTGGTGCTGCTGGTGGGGGCGGGCCTGTTCGTGAAGAGCCTGCTCGCGTTGCGCGGCGTCGACGCGGGCTTCAAGCCCGAGGGTGTGCTCACCGGTCGGCTCGCGCTGCCTGAGGCGCGCTTCGCGGAGCCCGCCCGCAAGCTGGCCTTCCAGCGCGAGCTGCTGGAGCGCCTGGAGGCCTTGCCGGGCGTGGAGTCCGTGGGGCTCACCAACATGCTGCCGTTGGGTGGCATCTCCACGAGCGGCCTCGAGTTCGAGAGCCGGCCGGAGGTGCAGGGCGAGCTGCTGCCCGCGGTGGATTTCCGGCTGGCGAGCCCGGGATACCTGAGCACGCTGGGGGTGAAGCTGCTTCAGGGCCGCCTGCACCAGGGCATCGGCGAGGTGGGCGCGGTGCCGGAGGTCGTCATCAACAAGCGCTTCGCGGACGTGTACTGGCCCCAGGGCAACGCGCTGGGACAGCGGCTGTCAATCGAGCCGAGGAAGCAGTGGGCGACGGTGGTGGGCATCGTGGACGACCTGCGCGAGTGGGGGCTGTCCTCGCCCGCGCGGCCCGCGGCCTACTGGTCGCTGCCGACGTCGCCCGCGTCGTACCTGGGCCTCGTGGTCCGGGTGAAGGCGGGGGAGCCGGAGGCGCTGCGCGCGTCCATCGAGGCGGAGCTGCGCGCGGTGGACGCGGACGTGCCGCTGTTCGGCGTGGCGCCGCTGGCGCGACTGGTGGATGAGTCCATCAGCTCCAGCAGCCTGTCCGCCCTGTTGATGGGACTGTTCGCCGGCACGGCGCTGTTGCTGGCGGCGCTGGGCATCGCTGGCGTCGTGGGCTACTCGGTGGCGCGGCGCACGCGGGAGATGGGCATCCGCATGGCGCTGGGCGCGGCCAGCTCCGACGTGTTGGTGATGGTGCTGCGGCAGGGGCTGAAGCTGGCGGGGCTGGGCGTGGGGGTGGGGCTGGTGATGTCGCTGGGCCTGGCCCACCTCTTGGGCAGCATGCTGTACGGCGTGACGGCGTATGACCCGTGGACCTTCACCGCGGTGGCGGCGCTCCTGGGCGGCGTGACGCTCCTGGCGACGTGGCTGCCGGCGCGGCGGGCCTCTCGCGTGGACCCCATCGTTTCCTTGCGCTCCGAGTGAGCACGAAAGCACCTCCCATGTCCTCACCTCTCATCTCATTGCGTCAGGTCGAAAAGTCCTACCCGTTGGCGGGGGGCCGCACCTGGGTGCTGCGCAACATCGACCTGGACATCCAGCCCGGCGAGTTCGTCACCCTGATGGGCCCGTCCGGCGCGGGCAAGTCCACGCTGCTGGCCGTGCTCGGCATGCTCGATGCCGAGTGGAAGGGTGAGTACGTCCTGGACGGGCAGGCCGTGCACGCGATGAAGCCGAAGGAGCGCGGCGAGTTGTCCCGGCGCACCATCGGCTTCGTCTTCCAGCAGTACCACCTGCTGGACAACCTGACGGTGGCGGAGAACCTGGAGGTGCCGCTGTCCTACCGCAACCTCAAGCGCGGTGAGCGCGAGGCGCTGGTGGGCGACATGCTGGACCGCTTCCAACTGGTGGGGAAGAAGGACCTGTTCCCCGCGCAGCTCTCCGGTGGACAGCAGCAGTTGGTGGGAATCGCCCGAGCGCTCATCGCCACGCCGAAAATCCTGCTGGCGGACGAGCCGACGGGCAACCTCCACTCGCAGCAGGCGAAGCACATCATGGAGGTGTTCCAGACGCTCAACAAGGCGGGCACCACCATCATCCAGGTGACGCACTCGGAGGCCAACGCGGCCTTCGGCCACCGCATCATCCAGCTGGCGGACGGCTGGCTCCAGAAGACCTGAGCAGGGCACGAGGCCACCATGCTGAGCGATGTGTCGATGGATGTGCGGTACACCCTGCGGACGATGCGCCAGTCGCCTGTCTTCACCCTGGCGGCGGTGCTGGTGCTGACGCTGGGCATCGGGGTGACGACGGCGCTGTTCAGCGTGGTGGACGCGGTGCTGCTGCGTCCGCTGCCGTTTCCGGAGCCGGACCGGCTGGTGGTGATGTCCACCGATAAGCCCGGGAAGCTGCTGGCGCGCTACAGCCTGCCCAACTACGAGGACGTCGCGCGGCTCTCCACGCGGCTGCGCTCGATGACCGCGTACGGCCAACGGTTGATGAACCTCACCGGCCACGGGGACGCCGAGCAGCTTCGCGGCGCGGTGGTGGTGGGGGACTTCTTCGGGGCGTTCGGCATGAAGCCGATGCTGGGGAGGACCTTCGCGCCCGAGGAGCGCGACGCGCGGCTGGCCGTCATCTCGCATTCGCGCTGGATGAAGGCGGGCGGCGGCGAGGGCGTGCTGGGCCGCACGCTGACCCTGGGCGGTCAGCCCTACACGGTGATTGGGGTGATGCCGCCGTCCTTCGACGTGCCCGCCCACACCACCGAGGTCTGGGTGCCCTTCGACAGCCTGCCCGGCGCGGCCACGTCGGAGGAGCGCACCGAGCGGGGCTTCCGCTCCTTCGCCGTCGCGGCGAGGCTTGTTCCAGGCGCGACGCTCGAGTCGGTCCGCCACGAGCTGAAGAGCCTGAACGAGGAGCTCCTCTCACGAGACGACGCCACCCTGAAGCTGGGGGTGGTCCGCTACGCCGACTCCCTCACCGAGGGCGTCAGCCTGCTCCTGTGGGTGCTGCTGGGCGCGGTGTCCCTGGTGTTGCTGCTGGCGGCGGCCAACGTGGCGCACCTGCAGCTCGCGCGGGCGGCGGCGCGGCAGCGTGAGCTGGGCATCCGCGTGGCGCTGGGCGCTGGGCGCGGCCGGCTGGTGCGTCAGCTCCTCACGGAGAGCGTGCTGCTGGCGCTGCTGGGTGGCGTGGGCGGCGTGCTGCTGGCGCTGTGGGCCACCGATTTGTTGATGATGCTGGGGGCCAACACGCTGCCCCGGGCGGGCGAGGTGGCGGTGCATGGCCGCGTGCTGCTCTTCGCGTTGGCGGTGACGCTGACGACGGGCGTGGGCGTGGGGCTGGTGCCGGCGCTCCAGCGCTCGCAGCTCTCGCCGGCGACGGTGCTGGGGCGCGGGGCGACGGAGAAGTCGCGGGGCCGCACGCACGCGGTGCTGGTCGTGGCGGAGGTGGCGCTCGCGCTGATGCTCGTCACCGGGGCGGGGCTGATGCTGAAGAGCTTCTGGCGGATGTACCAGGCCGACCCGGGCCTGGACCCCGTGGGCGTCTTCGTGGCCCGACTGGCGCTGCCGCAGAGCCGCTATGACACGCCGGAGCGGACGGAAGCCTTCCACCGGGAGCTGACGGCGCGGCTCGCCGCGCGTCCGGAGGTCGCTGGCGTGGGCGTGGGCGGCAGCCTCCCGGCGGGCGGTTCCCTCTCGCGCTCGGGCTACTGGAAGGAGGGAACCGAGGACCCGCCGGTGCGGCCCGACGCGCTCATCAACGTCACCACGCCGGGCTTCCTGGAGGCGCTGCGCGTGCCGCTGCTCGCGGGGCGCCTGCTGACGGAGTCGGACGGAGCGAACGCGCCAAGGGTCATGGTGGTGAGCGAGCGCTTCGCGCGCGAGGTCTTCGCCGGCGAGGACGCGCTGGGCCGCCGCGTCTCCTTCGGTGGCGACGACGCGGAGGGCAACCCGCTGTGGACGACGGTGGTGGGCGTGGTGGCGGACGTGGCGTATGCGGGCGTGGAAGTGGGGCACGAGCCCACCGCGTACGTCCCCATGGCGCAGGAGCCGACGACGGACGGGCAGCTCGCGGTGCGGGCGGCGCCGGGCCTGGACCCGAGGAAGCTGGAGTCGGTGGTGCGCGAGGAGCTGCGCGCGGTGGACTCCATGGTGGCGCTCGCGCGCGTGGGCACGCTGGAGGACCGGCTGTCCTCGGACCTGGGGCAGCCGCGCTTCCGGGCGGTGTTGCTGGGGGCCTTTGGTTTGCTGGCGCTGGTGCTGGCCGCGGTGGGCATCTACGGCGTGATGTCCTACTCGGTGTCACAGCGCGAACACGAGATGAGCGTGCGCATGGCGCTGGGCGCACGCGCGGCGGATGTCCTGAGACTGGTGGTGGGGCAGGCGCTGCGGCGAGTGGGGCTGGGGTTGGTGCTGGGCCTGCTCGGGGCGCTGGCGGCCCACCGCATCATGGAAGGTCTGCTCTACGGGATGGGGGCGCTGGATGTTTCGGTCTTGGCTTCTGTCTCGCTGCTGCTATTGGGCACGGCCTGGCTGGCGAGCTGGCTGCCGGCGCGCAAGGCCGCCAACGCGGACCCCGCCGCCGTCTTGCGTCGCGGCTGAGCCTCTTTGTTTCTGGCACTCTTTCTTCCTGGATGTTCCCCGTGTCCGAACCCCTCCCTGTCTCCGTCGTCACCCCTGTCTCCGCTCCCATCGCCACGCGTCCCTCGCGCATCCTCATCGCGGATGACCAGGCCGACGTGCTGGAGGCCCTGCGCCTGCTGTTGAAGCGGGACGGGCACACCATCGTCACCGCGCAGTCGCCCGCTGGAGCGCTCGCCACGCTGGAAGCCGAGGACGTGGACCTGGTGCTGATGGACCTGAACTACGCGCGGGACACCACGTCCGGGCGAGAGGGCATGGACCTGCTTGGCCGCATCCGCGCGCAGGACGCGGCGTTGCCCGTCGTGGTGATGACGGCGTGGAGCAGCGTGGAGGGCGCGGTGGAGGCGATGCGTGGTGGCGCGCGCGACTACGTGCAGAAGCCGTGGGACAACACGCGCCTGCTCGCCACGCTGCGCACGCAGTTGGAGCTGGGCCGGGCGCTCAAGCGCAGCCGCCGGCTGGAGGAGGAGAACCAGCACCTGCGGCGCGGCCAGGGCGGCCTGCCCACCATGGTGTCCGAGTCGCGCGCCATGTTGCCGGTGCGCCGGATGATTGAGCGCGTGGCGCCGTCTGGGGCCAACGTGCTGGTGACGGGTGAGCACGGCACGGGCAAGGAAGTGGTGGCCAGGCTGCTGCACGCGTCCTCCACGCGCGCGGACCGGGCCTTCGTGGCCGTCAACTCGGGAGGACTCTCCGAGGGTGTCTTCGAGAGCGAGCTCTTCGGCCATGTGAAGGGCGCCTTCACCGACGCGAAGGCGGACCGCATCGGCTGCTTCGAGCTGGCGGATGGCGGCACGCTGTTCCTGGATGAGATTGGGAACATGCCGTTGTCGCAGCAGGCGAAGCTCTTGCGCGTGCTCCAGACGGGGGAGTTGCACCCGGTGGGCTCGTCGAAGACGCGGCGCGTGGACGTGCGGGTGGTGAGCGCCACCAACGTGGACCTGGCCAAGGCGGTGGCCGAGGGCCGCTTCCGCGAGGACCTGCTGTACCGCCTCAACACGGTGGAGGTGCCGTTGCCGCCGCTGCGTGAGCGCCGCGAGGACATCCCGCTGTTGGCGTCGCACTTCCTGGCCGAGCACGGCAAGCGCTACGGGCGCAACGCGGCGCGGCTGACGCCTGGGGCGCTGGAGGCGCTCCTGGCCTACCCGTGGCCGGGCAACGTGCGCGAGCTGGAGCACGCGGTGGAGCGCTCGCTGCTGATGGCGGTGGGGGACGATGTGTCCGCGGAGGACCTGCTCTTGCGCCGGGCGGGTCGCGAGGGCCTGTCGCGGCTGGAGGAGATGACGCTGGAAGAGGTGGAGCGCTACCTCATCGAGCGCGCGTTGGCGCGGCATGAGGGCAACGTGAGCGAGGCGGCGAAGGGACTGGGCCTGTCGCGCAGCGCGCTGTACCGTCGGCTCCAGTACTACGGAATCAAGGGAGCCCGGTGAGACGCAAGCGCGAGCCCTGGCCACATGACCTGCAGATGCTCGCCCTGACGTGGCTGGCGGGTCTGCCGGGAGGGGTGGTCTCGCTCGCGCTGGTGTGGACGGGAGACTTTTCATCCAAGGTCCGCTGGACTCTGTCCACGTTGGTGGTGGGCGTCTTCCTGGGCGTGGGGCTCCTGGTCCGCGAGCGGGTGATGCGGCCCCTGCACGCGCTGGCGAACCTGTTGGCGGCGCTGCGCGAGGGGGACTACTCGACGCGCGGTCGCGGCGCGCGGGTGGGGGATGCGCTGGGCGAGGTGCTGCTGGAGGTGAACGCCCTGGGCGACACCTTGCGCGAGCAGCGGTTGGGGGCGCTGGAGGCCGGAGCGCTGCTCGAGCAGGTGATGGAGGAGATTGACGTCGCGGTGCTCGCCTTCGATGTCGCGGGCACGCTGCGGCTGGTGAATCGCGCGGGTGAGAAGCTGTTGGGCCAGGCGCGCTCGCAGTTGATGGGCAAGGGGGCCGGCTCGCTGGGGCTGGCGGACCTGTTGGACGGCCCGGCGCCTCGGAGGTTGTCGCGCTCCTTCGTGGAGGAGGGCGGGCCATACGAGCTGCGGCGCGGTGGTTTCCGCCAGGGCGGCCTGCCGCATCACCTGGTGGTGCTGGCGGATCTGCGGCTGGCGTTGCGTGAGCAGGAGCGCGAGGCGTGGCGGCGGCTGGTGCGGGTGCTGAGCCATGAAATCAACAACTCGCTGGCGCCCATCCAATCGATTGCCGAGGCGCTGCGCGACACGCTGTTGATGGAGCCGCGTCCCTCGGATTGGGAAGACGACGCGAAGAGCGGCCTGGGCATCGTCGCGAGGCGCTCGGAGGCGCTGGCGCGCTTCATGTCCGCGTATGCGCGACTGGCGCGGCTGCCGCCCCCGGTGCTGGCGGGGGTGGAGGTGGACGGCTGGGTGCGGCGGGTGGCGGCGCTGGAGAAGCGGCGGCCGGTGTCGGTGCGGGCGGGGCCGGCGTTGGCGGTGCGCGGAGATTCGGACCAATTGGAGCAACTGCTCATCAACCTGGTGCGCAACGCGGTGGACGCGGTGCTGGGCGAGGCCCCGGGTGCACAGGTCTGGGTGTCATGGGCGGTGCTGACGCCGGGCGCGGTGGAGGTCTGGGTGGAGGACGAGGGCCCGGGCCTCGCGGACACGGGCAACCTCTTCGTGCCCTTCTTCACCACGAAGCCGCAGGGCAGCGGCATTGGCCTCGCGCTGTGTCGGCAGATTGCAGAGGCGCACGGCGGAACGCTGCGCCTGGAGAACCGTCCCGAGGGACGTGGGTGCCGGGCGCGGTTGAAGTTGCCGCTGGAAGCTCACGGTGCGAGCACCGCGGCGCAGGCCGTGGGCTGAGACGTCGGGCCCTCGAGTTCCCGGGCCTTGGAGACTTCAGGCCACCTGGGCGCCGGTGTCCGGCGGCGCGTCATACGTGGGCGTGAGGTCCACCACGTTCACCGTGACGAGGTGGTAGACGATGACGTTGCTCACCCAGAAGAAGATGGCGGCGTAGTGGACGTAGACGAGGGGCGAGCCGGGCCACACTTGCAGCGGGTGGTTGAAGACGTTGGCCGCCATGTAGCCGCCAAACCATTCGCCCATCCAGCAGACCAGGGCGCCGATGGCGACGCGCGTCCAGACCTTGACGCGCTGCGGGTAGAACCAGAAGTAGTGCAGGGTCCACAGCAGGCCGACGCATCCAGCCCAGAGCATCATGCTGCCGAAGGAGAACCAGTGGTACGGGGACTCGGGGTAGTACCAGCCCCAGTCCTTGTTCATCCAGCGCCAGGCCACGTTCTGGGACAGCTCCATGAACCAGAAGAGCGGTGCGACGTAGAGCACCTGCGTCATGAGGACTCGGAGGAAGCAACTCAGCGTCTTCCAGAGTCTCAGCGTGGACCCGTCGAGCGAAACCATGTGTTCCCCCCCGTGCTTCGGCCTGGGCGACCGAGGGCTGTTCATCTGACAGAACGTGATGAGTCCCATGTCTTGAAACATCGTGGGCGACAACCGCTTGTGTCCTGACGCCACGGGGGTTGCGCCGGGCTGAACGCGGATTCAGCCGTCGGCGAAGGGCCCGGAGCGGAAACCCGAGGAGACTCCGGGAGTTGACGCCTCTCGATGCGGGCGACGCCGGGCGTCAAAGCCACCGGCGGACGGAGCGTTGATATTCGACGTACTGGCCGCCGAATTTCTGGAGCAGGGCCTGTTCCTCGACGCGGATGTACCAGAAGTGGGTGAGCAGGCCGAAGGCGAGCGGCACGACGAAGGGTGAGACCGACCCCAGGGTGATGCCCAGGCCGACGAGGCTCGCGACGAAGCCCAGGTACATGGGGTTGCGGGTGAAGCGAAACAGGCCCTCGCGCGTGAGGGTGCCAGGGTCCCCGAAGGTGTTGATGTTGGTGCCCAGCTTCTTGAAGAGTCGGGCGTGCCATTGGGCGACGGCGATTCCCGCGAGCAGCAAGGCGCCTCCGAGCCAGCTCCAGGGGCGCCCCCACAGCTCGTGCAGCGGGGCGGTCCTGTTCAGGAGGACCATGACGCCCATGGACGCCAGCAGGACGACGGGGGGAAGGAAGAGGGCTCGCATCGTGGATGTCTCCGTGCGTTGGTGTCGCGCAGTCTTCCGGTGCGGGGGAGCGGCGTCGTTAACCCGGGTTTACGTTGAGAGGTGTCCGTGACGACGGCGAGGGAGGTGCTGCGGGGTCTGGCGGGGAGCGCGCTGCCGGGGTGGGACGCGGTGGCGCCGCTGCTGCGCGCGAAGACGCTGCGCAAGGGCGAGTACCTCTTCCACGTGGGCGAGGCGCGGCCGAGCATCTTCATCGTCACGCGCGGGCTGGTGAAGATGGTCTACGAGACGAGCGAGGGTGGCGCCTGGGTGAAGGCGTTCGCGGGGGAGGGGACGTGTTTCGCGAGTCTGGTGGCGCTGGCGCCGGGAGGCGTCACGAGCTTCTCCACGCAGGCGGTGGTGGAGTCGCGGGTGGAGCAGCTCGACTATGGCGAGGTGCGGAGGCTGGCGTCGCGCCACCTGGAGTGGCAGCGGGCGGTGAGCCGGGCCTTCGAGGTCTATGGGCTGCGCAAGGAGAAGCGGGAGATGGAGTTGCTCACGCTGTCCGCGGAGGAGCGCTACCAGCGGTTCCTGGACGAGCACCCGGACCTGGCGCCGCTGCTGTCGCAGCGGGATATCGCGAGCTACATCCGCGTCACGCCCGTGGCGCTCAGTCGCATCCGTTCACGGCTGCGAAGGCGACGGGCGTCGTGAGGCGCGTACCTACCGGAAGCTGAAGCGGGTGACCCAGGGGACGAGCTTCCGGACCAGGGTGAGCGGAGTGCTCTGGATGGCGGGCGGCATGGCGCGGAGCCAGGTGAACAGCTCCGAGATGACGTGCTCGGGCTCGTCGGCGGCGAGGTCGAGCGCTTGGAGCGTGAGCATCTCCTCGTTGTGTTCGTAGCGCTTGAGCCGCGCGAAGAACTCCTCGGCGAGCTGGGGCTTCGAGGTCACCAGCGCCAGCAGTAACAGGCACATCTGGGACGGAGAGGTGCCTTCCTGTCCGTCGCCCATGAACTCGGTCTGTCCCGCGCTCGGGACACACGCCTTGATGAGTCGATAGGTGTTGGCGAAGCGCTTGAGCACACGAGGCGTGGGGCTCAGCAGCGGGCCGAGACAGTCGATGAACGCCAGTTCTCTCTCGCTGATGACGAGGCCGGGAGGATTGAGCTCTTCCTGTTCATTCGACGCGACCTGGGCGTGGCTGGAGGATGCGGAGGACTTCGGCTTGCCGTGTACGGATGCTGCTGCTTGCGGTGCGGCGCTCGTGGGCCACACGACCTTCATCAGGGCCGGTGAGCCCTTTTTGTAGTCCCACTCTTCCATCGGGTCGACGGTGTCTGGGGTGTCGACGACGAACCTGGGCTTCAGCTCCAGGACCGTGGCCTCTTGCGAGTGCTCTTCCGCGGAAGGACGGGCCAGCAACCCGCGCAACATGCTCGAGCGGTGGTCGCTGCTCACGGGCCGCAGCCAGATGGGAATCTGGAAGATCTTCTCCAGATAGTCGTAGGCCGTGGCTCCTGGGGTCATCGCATCCAGGGGCAGGGCGTTCGGGTCCTCCATCTTCAGCAGGTCCTTGAAGGTGTGGTTCAGGCAGCGCGCCACCCAGCGCGAGTCCACGCCCACGACGACGACGAACAGCGGGAAGGCGAGGAGCAGGTGCACGGCCTGGAGCACCTTCACCACGGTGTCTTGCGAGCAGCGGTCCAGGTCGTCGATGTAGAGGACGATGCGATTGATGGCGGGGACGTTCGGGTCCGTCTGTTCGTCGCGGTTGACCGCCTCCATCAGTCGCGACAGCTCCTCGAAGTCCCTGCGGATGAGGGCGACGAGTCCCAGGTGCTTGCGGTAGTCGTCGCTGCCGGTGCGGTTCTCGATGAACTTGTCCAGCAGCCGCGCGCTGGAGAGCTCGGCGATGGCTTGCTTCAGTTGGAGGACTTCGTCCTGGGCCTTGGCCATGGACGCGCGTTGCTGTTCCTCCGCCTGGGCCAGTGAGGCGACCTGCTCCCGAGCGACCTGTGCGGCTTCATCGAGCGGCTTGAGTCGATTCTGGAGTTCGGTTTCGATGGCCTGCTCGACTTCGCGCAGTCGCTTCTCGTTCTGCTCCCGCCGCTCTCGCAGCCACGCGGTCTGCCGCTGGAGCCAGAGCGTCACGGAGCCCACGAGGCCTGTCAGTGTCGTGAGTCCAGCCATCAGGCCCGCGAGGTCCTGCTTACCGAACTCGTCGAGCACGAACGGAAGCGCCAGGCTCACGGCGAGAGAGACGATCAAGATGATGGCGGGAGGACGCAGTCGCTTGTTCGCGCTCCGCGTATCCAGGAGGGATGCGACGAATCCGCCGGTCTGTCGCAGCTCGGCCTGGGCATTGCCGAGGGCATCCCGCAAATCGAAGGCCGTGCGTCCCAGGGAGCTGAAGCCTGTTTCAGCCAGCCATGCGGTGGCCCTCTGCTGGACACCCTCCTCAAGCTTCAATGTGGCGGGCATCAACTCCAGCAGGGTGCGCTTTTCGGAGAGGGCTTGCTCCAGCTCGACGCGCTTTGATTCCTTCTGTTGCTCCAGTTCGCCGACCTTCTGCTGCGCCAGCGCGACCTCGGCTTCCTTCGCGGTGACCTCGGCCTGCTTCTTGAGCAGCTCTGCTTCCCGCTGTGCGAGCCGTGTCAGCAGGTCATCCCTGCGTTTGCCGATGTCTGCTTCGGGCTCGTCCTGTCGCTTCCGGAGGTTGCGGAAGATGTGTTCGACGAGGCTGGCCCACAGGTTGCCTTCCGCGTAGTGCCAGGCATTGAATTCGATCTGGATGATGTTCTTGTAGAAGGCCACTTCCCGCTGGGGACGCTGGGACTTCACGGCCCGGCCCGCGAGTTCCTCCACCCGTTTGCGCAGGTGGTGCATGAAGAACGACTTGCCCGAGCCCCAGTCTCCGAACACGCCGATGGACAGCGGCGGCGCCATGGTGCGCGAGGCAATCAGCGCGCTGAGCGCATCGACGTCACGGTCGATGTCCAGGAGGTCTTCGTTCTCCCGGCCGTCGGCGTCGTAGCGAGGAGAATAGAGGGTGCGCTGAGTGTCGTTGTCCAGCCAGCTCAGGGGTGACGTTGACGTTGACGTTGACGTTGACGTTGACGTTGACGTTGACGGTGTCGGCGCATGCGGTGAGGGCGCCTGCACACGCACTGGGTTGCCTTCACTCCGCAACATGTCGCGCCAGTTCTCGGCCTCGTCAGGATGCATCGAGGACATGAATTGGACGAACGGTCCTCGGAGGTTCCTCCGGTCCAGCCGCATCGCGTGGAAGGCCTCGTCATGGAAGTCGGGCAGCCACAAGAATGCCGCGATGAGGTGGTGCACATCGAGCATCACGGAAGACAGGTCGGGGATGTTCGCGCGGAAGGTTTCGGCTTGCATCAGCGCCCGTCGTGCCGAGGTCGTCCACGTGAGTGGCTCCCTCAGTATATCCATGGGGTGGGGCATGGCTTCGGAACGCCTGAGCTGGTCGGACGAGATGTTCATGGCCGACATGTCCGAACCGAACTGCGCGGTCGTATTGGCCATCCAGGTGGAGGCAGGATCGCGCGCGCTGCCAATGGCGCCCATGAGAGAAGTGAAGGACAGGTGGGCTTGCGTCGAGACATCCCCAACGGCCAGGGAGATCTGTGCGGCGCGTCCGAGCAATGCGGCGAGCTCCTCGGAGAGAGGGCCCAGTTCCGTCACCGCACCGGTATCCATGTCCTGGAAGCGGACGATGCTCGACCCGGAGTCCTCGGCCGCCTCGACGCTCTCGTCCTCTTCCGGTCGTTGCATGTCCCCCCCTGCGCGAATGCACTGCGCCAACGATGTTGGCACCGTCACGCGCACGAAGGAAAGCCAGGCCCCCCACGTCCCTCCGAGGCAGCACCGTGGACCCCATCACTCCAGGTCCACGGTCACAC
The DNA here is from genome assembly GCF_013336725.1 of Myxococcus sp. CA040A. NCBI lineage: Bacteria > Pseudomonadati > Myxococcota > Myxococcia > Myxococcales > Myxococcaceae > Myxococcus > Myxococcus sp. CA040A. The sequence goes on along the minus strand of NZ_JABUMR010000010.1, from coordinate 50,300 downwards.
CTCACGCAGCCCTACCGGCTCGTCGCGTCATCCGGTCGGGTGCCACGGTCCAGCTCATCGCGGTCCAGCGCACCGTCCAAATCCCGGTCGATGCCGATGCGCACCTCCGAGCCCTTGGGCACCACCGTGTACGTCAGCTCACTTCCCGCGAGCGCCAGTGTCTGGAGCAGTGACGCAGTGACGGTCTCCGCCGCGCGGTCCGTCTGGAACAACCCGCCGCCCATGTATGTGGCCCCTCGCGCGATGCCTCCCTGGTTCCCCTTCACCACCAGACCCACCTTGCCGCTGTCCGCCAGCGCCTGGAACGTGGACAGCGCACTCAACTGCGCCGGAGTGGGACTCGCCGTGGTCAGCGTCACCTGCCTCCCCACCGCCGCATGCGTGTCCTTGCTGTCCGGCCCCGGCGGCTCTCCCACCGTCGTCGCCGTGCCCTTGGGCAAATCCGAACCCGAGAACGCCAGCATGAACGCCACCATGTCCGCGACCTCCTGGTTGCTCTGGAGCGTGAACACCGGCTCGGTGAGGAAGCGCGCAATCGTGTCCACGCTGCCGTCATGCGAGAACCCGAAGCCCGCCAGGTTCGACGTCTGCGTGAAGTCCATGCCCACCTTCTCGTAGAGGTTGCGCAGCTGGGAGATCTTCATCGTCACATTGGTGAACCCATCCACGGAGACCAGCCCCGTGTGACGCTCGCCGCTTGGGCCCGCGGAGACGGTGACGAACTGGCTCCCAGTCCACCGCACGTCCGCGCCCAGGCCCGTGGGCAGCGTGTGACACGTCGAGCAGGCGAACGCCCCCGAGTCCAGCAAGCGCGGCGGCCGATACATCTGCAGCCCGTTCACCGCGTTCCCGTTGGGCAGCGGCAACCCCGCCGTGCCAAACCGTCCCGTCGTGACGTGCCCCGGCAGCGGCAGGCTCGTGGGCAGCGAGTTGTCGAGGTTCCGGAACGGATTCGGCGCGAACGTCAGCGTGGCGAGGAAGTCCTCGAACTGTTGCATCTCGATGACGGTGAGCTGCGTGTCATCACCCTGGAGGCTGAGGAACGCACCGTTGAACTCCTCGATGCCCGCGCGGTCTCCACGCCAGTGCAGCGGCTCCTTGCCGATGATGTCCTGGAGCGTCTGCGTCGTCATGGGCCCCTTCATCGAGTGCCACGGCTGGAAGCCCCCCGTCAGTCCGGGAATGCCCATGCCCAGGTTCTGCCCCGTCACGGCCTTGAGGTCCCCCGCCGGGTCTCCCAAATCCCACGCGAGCCGGTCCAGCCGTCCGTCGATGTGGCACGACGCGCACGACACATGCCCCAGGCCCGAGCTCCGGTGCGTGTCATACAGGTGCTTGCGGCCGACCTTGATGGCACCCGGTGACGGGTCGAAGAACGGCACCCGCGCCACCTCGGTATTCGAAACCGTATCCACCACGGACACGCTCGCCGCGAACTTGTTGAGCACGTAGAGCCGCGTCCCGGAGAGCACCACGCCCGTGGGCCCCTCACCCACCGCCACCTGGGTAATCCGGCCGCCCGCGTCGTCCATGACCGCGACGTTGTTGGAGCCCATGCCCGTGATGTAGACGCGGCTCCCCTCCGCGTTCCACGCAAGCCCCCGAGGGTCTCCGAGCGCCAACTGCCGCGTCGCCTGCGGCACCGTGCCCGTGGTGTACGTCAGGTGCGGATTGAGGTCGAAACGGGAGACGACGGACGGAATCGCCGGGTCGAACGACGCGGCCATGACGCGCAGGAAGCGGCCCTGGAGGTTGGGCTCGAAGCGGACCTCGTTCACTGCGTCCGTGCCCACCACGACGACATGGCCTCCCGGGTGGACCGCCAGCGCCATGTCCAGGTTCATCAACCCGCTGGCATACGTCACAGCCAGCGTGGATGCGTTGATGATGGCCACGTCCCGGTCCGGCAAATCCCAACCCGCGCGGCGCCCCGACGCGGCGGCGTTGCTCCCCGAGACGACGCTCGACCAGTCACGGCTGTTGTCATCCATCCACCGGCCACTGGCGTCCTTCTTCACGATGAGGGCCACGGGAGGAGGGGCCGGGTTGCCGCTCTTCCTCGGCGGCTTGAACGTGCTGCCCGAGTTGGGCGGAGGATTGACGCCCCCATAGGGCCCCACGCTGCTGCTCACCACGTTGGGCGGAAAGCCCCCGCCTCCCATCGCGTTGCCACCCCCGAGCACCGTGCTGCGATTGCCAGACTCGAAGAAGGCCACATACACCTGAGTGCCCGCGGCGTTGACGGCCAGCGCGCGAGGCTCCTCGCCTTGCAGCGCGATGCGCGTGGGCGCGGCGAGCGGCGTGGACGGGTCCACCACCAGCACGCGGTTGACCTGCGAGCAGGAGATGAACGCGCGCTGCGGCGAGCCCGCGAAGATGACATCGGCGGGCTCGTCATCCGTGGGCACCGTGGCCTTCACGTTGAGCGTGGTGAGGTCGACGATGCTGACGCTGTCGGAGACATGGTTGACCACCCACGCCTCGGTGTTGCTCCGGGCTCGCACGGACACGGGGTCCAGGCCCACGGGGATGGAGGCGGTGAGCACGGGCGTGCCGCTCGACACGGAGAACACCAGGAGCCGATTGTCCGCCGTGTTCACCGCGAGCAGACGGGTGCCATCCGGCGTCAGCTCCAGCGGATGGACATGCGGATGCTCCCAGTTCACGAACGCGCCCGGCGACTGCGCCCGGGACGCGCTCGCCAGCAGCACGAGGCACGGCAACAACGCGACCAGCACCCTGCGGACAACGGACATGGGACCCCCTGGCTTCGAGCACCCGGCTCGCTCTGGATGGAGAATTCCACTAAGTCTGTTAAGTCAGATTATTCTGACAAATATGGACCTGTAACACGAGCGGCTGACTCGGGTCGCGGCAGGGGCGAGGGGTCCTCGGGCACCCTTGGGCGTCACCGGGTTGGGAGGTCCCCGTTGGCCCGGGGAGGGAAGCACTCCAGAATCCGCCGGATGAAGCGTTTCCCCCACCTGTGTCTGGGCCCTGGCCGGGCGACCTCGAGTGTCGCGCGTGCCGTGGCCCTCTTCCTGACCTCCCTGCTGTGTGGCCTGGCGTCGGACGCGCACGCGGAGGTCGCCGTCCGGCGCACCTTCCTGAAGCTGCCGTCCTCCAACGGGCACGGCGCGGTGATGTTGGATTTGGAGCAGAAGAAGGTGTCGCACTTCCGCGAGCACAGCTTCGCGACGGAGGAGCCCGTCATCGATGCGCTGGGCAACGACGTCTTCGTGCGCGGGCAGCCGCAGGTGGTGCACTCGCGTGACGTGTTGTTCGACGCGTTCTTCGGCCTGCGCTCGGGTGGGACGCAGCGCTGGTTGAGCACGCAGGACGCGGACCTGGACGCCAGCGGCTACGCGGCGTGGGCGCCGGGGAAGACGGGCGGCACGGGGCTGGCGACGATGGTGCAGCGGGTGGGGACGCTGGAGGTGACGACGTATGTCTTCGCGCCCCAGTCCGTGCCGCACGCATCGTTCGTGATGGCGGTGCGGGTGCGCAACACGGGCGCGGTGGCGTCCACGGGTGTGAGCGTGTTCTCGCTCCACAACTTCCATGTCGGCTTCGGTCGGCCCGGCGTGCTGGCGGACCTGGACGAGAACGGCGAGACGGTGGAGGTCAGCGGCAGCGACTTCGTGGAGAAGGGCTACGCGGGCGTGGTGGTGGGGCGGCCGTTGGGCGCGGTGACTCGGAAGGCGGCGTGGCTGTCGGGGGCGACGGGGGCGGGCAACGCGTTCAACGTGGTGCAGGGGGGCGGGCAGCAGGACCTGCAGGAGTTCACGGCGCAGCCGTCGGCGGGGACGGGCTGGGCCACGGCGTATCAGTTCAACCTGGGAGACATCGCGGCGGGCGCGGAGAAGTGGGCCGGCGTGGCCTTCGTTCACTTCGGCAATCCGGAGGGGACGGCCACGGCGCGGCAGTGGCTGACGGACTACGTGGGCGCGTTGGATGCGAAGGCGCTGGTGGAGGCGGAGGTCGCGCGCTGGGCGGCCTTCCAGACGGACACCGTGAAGGTGCCGACGGGCACGGTGGAGAACGAGGAATCACTGGTGCGCCACTCCGCGGTGGTGCTGCACATGGCGCAGGTCCGCGAGGGTGAGACGTTCATGCGCGAGTCGCTGAGCCGGGATGGCGAGACGCGCCTGACGCGCTTCAAGGCACCCAACGGCGCGCCGGCGACGCTGCCGGGCATGGTGAAACACGCGGGCAAGGGCGCGGTGCTGGCGAGCCTTCCGCCGGGCCAGTGGACGTATGCGTGGATTCGAGACGGCGCCTACGCGGCGGCGGCGATGGCCACGCTGGGCATGCGGAGCGACGCGCGCGAGGCGCTCACGTACTACCTGAACGCGGACAGCGGGCGGTTCCAGAACTGGCGCGAGCTGCAGCCGTACTCGATGCCGCCGTACCTCATCACGCTCACGCGCTACCACGGCTTCGGTGTGGAGGAGACGGACTTCAACGAGGCGGGGCCCAACCTCGAGTTCGACGGCTTCGGGCTCTTCCTCTGGGCGCTGCGGCACTACGAGCGCACCACGGGGGACGTCACGCTGGTGGACCAGCACTGGCAGACGGTGTCGACGAAGGTGGGCGACGCGCTGGTGGCGCTCATCGACCCGGAGACGGGGCTCATCCGGCCGGACTCGTCCATCTGGGAGACGCACTGGAACGGGCGGCAGCGCGCGTGGGCGTACACGAGCCTCACGGCGGCGCGCGGCCTGTGTGACGCGGCGGTGCTGGCCGAGCGCGTGGGGGATGCCGAGCGTGCGACGCGCTACCGCGCCGCGGGCGAGTCCATCCGCCGGGCGATGGCGGAGAAGCTGACGGACAGCAACTTCGCGCTGGCCTCCAACCTGGAGGAGCTGAAGTCGGGCCGGGGGTACTGGGACACGGCGGTGTTCGACGCGTTCGCGTTCGAGCTGTTCGACCCGGCGGGGAAGATTGCCCGGGAGACGATTCGCGGATTGGACTTGAGGTTGTCGTCGCCAGCGGGCGCGGGCTGGTCGCGCAACGATGACCGCTATGACCACACGGGTGGCGCGGACATGAGCCCGTGGGGCAGCGAGTACGACAGCGCGGAGTGGGTCATCGTGAGCCTGCGCGGCGCGATGGTGAAGCGGATGGCGGGGGACTCGGAGCGCGCGGAGCGGGTGCTCAAGTGGGTGACGGACCAGTCGGTGAAGAACTACCTGGCGGTGTCGGAGACGTATGACGAGCTGAACGGCACGTACAAGTTCAACTCGCCCATGGTGGGCTTTGGCGCGGGGGCGTACGCGCTCGCGCTGGCGCACCGCGCGGACGGCACGGCGGACCCGGCGTGTGGCGCGTACCTGGATGAGAGCACGCTGTCGAAGCCGCCGGACGCGGGTTCGGGTGAGCCGGACGCGGGCTCGGGCGAGCCGGATGCGGGCCCGTTCGTGCCGGATGCGGGGGACTCGGAGGCGCCGCGTGTCAGTGGCGGCGGGTGCAGCGCCTCGGGCCCCGGCGCGATGGCGGTGTGGCTGATGCTGGCGCTCGCGGGACTCACCGCGCTGACGCGGCGTCGCCGGGCCTGAGGCAAGGGGCTCGGCTCAAGGGGCTGGGAGCAGGGCGGGACAACGCCCGGCGCTTGTGGACACTCCAACGAGACATGACGCGCCCCAGACTTCCAGATGGAGACATTCCATTCGGTGTCGGAGCAACGGGATGTCGCTGGAGTTCGCCGCAAGCGCGGGCGTGGATGACCGCCCGCCCCGTGGTCCCGTCGTGCTTCAGCGCCGCTGGTCGCTCCGGGCCTGGGTGCGACGGTTGCGAGAGGTGGTGTGCGCGTTGCGACGGACGGCGCCGAAGCGCTGCTGCTTGCGCGCACCGCCCTTGCGTCGCTGGGCCCGCGTCGCTCGCACGGACGTGGTGGCGGTGCGTCCGGCGGTGCGCGCGCGGCGCACGGGCTTGCGCCCACCCACGGTCCTTGTCGCCCGACGGGCCGGCGCCGAGGCGCGAGTCCTCCGCGTGCTGCTCACCTTTCGCACGGTGCGAGCCCGCTTGGCCGCCACCGCCTCACGGCGCTCCATCATGGCCAGGCGCTTCTCGAAGCGCATCAGGGCCTGACGGAAGTACGTCGCCTTGCGCAGGGTGTTGGCGTTGCCCTCGGCGCGACGGGCACGGGTCGGCTGCCGCCGGCCCAGGGCCTCACGCCGCTGACGGCGCGCCAGGCTCTCGTACTTGGTCATCAATCGCCGCGCGCGCAGGACGCGACCGCGCAGCTCCCGGGTCGACAGCTCCGTGAGGTTGCGCGGGGCGCTCGACAACACGAGCCTGGCTTCGGTTTCCGACAACAGGGACATCTTCTTCGAGGGAATCGTACGCAAGGGCCTGCTCCTTCAAGGCAGTGTGGCTTTCCTCGCGGAAACGTCGGCACGTGTCCCCCGCGCAGCAACCTGCTCTCCAGGGTGATTGGGGGCGCTGGCGCTACTCGAAAATGGACAACTCGGAGAGCGCGTAGATGAGGACGGGTCCTCCCGCGTTCCCCGCCCTCACCTGCAGCCGCACCTGACGAACCGGCGCGTCACCCGTGAGCGGCACGTCGAGGAAGCGCGCCTTGCGCTCCATGTCCAGCGGACCATCCCCATAGGGGCTGTCCTCCCCCGTCGATTCGATGGTGGTGGAGAACACCGGGTCGAACGGGCTCGAGGGGTCGTGGTTCACGTAGGGCACCTCGGCGAGCGTCGACCAGGTGGCGCCATCCGCGCTGCCCTCCACGCGCACCTGAATGATGGGGTCGAACCCCGTCACCATCTGCAGGTCGCGAATGACGGCGCGCCGGGGCCGCACGGCGGTCTCCCACTGGAGCGTCACGTTGTTCACGCCCGACGTTTCGCGAGTCAGGTCCGTCCGCACGGTCAGCAGTGAGCCATCCGTGTACGGGCACGGCGCTCCCGTGGGAGTCGGGACGCACGAGGCGCCGCGGCTGATGGGGCGCAGGCTTCCGCTGGGAACGGGCAGCCAAGGGCCACGCCATTCCACCCGGAACGACACGCTGCTGCTGTTGGCGGCCAGGGGATAGAAGAGCCACGAGCCCAGTGTCACGGCGCGGACCTGCGCCTCCACGCCCGGGAAGTCCTCCAGGAGATAGGGATTGGCATGCCAGGGCGACGTGGGGTCGTGCACTTCCCACACGCGGCCTCCGGGACCATGGAGCTGCAGCACGGGGTACGGGGTGAGGGGCTCCACGGGCGTCGGGTCGCCGTTGTCCTGGAAGTAGATTTCCGGAAGCTCCGCGGAGGCCGGCAGCGCGGGCGGCGGAGGCGCCGAGGCGAAGGAGAACTCGGGGCCCTCCGCGCCCAGGGCCAGCGCGAGCTGGGGTGCCCAGGGCCGCAGCGGTGGCAGCTCCGCGTCATCGTAGAAGACGAACGAGCTGAAGACGCCGTGGCCTTCCTCCAGCGGCGCCGCCACGCGAAAGCGATACTGGGTGAAGTCGGAGAGGCGCTCGTCGATGGAGTCGCCGTAGAGGACCTCCAGCGTGAAGGCCCCCGAGCGCTCACTGCGGCTCTCTCCGTAGCGCTCGAACTCGCTAGCGGTGGGGTCGACGAAGCCGGAGCGCGTGTGAACCTTGCGCTCCACGGTCACCGTCGTGTCCGAGTTCGGAGAGCCGTCCAGGTGTTGCAGTCGGCCATAGACGAAGATGGGGTCTTCGGGCTTGCGGTCGCAGCCCGCGGCGACGAGCGCGAGCAGGGCGAGGGAGCGGAGCGGGTGGCGCATGTCAGTAGGTCCCCTTCACGCCGAGGAGCGGGAGGATGATGGGCAGGCTCTGGGGTTTGCGCTGGGGAGTGCCCGCGCGGTCGAAGCCATAGTCATAGGCAATCACCTCCTGCCGGGCCGACACGTTGAGGACGTCCAGATAGGCGTCGAGCGTGAAGTCCTCCATGGCCCATGATTTGGCGACGCGCAGGTCCACGCGGAAGAACGCGTCCAGTCGCTCGGACTTGTCCCGGTCCTGTCGCACCCAGTGCGCTTCCCCCTCCGGCGTCGTCACGATGCGTTGGGTGAGGGTGGTGATTTCGCCGGACTCGGGGCGGCCGGTGTTGAAGTGCACCACCGTGCCCACCGTCCAGTTGTTGCCGAACTTGTAGCTGAGCGCGGCGTTGATGACATGGGCTTGCTCGAAGGCGAAGGGCAGCGTGCCCTTCTGAGTACTCACCACGTGGTCATCGTCGCCGTAGCGGTCGATGAGCACGCGGCGCTTGCTCTGGAGGAAACTGTAGGAGACCCAGCCGAACCAGTCGCGGCCCAGCGGGTGCCGGGCCATCAGCTCGAAGCCATACGCGTAGCCGCTCGTGGAGGGGTCCGGTGTCGCGAGTCCCCGGCGTCGTCGGTTCTCCACCACCTGCTGCAGGTCCAATTCCACCGCGCGGGTGAGCGGGTTGTAGAAGGCGTCGCCGCTCAGCTCCAGGCCGTCCATCGCCTTCCACTCGGCGCCCACGTCGAACTGGAGGCCCTCCTGGAGTCCGTAGCGGAGGCTGGAGGTGTCCACGGCGGGCAGGTGCACCAGCACGGTGGGCGATTGGTGGAAGACGCCCGCGCCGCCCTTGAGCACGAGCGCGTCCGTGAGCTGGTGGCGCACGGTGAGCCGAGGCTCCACCACCGCGTGATTGATGCCAGGGGACAGGTGGTAGTTGTCCAGGCGCACGCCCGGCTGGAGCACCCACTTTTCGGCGGGAACCCACGTCACCGCCGCGTAGACGCCGGAGAAGGTCGCCAGCGAGGAGGGGCTCTTGATGGGGTCCACCGGGTCGTCGGGGTTGGTGCCCGGGGGGATGCCGGTGCCGGTGATGTCGGTGGCGGCGCGCCGGTGCTCCACGTCGCCTCCCACGGCGAGCTCCAGCGTGGAGTCCAGGCGGCGCTTCCAGCCGGCCCGCATCGCGAACGTCGTCTGGCGCAGGGCGTACTCACCCACCTTGCGGAAGGAGATGGCGCCGCTCGGCAGGCGCTCCGACTCCTCTCCGTCGAGGCCCAGCGCGTCCGAGCCCACGGTGAGGCCCACTTCCGCATCACCCCCCGCGAGCGGATGGGTTCCGCGCAGGTCCACCCGGTGGAAGCGGGACACGATGCTGCCGCCGGTGGAGCCGATGTAATAGGTCGAAGGGCTGGAGCCCACGTCGTCCGAGCTGCCCAGCGCGAACAGGCGCACGCGGCCCTCGCCGACCTTCTGCTCGATGCGCGCCTGGTAGTCCCAGAAGTTCGCGTGCACCTTCTCCGCGTCGGACCCACTGAGGAGCTTGGACCCCAGGGAGATCAACAACGCCGAGTAGCTGACGCGGCCGGCGACGCTGACGGAGGTGCCGGTGCTCTCGAAGGGGTACTCGATGAAGCCGCCGCTGTTGAGCAGGTCCGCGTAGGCGGTGACGTGCAGCCGGTCCTCGCGCGGTCGGCTCAGCCGTCCCTCCACCGCGCCGCCCAGCAACCGTCCGTACTGCACTGGCGGCGAGCCAGGGAAGAAGTCGACGGTGTCGATGAAGTCCGGGTGAATCACCGCGGGCCCGAGCATCAGGTGGTACAGCATGGGGATGCGCACGCCGTCGAGGAAGAAGCCGGTGGCGGCGGGCTGGCTGCCGCGCACCACGGGGTAGCTGATGCCCGAGGCGAGGCTGCCCACGCCGGGCATCAACATGACGACGCGGAACGGGTCGCCCAGCGTGCCGGGCACCTCGCGGAGTTCCTGCTCGTGCAGGGTGATGCGCGTCACCTCCGTGCGGGGGCGGTCGTCCCGCACCACCGTCTCGTAGGGATTCACGCGCCCGGGCTGCAAGCGGTAGATGACCTGGAGCGACTGGCCCTCGGAGAGCGTCTCCTCGAAGGTGCTCGGCGTGTGTCCGGGGGCGCGCGCTTCCACGCGGTGGGTGCCGGGGCGCAGCTCCAGGGTGAAGCGCCCTTGTGCGTCCACGGTGCCCGCGGGCTCCGTGCTCCCGTCCACGAAGAGGAGCGCATCGGCGAGGGGACGGCGCGTGCCGCGCGCGCGCACCTCTCCTGTGAGTCGCGCGGTGGAGACGGGGACGGGCGCGGCGGGAGGCACGAAGCGGTAGACGAAGGGCAGGCGCACCGCCACGGGCACTCCGGCGAGGGTGGCGGGAGTGAAGCGCAGACCCGGTGCGGCCTGGAGCGCGGCCTCGGTGAGGCGGGGCTCGTGCGGTGCGTCGACGACCTTCACCTCGGCCACCGCGCCCTGTTCGTCCACCAGCAGCTCCAGGGTCACTTCACCGGGAGTGCCCTCCAGGCCCACGGGCCATGCGGCGGGTGCGTCGGCGACGAGGGTCGGTGGCACGAGCGCGGCTTCACCGCCATCGGTGGTGAGGCCCAGTCGCGTGGCGTCCTCGGCGGACACGGAGGTGCCGCCGTCGGTGGACTGGAGTTCGACTTCGACGGTGCGGGACTCGGCGGAGGGGGCGGGGAGGCCCTGCGCTCGTACGAGGAAGGGCACTGCCGCCAGGACGAGCAGTGGCAGGAGAGAGCTGCGCTCAAGACGCATGGGAACCCTTCAACACCAGATGGGCAGAGAACTGTCACCCCGGCCGGTGTGCTCTCACGCGGCGCAGCCTCACCTCCCCGGGCACGGGCGTCCACTGTTCTCGACACGGGATTGCGCGAATGGCCCGGGGTCCCGGAAACGGGACCCGCGGCTGTCTGTGCGAAAGGTACAAGCGAGGCGTAGGCGCCAGGACGTTGGCCTGTTCGTTCGTCTGCTCGCGTGTATGGCGCTTCACGAAGAGCGCGTGCAGGCGGGCTGACCGGGTGGAGGTCCCTGGAGGGCACCACTACCGTTGAGTCGAGCAGGGGTCTCTGGGGGAAGGAGTCGTGGGGCGATGCGCACGGTGAAGGATGAGCTGCTCTTCCGAGCGGTGGAGCACACCCTGTCGGGCCAGCCCATCGAGGCGGCGCACGAGCTGGCGTCGTTGGAGACGTTGCTGGATGTGGACTCGGTGCCGGAGGACCTGGGCTACCTGCTCTTCGCCACGGCGGTGTCGCATCGCCTGGAGGGCGTGGGGGTGGGGGCGCGCAATCCCTATCTGTATCCGCATCCCGAAGAGGGGGCGCGGCAGATTGATTTGTTCCGGCTGTTGATGACGCACATGCCGCTGGCCTCCGCCGCCGATGCGTTGGCGAACGCGGTGTTGGTGGAGTTGTTGGGGAAGCGGGACGAGGCGACGTTGGTGGACGTGGGAATCGGCCAGGGGCGGCAGGAGGGGCGGTTGTTGAAGGCGCTGTCGGAGCAGGGGGCGCTGCCGCGCAGGTTGACGCTGGTGGGCGTGGACCCGAGCGGAGCGAGCCTCGCGCAGGCGGAGGAGTCGACGGCGAAGGTGGCGCGTGAGGTGGGAGCGTCGGTGCGCTTCGTGGGGGTGGAGGCGCCGGTGGAGAGCCTGTCCGAGTCGACGTGGTCGGTGTTGCGAGGGTTGCCGGGGCCGAGGGTGGTGAACGCGGCCTTCGCGCTGCACCATGTGGCGGAGGAGCCCGGGAGCGTGGGCGCGGTGCGAGACGCGGTGCTGCGGCGGCTGCGAGCGTTGGAGCCGTCGGGGGTGGTGTTGTGCGAGCCGAATACGGACCACTTCCGCGCGCCGCCGCTGGAGCGCTTCCTGAATGCGTGGAAGCACTTCACGCAGGTCTTCCATCTACTGGACACGCTGGAGGTTCCTCGCGAGGAGCGAGCCGCCATCAAGCGCTTCTTCGGGAGGGAGGTGGAGGACGTGGTGGGGACGGTGGACGAGTCGGCGCGCTGCGAGCGACACGAGCTGGCGGAGACGTGGATGGCGAGGCTGAAGCGCGCGGGCTTCGTGCCGTTGGAAGTGCTGGAGCAGGTGGAGCCCGAAGGCGTGCATCCGGTGCTGGAGTTGCGGCGGGAGCCAGGGCTGGTGGGCTTGAGCTGGAAGAACGAAGTGCTGGTGGCGGTGATGGGCGTGAGGCCGGAGGAGGCACGTGCGTGAGGGCGCGGCGTGTGGTGCGTGTGCCTCGTGAGGCTGGGCGTCCGGGTCGTGCGAGGATGGGGTGCGTTGAGCGTGGGAGCGAGGCTTCGCGAAGATGTGACGCGCGTGGCATGAACGTCGGGGCCACGTGAGGTCGAGGTCATGGAGTCGGAGGAGCACAGGTGACGGACGAGGGACGTGAGGACCTGGCCGGTCAGGTGCTGGAGCGCTGTCGACGCGCGGGAGTCCGGTTGGTGTTGGCGGAGGCGTGCACCGGGGGCCTGCTCTGCGCGCAACTGACGGACGTACCGGGCGCATCCGCGGTGGTGGAGCGCGGCTTCGTGCCGTACTCGCATGAGTCCAAGGTGGAGCAGTTGGGTGTGTCGCTGGCGCTGCTCCAGGAGCACGGCTCGGTGAGCGCGGAGGCGGTGGAGGCCATGGCGCATGGGGCGCTTGCGCACTCGCGCGCGGACTGGGCGGTGGCGGAGACAGGCATCGCGGGGCCGAGCGGAGGCACGCCGCTGAAGCCCGTGGGACTGGCCTTCATCGTGGTGCTGCGTCGAGGCGGGACGGCCACCGTGGAGCGCCACGTCTTCGAGGGGAATCGGAGTGAAGTGCGGCACGCGGTGGCGCGACGTGCGCTGGTGTTGTTGCTGGCGCGGTTGAACGTCGAATCTTGAACTGGACGTTCACCCCGCACTCCCGGGTGTCTGGGCACCCGCCGAGGTGACCCCTACGCTGTAGGACGTCGGAGAGAAGTGCCTCCGTGTGTCCGTGTGGCGAAGGAGCGCCCGGTGTTCCGAATCGGGGTGGATGTCGAGCATTCCATCGTGGAGTTCGTCCTGGAGGGCTACATCCGGGTCCAGGAGATGGAAGTGTTCGTGTCGGAGCTGGAGGCGGCGACAGACTCGCTTGCGGGGCGCGACATCAAAATCAAGGCGGACCTGAGAACGTTCCGTCCCGCGTCACCGGAGGCGACGAACATGATTCGCCGGGTGCAGGAGTACGGACTGCGCTCTGGCGTGGTGCGAGTCGCGGAGCTGGTGGAGAGCGAGATTGTCGCGCTCCAGCTCAACCGCGTCGCCGAGAACAGCCACACGGACAAGATTCTGCGCCGCTTCTGGGAAGACGCTCCCGCGCGTCACTGGCTCATCCACGGCGACGTGGAGGATGGAGCGGCGTCGGGTCCGTGAAGCAACCCTCGCGGAGCAGTCTCAGCCCCGAAGTCCTTCCGCGAAGGGCCGATTGAAGCTGGACGCAGGGGCCGCGCGGACACTCTTCCACGCGAGCACTTGTTGCTCCACGGGAGCGCGTGTCGGGACCTGATGCAGCCCTCGGCTGCGCAGTGCCAGCTCCAGTGCCAGGGCATGACGCCTGCGGAGGGGGGCGTTGAGCAACGCCTCGACGAGCCCCTGCGGGGTGAAGGGCTGGCCGGAGAGATGGCGCTGCTTCGGGTCCATGCGAGGCCGTGTCTCCTTCCACCATGCCGCGACCTGTTCGGCCATGGGCTGGGGCAGGTCGTCCTCGGGCTTGGGGGAGAGGTCTCGTTCGAGGTCTTCCTCCAATGGCGTCAGGGCTTCGTCCGCTGCGTCCTCCTTCGCGGCGGCGAAGCCACCTTCGATGGTGAGCCCGGTGATGGCACTGAAAGCCTCTGCGGCGAGCGCCGCCACGGGCTTGTGGCGCATCAGTTCCACGCACGCGTCCGCGGCCTGGATGCGTCCAGAGAAGCCGAGAGCCCACAGCACATCGGGCCGAAGCTTCTCGTGAGACAGCAAGCCCACCAGCCGCGTCACGGCCCGCTCATCACCACTCAGTCCGAGCAGGAGCAGGGGGTGTCGATTTCCTGGCGCGGGTGAGTCCACCGCCGACTGGCAGGCAGCCCAGGCGCCCATGTGTCCGTTCATCAGTCCCACGGTCAGCGCGACATCCCTGAGGGCGGGTGCATCCGAGCCGAGCGCCCGCTGGAGCACGGCGGGTTCCACGGGGAGGCGTGCGCGGCTCAGGGTGCGCAGGGCGGCGGCGACCACGAGGGGCTCGGGGTGCGACAGGAGCGGAGCGCACAGCGCCGCCGTGGCCCGACCATGGGTGCCAAGCACGTCGACCACCGAGGCCCACAGCTCAGGCGCCGCATCCGCCTTCTTCAGCAGCGAAGCGAACTCCGGTGGGATGCAGGGGGTGGGTGCCAGCTCGAGCGCCCGCTGGAAGGGAGCCAGTGCATCGGGTTCCGCGGCGGCGAGCGCCGTGAGCACGGCGGAAGGGCCGGGAGGTGACTCCGCGCGAAGCAGGGCGAGTGCCCCTGCGAGAATGTGCTCGGGCTCATCCGCGAGCGCGGAGATGAGCAGCCGATGGGCCACGGGCTCGCCGCCCAACACCAGGGCATCGAGATGGGCCGCACCCGACTCTTCGAGCTCGGCCAGCTCCGCGAGTGAGTAGTCAGGTGAGTCGAGCGCCTTCTCCCACTGGCTCCACCGGAAGGCCGCTTCGCCGAGATGCTCTTCGTAGATATCCCACCGCGAGGGCTTCAAAAGAGATGAGGAACTCATACGTGTTGGGACTCCGTCTTCATCCAGGCTGACGTGGGCGGTGGGGCCAACCCCAGGGGCAGACGCGCCAGGGAAGGAATGGTGATGTATTCGCGTCGCGTCTCCAGGCCCTGCATTTCCGCCAGCCGCAGCAGCGCCAGCCCATTCATGAACAGGGCGCCCTCCGTCTTGCGGAGTTCGTCGTTGGGCCCGGAGTCTCTCGTCAACTTGGAGAACTGCGACAAGCGCGCGTCGATTGTGGCCTGGAGTGCTTCGTCAAACGCGGTGACTTGATGAGCGAGCAGCGTTCGGCACAGTTCGAGATAGGTATCGGAGCTCCCCTCCAGGACGACCTCCCAGCGCTTCAGGATGGCGGAGAGGTCCGCGGTGCCCACTCCCCGCAGCTTCAGGCAGTACTGGTGAAGGAAGTGGTGGAGCAGGAAGTCGTCCTCATATTCGAGAGTGGGTTCATGCTGTCGCGCGGCGAGCTGCGCCAGTGCGACAGCCAGGTCGAGCTGGCCCGCGGCCAAGGCATCGATGAAAGGGAACTCACGGGTCGCGCACAGGAAGCGAGGGTCGGCACCGTGGCCGTCGTCAACGAGACGGAGGAGTTGATGCCGTGCGTGCGCGGAATGGCAGAGATGACGAAAGAAGGAGCGAGGCTGTGCGTCCGCCAGCAGTGCGCAGAAAGCGAGCCGACGGTGACACATGGCGGCGACCACGTAGGCTTGCCCGGACTGCTCCATCGCGTCGCGGCGCTGGATGCCGCGGATGGCCTCCTCGAGTCCAAAGAGAGAGGAATCCCGGAGGGTCTCCAACGCAGTCGAGGCGGGCATGGCTCAAGGGCTCAGTAGATGGCGCATTTTTCGCCCAGCTCGATGTAGCGGATGCCGGAGAGACTCTCGGCGCTCAGTCGGGCACGCAGGTCCTCTCGAATGAGGATGGCGGGCGGCATGGGCTTGAGTCTGAAGAGGGCCGCTTCCGCCGGAATCCGGTCGTCGAGCACTCGAAGGCGGAAGAGTCCCGAGAGTCGTGCGGGGTCTGGGTCCAGCTCCTCGACCTCGCTGCGCTCCTTGTCGATGCAGTCCACATGTTCGAGCACATTGGCGATGAAGTAGTCCTTCGCGGCGATGCGACCCTTGTGGTTGGAGATGGAGACGGGCAGGAACTCGATGCGGGCCCCAGAATACTGCTCAAGAAGCGTCTTGAGCCTGGTGGAGACGATGGCGATTCGCTCGGTATTGCTGACAAGGTCAGGGACCACCAGCCCCTTGTGACCTTTGTCCATGGGAAGGACGACATCCGCTGGATAGCGATGCTCCATGGGGAGCCCCGCGGCGATGCGCCACATCTTCGACTCCAGTGACTCCGGGACTTCGTCGATGAGGCAGTGTCGAGGGTCGTCGCTGGTGGCCAGGATGGAGAAGGAAGACATGCGCTGGACCTACCGGGTGGCAAGGATGTTCGCCAGTTCGTTGAGGTGAGCGCCGGGCTTCAGGACGCCTGCTGCGCGGATCTGTTTTCGCATCGTCTCCGAGAAGGTGTTGAGTTGGGTGACGATGTTCGCAAGCGTTTTCTGGGTGACGTCGGGATGGGCTTGCTTCTCTGGGTCGGCGGCCTCATCGAGCCTGTGCTTGATGGACTTCAAGCGGGTGCGGACTTCCATGCTGTAGGTGCTGTGATAGCTGGGGTGGGTGAGAAGCTGGAATAGCTCTCCATGACGCGTGCTCGTGGGCAGGTAGATGATGTTGATGCCCGCGTTGACGTTGTACCTGGCTTGCTGGAGCGTCTTGAGGTGGTCGTGCTTGAAGACCCTGCTCAGCGCATCATCGACGGGAATGATGTGGTGCGCATTGTTGCCCCAGGGCCACATGTGGCTGCCCTTGAAGTTGAGGTCCTTGTAGGGGCCCGCGTTCATGTACCAGACCTCGACGCGTTGACTGGGGTCCCTCCATGCGTGGGCGAAGGGCGTGGTGAAGATGGCTTGGAATCGCTTCCGGGCCGCGCTGCCTTCTTGGTGGATGGGCAGGTTGTACCAGGCGTCCTCTCCCTGACTGACCTGGTAGTCGAAGCCCGTCTTCTTGTGGTCGTGGCTCGGGAACTTGTAGACCCGCCTGGCTCCCTTCCCTTCGAAGAGGCACCGGGTCACGCAGCCGTCGCTGTCTTGCTGATGCGACTCGTCGTGCGCGAGTTCAAGGACATGTTCATCGCTCATGACGACCTCTCATCCGGCGGGCCGGGCTCCACGCAAGGCTCAGGGTGTTTCTCTCAGGATGAAGGCACCCCGGGAGGATTCGTCATCGAGCAGTGCCACCAGGATGCGGGCGCTCCGCGCATAGTTCCTCGCGAAGCCTCGCACGCCCAGACACACCGCCGCCGCGCCTGTCGCCGCGCCAAGCTCTCCGAAGGACGCGGGCACATACCAGCGCTGGTCAGGCGTGGGCAGCCCCGCGGATTGAAGGCGGACCAGGGTGTGTCCATACTCTCGGGCACGAGGTTCGTCCCCGTTGAGGTTGACGATGGAGAGTCCGATATCGTCCTTCGCAGGCGCTCCGACGGGGAAGCAGGCTGAAATCGCCTCGAAGAGCGCAATGCCTGTGCTGCCCTTCCCCGAGAACCGGTGGCCGTCCTCCGAACAAGACGCAACCTGACCCAGGAATCCCTCGATGCGAGCTCCCCGGGAGCGTGCGGCGGCTGCTCGCTCGAGGAGGACGAAGGCCGCTGCTTCACCGGGATATCGACCCACCGCGAGATTGGGCGTGCGCAGCAGTCCCAGCTCGAAGGCACAACGCAGCGCCTCTTCGTCCACCCAGGAGTCGATTCCCCCGACGATGAACCGGTCCACCACTCGGCTCTGGATGGAGGCAATCGCGCGCATGAGAACCGACGTGAAGGTCGCGGCTCCACCAAAGGTATAGGCCCGGTGGGACGGGACGATAGGGAACGTGCCCAGGGCAAGGAGCTCCGGGATGAGTCGCTGGGTGACGCGCTCTCTCCATTCGGCGCGCTCCGCGACCAGGTCTTCGTGAACTTTTGGCCGTTCTTTCTCCGGGAACTGGTCGAGCAGGTTTCCCTGGAGGTGAACCTCTTGCAGCCAATCGCCAGGAAGCTGGACATGGATGCCTGTTTTCTCGGCTGCGGCCCGCTCCAGTCCTGAGTAGTCGAGCAGGTCGCGCAGCGCGGCGTCCGCGAGTCGGAGCCAGCGCGCGTAGCCTTGAAAGCCCCAGCAAAGCGAGGTGACCTCATGGCCCTTCAGCGGCAAGGGTTCCAGCGTTTGCTCGTCGCTGACGACCAGGTCCAGCTCACGCCAGCGTGTCAGCCCGGCCCGCGCGGCTGCGCAGCTCGAAATCACATCCGAGCCCACCGCGGACACCATCCCGAGTCCCGTGATGGCGATGGCCTCTTCCGGAGGAATGCCCACCTGCGTGCGCATGGACGAACTCATGGCGAGTCGGCGGCGTGGACTCTGCTAGAGGTGTTTCTTGCAGACGAGGCACTTGGGTTCCTCCTTGCTCCCCGCGCCCGCGACCACCGGTCCCTGCATGAGAGGAAACGGCGGCGTGTTCTTGTCGTTGTGGAGCATGAGGTCGAAGGCGCGGGCCACGTTCTTCCCCTCGAACTTCACGTCGAAGGAGAAGTTGATGAACTCCGCCTTGCCCTTTGTCTTGCTGGAGGCCACGCCGCCACCGGCCGTGCCCGCCTCGTCACCCGTGCTCGTCTTGAAGTTGGAGTCCTTCACGCACACGGGATTGCCCGCGACAGACACCTTCTTCGTGCCCTTGTCGGTGTCGGAGGACTGGGCCACGTTGGGATAGGGAATGGGGACGGGCCCCGCGGGGCTGGGCGTCTTGCACACATCCGGGAAGGCCGTGGTGACTCCCCCACTGTCCTTGGTGACGACGGACATCTTGTTGACGCCTGTGTTGACGGCCATGGCCCCACCTCCAGGTCCGTCAAGGATACACTGCGAGTGAGTCTGGGTTCGAGTCCCCCTCCCCAGAGAGCGTCCTGGGGCGCGCTGGATGTCGTCTAGTTGATCTCCACCGAGCCACCCTTGATGCGGTGGGTGCCCGTCGCTCGCGACTCCAGATAGGTCCCCTTGATGATGACCTTGCCATTGCGGCGCAGGGTGATGCTGGCTTCGCCACACTTGAGGACGACTTCGTCCTGGCCCTCGATGACCACCCGCTTGCCGTCGACGTGTGCCTCGGTAGGCGGTGGCGCTGGCTCGGCGGTCTCCAGCAAGGCATCCAGCAAGGGCGTGGGGCTGGGCTCGTGGATGAGGCCCATGATGAAGGGCAGCGCCGGGTCTCCGTTCTCGAAGAGGAGGACCACCTTCTGGCGTCGGGCCACGGCTTCCTGGAGGGCCCGGGACTCCAGTGCGACCGCCAGTCGCGCGGTGACGGGGCCCGTGGAGTTGCCAGGAAAATCCACGAGCGGTGCTCCCGAGGCCTCGAGTCCCACGAGCTGTCCGGAACGACTCCCGAGGATGGGCTCCCGCACCTGGGGGCCGGGCTGGCTCGACTTGCTGGCGGGGTGTGAGCTCATGCGGAAGGCCCTGGCGAACGAGGTGGCTGACAACGAATGATAGCGCATTCATGCGGGAGGCCGCCTGACAGGCGCCGGAGGGCCCTCGCCGTGCGCGGAATCGGCCAGCGCGGCCCCTCAATCCGATGTGGGCTTCGACACACCTTCCGCCGTGACACGCAGTCCCCGCACGTCGTGCAGGCCGTCCCCCAGGAGGACATGCCCTCGCCACAGCAGCGTCACCTGTTCCGCGTCGGCATCCAGGATGACGGTGTCCAGGTGCATCGCGGGCTTCGCGTCCTCGGTGCCCGCCAGCTCCACCGTGATGACCGGCGGCGCCTGCCCGGGCAGCGAGAAGGCCAGCCGTCCCTTCGGCGAAGCCCCGGCGATGATGACCGCCTCGTCCCCCTTCAAGTACCCCGGCGCCACGAGCCCCGGCGCGGCCGCGTTGAAGAAGCGCCGGTCGAAGTCCTTGGGCAACAGCGGCTTGCGCGTCTTGCTCCACGCCTCGTCATACGTCCCCGCGTACCGCGCCCGAGGCTGCCAGTCCGGTGACGTGAAGCCGAACCCCACCGGCGTCACCCGCTGCCCCAGCTCCCGCAGCGGCTCCGCCGGGTCCTCCAGGTTGGGCAACCGCAACCCCTCCTCGAAGTGTCTCGCGCTGGCGCGAAAGCCCGTGCCCACCGGGTTGCGCGGCTCGAACGCCGGCCTCCCCGCATCCGTCCTGTCCCACCCACCGAAGGCCCGCTCCCACTGCAACGCCATCCGCTCGAACGGCAGCGGCTTCGTCGCCGACACCCGCCCCAGGCTCCGGAACCACGTGCGCTCCCCCAACACCCGCACCGCCTTCGTCAGCGGCCCCACCTGGAGCGCCACCAGCACCTCCGTGTCCCCCTTGCGCCGCGCATGCGCATGGCCCAACAACACCACGTCCGTCGCGGGCTTGATGAACGCGCTCTCCACCTCGTACCGGTAGCTGGACTCTCCGGGCTCGCCCCAAGGCTGCCCCTGCCAGCTCACCTTCGGCTGCGCCTTCACCCACGTCAGCCCCGCCTCGCCGAGTCCATACGTCGCCTTCACCACGAGCAGGAGCAACGGACGCCCCTCCTCGTCGCAGAGCCCCATCAGGTCAAAGGCGAACGGAGTCTCGTTCTCGACGGCGGGATGCCCCATGGCGCGCGCCCCCAGGCACCAGGCGCGAAGCCCTCGCGCCGGACAAGTACGTCACTGTAGCAGGCCACCCACCTCCGCGAGGCCGGCCCTCCTCCCATCCGTCGTCACATCGGCTCATTTCTTCGACATCAATGTCTCTCAAGAACGTTCGAATTCCTCACAGACGCGCCCGTGTTTCAGGCAGGGTCGACTTCTACCGCCCGCTTCTCCCTGTGAGCTGTTACCCCGCACCCGGTCTGGACGTTTCTTGCTCAACAAGGAAAAACGCGTAAATGAGCTTTACAAATCATGTCAGGAAATAATCGGAAACATGAATTTTCGATTTTGTATTTGAAATCCTGATTCCAGGTGTGTCACGACTATCCCGTCTTTCTACCGGAGGTAGTGCGTTTGGCTCATCGAGTCCTGAAGACGATTGGTGCGGCTTGGCTGGGAGTAGCGCTCACTGCGTGCGGCACCGTGGATTCCACGGGAGACGAGACGAAGGCTCCTGAAGCGAAGTCCGGCGGCGACATCCAGGGCTCCCTCGGGAAGCTGCCGGGTGCGGGCGTGGCGGGCGTGCACTCCGACGGCATCCCCTTCACGGTGGTCGGTGAGCTGGGCAAGGTGGAGCGCACGCTGTCCGCGCTCTCCGTGGGCCACGCGGCCTTCGCCGCGGCTCCCGCGCTGTCGGGCATCGCCCCCATCTTCCGCCTGAGCGCGGACGACATGTTCCTCAACAAGGCCCGCACCGACGCCCAGGGCAACCAGCACCTGCGCTACCGGCAGACGAAGAACGGCCTGGAGGTCGTCAACGGCGAGCTCGTGCTGCACGTTCGCCCGGACGGCCAGGTGTACGCGGCCAACAGCTCCGCGCGTGACGGCCAGGACCTGCCCGCGGTTCCCCGCGTGGATGGCTCCGCGGCGGCCCGTGCGGCGGCCCGCGCCACGGCCGGCACCGGCATCTCCACCGAGGGCGAGCCCCGGCTCGTCTATGTGCGTGACGTGAACGAGCAGCTCTTCCTGGCGTGGCAGGTGCGCGTCGTCGGCACCCAGGTCGAGGGCATCCCGCTGGTGGACGACGTGTTCGTCGACGCCCGTGGCCAGGCCGGTGTGGTCGCGCGTCACCCGCGCATCCACTCCGCGCTCAACCGCCGCGTGTACAGCGCCAACAACGGCAGCAGCACGCCGGGCACGCTGAAGCGCAGCGAGGGCCAGGCCGCCATCGGCGACGCCCACGTTGACATGAACTACGACCAGCTCGGGTACACGTACAACTGCTACCAGACGCTGTTCGGCCGCGACTCCATCAACAACGCGGGCGCCACCCTCATCAGCACCGTTCACTACGGCAGCAACTACGTGAACGCGTACTGGGACGGCACCCAGATGGTGTACGGCGACGGCGACGGCGTGAACTCCATCGAGCTGGGCAAGGACGCGGACGTCACCGTCCACGAGCTGACCCACGCCGTGACGGAGAACGAGTCCAACCTCACGTACTCCGGCCAGTCCGGCGGTCTGAACGAGGCGATGTCGGACACCTTCTCCGCCATCTGCGAGAGCTGGGCCTCCGGCTCCTGGGCCACCACGCCCGCCATCTGGATGATTGGCGAGGACGTGTGGACGCCGGGCACGGCGAACGACGCCCTGCGCTACATGGATGACCCGAAGAAGGACGGCGCCTCGCTGGACTTCGCCTCCGACTTCACCTCCGGCACGGACGTGCACTACAGCTCGGGCATCCCGAACCTGGCGTTCGCGCTGCTCTCCAAGGGTGGCACGCACCCGCGCGGCCGCTCCACCATCTCCGTGCCGGCCATCGGCGTCGAGAAGGCCGCCCGCATCTGGTACAAGGCCAACACCGACATCTACACGGCCTCCACCACCTTCGTTCAGGCGAAGACGTGGACCATCCAGGCCGCGCTGGACCTCGGCTATGACCAGGCCACGCAGGATGCCGTGAAGGCCGCGTGGGAAGCGGTGGGCGTGGGCGTCACCCTGCCTCCCCAGCCGTCCGTCGTGCTGACCAACGGCATCCCGGTGAACAACCTGGGCGGTGCCACGGGCAACCAGAAGTTCTTCAACCTGACCGTCCCGGCCGGCGCCACGAACCTCAAGTTCACGCTCGCCGGTGGCACGGGTGACGCGGACCTGTTCGTCCGGTTCGGCTCGCAGCCGAGCTCCTCCACCTACGACTGCAAGTCGGAGAGCAGCAGCAACACGGAGACCTGCACCATCCCCACCGCGCAGGCGGGCGTCTACCACGTGCTCATCAGCGCGTACGCCACCTACTCCGGCGCGACGCTGACGGGCTCGTTCAGCACGGTTGTTCCTCCGACCAACGTGCTGCAGAACAACGTGCCGGTGACGGGCCTGGCGGGCGCCGCCAGCTCCTCCGTGAACTACACGATGGACGTGCCGGCCAACACCCGGGTGACGTTCACCACCACGGGCGGCACGGGCGACGCGGACCTGTACGTGCGCTTCAACGCGGCCCCCACCACGACCACCTACAACTGCCGTCCGTACCTGTCGGGCAACGTCGAGACGTGCGCCCTGACGAACACCACGGCGGGCAAGTACTACGTGATGGTGCGTGGCTACTCGGCCTACACCGGTGTCACGCTGAAGGGCGCGTACTAGTCCTTCACGTCACATCGCTGGTCTGAAGCAAGCACCCGGGGGGCCTTCGTGGCGGCCACCCGGGTGCTGTCTTTTTGGGGTGGCACCTGTCCGCCAGCCCTCCCGTCACGCGGGCGTGTCCGGAGGTCCTTCGCGGGGCAGCTCGACGGTGAAGGTGCTGCCCTCGCCGGGCGTGCTCTCCACGCGGATGGAGCCTCCGAGCGCGGTGACCAGCTCCCGCACCAGGTGGAGCCCGAGCCCGAGCCCCCCATAGGCGCGCACGGAGACGGCGCGCTCGAAGCGCTCGAAGATGTGGGCGAGCCGGTCGGCGGCGATTCCGATGCCCGCGTCCCGGACGCTCACATGGACGACGTCCGCGTCGCCCCAGGCCCGCAGGGTGATGGGTTTGCCGGCGCCGAACTTGAGCGCGTTGGAGACGAGGTGGACGAACACCTGCTGGAGCCGCGCCGCGTCCCAGCGGCCGACCAACGCTTCTCCCTCGACATGAAGCGCCAGCTCGCAGTCGGCGCGCTTCAGGGGCTCTTGCATGCGCCGGGTGACAGCGCCGAGGACCTCCACGAGGTCGACCCGCGACAGGTGCAAATCCAGACGCCCCGCCTGGAGGCGGGAGATGTCGAGCATCTCCTCCACCAGCGTGGCCAGCTTCAGGCTCTGGCTGTCGAGCGTCTTGAGTCCGCGGATGGCGACGGGCGGCAGCCCCTGGGGCGTGTGACGCAAGAGCGTCTGCACCATGAGGCGCAGCGACGTGAGCGGGGTGTTCAGCTCATGGGAGGCGACGCTGAGGAACTCGTCGCGCAGGCGGATGGCATCCTGGGACTCGCGGTAGAGGCGGGCGTTGTCGATGCAGACGGCGGCGCGGCGGGCCAGCTCCTGCGCCAGGCCCAGGTCCACCTCGCTGTAGCGGCGACCGGGCGTGCCGGAGACGAACGTCGCGACGCCCAGCGTCCTGCCTCCGGCGATGAGCGGCACGTGCATGGCCGCCTGTGAGCCCAGCTCGCGCAGGCGCTCGACATACTCCGGGCCGTGGCCGTGCTCGCGCAGCATGAAGTCGGTGACGTCCGCGCGCAGGAAGGGCTGGCCGGTGCGCAGCGCGTGGATGACGGCGGGCGGAGACGTCCAGTCCACGGGGTAGTGCTCCAGCAGCTCGCGCAGGCGCGCCTCCTTCACCGGGTCCACGTGGGCCACCGCCAGCGTGCGCAGCGTGTCGCCTCGCTCGACGACGGTGAACATGCACCAGTCCGCGAGGAAGGGGACCACCAGTCGCGTGGCCTTCGCGAGCGTCTGCTCCAAATCCAGCGACTCCGCGAGCGCGAGTCCGGAGTCGGCCAGGAAGCGCACGGCCCGCTCCGCGCGGCGGCGCTCCTGCACCTCGACATGGAGCTGCTCGAACAGGCGGCTGTTCTCCAGTGAGATGGCGATTTGCGACGACAGCGTGCGCAGCACCCCCACGCGCTCGGGCGTGAAGGCGCGGGTGGCCAGGTCGTTCTCCAGGTAGAGCACGCCCACCGTCTTGCCATGGCGCTGGATGGGGATGGCCAGCGCGGACTTCACGGCGCGGCGGAGGACATAGGCGTCCTGGACGAAGCGTCCCTGGTGCGCGGCGTCGGCCAGCACCAGCGTCTCCCCGGTGCGGAAGGCGTGCTCCAGCAGGGTGATGGGCACCTGGCTGGCATGCGCCAGGGGCGTGCGCTCCAGGCTGACGGGCTCGGAGATGGCGCCCACGGCGCGGACCCGGAGCGCGCCCGCTTCATCCAGGACCAGCGCGCCCCGCGTGGCGCCCGCGGCCTCGAAGCACACCGCCATCAGCTTCTCCAGGAGCCGGTCCAGCACCACCTCGCCCACCAGCGTCTCCGACGCCTTGAGCAACGTGAGCAAATCCAGCGACGCGCCCGGGGCATCGGGCCTCGTCGGGGTGATGCCCGGCTCGCTCCAGGAGCGGTCGACCAGGGACTTGAGCTCGGGGAACTCCTCCTCCAGCAGCACCACCTTGGCCTGCGCGCCCCAGCGCGTGTAGCCGTCCAGGGCCGCGCGCAGGTGGAGCGTGGCGAAGCGCTTGTGATGGAGCTGCTGGTGGAAGCGCCCCGCCAGCTCGTTCGCGAGGGCCTCGTCCTGGAGGAAGCCCTCGGTGTGGGCGCCGTCGATGGCGCTGTCGTACAGGGCCATGGCCTCCAGGTGCCGCCCCTCCAGTCGGGCCACCTCGGCCGAGACGAGCTGGTGCTTGTGGCGGAAGTTCTCCGGGCAGGTCTCCGCCCAGCCGCCGAGCTTCCGTTGGTTCTCCGCGAGCAGGCCGAGCATCGCCTCGCGCTCCTCGGGAAGACGGGTGGCCCGCGCCGCCAGCGTCAGCGACGTCAGCACGTTGAAGTCGACGTTGCGGAAGAAGCCCTGCGCGAAGTGCTCGTAGGGCAGCGCCTCGCGCGACATCTTCAGGGCCTCGTCCAGGTCGCCCAGCACATACGCCACCAGCAGCTTCAAGAGGGCGTGCAGATAGAGGCTGGTGTGCGTCGTCAGCCCCGAGTCGAGGAAGTCCTGCTCGTCGAAGTCGTCGTCGCTGAGTCGGGCGAGCTGGTGGGTGCGGCCCTGGAGCGCGCGAATGGCCTGACGGGAGAGGATGGACACGTCCGCCATCACCTGGACGCCCGCGCGGCGCGCGAAGGACAGGCTGGTGTCGATGGAGCCCAGGACGCGCACCAGCTCGGTGCCCATGGCCAGCTCGGTGGAGACGACGGTGGTGAGCGCGTAGCTGGTGAACTGGAGGTCGCCGCTGGCCAGCCCCGTGGTGACGGCGCGCCGCAAGAGCGACAGGTTGGTGCGCAGGGGCGCGCGCCAGTGATTGATGTTGAGGGTCAGCGTGATGAGGGCCCGGCACTCCTGGCGCGCGTCACCCAGCCGCCGCGCCAGCGCCACGCCCAGGTTGCACCAGGTATAGGCGCTCGCGGCGTCGCCCTCGCTGGCGAGCAGCATCCCGTGACAGGCGTACACCGCGGGCGCCCAGCGGGAGTTGCCATGCTCCAGCGTGAGCACCAGGGCGAGGGTGTTGAGGTACGAGAAGAGGTTCGGGTCGACGAAGAACGCGGGCGTGACGAGCTCGGACAGGAGCTGCACGCACGCCAGGTAGCGCGGGTCCTCCAGCAGGGGCGCCTCCAGCAGCTCCTCCACCGCGCGCCCGCGCAGGTGTTGCTCCATCCGCGCCCGCTCCGAGGCGAGCGCCTGGGCGTAGCCATGTTCGGGCAGCTCCATCCCGAACAGGCGCAGCCCCTCCTGGCCCGCGCGCAGGGCCTCCGCGTAGTGGCCGTTCATCAGGAGCGCCAGCACCTGGAGGACGTACAGGTCCACCTTGCGCGGCGCGGAGGCGGCGTGCTCGTGGGCGGTGTGGAGCAGCTCCTCGGCCAGCTTCCCGTTGCCGGACAGGTAGGCGCACTCCGCCGCCTCCTTGTGGACCTGGAAGATCTGCTCGTGTCGCCGGGGCCAGTCCTCGCGGGGCAGCAGCGCCAGTCCCCGCGTGAGGTACACCAGCGCCGCGCCGAAGGCCGAGGCCTCCTTGGCCTTGAGGCCCGCGCGGAAGAGCAGCTCCGCCAGCGTCTGGCGCTCCCCGGCGCCGCTGAGCTTGCGCGCGCCGCGAGACAGGTGGTCCACCACCGCGAAGAGGCGCTCCTCGAGCACGTCCCCGCGCGCCCCGCGCAAGAGCTGGCGCCCCGCCGCCAGATGGAGCTCCTCGCGCTGGTCCTCGGTGAGCAGCGAGTACGCGGCCTGTCGGACGCGGTCATGCGCGAAGCGATACGTGGCCTCGGGGGTGATGGGGGTGTCCTCCGTGCGCGCCTGCGGGCGCTCGTTCTCCGGAATGAGCAGCCCCTCGCGCAGCAGGCTCCACAAGGCGGAGGCCGTGTCCTCCGTCGCGCGCTCGTCGACGAGTGATGACAGCAGGCCCAGCTCCACCCGGTCCCCCAGACAGGCGGCGACCTCCAGCACGTACTGCGCCCGCTCCGGCAGCCGACGGATGGCGGCGAGCATCAGCTCCACCACGTTCTCCGTCACCTCCACGCGCCGCAGCCGCTCCAGCTCCCACGTCCACGTGCCCT
The DNA here is from genome assembly GCF_013336725.1 of Myxococcus sp. CA040A. Classification (NCBI taxonomy): domain Bacteria; kingdom Pseudomonadati; phylum Myxococcota; class Myxococcia; order Myxococcales; family Myxococcaceae; genus Myxococcus; species Myxococcus sp. CA040A. The sequence continues at coordinate 23,444 of NZ_JABUMR010000010.1, read as the reverse complement.
GCTCCAAATCGAAGTTCAGCAGTCCGGACGTGTGCAGGAGCCGCAGCAGGCGGGTGAGGAAGAGCGGGTTGCCCGCGGTCTTGTTCAGGAGCAGCTCCGCCAGGGGCGCCACCTCCGACGGCTCGCGGCGAAAGGTGTCCGCGCACAGCGCGGTGATGGCGGCGGCATCCAGCGGCTCCAGCTCGAAGGCGTGGGAGGGAATCGCCCCCTGCTCCTCCAGCGTGCTCAACAGCCGCGGCAGCGGATGCTCGGGGCCGACCTCCTGGGAGCGCCAGGCACCGACGAAAAGGACGTGGAGCGAGCCGGGGTCTCCGCAGAGGCTCTTGAGGAGCTGGAGCGAGCCGGGGTCCGCCCACTGGAGGTCATCCAGGAAGAGGAGCAGGACATGGCGGGGCGTCGCCAGCGCCTGCACGAAGGACTGGAAGAGCAGATGGAAGCGCGCGGACGCCTCCACCGGTCCCAGCTTCGGTGGCAGGGGCTGCGGGCCGAGCAGCTCCTCCAGCGCGGGGATGACGTCGCTGATGACGCGGGCGTGGGGGCCCAGGGCGCCGAGCAGCCGCTGACGCCAGATGTCCCGCGCCTCCGGAGCCTCCTCCATCAGCTCGCGCAGCAGGCCCTGGAACGCCTGGACGAACGCGGAGTAGGGCACGTTGCCCTGGAGCTGGTTGAACTTGCCGGTCAGCAGCCGGTCGCCGCGCGCCGCGTCTCGCGCCAGCTCGTGGACCAGCGCCGACTTGCCGATGCCCGCCGCGCCGGACAGGAGGAGCAGCTCGCTGGTGCCCTGGCGCACCCGCTCCCGTGCCGCGCGCAGCTCGGCCTGCTGCGGCTCGCGGCCATACAGTCGCTCGGGAAGGGACAACTGGCGGGCCAGGTCCAGCCGCCCCAGCTCGAAGTCGTCGGACAGGTCCGCGCCCTTCCTGCGGCGGACCTCCTGGAGGTCCACGAGGAGGGAGTCGGCGCTCTGGTAGCGCTCCTCGGGCATCTTCGCGAGCAGCTTGAGGACGATGTCGGAGACGACGCGAGGGACGGCGGGGTTGGCGAACGCGGGCGGCACGGGATGCCGGGCCAGGTGGGCGTGGACCAGCTCCACGGGGTCCGCGGACGTGAAGGGCGGCAGGCCCGTGAGCAGCTCGTAGAACGTCGCGCCCAGGGAGTAGAGGTCCGCGCGGTGGTCGATGAGCCGGTTCATCCGGCCCGTCTGCTCCGGGGCGATATAGGCCAGCGCCCACTGGAGCTCTCCGGGCATGTCCCCGGAGGGCGCAAGTCCGGAGACGCGCGTGGCCAGGTCGAAGTCGATGAGCGTGAGGCGCTGGCCGCTGGCGCTCATCACGAGGTTGGTGGGGTTGAGGTCGCGGTGGATGACGTGGTGCTGGTGCAGGCGGGAGAGGATGCCGGCGAGCTGGAGGGCCAGCTCCATGAAGACCTCCACGCCCACCGGCCTGCGATGCAGCCACTCCTGGAGGTTGTGGGGCCCGGCGTCCTCCAGGACGAGCGCGAGCGGCTGTGAGGGCTCCTCGGTGAGCGAGACGACGCGGGAGATGTCCGGCACCGCGTCGCGCAGCTCGCGCAGGAGCGCGTCCTCGTGGCGCAGCATGGGGCCGCTGCCGACGGCGAGCGGACCTCGGCGGACCTGCTTGATGACGAGGGGTCTGCCGTCCTGTCCCCAGGTCCGCAGGACGACGTAGCGGCGTCCTCGATGAATCTCCTGAAGTCCTTCGGTGCCCGGCGCCTGCCACATCTCGCCCTCGCCGTGAAAGCCCTCCGTCCGGTCCCCGCGCGGCCAGGCCCACCCGGCCACTCCCCGCGCGGCTTCCCGCTTCCTTCACGATTTGGACGGAGGTGCCTTACGGCACGCGCGGCGCACGCGCTGACGGGCGACCCGCCGGGGCCTCGCACGGCCTCCGGGTGTGGCGCGCCCGCCGGACACGGTCTTCAGCTCACGCGGCGCAGCTCGGGCAGGTCCTCGGGCCGCAGGGCCCAGACGGGCGCGGGTGGCAGCGCGGAGAGGAAGCCCGTCTGCACCGCGGGAAAGCCGTCCACCTGCGCCGCGTCCGGGAACAGGGTCCCCGCGCGGACCAGGCTGCCCGCGCCAACGATGCAGCCCCGGCCCAGGCGGCTGCGGTCGCAGAGGATGGCGCCTGGCTCCACCACCGTCCCCGCGCCCACGAAGCAGGCGTGCACCAGGCAGCCCGGCCCGATGAAGACGCCGTCCTCGATGACGAGCGAGCCGCCCGGCTGCAGGTGCACCACCGCGTTGGCGTGGATGCGCACCCCCGCGCCGATTCGCAGTGGGACGTGGGACTCGCCCACGATTCTCACACCGGGGCCGATGATGGCGCCCGGTCCGATGAGCACGTCTCCCGTCACCTCGCAGGAGGAGAAGAGGGTGGCGGTGGGGTGGACGAGCGGGTGCTTGTCTCGGAAGGAGTACAGCTGTCCCATGGGAGCGTCCTCGGCGCGGTCTCTCGCGAAGAAGGGGGTAAGGGGTTGTTCGGGCAGCGAGAGGGTGCCGCCTCGCGCGGTGCGCAGCCGCTCCAGGTCGCCGGTGTCGACCCTGCGGACGACCCGGGCGGGCCGCCCCACGACGACGGAATCGGAGGGCACGAACATGCCCGCGGGCACCAGCGTGCCATCCGCCACGAGGCAGCGGTCTCCCAGCTGCGCGCCGGGCATGAGGATGGCGCCAGCGCCCACGTCACACAGGTGGCCCGCCGATGCGCCGAGCATGAGGCTCCTCGGACCGAGCGCGGTCTTCTCTCCCACCGCGACGGGGTGTCGGGCCGTGCCGATGACCACGGCGTTCTCCCGGACCGCGGAGCCCGCGCCCAGTTGGACCGCGCCTTCCGGAGAGCACACCACCGCGCCTTGTGCGACGTGGACCCCCGGTCCCAGGTGCATGCGTCCCAGGAGGCGCGCACTGCTGGCCAGACGGAAATGAGCGGCGCCCTGACTGGGGTCCGTGGAGGGTGCCACACGCGAAAAGCTCGTCACCATGAGTGGGGGCAAGCTACACCTCGGCTCGGGACAGAAGGACGGCCCGCCGGCGCTGGATGGGTGTTCGAGGCAGGACGACCAACCCCTCGGGGCTCCGCCTCCGGTACGGGGCAAGCGACCTCCACGCACGCTCGTCCGGGCGCGAAGGACAAGGGCCCGCCCGCTCGTCCTCCCGACGTGCTCCGGGCCCGGGGTCAGCCGATGACGGCGGCGGCCGTCCCTGGACGCGCCCGCGCCTTCCTGCCAGAAGGGCCCAGGTTCGGGGCGGCATGGAGGCCGGAAATGTCGGAGGTGGATGCGCCGTCGTCGCGGGAACCCGCGGTGGGGCTCTGGGCTTCGCTGAAGGAAGCCATGCATGGCACCGAGCGGGACCTCACGGGTCTGCCGGTGAAGCGGGCCATCTTCCTGCTCGCGGTCCCCATGGTGCTGGAGATGGTGATGGAGTCCATCTTCGCCGTGGTGGACGTGTTCTTCGTCGGGCGGCTGGGCGCGGATGCCGTCGCGACGGTGGGCCTGACGGAGTCGCTGCTCACCATCATCTACGCGGCGGCGGCGGGCCTGAGCATCGGCGCCACGGCGCTGGTGTCGCGCCGCATCGGTGAGAAGGACCCGGAGCGGGCCGCGCGCACGGCGGTGCAAGCCATTGGCCTGGGGGTGCTGCTGGCCATTCCCGTGGCGGTGGCGGGCGTCGTGTTCGCCCGGCCGTTGATGGAGCTGATGGGCGGCTCGCCGTGGGTGCTGGAGCACGGCGTGCGCTACACGCGGGTGATGCTCGGCGGCATGGGCAGCGTGCTGCTCCTGTTCCTCATCAACGCCATCTTCCGGGGCGCGGGGGACGCGGCCATCGCCATGCGCGTGTTGTGGCTGGCCAACGCCATCAACATCGTCCTGGCGCCCATGCTCATCTTCGGCCTGGGGCCCTTCCCGGAGCTGGGCGTCATGGGCGCCGCGGTCGCCACCACGTTCGGCCGCAGCTGCGGCGTGGTGTACCAGCTCTACCGGCTGGCGCGGGGCAGCGGGCGGCTCCAGGTGCGCCGCGAGCACCTGCGGCTGGAGCCGGGGACGATGCTGGCCATGCTGAAGCTGTCCGGCGCGGGCACGGCGCAGTCGCTGGTGAACACCACGAGTTGGGTGGTGCTGGCGCGCATCGTCGCGACGTTCGGCAGCGCGGCGGTGGCGGGCTACACCATCGCCATGCGCATCGTCCTCTTCGCGCTCTTGCCCTCGTGGGGCCTGGCCAACGCGGCGGCCACGCTGGTGGGGCAGAGCCTGGGGGCGAAGCAGCCGGAGCGCGGCGAGCGCGCGGTGTGGACGGCGGGCGTCATCAACGCCGTCTTCCTGGGCTCGCTGGGGCTGTTGTTCATCGTCTTCGCCCAGCCCCTGGTGAGCGCCTTCTCGCCCGACGCGGCGGTGGTGGACTACGGGGCCCACGCGCTGCGCATCATCAGCGGAGGCTTCCTCTTCTACGCCTTCGGCATGGTGCTCACGCAGTCGTTCAACGGCGCGGGGGACACCGCCACGCCCACCCTCATCAACATCTTCTGCTTCTGGTTGCTCGAGCTGCCGCTGGCGTGGGTGTTGTCGGGGCCTGTCGGGATGGGGCCCTCGGGCGTCTTCCTGGCCCTCACGGTGGCCTTCTCCATGCTGGCCATCGTCTCCGCCATCCTCTTCCGGCGAGGCACCTGGAAGCTGCGCGAGGTGTAGGGGGCTTCCGGCTTCTTCCGTGAGCGCGCGGTGCGCTCACGGTGGGAATGCACCCGGGCGCTTGACTCGGGTGGGGGGAGCGGAGGGCAATGGGCCTCATGAGACGTGCGCTCCTCGTGGCCTGCCTGGTGTTGGGACTCCCTTCCTCCGCGGCCGAGCCGCCCCGGGCCTACGTGCTCAAGGCCGCGCGCCTGTTCGACGCGAAGACGGGGAAGCTCGTCACGCCGGGCGTGGTGGTGGTGACGAACGGCAAGGTGGCGGCGGTGGGCGCGGGCGCGAAGGCGCCAGAGGGCGCGCGCGTGGTGGAGCTGGGGGACGCCACGTTGCTGCCTGGCTTCATGGACTCGCACACGCACCTGACGGGCGAGCCGGGCGAGGACTGGAGGCAGGACGTCATCGACTCGCTCCAGCGGACCATTCCGGAGCAGACGCTGGAGTCCCTGCCGCGTGTGCGCGCGACGCTGATGGCAGGCTTCACCACCGTGCGCAACCTGGGCGCCGGAGACTTCATCGACGTGGGGCTGCGCAACTCCATCCGCCGAGGCACGGTGGTGGGGCCGCGCATGCTGACGGCCACCGCGGGACTGGGCACGACGGGCGGCCACTGCGACGAGGGCAACTCCTGGCGCAAGGGCGTGCTGGCGGACGAGACGGGCGCGGGCGTGGCGGACGGGCCGGAGGCGCTGCGCGCGAAGGTGCGCGACACGCTCAAGTACGGCGCGGACCTCATCAAGGTGTGCGCGACGGGCGGCGTGCTGAGCCTCAACTCGGATGTGGACTCGCCGCAGCTCACCCAGGCGGAGTTGGATGCGATTGTGGATGAGGCGCACGCGCGCAAGCGCAAGGTGGCGGCGCATGCCCACGGAGCGGAGGGGGCCAGGCGGGCCATCCGCGCCGGCGTGGACTCCATCGAGCACGGCTCGCTGCTGGATGACGAGGCGCTCGACTTGATGAAGCGCAAGGGCACCTGGTTCGTGCCCACCGCCATGGCCTTCCAGGGCGTGAAGGAGCGCGCGGACCAGGGCCGCCTGCCGGAGGACAACATCCGCAAGGTGCGCGCGGTGGACGAGGCGCGCAAGCAGTCGCTGCGCAAGGCGATTTCGCGGGGCGTGCGCATCGCCTTCGGCACGGACGCGGGGGTCTTCGAGCACGGGCGCAACGCGGGCGAGTTCGCGCTGCTGGTGGAAGCGGGCATGGCGCCGGCCGAGGCCCTGCGCGCGGCGACGGTGCACGCGGCGGAGCTCCTGGGCGTGTCCGCCACGCTGGGCACGCTGGAGCCGGGGAAGCTGGCGGACGTGGTGGCGGTGCCGGGCAATCCGCTCCAGGACATCCGGAAGACGGAGGCCGTGTTCTTCGTGATGAAGGAGGGCGTCATCTACCGCCATGACACCGAGCCCGCGGTGCCCTCCGCCGCCCGCTGAACGCCCCTCCCGCGGGCCCGCATCGCTCGTGGGTGGGGGGCTGCTTCAGGCGCCGTGCGCGTCACCCAGCGAGGCATCCCAGAAGGACGCCTCCACCTTGTGGCCGTCCGGGTCCCTCACGAAGCAGCCGTAGTAGGGCTCGCCGTAGAGCGGGCGCGGACCGGGGGCGCCCTCGTCGGTGGCTCCCGCCGCGAGCGCGGCCGCGTGGAAGGCGTGCACCATCTGCTTCGAGGTGGCGATGAAGCCGAAGTGCGTGCCGTTGCCGACGGTGGCGCGCTGTCCGTCGAGGGGCATCTGCACCCAGAACTCCGGGAACTGCTTGCCGTAGGCCACGGCGTTGGGGAAGTCGAGCACCCGACGACAGCCCAGCGTGGCGAGCACCTGGTCGTAGAAGGCCACCGCGCGGGCGAAGTCATTCGTTCCGACGGAGACGTGAGAGAGGATGCTCGGGTTTTCGTCGCTCATGGATTCCTCGAACCTATCGGCTCAGGGGCAGTAGGGGCAGGAAGGCATGCCCGGATTGTCTGATTCGAACTGGGCGTACACGCGGCAGTTGTCGTTGCGCTTCAACGTGTTGCCCTGGCAGCCGTAGTGGTACGCGGCCTGGCAGAACGCGGAGGACTGCGGGTCCGCCGCCGGCCCCGAGTACGGACTGGTGCACGAGCCCGACGTGCCGCCACACTCGTCCGCGTCGTCCTTCAGCTCCGAATACGAGCACGAGCTGTTCTCGCCATACGCGGAGCAGGTGCTGTCGGACGGGCACCACTTGCAGGCATTGGCGACGTACTCACTCGCGCACGAGCCGCAGGTGGAAATCTCCGTACAGACGTCGTCCTCGGTGCAGGCGGAGAGGCCGAGGGACAGCACGAGGAGCGCGAGCAGGGTGATGTGACGGGGCAAGGTGACTCCGAATACCGGGGGGACACGGGATTGTTGTCGGAGCCTCGTTTTTCAATCAACGAGTCCGGAATCATCCAGGGCGACTCCTCCGAAGACTCTCGAAATCTCAGCCGACGGAGAACAGGCGCGCCTTGCGGAGCTGGACTTTGAGTGTCTGACCCGGGCGCACTTCAAGTGGTGGGGCCACCACGCGCAGCAGGGTGCCGTCGACGGGGAAGCGGTACTCGGCGGCGTGTCCGAGGAACAGGCGCGCGGAGAGGGGCAGAGGGGTGCCCTGTTCACCGAGCGCCAGGTCCTCGGGTCGCACGACCAGGGTCGCGGGGCCCGGGGGCGCCGAGGTGTCGGCGGGCAGTTGGAACACCGTGCCGCTCCGCGCGGTGTGGAAGGCGCCCTCGCGCACCTCGCCGGTGAGGACGTTCGCTCCGCCGACGAAGCCCGCGACGAAGGGCGTGGCCGGCTCGCGATACAGCGTCTCGGGCGCGTCCACCTGCTCCAGCACGCCCTGGTTCATCACCGCGATGCGGTCCGACAGCGCGAGCGCCTCGCCCTGGTCATGCGTGACGAAGACGAGCGTGGTGCCCAGCCGCGCGCGCAGGGCCGCCAGCTCCGCGCGCAGCTCCTCACGCAGCGCCGCGTCCAGGTTGGAGAGCGGCTCGTCCAGCAGCAGCACGCGGGGGCTGGCCACCAGCGCGCGCGCCAGGGCCACGCGCTGGAGCTGTCCGCCCGACAGCTCGTGGGGCCTTCGAGTCGCCAGCGCCTCCAGGCGGACCCAACGCAGGGCCTCGCGCACCTTCGCGGCGACCTCCGTCTTCGACATGCGACGCAGCGTCAGCGGATAGGCCACGTTCTCTTCCACCGAGCGGTGCGGCCAGACGGCGTAGCCCTGGAACACCATGCCCAGTCCGCGCCGCTCGGGCGGCACGCGCACGCCCGGCCCCGCCACCATCTCCCCGCCAATGCGGATGACGCCCGTGTCGGGGTGCTCCAGGCCCGCGAGCATCCGCAGCGTCGTCGTCTTGCCGCAGCCGGAAGGGCCCAGCAGCGAGACAAGCTCGCCCTCGCGGACCTCCAGGCTCAGGCCGCGCACCACGGGCGTGGCGCCGTAGGACTTGAACAACCCCTCCAACGAAATCGCCGCCATCACCGCGCCTCCGCCGCGCGCCGGGCCACCAGCGCGAGCACCGCTTGTCCCAGCACCACCAGCGCGACGAAGGCGCAGGCCAGCACCGCCGCCGCGGCGGGGTCCGCGTAGCTCTGCAGGTCGAACAGCAGCTTGCCCAGCACCTCCGAGCCCGCGGGCACCAGCAACACGGACATGGTGATTTCCGTCGCGCACGAGAGGAAGGCCAGGATGAAGGCCACCATGAGCGCGGGTCGCAAGAGGGGCAGGGGCACGTCGACGAAGGCCCGCAGCGGCCCCGCTCCGCTGATGCGCGCCGCCTCCGTCAGGGACGGGTCCAACTGGGCCAGCGCCTCCGCGCTGTTGCGCGTCCCCAGCGCCAGGTACTTCGCCGCATAGGCGATGAGCAGCAACCACGGCGTGTGCGCCAGCGCGAGCACGAAGGCCACCTTGTCCACGAGGATGAAGCGCCAGTCCCGCGAGAAGGCGAGCAGCAGCGCCAGGGCCAGCACCGTGCCCGGCACCGCATAGGGCCAGACGGCGACGGCCTCCACGCCCGCGCCGAGTCGGCGGAAGGCCCGCTGGAGCAGGGCCGCGGCGAGCCCCAGCCCACACACCAGCGCGCCCGCTCCCGTCGCGAGCAGCAGGCTGAGCCCCGTGGCGCGCAGGGTGCGCGGCTCCAGCAGGACGCCGGACCAGTGCGCGAGCGTGAGCTCCTCCCACGCAAGCCTCGCCCCGAAGCTGCGCTGGAGCGAGGTGAGCAGGATGGCGGCGAGCGGCAGCAACACGAGCAGCGCGCACGTGCTCGCGACCCCCACGGTGGCCCCGGTGCGCGCGCGGCCCAGGGACAGGGGACGCGAGGCCAGGCCCTTGCCCGTGCTCAGCCGCACGCGGCCCGAGCGGCCCAGGGCCCACGTCGCCAGCAGGGACAGCGGCGTGAGCAAGAGCAGCGCGAGCGCGAGCGCGGAGGCCCGGCCCAGGCCCTCGTCCCCGAGCAGCACGAGTTCGTAGATACGCGTGGTGAGCACGCGCGTGGGCGGAGACGCGGACACCCCCAGCAGGTACGGCACGCCGAACGACGACGCCGCCATCAGGAACACCATCACCGCGCCGGACAGGAGCGAGGGGAGCACCAGCGGCACCGTCGTCGTCAGCAGGGCCCGCGCGGGCGAGGCGCCGCACACGCGCGCGGCCTCCTCCAGCGCGGGGTCCACGCGTCGCAAGGCCGCCGCGCCCGCCAGCAGCACCAGCGGCAGTCCGGACAATCCCTCCACGAAGGCGATGCCCACCGGGCCGTGGATGTCGAGCGTGCCCTCACCCAGCAGCCGGTTGAGATAGCCCGCGCGCGGACTGGCCAATGACAGCCAACCCATGCCCCAGATGAACGCGGGAATCGCCGAGGGCAGGGTGAAGAGGACGGTGAAGGCGCCGCGCAGCGGCAGGTCCGTGCGGAACAGCAACAGCGACAGGGGCGTGCCCAGGACCAGTGCGAGCACCGCCGCCCCGCCGGAGATGGCCAGCGTGTTGCCCAGCGCGCCCGCCTCCGAGGCCAGCCAATCCCAGCCGAGCGTTCCCGGGGCTCCCGCGCCGCGCGCGAGCAGCAACACCACCGGGCCCACCGCGAAGAGGACCAGGGGCACAAGCCACGCGAACAGCCCGAGCCACCGCGCCGGGGGGCTCATTTCGAGAAGGCCCGGCTGAAGGCTTCCTTGATGACGCCACCGCGCGTGAGGCCCTCTTCCATCAGCGCGGGTGTCCACGGCTGCGTGCGTGTCAGCAGGGTGTCCACGCCGGGCTCGCCGCCGGGGCCCGGGAGGCGTGGATCCACCGCGTGCATGTCACCCTTCTCGACGATGAGGCGCTGTCCCTCGGGAGACAGGAGCACGTCCACCACCGCCTTCGCCGCCACGGGGTTGGGTGTCGTCGCGAAGAGGGCCACCGGCCCGGGGATGGTGACGGCGCCGTCGGTGGGCCAGACCACGCGAATCCGACTGCCGCGTGAGCGGGCCGTCAGCGCGTTCTCCAGCAGCAGCACGCCCGCGTCCGCCTCGCCGCTCTCCACCTTCTGGAGCACCGCCGCGTTGCCGCCCGCGACGATGGCGCCGCGCTCGCGCAGGCCGGTGAAGTACCCGTCGCCATACTTCGACTGACAGAACACCGCCCAGGTGAAGGCCGTGCCCGACGTGAGCGGGTCGCCAATGGCCACCCGTCCCGTCCATGTCCCGTCCACCAGCGCCGCGAAGGACGTGGGCGGAGGAGGGGAGTCCTCGCGGTGCACCAGCACCATGGTGGACACGCGGATGGAGGCATGGCGGGCGTCCAAATCCAGCAGCGAGCGCGGGACGCGCAGCACATGCGGGGAGGCATAGGGCAGGAAGGCGCCGGAGCGTGCCAGCCGCTCGACGAAGAACGGGTCCGACGCGGAGAGGATGTCGGCGCGCACGGCGCCGGCGGCGCGCTCGGCCTCCACCCGGCTGGCCACCTTCTCGCTGCCGGCCTGGTACCAGCGCACCGTGACGCCGGGGAGCTTCTTCTTCAGCAGCGGCTCCAGCGCGTCCAGCACGTGCTGGTACATGGACGTGTAGACCCAGACCTCGCCGGATGGCGCGCCCTCGTGGGAGAGGGTGGCGCCGGACGAGGGCGCGGCGGACTCGATGCGGCACGAGGCGAACACGGCCAGCGCGAGGATGAGGCCGGCCGCTCGGGCCAGGGCGGGAAGGGACATGCGCCCGGGATTATGCGGCACCCCCGCCGAAAGTCGTCGTCCCTCACGGACACCTCTTCAAAAGGAAAGCCCCCTCCGCGCCCGGAAGGCACGAAGGGGGCTGTCAGTCGACACGCGTGTCGCCCTACTTGCAGGTGCGGGGCGTCATGGCGTCAATCCAGTCGGCGATGAGCTGCGAGCCCGCGTCGTGGCGCAGGGCGCGGCCAATCTCCGGCATCATCTTTCCCGACTCCTCGGTGTTCATGCGGTACCAGAGGATGGACGTGGAGTGGTCTCCGGGGACGATGTCGAACTCACCGCCCACGCCGTTGCCCGCGGAGCCCGGCCGCTTGCAGTGGCCCAGGCTGAACTCGTCCGTCGTCTTGATGTCCAGGAACAGCCGGCTGGTGATGCCGGGCTGCGCCTTCGGGTTGTGGCAGTGCGCGCAGTTGATATCCAGGTAGGTGCGCGCGCGAATCTCCAGGCTCGCCTCCGCCGTGTTGAAGGCGTCCGGCGCGCGAGGAATCTGGATGGCGGGAGGCAACCCCGTCAGCTTCCCGAGGTCCGCCAGGTGCTGGAGCTGGTTGAGCGTCTGTCCGTCGTAGACATGGTCCCGGTTGAGATACCGGGCCTTCACGCCGATGGGCAGCAGCTGCTGGTTGTCCTGCTCATCCACCACATGGTGGCACTTCTGGCACTGGTTGCGCTGGGGCACCAGGTAGTCGAACTTCTTCGCCACGCCCTGGGCGTCGATGAACTCGAAGTTCTTGAACACCTTGCCGCCCACGGCCTTGTCCGCCTCCGTCAGCGCGTCATTCCAGACGTAGGGATACGCCTCCCAGCCGCCCGGCTGCCGCACCAGGATGCGCGTCTCCAGGGGGCGCACATTCTTGTCCGGCTCCCGGAAGTCGGCGGGGAACGCGAACGTCTTGGTGATGATGGTCCCCACCGGCAAATCCAACACATCCGACGCCGAGTACACCGCCGCCTTGCCCGCGGGCACATACAGCGTGCGGGACTTCAGCGAGTAGTCGGAGAACAGCGGCGTGGTCAGCTCGTAGGGGATGTTGCCCGCCACGGGCTGGAAGTCGCTGGTCGCCGGGCTCCCGGTGAACAGCCCCAGGTCCGACAGCTTGTTGGGGATGGTGACGGTGCCCTCGGGCAGCCCCGCATCGGGAGTGCCCGCGTCCGTCCCCGCATCCACTCCGGCGTCGGGTTCACCGGCATCCGGTCCAGCGTCCGGCCCCGCGTCGGGTGTGGACGGAGTGCCAGAGTCACCCGCATCCGGGGTGCCGCTGTCGTGGTTCCCCGAGTCAGGCGGGTTGTCGCCGCCCGGTGGGTCATCGTTTCCACCCGAGCAGGCGGCCACCGCCGCGGCGAACAGCACCGCGGCGAGGCCCAGGCGAGTCATGTACGGCGCGCGCATGGCGAGTCAGTCCTTGAACCGCAGCTCAGGGAAGCGCCAGCGCGGGGCTGAAGCCCGAGCAGTTGAACGGCGCCACGCCCTGGTTGTAGCGGCGCGTCTCCGCCCAGGCACCCGTCGGGTCGGGCGTCGTCGCGGTGAGCTTCGCCGTCACGGCCATCAGGTCCAGGTCCACCACGGACTCCTTCGAGGACGCCGGCAGCGTGTTGTTGACGAAGCAGATGTTGACGCCGTTGGCGATGGTCTCGTTGCGCGGATACGGGTCGATGCCGTCCCACAGCACGTGCTCCACCCGCTCCACGCCGTGCACGGCCTTGCCGTAGGCGTAGAGGTTGGACATCAGGAAGCCCAGCGGACGGAGCGTCATGCTCGGCGCGCCATGGTCGATGTTGCCGCCGCTGCCACCCGTGAAGGTGTTGTCGTGGATGCTCACGTCCGCGCTGGCGAAGTTGTAGAAGGCCGCCGCCCACAGGACGGGGTTGGGCTCGATGGACAGGCCGCTGAGCACCGCGATGTCCACCGTCTCGTTGTCACCCCACGTGTTGCCCACGAACTCCACCCGGCGCGACGCCAGGATGAACGTGCCCGTGCCCGCCGGCACCTGCGACACCGTGCTGCTGCTGGTCGTCACCGACGCGAAGTTGGGGCGGTTGTTGCCGGTGATGATGTTCTTGGTGATGAGGATGTCGGTGCCCTTGATGGGGTTGCCCGGCAGGTCGAACACCACCAGACCCGTGGTGTTGTCGATGGCCGTGTTGCCCTCCACATAGGCGTACTTCGTGTTCTCGATTTCGATGCCCGCCACGTTCTTCTTCGCGATGTTGCGGCGGACGATGGTGTAGCGCGTCTGGCCCACGTAGATGCCGGCGTCGGCCGCGTTGTACGCCTCGCTGTCCTCGACGAGCACGTAGCGCGACTTCACCGGGTAGATGCCGTACTTGCCGTTGTCCGGGTTGTTCTCCTGCGCCCACTCGGTGCGGATGCGCTGGATGAACACGTTGGCGGAGTTCTCCACGCGCAGCGCGTCCTTCTTCGCGTTCCACAGCGCCAGGTCGCGCACGGTGAACAGCTTGCCAATCACGTCCATGCCGTTGGTGTTGGAGGCGGCGTTGGAGAAGTCCAGCACGGTGCTGGCGGCGCCACCGGTGCCCTCACCCTGCGCGCCCCGGCCCGCGCCGACGATGGTGATGCCGTCCTGGCGGATGGTCACCGCGTTGTCGAAGCGGAACGTGCCCGCGCCCAGCTGAATCGTGGTGCAGGGCTTGAGCTCATTGACCTCGTTCTGCAGCGCCTGCTCCTGACCCGGATTGAAGGTCACCGTCGTCCGCTGCGCGTCGGTACATGAGAACTCGGCGGGCCACACGGTACCTGAGTCAGGAGTCCCGGGGTCCGGGGTCCCCGAATCCGGCGTGCCCGAGTCCGGCACACCGGGGCCCGGGTCCGGGTTGGCGCTCGCGAACGTCCGGTCATCGTCATCATCCGAGCATGCGGGAATGGCGAGCAGACCCAGCGTGGCGACGAGCACGGCACGTGACACGCGCGAAAGCGGCAGACGGTTCATCAGGTTTCCTCCTGCGGAAAGGCGCGCCTCTTCGACTCACATGAGTGCGATGCTGAGAAGCGCGGCGAGGGATGCGCGAATACTCGTCTCCGCGCCGCCCGACCTCAAGCGTTCGGTGAGGAATTCCTCCACGCCTGGGTTTCGTGACGCGGTGCGATGTGCAATGGAATGGAGCCTGTATTTTCGCGGGTCAGGAGACGCGTCCCTCGTGCTGCCCTACTTCCCCTTCGAGCAGGACACCTATGCGACGGCACTTGGAGTACGCGCCCTGCGGGCAGGTGAAACACTCATCGAGATAGACGCACCGCATTATGCGGCTGAGCTGGCGTTGAAGGCGTCGCTGCTGCGCGAGGATTTCCGCGCGCGATTCCAGGCATTGCCAGGAACGGAGCCGCTTCAATGGGAGGTTTTGAGGCTTTTACTGACACGCATGGCGGACGAGTCGCCCGCTCACTTCACGCGGCTGGAAGGCGAGGGCGGACGCTGGCACTGGCGCAACGCGCTGCTCGGCACGGATTCCCGCTTCGTGCCGGGAGACGCGGAAAGCCTGCCCCTGGCGCCGCTGGACTGGGTGGGCCGGCAGGTGCAGGAGGATCTGCTGGTGCTCGACGGCGCGCGTGAGGGTTTTCCGCTGGTCGCCGGCCAGCTCTGTTTTCCTTCCGGGTGGTGCCTGGACCAGAAGCTGGGCCGGCCGTTGTTGGAGGTCCACGCACCGGTGCCGCGCTTCGCCGAGCAGGTGGGCGCCGCCACGCTGCGGTTGATGGAGGGCCTCAAGCCGGGGCGCACCGTCACGCGCTGCAACTGGGCCCTCACCGTCACGGACCGGCTGTGCATGGAGCCCCACGCGCGGGCGGAGTGGCTGCACCTCTTCGACGGCCTCACCCCCCAGAACGCCGGTGAGCGCTGCTTCCTGCGCCTGGAGCGTCAGACGCTCAGCCGCCTCCCGGAGTCCGGCGCCGTCCTCTTCACCATCCACACGTACCTGGCGCCCGTGGCCGGCGAGGTGCCCACGCCCGAGCGCCGCCGCCGCCTGGCCCAGGTGCTGCGCACCGTCCCCGATGACATGAGCGGCTACAAACGCCTGGGCCCCCTGCGCGAGCCCCTGCTGGCGTACCTGGAGGCGCCCCCCTCGGATGCAGGTCCGTCCGAGTCACCCTGAGTCCGGGCGACGAAGACGCCGGGTGGAGAAATATCCCACCCAGATGGAATGAAGGCCAAAGTCTGGCGCTGTTGAGCGTCCAGGTGGTGCCGGCGAGCAGATGAACGCGCGTTTCTGTAGTAAGTCGCCCCTCCGGAACTGTGACTGGCAGCGGGTTCGCTGCCGCTGCAAGCCAAGGAAGGGCAAACACATGCGGAAGATGTGTCTGGTTGCGATGATGCTGAGCGTGGCGGCGTGCCAGCCTCAGGGTGCGAAGGATGGCAGTGCCACGGCGACGACGCCGGGCGCGGCGGCCACCCCGCAGAGCGAGGACCAGAAGACGCTGTACGCGCTCGGCCTGTCCATCGGCAAGAGCATCAGCGTGTTCGAGATGACTCCGGAGGAGCTGGAGTACGTCAAGGCGGGCCTCACCGCGCAGGTCAAGGGCGAGAAGCCCGCGGTGGAGCTGGAGACGTACGGGCCGAAGCTGCAGGAGCTGGCGCGTGCGCGCAGCACCCAGAAGGCGGAGAAGGAGAAGGAGAACTCCAAGAAGTTCCTGGACGAGGCGTCGAAGGAGTCCGGCGCGACGAAGACCGAGTCGGGTCTCGTCTACAAGGAGCTGACCGCGGGCACGGGTGATTCCCCGAAGGCCACGGACATCGTGAAGGTCCACTACAAGGGCACGCTGCCCAACGGCACGGAGTTCGACAGCTCCTACAAGCGGGGCGAGCCCACGCAGTTCCCGCTCCAGGGCGTCATCAAGTGCTGGACGGAGGGCGTGCAGAAGATGAAGGTCGGCGGCAAGGCCAAGCTGGTGTGCCCGTCCGACATCGCCTACGGCGACCGCGGCGCGCCCCCGAACATCCCGGGTGGTTCGGCCCTGGTGTTCGAGGTGGAGCTGCTGGAGATCGTCAAGCCCCCCGAGGCGCCTGCTGCTGGCGCGCCGGGTGCGCCGGGTGCTCCCGCGACGCCTCCGTCGGCCGCGCAGAAGAAGTAGTCACCTCCCTGCTCCACTCGGAGCGGGAGATAGGAGGGCTGGCCAGGGGAATCCCTTGCCAGCCCTCTTCGTTTGGGGCGCTCGGAGCGCCACACGCCGAGGGAGGAACTCGATGCACCGTCACCTGCTGCTGTTGGGCGCGTTGTTGCTGGTGGGAGGTTGCACGCGGGGCAAGCCCCACGAGGTGCTGCGCGAGCCGTCGTCCACGGGCGCGGTCTCCGAGGCCGAGTTCAAGGCGATGCACACCCTGCGCGGTGACGCGCCGCCGGAGCTCCTGGGCCAGGAGGTGGAGGTGGCCGGGACGAAGGCGTACCTGAGCCTGCCGCCCGACGCGAAGGCGCCGCTGCCCGCCGTGCTGCTCATCCACGAGTGGTGGGGCCTGAATCCTCACATCCGACACTGGGCGGACCGGCTGGCGGCCAACGGCTACGCGGCGCTGGCGGTGGACCTGTATGGCGGCAAGGTGGCCACCACGTCGGATGAGGCGCTCGCGTTGCTCAAGGCGGTGGACCCGGCGCGTGGGATGCAGGTGCTGAAGGCGGCGCACGCATTCCTGCGGGAGGACTCGCGGGTGCGCGCGACTCGCACGGGGAGCCTGGGCTGGTGCTTCGGTGGGAGCTGGTCGCTGCACGCGGCCATGGCGATTCCGGAGCTGGACGCGGCGGTCATCTACTACGGCAATCCGGTGACGGACCCCCAGGAGCTGGCGGCCATCCGGGCGCCGCTTCTGGGCATCTTCGGGACGAAGGACGCATCGATTCCGCCCGAGACGGTGCAGGAGTTCCGGGAGGGGCTGAACGCGGCGGGAGTGCGCCACCGCATCGTCGAGCTGGAAGGGGAGCATGCGTTCGCCAACCCGTCCGGCCAGCGCTACGACGAGCGCGCGGCGGCGATGGCCTGGGCGGAGACGTCGATGTTCTTCGAGCACCACCTGAGGCGCTGACAGGGCGCGGATGTCCAGCGGTCCACATGTGCTCGCGGGAGCGTGACGCGAGGTTGCTCCTGGGCTCCAGGTCGGCTTGAACAGGAGCACGGCTTCGGGAGGTGCGGTTGTCGAGGATGGGTGTGAGTGTCGTGGTGGGCCTGGGGCTGCTGCTCTCCGGGAGCATGGCGCTGGCGGCGTCGCCCGTGGTGGCTGACGCGCCGCCGCCGTTCGCGGGAGCGTGGCGGCGACCCGATGGGGGCCTGGTGCGGGTGGGCCGGGACGCGTCGTCGGCCTTCTTGATGGACTTCGCCTCGCGGCGGCGTTGGAGGTTGGAGCCTCGGGGCGAGGGGTTGTGGTCGCTCGAGGGCAGCCGGCCCGCGGCGCTGGCCGTGTGGCGCGCGCCGACGTTGACGTTGAGCGGAGTGGCCGCCGGGGCGCTCGTGCTGGAGCCCGTGCCGGTGCGTACCGAGGAGCTCTCGTTGCGCAGCGGCGACGTCACCTTGTCCGCGACGCTGTGGTTGCCGGCGGGAGGGCCGCCCCGGCACGCGGTGGTGCTGTTGCACGAGGCGGGGCAGGGCACGCGCGAGTCGCTGGAGCCCTATCCGGCGTTCCTCGTCGAACAGGGGCTCGCGGTGCTCACGTTCGATGCGCGGGGCACGGGGCGCTCCACGGGGGACAGTCAGCCGTGGGAGTCCGGGGTGCGGGAGCGGGCGGTGGATGGGTTGGTGGCGGCGCGGCTGTTGCGGCAGCGGGTGGCGCCGGGTGGCGCGGTGGGGTTGATGGGTTTTGGCCAGGGCGCGTGGACGGCGGTGAGCGCGGCGGCGCAGTCGCCGGAGGACGTGGGGTTCCTGGTGTTGGTGTCCGGAGGGGGCGGCGCGGTGTGGAAGCAGGAGCAGCACCGCATGCGCAACGAGGGTCGGCGGCGGGGCCTCACGGGGCCGGAGCTGGTGGACCTGACGGAGTTCCTCGACGTGCTGTACGACGCGCGCCTGTACACGGACGAGGGCGCGGCGCGTGCGCTGAAGACGCTCGACTTCCAGCTCCAGCGGGCCAAGCGCAAGCGTTGGTACGCGGTGACGGCGATGCCGCCCTTCAAGGGCCTGCCGGTGGCGCGCTTCCTGGACGTGCAGCGCAAGATGTGGCGCAACGTGTTGTCCTACGACGCTGCGGAGGACCTGCGGCGGGTGCGCGGGCCGGTGCTCGCGCTCCTGGGCGAGCGCGATGAGACGACGCCCGCTTCGCTCACGGCGCGGGCGCTGAATCGCGGGCTGAAGCTGCGGCCAGGGGCGCCGGGCAGGGCGCTGGTGAAGGTGATTGCCCGCGCGGACCACTGGCTCGCGGAGCCGGCGCGAGAGGACCAGCCGGGAGTGGAGGTGGTGACGAGCGATGCGCTCGACACCCTCTCCGCGTGGCTTCGCGCGCTGGAGCGCTGAGGGCCTGACTCAGTACGGTCGCTGGCCCGAGTAGTTGCCCGGAGGCGCGTAGTTGCAGACCCAGAGCTGCCACGTGGGGAACTGGCTGCCCCACGGCGAATTCGTCGTGCACACCTGCGTGGCGCAGCCCACGCGCTTCGTGTTGCGCCACACCACCTGCGTGTAGTGGCCGCACATCTTGCCGCTCGTGCACGTGTTGTTCGCGTAGTTGTAATCCTTGACCTCGCTGCTCCAGCCCTCCACCACGTTCCGGGTGGACATGGAGTTCGGCGTGGCGGCGGTGAGGTTCTCGCCGTAGCTGCCACGGTCGGGGTTGTGCTCGAATTTGCACTTCGCCGCATACGCCTTCGCGACGTTCTCCGCCGCCGTGTCCCAGGTGAGTGGGTCCAGCGCGGGGCTCGGCGTGGGCTGTGCGGCGGCACGGGTGGCGTTGTGTCCCGCGAGCATGTCCTGGGCGAACGGCGACAGCGTGCCAGAGCCCGAGTCGGGTGTGCCCGAACCAGAGTCCGGCGTACCAGAGCCCGAGTCGGGTGTGCCCGAACCGGAGTCCGGCGTACCGGAACCCGAGTCAGGTGTGCCCGAACCGGAGTCCGGCGTGCCAGAACCCGAGTCGGGAGTGCCGGAGTCTCCGGCGTCCGGGCCGTCATCGTCCGGCTCATCCGAGCCGCAGCCGGCACCGGCGAGCCAGGCCACGAGGAGACCGCAGGTCAGCAGGGGTCGGACGAGGGAGCGGTTCATGCGCGGATTATCCGCCGCCCTCGCCACGTCCGAAAGGGTGTGCGGACCGCGTACCCGTGGCAGCCCGACTCAGTAGGGCCGCTGTCCGACGAAGTTTCCGGGTGGCGTGTAGTTGCACACCCAGAGCTGCCACGTGGGGAACTGGCTGCCGAAGGGTGAGTTCTTCTTGCACAGCACCGTGGCGCAGCCGACCGCGCCCGTCTTGCGCCACACCACCTGCGTGTAGTGGCCACACACCTTGCCCTTCTTGCAGGTGTTGCGCGCGTGGTCGTAGTCCGCGACTTCGTCCGCCCAGCTCTTCACCACCTGTCGTGTCCCCCACGCATCCGGAGTGGCGGCGGCCAGGTTCTCCCCGAAGTCACCCCGGTCGGGGTTGTGGTCGAACTTGCACGCCTTCGCCCACGAGGCGGCCTGTCGCGCTGCGTCCTCGGACCAGACGAGCGGCGGAAGCGAAGGCTTCGGTGTCGGCCGGGCCTGGGCGCGGGCCTCGTTGTGCGCCTCCACCATGTCCCGCGCGAAGTCCTTCGCGGGGGACGGCGTGGGGCGCGACTCCTGGGGAGTGCCGCGCGCGGATGTCTGCTGCCCCCGGGACGCGGTGGTCGCGGCGCGCGGGGCCGTCGAGGACTTGCGCTGCCCCGACTTGGAGGTGGCCGGGACGCAGCTGAGCGGAAGGACGAGCAGGACGAGGAGAGGCCAGCGAAGCGCGAGGGAAGACGGACGCATGACGAGAATGATGCGTCAGGACTCCCACGCGTGCATGTGACGTTGAATCCCCGCGTTCGCGAGGTCGGCGTCTACCCCCCGAACCCCGCCAGCTCGCCCGTGCCATCCGCTCCGAAAGTGGTGACGTTGGGGACGCCCATGGCCCGCATCATGGAGATGTAGAGGTTCGCGATGGGCATGCCCGGTGCGCGCAGATGCCGGTCCGTCCCGACGGCTCCACCCCCCTTGCCCGCGAGGAGCACGGGGAGGTTCCGGTGGATGTGTGCGTTGCCGTCCTCGACCTCGCTGGTGAAGTACACCATGGAGGTGTCGAGCAGCGACGCGCCCGTCACATCCTGGGACTCCTTCAGGCGCCGCACGAGGTAGGCGTACTGCTCCACCTCCCAGCGGTCGATGCGCGCCAGGGCGTCGTAGTTGGACTGGACGTACTGGTGATGCGAGTAGGCGTGGTGTCCGCCGCTGAGTCCCAGAAAGCCATACACCTTGTTGCTGCGCGCGTTGGCCATCATGAAGGTCGCGACGCGGGTGAGGTCGCATTGGAAGGCGAGGACGATGAGGTCCATCATCGCCTTCGTCTTGGTGCGCGGGTCTTCGTCTTCACTCGGGGAGACCAGGACTCCACACGTGGGGCCTTGCTGGCCCAGGGCCTCCATCTGCTTCTCCAAATCGCGCACGCTGGTGAAGTACTCGTCGAGCTTGCGCCGGTCCGTGGCGCCGAGCTGCTTCTGGAGCGTGGTGGCGTCCTCGCGAACGAAGTCGATGATGCTCAGGCCGTAGGCGCGTCGCTTCTCTATCTGGGCCTGCGTCGTCCCGGGGTCGACGCCCGCGAAGAGTCGGTCGAAGACGGCCTTGGGGCGAGCCTCCTTGGCCATGGGCGTGCGGGGCCCTGCCCAGGAGATGTTGTTGGCGTAGGGGCACGCGTAGCCGGAGTCGCAGTTGCCGATGCCTCGGCCCGCGTCGTTGCCCAGCTCCAGCGAGGGATAACGCGTGGCCTTCTGTTGGGCCAGGTGGTTGGCGATGACCTGGTCCATGGAGATGCCCGCGTGGAAGTCGGTGCCCTCCGTCTTGAAGGCCTTGGTGCAGGACAGGAGCGCGGCGGTGCCCGCGGCGTGGTGCCCGTCTCCGTCCGGCCTGCCGGAGTCGTTGGCGAGCCCGCTGATGACGAGCACGTCGCTCTTCACGGGCGCCAGCGGCTGGAGCGACGGCGTCAGCTCCCAGGTGGCGCCGGTGCCTGTCGGTGTCCACTTCTGCATGTGGATGCCATTGGGCACGTAGAAGACCGCCAGTCGGCGGGCGGTGGGCAGGGCCTCAGCGGCGCGCGCGGTGCCGGGCACCATCTGCTCCAGCAGGGGGAGCGCCATCAGCGCGCCCGCGCCGCGCAGCAGGGTCCGACGGGACAGTGACAGCTTCTTGCTCATGGTGACTGGGCCTCCGGGTCTCCCCGTCGGGAGGTGAAGTGGTCGCTGAGGACGATGGCGAGGATGTAGTCACTGAGGCGTCCGCCGCTGGCCTCCGCCGTCGCGGCGATTTCCCTCACCGCGCAGTGGTCGGCCTCCGCCATGCCTCGGCCGAGCGCGTAGGTGAGCAGGTGCTCGGTGAAGCAGGAGGGCAGTTTCGGGTCCTCCTTGATGAAGCGCCGCATGTCCACGCTGCCGTTGAGCACGGTGCCGTCGGGCAGGTCTCCGGTGGCGTCCACGGGCGCGCCGCTGACCTCGTTCAGCCGCCAGCGGCCGATGGGGTCATAGTTCTCCAGCGAGAGTCCCAGCGGGTCCATCATCCGGTGACAGCCCTGGCACTGGGGCAGGCTGCGGTGCAGCGCCATGCGCTCCTTCATCGTCATGTGAGGATTCACGGGGGGCGGCAGGCCCTCCACGTTCGGCGGCGGCGGTGGCGGCGCGGAGCACAGCAGTTGCTCCAGCACCCAGACGCCGCGCTGCACGGGCGAGGTGCGGTCCGAATTGGAGGTGACGGTGAGCAGTGAGCCGTGGCCGAAGATGCCCTGGCGTTCCGGATGACCGGAGAGGTCCACGCGTCGCGGTGTGCCGCTGCCGGGTGGGGGCAGGCCGTAGTGGGTGGCGAGCGCGTCGTTCACGAAGGTGAAGGGCGCGTCGATGAGGTCCCTCAGCTTGTGGTCGCCGGTGATGAACTCCTGGAAGACCAGCTCGGTCTCCTGGCGCATGGCCTCGCGCAGCTTCTCGTTGAAGGCGCCGTAGAGCGCGGGGTCTGGCTCCGCCGAGTCGAGCGCGCGGGTGAACAGCCACTGTCCGGCGAAGTTGCTCACCAGGGCCCGGGCCTTCGGGTCCGCGAGCATGCGGTGCATCTGGGCTTCCAGCTCCGCGGGCGTGCGCAGCTTGCCTTGCTCGGCGGCCTGGAGGAGCGGCTCATCCGGCATGCTGCTCCAGAGGAAGTAGGAGAGGCGGCTGGCCAGCTCGAAGTCGTCGAGCCGGCGCGGCGTGGCGGAGGTCGGCTCCGGGTCCTTCTCCACGCGGAAGAGGAAGTGGGGCGACACGAGCACCGTGCGCAGGGCGAGCTTCACGCCTGCCTCGGGCGTGTCTCCCTGTTGCTTCGCGAGCGTGAGGGCGCGCAGCAGCCGGTCCACCTCCTCGGAAGTCACGGGGCGGCGCCAGGCGCGGCGAGCGAAGCGCGAGACGATGTCGCGGGCACAGGGCTCGGGATTGAGGGCGTCCAGAGCGCAGGTGCGCAGCTGGCCCTGGGCCCAGGCGGTCTCCACGAGCTTCTCCGCCGCCGTGGCGTACTTCTCCAGGAGGAGGGGAGACAGGCTGAGGACATCCGCGTTGTTGTCGAAGCCGTAGCCGTGGTCGTCGGTCGGGAAGTCGCGGGCGGGGCGGGTGGTGTCGCCCAGCAGGTCGCGCACGGTGGCGTCGTACTCGGCGCGGTTGAGGCGGTGCAGGGTGACGCGGCCGGGGTCACCGGAGACGTTCTCGCACTCGTCATTCTGGGTGTGGGGGTTGTCCTGGTCGGGGAGGACGCGAGCCTTGGGCAGTGAGTCGCCCTTGCAGCCGGCGAGCAGCAGCATGCAGCCCGCGCCCGCGAGCCAGTGCCCGAGCCTTCGTTCGTGAGGCCTGGAAGTCACGTCCTCAACCCCTTTCGCAGCGCCGCGCCTGGCGGAATCCGGTCGGGGCAAAGCAAGACGCTCACCAAGGCGTCGCGCTGGGCAGTGAACGCGGAGGGCGTCCTGGGGGGCAGGGTGGACGGGTGGGGACCGTGCTCGCCTGGGTCGCGGAAGGGATGTGGGGGTGAAGAGGGTTTCCCTGGGTGGGCACCGGGTGGCCGAGCACGAGGGGATTCGTGGGGGGCATGGAAGCGGCCTCGAGGCTCCGGTAGAGGAGACGCGCCATGACTT
This sequence comes from Myxococcus sp. CA040A, assembly GCF_013336725.1. Taxonomy (NCBI): domain Bacteria; kingdom Pseudomonadati; phylum Myxococcota; class Myxococcia; order Myxococcales; family Myxococcaceae; genus Myxococcus; species Myxococcus sp. CA040A. Next base: position 299 of record NZ_JABUMR010000010.1, on the reverse strand, counting down.
CATCGCGTGCCGATGCCGCCGTCGCTGACGACTTCCTGTTGCTGGTGGACGTGCTGCCAGAGGGGTTGAGGGAGGGCGTGCGGGCGCTTGCTGTCTCGGGGGTGTTGGAGGTGGTGCTGGATTTGGGGCGGGCGCCCGAGGCGCGGCTGGTGGACCGGGTGGTGCGGCTGCGTGAGGCGTTGGTGGGGCCCGAGGATTTGCAGCAGGTGTTGGAGCGGGTGGGGGCTCCGGGGGAGGACAACCGGGCGGGCATCGAGCGGACGTTGCATCGCGTCTCGGCCATCCGGAATCGGCGGGGG